>NZ_JAVIFX010000032.1 GCF_031157255.1 Bradyrhizobium sp. LHD-71 | reverse complement strand
AACGCCTTCAAATCGACCGGCGTCTCGGCCGATGTCTTGTCATGCCCAAACACGCCGGCGGCGCCTTCCAGGAGCTGGTTTTTCCAGATCGTGATCTGGTTCGGATGAACATCAAACAGTTGCGCCAGCTCCGCCAGTGTCTTGTCTCCTTTGACCGCAGCCAAAGCAACCTTCGCCTTGAATGCCGGAGAATGCGTCCGGCGGCTCTTCTTCGTCATCTTCGCTCCTGATTCGCAGCAAGAATCCTCGCCGCTGTCAGGCAGAAAATCCACTCAAGCTACTGTCCGAATTTGCGGGGCCAGCTCTAATTCAGCTTTGCGCGCAGTGGACCAAGGGTGCCTTGCAGGCACAATCCCTCAAATCGCTTTGTGACATCAGCGCACTCAGCGCAGCTGGCCTTCGGCAAGAACCAGTCACCCCCTTTGGGTTGCAAGCCGAGAGGAACGATGTGCTCATCAGACAAATTGGCAGCTGAACCGCAATAGATGCAGTGGCCAACAGCCTTGTACTTTTCGGCCGACCATACAACGAAGGGCGACGATCGGTTCGAACTCTTCTCCATTAGCCTAATGACCTAGCAACTCAAATATCTGATCCAAAAGAGACTCGACCTTTGAGGTTAGCTTAATAGACTCGCCCCCGAGTGAACAAGCCGGCGTTAGATCGTCGTGGCCGCCTGTCGGGCAGACGTTTGCCAGCCGTCACCCTGTCAACCCCTCCGCACAAAAATATTCCACTTTACCGAAATTCGGTTTTGTCGTACATCTCACCCATCCCGGCTCATCTTGAGGGGCGATCATGAGGTCGTCTTGTTCGCGAGCCGGGCTTGCGGTGGACGCGGCAGCGTCGGGCGCGACAGCTAGGGCAGGGCGGATTGCTCTCCGTGAGCCCAGGGCATCGTGCGGACGAACGGCGCTGCTAGGCTTTGTCTCGTTTGCAAGTTTCCGGCTCTGTCGACGGAGCGGGGAAAACTGCGGCGAAATGGCGGGCCGTGCGTACGGCAAAACCGTGTGGTCCTGGCCGTCGTTGCTACGGTCAAGCTCTTGCGGAGGCGGCATCAGCGTCAACCGGCGCGGTGCCGGTGAATTCCGCGAGGCGCGAGGGAGGCCAGAAGGAACTCGGCTCCCGGGAGAGCACGGCATAAGCCGTCCGACCATCGCGCAGGGAAGGCCGAGTGATCGGCACCACCTGTATGCTGCTGTGCGGTTCTTCCTGCGTGTGCTTTCGCGCAGCGGACCGCGGGTGCTGTGTCAGCACCCGGCCTTCCCTGCGCCCTCTTGATTAAAGAGGGTGGAGCGATCAAGCAAAGCTCGGGCGAATTCAGCCGCGAGAATGCGGAGCCGCGTCCGTACGATTGCTTTCGCTGACACTGCCGATCTCGCTCTAGAGCCTCCCCGTGCGCAGTCCAGGGCTATCGCATATGACTTGTGGCGGCGGCTTGCGCCCACGCCTGGTCTTTCGAGACGGCGCTTACGCGCCTCCTCAGGATGAGGCTCATCTAACGTCAGCGCTCGTTGAAACTGCCGCCGCGAACTCCGTCCTCATCCTGAGGAGCCCGCCCAAGCGGGCGTCTCGAAGGATGGCCGCAGGGAAAACTCCCAAATGCGATAGCCCCGGCGCGCATAGTCCGGTATTGCGCTCTCCCTTGATGGCCGGCATCCTCGCACCAAGAAAAGCGATCCGGATGATGGGTCCAGAGCGTTGGGAAGTGGGAGCAACGTGTTCAGTTGCGGACTATCGCTCAGCCGAGCGCGCCCGAATTGATTGTCGCTCACGCCATCAGGCATTCGCCCCAAAAGAACGTCCAAGGGGAAGGAAACAATCGATGAAGATGATCAAAGGTCCTGCGATATTCCTCGCTCAGTTCGCTGCCGACGCGGCGCCGTTCAACTCGCTCGACACGATGTGCGGCTGGGCCGCCTCCTTGGGCTACAAGGGCATTCAGATTCCGAGTTGGGATGGCCGGCTCTTCGATCTGAAAAAGGCTTCGGAGTCTCAAGCCTATGCCGACGAGGTGACGGGTGTCGCGGCCCGCCACGGCCTTGCCATCACCGAACTTTCGACGCATCTCCAAGGCCAGCTCGTCGCCGTTCATCCCGCCTATGACGCGGCATTCGACGGCTTCGCCGTGCCGGAAGTGCGCGGCAACGCCAAGGCCCGCACGGAATGGGCGGTCGATCAGGTCAAGCGCGCCATTCTTGCGTCCAGGCGACTCGGGCTTACTGCCCAGGCGACTTTCTCCGGCGCGCTTGCCTGGCCCTATGTCTACCCTTGGCCGCAGCGTCCCGCTGGCCTGATCGAGACGGCCTTCGACGAACTCGCCAGGCGCTGGCGGCCCATCCTCGACTATGCCGACGAGCACGGTGTCGATCTCGCCTATGAGATCCATCCTGGCGAAGACCTTCACGACGGTGTCTCCTACGAGATGTTCCTCGCGCGGGTGAATGACCACAAGCGCGCGAACCTGCTCTACGATCCCTCGCACTTCGTCCTGCAACAGCTCGATTATCTCGACTACATCGACATCTACCACCAGCGCATCAAGGCATTTCACGTCAAGGACGCCGAATTCAACCCGACTGGCCGCCAGGGCGTCTATGGGGGATTCCAGAGCTGGGTTGACCGTGCCGGGCGCTTCCGGTCGCCCGGCGATGGTCAGGTCGATTTCGGCGCCATTTTCTCGAAGCTCACGCAATACGACTACGACAGCTGGGCGGTGCTCGAGTGGGAGTGTGCCCTGAAACATCCCGAGCAAGGCGCGCGCGAGGGTGCCGAGTTCATCCGAGACCATATCATCCGGGTTACTGAGAGAGCCTTCGACGACTTCGCAGGCACCGGCGCTGACGATGCTGCCAACCGCAAGATGCTCGGCATCACCTGAAGAGAGGGTGCAACATGGCTATCGAAGCAGGCAATGGAACTGGCGGCTATCGTCGTATCCGTCTCGGGATGGTCGGCGGCGGCCAAGGTGCTTTCATCGGGGCCATCCATCGCATTGCCGCTCGCATCGACGACCAGTTCGAACTGGTGGCCGGCGCGCTCGCGTCGGATCCGGATCGAGCGAAAGCCTCCGCAAAGGACCTCGGCATTGCTGACGACCGTGCCTATGGCTCTTTCGAGGAGATGGCGCGGGCTGAAGCTGCGAGAGCAGATGGCATCGAGGCGGTTTCGATCGTGACGCCCAATCACATGCACGGCCCGGTCGCCAAGGCGTTTCTCGAAGCTGGCGTCCACGTCATCTGCGACAAGCCGCTGACGTCAACGGTCGCCGAGGCTGGAACTGGTGGCGCTGGTCAGGAAGACCGGCAGGATCTTCGTCGCACGCACAACTACACCGGCTATCCCATGGTCCGGCAAGCGCGCGCCATGGTGGCAAATGGTGATCTCGGCGAGATCCGTCTCGTCAAGGTCGAGTATCTGCAGGATTGGCTTACGGAGCGGGTGGAAGCCACCGGCCAGAAGCAGGCGGCATGGCGTACGGACCCGTCCCGGTCCGGAGTCGGTGGGTGCATCGGTGACATCGGCACCCATGCCTACAATCTTGCCTGCTTCGTCACCGGGCTCGAGCTCGACGAGCTGCTCGCTCAATTGTCGACGTTTGTCGAGGGGCGGCGCCTCGATGATGATGTCCAGATCCTCCTCAAGTGGAAGGGCGGCGCCAGGGGCATGCTGTGGGCGAGCCAAGTTGCCGTCGGCAATGAGAACGGGCTCACGCTGCGTGTCTACGGGAGCAAAGGGGGTCTCGAATGGGCGCAAGAGAATCCAAATCAACTTTGGTTCACACCGTACGGCAGGCCCAGGCAGCTCCTGACCCGCGGCGGCGCCGGAGCATCGCGCGAGGCGAGTCGGGTCACCCGCATTCCATCGGGACATCCCGAGGGCTACCTTGAAGGTTTCGCAACAATCTATGCCGAGGCGGCGCGCGCCATCCGTGCGGCAACGGCCGGCGAAAAGCCGCATCCCGATGTCGTCTTTCCGACGGTCGAGGATGGGCTTGCAGGTGTGAAGTTGATCGATGCTGCGGTGAAGTCATCCGCGGCCAACGGCGTCTGGGTTCGGATGACTTGACTGCCGCGGTTAGCGGCGCGGCTTTGAGCAAACACGAGTTTGCTCGCAATCGACTCGGCAACTCCTTTGCTGCCAAAAGGAGCCGGCTATCCCTGTTTCGCACCCATGATGACCTAAGCACAATGGACAATGGATCGCGATCTTGCCGCCGTCTTTGTCCGCGTCTGCAGGGGTGGGATTTGCATCAACGGCGCTAATGCAAAGGTCGCGAGCGTCTGCAGTGGCGAGTGAACCGAGCCAAACGAGCGCCAAGGTGCCTCAAAGCAACAAGTCTGACCTTGCCCAAGGACCACGCGGCCCTCGCGAGGGCGGATAGTATGATAAACCGATTGAAACGTCATACTTGCGCTGGTAGCCTGCGGAGCGGGATCGGAATGGCTGCAGCCAAGTGAACTGCTGTTGGAAGTGAGTGGGGGCGTCCCGGGTGCGCAAAGCTTTTTTGCGGATATTTTCCGCGACTGCGTCGTCCGCCATGATCGCGATTCCTGCCGAGGCGCAGCAGGTTTCAGCGCGGCAGGTCGGTCAGCTGCCCCCGGTCACCGTCACCGGTCCAACCGCAGGCCCCAAGCGGGTCGCGCGGCAAAAGCCGTTGCCAAACCGGGAGATGCGCAACAGGTCTGTAGCCCGCCCCACACAAGAGCTCTCGATCGGAGAGTCCGGTGGCGTCATGCCAGCATCTTCATCTGATGGCCCGAATGCTTTGCGACCGACGGCTGCCAGCGCGATCCGCTTCGCGGGGGCTGAAGTAAATGCAGTACCGTTCACCCGGCCCGGCGAAGCCCTGGAGATCGTTCCTGGCTTGATTGTCACGCAGCATTCCGGAGAAGGCAAAGCCAACCAATATTTTCTACGCGGCTTCAATCTCGACCACGGGACGGATCTGGCCATTACCGTGGACGGCATGCCCGTCAACATGCCGACCCATGGCCATGGGCAAGGCTATGCCGATATCAACTTCCTGATTCCGGAGCTGATCCAGTCGGTGAACGTACGCAAGGGGCCATACTTCGCAGATGTTGGCGATTTCGGCTCGGCCGGAGCTGTCGGAATCGACTATGTCAATAAACTGCCCAGAAACATCGCCGAAGTGAGCCTTGGCAGCTTCGGGTACCGCCGTGCCGTGACGGCGGGATCCGCGACCGTCGGCGACGGCACTCTGCTCTCGGCCATCGAAGGTACAAAGTATAACGGTCCATGGGATGTTCCGGACGATGTGCGCAAGATCAATGGTCTGCTGCGCTATAGTCAGGGCACCGTGACCGATGGCTTCACTCTGAGCGGCATGGCCTATGCCAACGCCTGGAATTCCACCGATCAGGTCGCGCAGAGGGCCATCGATCAAGGCTTGATTAATCGCTGGGGGACGATCGATCCGACTGATGGGGGCGTCTCCAGTCGGTTCAGCTTGTCCGCCAATTTTGCCCATTCAAGCGCGTACGGCCAGACCAACGTCAGCGCCTACGCTATTCGTTCAGACCTGCAGCTCTACAACAACTTCACGTACTTTCTCGACAATCCCGTCAATGGCGACCAGTTCAACCAACTCGATCGCCGATCGGTCGGCGGCTTCGATGCACGACACGCTTTTGACTGGCGGTTTGGCAGCCTTGAGACTCAGACCCGCGTGGGTGTGCAGACCCGCTACGACGACATCCAGGTGGGCCTGTTCAAGACCGAGCAGCGAAATTGGCTTTCGACCGTGCGCGAGGATCGGGTGCAGGAGGGCAACGTCGGCATATGGACCGACAGCACGACGCGTTGGACCGACTGGCTGCGCACGACGGTCGGCATCCGGGAAGATTTGTTCGCGGGGCGTGTGCTGAGTGACACGCCGGAAAATTCAGGGAATGCGCAGGCTTCGATGGTGAGCCCCAAGGCCGGCATCGTGCTTGGCCCGTGGTTCAAGACTGAACTCTACGGCAATGCCGGGTACGGCTTGCACAGCAACGATATCAGGGGCGCGACCATCACGGTTGATCCCAATGACAAAGTGACGCCGCTCGATCGTGTGCCGTTGCTGGTGCGGTCACGCGGTGCGGAAGTCGGCGTTCGCACCAGACCCATCAACGGCCTCACCAGCTCGGTCGCACTATTCGTTCTCGATTTCGATTCCGAGCTTCTATTCGTCGGCGACGCTGGTACGACCGAGCCGAGCCGGCCGAGCCGCCGGGTCGGTGTCGAGTGGGTGAACCAATACAAGCCGCTGCCTTGGCTGTCGGTCGATCTCGATCTCGCCTACACCCGCGCGCGCTTTACCAACATTGACCCTGTGGGCGACCGCATACCCGGCGCGCCGGCATGGGTAGGAAGCGCTGCCATTACCTTCGGCAACGAGACCGGCTGGTTCGGCGCTTTGAAAGCTCGCTATTTCGGACCACGACCGCTTGTCGAGGACGACAGTGTTCGGTCGCTGTCGTCGCTCATTTTCAACGCGCGCGCGGGATATCGATTCGACAACGGGCTACGCGTGCAGCTCGACGTGCTCAACCTCTTCAATGCGCACACGAACCAGATCGAATATTACTACGTGTCGCGACTGCCGGGTGAACCTATCGAAGGCGTCGCCGATCGTCATGTTCACCCAGCAGAACCCCTCGCGGTGCGTCTTACAGTAGCGGCTCGGCTCTGATGGCGATGATAGGATTCAAACCTATGACCACCTGACGAGCTACCGGGGCTGCTCCATCCCCGCGTCAATGAGAAGCTGCTCGTCAGTTCGCTCAGCGTCGTAACCCATGGCTACATGAGCGATGGGCGCGTGATCGGACTTTAGCGAGTGAGCGCTTCAGCTCCAGGAGAGAAGCTGGCGGCATGGACGTACTTTCCGAACTTTGCGGAGAATGTTCCCCTGAGATTGGAGCCTTCCGAGCGAAGGCAGAATGCCACGTGGAACATCCACCGGCGTAGTGCATTGGCGGCGAATGCGCAGGTACTACTTTCATTTTGAGGGGAATCGTCCACACACGGACGAGACGGGCGAGTTCCTGGAGGACGATGAAGCCGCCTGGGCTGCTGCGCTCCGGTTGGTACGGGACGTGGAGAATGGGTTGCGACCGGGTGAGAACTGGACACTGCGCGTGGTCAGCGAGGACACGCCCGTATATATCCTCAGGGTAATGACGAAGCGCTACCGCTGAGATCAAGCAATCACAAGGGTCACTTCCCGCCGTTTCTTTCCGCTCGGAGAACCTCGGCAAAATGCTTTTTGACCGACGAGTTGCATGAGCAAGAACTGCGATGAAGAGCTTTGAGGTCGCGAACGGTGATACTGCCGCGGGCGGTCTCGATCACGCCGGCAGCTTTGAAGTCATGAAGGACGCGGCTGGCGTAGCTTCGCCCTACTCCGAGTATCCCTGCAAACTGCTCATGCGTGAGTGGAACAGTGCCAGCACCCGTGTGCTCCACGAGATCGATGATCCACTTCGCTGCCCGTTGCTCGATGGAATGCGCCGCGTTGCAGGCAATTGATTGGAAAGTTTGCGCCACAAAGCAATCGGCATATCTGGCGAGCAGTTGATTCAGCCCACTCGATTCTTGTTGCGCCTCATAAAGCTTGCGGGCTGAGAGCCGGACCAATGGCCCAGCCATTTTCACTGCCAAGCGAGAGTAGGCCGGCAGGAGGCCGTGACTGATCACGCCGCCTGCGGCTCCCTCCCGTCCAACCAGCAGAACTTCAATCTCGCGATCATCATCGGTCGCAACGGCGAAGGAAACCAGCGTGGGTCCGCAAGGAAAATAGATATTCTCGACGGCATCGCCTGGATAGCAGAGAGCTTGGCCGGAATACCCGTCGATCTCATCCATATAGGGTCTGAGACTTCTGAAGTCCTTGGGGGCAAGTGACCGCAGCAGCTCGTTTTCAGGCGCGCCGTCACTGTTGGATTCTTCAGAACGCATCCGCTTCCACTCGATTAGTGAGTGAGTGCTTTTAGCGTTCCACCAAAGGAACCCACCGTCTGAAAGTGCACACAAATGCACCGTGCCCCCCGATTTTTTGCACACGGGGAGAGACCGGCGCACTAGTCTGAGCCCCCGAATCGGAACGAACGACCCCCTCAGCTTTTCCAGTGCTCGGTTTTCACTCCGCACGGCGGCCTTGTTTTGTGATACGCCTTTCGAAAAGTGCAGTTGCGCTGTCCGTTTGACCTCCAAATTCCTGATGATACTGTCGTTCATCTTCGTTTTGTCCGGGAGGACACGATGGGATGGTTTGACCGATTGTTTGGAACGGCGTCGGCGCCGGCGACCCGGCTCTTTGCGAGATTTGGGCGGAAATCACGGGCACCGACTGATCCCGACCTTCTGAAGATTGCCAAGGACCGAAAGGGCCACATCTCGCGGAAGGCCATGCGGGAAGAATATAATCGGCTGCTGCTGGAGAAGTACGCGCACGACAAGTCCTGATCTCTAGCCGCATCCAGTGTTGCCGTTGCGCGCCAGCGAAGCTCCGCCTTGGGCGGCTTCTCGAAGGTTGCTTGTTGTGTGACGTGAGAATCCCTGGCTCTGCCGTCCGCCTTCCTCCGTTACCACCGACGTGCACAACGCTCATCAGTCGAGTTGATGGAGCTGGCGCCGCGTGGCGCGGCTCTCGCACGAATAGGAACTCTCGCATCCATCGCGGCTTGACTCCGCGGGCCAGCGTCGCCGCCGATCGCTGGTCTGCACGGCCCCGCCTCCAAGCCCCCCATACCCCCCAGGGTGGGGCCGTGCTTCATCAGCAGGAGACGACATGCCCGAGCCGACCGAGCAAGAGATCAGAGAACGTGCGCACAAGCTCTGGGAGCAGGCGGGCAAGCCCGAAGGTCGCGACGAAGAATTTTGGCGCGCCGCCGAGCAGGAGCTGCGCAACGAGGACGAGTCGAATACATTGCGGACGCCGGATACGTTGTGACCGACAAGGCCTGCCCATTCTGCTTCGGCTTGGGATGGGTCTGTGAAAGCCGTCAGCCCTGTCGGATCGGATACGAGGTGGCTTAGAGCAGATCTCGGTTCTCCGAAAAAAATCAGCGGCCTTGGGTGCTTGAGGGAACGGGATTTGCTGGAAAGGCATTCAGTGTCTGACCAGCATGGCTCTGACAACATTCCCTCCCACGGCAGCGTCGGCAGTGGACGAGCAGAAAAAGATAGAGCACCAGATCGAGCTAGCCACGCGAGCGGCCGCGCTCGTCAAGGACGAAACCACGTCCCGCGGGTTCAGGAGCTTCGCCGAGGAGATGAAGCAGAAGCTCCGCCGCATGATGCGGCGCGGCAAGGTGCGGGCACGCGCCTACGAACTGTGGGAGCAGGCCGGCCGGCCGGCCGACCGCGATCTGGAATTCTGGCTCGAAGCGGAACGGCAGGTCGAAGAAGAGCGCGAACCGAGGAAGGGCCCGTCACCCTCATAGTGGCGATTGCTGCTGGCGCTCTCGGTGCCCTGGCAGCAAGGCAACGCTCCGGCCGGTCGTCGCGTCACCACAGAAAAAAAGCCGCCGGGTTCTTCACCCTGGCGGCTTCGAAAAGTTCGTAGCTGTTGATCGCCTTCCCAGCCTCGTGCGTACCGCCGTTACCTTGTTTGCGGCCATGCTTGATCATTGTAGGCGAGGGCGGATGATTCTGTTGTGACCGAAATCACACAGTGGAAAGCTGACGGCAGATCTCGCGAAGGGTCCACGTGTCGCCGGTGCGAGAACGAGGCGCTACGTGGGCCTGAATCATGACATGCGGTCGAGGCCGAACACCGCGCGTGCAGACTAGCTGCAGCTCAGCGGCAACGGCACGCCGGGGTGCAGCTCGTACCAATCGTAGCAATCCGGATAGTAGCCGTAGTATCCATAGCCGGGCCGATAACGGCCGAAGTGATGAAACGCATGCTGGCGGAAGCCTGCGCCGCCGGAGGCGACGTGGCCGATCCCAAAATGCTCGCCGCCAAATCGTCCTCCGCCAAAGCCTCCGGCATGTCCGATCCCGCCGAAATGCGCGCCGCCGCCGAAGCCGCCGCCGCCGAAGCCGTGGCCGCCACCGCCAAAACCGCCGTGACCTCCGCCGCCACCACCGCCATGCGCTGCGGCCGTGCCGACGGCCAGAGTCGAGGCCAGCACCGCCGTTGCCAAGATCATGATTGCTCGTTTCATGGGACACTCCTTTCGTGCCAAGCCGCCCGCCATCATCGCAGTCCGCGTTCGCGTCGTGCTAGCCAATGCTCCGGATGAGATGGCACCTGATGACTGGGCTCGTGATGCACGAGAGGTAAGAACGGTGCGCGGCAATCCCACTAAATTCGGCTTCAGGAATGAGGCCGCCAGCCGGAAAGGCGATCCTGGTGCGCATCGTCGCGGCGCGCCGAAAGGAGCGGGCTGAACAATTCATCCCGCTCCTTCGTGCGATGTGATGTGCAGCGATCAGAACGCGCCGGTGCCGGGCTCGCACGGCACATTGTTGCCGGTCCAGGGCGCGGTCGCAAACGCGCCGACGCGCGGTGCTGGCACGCAGCCGCGGCTGTCCTGATAGATCGGTACGTTCGATGCGACCGTATCGGATTGCATCACGGGCTGCCGCATGGGGGCATGGTGTTCGCGCGCCATGACGGGTCCTCCAATCAAGGCGGCTGCAATCAGCCCCATCGGCAAGAGCTTGGAAGTGATCATTCGGCTTCTCCTTTGATGACAGCAGGCCGATCAAGCCGGCTCCTTCAGGAGATGTGCACGACCGGCGCCGATCCAAATGCACGAATTGCTCACCGGTGTTCAACGGCCTGTGAGCCGCTGCGCCAGCGCGACCACGATCGTGCGAATAGGCAACCTTCGTTGCCTTGCGAGAGTAACGGCGCGCGGATTGCGGGCATATCTCCATCATAGCGCAGCCCGAATGGAGGCGAAGATGATCACGACGATGGCACGACGCGTTGTCGTCCTGCTGACGCTCTTGGTGGCAAAGGCGGCCGGATTCCTGAAAATCAATTCAGTGCTGCTGCTGTCGCCGCAGCACCATCTGGTCATGCAGCGCGTAGCCGATCGCAGGCGGGCGCGCCGCCGTGCGCTCGGAACGGGACGGTGACCATGACGTCGCAAGCCGCCGGGCCCACGCCGTCCCGCCGCAGGCCGAACCGCCGCGCAGAAGGTGGGACCAAGCTCATGACACGGATTCTCCTGATCGAGGACGACATTGAAACTGCGGAGGCGATCGTCGCCGAGCTTGCCGAGCGCAGTTTCGAGGTGCAGTGGGCGCCGAACGGCATCGAAGGTCTCGACCACGCACGGACCTCGCATCCCGATGCCATGATCGTCGACCGCATGCTGCCGGGCATGGATGGGCTGACCGTCGTCGAGGCGCTGCGCAATGACCAGATCAGGACGCCCGTGCTGGTCCTGAGCGCGCTCGGGGCGGTCGACGACCGCGTGCGGGGCCTGCGCATGGGAGGCGACGACTATCTCACCAAGCCGTTCGCGATCGTCGAGCTGGTCGCGCGGATCGAGGCCTTGCTGCGCCGCCCGACGGAGAACCGCGAAACCGTCCTCGTGGCGGGCCCGCTGGAGCTCGACCTGATCGAGCGAACTGCCCGGCGCGGCGAACGCGAGATCGACCTGCTGCCGCGTGAATTCCGCCTGCTCGAATACATGATGCGCCGGAGCGATCAATTGCTGACGCGCGCAATGCTGCTCGAAGAGGTCTGGAACTACAAATTCGTTCCCGCGACCACCAACCTGATCGACGTGCACATGGGCCGGCTCCGGCACAAGGTCGATGCTCCCGGCGATGTACAGCTGATCCATAACGTTCGCGGCTCCGGCTTCATCCTGCGCGGGCGCCAGTAGCGGCCGATATGCGTCAGATGCAATTCATCCGTTCGAACACGTTCCTGTGGGCTCTGGCGGTCGCCGCCACCCTCGCGCTGTTCGTCGTCGGATTGTTCGCGTTCGTCTACCGGGAGCTGGACGACTATCTGATCGCACGTTCCGATCGCATGATTACTACGCAGATCCACTTCATGGCCGGTCTGCCGCGGGATCGCCGCGCCCGCGCGGTTGCCGATCAACTTGAGCAGGATTCTCGGCATGTGCACTATGCCGGGCTGTTCAGCGCCCGCGGTGCGCGCCTTGCCGGCAACATCGACCGCGTGCCAAGCGGGTTCGATCTCGACGGAACAGTGCAAGGCGTTCGGCTCGATCCGCTGGAGACAGCGGCGGGCCGCAGCCCCATCGTGAGAACTGTCGGCAGGCGTCTCGATGATGGCGATGTCCTGGTGCTGGGACGGCACGTCGATGAGACGCGCGAGATATCGAGCGTAGTGGGGCAGGCGCTTGCGCTCGGCGTGCTGCCCGCCTTCTGCCTCTGCGTGCTCGCCGGCGCCTGGCTGAGCGTCCGCGCCCAGAAACGAGTCGAGGAAGTGAACCAGCGGGTCCAGCGAATCGTGGCCGGGGAGCTGCGCGAGCGACTTCCGGAGGGCAATGCGGATGATCCGTTCGCGCGGCTCGCCAGGATCGTCAATGGCATGCTCGACGAGATGGAGACGATGATCAACGCGCTTGCCGGCGTCGGCAACGACATCGCCCACGATCTCAGGACGCCGCTGACGCGGGCAAGGCTGGCGCTGGAGCGCGGCCGAACCCATGCGACCACGCTGGCGCAGCTTCAGGAAGTCACGGACAAGGCGATCGCCGGCATCGACCAGTCGCTCGCGATCGTCACCGCCCTGCTGCGCCTGACCGAGATCGAGAACAACCGTCGCACAGCCGGCTTCGGCAACGTCGCACTGGACGAGATCCTGCGCGAAGTGTGCGACGTCTACGAGCCCATCGCCGAGGACAAAGGCATCGCGCTCGGCGTCGTCATCGATCGGGGCGTGCAGGTGTGGGGCGACCGGGACCTGCTGTTCGAGGCGATCGCCAATCTCGTGGACAACGCCGTCAAGTTCACGCCGGCAGGCGGTCGGGTGAAGCTCGAGCTCAAATCGGACGACAGGACGGCGCTCGTTGGCGTGAGCGACACCGGGCCCGGCATCAACGAGCAGGAGCGCGAAGCGGTGCTTCGGCGGTTCTACCGCTCCGACAAGATACGGAACACGCCGGGCGTCGGGCTCGGGCTGAGCCTGGTGGCCGCCATCGTCAAGCTGCATGGTTTTCGGCTGATCATCGGTCCGGCGCCCGGGGGTCGGGTCGAGATTCTGGCCTGCACTGCAAGGGAAAGCGCAGCTCGCCGCATGCCGATCTCGGATGTTGGATCAGGCAAGCGCGAAGTGGATGTGATGGCCACGCGCGATGCTCTCGATGCCGGGACATGCCGGATGTCTGAAACCGAATTCAGAGGTGTGACGCCCAGTTTAGTGGCCTGCGCGTCCGCAAGCCTCCTAAAACCTGTCAGCCGTTTCGAAATGTGGGAGTGTTAGATGCAGACCAGTCTTGAGATCGCGAGAAATGCCAGCGCTGCGCCGGTCCCGTTCCTCAGTGCGTATGCGGTGGCCATCAAGCGCTACGAATTTCTCGAGCCGGGCGAGGAGCAGCAGCTCGCGCGCCGATGGCAGGAGACGCGGGACGAGGGCGCGGCGAATGCGCTCGTCACCAGTCATCTGCGGATCGCGGCCAAGGTGGCGCGCGGCTACAAGGGATACGGCTTGCCGCTGGTCGATTTGATCGCCGAAGCCAATCTCGGTCTCGTCATCGCCGCCTCACGCTTCGAGCCCGACCGCGGCGCGCGGTTCTCCACCTACGCGGTGCCGTGGATCAAGGCCTCCATTCATGCCTACATCCTGCGCTCCTGGTCCCTGGTCAAGATCGGCACGACGGCGGCGCAGAAGAAGCTGTTCTTCCGGCTGCGTGGTGAGATGCGGAAGGCCATGGGTGGTGCGATGGCAAGGCTCACGCCTGATGTCGCCGCTGTCATCGCCGAGAAGCTCGAGGTGACTGCCTGCGAGGTGATGGAGATGGACGCGCGCCTGAACGGCGACATGTCGCTGAACGCACGCGTCGGGGGCGAGGAGGATGGCGCCGAGTGGGAAACGCTGCTGGTCGATGACGCCGTCGACGCGGAGACGATCCTGGCCGATCGCGAGCAGTCCGAGCGCCGCAGCAGCGCCCTGCGTGCCGCGCTGGGCGGCCTCACGGCACGCGAGCGCCACGTCCTGGAAGCGAGGCGGCTGACAGACCACCCGGTCACGCTCGATCAGCTCGGCGTCGAGCTGTCGATCTCCAGCGAACGCGTCAGGCAGATCGAGATCCGCGCCTTCGCCAAGGTCAGGCGCGCCGTCATCCTCGCCGCGCGCGACGCGGCCCGCGCCGGTGAAGTATTGCCGCTTGCGGCGCGCCGTGGGCGCGCGAGGGGGGCGAATGTCCCGGCAACGATCCCCTGAACGCGTTTTCATTTGAACGGATATCCGCCCGCCCTCATCTGTCCTCCCATCCCGCACCACCCGTTCCAGGCAGACCATCATGGGAATTGTTCGCTTCGCGCTGCGGTTTCCGCACACATTCTACGTGCTTGCGGCGCTGATCCTGTTTCTCGGCGGCATCGCGATCCGGTCGATGCCGACGGACGTCTTCCCGGAGATCCGCATCCCCGTGGTCACGGTGATCTGGAGCTATACCGGCCTGTCGACGCCGGAGATGGAGCAGCGCGTCAGCACCTATAGCCAATATTCGATCAGCGCCAATGTCAGCGGCATCAAGAACATCGAGGCGCAAACTCTCAACGGTCTGTCGGTCCAGAAGATTTACTTCCAGCCCGATGTCAACCTCGATCTCGCGATCTCGCAGATCGTGTCGGCGACCAACGCCATCCGCGCCCTGATGCCGCCCGGCATTCAGCCGCCGATCATCGTGCAGTTCAACGCATCGAGCGTGCCGGTGCTCCAGCTCAGTCTCGAATCCAGCAGCCTGAACGAGCAGCAGCTCTATGATTTCGGCATCTATCGGGTACGCCAGCAACTGGCGCCCGTTCCCGGCGTGACGCTGCCGACGCCCGCCGGCGGAAAGTACCGTCAGATCATGGTCGACATCGATCCGAACAAACTGCTGTCGCGCGGGCTGACGCCGCTCGACATCGTCAATGCGGTCAACACCCAAAATCTGACGCTGCCGACCGGCACGGCGAAGATCGGCGACACCCAGTACACCGTTCGGACCAATGCGACGCCGGCCTCGATCGAGGATCTCAACATGATCCCCGTCAAGTTCGCGAATGGGGCGACGATCTTCCTGAAGGACGTCGCCCAGGTCCGTGACGGCTCCCAGGTGCAGCAGAACATCGTGCGTGAGGACGGCCACCGCTCCGTCCTGCTCAGCGTGATCAAGAACGGCAATGCCTCGACGCTCGCGGTCGTCAATGGCGTGAAGAACGCCCTGGCATCGATCCGCGCCTCAGCGCCTGCGGGACTCAAGATCAACGAGCTGTTCGATCAGTCGGTGTTCGTCACCCATTCGGTTAACGGCGTGCTGCGGGAGGGCGCGATCGCTGCCGGGCTCACGGCGCTGATGATCCTGATGTTCCTGGGGTCGTGGCGCTCAACGCTCGTCGTCCTGATCTCGATCCCGCTGGCGATGCTGTCCTCGCTGGTCGTCCTCAATTTCCTCGGCGAGACCCTGAACACGATGACACTCGGCGGACTTGCGCTCGCGGTCGGCATCCTGGTCGACGATTCCACGGTGACGATCGAGAACACGCATCGGCTTTGGACCGAAGAGGGCATGCCGTTGCCGGAGGCGACGCTGCACGGCGCCGCCGAGATCGCGGTGCCCACACTGGTCTCCACGCTCGCGATCAGCTGCGTGTTCACCTCGGTCGTGTTCCTGGAGGGACCGGCGAAATACCTCTTCACGCCGCTCGGCCTCGCCGTTGTGTTCGCAATGCTGGCCTCCTATGGGCTGTCGCGGACGCTCACGCCGATCACCATCGGCCTGCTCTTGAAAGGCGAGCGGCGCCACGGCGAGGGCGAAAGCCCGTCGGGCATCTTCGCGCGCGCCTCGGCGGCGTTCGAGCGCGGTTTCGAACGGCTGCGCAATGGCTATTCCGTGCTCCTGCTGACCTTGCTGCAACGTCGCGCCATCGTGCCCGTCGTCGCCGTGCTGGTGTTGGCGCTCGGGGCCGTCATGTTCGCCTATGTCGGCCGCGACTTCTATCCTCTGATCGATGGCGGCCAGATCCAGCTTCACGTTCGCGCGCCCGCGGGCACCCGCATCGAGAAGACGGAGGCGATCTTCCAGGCGGTCGAGGACAGGATTCGCGAGGTCATTCCGGAGCGGGACCGGGCGCTGATCGTCGACAATATCGGGCTTCCGGCACGCGCCTACAACCTCGCCTTCACGGACGGCTCGACGATCGGAGGCAATGACGGCACCATCCTCGTGTCATTGAAGGACGGACACAGGCCGACGGCGGATTACGTCAGGAAGCTGCGCCAGGTGCTGCCATCGGCATTCCCAGAAGACACCTTCTATTTCCAGGCAGCCGACATCGTCACGCAGATCCTGAACTTCGGACTGCCCGCGCAGATAGACGTCCGCACGGTCGGATACGGTGCCAACAATCTGGCCGTAGCGAAGGAGCTTCAGAAGAGCCTGTCCACGATCCCCGGCATCGTCGATGCCCATCTCCAGCAGGAGGTCGATGCTCCCGCCTTCTATGCCGACATCGACCGGACCCGGGCGGCACAACTGGGCCTAAATGCCAGCGCAGTCGCGACCAACATCAATGTCAGCCTCAGCTCGTCCGCGCAGGTCTCGCCGAATTTCTGGACCGATCCGACGTCGGGCATTCCCTATTACCTCGCCGTGCAGACACCGGAGTACAGGGCCAATTCGCTGAATGCACTGGGGAATACGCCGGTGTCGGCATCGGTTGCGGCAAGTGGGCAGACGGTGCCGGGCCTGCTCAGCAATGTCGCGACCTTCAAGCGCGGCACCGTTCCCACCAATTCGAACCAGGCCAATGTCCAGCCGGTGTTCGACGTTTATGCGAGCGTGCAGGGACGTGACCTCGGCAGCGTCGCGGCCGACATCAACAAGGTCACGTCCACGCTGCAGAAGCAGCTCCAGCCGGGCAATTCGATTCAGGTTCTGGGGCAGATCCAGAGCATGCATCAGTCGTTCCGCGATCTCGGGATCGGACTGCTGTTCGCAGCCATCCTGGTGTACCTGCTGATGGTGGTGAACTACCAGAACTTCGGCGATCCCTTCGTCGTCATCCTCGCGCTGCCGGCAACGTTCTGCGGCATAGTGACGATGCTGTTCATCACGGGAACGACGCTGAACGTGCCCTCGCTGATGGGAGCGATCATGGCGGTCGGCGTGGCCTCCGCAAATTCCATCCTGCTGGTGACGTTCGCGCGCGACGAGCAGTTGAAGGGACACTCCGCATTCCAGGCAGCGTTGAGCGCCGGCCGCACCAGGATCCGTCCCGTCCTAATGACCGCCGCAGCGATGATCGTCGGCATGATCCCGATGGCGATCGGAGGCCCCGGTGAGGAGCAGAATGCAGCCCTTGCACGGGCCGTCATTGGCGGGCTGCTGTTCGCGACCCCGACGACATTGCTCGTCGTGCCTTATCTGTTCGCCATGTTGCGCAAGCGTAACGATGGCAAGCCTCACCACGGCGTATTCGAGGAGCAACCGCAATGAGTGATGTTCGCATGCGGACCAATGACGACAAGGCGGGAGGCCGTCCGGGTGCGGAGAGCCTGCGGATCGTGGAGCTCCCCGGCAAGGAGCCGAAATCGGGCCGCCGCTACGGTGGTGCGGTGCTCGGAGGCGGCATCGTTCTGATCCTCGTGGGCGGTCTCGGCATTGGCGGCTGGCGGCACTATCAGGCCGCGCGCGAGGTCGCCGCAGTGGCAGAGCAGGCCAGAACCGCCGTGCCGGATGTTCGGGTGGCGACGGTCCAGCCTAGCGGCGACATCATGAAGGTCAGCCTGCCGGCGACGACGACGGCTTTCGAGGCGGCAAATATCTTCGCGCGGACCAGCGGCTATATCGAGAAGCGTTACGTGGATATCGGCACCCATGTGAAGAAGGGCGATCTCCTCGCCGACATCACCGCTCCGGAGCTGGACCAGCAGATCGCGCAGGCGCAGGCGACTCTCGCCCAGAACCAGGCGGCGCTCCAGCAGGCGCAAGCAAGCCGTGAGCTCGCCGACGTCACCAATGCGCGGGACAGCAATCTCGTCAAGCAGGGTTGGTTGACGGCGCAGCAGGGCGACAACGACCGTCTCACCCTGCGAGCGCAGCAGGCCGCCGTCGGCGTCGCCCAATCCAACATCGCGGCGCAGGAGGCTCAGATTAGGGTCCTTCAGCAAGAGAAGGCCTATCAGCGCGTGGTGGCGCCGTTCGACGGTGTGATCACACAGCGCAATGTCGACAATGGCAGTCTGGTGCAGGCCGGATCGACCTTCATGTTCACACTGATGCATTCCGCCGTGATCCGAACCCAGGTCTTCGTGCCGCAGGACGAGGCCTTTGGGGTGGCCCCCGGCGTCGATGCCGATATCCGCGTCCCCGAGATTCCGGGACGGACGTTTCCGGGGAAGGTCACGCGGATCGCGACCGCGTTGCAGCCGGGAAGCCGGACACTGCTGACCGAGATCGACGTGCCGAATCCGGATGGTCTGCTCAGCCCCGGCATCTACTGCACTGTCGAATTATCGATCCCGCGCAAGACACCGTCGATGATCGTCCCGTCGGATGCGCTGGTGTTCGACCAGAATGGCCTCCACGTCGCGCTCGTGCGCAACGGCACCGTGCATTTGCAGCAGGTCTCGATCGCGCGGGACTTCGGCACAAGAGTCGAAGTGCGTGAAGGAGTCCAGCCCGGTGATCAGGTCGTGCTCAATCCGGCGGTGAACCTGACCGAGGGTAGCAGGGTCACCGTTCGCAAGGTCGAAGTGAGTTAGGGAATGGCGATGATGCGGATTGCTTTCGCGATGGCGCTCGCTCTGCTGCTCGGCGGGGCTCCGGGCAGGGCGCAGGTGGCCACAACCGGCAGTACGGCGATGAGCCTGCCGACGGTGCCCGGCGCGATCGTGACCTCGCCGTTGAACAGTCCGGGTCCGTTTTCCGCAGCGACCGAAGTAAACGCGCCCGACACGATCCTCGCGCCCGTTCCGCTTGCCTCCGATCCGACGACGCCGGGGACGGTGGTCATCTGCGCTGCGCCATCGGCGTCCCCGATGCCGGTGCCGGCGACCCCGATCGTAACGAATCCAGGTTTGTCCACGTCGGGTGGCGCCGCTCCGATAGTGCCGATCACGGCTCAGGCCGGAAGCCCGATCGGAACCATTCCCGCAGCCTCGCCGGCAGGAACGGGGGCGACAGTTGCATGCAGCTCAACGCCGGGGGGACTGGTGACCGCTGCTTCGTCGCTGCCGCTCTCGATCCCGCAGGTGCCGACCAGCCCGACACCGGGAACGATTACGGCGGACGTCAGCGGTGCCGGCGGCACCGGCATTGATCCAAGCGCCGTCGTGCCCAGCCCTAACAGCTCTGCCTGCATGGAAGGGGTCTCGATGAACCTGGCCTCGCCCGCGACTGTGTTGCCGGCCAATGCGACAGGTGCAGCGCCGACGCCGGGCGTATCGCCGATCCTGCCGCCGGGATGCTGAGAGGTCTGTGCCTCAAATGGCCGGGCGCAGCCGCCGCGCGCATTCAGCTGTTCGACCGCCAGCTGCCAGCCGCGGCGATAGGGCAGGGCGAACGCGGGCGCGCTGCTATAGGAGTTGATCTCGCCGATCCTGATTGGTTCTGATGCCCTGCGCGCGGATGACGGCGGGCGAAAGCACCGCCGCGCCAGCACCGCCCAGCGTCGAGAGATCATCAAGCATGGTCCTTGGATTAGGAGAGGAAGGCTTGGGCTAGTGGCAGGTGCCGGAGGCAGGCCGGTCGCCGCCACGTGTCGTCGCCGGGCTTGCAACGAGGCCCCGCGCGAATGCGAGCGCGGGGAGATCGACATCTCGATCGAATTGCGCGCTGATCGGGCCGACGAGGTCGAGCGCGGTCTGCTGACGATCCGATCCCGCCATGATCCTTGCCCAGGCGGCCGCGATCTTCAACTCGTAAAAGCGGCACCGTTGCTCTCTGGCAACGGAGAGCCCTTCGGCGAACAGCAGGTCCGACCGGGAAAGATCGAGCGGAGCATCAGCCAGCAGGACTTCGCCCTTGATCCGCAGCAGATCCGCAAGGCACCACAATTGCCGGCCTTGTCGGGCGATGTTCAAGGCATCTTCAACGACAGCCAGCGCCTGCACAGCTTCGCCACTCGCGAGCAGGCCTTCGGCGAGCGATCCGAGAAATTCTGGATTGCGCATCAACCATCCGTTCTCGGCCCGCGCCTTCAGTCCGCTTCGCAGCAACGATATCCCATCGTCGTACTGACCTTGCAGGACGAGCAGCTGCCCCTTCAGGCACGACGTCCAGCTGTTCCAGAAAGCTATTCCCTCGCGGGTCACGAGTTCAAGGAGGGACGAGATCGCCTGATCGGCAGCGGCGAGATCATGCGTCATGAGAGCGATCGGGCAGACGGCGTTTCGCAATGCGTAGGCGATCGCGAGTTTGTCTTTCTCCCGCTCCGCGTCCTCTAGACATTCGGCCGCAAGAGCTCTGCTCTGCGCGACCTTTCCCTGTAGCAGCAGGACGCGGGCCAACATGGCCTTGGCCAGAACGCTCTGGTTGAGCAGGAACCACATCTGGTTCGGGCCGTCCTTCAGTCCATGGGCCTCGTGATCTAGGGACAGGGTGAGCTCCCGCCTTGCATCCTCCTGCGCGCCGCAAAAATGGGTGGCGGCGCCGATCAGGCGGCGACCTACGGTCTCGTTGGCGGGATTTCCTGTGCGCAGCGCGATCTCGAGGTATCGCTCGCCGACCGCTTTGGCGGAGTCATACTGGCCCGAGTTGAGATTGTAGCTCCACAGCGTCCACACGGCCTTGAGCTGAAAGCTCAAGGTCGGACAGCTCTTCGGCGAGCACGAGACCAATATTGAGGGCCGCCTTCATGCGGTCGGCAGAGCCGGTCGTGTTGAGAAGCGCGAATCCCAATGCGACGTGGAGCTGTGCCTTGAGCCTCGGATTGCAGGTCACCCCAGGGCCGAGATGGACGAGGGCGTGCTCGATCCGGCTCGAGCACTCGACGAAGGACAGCAGATGCATCCACACCGGAACGAAGCCGGCTGTCAGCTCGACTCCGAGCGTGGTATCGCCATCAGGTGCGAAGGCCCAGTCGAGCGCGGCATGCACGTTCTCGATCTCCTGGGCCAGGCGGGACACATCGTCAGCGGTTGGGGAGGTGCCCCCGAGCGGCGCAACGAGCTGCCTCAGGAAACCCGCATGCCGTCGCGAAACTTGCGCTAGGAATCCTGCTTCCGCCAGCTTCTCCAAGGCATAAGCGCGCGTGGTCTCGAGCAGGCGCCATCGCCCCTCGAACGATGGATCAAGCGAGACCAGAGATTTGCCGACGAGGTTGAACAACGTCTCGATGACGTCCGACCGTGACAGGTCATCGTCCATCATGGCAATGGCCGCGTCCAGCGTGAAGCCGGCCGGAAGCACAGCGAGCCGGCAAAGCAGCCTCTGCTCCTCGGGCAACAACAGATCGTAGCTCCAGTCCAGCGTCGCTCGCAGGGTCTGGTGCCGCGGCAGCTGGTCGCGACGACCGCTGTTCAGGAGCTCGAAGCGCCGGTCCAGGCGGCTCAACACGGTATCCACCCCGAGGTTCGCGACCCGGGCCGCGGCGAACTCAAGCGCGAGCGGAATTCCGTCGAGCCGCCGACAGACGGCGGCGATTTTCAGCAGATCGCTGGCGTCGGGAACGAAGCTTGCCCGCAATGCCCGCGTCCGAGTGACGAAGAGCTGCACCGCGCTTTCCCGAAGAACCAAATCGGGATCCAGGACGTCCGGTCCGGGAACCGACAGCGGCGGTATGGCTGCAACATATTCGCCGTCGATACGCAGTCCTTCCCGGCTGGTTGCAAGGACGGTAACATTCGGACAATAGCGCAGCACGGCGCTGGCGATCTGCGCGGCCACGTCGATGACATGCTCGCAATTGTCGAGCACGAGCAGCAGGCGTCGCGAGCCGATGGCCTGGGCGATGCTCGCGGGCGAAACGCACTTGTCGCTCAGAGCGAGCTTCAGGGTCCGGGCCGTTGCAGAGATCGCGAGCGCGGGATCCTGCAAGGTCGCGAGCTCGACCAGCGCGACGGAATCGTCGAACGACGATGCGACGCGCCGCGCAAGTTCGATGGCGAGCTTGGTCTTTCCGATGCCTCCAGGGCCGACGAGAGTCACGGCGCGGTAGGCGGAGAGGATATCGATCAACTCGCTCAGAGAATCCTCGCGACCGATCAGAGGTGCGCGCGCATTCGGCAGGTTGCTCGAAAAAGACGAGGCGGCCGGAGCGGATATCGTTGCGGCTGCGGAGTGATCCGGGCGTCCGCTTCGCCAGCTTCCGGCGAGAGTATATCCTCGGCCCGAAACCGTCTTGAGGAGATCGCGATCCCTGCCGAGCGCCTTGCGGACCGCGAAGATATGGACCTGGAGCGTGTTGTCCTCGACGATCTGGCCCGACCAGACGCTTCCGATCAATTCATCCTTGGTCACCAAGAGACCGGCCGAATCCGCCAGCTTTTCGAGAAGCTCGAACGCGCGGCTGCCGATCGGCACCACGACGGTGTCGTGTCTCAGCTCCCTGCGCTGGCAATCGATAAGCCAGTTTCCGAAAGCGTAGGTTCGATTGGCCGCCGAATACGACATAGGGATCCGCGGATCAGATTCACCGTCGTGATGCCAAGACAGTCATGGTTTTCCGAAAAACACCGTCTCTTGGCAATATTTTGAAAGCATGACTATGCCTCGGTCTCCTACAGGGCAGGCAGTCGACCTGTCAAGAAGACCTTCGCCGTCCTCGGGACCGCCATCGACGGCGCAGATGTCCTCGGCTAGCCACTGGCGAGATGAGTTGCCGACGATCGATTGCCGCGGCGCTCTCGGGCCGACTGGAAGAATCTCACTGCATGACGGCGCGCATCCTTCTTTCCGGCGACATCGAATCCGCGAAGCGCTGAGAGGAGAACCCTCGTCTCAGCGCTGTCGCTTGACTTGCAGCCAAGTGTTCGTCCGGTCGACTGGCTCAGTAACCGGAGGTCGGCTCGCACGGAGGCCGGCGCCAGGGAGCGGTCGCGTACGCACCAACGTCGGGGGCGTGAACGCAGCTGCGCTTTGACGTGACCGGCACGCGCTGGACCGATGCATAGGAATCGACATTCGCGCGACGTGTGTTTTCGCTGCCTTCGCGAGCCATCGCGGGGGATGCAATCAGGGCCGCAACGGCCAGTCCGGCCGACAAGAGCTTCAGAGTGGTCATTTCATGTCTCCTTGATAAAGCGACGCCGGGAACGCCTCGGCTCGCTCGTCAGACATGTGCGTGCGCGTGCGGGATCAGCAGTATCAATCGAACGATCATTTTCGCCTTTGCACGAAGTCGTGGTGGTGGCTCGGTCAACAGTCGTTTCTGCGCGGTCGCCAAGGTGCGAGACCGGTGGGGTGCGCCGCTTGGCGCGGACGCACTCCGTGCACGTTCTCGGGCGGGCGTTATCACCTGCGTGCGCAGGCCGCCCGCTCTTCGCTCGCTCATCGATGCCAGTGCCGGACGTAAGGGTGCGCTGCTCCGAACACCGGCGCGGCGCCGCCGGGCCGCTCCAGGCCCATTCGTCCTGCCGGCGTCAGCGCGCCGCCGTTGAGCACGTCGCGATCCGGATACATTGATGCAAATGCGGCGGGCTCCTGGTCGGCGAATGACCAGGCCGCGGAGGCCGAGGATATCGTTGCCGTCGAGATCAGCGCGACGGCGATCATGGTCTTGAATACGTTCATGGCGATTCTCCATTGCTCGTGAGATGCGGAGAGTCGCTTGGCGATGATGGCTGCTCGGCCGGTGACGTTTCCGAAATTGTCTTTGCCGAGTCATATAGGCAATCCGGCTGGAAAACCCTGCCCGAAACGCATCACTCTTGCGAGAAGGCGAGCAGGGAAAACAGGAATGCACGCGGATTACCGAGAAGTGGTGGTGCGTTCTCGACATCGAATCCTGTCACTTTTGTCATGATCGTTCGCACGATCGTGCATGGTCGAATCAATCGCAACGCCCACTTGAGAGTGCAGGTCATACAACATGCGGAGTGTAAGCCATGAGATTGCTCTCCTTCCTCTGCGTCGTAGCTTGTCTCGGACTGTCGGGAGCAGCATCTGCCCGCGGCGGCATGGGATCGCATATGTCGATGGCACGCGGCGGCGCGCTCGGTACGAGTGCCGCGACGCCTGGGACGAACTCGCTCGGCACTGCACTTCCCTCGTCGGAGGGGAGCGATCATGCGATGAAGCGGCCTCTGCTCGGCACGGACGCGACCATCGACAAGGACGACGCCCGCCTCGAGAAAATGCTGGAAGGAGCGATCTGCCGCGGCTGCTGAAGGGTGAGGCGTACGAGAGGAACCCGGGGCAGGCGCTCTTCCGGCTGGCAAACTGTGTCTCCTGGAAGGATGGTGATAGACTGCACGCAAGTCCAATGAACCATTCGGGGCCGTGCCAATGATGGCTGAGTCGGGCCAACGTCCCGTTTACACCTGCTCGGAATGGGAGATCGATCTTGCCAGGCGCGAATTGCGCGCGCAGGGTGAGGTCGTTCCTCTGGGCGGGCGCGCCTTTGAGATTCTTGCGGAATTGGTTCGGGCCGAAGGCGATCTGGTCACCAAGAACGATTTGGCCGAGCGTGTCTGGCGGGGCGTTTTTGTCGAGGAGAGCGCACTTCGGGTGCACATCGCCGCGATCCGAAGAGCCTTTGGCGCGGACCGCGACATGCTCGCAACCGACGTCGGACGCGGATATCGCCTGCTGGGGTCATGGCAGATCCGCCAGACGGATGCGCCGCTACAATCTTCAGCATCCCAACAATTGCGCTCGACCAACATTCCGAATGCATCGTTCGATCTAATCGGCCGGGCCACCGCCATCGCACATCTATGGGAGCTTCTTTCGGCCTATCGGGTCGTGACCCTCGTCGGGCCTGGCGGCATCGGCAAGACGGCGCTTGCATTGGAAGCCGCCAGAACGGCGCCGCCCGGCTTTGCTGCGGATCGGCTGCTGGTCGAGCTTGCCTCGCTGCCCGATCCCAAGCTGGTTTGCTCGGCCGTCGCCAGCGTGCTCGGAATCAAGCTCGAAGGCGAGGACATCTCGCCGGAGGCGGTCGCACGTGCGATCGGCGTGCGGCAGCTGTTGCTCATTCTCGACAATTGCGAGCATGTCGTCGATGCGGTGGCTCAACTGGCCGACGCGATCGTCAGCCGCTCTCCCGGGACCACTATCGTTGCGACCAGTCGCGAAGCGCTGCGCATCGACGGCGAGCACGTCTATCGCGTTCCTCCTCTGGACGTGCCGCCCGAATCCCGACTGGGATACGGCGGCGCATCTGCTTACACCGCCGTGGAATTGTTCATGACGAGGGCGAGGGCGCTCGGTTCGAACTTTGCGCCGGATGAGGAAAATCTCGGAGCCGTTGCCTCCATTTGCCGGCGGCTCGACGGAATTCCGCTCGCGATCGAGTTCGCGGCGGCGCGCGCGGTGATGTTGAGTCCAGCGAAGATTGCCGTGCTTCTGGACGACAGGTTCAAGTTCCTGACGACCGGCCGTCGGACGGCGCTACCCAGGCAGCAAACCCTTCGCGCGACGCTCGACTGGAGCTACGACCTGCTGCCGGAGATGGAGGCGCGCATCCTGCGGCAGCTCGGCGTCTTCGCCGGAGAGTTTTCGCTCGAAGCGGCGATCGTGGTGGCCGGCGAGGGCATTGGCGAGTTGACGGGTCGGCTGGCCGGTCTGGTGGCCAAGTCGCTCGTTCTTGCCGACATCGGCGGTGATCACCCTCAGTATCGGCTGCTGGATACCACGCGCGCCTACGCATTGGACAAGCTGCGCGCTTGCGGAGAGCTTGACGGCGCGGCGCGCCGTCTCGCTCGATATTATTGCGGCTTCCTTGCGCGAGCTGAAGCCGATAGCGAAGCCAAGCCGCAGGCGGAGTGGCTCAAGCTTTATGGTCGCCATATCGACAGCGTGCGATCGAGCCTCGATTGGGCCTTCTCGTCCGAGGGGGACGCGCAGATCGGAGTGGCGCTGACCGCGGCGGCGATCCCGCTATGGGTGCAGTTGTCTCTGCTTGCAGAATGCCGCGAGCGAACCGAGCTGGCGCTGGCTCATCTCGACGAGAGCGCGGCGAATGCGCGGCAGCTGCGCATGCAATTGTCGGCTGCGCGCGCCTGGTCGCTGATGTATGGCATTGGAAGGGCCCGGGAAGCGGGTCCTGCCTGGGTCGAAACTCTTGGGCTCGCCGAGCAGCTCGGCGACAATGATTATCTGCTGCGCTCGCTCTGGGGCCTTTGTATCGATCAGTTCAACAATGGCGAGTTTCGCAAGGCACTCGGTCTTGCGCGCCGTTTTGCGGATGTCGTGGCCGGATCGGGCAATTCGGTCGATCAGGTGATGGCAGAACGGCTCCTCGCCACCACGATGCATTATCTCGGTGATCAGCGGCTGGCGCACCGTCACATCGACCGGGCCTTGGCCCGTCTTTCCGATCTGACGGCAAAGCCGCAGGTCATCCGTTTCCGGTTCGATCCGCGCGCTTCGGCACATTACTTCCAGGCGCGCATCCTCTGGCTGCTCGGCTTCGCGGATCAGGCGCTGAGCGTGGTCGATCGCAACGTCGAGGAAGGTCGTACGAATGGTCATGCCCTGACGTTTTGCAGCGTGCTCGGACAGGGCGCTTGCCCGGTCGCCTTTCTCGCCGGTGATCTCGTCCTGGCGGAGCGCTATTGCACCATGCTGATCGAGCATACCGAACGTCATCCGATCCGGCTGTGGAGCGTCTGGGCGCGCGCCTTTAGGGGCATGGTGATGGCGCGCGGTGGCGACCTCGAGGCCGGCCTGTCCTTGCTACGCAAGGCGCTCGGCCTGGCGGGCGAGGCCCGATTTCTGCCACGCTTCCTGCTTCTCGTCGGGGAGCTAGCAGCATGTCTCGGAGAAGCCGGTGAGATTTCGCAAGGACTTGCGACCGTCGACGAGGCGCTGGCGCGATGCGAAGCACGTGACGAACGCTGGTATGTGGCGGAGCTCTTGCGCATCAAGGGCGAATTGCTGCTGCACGCCGGCGCGCATTTTTCCGCGGCAGCTGCCGAGCAGGCCTTTGACAAGGCGTCGGAGATGGCGCGCGGTCAGGGAGCGCTATTCTGGGAGCTGCGAACGGCGATCAGTCTGGCACAATTGCGGATAAGCCAGAGCCGGCCGGCCGACGCGCGGGATATTCTCGAGCCCGTGTACGGCAAGTTCACCGAGGGTTTCGAGATCGCCGATCTGCGCCGCGCGAGGACAATGATGGCGCAGCTGGCGCCCCAGTAGCTCGGGCGTCCTCACCAAGAGCCCGCAAGCCTGTCCGATCGGGAGAAGCGCAGCTCAGTGAGCAGATCCGAGGCTGTCTTGAGACTGCGCGTGCCAAATCCCTCGGTGAAACGGCCATACACGGGTGCAAGAAGTTCTTCTGCGTCTCGGTAGCGGCCTTGGCGCTGTCGTAGCCGCGCAAGCATGGTTGCCGTGCGCAGTTCGTAACCGAGCGCGCCTTGTTGGCGCGCCAATTCGAGCGATTGCGCGAGGTTCTGCTCCGCCTGCAACATGTCGGGCGTGGCCTTGCGGATCAGCGCCTCCGCCTTCACCCGCAGCATGTCGGGCATCTCCATCAGGAAGCCGCAACGCCCTGCCTGGGCAATGGCCTGGTTGATCGTGTCCAGCGCGGCCCCGCCTTGATTTGCCGCTACCAGGGCCGCAGCAAGCGGCACGCTCAACCCTGCGACCGCACCGAAACGGCGGTTCTGTAGCTTCTCGACCGAGCCCTTCAGCATCGCGAGACCCGGACCGGTCGTCCCGCGCGTCAGCAGCGCAATTCCTTTCATGGCTTCCGCGACGATCTCGAGCGTGGCGAGCTTGTGCGTACGGCTCTCGGCCAGAAGCCTGTCGATGGAATCTTCGTAACTTTCCAGCTCCTCATTCCAATAGAACACGTCGAACGCCCAGACCAGCGCCCGGCAAAGCATGGTGGGGTGGTCCATGGTGAGCGCGTCGGAAACAGCCTTTCGCGCGATTTCCACGGCTCGGTCGGGATATCCCTGGAGCCATAGAATACGGCCCAAAGTGATTGGTGCGCGGCCGGGATAGTCGAGCGTCGGCTCGCCACCGACGTCCTTCGTCGCGCCGAAACGCGACATCGCGGCCTCGATGTACGCACGGGAGGCGGCAAGTTCGCCGAGATAGTGACAGGAGATGCCAAGCGCCAAGTGCATGCGGGAAAGGGCCCCGGGATCGCCGCTCTCCAGTGCGATGCTCTCGCCTCTTCTGGCCGTCTTCAAGGCGTCGTGGAATTTCCCGGTGAGCAGTTGGAGCAGATGTAGCCGATCGATCAGCCGGACCTGCCCGGAGAGGTCGCCGATCTTCTCTGCCAGCGCAAGCGCGCGGTTGAGGCAGGTCATGGCCAGATCGTCGAATTGCCCGGTGAGTGTCCGGGCCGTTCCGAGTGCGGCGTAGAGTGCAAGGCTGCGCCTCGCGCTTTCGGCGGTTTCATCGAGGGCCTCGATGGCGCGCGCGGCCCAATGCTCGCATTCGGTCAGGAGCGACAGTTTGAAGAACAGGGGAATAGCTGCGGCCGTGAGCGCTATCCCGATGCCACGGTCGCCCCGATCCGAGAAGCACCATGCCAGAGCGCTTCGTACGTTACCGAACTGATCGGTTGCGGCCGGGAAGCCGTCTCTCGCCGCGCCATCCGTGTTCTCGAGCAGCGCGAGAAAGTAGGCGGCATGGCGCCGCGCCATCTCATCGGCGTCGTTTTGGGCGGCGAGCCTCTCCTGGCCGTAGACCCGGGTGGCGTCCAGGAGCCGATAACGGGTCAATTGCGGGTCGACACTCGACGCAAGCATCGACTTGGCGACGAGGCTGTCGATGATGGCCAGGATGGCGTCATCGTCCTTTGCGGTCGCGACGATCGCCTGCGCGGCGTCCAAGCTGAAGCTTCCGACGAACACGGACAGCCGGTCGAGAACCTCGCGCTCCGCTTCGGAAAGGAGATTGTAGCTCCATTCGATGGTTGCACGCAGCGTGCGGTGACGAGGCAGGGCGGTCCGCCGCCCCTCCCAGAGCAGATTGAAGTGCTCGTCGAGGAGCCGGACCATGGCGCCGGCGCCATATGCGCCGACATGGCCGGCGGTGAGCTCGATTGCAAGCGGAATGCCGTCGAGCCGGCGACAGAGGTTGCCGACATCCCAAGCGTTCGCATCCGTCAGCGCGAACTCGCTCCCTCCGGACGTCGCACGCTCGACGAAGAGTTCGATTGCGGGATAGGCGAGCGCGCTTGCAGCGGTCAGACTGGCCTTCTCCGGAGGACTTGCCAGTGGCAGAAGGCGGTGGGCATGTTCGCCCTCGACGCGCAACAGCTCCCGGCTGGTGGCGAGGATGTGCAACTCTGGCGCCTCCTGGAAGAGTTGCTCAGCCAGCGCAGCCGCCGCGTCGATGACATGCTCGCAGCAATCCAGAATGAGCAGCATGTGCCTCCCGCGCAGGAGACTTGCAAGTCCTGCCGAGGGATCGTTCGATCGGGCCGGCAACCCGAACGAAGCTGCGGTGACGGCAGGCACGAGGACAGCATCGCAATTCTCGCCCAGGCTGACGAAGTGGACCTGACCTGCAAACTCGGCGAGCAGGGCGTAGCCGACCGAAACGGCCGCCGTCGTCTTGCCGATGCCACCTGGCCCGACCACGGTGACGAAACGCTGAGCTCTCAATCGTTCGGATATCTCTCGGATGGTTTGCTCGCGTCCCACCATGTGCCGGGGATGCGCCGGCAGGTTGTGGGCATAAGGAAGACCGGACGGCTCCGGCTGTGTCTCGTCGGGCTTAGAGATCGACCCGACGAAGCAATAGCCCTGCCCGGAGACGGTGCTCAGATAGCGGTCGCCGGCATGACCGTCTCCGAGCGCCTTGCGAAGCGCTGCGATGTGAACACGCAGGCTGTTCTCGTCGACACTGGAGTGGGGCCACGCTCTGGCCATCAGATCGCTCTTGCTGACGACCGTTCCTGCATGCCGGATCAGCGTGAGCAGGATGTCGAAGGCCCGAGCCGACAGCTGAACCTGCTCGCCATTCCTTGCGATTCGCCGCTGCTCGGCGTCGAGGCGAAAGGGGCCGAAGACGAAAGTCTCCCGAGCAGCCTCCTCTTGGACAGAGGAGCCGGCAGTGGCCGTGCCATTTTTGCTTTGCCAGCGGGAGGCCATTCTAGGAATTTCAACCCGACAAACGACTCGCATTCCAGAACTTGGGAGCCCACCAGGACTTATGGACGTCGTGGCAGGCTCGAAATTAACATCGGGGTCATATCGGGGTAAAGAATGGCCATACGGCGGATGTCACGTTCTTCTCGGGAGCTTTCGCACTTTCAGCCATTGATGCGGCGATATGTCACTCAACGGCGTACGGTTCTAGCCGATAATCGCCGGCGAGAGCACGTCCTCCAGTCCGACCCGGCGCAGCAATTCAGCGCGCGCGCGGTCGGCGACGGCGTCGACGGCCGCCGCGCCATCGTCATCGGGCCCGATATGAACCCTCAACGGCCGCTGCCCGAACGGCATGTTCACGACGTCGGCGATGGCTTTCGCGACGTCTTGTGGAGCACGGTCCCTCGGGGAGGGTTGCGCCAGTCCTGCGAGCGCTGTCTCGGTCACATCGGCGGTCGGTCCATCGGCGTATTCCTCGGCGCGAACGGTGTCCGTCGGCCGGCCGGAGCGAACGTAGTGGCCCGGTCCGAGAGCGCTGGGGACGACGATGCTCGTCTCGATCCCCCATCGCGCGAGTTCGCCGGCATAACCGATTGCGAGCGCATCCATGGCGGCTTTCGACGACGCATAGGCGCCGAGGAAGGGCACTGATCCGCCGCGTGCGCAGCTCGACGTGACCCATATCAGCAGGCCCTGGCCCTGTTTGCGCAACTGCGGCAATGCCGCCCGATTGAGGCGCTGCGCGCTCAGCACGTTGATATCGAAGAGCTCGGCGAGTTGCTCCGCCGTAAAGGCTTCCGTCGGCCCGTAGAGCACCTGTCTCGCATTGTGTACGATCACGTCGAGGCGATCGTGTTCGGCGATGATGGCTTCGATGGCCGCGTCCACGGAGGCTTCCGAGGAGACATCGAACTCGATGGTACGAAGCTCAGCGGCCCTTGCGCCGGCCTTGCCGAGGCCATGTGCGCCTTGGTTGCCCGCTTCCCGCATCGAGACGTAGACTGTGTGCCCCGCCTGCGCCAGTTCCTCGCAGCAGCTTCGTCCGATGTTGTTTGCGGCTCCCGTGACGACGATCACTTTGTTCATTGCATCCTCAATCCTATTCCAGCCTTCGCGAAGATGGCCGCGCCGCTGCGACGTGACCGTCGTCAGACGAGCGTTGCGACCGTTGCGCGAAGAACATCCGACTTAGGGCGAGGCGCACGACCGGTCTTTCGAGCGTTACAGGCAATTTTCACAAAGCACGAAATATTTCCAGAACGCCCGAACGAGGGCGCAGGCCGCCAGTTCACCCGCGCAAGCAGGAAGAGCCGAGTAGAACGAGGCGTGCCTTCGCGAAATTGGCGTTGAGTTTAAGAAGATCGGAGCCCCAGCGGCCCGCTAGAACACCTTCTGGTTACTCGACAATGCGGCCGTGCCGCTCTGATCGCCGGGCGATTTGCGGCTCGCAAGGAGACTGAATGAATCTACCAGGCAAACTACCGCGGTCTAGCCTCGGGTCGCTCGTATTGATTGCGACGATCATGGGCGGTGGGGCAGCTGCGTTCGCGTACACTGCAGGATGGCTCTCGCCTGGTCGCCTAACGCCGGAACGGATGATTGAGGCGCTGACGCCGCCGGGCGGACCGCCGCTCGGATACCGGCGAAACCACGCCAAGGGAATCTGCTTCACCGGCACATTCGAGGCCAATGGAAACGGCGTGGAGCTCTCCCGGGCAAGGGTCTTCGCAAGGGGGCAATACGCGGCTCTGGGCCGCTTCAATCTCGGCACCCCCAATCCGAACGCGGTGGATGCGACCGTGCGGGTGCGCGGCCTCGGTCTTCAGATCACGGCAAATGGCGAAGTCTGGCGGATGGCGATGATCAATCCGCCGTTCTTTGCTGTCTCCACGCCCCAGGCCTTCCACGATCTGCTGATCGCGTCCGGCAAGAAGGATCCGGACGCGATGAAGGCGTTCATTCAGGCAAATCCGGAGTTCGGCCATTTTGCGGCTTGGGCCAAGACGGCGCCATGGACCGGCAGCTATGCGGAAGAACCTTATCATGGTCTCAATAGCTTCATTTTCACGGACGCGAAGGGTGGCGATCACGCCGTGCGTTGGTCGCTTCTGCCGGCGGCAAGACCCGTTCCGATTTCGCAGGCCGACCTCGAAAAGCGCGGCCCGGATTATCTCGAGCCGGAGATCGCGGAGCGTGTTCGGACAACCGGTCCGCTGCGATGGACCATGGTCACGACCGTCGCCGATCCCGGTGATCCGACTGCAGACCCGAGCAAAGCCTGGCCGGAAACCCGCCGCAAGGTGGAGGTCGGAACGCTGATCGTGCAACGGATCGAACCGGAGCGAGATGGACCATGCCGCGACATCAACTTCGATCCGACCGTCCTGCCCGAGGGAATCCGGGTGTCCGACGATCCGTTCCCGGCCGCGCGCTCATCGGTCTATCGCAAATCCTATGATTTGCGTGCTGCCGAGGCCAAGAACTATCCGCGCACCGGAGCCGCAAAGCCATGACTGACGTTCCTCACCGTTTCACGCTGGCCCAGCGGCTCCTGCACTGGCTGATGGCGGTCTGCATCCTCGCCATGCTTTTCATTGGTGCAGGGATGGTCTCGACCGTTGCACCAAAATATCTGCCGCTGATCCTCATCCACAAGACGCTCGGCGTCACCTTGCTGGCTCTCGTTCTGATCAGGCTGGCGCTGCGGCTGTATTACGGCGCACCATCATTGCCGGACGATCTTCCGAGAGCCATGAAGTTGGGTGCAAGATCGTCGCATCTTCTGCTGTATGGGTTCATGATCATCATGCCGTTGCTCGGCCTCGGCATGCTCTGGGCAGCGTCCTACCCGGTCGTTCTCTATGGCGGCGTCGAAATCCCTGCGCTGCTGCCGCAGAGCGACCGCGGGCACACGCTGCTCTGGAACGCCCATGTCTATCTGGGCTTCGCATTCTTCGCTCTCGTGCTGCTGCATCTGGCGGCGGGGCTGTTTCACGCGTTGGTTCGGCGCGACGGCGTGTTCGCAACGATATCGCTTGTGCGCGTACGGGACAGAACCACGGCCGGCGAACGATCCCTCGGGCCTCGCCGCGACTAAGAATTTTTCAACCTCCAAGCAAGGATGCCGACCATGACCAAAGCCGACCTTCAGACACCGACCGATCTCGGCACGAATGCGAACCGGGACGTTCCAGCCGCGTTGAGAGCGCTGCTCGCCGACGTCTTCGCTCTCTACCTGAAGACCAAGAACTTCCACTGGCACGTCTCCGGCCGCCACTTCCGCGACTACCACCTGATGCTCGACGAGCAGGCCGAGCAGATCTTCGCGATGACCGACGAGATCGCTGAACGCGCCCGCAAGATCGGCGGCACCACCCTGCGCTCAATCGGGCACATCGCCCGCGAGCAACGCATTCTCGACAATGACGCCGACTATGTCGATCCGCAGGACATGCTTGCTGAGCTGCGCAGCGACAACCAACAGCTGACGCGGGAGATGCGCCGGGTTCACGAGCTCTGCGATGAATACGGCGATGTCGCCACCGCAAGCCTCCTGGAAAACTGGATCGACGAGACCGAGCGGCGCATCTGGTTCCTGTACGAGACCGGCCGTATCGGTCCGAGTTCGTAAGCGCAAGATATGCCGTTCGGCCGGGAAACGGGTGGAGGATGAGCAGCGTCTCGGAGCCTCGGCCAGATGCCGGCATAAAGTTCGAGCGTCTGCTGCTTCAGTTCGTCACGACCAAGGCTATTTCGCAACGGTGTGAGCCATGATGGCGGGTTCGACTGCTAAGCGGTATCGGGAGATCGCCTGGCGCAACGGTGAGACGCGGTCGAGCTCGCGCCTGGTCGCGGAAGAGACCGCGATTGCGCTCACCTATAACGGATCGACCCATGCGGTAATGATGGGCACCCCGGGCGATCTCGAGGATTTCGGTATCGGCTTCAGCCTCACCGAAGCTATCGTCGAACGCGCGAGCGAGATCAGGAGCATCGAGCTGGTTCCGAACGATCTGGGTGTTGAGGTCCGGATGTGGCTCGATGGCGACCGCGCGGCGTCCCTGGCGGCGCGGCGCCGCGCCATCAGCGGGCCCGTCGGATGCGGGCTGTGCGGCATCGAGAGCCTCGAACAGGCGTGCCGTGCACCGTCGCAAGTCGCGGGCCCGAGTGTCGCCTTTCACGCGCGGGACTTGCTTGGCGCCATGCAGGCGTTGTCTCCGCTCCAGGTCCTGAACCGGCAGACGCGTTCCGTCCATGCGGCCGCCTTCTGGCATCCCCGCTCCGGCATCGGCTTGGTGCGGGAGGATGTCGGCCGGCACAATGCGCTCGACAAGCTCGCCGGTGCGATGGCCCGCGAGGGACGATCGGCGGGCGATGGCGCCGTGCTGCTGACCAGCCGCGTATCGGTCGAGATGGTACAGAAGGCGGCGATGATCGGCGCGCCGGTCCTCGTGGCCGTGTCCGCTCCGACCGCGCTCGCCATCCGGACCGCGGAGGAGGCGGGCATCACGCTGCTCGCGATCGCCCGCGATGACGGATACGGCGTATTCACGCATGTGCGTCGCGTTCTGCTGCCCGAAGAGGCCGCACAGCGCGCCTTCGCCTGAACCTGCGGCTGGATGACATGGCGATGCACGCCGTATCTCCAGCGCCCGCCGCCGAGACGAAGACTGGCGTCGATGCGCCGGAGCGATCGTTGCTCGTCGCCTTCCTCCTGACCCTGTCGGGGGGCTTTCTCGACGCCTTTACCTGGCTCTCGCTCGGCGGCGTATTTGCAAGTTCGCAGACCGGCAATGTCGCCTTCCTCGGCATCGACGCCATGTCGGGACAGTGGCGGCAGGCGGTCCACCATCTCCTTCCGATCGTCGCGTTTCTGCTCGGCGCTTCGCTGGCGATTCGCATCCGGGCGCCGCTACGCTGCCTCGTCGGAGAGATCGTCTGCCTTACGGTTGCGATGCTGCTGCTCCATCGAATCCCGGAGATGGCCACCATCCCAGCGATCTCTTTCGGCGTCGCGCTGCGGTCGGCCAGTTTCAGGCAGGTCGAGCGCTGGCAAATTCTCACCGTCACCGTCACGGGCGACATGCTCCGTGCCATCGACCAGTCCGTTGCAACGTCCAATCGTGACGCCGCGCGCGGCACGTGGATCATGTTTCTGCTCTGTCTGATGTTTTTGATGGGAGCGGCCCTCGGCTGTTGCGCAGCGAAGTGGATGGGCGCGTGGAGCCTCGTGCTGCCGATCACATCGTCGATGAGCGTGCTCTGGCTGTGCCGCCGGCCACGCCGAAGCTGAACCGTTCCTGTCTAGGACATCGACATGCAATGCGGGGTCGAGCGCTGAACGCTGGAAGCGTTCACCATGCCATTCGACAAAAGGACGTTCGTTCGCGGAAGCAGGTGAACGGCACGGTCCGTAGGCTCTTGGGCAGAGCTGGAAGGCAATTTCAACGTCAATTGCAACGAGAGGCAAGGATGAACGACCTCCGCAAAGAGACAGACAGCCTTGGTGAAGTCGAGGTGCCGGCGGACAGGCTCTGGGGCGCACAGACGCAGCGCTCGCTCGAACATTTCAGCATCGGCAAGGATCTGATGCCGCGCGAAATGATCCAGTCCTATGCGATCCTGAAGAAAGCGGCGGCGAATGCCAATTGCGCCGGCGGCCGTCTCGACGGCAAGCTCCACAAGCTGATCGTCCACGTCTGCGATGAGATTCTCGCCGGCCAGCATCACGACATGTTTCCGCTTCACGTCTGGATGACGGGCAGCGGCACGCAATTCAACATGAACGTGAACGAGGTGATCTCGAACCGCTGTTGCCAGCTTGCCGGCACGCCGCTCGGGAGCAAGCGTCCCGTTCATCCGAACGATCACGTCAACATGTCGCAATCGTCGAACGACAGCTTTCCGTCGGCGATGTACATCGCGGCCGCGATGAACGTGACCCAGCGCCTCGTGCCCGCCGTCGCGGCGTTGCATGACGCGATCGCGGTGAAGTCGAGCCAGTGGGGTGATATCGTGAAGATCGGCCGGACCCACATGCAGGATGCGACGCCGCTGACGTTGGGACAGGAATGGTCCGGTTATGCCGGCATGCTCGCTGACGATCTGGCGCGCATCGACGACGCGCTCAAGGGCGTACTCCGCCTCGCGCTCGGCGGTACGGCGGTCGGCACCGGAATCAATTCGGCACCGGGCTTCGCCGAAGCCGCTGCTGCCGAGATCGCGCGGCTGACAGAGCTGCCATTCATCAGCGCGCCCAACAAGTTCGCCGTGCAGGGCGCACATGATGCGCTGGTGCAACTCTCCGGCACGCTTCGTACACTCGCCGGATCGCTCTACAAGATCGCCAACGACATCCGCCTGATGTCCTGCGGTCCGCGTGCGGGTTTTGCCGAGCTGCTGATACCGGAGAACGAGCCCGGCTCGTCGATCATGCCGGGTAAGGTCAATCCAACGCAGGCCGAAGCGCTGACGATGATCGCCGTGCAGGTGATGGCGAACGACGTTGCCGTCGGGTTCGGCGGTGCCTGCGGTTATCTCGAGATGAACGTCTACAAGCCGCTGATCATCCACAACATCGCGCAGTCCGTCACCATCCTCACCGACGGCTGTACGAATTTCCGCAAGTTCCTGGTCGAAGGCACGGAGCCGAATTGCAAGAAGATCAAGGAGTATGTCGAGCGGTCGCTGATGCTCGTGACCGCGCTGGCTCCGGTGATCGGCTACGACAAGGCGTCGAGGATCGCGCATTTCGCCATGGACCAAGATCTCACGCTGAAGTCGGCGGCGCTCAAGCTCGGTTTCGTGACCGAGCCGGAGTTCGACCGCATCGTGGATCCCACCAAGATGGTCACACCCTATGTGGCCGAGATCGAGGCGCCACACGCAATCGGCGCAAAGGCCGGCTGAAAGGAGAGAAACGATGATCCGTTGTGTACGTCTATGGACCGGAGAGGACGGCAATTCACATTTCGAGGAAGGCGTCATCGAGCTCGCGCCCGGCCAGCGCGGCGATTTTCTCACCGGCAAGATCGATGCGACCAGCGTGTCCTTCCAGGAGACCGAATCGGGCGGCGCGTTTTCCTGGCACACCGCGCCGATCCGCCAATTGGTGATCACGCTGAGCGGAACGCTCGATTTCCAGACGCGCGACGGACATCACTTCCTGATCCATCCCGGCAACATCCTGCTCGCCGAGGACACTGCGGGATCGGGGCACAGCTGGAAACTGACGGACGATTCGTCCTGGCGCCGCGCCTATGTGGTGCTGCGACCGGGAGCCGAGGTGCCGTTCCGCGCCAAGGCGCGGCAATCGGCGCGGGCCTGATCCGGCAATCCGAACAACAACATCCAACGAAGAGAAACGCCATGCAAGTGACTTCCGACCACGAAACCGACGTCGTGCTCATCGGTGCAGGCATTATGAGCTCCACACTCGGCGTCCTGCTCAAGGAGCTGGAGCCGTCGCTCACGATCCAGATGCTCGAGATGCTGGACGATTGCGCGCTGGAAAGCTCGGACTCCTGGAACAATGCGGGCACCGGGCACGCCGCAAATTGCGAGATGAACTACACGCCGCAACGCCCCGACGGCTCCGTCGACATCTCCAAGGCGCTGGAGGTCAATGTCGAGTTCGACCTGTCCCGGCAGTTCTGGTCCTACCTGATCGAGAAGGGCGCGATCGCCGATCCGCGGGCCTTCATCCATCCGGTGCCGCATATGAGCTTCGTGCATGGCGCAGAGAATGTCGCATTCCTGCGGAAGCGGTTCGCGGCGATGTCCTCCCATCATTGCTATGAGGGCATGGAGCATACCGAGGACCCCCGGCAGATCGCCGAATGGGCGCCGCTGGTGATGGACGGCCGCAGCGGCGATGAGCCGGTTGCCGCAACGCGCATCATTTCCGGTACCGACGTCGACTACGGCGCGCTGACTCATCTGCTGGTTGGTCACCTCGTCAGCCAGCCCGGCTGCGCCGTGCACTACAAGAGCTGCGTCACCAATCTCGTGCGCGAGCAGGGTGGCCGCTGGCGGATCGAGGTGCGCGACATCGAAAGCGGAGAGACGCGCTCGGTCCTCGCGAAGTTCGTCTTCATCGGCGCCGGCGGCGGTGCGCTGCCACTGCTGGAGAAATCAGGCATCCCGGAGGGACGCGGCTATGGCGGCTTTCCCGTCAGCGGGATCTGGCTGCGTTGCGACGACCCCGCGATCAACGAGCGCCACCACGCCAAGGTCTACGGCAAGGCCGCGGTCGGCTCGCCGCCGATGTCGGTGCCGCATCTGGACACGCGCGTGATCGGCGGCCGGCGCTCGCTGCTGTTCGGGCCCTATGCGGGTTTCTCGAGCAAGTTCCTCAAGCACGGCTCGCTGCTGGACCTGTTCGAATCCATCCGTCCCGCCAACGTCGAGCCGTTGCTCTCGGTGGCGCGCGACAATTTCGATCTCACCGAATATCTGGTCGGGCAGGTGTTGCAGTCCGAGAATCACCGTCTTGCGGCGCTCGATGAATATTTCCCGAAGGCCGATCCGAAGGATTGGCGGTTGCAGGTCGCAGGCCAGCGCGTCCAGATCATAAAGCCCGACGTCAAGCGGGGCGGACTGCTCGAATTCGGCACCGAGCTCGTCGGTGCCGAGGATCACTCGCTGGTGGCCCTGCTTGGGGCATCGCCGGGCGCCTCCACCGCGGCGTTCATCGCCATCAGCGTGCTGGAGAAGTGCTTCGCCGGAGAGCTGACCGCAAGCGCCTGGTTGCCGAAGCTGAAGAAGATCGTCCCGTCCTATGGCGCGTCGCTGATCGATGATGCGGAGTTCTGCCGCCAGATCCGCTCGGCCACAGCGGCAGTGCTCGAGATCGCCGACATCCAGCATCCGGCCGAGCGCACGCCGCTGGCCGTGAAACGAGCCTGAGACAGGGGGACTCCGATGGACCCGACGGCGCTTCTCCTGTCGCGGCTGCAATTTGCCTTCACCATCTCGTTTCACATCATCTTCCCGGCTTTCACCATCGGGCTTGCCGCATGGCTCACGGTGCTGGAGGCGATGCACCTCCATAGCGGCAAGCCGGTCTACCGGACCCTGTTCGAGTTCTGGCTCAAGATCTTCGGCGTCGCCTTCGGCATGGGCGTGGTGTCGGGCGTCGTGATGGGCTTCCAGTTCGGGACGAACTGGAGCGTGCTCTCGAAGATGTCCGGGCCGATCCAGGGACCGCTTCTGGCCTACGAGACGTTCACGGCCTTCATGCTGGAGGCGAGCTTCTTCGGCATCCTCATTTTCGGGCGGACCAGGGTGCCGCCCTGGTTCTACCTGTTCTCGACCGCCATGGTAGCGCTTGGCACCACGCTGTCGGCGTTCTGGATCATGGTCAACAACAGCTGGATGCAGGTGCCGACCGGCTACGTCATGCAAAATGGGCAGTTCGTGCCCGACGATTGGATGCAGATCATCTTCAACAGGGTGGTCTGGGTCAGGTTTCCGCACATGCTGCTCGCATCATACCTGACGGGTGCGTTCTGCGTCGCGGCGACGGGAGCGTGGTACTTGTTGCGGCGGACCTATCGCGCCGAGGCGCATGTGATGCTGCGCATGGGTCTTGCGCTCGCGGCGGTGCTGCTTCCCGTGCAGCTCTTCATCGGGCATCTCGTCGGCGACTACGTCCACGATTATCAGCCGGCCAAGTTTGCCGCGATCGAGGCCCGCTGGCACGACGAGCAGCCTGCTTCGGAGGTGCTGATTGCGATCCCCGACTCCAGCACCGAGTCGAACAAATATGCGATCTCGATTCCAGTGCTCGGGAGCATCATCGGCAGCATGAGCCTGAGCTCGAAGGAGGTCGGCCTGACCAGCTTTCCGCCGCAGGACCGGCCGCCGGTGGCAATCCCGTTCTTCGCCTTCCGTATTATGGTCGGTTGCGGCCTCCTGATGTTAGGTGTTGCTTGGCTTGGCACCTGGCTCAGCTTCAAGCATCGCCTCGAGCGAAACCGCCTGCTGCTCTGGGGCATTTTCCTGAGCTTTCCGCTGCCCTGGATCGCGATCCTCACCGGCTGGTACACCGCGGAAGTGGGGCGCCAGCCGTGGACGGTCTACGGAGTGCTGCGCACCGCAGACGCGGTGACGCCGTTCCTGACGGCGGCCGCGGCGACGACGTCGCTGATCATGTTCGTCGCGGTCTACGCCTTCATCTTCTCGTTCGGGACCTACTACATCTACCGGCTGTTGCGCGCCGGTCCGGCGGGGCTCGACGATAAGGTCGTGCATGCGCCCGCCATGCCCAACCGGCCGATGTCGCTTGCTGACCGGCCGCTGCTTCCGGGCGGCAACTGCGCTCAGGCTGGAGAATGACCATGGTGACGTTCTGGGTTGCTCTGCTGGCTATCAGCATCCTGATCTACCTTCTGCTCGACGGCTTCGATCTCGGCGTCGGAATATTGTTTCTGCTGCCGAACAGCGAAGCACGCCGGCAGGCCATGCTGGGCGCGATCGCGCCGTTCTGGGATGGCAACGAGACCTGGCTCGTAGTGACGGGTGTAGTTCTGTGGGGTGCGTTTCCGGTCGTGTATGCGACGGTGCTCTCGGCTTTCTACATCCCCGTCATCTTCATGCTGCTGGGGCTGATCCTGCGCGGGGTTGCGTTCGAATTCCGCGCCAAGTCGCAGCGCTCACGCTGGATCTGGGATCTCGGCTTCGGCGGCGGCTCGCTGGTCGCGACCTTCATGCAAGGCGTGATGGTCGGCGCGCTCGTGCAGGGGCTGCCGATCATCGACGGCCAGTACGCCGGCGGCGTATTCGGCTGGTTGAGCGGGTTCTCGGTGCTATGCGGCATCGGCCTGTGCCTCGGCTATGCGCTGCTTGGGGCCTGCTGGCTGGTGCGCAAGCGCGACGGCGCGGTTCGCGACCTGGCGCGGAGCCAGATTCCGGTCTTGGCGACCGGCGTTCTGCTGTTCCTGATCCTCGTCTTCGCTCACGCGCTGTTGCAGCACCTGCCGATCCTGCACCGCTGGATCGAGCGGCCTTATCTGTTCGTCTTTCCGGCGATCGGTGCGGGGGCTGCCTGCATGCTCGCCTCCAGCATTCTGCGGCACGATGATTATTGGCCATTCCACATGGTCTCGCTGATCTTCTTGTCGGCGTTCGGGACGCTGGCGCTCTCGTTCTGGCCCTACATGGTTCCCTTCGCCATCACCGTCGACGAAGCCGCTGCACCTCATGCCAGCCTCGCCTTCATGTTCTGGGGAGCGGGCCTCGTCGTCTTCCCGCTGATGCTGATCTACGTCGCGATCGGCTTCCGCGTCTTCAAGGGCAAGTTCGATTCGGAATCGGTCCGCTATTGACCGTCAGAAGCAGGACAACGTGCAAAGCCGCCATTGCGGCGGCTTGATCCGAGCGACAGGCATCTTCCAACAGGCAAAGAAAAAGGCGCCGGTTCCGGCGCCTTTTCATTCAGGTCTTTGGCATGACGCCCGGACTGGTGTCCGGCCATTGCGCGATCAGCTTCTCGTCGATGTTGAGGTGCTGGGCGACCAGCCTCGGCGGCGTATGCGCCAGCCAGTTGGAGAGCGAGACTTCCTCGTAGCGCGGGGCGCGGAAGACACCGACGAACTGCACGTCGGTATCGCCGACGTTCTCGACGTAGTGACCGAGGTTGCGCGGGACGTAGCCGATATCGCCCGCGGAGAAATCCGTCGTGCGTGCGTTGGGTCCGGTATCGAACACCGTCATCCGCGCCTGGCCCGAGATGTAGTATTGCCATTCGTCCGCGTTCGGATGCCAGTGCATCTCCCGGACCGCGCCCGGAGGCATCGTCACCAGCGCCGCCGCAACCGTGGTTGCCACCTTGAAGTTGCTGCTGTCGGCGATCCGGATGCTTCCCGCTGCGCTCTCCTTGAGCGGAGCCGAGCTGCCCAGCGAGTAGACGAAGGGGTAGGGCGGTGCTTCGGCGTGTCTGCGACGGCGGCACGATCTGCTGCGAGATCGCCGGGGACCGTGCCCTGGAAGATCCAGAGATTGTGCAGCGGAATCTTGCCGAAGGTTTCGGCCGGCACGCCGAAGTTCTTGCTCAGCACCTCCGGCGGCGTGTGGGCGAGCCAGTCCGTCACCAGCAGCGTATTGAACTCGTTGGCGTGGCCATCGTCGAAGCAGATCACGAACTCGCAGCCGTCGGGACCAAGCCCTTGCAGGGAGTGGGGCGCGCCGGGCGGGAAGTACCAGAGGTCGCCGGCCTTGAGATCGGCCACATACGGCCGCCCCTGGACGTCGAGCACGGTGATGCGGCAGCCGCCGTAGGTCATGATTGCCCATTCGGCTGCCTGATGCCAATGCAGCTCGCGGATGCCTCCGGCGGACAGCCGCATGTTGACGCCGGAGATCTCCTTCGAGATCGCGAAGTCGACGACCGTGACCTGGCGGGCCCAGCCGCCGTTCTGGATGCGCCTGGGTGCGTTGTTGAACGAGGCCCAGTTCATCGGCAGGCCGCCGACATCGGTCGCCGGCGGCGTCTGCGCCGAGGGGAATTGCTTCGCAAGAGCCGGATTTTGCGGTCCGGGATCGCTCAGGCTGCTGGCGTTCTTGGTATTGATCGCACCTTGCGGCGGCTCGTCCGGATTGCCGAAGGTCGCGCCTTGCGCACCCGAGCTGACCATTGCAGCACCCGCGGCCGACATGGCCAGCAATTCTCGTCGTGAAAACATGTTGGTCGCTCCTCAATGCATGTTGAGCCTCCAGCGAGACTCCAGCGTCGCAGCCTAGTTTCACCCTGCCCGCCCAGCTTCCGCGAACGACGATGTTTTTTCCGGAATGCACTATCGGCCTCGGCGGGACCAAAGCTGTGCAATCGCGAAATTCGAAGTCCGATTTGAAAAGACGCCAGGGAGGCTACGATCCTTAACTGCGAGGGGAACGTCACATTCAGAGATATCGTCGATGACCAGGAAATCGGTTCGTCCCTATCATGAGCCTGCCGGAGGCTGGGGGGCGCTTAAGGCGCTCAGCGAAGCTCTGCTGGTGCAGCGGGTGCCGGTGAAGGGCGCGGCGACACTGAGCCGCATGAACCAGCCGCAGGGTTTTGATTGTCCAGGCTGCGCCTGGCCCGATCCGAAGCATACCTCGTCATTCGAGTTCTGCGAGAACGGCGGCAAGGCGATCGCCTGGGAGACGACATCCAAGCGATGCACGCCCGAGTTCTTCGCCGAGCATACCGTCACCGAGCTGTCGACCTGGAGCGACTACGATCTCGAAATGGTCGGACGGCTCACCCATCCCATGGCCTATGATGCCGCATCCGACCGCTACGTTCCGGTCACGTGGAGCGATGCGTTCGACATGATCGGCCGCGAGCTGAAGGCGCTGCCGGATCCGAACATGGCGGATTTCTATACGTCCGGACGGACCTCGAACGAGGCCGCCTTCCTCTACCAGCTGTTCGTTCGTGAATACGGCACCAACAACTTTCCCGACTGCTCCAACATGTGCCACGAGGCGACCAGCGTCGGCCTGCCGCAATCGCTCGGCGTCGGCAAGGGCACGGTTTTGCTGGAGGATTTCGACAAGGCCGATTGCATCTTCATCTTCGGCCAGAACCCGGGCACCAACAGCCCGCGGATGATGACGAGCCTGCGCAATGCCTCGCGCCGCGGCGCCTCGATCATCTCCTTCAATCCGTTCCGCGAACGGGCGCTCGAGCGTTTCCAGGCGCCGCAGAGCCCCGTCGAGATGATCACGCTGACGTCGACGAAGATCAGCTCGAAGTTATTCCAGGTGCGTGTCGGCGGTGACGTCGCCGTCCTCAAGGGCATCATGAAGATCCTGGTCGAGGCCGACGAAGCGGCTCGCGGCGCCGACCAGCCGGAGACCCTGGACTGGGACTTCATTCGTGGGCACACCACAGGCATCGAAGCGCTGATCGATGACCTCAAGCGGACGCAATGGCCCGACATCGAACGCCAGTCCGGCCTGACGCGCGAAGACATGGACTACGCCGCCAACGCCTATATGAAGTCGGAGCGCGCCATTCTCGTCTATGGCATGGGCATCACCCAGCATCAGCGCGGCGCGCACAACGTGCAGCAGATCGCCAATCTCGCACTTCTGCGCGGCAATCTCGGGCGTGAGGGCGCCGGCGTCTGTCCGGTTCGCGGTCATTCCAACGTGCAGGGCGATCGCACCGTGGGGATCACGGAAGTCCCCAAGGCGGATTTTCTCGAGCGGCTCGAACGCCACTTCGGCTTCAAGCCGCCGTCAGAGCCGGGACACAACGTCGTGACGGCCCTGGAGGCCATGATCCGCGGCGAGGTGAAGGTCTTTTTCGCCATGGGCGGCAATTTTGCCGCCGCCATTCCGGACTGGCAGGCGACGCAGGCCGCACTGCGCAAGCTCGACCTGACTGTCCATGTCTCCACCAAGCTGAACCGCAGCCATCTGATTCACGGCCGGGCCGCGCTGATCCTGCCCTGTCTCGGCCGCACCGAGATCGATGTCCAGGCGACGGGACCGCAGTCCATCTCGGTGGAAGATTCCATGTCCATGGTTCACGCTTCGGGCGGCCGCAACACGCCGGCGTCGGAGCATCTGCTCAGCGAGGTCGCGATCGTTGCCGGGGTCGCCAAGGCGACGCTCGGCGACCGCACCGTGGTGGACTGGGATGGGTTCGTTGCCGATTACGACCGCATTCGCGATGCCATCGAGGCGGTGTTCCCCATCTTCCAGGGCTACAACGCGCGGATCCGCGTTCCCGGCGGCTTCCATCTCACCTCGACGGCGAGGGAGCGGATCTGGATGACGCCATCGGGCAAGGCCAATTTCCTGGTGTTCGAGGGCTGCGGCGAGGATCCAGAGCAATGCGATCCCGATTTCCTGTGGCTCAGCACGATCCGCAGCCACGACCAGTACAACACGACGCTCTATTCGATGTCCGATCGCTATCGCGGCGTCTTCGGGCAGCGCGACGTGGTGTTCCTCAACGAATATGAGATGAAGAAGCGCGGCTTTGCCGAGGGCGACCGCGTGGACCTCATCACGGAATCGACCGATGGCGTCGAGCGCATCGTGCGCAACTTCCGGGTCGTCGGCCATTCGTTTCCGGCCGGCTGTTGTGCGGCCTATTATCCCGAGACCAATCCGCTGGTGCCGCTCTATGCCCACGATCCCATGAGCTTCACACCGTCGTTCAAGGGTGTCCCGATCCGCCTAGTGCGCTCGAGCGGCGCTGTGCCCGAGCAATAGGCCGGACGGCGTCGATCCGCCTTTGCTTCCGATCAGCCCGGATGCGTCGAGCCGGAGATCGGCAGCGTGAACCAGAACCGTGCGCCGCCCTCGGCACCTTTGCCCTCGGCATTGATCCGGCCGCCATGTGCTTCGACGATGGAGCGGCAGATCGGCAGGCCCATGCCCATGCCACTCTCCTTGGTCGTGAAGAAGCTGTCGAAGAGACGGCCTACATGCTCGGTGTCGATGCCCGGGCCGTTGTCCTCCACGGAGCAGCATATTGTGCCCGAATCGGGAGAAGTGGTGGTGATGACGATCCGGCAGCTCTCCGTGCCGGCCTGGATCATGGCCTGCATGGCGTTGATCGCCAAATTGACGATCACCTGCTGAAGCTGCGTGCGGTCGCCCAGCACAAGCGGCGTTGCCGGACCGGGGCGGTGCTGGATTGCGACGTCGTGAGACTCCAGCTCATGCCGGAGGAACAGCATGGCCTCCCGAACGACGCCGTCGAGCGAGAGCGGGATCCGCTCCGGCGCCTTTCGCGTCGCCATCCCGTGAACGCGCGCCACGATGCTCGCGGCGCGTCTGGCATCCGTGGCCGTGTTCTCGATCACCTTGCGCAACTCGGCCAGATCGGGATTGGGCCTGTTCAGCCAGCGCAGGCCGGCCGCGGCATTGGTCGTGATGGCAGCCAGCGGCTGGTTGACCTCGTGGGCGATCGAGGCGGTGAGCTCGCCGAGCATCGAGATCCGCGCAGCATGCGCGAACTCCGCCTGTACCTGCCGGAGTCTCTCCTGGGCGCGAACGCGCTGGGAAATGTCGATCGTGCCGACCAGGCTCAGTTCGAGATCATTGACGGGACCGACGCGCGCCGTCGTGAAGAGGACATCGAGGACGCGGTCGTCCCAGGTGACCATCCTGGTCTCCTCCTCGAAGTTCGTCTCGCCGCGAAAGCGGGATTCCATGGCCCGCCGGAACGTATCCGGCCGCTCCCGCCAGGTGTCGGCCATGGAGCGTCCGGCGTAATCGCCGCCGAACATCTGGATCGCCCGCTCGTTGGCCTCCTGAAATGAGAGTGCCTCCATGCAGATCTTGAGGAAATCGGGATGGGCGTCGAAATAGCTGCCGAGATCCTCGACCCCTTCGGCGCGCAACTTCCGGAACAGCACCACAAGCTTGGTGGCATCGAGCTGCCGGAGCGCGATCGGCATGCGGCTGAACAGCTGGCGATAACGTTGCTCGCTCCGCTCCAGTTCGGCGATCGCTTTGTTCCGGGCGGCGATGTCCATGACCGCCGTGACGAGCGTCAGCGTCGCAGCGAGAAAAGCAGCGACGGCGATCACCGTGAAATCGTATTCGAGCAGCAAGCAGGCGAGCGTCAACAGGCTCAAGGCGACGCTGCCCCAGGCCCACAGGAGAACGCGATTCTGCCCGGTTTGGGTCGGCAGCACGCGGTGCCACCATCGCCGGAGCTGTATGCGGTGGGGGCCATCCAGGCGTTCGGACGTCATGCGCGGACGTCTACCGCAGTGCGGAAGAGCCGTCTTTTGCGTTTCCGCAGGTTCTTTGCCAAAACGCACGACGCCGCGGTCGGATCACCTCAAGCGGATTCGTGGGTCAATCCCGTCTCTGCGTTGGTCTGGGAAGGGCTGGGCGTTTCGCTCGCTTCCGCCGTGCGTCCAGTGAACCAGTTGCCGAGCCGATCGAGATACAGATAGACCACGGGCGTCGTGTAAAGCGTCAGGATCTGCGAGAGCATCAGGCCGCCGACGATGGTGTAGCCGAGCGGCTGGCGCAATTCCGCGCCGGTGCCGGTGCCGAGCATCAGAGGTACGCCGCCAAGCAGTGCCGCCATCGTCGTCATCAGAATTGGACGGAAGCGGAGCGTACAGGCCTGGTAGATCGCCTCCTCGGGGCTCAGCCCGTGCTGGCGCTCCACGTCGAGGGCGAAGTCGACCAGCATGATTCCGTTCTTCTTGACGATGCCGATCAGGAGAATGATCCCGATGATGGCGATGACGCTGAGGTCCGTGTGGACCGCGAGCAGCAGCAGCAGTGCGCCGATGCCGGCGGATGGCAGCGTCGACAGGATCGTGATCGGATGGATCAGGCTCTCATAGAGCACGCCGAGAATGATGTAGATCACGATCAGTGCCGCCCCGATCAAAAGCGGCGTGCCTGATAGCGACGACTGGAACGCCTGCGCATTGCCCTGGAATGAGGTCGAGAGCGAAGCCGGCTTGCCGGTCTCCTTCTCGATCTTCTGGACCGCCGCCACGGCATCGCCGAGTGCAGCGCCGGGCCGCAGGTTGAACGAGATCGTGACGGAGGGAAACAGGCCCTGATGGTTGATCAGGATCGGCGCAGGCTCAATGACGCTGTGAACCAGCGTGCTGAGCGGGACCTGCTGGCCGCTGGCCGAGTTCAGGTAGATGTCCTTGAGCGCCTCGGGGCCATACTGGAACTTGGGATTGACCTCCATCACGACGTGATATTGGTTCAGCGAGGTGAACATGGTGGAGACGATGCGCTGGCCGAAGGCGTCGTCGAGGGCGTTGTCGATCGTCGTCGGAAGGATGCCGAAGCTGGAGGCGACTTCGCGATTGACGGTGACTTGCAGTCTCGGACCGGCATCGGCCTGATCGCTCGCGACGTCGGTGATGATGTCGAGCGCGCGGAGCTTCTCCAGGAAGATCGCCGACCAGTGGGTGAGCTCGTTGGAATCGGCGTCCGTCAACGTGTACTGATACTGCGCCTTCGACAGACGCGCGCCGATGGTGATGTCCTGGGCCGCCTGCATGTAGAGCGTGATGCCCTGGATGTGGGCGAGCTGCGGTCTCAGCCGGCTGATGATTTCGTCGGCGCTGGCCTTGCGTTCGGGCTTCGGCTTCAGGACGATGAAGATGCGGCCCTGATTGAGCGTCGCCGTCGGGCCGCCAGGGCCGATATAGCTGGCCACCGACTGGATGGCCGGATCCTTCGAGAGGATGCCGACGATGGCCTGCTGGCGTTCGGACATGGCCGGGAAGGAGATGTCCTGGGCGGCCTCGGTGATGCCGACGATCTGCCCGGTGTCCTGCTGCGGGAAGAAGCCCTTGGGGATGATGACGTAGAGATAGCCGGTCAGGGCGATCGTCGAGAGCATCACGAGCAGTGTCGCAAAGCGATGGCGCAGCACGACGCGAAGGCCCCGCGCATAGAGCGCAAGCAGGGCGTCGAAGCCGCACTCGAACAGGAGGTAAAGCCGGCCGTGCTTCCTGCGCGAATTGTCCTTCAGGAGGCGCGCGCACATCATCGGCGTCAGCGTGAGCGAGATGATCAGCGATAGCAGCAGCGAGGCCGTGATCGTGATGGCGAACTCCTGGAACAGCTTGCCGACATAGCCGCCCATCAGGAACAGCGGGATGAACACCGCGATCAGCGAGAAGGTGATCGAGACGATCGTGAAGCCGATCTCGCTGGAGCCCTTGAGCGCCGCCTCCATCGGCGTCATGCCCTGCTCGAGATGGCGGACGATGTTCTCGATGACCACCACGGCGTCGTCGACCACGAAGCCGACGGCGATCGACAGCGCCATCAGCGAGAGGTTGTCGAGGCTGTAGCCGAGCACATAGAGGATCGCGAATGTCCCGATCAGCGCCAGGGGAACGGTGATCGCCGGGATGACGGTGGCCCAGAAATTCCGCAGGAACAAGAATATGACCATCACCACCAAGGCGACCGTCAGCAGCAGGGTGAACTGGACGTCGGAGACGGCGGCGCGGATGGTGGCGGTGCGATCGGCCGCGATCGTCACCTTGATCGCCGGCGGAACGGAGGCTTGCAGCTGCGGCAGCAGCTTCTTGACCCGGTCGACGGTCTCGATGACGTTGGCGCCGGGAACGCGTTGGACGGCCAGAATGATGGCGGGGTCCTTGCCGTACCAGCCTGCGAGGAGATCGTTTTCGGGCGCTTCGATCGCGGTACCGACGTCGCGCAATCGCACCGGCGAGCCGTTGCGATAGGCGATGATGAGATCCTCATAGGCCGAGGGCTTGAGCAGCTGATCATTGGTGTTGAGCGTATACGTCACGCGCGGGCTGTTGAGCGTGCCCTTGGGCAGATCGACATTGGCGCCGGCAATCACGTTGCGGACGTCTTCGAGGCCGATGCCGCGGGCGGCAAGCGCCTGCGGATTGACGCGGATGCGGATCGCGGGCTTCTGCTGGCCGCCAAGTCCGACGAGGCCCACGCCCGGAACCTGCGAGATCTTGGGCAGCAGGATGTTTTCTGCATAGGCGTCCACCGTGGTCAGCGGCAGCGAATCCGAGGTCAGCGCGATCAGCATGATCGGCGTCTCCGCGGGATTCACCTTCCGGATCGTCGGCGGGTAGGGGATGTTCGGCGGCAGGAAGGGGCTGGCGGCGTTGATGGCGGCGAGCACATCGACGGCGGCGCTGTCCACCGTGCGCGAGAGCTCGAACTGCACCGTGAGCTGGGCGACGCCGAGGGCGCTGGACGAAGTGAGCTGGGTGACGCCCGGGATCTGGCTGAGCTGCTGTTCGAGGGGCGTCGCGAGAGATGAGGCGATGGTCCCTGGGTCTGCACCCGGCAATTGCGCCGAGATCTGGATCGTCGGGTAGTTGACGTTCGGGAGCGCGCCGACCGGCAGCAAGGGATAGGCCGCAAGGCCGAGCAACAGCAGGCCTGCCATCAGCAGGGCGGTTGCAATCGGCCGCAGGATGAAGGGCGCAGAGAGGTTCATGGGATTGCGTCCTGCACGGCGCTCTGCAGGTCCGCCTCACGCGCGGCCTTGCCGTGCAGTTCGTGAACGCGACTTCCCTCGGTGAGCCGGTATTGACCGTCGACCACGACGACGTCGCCCGATTTCAGCCCCTGGTCGATCAGCGCCTGACCATCGCTGATCTGCGCGACGTGAACCGGTCGCAAGGCGACCGTCTGGTCAGGGGACACCACATAAACGTAGCTGCCGTTCGGGCCCTGCTGGACCGCCGAGCCGGCCACTGTCAGCGCATCCTTCCGCACCTCCAGCAGCAGACGCGCGTTGACGAGCTGCCCCGGCCACAGTCGGTGCTCACGGTTGGGAAATTCCGCCTTGAGCTGGACGGTGCCCGTCGTTCCCGCGATCTCGTTGTTGACCAGCAGCAGCTTGCCTTCGTCCAGCTTCATCTTGTTGTCCTGGCTGTAGGCGATGACCTTCAGCGTGCCCTTGGCGGCGTGCTCCTGGATCAACGGCAGGTCTGTCTGCGGCAAGGTGAAGAGTAGCGAGATCGGCTCGATCTGGGTGACGACGACGAGGCCATTGGGATCGGTCGGATGGATCACGTTGCCGACGTCGATCTGGCGGACGCCGGTGATGCCGGGGATGGCCGAGGTCAGGCGCGTGTAGCTGAGCTGGACGTTGGCCTGGTCGATCTGCGCCTGGTCGGCCTTCACGGCTGCCTTGAGCTGAGCTACCTGGGCCGTCTGGGTGTCGATCAATTGCGGCGTCGCATAGCCCTTGTCGCCGAGCTTGTTGTAGCGCGAGAGATTGGCCTCGGCGTTCGCGAGCTGCGCCTGGTCCCTGTCGCGATTGGCGGTCAGCTGCTCGATCTGAGCCTCATAGGGGCGCGGATCGATCTGGGCGAGCAGGTCGCCGGCCTTGACGGCCTGTCCCTCGGTGAAGGCGATCTTGACGATCTGCCCCTGGATCTGGCTGCGCACCACGTCGGTGTTGTAGGCGATCACCGTGCCGATGCCGCTCAGATCGATCGGAACGTCCCTGCCCGTGACGGCGGCAGCGACCACCGGCACGGCAGCGGGCATCGAAACGGGCATGGCCGCCACCACCGGCTTGCGGTCCGCGAAGAACCACAAACCTGATCCGGCGCCGATGGCGGCGAAAGCGACGAGCGCAATGGTGAGGGGGCGTTTCACGGTGATGATCCTCGATGATGTCAGGGAAGGCCCGCGCCGTTGATCGACGGCATGCCGTTGATCGAGGTCGTGCTGTCGGTAGGGGCGGGGCTTGGCACTGGAACGGACGGGCTGATTCCGGCACCGCCGAGCTCGGTGGCGCCCAATGGAATTCCGACGCGTCCGACCGTGGTTGGCGAGGACAGCGGCAACGGAGTGGTCATGTTGCCGGTGCAAGCAGTCGACGAGGTGCCGGCAAATCCGCCACCATCGAATAATGCGCCTGGCGAAGCGGAATTTGCCGATGTCGGACAGTTCGTCATGTCTTGCCCGGGATTGAGTGGCGAAGTGCCGGGCGTTGCAATCTCGGTCGATCCCAGCGGGATACCCACGGGCCGGGTCGATTGCGTGTTGAGCGGCGACGTCGGAAGCATCCCGGGGGAGGGTTGCATTCCCGGCATCGCCGTCTGAGCGATTGCCGCAGCCGACACGAGCCAAAGGCCGGCTGCGAGCAGCATGCCTGGACGCATCGCGGCGAGCCGGTGCGATCCTGATGTCCCTACGACATGGTTCGGTGAATGCTGGTCCCGCATGGACGATTGCTCCGGCTGAATGCCGTCGAACCTTAGAAAGGTGTGCGAGCGCGGGTATTTCCAGAAAGCACGTCCCACTCCCGGCCTGCACGAACACAAGAGGTGTTTGCGTTCGGACGGCTGCGCCCTCTGTCGCACGATCAAGCGGCCGCGCGGCATTGGCAGCAGCGCGGCGTGGTTCTAACTTTTGCTTTCGCTATCTCAGAATGGCCCGCGCGTGGGCCAGTTCCCGGCGACACGCGCGCATGTCACCGATGTGATCGGCGGCACGAGCACGATCAAGCGAATCCAACGCAACCGTGAAATCGACGCCGTCACCGCTCTCGGCTTCGGCAAGGGAGCGGGGCGTCGGCTGATGGCTGCGCAGCGCGTTCAGGCTCTCCGGCTTCCAGCCGTGGGAGCCGGCATCCTTCTCAATGGCACGATCCAGCTGCACCTGAGTGCGAGCAATCTCGTCTGCGCAGGTGCCTGCAAGGGCCGACGATGCGGCGCACAGCAGAATGAGAAGTGCGATAGGGAATTTTGCGGTGGATGTCATCGGTTCGATCCTGTGCATGCGGGATGCGCGCATAGCTAGGTCGCGTTCTCGAGAATCGCGAGGGATCATTGCCACGATCGATGTGTCCGGGCGTGCGAAGTGGCAAGGACAGTTATTTGCGGAAATACGTGGGACCGGTCTCGACCTAGTGTCGCACCATTCCAACCCGGAGTGATCCCGACATGAAACCTCATAGCGCCTGCCTCGCCTTCGCCGCCGCCCTTTCGCTGTTCGCGACCGTCGACACGGCGCGCGCGGAGCCCCTGAAGAACATCGTCCTGGTGCACGGCGCCTGGGTGGATGCGTCCGGCTGGAAGCCGGTCTACGAGATCCTGACCAAGGAAGGCTTCCACGTCACCATGGTCCAGGAACCGGAAACGTCGTTCGCCGATGACGTCACGGCGGCGAAGCGGATTCTCGATCTCCAGAACGGCCCGACGCTTCTCGTCGGCCACAGCTACGGCGGCTCGATCATCACCGAAGCAGGCGTTCATCCGAGCGTCGTCGGCCTCGTCTACGTCGCCGCGCACGCCCCCGACGTCGGCGAGGACGAATCGGCGCTGGGCAAGAAGACGCCGAGCGTGCTTGGAAAGACCGAAGGCGTCATCAAGGTCACGCCCGACAAGTTCACCTATCTTGATCCCGTGCAATTCCCAAAGCTGTTCGCGCCCGATCTGCCGCGTGAGCGCGCCGAGTTCGTCGCACGCTCCCAGGTTCCGGCTGCGGCACAGGTGTTCAGCACGCCGCTCACGGCGGCGGCGTGGAAGACCAAGCCGAGCTGGGGCATCGTTGCCGGCAGCGACCAGATCATCAATCCCGATCTGGAGCGCTGGTACTACGAGCGTGCCAAGAGCCACACCACCGTCATCCCGGGCGCGAGCCACTCCGTCTACGAGTCGCATCCCAAGGAAGTGGCAGCCGTCATCACGCGGGCCGCACGCAGCCTTGATCAGCAGGCCGCGCGCTGATGACCTATTTTGCCGGTCCTGACGCACGGCCGGCGAAGGGAAGGACGGCGGGAGAGACAGCACTCCCGCCGGCCTGACTGCCTATCCCGAAAGTTTCCATCAACCGATTGAGACGACCGGCGCCAGTCGCGAGGAGCAAAGGCCATGACGAGCTGGCAGAACAACCGCGTGGCGCGTGATGCCCGCATCGCAGCGGGCGCCGCGTTGGCCCGTGGCAAGGTCGTTGAAGCCCGGGACGCCACCCGCCTGCTCGAGGCTGTGCTCCGGTCCGGTGACCGGGTCTGCCTGGAGGGCGATAACCAGAAGCAGGCCGATCTGCTCAGCCGCGCGCTGCTCGCCGTCGATCGCTCCAAGGTCAACGATCTGCACATGGTGCAGTCAGGCGTCGTTCTCCCGGAGCATCTGGACCTGTTCGACCGAGGTGTCGCGAAGAAGCTCGACTATGCCTATTCCGGGCCGCAATCGGCCCGCATCGCGCGCATGCTTTTCGGCGGCAAGATCGAGCTGGGCGCAGTTCATACCTATCTCGAACTGTTCGCCCGCTACTTCATCGATCTGACGCCGCATGTTGCGCTGATCGCCGCCGCCAGCGCCGATCGCGAGGGGAACCTCTATACCGGCCCCAATACCGAGGACACGCCGACCGTCGTGGAGGCGACGGCCTTCAAGGACGGCGTCGTGATCGCCCAAGTCAACGAGATCGTCGACCAGGTTCCGCGGGTGGACATCCCTGCGGACCGCGTCCATTTCATCGTCAAATCGGACAAGCCCTTCTTCGTGGAGCCATTGTTTACCCGCGATCCGGCCGCGATCACCGAAGGCCAGATCCTCACTGCGATGCTCGCGATCAAGGGCGTCTATGCGCCCTATGGCGTGCAGCGGCTCAATCACGGCATCGGCTTCAGCACGGCCGCGATCGAGCTCTTGCTGCCGACTTACGGCGAGCGGTTAGGACTGAAGGGCAGGATCGCGACGCATTTCGCCCTGAATCCGCATCCCGCGCTGATTCCTGCGATCGAGTCTGGTTGGGTCCGGCAGATCCACTCCTTCGGCTCGGAGGTCGGCATGGACGACTACATCCGCGCCCGATCCGACGTCTATTTCACCGGCCCCGACGGTTCGCTGCGGTCCAACCGCGCCTTTTGCCAGACCGCCGGGCTCTATGCCTGCGACATGTTCATCGGCTCGACGCTGCAGATCGATCTGCAGGGAAATTCGTCGACCGTCACCGCCTCACGCATCGCCGGATTCGGCGGCGCGCCGAACATGGGGGCGGATGCGCGCGGTCGGCGCCACCCGAGCGAGCCCTGGCTGAAGGCCGGGGCGGAGGCCGATCCCGACGGCTCGGCCCTGATGCGCCGCGGCCGCAAGCTGGTGGTGCAGATTGGCGAGACTTTTGGCGACAAGAACGTACCGCTGTTCGTCGAGAAGCTCGATGCGATCGAGCTTGCGGAGAAGCTGAAGCTCGATCTCGCGCCAGTCATGATCTATGGGGACGACGTCACGCACATCGTCACTGAAGAGGGCGTGGCCAACCTCCTGCTTTGCCGCACCGCGCTGGAGCGCGAGCAGGCGATCCGCGGTGTCGCCGGCTACACCGACGTCGGCCGAAGGCGGGATCATGCCATGGTGGCGCGTCTGCGCGAGTGCGGCGTGATCTGCCGCCCGGAGGATCTCGGCATCAATCCGCTCGATGCGGACCGCAGCCTGCTGGCGGCGCGGTCGATCAGGGATCTCGTACGCTGGTCGGGCGGGCTCTATGCGCCGCCATCGAAGTTCAGGAACTGGTGAGGACGGATCATGGAAGATCTCAGCTTTCAACACCAGGTTCGCGCCCGTGCGGATGGCACTAGGCAGAGCGCCCTTGTCGGCGTAGTCGCCTCGGGCAATCTGGAAGTGCTGGTCGAGCGCGTGTTGCCGGATGCGCAATGCTCCGTCGTGGTCAGGACCGCGGCAGTTGGCTTCGGCGACGTCTGGACCGCCGTTGTCGACGACTTCGTCGAGCGCTTTTCGCCTGGCGGACTGAAGTTCTCGATCAACGACGGCGGCGCGCGTCCCGACACGGTCTCGCTTCGGTTGGCGCAGGCGGTGCGACTGATCGCGGAGAACGGCCAATGATTGCCACGAAGGACATTGCGCCGGCCGAACGGGCCCGCAGCACCAGCTTCAATGAGGCGTCGGCGCGCACACGGCTGGAGCTGCTGCTCGATGCCGGCAGCCTCGTCGAGTTCATCGGGCCGGAGCAGCGCGAGATCAGTCCGCATCTGAAGATATTCGATCTGCCCGAGCAGTTCGACGACGGCATCGTCATCGGCCACGGCCGCCTGGATGGCGCGCCGGTGTTCGTCGCCGCGCAGGAAGGACGCTTCATGGGCGGCGCCTTCGGCGAAGTGCACGGCGCCAAGCTGACTGGGCTGCTGCGCGCGGCGCGCGAGATCGGCACGATCCCGGTCCTCATCCTGTTCGACACCGGCGGCGTCCGCTTGCAGGAGGCCAATGCCGGCGAGCTCGCCATCGCCGAGATCATGCGCGCGGTGATGGAGGCACGAAACGCCGGCGTGAAAATCATCGGCCTGATCGGCGGGCGCTCCGGCTGCTATGGCGGCGGCGGCCTGATCGCCGGCTGCTGCTCCGCGCTCGCCGTGTCGGAGCCCGGGCGCATCGCGGTCTCGGGCCCCGAGGTGATCGAGACCAATCGCGGCGTCGAGGAGTTCGACTCGCGCGACCGGGCGCTGGTCTGGCGCACCATGGGCGGCAAGCATCGGCGGCTGCTCGGCGCGGCCGATGTCTTTGCCGACGACACGGTGCAGGATTTTCGCGAGGCCGCGCTCGAACTAATCGGCTCGATCGGGGCCTTCGATCTCGATCGGCTGAAAGCAGAGCAGGTGCGGCTTGCGGACCGGTTGCGCCGCTTCGGTGCTTGCGAGGACGCCATCGACATCTGGACCGCCGAAGGCATTGCGCATGCAGAGGCGGTGCCGGAATTGCCGGCCGATCAGTTCATTGCGCTTGCCAACAGGATCGGGAGGGCCAGCCGTGACGCTCGATGAGATTATCGCTTCGCTGTTTCCCGACGGCCATCAGATCAGGAAAGATGGCGGGGTCATCGCCGGTTCGGCAAAACTGCGCGCCGGCGGCAGAATGCTCGTCATCGGCGTTACAGATCGGACCGCGCTTGGCGTCGACGAGGCGCTCAGGCTGTCCCGGCATGTCCTGGAGTCGATCGATCGGGACACGGGACCGATCCTGGTGCTGGTCGACAGCGACAGTCAGCGTATGAGCAAGCGCGACGAACTGCTCGGGCTCAACGAATTCCTGGCGCATCTGGCGAAGGTGCTGATCCATGCCGACATGCACGGACGCCCGACCATCGGCATTCTCTACGGCCACTCGGCCGCAGGGGCCCTGCTTGCAACGGGCCTTGCCACCCGCGTGCTGGTCGGACTGCCCGGCGCCAGCCCCGCGGTGATGGACCTGCCATCGATGGCGAAAGTGACCAAATTGTCGATGGAAGCCTTGGAGGAGAAGGCGGAATCGACGCCGGTCTTCGCCCCTGGTCTGTCCAATCTCGAGCAGATGGGCGCCATCCACATGATCTGGAGCGATGCCGCTCCACTCGTCGATCAATTAGAGGCGCTGCTCGCTGATATGCCGGCGGTGAATGATCGACGCGATGCGCTCGGCAAGGCGCGGGGTGGCCGGCCGAAGGCGGCCGATATTGTGGAGCGTGTTCGTGATCTCGCCCTGCAAATCCGCTGAGCGTCCGGCCGGTCGTCACGACCTCGTCTTCGTCAGCCCGAAAGGTTGGCGCGCGATGCTCGAACCGCATGGCGAACTCGCGTGCGATCCCCTCGTCCTTTACTGGGCAGAACTGGGATGGCCGACAATCAGGCGGCGTGCGCTGCCATCCGAGGCAACCGGTCTCGCGCTGGGCTTGCCGCTGCCCCCGTCCGCCGGCAAGAAGCGGCTCTCCTTTCTCGCCGGGCGCGATGACATCATCGCGGTTGCGAGACCCCCGTCGCTGAGGAAGGCGCATGCGTCCGCGCCGCCGTGCTGGCGGCCCACGCTCGATCGGCTCGAGGAGCTCGCGCTTCGGCATTCGACGCCCGCGCGCGCGTTCGGCAGCCTCGCATGGCAGGCGATGACCGGGCTTGACTACGTCACCGCGAGCTCGGATCTCGACCTCCTGTTCGAGACGCGACCCGAAACCGACCTGGATCGCCTTGTCGCCGATCTGGCGGCGATCGAGATCGAAGCCCCGATGCGGCTCGATGGCGAGCTGATGCGCGCCGATGGCGCGGCGGTGAACTGGCGCGAATTCTATGCAGGTGCGAGCGAGCTTCTGGTCAAGAGCCTCGACGGCGTGGCCCTTCTGAACAGGGACCAGTTCATCTCGGGAGCGACGGGATCATGATCACCGCAGCCTTGCGTGGCGCTGAACCGCTGGCTCCACGCCGGGCGCGACCTGCGCCCGATGTCTCGGCCATCGGCGATCTCGCTGCCGATTGTCTCGTCATGGAGCTGGAAACCTGGCCGAAGCCGGGGCTGGTGAGTCATGTCGACAAAGGCAGTCACGACGACATGGATGCGGGTACGTTTCGACGGAGCGCCGAGGCGATCAAGCCCTATCTGCAATCCCTTGCCGAGGCGGGCGCGCGCGGTTGCGGCATGGGACGGTTGCGGATCATCGGTCTCGACGCCGAGCGGGCGATGTTTGCAGCGACAGACGGCGTCAACACGCATCGCGGCGCGATCTTCGGGCTCGGCCTGTTGTGTGCGGCGGCCGGTGCGCGGGCCGGCGGGTTGGCCGATCCGGTCCTGCCGCTCGGCGACGTCGTGGCTCGCCGCTGGGGCGCCGGTATCATCGATGGTCCGCTGCTGCTGCACAGCCACGGCCGCGCCGTACGGCGCCGTTTCCATGCGGGCGGCGCCAGTCTCGAGGCGGCGAGTGGATTTCCCAGCATCTACCGGATCGGCTTGCCCGCCTTGCGGAGGGCTATGTCAGCCGTGCCAGGGGACGCGGAAGCTGCCCGGGTCGAGGCCTGCTTTGCGCTGATCGCGTCCGTCGAAGACACAAACCTGTTGCATCGGGGCGGGCTCGACGGGCTTCGCTTCGCACACCGCGCGGCGCGCCAGTTCATCGAGGCCGGCGGCGTGCGTGCGGCGGGATGGCGTGAACGCGCGCGATCGATCCATGACAGTTTCGTGGCCCGCCGTCTCAGCCCCGGTGGATCGGCAGACCTGCTCGCCATGTCGCTCTTCGTCGGTGCCGAAGAGGGAGCGGAGCGCTGATGTCCAATGCAATCCTGATGGCGCTGGTGCCGGTGTTCTTCGTCCTGCTGCTGGGATATGCCGCCGGCAGGCTTCATATCGTCGACAATCTCCACGTCGATGCGCTCAATGCGCTGGTGATGGATTTTGCCGTGCCGGCATCGCTGTTCGCGGCGACCGCATCTGCGCCGCGCAAGGAAATGATCGAGCAGATTCCGCTCTTCATCGTCCTGGCCGTGACGATGGCGCTGCTTTATGTCGCCTGGTATCTTGCCGCGCGCGGCCTGGCCAAGGTCTCGCGGCCCGATGCGTCGATCCAGGCATTGACGATCGGCTTCCCGAATCTTGCTGGCGTCGGTCTTCCGATCCTGACCTCCATCGTCGGACCGGCCGGAGTCGTTCCAGTCGCCGTCGCATTGGCGACCGGTTCGATCCTGATCAGCCCGGTGACCCTGATCATCGCGGAAATGGACACCGCCAAGGCGCGCGGCGAAAACATGGCGTTACGGCAGATCCTGACCGCCATCGGCCGCGCAATCACAAAGCCCGTGGTGCTCGCGCCCCGCGCTCGGCATCATGTTCTCGCTATCGAATGTCAGCCTTGATGCGCTCGCCCATGCGTGCCTCGCGCTGATCGGCAGCTCGGCCGCGGGCGTCGCCCTGTTCCTGACCGGCGCGATTCTGTCGGCGCACCGGTTCCAGCTGAACTTGAAGGTCGCAGCCGCAACGGTGACTGCGGACATCGTTCGGCCGCTCGCTGCCATTGCAGTCACTCATGTCGTCCCGATCTCGCCCGATACCGCGAGGACGGCCATTCTGCTTGCCGCGGTACCCTCCGGCTTTTTCGGCATCCTGTTTGCCGTCAACTATCGGTTGGATTCCGCGACGGTGGGCTCCGTGGTCATCGCGAGCACTGGCGTGAGTGCGATCACGCTGGCGATCGCGATTGCCATGCTCTTTCCTAGCTAGGCCGCAACCATGACGCTGGCGATCCTGTGTGCGGGACAAGGCAGGCAGCACCGCGACATGTTCGCTCTGACCGGCGATGTGCCGGAGGCTGCGCACCTGTTTCCGCACGCGGCGACATTGCTGGGCGCCAGCGATCCGCGCGCGTTCGTGCGCAGCGAAACCGATGAAGCTCTGCATCGCAACCGCGCCGGCCAGATCCTATGCACCTTGCAGGCGCTGGCCGCGTCGGCAGCGCTCGCAGCTTCCATTCCGAACGGCGCCATCGTCGCAGGCTATAGTGTCGGCGAGGTCGCGGCCTGGGGCGTCGGCGGTCTGTTTGAACCACCGGATACGCTCAACATCGTGGCGCGCCGGGCAGAAGCCATGGATGCGGCCACGCGCGCCGGCGACGGACTGGTCTTTGTGCGCGGACTCTCGCGCGGCGACGTCGACCGGCTTTGCGAGCGCTACGGTGCGGCGATCGCCATCGTCAATCCGGGCGATGCCTTCGTGATCGGCGGCAGCCGCGAGGCGTTGAACGGGATCGCCGTGGCTGCAAGGGCGATGCATGGGCCAAGAATCGTCGATCTGCCTGTCGAGGTCGCCTCCCACACGCAACGGCTCGCTGCGGCATCGGCCGAATTTCGCGACATCCTGCGATCAGCATGTGTGGAGTTCCCGCCGGCCGGCGGTGCGCGTGTCCTGAGCGGCATCGACGGCGCGCCCATCGCTTCCGCGGAAACCGGTCTCGACAAGCTCGCCGCGCAGATCTCGCAAACCGTGCAATGGGAGAGCTGCCTGCAGGCCTGTCTGGAGGCGGGCGCCACGGCGTTCCTGGAGCTTGGGCCGGGACATGCGCTGAGCGCGATGGTCAGGGGCATCCGGCCCGATCTGCCGGCACATTCGCTGGATGATTTCAGGAGTCTTGAGGGTGTGCGCACTTGGCTTTCGCGTCATCTCGGCGACTAGACCATTCCGTCAATTCCTTCAGGTCTCGAACGTCGCGCGCGAGCCGCCGAAAAAAAGGGGGCCGTCCTCCTTGGGGAAGAGGACGGCCCTAATGCTCGTAGGCCTGGGAGGAAAGGCGCGAGCCGTGACTTGGGGTCTTAGTCACTAACACCTGCAGCATCGCCGATCGGGTGGAGGAAGTATTTCAAGTAAGAAGGTTGTTTCTCATTTCGCATGATTCACGACAGCGTAGCCGGAAGAACGTGAGACACGGCCTTGCGTCCCGAAGCTGGATCGTCGCCGGCCGGCGCCGGCGAGACCAGCGCGTTCCGGCTGGCGCATCGCCAGCGAGCCGGGGTATTCCCCGTAATCCGCTTGAAGACGGTGGAGAAATGCGCCTGCGTGCAGAAGCCGACCGCCAACGCCACCTCGGCCAGGGACGTCTCGGAGTTCAGCAGCAGGGTTTTCGCCTGCTCGATGCGCTGATGCAGCAGGTATTCGCGCGGCCGATATCCGGTTGCGGCCCGGAACTGCGCCGCAAAATGCATCCGCGATAACCCCGCGACGCCGGCAAGGTCCGATAGGCTGATGCAGTGGTCGAAATGCGTCCTGACATAGTCCTCGATGCGGCGCAGACGCCATTTCGGCAGAGCGTTGACCTTCGTGCGTGGGACTTCGCGCCGGGCCAGATGCATTGCCAGGGTTTGAGCGATGCAGCGCGCGAAGTCCGGATCGACCAGATGGTCACGCTCGGTCAGCGCCTTTGCGAGCTGGTCGGCGAACGGGTCGCGCAGCAGAATGAGGTCGTTCAGCTCGTCGGACCTGACCGATCGCTTTCCCGTTCCCAGCGACGGCAGACATTTGGCCGGAACGTGGAAGTGCAGGAAATCGCATGGCGCATGGAACTGTGCGCTAAGCAGCTTCGACGGCGCGCCGACATAGAGCGTGCCGGCAGGCATGATGCCGTCGAATAGGGTTAGGGCGCCTCTGGTCAGCTTGAGGCGAGTCGTCTTCAGGGCGATGGCGAAGAAGTAGCGGTCGGCAGGCGTCGTCGCTTCCTCCCGCCACATCGTCGTCTGCGTGGAGGTCCAACGCGAGATCATAATGTCCTCGCGCCCATTGCCAGTTCGTCGCTCGGGCTGGCGCCATCGTCGCTCGTGGGGAAATGCGCGGGGGTCCCGAGGAAGATCCGGTTCGTGCGGGCTGGGTTGATACGTCAACCGGGCGCCCGCCGCTTGCATTTCGGTGAACATCGCTCGTCCCGTCCTTGATACAACTGCCGCCGCGACTGCAGCTGTCATTCGTCCATGTCGAACGATAGGTCTGAAGACGTCACAAGGCTCGTTAGAGTTGCTTAAATCGTGTTAGATTTTGCGAATGCAGCGGCTGCGGCCGGAGATCGCAAGGCGGATGTTTACGCAAGTAAATCAATGGCTTGCGTGGAATCCAATCTCTCGTCACGCGTGCGGCTTCGATTTAGGATTGTTGTGCGGCGTCTTTATTCAGGGCAGCCGAGGCGAAGCATCGATGCCGGGCGTGAGACCCGGCGCGAGCATTGCCGCCGACGGGATCGGGGGCACCCGGGCATAGGGAAGTGCGCTGACCTGGGCAGGTTGTTGGGGCGCAGATTGGAGGCAATCCCGGCGCGGTGGCTCGCCAGCGCCGAGCACGTCGAAGATCGGATTCACCAGCGCAGCACCGAAGCGTCGGGTCCAGCTTTGCCGATCATCCGCGCTGGGTTGCCGGATCGTCACCGTGGCGGTCATGCCGGAGACGAGCGGCACGTCCACCGGCACCGTGTCGATGGCGAGGCGAACGGGAACACGCTGTGCAAGCCGCACCCAGGTGTAAATCGGGTCGACATTGGGCAGGCCTTGCGTGCCGGCCGCGGCGTTCGACACGCTCACGCCGCGCGTCACGGTCTTCACGTGTCCGATGATAGGCCTGGAATAGCCGATGAGCTGCGCCTCCGCGCGATCGCCGACGCAGACGCACGCCATCTTGGTCTCTTCAAAATAGCCGTCGATCCAGAAGCTGTTGGAATCGATGACGGAGATATTGCTCACACCTGTTGTCGCATAGTCACCCACGCGCAGCAGCAGGTTGGTGACGTAGCCGTCGACTGGGCTGACCACATTGGTCCGCTTCAGGTTCAGCTCCGCCTGTGCGAGCTGATGCGCCGCAGCCTCGAACGCAGCTTTCGCCTGCGCTGCATTGCCGGCAAAGATCTGCTGCTCCTCCGGCGTTGTGGCTAGGTCCGACAGGTGCTGGCGACGGTCGAACTCGGCCTGCTTCACCTCCAGATCCGCCGCCCGCTGGTCGACTAGCGCCTTGTCGATGCGGACGGCGACGTCGAAGTCGAAGGGATCGATGACGTAGAGGACGTCGCCCTTGTGGACGAACTGGTTGTCGGCCACCCGCAGCTCCACGATCTTGCCCGAGATCTGCGGTGCGACGCCAGCAGCAGACCGCCGGTCTGCGAGAACACGCCAGCGATCGCAATCGATGCCGCCACGCCGATAGCTGTCGCGACCAGCCGGTAGCCGGCCTTTTCCATGCCTTGGCCGCGCGTGGGCAGCGCCAGCACCGCGACGGTCAGCGCCGCCGAGGATGGCGATTCGAGCTCAAGCCAAAAGCTCACATAGAGCTCAATGGGCATTGCCAGCCAGAGCCGCAGCGCGAAAGCCCAGGAACTCGCCGGAAAGCCGGCGAAGACCGATGGTCGCATCTCGGCGACGGCACTGCCGGAGTTCACTTGCATTGCGCAGCATCCCTTCGGCGGCGAAGGTGGTACCGCCAATGTCGTGACGTCGCGCGATTATGAAGCTTGCGCTATGGCCGGTATTTCCGGGCCATCAATCTGATTGCCGGAATGCACGTTGGGCATCTGGCCGGCGCGCTCATGACACGGCGACTAATGCGTTGCGTCACCCGCCAGCGCTTCTTCGAGGCAGCGGATGATCTCGTCGCCGCTCGAGGGCTTGCCGAGATAGCAATGCGCGCCTGCCGCCATCACGCGCTGGCGGACGGTCTCGCTGGGAAACGCCGTCATGAAGATGATCGGGAAACGGCGGCCAGAGGCAACCAGCTGCGCCTGCAACTCGTCACCGGTCATGGCCGGCATCTGGACGTCGGCGATCATGCATTCCGGATCGTTTCCCGGCGGTTGCCGCAGGAAATCGACCCCGGATTCATAGGCATGCGCCTCATAGCCGAGCGAACGCACCAGGCTCGTGAGCGAGGTGCGAACGCCTTCGTCGTCGTCCACGATCGCAATCACCGGGGTCTTGCCCATTGGCACACATCCTGGCCGCGGTGTTCCGCAAGGAGGGAATCTCCCATTTGCGCGGCCGATGGCACCTTATATGACCGCGGAGGAGCCTTGCCGAAACTATACTCAGGTTTGGTCCGTAGTCCTGCGGGTCTGGGAAACCCCGAGCGCCTCGGCCTTGCGAACGAGGTCGGCCAGCGACTTAACGCCCATCTTGCGCATGACGTTCCCGCGGTGGATCTTGACCGTGATCTCGCTCAGGCCGATCAGGCCGGCGACCTGCTTGTTCATCAACCCGGCGGTAACATGGCCCATGACCTCGCGCTCGCGTGCAGTCAAGGTCTCGTATTGAGCCCGGATATCCTCCTTCGCCGCGGCTTCGGCACGATGCTGCGCGTCGCGCTCGAGCGCCGCGGTCACGGCGTCGAGCATGTCCTGGTCGCGAAACGGCTTGGAGAGGAAGTCGATCGCGCCGGCCTTCATGGCGCGCACCGACATGGGTATGTCGCCATGGCCGGTCATGAAGATGATGGGATAGTTGATGCCTTGGCGGGTCAACTGGCCCTGGAGGTCGAGCCCGCTCACGCCCGGGAGCCTGACGTCCAACACGATGCATCCGGGGCCGTCAGGCAGCGTACTGCCAAGCAGTTCGGCCGGTGAACCGAAAAGGCGTGTCTCCAGACCGACGGACCTGAACAGGCTGTCGAGCGAGGCGCGAATGCCCGCGTCGTCATCGACGATGATGACGACTGAACTGGAGGGGGTGGCCGGCGGATGCGCTTGGCTTGGTCGTGTCATGGCGAGGCGTGCTGTTGGCTGAATGGCAGTGTCAGGCGGAATGTCGCTCCCGAGCCGGGGATGCTCTCTGCCGACAACTGGCCGCCATGAGCTTCCACCGTCGTTCGGCAGATCGCAAGTCCCATGCCCATTCCGCCGTGCTTGGTTGTAAAGAACGGATCGAACAGGCGCGGCAGGTCGTCAGGGCTGATGCCGGGGCCGCTGTCCTGCACCGTGATGACGATGCTCTCCCCATCGGCGGTGCCGGTGCGCAGCGTGACGATGCGGGAACCGGATTGGCCCGACATGGCCTGGCCGGCATTGATCAGCAGATTGACGAGCACCTGTTGGAGTTGGATCCGGTCGCCACGGATCGGCGGCAAGCCAGGTTCCGTCTCGATGGCGAGGACGATGTCGTCCTTTGCGAACTCGCGCGCCACGAGGGAGGTGGCTTCCTCGATGATCTCGCTGATCTGCAGCTGATCCTTCTGGGGCGGTGCCTTCTTGAGGAAATTGCGGATGCGGGCCACGATCTCACTGGCTCGCCGGCCCTGAGCGACAACGTGGCCCATCGTGGTCGCGACCTCCTTCAGATCGGGCACGTCGCGCCGCAGCCACCGCAGGCCGGCTTCGCCGCTGGTGACGATCGCTGCCAGCGGCTGGTTCACTTCGTGGGCAATAGAGGCGCTGATCTCGCCCAAGGTGGCGACGCGTGCCGCATGCGCGAGGTCCGCTTGCGCGGCGAGCAGCGCATCCTGCGCTTGCCTGCGCTCGGTGATGTCGATGACGAAGGCGAGCACGTTACGATCTCCATCCGGCTCAGCCGGAAAGGTGATCGTGAACAGCACGGGGACCTTTCGTCCGTCCAGCCTGACGATCTCGGTCTCGCCTTCGTAAAATGGCTCGCCTTCGGCGAATGCCAGCAATGCGCCGAGGAAGCTGCGGTCATTCTGGCCGAGGAGTTTGTCGACATTGGCGATGAAGGCCGAAGAGCCATCCGCGCCCGCCATCTTCTGCATGGCCGGATTGACATCGGTGATTCTGGCGAGCCGGCGGGCGGAGCGGACGATATCGGGATGTCGTGCCAGATGATCGCGCAGGCCAGCGCCGCCGGTGTCCAGCGCCTTCAGCGCGGCGCGTACGTCGGTCCAGTCCTCCTCCACGACACCGATCCGGCTTGCGTCGAACATCCGGCGGTATCGCTGCTCGCTCTGCACCAGCGCGCTGTGCGCCGCCACGCGATCCGTGACGTCGGTGTGCGTTTCGAGCACGCCGACCGGCTTGCCGAGATGGTCGTGCTGCACGGCCCAGCGCGCATCGACCGCAAGTGTGGCACCGTCCTTCGTGCGCTGCTCCACTCTGCCTTCCCAGCGGCCGGTCTCGAGCAGAACACGCTCGATTGCCTCTCGCTTGTCGGGATAGCTGGTCCGCAGCAACGCGTCGGCGGACCGCCCCAGCGCATCGTCTGACGGCCAGCCATAGGTCTGCTCCGCAGCCTTGTTCCAGAAGCTGATCATGCCGGCGCGATCGCGGACGAAGATCATGTCATGCGAGAGGTTGAGCAGGCGCGCCTGCGCCGCCAGGCGATTGGTTGCGGCATGATTCTGCAGCGCCAGCAGCGTGGTGATGGCAATGGCCGCAAGGCTCACCACGGCACGAAGGGCCGGCGAGGCGATGTGCTGGAGATCATGCGAGAGCAGATAGGCCGTGATCGTCAGCACCGCGCAGCCGCTCGCCGCGACCACGATGTCATTGCGCCGGTTCGTCCGCGCAGCGAGCAGGATCGCAACGACGTAGAGAACGGCGACCGCGCCTTCGAGCGGCGTCAGGACATCGATGAGGAAAACCGCGAGGGCGAGGATTGCGGACCAGAACCGCAGGCCTGCGCGGCTCACGGAAGAGCCCGTAACCCGATCAGGAGTCGTCATCGTCGCTGGTCGTCGTTCGCTTCATTCCAGCGGCGTTGATGCCGCGATTTTGTGGCGCCGACAACATCTGGCCGCGTGATTTTCGTGCTCTCTTGGAAGACCGCGCGACCAGCCGAAGGCGGCCCGGCCGATGAGAGAGGGTAATCCCTCGAAAAACAGCGGTTCTCCACGTTTTACCTGGCGATGGCGCGTCAACTTACCGCAGGTGCATCGCGCAGCGCGGCCCGGCCGATTCGTCGATGCGGCCGCGGCCCAATCCAACGGCGGGCCGCGATCATACCTAGGTATGATGCGATCAACCCGAGAACCTATCAGTCCACCCGCGCGTAGAATGGAGCGCGCGGCCCGTCGAATTACTCTGCTGCCATGACGTTCGGACAAGCCGGCCAGGCTTTCGCCGGATCGAAACGGGACAAGGAGCTTCGACGATGTCGCTACAGCTGTCACAGCCGCTTACCACCAAGGATCATGCATTCGGCTCGATCGATGTCTCGGAGATCGACGGCAGCAGGCGCCGGCGCTCGGGATATTCCGGTCAGGCTGGCAAGGAGGGGACGACGCTGTCTCTGGTTCATCTCGATGTTGCACTCGCCATCGAGGCGCCGGATATGCAGAGGTCCGCTCGCGGGTCCGGCTTCAGGGTGTCCGCCAAGCGCCTCGATCGGAACTGCGGTGCGGAGGAGACGACGGATCCCGTGATGCGGCGTCTTTCGGATGCGCTCGTAGCGACGGAAGAAATGCACCATCCGCATTCGGCCATCCTCGCCGACGCGTTGCGTCTTGCCATCGTGACCCGCCGCGCCAGCGCACAGACGGCGAGCCCGCTCAGAGAGCCCGATGTCGAAGCGCATGAGGGCCGCGCGTGCCGCATCGTGCGGTCGTTGCAGAAATGGCGCCTCAAGCGCGTGATGCAATATGTCGACGAAAATCTGGGCGCGAAGATCACGCTGGAGCAGCTCGCTGCCGTTGCCGGGCTCAGCCGGATGCACTTTGCCGCGCAGTTCCGGGCGGCTGTCGGGATGCGGCCTCACGAATATCTGTTGAAGTGCCGGATCGAGCGCGCCCAGGAGCTGCTCAAGCAAGGCGACGTCTCGCTGGTCGACACCGCCTTGACGGTGGGATTCCAGACCCAGGCGCACTTCACGACGGTGTTCAAGCGGTTCGTCGGCGATACGCCCTATCAATGGCGCAGCGCCTATCTCGCGCAGTTCATGCCGCTGCCGCGCCCGGAAGCTGTGCCGTCATGAGCGAGCTCGGCATTCAGCTCCTGATGCTGCCGCTGGCCGGCATCCACATGACGCCCGCGCACAACGAGGTCACGGGCTGGATCGAACTTGCCCGGGCTCTCGGCAACTCCTACCGCTTGGCCTCTTCGGGGTTGGGGCTCGGCGCGCTCTACGGCCGCTTCATCTTCGCCTTCTGCAAGGCCAGTGTCACGGCGGTCGCGCGATAGCATACAACGGATCGGCCAAGTAAGCGACATTCGAGAAGCGGCGGCAACGCGAGATGTTCGAGCGATGCCGCGCCGAACGAGAAACACGGGAGTTGCGATGTCCAGGCGCAGACGTGTGATGTCCTCGCTGATTTTCGGTGGTGCCCTCGTTGCGATCATCGGCATTTCCGAGGCGACGCTCGAACCTCCGGAGCCATATGGCGATCGCTTCTGCCTCCGCGATGACGGGCATCAAACCTGCGGCTTTGCCACGCTGGCCCTGTGCATGAAGAGCATGACGGGGGCGGACGCCGAGTGCGTCCGTGAGGTCGCGAAGGACGGGAACACCGACCGTGCGGGTCGGCACGCGCATTGAGGCTGAGTCCGCTGGGGTAGACGTCGGACGTCCGAGGAACGCTTCCCTCCGCTCTCCGTTAGCGGGACAAGCCCCCGGAGCCCCTCCCATGACCGATTATCCAAAACCGCCTTTTCCTGCTCAGCAGCAACCGATGCCCGGCTCGACGCGGGCGATGAATCCCAGGCCCGATCACGGCGAGGAGAGTTACAAGGGCGCCGGACGCCTGGCTGGAAAGAAGGCGATCATCACCGGCGGTGACAGCGGCATCGGCCGCGCCGTCGCGATCGCCTATGCGAGGGAAGGCGCCGACATCGTCATCTCCTATCTGAACGAGGACGAGGATGCCGGCGAGGTCAAGGCGCTGGTCGAGCGGGAGGGGCGCAAAGCCGTCCTGATCCCCGGTGACATCCGCAGTCCCGAGCATTGCCGCACCATCGTCCGGCGCACCGTCGAGGAACTCGGCGGCATCGACATCCTCGTCAACAATGCCGCTCATCAGGCGACGTTCAAGGACATCGCCGACATCAGCGACGACGAATGGCAGCGGACGTTCGAGACCAACATCCACGCCATGTTCTACCTGACCAAGGCCGCCGTCCCGCATATGCGTCCAGGCGCGGCCATCGTGAACACCGCCTCGGTGAACTCCGACATGCCGAATCCAACCCTGCTCGCCTATGCCACCACCAAGGGAGCCATTCAGAATTTCACCGGGGGATTGGCCCAGATGCTGGCGGAGAAGGGCATCCGGGTCAACGCTGTCGCCCCCGGTCCGATCTGGACGCCGCTGATTCCCTCGACGATGCCGGAGGACAGGGTCAAGAACTTCGGCAAGCAGGTCCCGATGCAGCGCGCCGGCCAGCCGGCCGAGCTCGCCACCGCCTATGTCATGCTCGCCGATCCGCTCTCGAGCTATACGTCAGGGGCGACGCTCGCCGTCACCGGTGGCAAGCCGTTCATCTGACGCATGCGTCCATGATCACGTGACCTGTCGTGGAGCAGGGGATTGCAGATGGGAGCGATCTCGCATGTGGCCATCCTTCGAGACGCCCGCCGTTGGCGGGCCCTCAGGATGAGGATCGAGTGCGCGGCTGCAGTTTGGACGAGCACCGATGCTGCTGAGCCTCATCCTGAGGAGACCGCGAAGCGGTCGTCTCGAAGGACGAGGCGCGTGCTCAGGTCGCGCAAAATGCCATATACGGTTGCCCTGCACTTGCGGAGAGAGCGCTCCCCCCGATCGTGCCAGCCTCAGCTGCGATACCACGCCGCCAGATTCCACGTGATGGTGTCCCAGCCCGAAATGTCGATCATGAGATTGTTGACGCTGGCGTTGACGATGTGGCGTGAGAGCAGCGGCAGGAATACGTTGGCCTCGCAGAAGATCTCGTCCACCTTCATCAGCAGCGCCGCGCGCTTGGCGGGATCGAGCTCGTTCTGTGCGGCTTTGTAGGCCTTGTCGGCTTCGGGATCGGAATAGCGCGAATTGTTGCGGCCCAGCCATTTGTTGTCCTTGGTGGCGATCTCCCAGGACACGCATTGGTTCAACAACCGCTCCGGGTCGGGCTGCGGCTGCGTGGTGTTGTACATCTCCATGTCGGCATAGAATTTCGAATAGGTATCGGGATTGCCGACATCAGAGGAGAAGAACACCGACGCGGTGACCGCCTTGACCTCGATCTCGATGCCGGCCTTCTGGCAGGCCTGCTTGATGATGGCCTGGGTCTTCTGGCGGGGGGCGTTGGTGGAGGTCTGGAAGACGTATTTGAGCTTCTTGCCGTCCTTCTCGCGAATGCCGTCTGCGCCTTTGGTCCAGCCGGCCTCGTCGAGGATCTTGCTGGCCTTGTCGATGTCGAACTCGTATTTCAGCTTGGGGGACTTGAACTGCTTGGGCGCGTTGACGAAGCTCGCGGTCGCGATGGCTCCGCGTCCGTAGATGAACTTCTGGATCGAATCGCGATCGATCAACAGGTTGATCGCGCGACGAACGGCCGGATCGGACAGCGTCGGGTGCTTGGTCTTGACGCTCGAACGCTCGCCGTCGACCTCGGTCCAGGGGTCCGTCGTGTTGAGGATGATGAATTCGACATTGCCGGAAGGCGTGATGTCGAGCTTGCCTTTGCCGCCTGCCTCCATGCGTTTGAGGACCTCCTCCTCAACCTGCATGTTCCAGGCAAAGTCGTATTCGCCGGTTTGCAGCACCGCGCGCGCCGCCGACACCGCATCGCCGCCGCCCTTGACTTCGATCGTGTCGAAATGCGGCTGGTTCTTGACGTGATAGTCGGGATTGCGTTCGGCACGGATCAGGTCGCCCGGCTTGAACTCGACGAACTTGTATGGCCCGGTGCCGACCGGCTTCAGATTCGCCGGTGCCTCGCGCGACTTCGCGCCGACAAAGTCGCCGAAATGATGCTTCGGCAGGATCTGGCCGACCGAGCCGCCGACGAAGGGATCGGCCCAGAACGGCGTTGGCGCCTTGTAGATCACCTTGACGGTGTAGTCGTCGATCTTCTCGACCTTGATGTCCTTGTACGATCCCGTGGTATAGGCCGCGGTCGTGAGGTCCGCGGCGTATTGCCAGGTGAACACGACGTCGTCGGCGGTGAAGGGCTTGCCGTCATGCCACTTGACGCCCTGCTTGAGCTTCCAGGTCACGCTCATGCCGTCTGCCGCAATGCCGCCGTTTGCCTTGGTTGGAGCCTCGGCAGCAAGGCAGGGGATGAGGTTGCCGTCCTTGTCCCAGCCGGCGAGCGGCTCGAAGAAGATGCGCGAGGCGATCTGGTCCTTGGTGCCGATCGCGAAATGCGGATTGAGCAGGGTCGGGGCCTGCCAGAGCAGGATCTTGAGCGGGCCGCCGCCGCCCGCCTTGGTCGGTTTGTACGGGAGCCTGGCGTCGGCCATCGCGACGTCGTGCCAGACCAGGATCTGGCTCGCGATCGGCGCGGTGATCCCGATGGCGGCAACGCGCTGGATGAACGAGCGTCGCGACAGCGTGCCTTGCTTCACCTCCGCGATCAGATTGCGGATTTCGTTCTCGTTCATGGGATGCTCCCCGCTCTTCCTAAGACAAGTCGTCAGCGTCAGTGACGCACTCTAGCTCAGGAGGGGAGCGCGGGGGGAGTCGAAGATGTCGCAGCGAGACGACGCAACCTCGTCCGTGATCGTGGCGGCTCCGCAGGCGGAGCCGCCATCTGTCGTCACGCGGCGTTGGAAGCCTTTGTGTTGGAAGCCTTTGTGTTGACGCCCTTGCGCAGCGCCACCGTGTTGAGCTTGGTGTTCGCGGCCTTCTCCTCGTTCAGATTGGTGGTGAGGAAGCGCACGATCTCGTCGTGGCCGAGCTCCTCGGCCCATGCGATCAGCGTGCCGTAGCGGCACATCTCGTAGTGCTCGACGGCCTGCGCGTTCGCGACGATGGCGGCATCCAGCACCGCCTTGTCCTCGATCTCGCCGGCGGTCTCGTCGGCCTCCTTGATGAGACCGTCGATGGCCGGGCAGTGGGTTCCGCTCGGCTCCTTGCCGAGCTTGGCGAACACCTTCTCGAGCCGCTCGACCTGCTTGCGCGTCTCTTCCAGATGCGCCTTCAGGCCAGCAACGAGATCCTTGTTAGTGGCCTTCTCGATCATCGTCGGCAGCGATTTCAGGATCTGCTGTTCGGCGTAGTAAATGTCCTGGAGGCCGTGGATCAGCAAGTCCTCCATCGATTTGATGTCCTTGGTGAAGAAACCCATAAAAGACTCCTCTTCTACAATGATTGCAGTGGAACGCCGTAGGCCGGGCGCTGTTCCCGTCTGGGCAGCCGGGATGCGAAAATCCGAGACGCCAGGCGGCGGAACGTTTCGTTTCCTGGTTGGCGCCGAATGGAGAAAGTGCGTCCGCTGCCGCTGGCCAATATGGATTTCCATTTCATTGATTTCGCACTGCAGAGAGGCGAATACGGTTCCATCATTGCCGAAGTCCACGGAGACCAAAATGTCTTTTCGCTTCCCGCTGATCCTCTCGACCGTGCTCGCTCTCTGGTCCGCCGCGGTGCGCGCCGAGACCATCAAGATCGGCGTCACGCCGGGACCGCACGCGCAGATCCTGGAGGCGGTGAAGCCGATCGCGGCCAAGCAGGGCCTCGACCTCCAGCTGATCGAGTTCTCCGACTATGTCGTGCCCAACGCCGCGCTCGATGCCGGCGAGATCCAGGCGAATTCGTTCCAGAACCAACCTTACCTGGACAATCAGAAGGCCGACCGCGGCTATAAGATCGAGGCCGTCGCGCTCACCGTGAACTTCCCGATCGGCGTCTATTCGAAGAAGCACAAGGCCTTCGGCGACATCCCCGAGGGCGGCAAGGTTTCGATCCCCAACGATCCGACCAATGGCGGCCGCGTGCTGCTGCTGCTGCGCGACAAGGGCGTGATCAAGCTGAAGGACGGCACCGGCTTCAAGCCGACGGTGCTCGACATCACCGACAATCCCAAAAAGCTGAAGTTCATCGAGGTCGATGCGGCGCAGGCGCCGCGTGCGCTCGACGACGTCGACGCCGCCGCGATCAACACCAATTATGCAACCCAGGCGGGCCTCGACCCCGTCAAGGACCCGATCCTGCGCGAGGACCCGAAGGGACCCTACGTCAACCTGATCGCCGTTCGCGCCGCCGACAAGGACAAGCCCTGGGTCAAGACCCTCGTCAGCAGCTACCACACGCCTGAGGTCAAGGAATTCGTCCTGACCAAGTTCAAGGGCGCGGTACTGCCGAGCTGGTAGGCAGTCTGCCTAGTCCGGCTTCAGTGCAGGGACGATCCCGGCGGCAGCCTTGCGTATTAGCCTTGCGCAATGCCCGCTTGTCTGGACCTGCGGCAACCGACATCATCGGGGCCCTTCCTCGGCCGACAGGGGTCGTATGAAACGCTTTGCAAACCTGAAACGACTGGGCTTCTTCACGCGCCTGCTGGACGAGGCTTCGCCGGCCGAGCGCTACCGGTTCGCCGCCGAGCAGATCGTGCGCGCGGAGAAGGCCGGGCTCGATTCCGCCTGGATCGCGCAGCATCATTTCCACGAGCGCGAAGGTGGCCTGCCGTCGCCCTTCGCCTTCCTCGGTTACGTCGCCGCGCAGACCTCGCGCATCCGCCTCGGCACCGGCATCGTCACGCTGCCGCTGGAAAATGCGGTGCGGGTGGCGGAGGACGCCGCGGTGCTCGACCTGCTCTGCAACGGCCGCTTCGAGCTCGGCGTCGGCACCGGCGGCAACCCGTCGGCCTTCGCCGCCTTCGGCCTCGACAGCGCCCAGCGCAACGAGATCTTTGCCCGCAACCTGGAAGTGGTCCGTGCCGCGCTGGTCGGCAAGGCTCTCGACGGTGGCGACACGCTCTATCCGCAACGGCCGGAATTGGACAGGCGCATCTGGCAGGCGACATTCTCCGTCGCCGGTGGTGCTCGCGCCGGCAAGGCGGGCGATGGCCTGTTGTTGTCGCGCACGCAGCCGCGGAGCAAGGATGCGCCGCGCGCGACACTCGCCGAGATCCAGAACCCGATCATCGACGCCTATCTCGCGGCGCTTCCTGTGGGATGCGAGCCCCGCATCATGGCTTCGCGCAGCGTTTTCGTCGCCGACGACCATGCCGAAGCGATGCGGCTCGCGGACATCGGGTTGCGGCGTGCGCTGCCGCAGTTCATGAAGGGCGGCCATCTCCCTCCGGGCGACACGCTGGAGGAGATGATCACGGCATTCGATACCCATGTCGGCGCGGCGGACGCGGTCATCGCCTCGCTCCGCGCCGACGCTACGCTCGAGCGGGTGACCGATCTGGTGTTCCAGGCACATTCGGTCGACGCGCCGCACCCCTATATTTTGCGTTCGATCGAGCTGGTCGCCGACAAGGTCGCGCCGGCGCTGGGATGGACCCGGACCGCACCTGGCGTGGCGTTGGCGGGCTAAAGCATGATCCGGAAAAGTGCGCAGCGGTTTTCCGAAAAGATCATGCGCAAACAAATAGCCGCAATGAACGGGATCGCGTTGCACGAGGCTGAAGGATGAGCACCAGGGATATCATCGACACGCTCGCCGGGATCGAGCCGGGATCGGCTCCTGATGCCATCCGCGCCCGCCGCCTTCAGGCGCGCGAGAACGCGCAGAAGAGCTATCTCGCTTTGTTCGAGCCGGTCGATGCGAACGAATTCGCGCTTGCAGAGCGCTTCGCGATCGCGACCTTCGTGACCGGACTGCATGGCGAGTCGCCCGTCGCGTCCTTCTATCGGGAGAAGCTTGCCGCGACTACGGATGGCGCGGCGCTCGTCGAGGCGATCCAGGTCGAGATTCAGCGCGGTCGGACCTCCGGCCCCTACGGCGCCTTTCCGGCCGGCCCGTTGTCGATCGAGAACAAGGCCGGTTTGATCTATCGCGTCAGCGCGGAGCGCAAGCCCGAGCTCGGCGCCCGGCTCGTTGCGGCGTTCGAGCATGCGCATCTCCTGGTGTTTCGTCCGCGCGATGCCGCTTCCGCAGACATGAAGGCGCTGCTGGCCGCCGGCTGGTCGACCACCGGGATCGTCACCTTGTCCCAGCTGATTGCGTTTCTGTCGTTCCAGTTGCGCGTCGTCAGCGGCTTGCGCACGCTCGCCGCAGCGAACGCACAAAAAGAGGCTGCAAGATGAGCGCTCCCGTCAATCCGCCCGTCGCTTTCACCCAGGACGAACTCGGCTGGGTGTCGTGGATCGATCCGTTGCCCGAGGCCGAGCTGACCGAACGGCATTTCGCCGGCTTCGTCGATCGGGCCCGCGCCAAGTCGGAGTATTTCCGCCTGCTGGTGCGTGACCCCGAGGTCCTGGAAGCCCGTACCAAGACCGACAAGGACATCTTCTACAACGTCGCCGACGGCCTGCCGCGCGCGGAGCGTGAGCTCGCGGCGGCGGCGACCTCGCGCTACAATGGCTGCATCTATTGCGCCTCGGTGCATGCGCGCTTTGCCAGCACCTATTCCAAGCGCCGCGACGACGTGCAGCGGCTGCTCGATGAAGGCGTCGGTGCCGATCTCGGCGAGCGCTGGAGTGCAATCGTCAAGGCCTCGGTGGCGTTGGCTGCAACGCCGATCGCGTTTGGCCCTGACAATGTCGAGGAGCTGCGCCAGGCCGGGCTCGACGACGCCGAGATCGTCGACGTCATCAACGGTGCTTCATTCTTCAACTGGGCGAACCGGCTGATGCTGTCGCTCGGCGAGCCTTCGAAATGAGCAATCCGATCGGCACAAGAATTGCTGATCTTATCAACACTGAGTGGATGGAGCGGGAAATGAGCAACATCGATCGTCGGTCCCTGGTCAAAGGCTCCCTCGCCACGATGATGGCGGGCGCGGCTTTCTCGCGCGCCGCCTTCGCGCAATCCTCCGAGCCGATCCTGCTCGGCGTCAGCGGACCCCTGACCGGACCGAATGCGCAATATGGCACGCAATGGAAGCAGGGCTTTGATCTCGCACTCGACGAGATCCAGGCTGCCGGCGGCATCAACGGCCGCAAGCTCGCCTACCAGTTCGAGGACAGCCAGAGCGACCCGCGCCAGTCGGTGGCGATCGCGCAGAAATTCGTGTCCGATCCCCGCATCGTCATGGAGCTCGGCGATTTCTCCAGCCCCGCCTCGATGGCAGCCTCGCCGATCTATCAGCGCGGCGGCCTCGTGCAGTTCGGCTTCACCAATTCGCACCCTGATTTCACCAAGGGCGGCGACTTCATGTGGAGCACGTCGGTGAGCCAGGCCGACGAGCAGCCGCTGCTGGCGTCCTATGCCGTGAAGCGGCTCGGCCTGAAGAAGCTCGCGGTGCTGCATCTCAACACCGATTGGGGCCGCACCAGCCGCGACTATTTCGTCAAGGCGGCCAAGGAATATGGCGCCGAGATCGCGGTGACCGAGGGCTATATCGCGGAGGAGCGCGACTTCCGCTCCACGCTGGTGCGTGTACGCGATGCCAATCCCGACGGTCTGATCCTGATCTCCTATTATTCCGACGGCGCGCTGATCGCGCGTCAGGCGCGCCAGGTCGGCCTGAAGCAGACCATGTGCGCCGCAAGCTCAGTCTATTCGCCAAAATTCCTGGAGCTCGGCGGAGAGGCGGTCGAGAACGTGCATCTCGGCACGCGCTATTTCCCGGAAGACCCGCGGCCCGAGGTGAAGAAGTTCATTGCCGGCTTCAAGGCGAAGTATGGCGGGCAGGAGCCCGACGCCTTCAACGCCTATTCCTACGACGCGATGAACATGGCGGCTGCCGTGCTGAAGATCGGCGGCACCGACCGCCGCGCCATCCGCGACGCCTTCGCCAAGGTGAAGGACGTTTCCAGCGTCATCTTCGGCCAGGCGACGTTCGACGTCGAGAGCCGTCGCGTCAAGGGCGCCATGAATGCCGAGCTCGTCGTGCGCAAGGGCCAGTTCGCACTCTGGGACGGCAAGCCGACCTGATGTGATGGCCGAAGCGATCGCTCCAGCCGGTTTCTCGTTGATTAGGAATTCTGCGTGTCCTCCTGGCTCGACTACACCATCAACGGGCTGATCGTCGGCAATGTCTACGCGCTCGTTGCGGTCGGGCTCGCGCTGATCTTCGGCGTCAGCCGGCTGATCAACTTCGCGCAAGGCTCGATCTACCTCGTCGGCGCCTATATCGGCTGGGTCGCGGTGGTGCAGCTGCACACGCCGCTGCCGCTCACCATCATCGTGGTCGCCGTGGCCGCCGCCGTGGTCGGCCTAATCATCGAGCGCTTTGGCCTGCGGCCGCTGCAGAACTCCGTGCGCATCGCGCCGTTGCTCGCGACCATCGGCATCAGCTTCGTGCTCGACCAGCTGGTGATGCTGACCTTCTCGCCCAATCCGCGCGCGCTGCCGAGCCAGTTGCCCGATATCCGCTTCCAGGTCGGTGGCGGGACGATCGGACCACTCGACCTGCTCATCGCCGGCGTCGGCCTCACCAGCGCGCTGCTGCTGTTCGTGTTCCTGCGCTACACCAAGCTCGGCTGGGCCGTGCGTGCCACCGCGCAGGATCGTGACGCCGCCATGCAGATGGGCGTCGACGTCAATCGCGTCAATCAAGCCGTGTTCGGCATTGCGGCGGCGCTCGGCGGCGTCTCCGGCCTGCTGGTCGGCATGTACTATAACCAGATCGACACCGCGATGAGCCTTCAGGCGACGCTCAAGGGCGTCGTCGCGGAAGTCGTCGGCGGCGCGGGCAACGTGCCGGGCGCGGTCATCGGCAGTCTGCTGCTGGGATTGGTCGAGAGCTACGGCGTGGCCATGCTCGGCACCAGCTATCGCAATCTGTTCGCGTTCCTGCTGCTCGTCGTGGTGCTCGTGCTGCGGCCGAACGGCCTGTTCGTCAGCGCGCGGCAGGCGCCGCCCGAGCCGCTCACCGGCACGTTCATCGCGCCGAGCCGCCCGGTGCACATTCCGCGCTGGGCGCTATTGGTCGCGGTTGCCGGCTTCGCGATCCTGCCGCTGTTCCCGGTGTCCTTCTACGTGCTCCAGACCCTGATCAACGCCTGGCTGCTCGGCATGCTTGCGCTGAGTCTGACTTTGGTGGCGGGCACGATGGGGCAGGTGTCACTCGGCCATGCCGCATTGCTCGCGATCGGCGCCTACACCTCCGCGTTGCTGTCGCTGACATTGGCCGTTCCCGTGGGGCTCGCGGTCATCGGCGGCGGCCTGATGAGTGCCGCGCTCGGCACGCTCCTGATCTCGCCGTCGTTCCGCCTGCGCGGGCATTACGTCTCGATCGCAACGCTCGCCATCGGCGAGATCGTGGCGCTGGTGATCCTGAACTGGGAAAGCGTGACGCGCGGGCCGATCGGCATCTCCGGCATCCCGCCGCTGTCGCTGTTCGGCTACGATCTGATCGGCCCGACGTCGATCTACTGGTTCAGCCTCGCGGTGATGGTCGTGCTCGCGCTGCTCCAGGGGCGCCTGCTGACCTCGCATCTCGGCCGCAGCTTTCGCGCCATCCGCGACGACGACATCGCCGCGCGCGCCTATGGCCTCGGCCTCAACCGCTATAAATCGCTCGCCTTCATCTTCGGCGGGTTCGCCGCCGGAATCAGCGGCGGCATCGCCGCGCATCTTTATTCCTACATCAACCACGAGACCTTCAATACGCAGCAATCCATCCTGGCGCTGACGGTCGTGATCCTCGGCGGCCTCGGCAACGTCGTCGGCGCGATCCTCGGATCGGTCGCGCTGGTCGGCCTGCCCGAAGTCTTTCGGATCGCGGCGGAGTACCGCATCCTGATCTACGGCATCGTGCTGCTGCTGCTGGTGCGGTTCAGGCCGCAGGGCCTGCTGGGGACGGTCTGATGGCGGAGCGGCCCAACTCCATGCTGTCCCTGCGCGGGCTGACCCGCCGCTTCGGCGGTCTCACCGCGGTCGACGCCATCGATCTCGACCTCGCCAAAGGTGAGCTCGTCAGCATCATCGGTCCAAACGGCGCGGGCAAGACCACGCTGTTCAATCTCGTGACCGGCCTCGACCGGCCCGACGCCGGTACTGTGAGCTTCGAAGGCCAGGACGTGACGGGTCTATCGCCGGAACGGATTGCGACCGAAGGCATCGCGCGCACCTTCCAGCTCGGCCGCGTCTTCGGCAATCTCAGCGTCATGGACAACGTCCTGATCGGCGCGCATACGCGGCTGCGTGCCGTGAAGCCGGCCGTGCCCGTGATCGGCCCGCTGCTGGAGCTCGGATTGGCGTTGCTGCGTCCTGCCAGCGTCAAGGCGGAGGAGGAGCGGCTGCGCGAAGAGATGAAGGCCATTCTCGCTCGCTTCGGCGAGCGGCTGCTGTCGCGGATTGACCAGCCCGCCTACAGCCTGTCCTACGCCAACCGCCGCCGCGTCGAGATCGCGCGTGCGCTCGCGCTGAAGCCGCGCCTCTTGCTGCTCGACGAGCCGACCGCCGGCATGAACCCGACCGAGACCGCGGAGATGCAGGCGCTGGTCGCCGAATTGAAGGCGGAAGGGCTGACCATCCTCCTGATCGAGCACAAGCTGGAAATGGTGATGCGCCTGTCCGACCGCGTCATCGTCATGGACGAGGGCAAGAAGATCGCGGAAGGGCCGGGCGAACAGGTGCGGAGCGATCCCAAGGTGATCGAGGCCTATCTCGGTCATGGCCTCGCGACGAAGCAGGAGAGCGCGGCATGACCAACGCTTCCGCCGAACCGCTGCTGGCGCTGTCGAACGTCAATACCTTCTACGGCCAGGCCCAGGTGCATTTCGACCTCTCGATATCGGTCGCGCGCGGCCATATCGTCTGTCTGCTCGGCGGCAATGCCAGCGGCAAGTCGACGACGATGAAGATCATTCTGGGTCTGGTAAAGCCGCGCTCCGGCGACGTGACGTTCGATGGTGCTTCGTTGCTGGGCCTCTCCACGCCGCAGATCGTCCGCCGCGGCATCGCCTCGGTGCCGGAGGCGCGACGGCTGTTCGCGGACATGAGCGTCCGCGAGAACATCCTGATGGGCGCCTTCGTGCGCAACGACCGCGAGGCGGTGGCGCAGGATCTCGACAGGATGCTCACGCTGTTCCCAAAGCTCGGCCAGCGCCTGTCGCAGCGCGCCGGCTCGCTCTCCGGCGGCGAGCAGCAGATGGTGGCGATGGCGCGCGCGCTGATGAGCCGGCCGCGCATGATCGTGATGGACGAGCCGACCATGGGCCTGTCGCCGCTTTATGTCGATCGCGTGCTGGAGCTGATCCGCACCATCAACCAGGAGGGCGTCTCGGTGTTCATGGTCGAGCAGAACGCCAGCCTCGCGCTGGAGATCGCGCATGAAGCCTATGTGCTTCAGACCGGCAAGATCGTGCTGTCAGGCCCGGCGCGGACACTGAAGGACGATCCCCGCATCCGCGACGCCTATCTCGGCGGTTCCGAGGCGGCGTAGTCCTAAATGCCCCCACAACGTCATGACCGGGCTTGACCCGGCCATCCACGGCTTGCCCTGCGGCACGAAGAACGTGGATGCCCGGGACAAGCCCGGGCATGACGACCTCCCGCAAACTCGCATAGGCGTTCGGCAGGCCAAAGTCGGCACTGGTCAGTATGACCATCCTGTGAAAATATCATACCGGTGGCGACGGGGCGTGCAGCGGACGGAATGATATCGTGACGAGATGGTCTTTGCGGGCGGTCGAGCCCGGCGTGGTGTTGCTGTTCGGCGGGCTCGTCGCCGCCAATGTCGCCGCATGGGCCTGGGCCTTCACGGCGTTCGGCGACCGTCCCACGGTGATGGCGACCGCGCTGCTGGCCTGGGTGTTCGGCCTCCGGCATGCCGTCGATGCCGATCACATCGCCGCCATCGACAATGTCGTGCGCAAGCTGATGCAGGCGGGCGGCGCGCCGCGCAGCGTCGGGCTCTATTTCGCGCTCGGCCATTCCACCGTCGTCGTGGTCGCGACCATGCTGCTGGCGCTCGGCGTCGTCAGCCTCGGCGGCGACAGCCTGCTCGAGCAGATTGGCGGCCTGATCGGCACCTCGGTCTCGGCGCTGTTCCTGCTGCTGATCGCGGCCATCAATCTCGCCATCTTCGCCGGCCTGTGGCGGACGTTCCGCATGGCGCGCGAGCAGGGCATTCACGACGCCGCCGGCCTCGATGCGCTGCTCGCCAAGCGCGGGTTCCTGGCGCGGCTGCTCGGCCCGATGTTCCGCCTGGTGACGAAGCCCTGGCACATGTATCCGCTCGGCTTCCTGTTCGGGCTCGGCTTCGACACCGCGACCGAGATCGGCCTGCTCAGCATCTCCGCCGGCGAAGCCGCGCGCGGCGCTTCGCTTGTCGACGTGTTGGTTTTTCCGGCGCTATTCGCAGCCGGTATGGCGCTGGTCGATACCGCCGATTCCGCGCTGATGGTCAGCGCCTATCGCTGGGCCTTCGTCGATCCCCTGCGCAAGCTCTGGTACAATCTCACGATCACGGGCGCCTCCGTCGCGGTGGCGCTGTTCATCGGCGGCGTCGAGGCGCTCGGCCTGATCGCGGAACGCCTCGGCTTGTCCGGCGGCTTCTGGGCGGTGGTGGAAGGGCTCAACGAATCGCTGGCGAATGTCGGCTTCGTCGTGGTCGCGCTGTTTGCGGTGGCCTGGCTCGTCTCGGTCCTGCTCTATCGCCGCATGTTTGCGGATGGGGCGCGCCGTGCGCCAGATGCAGCCCGCGGCTTCGAGGCGGCCTGAGACGATTCTAAATCGGCGGATCAGAGCGCCGCCGCGCTCCGCGCGGGCTCCGCCGGCACATCGTCGCCATTGGGATCGCCCGGCGCCGTCGCCCAGGCCAGCTCCACCAGCGTCACGATCCGGCGGCCGCCGCCGTCGACCTGGACGACGATCAGGCCCTGCTCCTCCATATAGCCGAGCAGCCGCTGCGCGCGGCGCAGCGAATGCGAGCCGTAGGCGCGGGCGATCGCGGCGTCGCCGGGGCAAGGCCAGCCTTCCCTGGCCGCGCGCGCGAGCATCATGAACACGCCCTGCATGTCGTCGGGCAGGATCGAGGCGCGCAGCGAGACGTCCTGCCAGGCGTCGTCCTCGGCGAGATCCGTGCCGAGCCCGGCCCGCGCATGCGTCAGCATGCGGCGGAATTCGTTGAGATCGGGCACCGCCGCGCCAAGCCCCTCGATGCGGCAGCGAACCACGAACTCCTGATAGAGCACGCCGATGGCGCGGAAGCCGGCGTCGGGCTCGGCCAGCACGGCGCGCAGCGTGCGATCGACGCGCTCGCGCCGCTGCGCGAGCTCCTCGGCGCTGACCGGCGCCTCCACGATTTCGGGCTGGATCTCCGGGATCGCGGCGGCCTTCGCCGCCCGGAGCTGCTCGAGCAGATCCGGCGCGGGCCGCCGCTGCGGCCGGCTGGCATCGGGCGGCGGCGCCGCCAGGATCACGGCGCGGACATCTTCCAGCGTCGCTTCCGGCAGCGGCATCAGCCGCGGCGTCGAATTGCGCGGGCTCGTATCGGTCGGGCCGATGTTCAAACGCAGCGGACGGCGCGACAGCGCAGGCCCCAGCGCCATGAACTGTCCGCGCTCGAGATCGCGAAACGCTTCGGCCTGCCGCCGCTCCATGCCCAGCAGGTCGGCGGCGCGCGCCATGTCGATGTCGAGGAAGGTCCGGCCCATCAGGAAGTTGGAGGCTTCCGCCGCGACGTTCTTGGCGAGTTTTGCCAGGCGCTGCGTCGCGATGATGCCGGCGAGGCCGCGCTTGCGGCCGCGGCACATCAGATTGGTCATCGCGCCGAGCGACAGTTTGCGCGCTTCGTCCGAGACTTCGCCCGCCACCGCCGGCGCGAACAGCTGCGCCTCGTCGACGACCACGAGCATCGGGTACCAATGGTCGCGGTCGACATCGAACATGCCGCCGAGGAATGCGGCCGCACGGCGCATCTGGTTCTCGGCGTCGAGGCCTTCGAGATTGAGCACGGTGGAGACGCGATGCAGCCGCGCGCGCTCGCCGGCGACCTGAAGGCCGCGTTCGGTGTGATCCTCGGCCTCGATCACGAGATGGCCGAAGCGCTCCGCCAGCGTGACGAAATCGCCTTCGGGATCGATGATGGCCTGCTGCACCCAGGGCGCGCTCTGTTCCAGCAGCCGCCGCAACAGATGCGACTTGCCGGAGCCCGAATTGCCCTGCACCAGGAGACGGGTCGCCAGCAGTTCCTCGAGGTCCATGGCCGCCGCGGCGCCCGCCGTGGTCTGCCCCATCTCGATCGCAACCGTCATGTCCCGACTCAAGTCCCCGTCATTCGCGGACAGCGGCTTATCAACCCGGCCGGCGCGCGTCGAGCGCCAGGGCGCGAATCAGGCTGCGTTGCCCACGGCAGAGTTCAGGCGTGATGCGACAACCGTAGAAGTGCGGGCCGATACGGCGCGTGCGGATCGTCGTCTTCGTTCTCGGGGATGGCGCAGGAGCCGAATTCCTGCCTGATGCGTTCGATCTCGGCAATGCGCTCGTGCAACCGCTGCAGATGCTCCGGCGACGTCGCCCGCCAGAACCGGAATGTATCGCTAGTGAGCGGCAGGAACGCAGTTCCGAACAGCGTCGGCTCCGGAACGACGGTGCGTCCGAGCAGCAGGAACCGGTCCGCGCCGGCGACGACCAGGGTCGCATAGCCGCGGTTGCCGATCCGCCGGATGCCGTTCAGCGACCATTCGACGAGCTTGCTGAAATAGGGCTCCTCGCGCCAGCGATCGGGGCATTCGTCGTCGACGGTGACGTTCACGGCGTCCTGGCTGAAATGCACCACGAGGCCCGCTTGCGCGGGAAACCAGGACTCGTCGAGATGGCCCTGCAACCAGGCACAGACGAACGAGCGGCACATCTGCGGGCGGCGATCGTAGATGGTGCAGCCCGTACCGGTCTGCCAATGCTTGCAGAGCTGGTTCACCGGCTTGTCGACGGCGGCCACCTCCAGAATATCGCAGCAGGCGTTGCATGAGCCGCACTGCCGAGCGGGCCGCACCGCCTTCGGCAGGCCGGTCGCGCGAAAGCCCTGGCCGTTGCGGACCAGCAGCTTCTGCTTCTCCAGCAGATTCAACGCACGTTCGATCTTGAGACGGGACAGTCCGGTGGCGTCGATCACGCCCTTCAACGTCGTCGCGCCCGCCTCCACGGCGCGGACGACGGTCAGCATCGCCTGATCCATTGTTGTTGTTCTTCTCGGTTTCAGCCGTGCATTGCGATTCCAGCCGGAAAAACAGACCGGCAAACAGGTCATAGACACCTGACTTGAAAAGATATGTTGCTCATTTCTCTTGCAGCTGGGCAAGAAGCCGAGCCCGTGCTGCGCGCATGCAACGTTTGCGCGAACAGAGGGCGTACACGTCGAGGGCGCCGATTTCGTGTGGAAGCGGTTTGCTTTGCTCGCCGGATGCCGGGATGTGACGTGCGCCCTGCGATCGTCTCACGCAGTCGTGATATCGGCCGGCCACGCATGAGCACGAAGGCGATCCGTCGCGCGACCAGGGGCGATGATGGTCGTTGGGTTTGCGCCACACCGCGAACAGCGCCGCGCCTGGAAGCAAGCGACGGTGCAGATGAGGGATCCCCATTCGCGGCGGAGAATGATTCAGATCAAGGTCCGTGAGCCCGCAACCTGTTAGCTGGGCCGATGAGTTTTCTGACCTTCTTCACCGCGACCTGCTTCCTGCTGGCATTGCCGGGGCCGACCAACACCTTGCTCGCGACATCGGGGGCGGGGGGCGGCATCGCGCGCTCGCTGCATCTGCTCGCGGCCGAGCTCGCCGGCTATCTGCTGACGATCACGCTGCTGCGGCTCGCGCTCGGTCCGATCGTCAGCGACATCCCGCTCGCGGCCATGGTGCTTCGCGTGGCGGTGACGGTCTACATCCTGTGCCTGGCCGTCATGCTCTGGCGGTTCCGGTCGCGTGAACTGCGGGGTAGCGCACCGGTGACCTTCAATCACGTGCTGCTCACCACGCTCTTGAACCCCAAGGCGCTGGTGTTCGCCTTCCTGCTCCTGCCGCTCCAGGCGGGGCCGTTCGAGCTGGTGCCCCGGCTTGCCGTGATCGCGCTCTTGATCGTCACGGCGGGCATTGCGTGGGTGACGTTTGGCGCAACGCTCGGCCGCGGCGCCCGCCGCCTCGGACATCCCGACCTCATCACGCGCACCGGCGCAGTCACGCTGGTCGCGGTGACCGGCCTGATCTGGGTTCAATCGTTCCTGGGCGCGTGAGACCGGCGTCCGCCGGAACAGCGCGCTACTGCGCGCCGGATCCGCCCTGCACGATCTTCTCGTTCAGCTTCAGATCCACGGTCTCGACCGTGCGGTCGATCTCGGGGTTGGGCGCGCCGAGCTGATGCGAGATCAGCTTCACCAGGAGATCGACGCGCTCGATGAAGGGTGCGCCGCTCGCGACCGCGCGCGCGGCAGATGACGGCTTGAGCAGGCTTTCCGCGGCCTTGGCATATTTTGCGAACGGCACCTGGTCCTGCGGATCGGCTCCGAGCTTGCGGGCGATCGCGTCGACATGGTCGTAGATCGTCTGCGAGCGCTCGAGATCGCCATGCACGGCGTCGCGAATCGATTGCGGCTCGTTGGGCGTGATGCAGCGGTAGTTGCCGGTCAGCAGCATCGACCATTTCGCCAACGGCACGAACAGCGAATCGAACACTTTCAGCTTCACCGGCACGTCGAGGCCGTCGAGCGTCACCGCGTCGATGTCGGCCTCCAATTCGCGCAGCACCTTGTTGTGCTTCTCGTCGGCGAACACCGACGCCTTGAAGTTGGTGGGCAGGCCGACATGAAGCACGTTCGCGGCTTCTTCCGGAGGACGGAACGCCTGCGGGTCGGGCGAGCAGAGCGTCACCAGACCCGGCTCGAACCGCTCCCACACCTGCGCATTGGTGTAGGCCTCCTCGAGATCCATGTCCGCGAGCGCCGGAATCCGCTTCAGATAGGGCAGCGGCGGCATGTTCATGATCGACAGGCACGGCAGCTTCGCCGCGGCGATCTTGACCATGAGAACGCGCACCGTGTGGTTGGTGTACTGCGGCTCCTGCATCGCAAGGCCGACCAGATCGTAGCGGGAGAGGTCGACATCGGCCGGCGTCACCGCATCGAGCTTGCCGGGCAGATTGCGCGAGAAGATTGCCCGGTGCACCGCCTCGTCGCGCAGTTTGATGCGCACCTCGGTACCGTCGCGGTTGATCAGCGCGGCCGTCTTGGCGCGGCAGACCAGGGTCACGTTATGACCCGCCATCAGCAGCTTCGTGCCCAGCAGTGAGCCGTAAGAAGCCCCGAGAATCAATATGTTGCGCGCCATGCTCCGTCCCCTTGAGAATGTGTGTGATTTTTGAGCCCCGGCCGTCATCCGCGGGCGAGTTGCCAGCATGTAAAGCGAAGTCCGCGGGGATGGCAACTGGGATAATGCATACAAGGCCGCACCGGAGTCTGGGTCGTCCGGATGGAGGGGTGCGCAATTCGACGACCATTCCGTCCGCTGGCGCGAACGCCGGCCTGCCTCGCGCGATCTGGCCACGGACGCTCGTTTGTCGCGCGACGGGTCAAGGCGCTCGCGGCTTCGACGCATGCCGCCCGGTCCGCTTGCTCAATCCCGCAGGCGTCACCGAATTGACTTCACCGAATCCGATCTCTCGGATGTCCCGTCCGTTCGGGCGCTCTGTGAAGTGCGATCATACGTCGTCGCACGTCGCGTGCAGAAGATCAGCAAGTTGGCCGGCTCGCTGTCATCGTCCTGTCATGTCGCCGGTTGGCTTCGATGAAGCGGCAAACCGCCGCATCGCTCACCATATCGTGGTTTCACAATGACGGCACAGACAGGCATGTCTGTTCTATCGGCGGTTAAGTTGTCTTCATCGCCGATCGCAACGAGAAACGACGAGGCCCGCATCGCAAGTGTGCGCGGCGAATGACTTGTGCAACAGCGATGGAGCTGGGACGTGACGATTGAGTTGAGCCGGCCTCGACTTGGTGCCCAAGTTGGCTCGTTTGGGATGCCGGCCGTCTCGCGCAGTGCCCCCGCCGCGCGACGCCTAGATGAAACGGTGCGCCTGCGATGGCATCGAGCAGTTGCGCAGGGCGCTGTGCAGAACGCGAAATTCGCCGGTCTGGACACAAGTCCGGGCAATTGTTGACGGCGTCGCTCGGGGGCTGAGATGGAAGGGGATCATTGGCCTTGCGGCGCATGCGACGGTGCCGGGCAAAATCTGGCCCGCTTGCGGGATCGCGCGTCACAATTTTTCGAAAGCCTGTCCGTCGCCGAGCTCGTGCGTGAGACGCACCGGCGTCTGTGGATTTCGGACTGGCTGAGACTCGCAGACGACTACCGCACATTGGCCGAGAGCGCGCGCGACGTTGGGTCCGCCGAGATTGCGCGGGAAGCGTGGCTCTGCTCGTTGACGGCCCTCGAAGTCGTCAGGACTCTGTCCTGTCCGGGGGATGTCGAAAGTGCCGATCTCGCAGACGAGGTCGGTATCGGCCTGAGAGGCTTCGAGGCCGAGGCTGGTCTGGCGATTGAGCGCGTCAAGATCGATTTCTTCGATCAAGGGGTGCTGGCCGGCTTCTTCCTGCCGGCGCTCCGTCGCGGACCTACCGCGCCGGCGGTGATCTGCGTCAGCGACGGGGACATCACCCTGGGCTCGATGATGAGCAGGCTGTTGCCGGCCTCGCTCTGCGGGAGCATGTCGCTGCTGCTCGTCAATGCCGGCAATTCGACTGTTCATCGCTCCTTCAAGCCGGAGCACAGGCTTCAGTGCTGGTTGGACTATCTGGAAGCTCGCCCCGATGTCGATTCGCAGCGGATCGCGATCTATGGTGAAGGGGCGGGCGCCTCCCACGCGTCGCGTCTCGCCCTCTCGGATCGCAGGATCGCGGCGGCGGTGTGCGACGGCGGTGTCTCGACGCCGGTCATGCGGAGAGCGCTGCGGCGGATGACCAGTTTCGGACCGGCCGTCCCTGACGGAGCCTCGGCGGGTTCGTTGCTGCCATCGCGCCGGCTTCCGTGCCCGCTGCTCATGGTCGTCGGGACTCGCTCCATGATCTGGGAGCAGGATGCTCTCGACCTGCAAGCCGGCTATCGGGAGAGTGGAGCGGATTGCTCGGTCGTCGTGCCCAACAACGTGCCGCACCCGCTCGGCGAGGTCGAGAATTTCATCGCCGTCGACAACTTCGTGCTCGATTGGCTCGACAGCAAGCTCGGGACTGCCCGTCAGCATGAACCCGTGACATACCTGTAGCGCGGTCAGGCCATGGCGGTGCGCGCTTTGGCCTCGTCGTGAAGAGCTGGAGTGGATGTCGCGAGCCATGAAGGCCGATCACGAGGCGTCGATAGCCAGCAATCGTGCCGCCAGCCGGGCGTTCCTGGCAATGGTTGCGAGCGCGGCATTCAGTTCACTCAAGGTCTTCTCGTCGAGCTCGTTGAACATGGTCGAGTTCAAGGCGAGCTTTCTCTTGGACAGTTTCTCGATTTCCGCCGTCGCCTTCGCGGTCAGCGACATCAGAATGAAGCGGGCATCGTCCGTTGCCGGCTGCCGCGATAGAAAGCCGCCCTTTTCCAGGATCTTGGTCTGGTTGGTCACGAAGGCCGGGTGGACCCGCAACTTGTTCGCGATCTCGATGCCGGCAACGCCTCGCCCTTCGTCCAGCTCGGTGATCGCCATCAAGATCAGCCATTGCGGCTGGGTAATGCCCAACAGTCCGGCCCAGCTGGTGTGAATGTCGTCCAGCTGCGCGTGGATTTCGACGATGTTCCAGATGAATTCCCTGATCGTTTTGTCGAGCTTCTTCTCGATCATGCCGCGTTGCCCCCCGTAATGACGTTGATCCTTCTTTTTCTTGTTCTTGGATCAATGTTCTATCGGGATATCGCGGGGACGTCTCCTATGTCGCGCTCCGACAAGGGCCAAAGGCGCGACATTGTTGAAATGGTCCGACGATTTGATGCTTGCAGAAATCAATTAATTCAATTACGTCTCCGTACACTCATTCCTTGCTGCTCTTGACCCCGTCGATGGACAGCGATGTGAGACCTCCAAGAAAGCCCTCGGGATGCCCCCTGAGGGCTTTTTACTTTTTATTCAACGTGTTAGGTGGAATTCCCGCTGCTCTGTTGCTCGCGAGCAACATCTGTCGCCGAACTTTCAGTTCACCAAATCAATAAATTGAGGCGGTTGTTTTTATAAACTATACGTGAAGCACGACGGAGGGGGGGCACCTCGCTGTCGTTTCAGACCGGACCTTCAGTGCGGATCTGAATTGAACGGAAATATGAGGGTGAAGCGGTGTCCTCCGAGGAGCCGAGCCCCCTGAATCGACCTGGAGGTTTACCTAATGAAGTTAACGAAGACGCTTTTGCTCGGCTCGGCTGCCGGCCTGATGGCCGCCTCCGGGGCGTTCGCTGCCGATCTCCCCGTGAAGGCCAAGGCGGTCGAATACGTGAAGATCTGCTCGCTGTACGGAGCCGGCTTCTATTACATCCCGGGCACCGACACCTGCATCAAGCTGGGTGGTTATCTGCGCGCTGAAGTCGCGTTCAACACCAACAGCAACTACGGCATCTCGAACGGCTCTCCGGCCGGTGCGCACAACCGCCTGAGCAACTACTACAACATGCGCGCTCGTCAGGATCTCAACATCGACACGCGCACCGCGACCGAATACGGCGTCGTCCGTACCTTCTTCGACGGCGTGTTCACCTGGACCACCGGCGGCTATCAGGGCTCCGGCTCTGCGACGGGTGGCACGGTCTATACCGGCAACCTCGGCCTCAACACCTCCGGCGCGACGCCGGCGCTCGTCGGTTCGTCGGTCAACGGCACCGACGGCAACACCTCGGCCGGTTCGCTCGGCGTGTACTACGCGTTCATCCAGTTCGCCGGCTTCACCATGGGTAAGGCCGTGTCGCAGTTCGACGCGCCCTGGACCAACTATCCCGGCAACAACATCGACAGCCTCGTCGGCGGCTCCGGCACGGTCACTGGTGTCAACCAGTTCACCTACACCGCTGACTTCGGTCAGGGCATCACGGCGTCGTTCTCGGCGGAAGACGCGACGGCCTACTATCAGGCCGGCAACGTCAACCTGACCGGCGCGACCGCAGGCGGCATGATCGGTGGTACGTATGGCACCAACGCCATCGGCGGTTCGCGCTCGCCGAACCTCGTCGGTATGGTCCGTGTCGACCAGGCCTGGGGTATGTTCCAGGCGTCGGTCGCTGCGCATGACAACCACGTCGCTTACTACGGCGCGACCGAGCCGACTGGCCACCCCGACGACAAGTGGGGCTGGGCGGTTCAGCTCGCTCTGTCGATCAAGAACATCCCGACCGGTGCGGGTGACGTGATCAACATTTCGGGCGTCTACACCGACGGTGCGACCCGCTACAACTTCCAGAACCTGGCGGGCAGCTCCTACTCGATGTTCGGCAACTCGGGCGTTGCCTACCAGAGCGTCGGCTTCGCCTATGCTCCGGACACCGTGTTCATCACGGGCAGCCAGCAGGAGACGGTCAAGACCTGGGGCTTCCGCGGTGCTTACACCCACAACTGGGATCCCTACTGGAACACCGCGCTGTACGGTGCCTACGCTCAGGCGCAGTACGGCTCGCTCGCCAAGACCGCTCTTTGCGGCGCTGGCGGTGCAGGCGGCGTGTTCGGCGGTCTCGCCGGTGTCACGAGTTGTAACCCTGACTTCGCCATCGGCCAGGTCGGCCTCATCACCCGCTGGACCCCGGTCAAGAACCTGACGTTCTCGGGCGACCTGAACTGGACCCGCCTCGACCAGAAGTACTCTGGAACCGTCGGTTACGCCGGTGCCGGTACGACGGCCAAGCCGGCCGCCCTGTACCAGCTGAAGGACCAGGACAGCATCACCCTGCTGCTCCGCGCCCAGCGCAACTGGTAATATCTTCGCAACGGCTGAATGAGCACCCGGCGGGAAACCGCCGGGTGTTTTTTTGTGCAGCGATCCGTGGGCTACCGCATTCGCATGTGTCGCCCTCTGTCAACCCAGATTCGGAAAAATATTCCACTTTACCGAAATTCGGAATTGGCGTATGTGTCGCCCATCCCGGCTCACCCTTGAGGGGCGGTCATGTTGTCGTGTGGTCGCAGAGCCGGGCTTGCGGTGGACGCAGCAGCGTCGTGCGCGAAAGCCAAGGGCAGGGCGGATTGCTCTCCGTGAGCCCTGAGGCATCGCGCGGACGAGCGGCGCTGTCAGGTTCGTCGCGTCATATTCCGGTGGCAACGTGCACAACGCCGCCGAACCCTGTGGCGCCAACGAACCGTGCGTACGGCAAAACCGTGTGGTCCTGGCCGTCGTTGCTACGGTCAAGCCCTTGCGGAGGCGGCGTCTGCGCCAACCGGCGCAGGGCCGGTGAATTCCGTGAGGGTGAGGGAGGCCAGAAGGAACTCGGCTCCCGGGAGAGCACGGCATAAGCCGTCCGACCATCGCGCAGGGAA
>NZ_JAVIFX010000031.1 GCF_031157255.1 Bradyrhizobium sp. LHD-71 | reverse complement strand
ATCCATAAACGACACTAGAATCATAAACTTGCTAGTGTCCTGATCGAATCCGAAGTTCGCTCTGAGCTCGCTGCAAAGTATAGCGAACTTCGGATTCGGGACACTAGTGCACGAAGGAGCCGCCGAGCTCATCCTCGATGTGGATGCGGATGATATCCTCGAAGCTGGTTTCCGCCGCGGCGAAACCGAGTTTGCTCGCGCGTTCCGCTTTGAAGTTGCGCGGCCAGCCTTCGACGATGGTGGCGATGGACGCGTCGGGTTCGCGGCGAATGCGCGCGACGACGGAGGGCCCGGCAACATTGGCAAGTGCTGCGATCTGCTCACCGACGGTGACGGACAGGCCGGGCATGTTGAGGTTCCGCCGCGCTCCAAGCTGTGCTGCGTCGAAGCTTGCTGCGTGCGTGAGGAACGCGATGGCCGAGCGCGGCGAGGCATGCCAGTGGCGGATATCGTCGCCGACCGGCAGCACGGCGTTTTCGCCGGCCAGCGGTTCGCGAATGATATTCGAGAAGAAGCCCGACGCGGCCTTGTTGGGTTTTCCGGGGCGCACGCAGATCGTCGGCAGCCGGATGCCGACGCCGTCAAGGAAGCCGCGTCGGGTATAGTCGACAAGCAGCAGTTCGCAGATGGCCTTCTGGGTGCCGTAGCTCGTCAATGGCGCATTGAGGAATTCATCGCCGATCGCTGCGGGGAACGGTGCACCGAATACAGCGATCGACGACGTGAAGACGAGCCGCGGTCGATAGCCGTCGCCGACAGCACGAATGGCTTCGAACAGATATCGCGTTCCGTCGAGGTTGATGCGATAGCCTTTCTCGAAATCGGCCTCCGCTTCACCGGAGACGATCGCAGCCAGATGGAAAATGACGTCCGGTCGGCTTGCGACCAGCGCCGCCGCCGCATCCGCGCCGACGAAATCACCTGCAATGACATCGAGCGGGATAGCAGCGGCGGTCGGCCGCGGTGAGACCACATCCTGAAGCGTGATCTTCGAGATCTCGTGGCGGCCGAGTCGGCCATCCCGCAAGAGGCGCTCCGTCAGTTTGCACCCGAGCATTCCCGCGGCGCCAAGAATGAGAATATGCAAGGCAGTCGTCCTTCCGTCCCGAATGTCGCCAGTCTGTCTTATTCTACCGCTGCCTCATTCGCCGCAACAAGCTCGTCTATTGGCTTGACGTTGGATCGCACAGCGAAATTGGTGTGGTGCGTGTCTGCTTGTGCCTGCGGGGGCTCTTTCGTAACATCGGCCTCGATCATCTCCCGTGCCATCCGCGCACCAACAAATCCCAACCGAGGGAACTGAAAAATGAACATCGCCGTCACCGCCCGAAGGACCAGCTACGGTTTGAATCCCGGCGACGAACTGAACGATCTGCGCATGTCCGACGGCGTTCGGCCGCTTTACGACCATGTCCGCCGGTTCATCAGGGAAACAGTCGATCCGATGGCGGCGGAATTCATGCGGCTCGGCAAGGACAAGGCCGACCGCTGGAGCTTCGCGCCGGGTCAGCTCGAGGTCCTGCAGAAGGCCAAGGACAAGGCCAAGTCCGAAGGCTTGTGGAACTTCTTCCTGCCGGACGCGCACACCGGTGAGGGATTGAAGAATCTCGACTATGCCTACATTGCCGCCGAGCTCGGCAAGAGCCCGATGGCCTCGGAGACAATGAACTGCGCCGCGCCGGACACTGGCAACATGGAAGTGCTCGAGCGCATCGGCACCAAGGAGCAGAAGGAGAAGTGGCTGAAGCCGCTGCTCAATGGCGAAATCCGTTCCGCCTACGTCATGACCGAGCCGAACGTTGCCTCGTCGGACGCCAAGAACGTGTCGACGACGGCGAAGCTCGTCGGCGACGAATACGTGATCAACGGCGAGAAATATTACATTTCCGGCGCCGGCGATCCGCGTTGCAAGATCATGATCGTGATGGTGAAGACCAATCCCGATGCGCCGCCGAGCAAGCAGCAGTCGCAGATTCTCGTGCCGAAGGACACGCCAGGCGTCGAGATCATCGGGCCGATGCATGTATTCGGTCACGATCACGCCCCGCGTGGCCACATGCACATCCGCTTCAACAATGTGCGGGTGCCGAAGGAGAACATCCTGCTGGGCGAAGGCCGCGGCTTCGAGATTTCGCAGGTGCGTCTCGGCCCGGGCCGGATCCATCACTGCATGCGCACGATCGGCAAGGCGGAGAAGGCGCTCGACCTGATGGTCACGCGCGGACTCACGCGCCAGGCGTTCGGCAAGCAGATCGCGCATCTCGGCGGCAACCTGCAGATCATCGCGCAGGCGCGTTGCGAGATCGAGGCGATGCGGCTGATGGTGCTGAAGGCCGCCAAGGCGATGGACGTGCTTGGCAACAAGGAAGCGCGGGTGTGGGTCAGCATGGTGAAGGCCATGGTGCCGGAACGGGCCTGCAAGATCATCGACCAGGCGATTCAGATGCATGGTGCGACGGGCATCTCCAACTGGACGCCACTTGCCGAGATGTACACGGACGTGCGGCACCTGCGGTTCGCCGACGGCCCCGACGAAGTGCACTGGATGGTCGTCGGCCGCCACGAGCTGAGCATGATGTAGGCGGGCGCACGCGGACAACCGTCGTCATTGCGAGCGAAGCGAAGCAATCCAGTCTGAGGAGCGAAGCGACGCCGTTCTTCGAACGGCCATGCCTCGCAATGACGCTTAGCCAGCGACGACTTGCGCCTTCAGATGCACGTTCTCGGAGAGGTAGCGTGAGACGGCCTGGCCGTCGAAGCCCGGGCCGGCAAGTCCGACGTGTCCGTCCGGGCGCAGGAGATAGAAGGACGGGCTAGGGATGCGGGCGTGCGTCAGCTCTGCGTCGTTGGCCTTGCTCTCCGGGACTCTATGAACGGTCACCAGGTCGTCGAAGCTATCTTGCAATCCTGACGGTGATTGTCCGAACACGAGCAGATTGAAACGTCTGTCGTCCAGCGCCTGGTAGAGATCTCGGGCGCCGTCGTTGTCATTGAGCGCGAGCTTGAGCCACGGGAAACGGTCGCCCGGTGCGGGCGCGTCTTCCGGCATACCGGTCGCGACCTTGGTTAAGGCGCTCTGCGGATAGCGGATGCCGATCTGCGAGACGGTTCGGAACGCGAAACGGCGAACGCTGCGGAAGTTCATTGCCGCCGCTGCAACTCGCGCGATTAGCTTGGTCCGGAACAACGAGGCCAGCCAGCTGTCGGAAACGATCAGCTGGAACGCCTGGTCCGTCGTCTGCAGCAGGCGTTTCGCGACCGGCACGCGCTCCTGTTCATAGCTGTCGAGCAGTCTGTCGTCGGCGCGACCTTGCACGACGAGCGCAAGCTTCCATGCGAGGTTGTAGGCATCCTGCAGGCCGGTGTTCATACCCTGTCCGCCGGCCGGGCTGTGGATGTGCGCCGCGTCGCCAAGCAGGAAGCAGCGCTGGTCGCGAAAGCGCTCGGCGGCGCGATGATGAATCCGGTAGGTCGAAAACCAGCTGCAGTCCTGAAAGCTCAGATCGCTCGCGGTCTCGCGCTGGATCGCCGGCGCGATCTCGTCGAAGTCGACGTCGTCCCTTTGCCGCAACTGCTCCGGGAGGATGCCGATCACCCGCCAGTGATCCTGGCCGCGCATGGGAAAGAACAGATGAAAGCCATCTTTCCATAGATAGACGTTGAGCTCGCCAGGCTTCATTGATCCTGTCGCCGTGGTGTCGGCGACGAAGAACGTGTGCTCGTAGGGCGCGCCCGGAAATCCGATCCCGTTCAATTCACGCACCGCACTATGCGCCCCGTCACAGCCGGCCAGCCACTTGGCGTTGACCGTGCGCATGGAGCCGTCGGCCTGCTTCAGCGTCGCCTCGACCTGCGCCGGCTTCTGCTCAAGCGCCGTGAGCTCGGTATTCCATGCAATCGCCACGCCCTGGCGGCCGAGGCTGGCGCCCATAATGCGTTCGTTGTCGTCCTGGCCCAGCATCAGCACAAAGGGAAACGGGCTGAGATCCTGGCCGATGTCGCCGAACGGGATGCGCGCTCTCCATTGTCCGTCCGCCCACACGTCGAAAGCGGCCGCGATCGCCCCGAGTGAGAGCGCCTCGTCGATAATGCCCATGTGAGCGTAGATCTCGAGCGTTCGCGCCTGAACAGCCATCGCGCGGGTCTGCTGCGCCGGGCCGGAGTGCCGGTCGATGACCAGCGGCTTGATGCCTCGTCGCACGAGCTGATTGGCCAGCATCAGGCCCGTCGGTCCAGCGCCGACGATGAGGACGTCCACACCCTCGTTGTCTCGTTGCGGCTGCTGGGCCATCTGTCTCGTTGTCCGACGTGGTCGACGAGGCTTGCGCGTCCTGGTCTGGTGCTTCTGCGGTCATCCTTGCGGCAAAACTCTTCATCGGAACGTCAGAAACAGACCCCGCATTTGAATACAAATTTGCCGGTCCCGTTGTTTCTGACGCCCGCACGAAGGCCTCGTGGCCGGGGCGAGCGTCAGAAACCGGACACTAGCCTCGTCTGACGCTTGCGCCGCCGTCGACCGGCAGTGTCACGCCGGTGATGAAGCTTGCCTCGTCCGAGGCCAGGAACAGCGCGGCGTTGGCGACGTCCCATCCAGTGCCCATCTTCTTTCGCAGCGGCACTTTGGAATCCCGCTCTGCCTCGACCTCGGCACGGGTCTTGCTGAACTCGCGAGCGCGGGTGTCGACAGCCATCGGCGTGTTCATCAGTCCCGGCAGGATCACGTTGGCGCGGATGCCATACTGCGCGTTCTGATAGGCAAGCTGTTCGGTGAAGGCGACCATTGCCGCCTTCGTCGCCTTGTAGGCGACGTAAGGGTAGGTGGTGATCACCGCCATCGACGAGATGTTGATGATCGCGCCGCTCTTCTGCTCGCGCATGATCGGGATCACGTGCTTGGCTGCGAGAATGCAGCTTTTCAGATTGATCGCGACGCAGCGATCGAACGCCTCCTCGGTGATCTTGTCGAGCTCGGCGTCGCCGCCGGAAAGGCTGACGCCGACATTATTGTGCAGGACGTCGATGCGGCCCCAGCGGCCGTGTGCCTCAGCGACCATCGCCTTGATCTCGGCAGGCTTTGTCACGTCCGCCTTGAAGGCAACCGCGGTGCCTTGCTTTTCAACGATCATGGCGGCGGTCTCCTGCGCCGAGGCGAGGTTATGGTCCACGCACAACACCTTGGCGCCTTCGCGCGCGAAGGTCAGTGCAGTGGCGCGACCGTTACCGATGCCTTCTCCGGGGCTCTGCCCGGCGCCGACGACGATGGCGATACGATCTTTCAGGCGCATGTCACTTCACTCCAGGGATCGGGTACTGCTGCAGCACCTCTTTATAATACGGTTCGTTGTCGATCTGCATCGTCGCGAGTACGCGCACGACGCCGCAATAGAAGGCGATGGTCAGGACCAGGTCGACCATGTGCTCGTCCGACAGCTCCTTCTTGATCTCGGCGAAGGTCGCCTCCGACATGGCGAGGTTGCGGACCATTTCGCGGGCGCCCTTCAAGACGGCCTTTGCGAGCGGGTCCAGCTTCGAGGGTTTGCCCGCGGTTTCGGCGATGAGCCCCTCGATGTCCGCATCCGTGACGCCGAACTCCTTGCCGATCTTCACGTGGTGAGTGAATTCGTATTCGGACTTCTCGATCCAGCCGACCTGCAGGATTGCGAGCTCGCGCAGGCGCGGGTCGAGCTTGCTGCCGTGGCGGATGTAGCCGCCGAGGCCTGAGAACGCGCGTGCCATGTCCGGCGAGTTGACGAGCAGTTTGTGCAGGTTGGTGTTGCGCTTGAGCATATCGCGATATTGCTCTGCGACCTGATCGGGCTCGAGATAGGGAAGGCGGGCCATTTTGTTCGTTTCCTCGTTTTGTTGTTGAGGCGAAAATCAGACCGGGCATCTTCGCGCGCGAAACGAAGCGGTCCCGTCTGTTTGAAAGTCGGCTTGCTTCGTCGCTGGCGTTCCTCGCCCTGTCGGCGACATCAGTGATCCACGGAATCCCGCTCCGGTCCCTGCAACGTGACGCCGCCGTCCACCACTAGCACCTGTCCGGTGATGTAGCGGGCATGGTCGGAGAGCAGGAACCGCACCGCGTGGCCGACATCCCAGCCGGTGCCTTCGGTTTTCAGCACCGATGCTTTCGCGCGCTGGGTGCGTGCAGCGTCGCTCATGCCGCGGGCGTAGACCATCGGCGTGTACATCGGACCGGGGCAGATGCAGTTGACGCGGATGTTGTCCCGGCCATGATCCACCGCCATGGCCTGGGTCAGGCCGATCACCGCGGCCTTCGAGGTCGTGTAGGTGGTGAGTCCGCGCGGCCGCAACGCCGAGATCGACGAGATGTTGACGATCGCACCGCCCTTGGAGGTCTTGATCATAGCCGGGATCGCATGCTTCGACAGAAGGAACATGGTCTCGACATTGACCTGCATGACGCGGCGGAACTCCTCCGGCTTCTCCGCCACCACGCTGCCGCGGCTGCCGATGCCGATGTTGTTGTCGAGGAAATCGAGGCGGCCCCAACGATCGACGGCAGCATCGACGAGCCGCTTGCATTCGGCTTCGCTGGTGGCGTCAAAGGCTTCGGCCGCCGCCGTGCCGCCCTCGGCCGCGATCATCTCCATGGTCCGCTCGGCGAGCTTGATGTCGCGATCGGCCACCAGCACTTTGGTGCCGGCGCGGGCGAGAAGGATCGCTGCCGCTCGCCCATTGCCGATGCCGTCGCCGGCCGCTCCACCGCCGCTCAGGATTGCGACCTTGCCGGACAGGCCGGCATCGTCTTCTGGGCCCTTCATGATGTTCCTCCCAATGGCACGGCTGCGAGTGACCTCCCTCGCTTGCGCCATTAGGCCGATTTCACCGGCCCCAACAAGGGCGTGTGCTGCAAGGGGGCATTGCCGTATCGACGATCACGCCTGCGGCGCGAGCAGTCCGAGAAACCGGCTGCCTCGAACTCGCCTTCTTCGCTGTTCGGCGGTGAGACATCGCCCGCACATGAGAAGCCTCATGCGGGGTCATCGTGAAGGTGCGCGTTGCCTTGCTGCCGCTCGCCACTCTCGCGGGGAGCGCTTGCTTTCAGGAATTTGACGCCGAGCTCGTCGCCGTTGACGCGGACGAGTTCACAGCGCCGCCAGACGCGGCCCATGGTCGACAGCGCGAGGAAGAACTCCTTGATGCGGAGTCCGCCGACCGCTTCCTCGACAATCAGCCGGGCACCGGTCGTGGAGATATCCGCAACCTGGCAGCGCCTGCTCCAGGTGCCGTCAATGGCCACCATGCGGGCCTCGATGCCGCGCTGAAACGCGATCCGCTGGCTTTTCCTCGAGCCCCAAACCATCGGCTTTGCTCGACTTGTTGCAGAATGATTCAACGAACTGACGCAAGTATATGACGAGCAGGGTACAGTCAGACCGTATTGATTTGCTTAAGATTGGTGAGGGCATCAGCGCTCGGCGTTCGATAGGTATCGAGATATTCACTGAGATCGGCCACGAAGCGAGCCAGGCCGGAAGGCTGTGCCCGGAACGCGGTGCGCATGATAGCGCGCGCTTCAATGCGATTCACGCCGTCGCTGATCTGAGCAGCCGCGCATACCGCTCAAGGTAGAATTGCGCTGGCTTGCCGACGGCGCGCACCGCCGCCCGGTCAGCAACGGCTTCCTGCCAGGCGAGAAGACGCTGGCACTCGCGGGGAAAGTGAAAGCTGCGGTATCGCTCGAGCACCGCCACCTGCTCGAACCACGGGTACAATGCAAGATCCGCGAGACTGAACTCCGCGCCCAACAGGTAGGGGCCGGTGCGTGCAGGGTTGGCAAGCCCCCGCTCTTCCAGAAAGCGAAGGTCGTCGGCGAGTTTTGCGGCAATTGGCCCGTGCATATCTGAATCGAAGCTGTGCAGCAGGACTTCTGTCTTTGCGTAGAGACGGTTGTCGGCGAAGCTCACCCACGCTCTTGCTTGCGCGCGTGCATGCGGCTGTCCGGGAAGAAGTCGATGCTTGGAGAACGCCTCTTCCACGTATTCGGCGATAATGGTGGCCTCCGAAACGAGCTTGCCGTCATGGCGCAGCAGAGGCACCTTGCCGTTTGGTGAGATCTCCAGAAACCAACCTGGTTTCTGCCGCAGGTCGACCTCGATCTCCGTCGCGGAAATATGCTTCTCAGCCAGAACCAGGCGGGCTCGCGCGGCGAACGGGCAGAGCTCGGCAACAAAAAGTTCGATGTTGGTCATGGGTGCCCCCGTTTTGAAAGGCTCGACGCGGCGGTGGTCGGACGGATCGGCAGCTAACGACTGTGATCTGCGAGTGCTGGCCGATCGAGCACTGCAAGCGGATTGAAGCTGCGACGCTGGATGACCGAGATCAGTCCTCCGCCGAGATGCCCCATCCAGTAATTCCACTTGATGCATGGTGGCGCCTCACTCGGCTTGATGCGCCTGAAGCCCCAGCGACCGTAGTGGTTCGCGTATCTTCGGCCCGTGATGATCAGGATGCGTCCATTCTTGTCCGCGAGGCGCATGTCGATGAGGCGGGCGGCGACGCCTTGTCCGCGAGACTGCGTTTCCACCACGAGGCTCCCGAGTTCATAGGAACCGTCGCGGTGTGTCCGCAATTGCACGGCACCGATAATGCGGTGATCCCGCTCGGCGACGATGAAATTTGGCCAATATAGTCCGAATGGTTTCACCCGTTCGCCGCGCGCCAGAGCGAGAATCTGTTCCTGGTCTTGCGCGGTCGCGGGCCGTATCGCTATCGTCATCAGTGCCTCCTCGCGTATGAGGATGCCGCTTACCGGAATGCTGGTGTTGCTGCTGTTACCAACGAAACAGCTTCTGCGACGGAAGATGATGACATTGAGACGGCCGTCGTGTCATCCCTTCGACGCGCGCGTGCAGATCACGGCATACAGGTTCGCTCTCTCAGCGTCCAAACATTTGGCTGGCGGAGACATGCGCCGCTGACGACGTGGTGCTCGCCTTGACGGACGGTTTCCCCCCTGTCCGTGCCCAGCGATAACGCAACCAGGACGGCTGACAACACGCCGACCAGGATCGTCGCATAGATCAGAACCAGGCATCGCCGCCACCTGGCGATCAGTTCGCTATCGTTGCCGGGCAGAAAAGTGTCGTTGGAGCGCATGATCGTCCTCTCTGTTCGTCCTTGTTTGGAGCTGACAGTAGGGACGTGGGTGGCGCGGGCGTCCTCCGAACGTAGGAGGCCGTGGCCGATCGACCGTGCGGGATGAAAAAAGGCGGCCATATCGGCCGCCGCCAGGAAACATGCTTTGGCGGGAATGACATCACGGTGCTGTCATTCCGCCGGAATCGGTTGCTGCGAGATGCGGCCGAGAGCAGGGAGGCGAATCACGCCGATTCGGTCGAAGCGCGGTTGCGCTTAGCAGCCCTTGCAGATGCCCTGCAGGCGTCTGGTCAGCCGATCATCTTCGGACTTCATGCCGTCGATGGGGTCGACCGACTTCGTGCCCTCGGAGCCGGCCTTTTGCCTGGCGGCGCTCTGCTGATCGTAACAGGCGTTGCGCTCCTTCCGCGACTGGATGAACCGGCACTCGGTGGTGGCTGCAAACACGGAGCTGCTGCCGAGCGCGGCTGCAAGCGCGACACACGCAAACGTCTTCATGGTTACGATCAAAACAGGGCATCCGTCGATTTTGGCCCGATCGCGCCGAGCTCAGGTTGTCACCAGCCCAGCACGCGCTTTCCAGGCCTCATTGTCAATTACAATCATCGGCGGGGCGAAGACAAGCGAACGCGCGGCGATGAAAGGGTCATCTGCGAAAATCAAGCCGCCCCTCCGGAAAGCAGCCGTCGATCCGGTCGTTGCTCACGATCAATCCGATCCAGGGGCGCGTGATCTTCGGGTCGGTCAGATTGATGTACTTGCCAACGAGCCGCCTTGCGCCGTCGCGTCTCGCCTCGATCAGGCCCTTGCGTGCGCCGATGTGCCAGTCAAACCTCAGATACACATGGTCGCGCACGATCTTCAGTTCGCCTGCACCTTGTTTCCATTTGTCGGCGCTGTCGCCCGGGATCGTGGGATCGGCGCCGCCGTTCCACCGGCTCTCCCAGTGTCCCTCAATCGTTGCAAAGGAGGGGTGTTGGCCACGGCTGATCCAGGACGTGGCGTTATCATCGTCGGATTCGCCGTCGAGGCTGGTTTTTGCGGCAAATTCGATCACCGCCGCATCATAAGGATCCGGGACGTCCATGACGCCGAATGGATTTCGCTCGACGGTTGATCCCATCGCGCACCTCTCAACTTGCCCGACGTGTTGCTGCGACAGCCTTTGCGGCCGGTGATGCTCACCTAGGAAATTCACTGCCATGCACCCACCCGATTCCCGATCGCTCAGTTTGCAGTTTGCAAGCTTGACTCCATACCAACTAGTGGGTATGGAGGCGGCGGGAGGCTGTGACCATGCCCGAGGCGCCTCATCAGTCGAAGACAAAGCTGCTCGACGCGACGCTGACGGTCGTGCGCAGGAAGGGTTATTCCGCGACCAGGGTCGAAGACGTTTGCGCCGAAGCAGGGGTCACCAAGGGCAGCTTCTTTCACCATTTCGACAGCAAGGAAGATCTGGCGCTGGCTGCGGCCGACCATTGGCGCGAAAAGGCCGAACGCTTGTTCAACCGCGCCGAGTTCAACGACATCGCCGATCCGCTCGAGCGCATCCTAGCCTATATCGACTTTCGCAAGTCGCTGCTCGGAGGCGATGCAGCCAATTACACGTGCTTCGCGGGCACCGTGATCCAGGAGACGTACGCGACGCATCCGAATCTGAGCGACGCGTGCGAGCGCGCGATTGCGGAGCATACGGCCTGGCTGACGCCGGTGATCACCGCGGCAATGCGCAAGTATCGCGTCCGGTCGGATTGGACGGCAACGAGCCTCGCGCGCCATACGCAAGTGGTTCTGCAGGGCGCTTTCATCCTCGCCAAGGCGGAGGGGCAGGCGAAGGTTGCGGCCGACTCCGTCGACCATCTGCGGCGCTACATCGAACTGCTGTTCCGCGAAAACGGGAATGCCGAGATATGATCTTGTCCTATCGCTGGCTGCTTGTCGCTATCGGAGCATTGATGACATGCGTCGCCGTCGGCGCGATGTTTTCGCTGGCGGTGTTTCTTGATCCGATGGCGGCGGCAACGGGATGGTCGCGCACCGGCATCTCGAGCGCGATGACGCTGGACTTCCTCGCCATGGGCATCGCGTCGTTTGCCTGGGGAGCGGCGAGCGATCGCTTCGGCCCGCGTCCCGTGGTGCTGGCCGGTTCGGCTCTGCTCGGCCTGGGACTCGTGCTTGCGAGCCGCGCCACGTCGCTGCTTGAATTCCAATTGACTTACGGCGTTCTCGTCGGCGTTGCGTCCGGTGCTTTCTTCGCACCGCTGATTTCAGCGACCACCATGTGGTTCAATACGCATCGCAGCCTCGCGGTGTCGCTGGTGTCGGCGGGCGTCGGCGTGGCGCCGATGACGATCTCGCCATTCGCGCGCTGGCTGATCTCGGCTTACGACTGGCAGTTTGCCATGCTGATGATCGGCATCGGCGCGTGGGTGCTGTTGATCCCGGCCGGGATGCTGGTGCGTCGTCCGACCGCCGCTGTGCCGCCAACCGCTGCGGCAGCCGACGCAACCGCTGCACCGGAGTCGGCGGGCGATGGCGGCATGTCGGTCGCGGCGGCCTTTCGTTCTCCGCAATTCATCGTGCTCACGGCCACCTTTGCGTTGTGCTGCTCGGCGCACTGGGGCCCCATCTTTCATATGGTGAGCTACGCCATGATCTGCGGCATTCCGGCGATGGCTGCGGTCAGCATCTACAGCGTCGAGGGACTGGCCGGTCTCGGCGGCCGGCTGCTGCTCGGCATTCTTGCCGATCGATTTGGCGTCAAGCGCGTGCTCGTTGCCGGCCTGCTGGTGCAGGCCCTCGCCATTGGTTCGTATCTGTTCGTCAGCAGGCTGGGCGAGTTCTATGCGCTGGCAGTCGTGTTCGGCACCGCCTATGGCGGCGTGATGCCGCTCTACGCCGTGCTGGCGCGCGAATATTTCGGTCAGCAGATCATGGGGACCGTGCTGGGCGCGGCGACGATGGTGTCCTGCATCGGCATGGCGTTCGGTCCGTGGGCCGGCGGCTGGGTGTTCGATAATCTCGGCACCTACGCGTGGCTTTATATCGGCTCGTTCGCTGTCGCATTCGGCGCCGTGCTGATCGCGCTTGCCTTCCCGCCACAGCCATCGCGGACGATGCGACTGCAGACGGCATAGTGCCTGCCAGCCCGCTAGGCAGCATGCTGCAATGCACCTGAGCAGTTGCACAAACAAGCAGCAGCGGTGATTTCGCACGCAGGGGCTGCGATTAAGAATATTCTCGTTTGTTTTCAGCGGATTGTGCTGCTCATGGGTGCTGGCACATCGCTTGCTTAGAAAGATTTCAGTCAACGACGACCGCCGTCCGCCGGATTGCTTTGGCCAGAGCCGGCCGAAGCGCAGGGACAGCCCGAAGCCACCTTGATTGAAGGAAGCTTGGCGCGCTCGTCGTGATGCCATGTCGTATGGCTGCACGTCCCTGTTTTCCATCGGACACGGTCGGAAAACGGGATGGCAATGCAGGCAGAACACTCGATCAAGAAGAAGCTGGTCGTCGTCGGCAACGGGATGGCAGCCGGACGCGTACTGGAAGAGCTTTTTGCGCGCGCGCCGGATCGTTACGACGTCACCATTTTCGGCGCCGAACCACGCGTCAACTACGATCGCATCATGCTCTCGCCGGTACTCGCCGGCGAGAAAGACTTCGACGCGATCATTGTCCACGACGATGCCTGGTACGCAAAGCACAACATCAGTCTGCGCAAGGGCGAGCCGGTGGTGGCGATTGACCGCGCGCAGCGGACGGTTCGGACTGAAGCGGGAGACACGGTTCCTTACGATGCGTTGATCATCGCAACGGGTTCGAAGCCGATCCTCATTCCCGTGCCGGGCGCCGAACTGCCAGGTGTCGTCACGTTCCGCGATCTCGACGACGTGAACGCGATGCTTGCTACCGCAGCGGGCGGGGGGAGCGCCGTCGTGATCGGTGGCGGCCTGCTCGGGCTCGAGGCGGCTGCCGGGCTCGCCACCAAGGGCATGAAGACCACCGTCGTGCATCTGATGCCGACGCTGATGGAACGCCAGCTTGATCCCAACGCCGCTTACTTGTTGCAGCGTGCGATCGAGAAGCGCGGCATTGAGATCCTCACCGCGGCCAACACTCAGGCCGTTATCGGCGACAGCAAGGTCGAGGCGGTGCGGCTTGAGGATGGCCGGACGCTGCCTGCCGATCTCGTCGTGATGGCGGTCGGCATTCGTCCCAACGTCGCGCTTGCGAAAGATGCAGGCCTCGAGGTCAAGCGCGGCCTCGTGGTGGACGATCATCTGAAGACCAGCGACGACAATATCTTCGCCGTCGGCGAGTGCGTCGAGCATCGCGGACAGTGCTACGGCCTCGTGGCGCCGCTGTACGACATGGCAAAGACGCTGGCGGCAACGCTCGCAGGCGAGGAGGTGGCGGGCTATACCGGCTCTGCCACGTCAACCAAGCTGAAGGTGACCGGCGTCGACCTGTTCTCGGCCGGTGATTTTTCCGAAGGCGACGAGAAGGACGAGATCGTGCTGCGTGATCCGTCACGCGGCGTCTACAAGCGCGTCGTCCTGCGTGATAATCGCATCGTCGGCGCGGTGCTCTACGGCGATACGGCAGATGGCGGCTGGTATTTCGATCTCCTGAAAAAGGGGACCGACGTCACGAAGATGCACGACACGCTGATCTTCGGTCAGGCCTATCAGGGCGGCGGCGCGCCGCTCGATCCGGTCACCCTGGTCGCGAACCTGTCGGATGATGCGGAAATCTGCGGCTGCAACGGCGTCTGCAAGGGGACAATCACCCAGGCGATCACCGCGCGCGGCCTGACGACGATCGACGATGTGCGCAGCGGCACCAAGGCGTCCGCCTCCTGCGGTCAGTGCACCTCGAAGGTCGAAGCGCTGCTGATGGCGACGCTTGGCGCTGGCTACGCCGCGGCGGCGCGCAAGCCGATGTGCAAGTGCACAGACCTGACGCACGAGGAGGTCCGCGGCTTTATTCTGTCGAAAGAGTTGAAGTCCGTTCCAGCCGTCATGCAGGAACTCGGCTGGAAAACCTCGTGCGGCTGCTCGTCCTGTCGTCCGGCTCTCAACTACTACCTGTTGTGTGCATGGCCGTTCGACTACCGCGACGATCCGCAATCGCGTTTCGTCAACGAGCGCGTGCATGCCAACATCCAGAAGGACGGCACCTTCTCCGTCGTGCCGCGGATGTGGGGCGGTCTGACGACGCCGGACGAACTGCGTGCGATTGCCGATGTCGCCGACAAGTTCAAGATCCCGACCGTCAAGGTGACCGGCGGCCAGCGGATCGACCTGCTCGGGGTACGCAAAGAGGATCTGCCCGCGGTCTGGGCGCAGCTCAACGCTGCGGGTCTCGTGTCGGGTCAGGCTTACGCCAAAGGTCTGCGTACGGTGAAGACCTGTGTCGGCAGCGAGTGGTGCCGGTTTGGAACGCAGGATTCCACCGGCCTTGGTGTCAAGCTGGAGCGATATCTTTGCGGCTCCTGGACACCGCACAAGGTCAAGCTCGCCGTCTCGGGCTGTCCGCGCAACTGCGCTGAAGCCACGGTGAAGGACATCGGCATCATCTGCGTCGAGTCCGGTTACGACATCCACATTGCCGGGGCGGCCGGACTGCATGTCCGCGCTACGGACCTGCTGGGCCATGTGGCGACGGAAGAGGAAGCGATCGAACATGTCGCGGCGGTAATGCAGCTCTATCGCGAGCAGGCCGGCTACCTCGATCGCGTCTACAAGTGGGTCGAAAAGACTGGCATCGAGAAGATTCGCGCTGCGATCATGGACGATCACGAAGGCCGCCGCGCATTGGTCGCGCGCTTCGAAGCGTCGCAGCGCGCCGTACGCAGGGACCCGTGGGCCGAGCGCGCCGCAGGCCGCGAACTCCACGAGTTCATGCCGCTCGCCGCTCTCAACATCATCATGCCGGAAGCCGCCGAATGAACGCCATAAGCGAGCGAAGCGACGCCGTTCTTCGAACGGCTATGCCGCAAAAGACCGCCGATTTCTGGTTCGACGTGGGGTCGTTGCAGGAGATTCCCGTACGCGGTTCGCGCCGGGTGAAGACGCCGCGTCGTGAAATCGCGATCTTCCGCACAGCCAACGACGAGGTGTTCGCGCTCGAGAACCGCTGCCCGCACAAGGGCGGACCGTTGAGCGACGGCATCGTGCACGGCCGCAAAGTGACGTGTCCGCTTCACAACTGGATCATCAATCTCGATGACGGAGAGGCGACCGGTGCTGACAAGGGCTGCGCGCGAAGCTTTCCGGTCAAGCTCGAGAACGGCCGGATCTATCTCGACATGAGTGTTGCTGCGGCGCCGTGAACGTCCGCATTTCCATTTTACCTAAGGGATCAAAGGGGAACTTTGAATGGCCTATCTCGTACCTTCGGAATTCGTCACCAAGATGGTCGACGCCGGTGAGTCCAAGATCTTTATGTCCAGTCGCGATACGGTGATCCGCGCCTATATGGCCGGCGCCATCCTTTCGCTTGCCGCGGCGTTTGCGGTGATGGTCACGGTGCAGACCGGCTATCCGATCATCGGCGCGATTCTGTTCCCCGTCGGTTTCTGCATGCTGTACCTGCTCGGGTTCGATCTTCTGACCGGTGTGTTCGTGCTGACGCCGCTGGCGTTGATCGACAAGCGTCCCGGCGTGACGCTGAAAGGTGTTCTGCGCAACTGGGGCCTGGTTTTCATCGGCAATTTCGCGGGCGCATTCACCGTCGCGCTGCTGATGGCGATCGTCTACACCTTCGGCTTCTCGTCGCCGCCCGACAAGGTCGGCCAGGTGATTGCCGGCATCGGCGAGGGACGCACGCTCGGCTATGCCCAGCACGGTGCGGCCGGCATGCTGACGCTGTTCGTGCGCGGCGTGCTCTGCAACTGGATGGTTTCGACCGGTGTGGTCGGCGCAATGATCTCCACCACGGTTTCCGGCAAGGTGATCGCCATGTGGATGCCGATCATGGTGTTCTTCGCGATGACGTTCGAGCACTCGATCGTCAACATGTTCCTGTTTCCGTCGGGCCTGCTGATGGGCGGCAAATACTCGATCATGGATTACCTGATCTGGAACGAGATCCCGACCGTGGTCGGCAACCTGGTCGGCGGCCTGTCGTTCACCGGGCTGACGCTGTATGCCACGCACGTCCGCACCGCGCCGAAGCGCGAACTGCAGGAAGTGGGAGCAGAACCACTGCGCCGCTCGTTCGCCTCGCGCTGAGCGCCGGGCTCAGAACCACAAGCAATGACATCGCCGGGACTTGACCCGGTGATGTCGCTCAAGGATGCCGTGTCTTCTGGAGCAGAGCGGCAAGGTGCCGGGCGAGTGAAGCAGGGCCAGACCTTCGAACGGCTATGCCCGTTGTGACACGGAGAGTATTGGCATCCGATGCCGCGCGAACTGAAAATCTCCGTTGGGCAGCATTCCGACAAGGGCCGCAAGGAGGCCAACCAGGATTTTCACGGCGTACTGATTCCGCGCGAGCCCTTGCTCGGCCTGAAAGGCATTGCGGTCGTGCTCGCCGACGGTATCAGCTCCTCCAGTGTCGGACGGATCGCAGCCGAATCGACCGTCAAAGGCTTCCTCACCGATTACTACTGCACCTCGGAATCCTGGTCGGTGAAGACCTCGGCGCAACGGGTGATCGCCGCCACCAATTCGTGGCTGCATTCGCAGACACGGCGTAGCCAATACTCCTATGACAAGGACAAGGGCTATGTCTGCACACTGAGCGCCATGGTGATCAAGTCCGCCACTGCGCACATCTTTCATGTCGGAGATTCGCGGATCTATCGGCTCAACGGCCATTCGCTGGAGCAGCTCACCAACGATCATCGGGTGATCATTTCGTCGGAGCAGAGCTATCTCAGTCGGGCGATGGGCGTGAACCCGCAGATCGAGATCGACTATCAGGCGTTGCCGGTGGTCAAGGGTGACGTATTCGTGCTCGCGACCGACGGGGTGTATGACTATGTGGGCTCCCGCTTCATCGCAAATGCGATCGGGGAGGGCGGCACGGACCTCGATAACGTTGCCTGCAGCATCGTTCAGGAGGCCTACAACCGCGGCAGCGACGATAACCTGACCGTCCAGGTCGTGCGGATCGACGAGGTGCCGGACGGGCAGGCGAGCGAGATTGTCGGATCCGCATCCGAGCTGCCGCTGCCGCCGCTGCTCGAAGCGCGGACGGTGTTCGACGGCTACAGGATTGTCCGCCAGGTGCATGGCTCGAGCCGCAGCCATATCTATCTCGCCGTCGACATCGAGACAGATACGCAAGTCATCATCAAAATCCCCTCGCTCGATCTGCGCGGCGACGAAGCTTATCTGAAGCGCTTCATGATGGAGGAGTGGGTCGCGCGGCGCATCGACAGCGCGCATGTGCTGAAGCCCCTCATGCAGGAGCGCAAGCGCAACTTCCTCTACATTGTCACGGAGTTCGTCGATGGGCAGACTTTGACCCAATGGATGATCGACAATCCGAGGCCGAGCCTTGAGACGGTCCGTGATATCACCGAACAGATGGCCAGGGGCCTGCGCGCGTTTCACCGGATGGAGATGCTGCATCAGGACATCCGCCCGGACAACATCATGATCGATCGCGCCGGCACGGTGAAGATCATCGATTTCGGTTCCACCAGGGTTGCGGGCGTGGCCGAGGCGGCACCGCTTGCGCGTGACGACATTCTTGGTACGGCCCAATACACTGCGCCCGAGTATTTTCTGGGTGAAAGCGGCTCGTCGCGCTCCGATCTCTTCTCGCTCGGTGTCATCACCTACCAGATGCTGACCGGAAAGCTTCCTTACGGCGCGCAGGTGGCGCGAACGCGCACCAAAGCGCAACAGCGGCGGCTGAGATACGCCTCGGCGCGCGACTCAAACCGGGATGTGCCCGCTTGGATCGATGACGTGCTCGAACGGGCGGTGCATCCGGATCCCTTCAAGCGTTATGAAGCGCTGTCGGAATATCTGCACGATTTGCGCCATCCGAAGGAGAATTATCGGAGCTCATCCTTCAAGCCGCTTATGGAGCGCAATCCGCTGGTGTTCTGGAAGGTGCTCTCGCTCGCGCTGGGATGCGCCGTCATTGTCCTGCTGGCAAAGCTGCGCAGCTATCACTAAAGCATGATGAGTTTGCCGTGATGCCCGCGAAGGCGGGCATCCAGCACGCCGCAGCGTTAGCGATCTGAACTCTGGCGCTCTGGGATACGGGATCCCTGCGTTCGCGGCATGACGCCGAATGAATATTGTCGTCGGATGTGGATCCGGAACGAGCCTAGTGCATGCACGCCGAAAGCGCGACGATCGTAAACATGTCGACGTCGAACGTCGTCTCGAGTTCGAAGCCGTGCAACTTCAGCCACTCGTGCTGCGCCAGATAGGCAGGCTTTTCGCGTGCGCCGCTGCACTCATATTTCAGTCCCGCCACGTTCTGCAGGTGATGCACCATTTCATGCACCAGCACCGATTGTTCGGCTGCGGAGTCGCCCGTCCAGTCCTCGCGCAGATAGATGGTCCTGGTTGAGTCGTTGTAGATCGCGACGACCTCGCGTTGCGGGTCGAGGTATGGGGTCGCATGTTCGCCGCCGATCGCAAGCGACGGCGGCGGCAGCAGACCCTTGTAGCGCAGCCGATGCAGTTGCGCGGCAGGGACACGTTCAATTTGCGGCAAATTGTCCGAATGCGGCAGGTCGAAATTGTCCGACAGCCATCGTGAGATCTCGTTCAGAGACGGTTCGGTCGCATGAACTTTGATGGCTTTTGGTTTGTCCATATCGATCGATCGGAAGGTCGGCATTTGCGTATGAGGTTCGGTGGTCTCGTGGGCCGGCCTCGACGCGTCAGTGTCGACTTTCGGCAGGGTGGTGAAGGCGAAGATCAGGAGCGTTACGCTCAGGGCGACCGGAAAGAGCATGGCTTCCTCCGCGAGTTCCCGGTTCGGGACAGGCCGCGAACCTGATGCTTTCTGCGGGCTCACAAATCATTCGATTGGATGAAGCCTGAACGATTTTCGGCTGCGAAGGTCCGCACGGATCGCCGGCGCCGGCCTGACGACACGGGCCCAAACGCATCTCGCATCACCTGCGGATAGAGCAGATTTCCGAACCCGGGCGGTCTCTGTGCATCTCCATCGAGGAGAGAACCATGCTGACAAGCATCGCCTGGTTTGGATTTATCTTTTGCAGCGGCCTGCGGCTGGCGTCGTACATGCCGCAGCTGCGGCGCATCGCTGTCGATAGCGCCATAGCATCCTCAACGTCGTATCCGGCGTGGGGACTGTGGACCTGCACCAACATGTCGACGTCGCTTTATGCGCTCGTCAGCCTGAACGATCGATGGCTGGCGCTGGTCGCCGCGGCCTATGCTGCGTGCGGTCTGACCGCGATCGTGCTGAAGGCGTTGAGGCGGGGGGACCGCGGACAGTAAGTCGTCAAGCAGGGATCGGCGCCGCCGGTCCCTGCGCCACCGTTGCAGGAAAAGCCGCTAGCAGGCCACGAGCCTCGCATTACCGAGCGGCACGTCGATGCGAACAATGTCGCCATCGAACTTTGCCGAGCCCGATCCGCGCAGCAGCGACAGAAGCTCGGGCATCGCATGGTCATGATAGACGATGAGCTGCCGGTAACTTAACGAGGCCGCCATCAGTGCGAGGTCGAGCATGTCGGCAACGATCGGCTGGCGGTCGCCCGCGGACGGACAGGCCATCGACAGGTCAGCGGCTCGTTGGTCCGGCGCGATTGCCGCCACGATTGCGATCGCTTCCAGACCGTGGGGGCCGGATCGTGCGATGATCGTCGCCTCGCCCCAGCGAATTGCATTGCAGTAGTCGCGCAGCGCGGTGTCGGCGACGTCGCCGCCGAAATATTCGCGCCGCTGGTCGAGATCGAATGCGAGGAAGAATGCTTCCAGCCTCGCCAGATCATTATGGCCGAGAACCTGGAAGCCGCGCAGGCCAGGGATACCCTGCGACGCCATTGCAACGCTGCCCGAAACATCTGTCATTGCGGCTCTCCGCGAGCTGGTGGAAACAGGACCACACTCCTGGTTCTAACGTTCGCGGACGAGGTCGCCGCAAGGTGATGCGAACGTTACAACCGGGACACTCATCGGCTTGCGGGAGATGGCGTCGTCATCGATGGCGCCCGACGGTTCGGCGCGGCGGCACGAGAATTCATGCGGCGGCGGAACGATCGTCCTCGCGTTTGCCCGGAGCCAAGTCTAGCACGCGCGCCGTGTAGGTGTTGCGCAAAACGCCGTGAGGATCGTGAGTGCGACAGATCGCCCGAAAGCGTTCGAGCTCGGGGTACAGGACAGCGATCTCGGAATGGGACAGCGGGAAGTGCTTGCCCCAATGCAGCCGCGCTCCGACCAGCGTTCTGAGCGCCCTCGCCACGAACAGGCAGAAGGCATAGTACGGCTCACGCTGGCGCGGCGGATCGTAGGTGAAGATCGAGACCGAATACAAAGGGCCGTCCGCCGCCGCGGCCATCGAAATCAAGGTTTCTTCCGGCAGTATCCGCCGGACGAACAGCGGGTAGTGCAGGACGAAGCTGCCATGCTTGCCTTCGAGCATGGTCGCAAGGTTGGCCTGCCTCAGCCGTGCCGCGAGTTCATCCGGAAATGTCGATGCATCGCCGGAAAAAAACTCGACTGCAGCGCGCAGAAACCGCAGGACAAAGGACAGGTCAGCTTCCCTGACGAACAGCTCCATCTCCTCATGGCGAAAGAGATCATGCTGGGTGGTGAGAACATGTTCGGCGTTGTCGACCCGCTCGACATCGGTGAGAAGGGTTTTTGTCGCGTGCTTCTGCAAGAACTTGACCGCGGCCGGTCCGAGGGCCCTGCTGCCGACGACACCAAGATGAAACAAGGTGTCGATGAGGATCAGTTGATAAAGTCGGAACGCAAGCGCTTTGGCGCGCGACGGTAACGACTGGGGCTGACGCGCGATGGCGCGCCGCTCAAAGGCCGTGAATGCCCAGCTGTAAGGGGAGAACGTGAATGTCGACAATGGGTTAGACTCAAAGGTGGCGATCACCTGGTCGATGCTGTCGTAACGGCGCGCCGTTTCGGCCACGAGATATTTGGGGACCGTCTGCAGATCGACGGAGACGATGATCCCCGTGCATCCGAGGCCGCAGCGCATCGCGAGCAGCTCCGGCCCGCCGTCGAACTCGCGGATTTCAGGTCCGCCGGAGCCAGTAAACACCGCAGCGCGGACCCGGACGACGAAATGCGACAGGCTCTGCCGGCCGGAGCCGTGCGTTGCGGTCGAAATCGCGCCCGATATCGTTTGCTTCTTGATGGCGCCCAGAGTCGGAAGCGTCCGGTCGGTCGCCGCATGCAAACGATCGAGCAGGTCCTGCAGGCGGCAGCCCGCTCCGGCGCGGACCAGATGCTGTCCGTTGGTGTTGATGAGCGCGACGGAGTTGAACGCACTCATGTCGAGCACGATGTCGGCATGGGCGACAATCCCGCTCCAGGAATGGCCTGATCCGGCGGCACGTATGGTGGCGCCGTCGTGCCGCTCCAGAATGCTCAGAAGCTCATCTTCGGAGGACGGTCGGAGCCGGCGCGCGAGCCAGCACTGGTTGCCGCCGAAATTGGTGATTTTCTGCAAACTATCTTTGCTTTCTGTGCTCATCGATAAGCCCCCGCGCAGGAAACGGCTGGTCGCGACAGAAAACCCGGACTATTGTCACGGATTATTACCCCGCTTCCGGTGTTCGTGGTACACGGGGCGGCGCTTCCTCACGCCCCGTCGAAAGAAACGGGGCTCTAGCTTGTAAATTTCTGACGCTGCAATCAAGACGAACGAAAGCGGCGTCATGTCCTCATTCGTGCGGATGGGGAATCATAATACTGTCTTGCTGGAGGCTGGCGTGCTTTTTGAGCCGTTTCGCATCAAGAACGTTGCCTTCGCCAATCGTGTGCTGCGCTCATCGCTGGGCGGGCGGATGGCCTACTATGATGGCACGGTCTCTCCCGCATTCGTGCATTTCGAGAAGCGCTTTGCCGACGGCGGCGTCGCGGCGATCATCTCGCCAACCATCAGCATCAATCAAAAGCGGATGTCGCCGCTGGAGTATCCGTCGCTGCACGACGATCGCTTCGTCAAGCCGCTTCGTCATGCGGTCAACGAAATCAGGGCTGGAAGCGATTGCCGCTACATCGTGCAGCTCGGTGATACCGGCGGGCATAGCCACACCAGCATCAAGCCGCAAATCGAGGATCGAATCTCAGCGTCCAGCTTTTTCGACGTCCTGTACGGATACCATAACCGCTCCATCAAGATGAGCGAGGAGGATATCGAGGCGGTCGTCACGGATTTTGCGAACGCAGCGCGGCGCGTCGCCGAGGCGGGCTGCGATGGCGTCGAGATCACGGCTTCGAAGGGCTACATCATCCATCAGTTCCTCAACCCGGTCACGAATCGCCGGACGGACAAATACGGGGGATCGGTCGAGAAGCGCTTCCAGCTGTTGCAGGAGGTGGTCCAGCGCGTGCGGCAGGAGGTCGGCGACGGCTTCCTGTTCGGCATCCGCCTGTCGGCGAAGGACTTCAACTGGCTGCCGATCAATATCAGGATTCCCTGGCCGCCGGTTATCTGGCCGCCGCGCCACTATTTCATCGGCAACGACCTTCCCGAGACAACATACTACGCGAAAAGGCTGGAGCAGCTCGGCGTCGATTATCTGCATATCGACAGCGGTTTCGGCTTTCCCAATCCTAAGGGAAGTCCTGGCGACTTTCCCGACGAGGGGCTCCACATCTTCGTCAATGCCACGAGCTACCTGAGCGGCAAGGCCACCGCTCGCGCCGCCGTCTACAACCTCGTGCCACGGCCGATCAGGAAGGCCGTATTTGGCTTCGGCTGGCGATTCAAGCCGGCGGCGAACGCGGATTTCGCCGCTGCGATGCGCCGTGTCGTCGGCATTCCGATCATCGCCAATGGCGGATTTCAGGACCGCAGCGTCATCGACGGTGCGCTGAGCGATGGAAAATGCGACATGGTTGCGATCGCGCGGCCGCTCATTGCAAATCCGGATCTGCTCAAGCAGTTCGAAAAAGGCCTCGAGCGGCCCGAGAATCCGTGCTCGTTCTGCACTCTGTGCTGTTCGCACACGGCTGTCTTTCCACTCGGCTGCTATGATGAGCGCCGCTTCGAGTCCAGAGAGGACATGCTGAACCAGGTTATCGCCTTGTGCTCGCCGCAGGCGCCGTTCGCCCTTACGGGCAAGCGGCTCGACAACGACCATGCCGAAACGGACCTTTGAATGACGAACCTGCCATTTTCCTCTGCAACCGAGCTCGCGGCACAGATCAAGAGCAAGAAGATCGGCTCGGAGGAGCTGCTCGACCTCTACTTGAGCCGCATCGAGAAACACAACCCGCGGGTCAATGCGATCATTGCGATGGATATCGCCGGCGCACGGCGGCGGGCGAAAGCTGCGGATGCCGCGATCGCCAAGGGCGAAGATTGGGGGCCGCTGCACGGACTGCCGGTCACGATCAAGGACAGCTTCGATCTCGCGGGCCTGCCGGCGACATGGGGCGTGCCGGAACTGAAGGATCATCGTCCGGCGGGCAATGCCTTCACGGTGCAACGCTACCTCGACGCCGGCGCGATCGCCTTCGGCAAAACCAACGTCGCCGCCTATCTGATCGGCTGGGCGACCCACAACGACATCTACGGCACGACCAACAACCCGTGGGACCTGGCGCGCTCGCCCGGCGGTTCGTCGGGTGGCGCCGCGGCGGCGCTCGCTGCGGGTCTGACGGCCCTGGAAATCGGCGTCGACTTCGGCGGCGGTGTCCGCAACGTCGCGCATTACTGCGGAATTTTCGGGCACAGTTCGACCTACGGCGTGACCAACTGGGACGGCCACGTCTTGCCCGGTATCCAGCACAAGCCCGATTTCGGGGTGGCCGGGCCGCTGGCGCGTAGTGCTACGGATTTGAAACAGGCACTCCTGCTGATGGCGGGGCCGACGCCACACGATGCGGTCGCGTGGAAGCTGAGCCTGCCACCACCGCGAACCACCAAACCGAGCGAGCTACGTGTTGCGGTTCTGCTCGAAGATCCCAACTTTCCGGTCGATATCGAGGTGCAGGAACGCATTCAGGCGGCGGCCGACTTCTTCGTCAAGAAAGGTGCGAAGGTCAGCAACCGCGCCTGGCCGGCGATCGACAACGCCGCGGCCTTTCGGATCTTTGGGGGGGTGATGATGGCCGGCCTCACTGTGCGCGCCAAGCACGACGAGGGTTTTTGGACCCGGTTGAGCCATCTTCGCCGACGCTTCGCCATGCTCGAAGACGGCGAGGGGAAGGGGGCCGAAAAAATCTTCACCCACGGCGACTGGATTGAGCTCGATTCGCAGCGCCAGCTCCTGCGGCAGGCCTGGAGGGCGTTCTTTCGAGATTGGGACGTGCTCCTGTGCCCGACGGCGCCGACGGTGGCGGTGCCGCACGATCCAAAGCATGCCTGGCACGAACGAAAGGTTGTCGTGAAAGGCCGCTCTGTGTCGACGGCCGACCCTACCTTTTGGGGTGCGTTCACCACCGTCGCTTGCTTGCCCTCAACGGTAGCGCCCGCAGGTCTTGCGAAGTCCGGACTGCCCGTCGGCGTACAGATCGTCGGGCCGGAGTATGGCGATCTCACCTGCATCGAGGTCGCGCGCCAGCTCGAACAGGGCTTCCAGGCCTTTGTTCCGCCGAAAGGCTGGGCGTGACGGTTGTGCCTGCGCGAGGACTCGCCCATTGCAGGATGGCGAAATCGGTTGAACTGGCGCAAAATATGCACTCCTTCCAAGAGCGTCGAAGAAAGAACAACAGGCGCTGACCATGCGGCCCGAGACCCTGTCAGAGATCGTCGGCTCTGTTTACGATTGCGTGCTGCAGCCGCAGGACTGGTCGCGGGCGCTTCCGTTGATCTCGTCGTTCGGTGAAAGCGCCGCCAGCTCGATGGTGGTTCAGGATCGTCAGAGCGCGAGCGGCACCAACATTTTCGAGCACGGGGCCGATCAGTCGTTTCTCAGGCTCTATTTCGAGAAGCTGGCCGCTTCGCGGATAACCCCGACCAAGCAGGTCGCCTTCGACCAGCTTGGCGAGTTCGCGACCATGACCATGCTGGCGGGCGAGCGCGAGACCTCGAACAGCGATTTCTACCTGAAATGGGTCAAGCCGCTCGGCTTCCGTGACGTGATCGGTGTCCTCGTGCTGCGGTCGGGCCGTCGCGTCGCGTGGTTCTCCGTCGTCCGTTCCGGCGTGCAGCCGCGCTTCACCGATAGCGACCTGCGCCACATGGAGCTGCTGTCGCCGCACATCTGCCGGGCGCTGATGATCTCCGATGCCCTGGAATTGCAGAGCATCACGGCGGCGCGGCTGGAGCAGACGGTCGATCAGCTGTCGACGGGCATTCTGCTGACCGAAGATCACGGCCGCATCTCCTACATGAACGGCGCGGCCGAACGGCTGTTGAAAAATGGAAACGTTCTCAAAGCGCAGAACGGCCGCTTGACGGCGGTGCGGTCGGGTCCGCGCGACACGCTCTCCCGCGCGCTGACGGAAAGCGTGTCAGGCCATGCGCCGCCACGAACCGGACAGTACGCAGTGCCGCTCCCGGATGACGAAGGGGGCGGGCTGATCGCCAACGTCCTGCCGCTGCAGTGGCGCGAGGGCAGGATTCCACTTGCCGGCCTGCGCGGGGCGACGGCAGTGATCGTGCAGGATCCAGCCGAGCGGCGTACACCGCCGTTGGAGGCATTTGCATCGCTCTACGGCCTGACCTTCGCCGAGCAGAAGGTGCTCGAGCATATTGCCGCCGGCGAACCGCCGCAGGAAACGGCGGATGAACTCGGTGTGAGCATCACGACCGTCAAGACTCACCTGCAGAAGATCTTTGCAAAGACCGGCACCGGGCGTCAGGCAGATCTGATCCAGCTTTTGGAACGCCATACCTCGCCTTTGCGCGGGACGCACAGCTAGCGGCGTTTGACAACTCTGCATTATCGCCGACACTTCCGGCCGTGAAACCAACACACGGCGGGAGGCGGCAATGAAGATCATCGACGCGCAGGTGCACATTTGGAGCAAGACGGTGACGCCGCCGTCCGGATTGCATCGGAAGGTCGAAAAATACTCCGCGGAAGAGTGCCTGAAAGAAATGGACGAAGCGGGCGTGGACGCCGCGTTGATCCATCCGCCCGCCGGCTGGGACCCGGATGCGAACGCGTATGCGATCGAGGCGGCGAAGAAATATCCGGATCGCTACGCGATCATGGGACAGTTTCCGCTGCAGGACCCGGAGAACCGGAAGCTGGTTCACGGCTGGCGCAATCAGCCGGGCATGATGGGGTTGCGCTGGGCCTTCCTGACAGAGGAGCAGCAGAAATGGCTCCATGACGGTTCGATCGATTGGTTGTGGCCGGCGGTGGAGAAGGAAGGACTGCCGATTGCGATGATGGGCGGGCTTTTCCTGAAGAAGTTCCGCGAGATCGCCGAGCGTCATCCGGACCTGAAGATGATCCTCGATCACTGCGGGCTGAATCGGCACGGCCGCGACGCCGAAGCCTTCGTACATCTGGACGAACTTGTCGCGCTCGCAAAACTTCCCAACGTCGCGGTGAAGGCGACCGGCGCGCCGCATTATTCGACTGAGCCCTATCCGTTCCGCAACATCCACGACGGCCTCCACCGCATCTTCGATGCATTCGGGCCCAGGCGCTTCTTCTGGGGCACCGACATCACCCGCATGCCGTGCAGCTACCGCCAGTGCGTCACCTTCTTCACCGAGGAGCTGCCGTGGCTGAAAGGGCAGGACCTCGAGGACGTGATGGGTCGCGGCCTCTGCCAATGGATCGGCTGGGATTACAAGTTCTAGCGCGACGCGACCGGGCCGAAGGTTCGCGCACAGTCGAGCGTTTCATGAGGATCCGGACATGAAGACTGACCGGAATGGCGCTGTTCCGATGGATCATCCGATCATCGTCTTCGACGCCGAATGCGTGCTTTGCTCGGCCAATGCGCAATTCGTCCTGCGTCACGATCGCGAACATGTTTTCAGGCTGGCTTCGATGCAGGGCGAGGTCGGGGCTGCACTCTACAAGCGTTTCGGGATAGATCCGGCCAATCCCGAGACGCTCATCCTCGTGCAAGGCGGCGAGCTACTTCGGGACAGCGGAGCGATTATCGCGATCTACTCGGCTCTCGGCTGGCCCTGGCGGATGATGGCAGTGCTCTATCTGGTTCCCGCCTTCGTACGCGATCCGGCGTATCGATGGATCGCGCGCAACCGCTACCGCATCTTCGGACGGCGGCAGACCTGCTGGCTGCCGTCGGCCGAGTATGCGAGATACATGCTCTGAGCCATCGATCGATCGGCGTGGCGCGCGGGCCTCTACAAGGCCCTGCATGCGCAGCCGAGCGCGCCCTAGAACGACGCAGACGCCCGTGGCGCCTAGCTGTAAAGCCATCGCGATATCAGCCGCGTGTAATGAGGCATGACCAGGTAGGTCACAACCGCAACGATGGCGGTTGCAATCAGCAGATGGCGAATCCCCGGTGTTGCGAGCATGGGAAGCCACTCGAACAGGGGCTGCAGCAGCCATGGGACGATGATGGTCAGCGGAAAGATCACAGACAGCGTGACGAGAAATTGCTTGTACGGCCTCGCATGCTTTCCGCCTGTGGGCGGCGCGAACCAGAATTCGAGACCGGTGCGGACGTCGATGTCTTCATCGTCGCGCAGCAGCGGACGGATTCGTTCGACGAGCCGCTGACGGGGCTCGGAGTCGAACCATTTGCGGAGGTTGGCGGTGGTGTCGAAGTGCAGCACGATCGTGTACGCGTCGGAAGCACCGTGCGGCCGGATGACGTTCACGCCCCGATGTCCTGTGAACTGCTGGGCAAGCGGGACAATCTTGCTCAGCCATGCCTCATACTGTTCCACCGCATCCGCTTTCGGCCACTGACGGATGACCGCCGTCACGGGCGTGCCTTGATCGGTTGACGTTTGCATTTTGCGACACTTTCGTTCGAGCGGATCGTGATCCGGTGAACCGAACCGGACCACGATCGCTTTCGTCTCTCAGCCCTCGTGTGCGTCGAACATGGACTTTGCATAGGTGATGCCAAGTCCATAGGCGCCGCCGAGCGTCCTGGCGATGCCGGTAGTGAGATCGTAGGTTTCGGTGCGAGCCCAATCGCGCTGCAGCTCGAGCAGATACTGCAGCGAGGTCATCGGCTGTGCGCCGGCCTGGATCATGCGCTCCATCGCGCGGTCGTGCGCTTCCGCCGAGACATCACCGCATGCGTCGGCGATGACGAAGACTTCGAATCCTTGATCCAGTGCGGAGAGGGCAGGTCCGACGATGCAGACGCTGGTCCAGAGTCCCGCAAGCACAATGCGCGGCTTGCCGATCCTGTTGACCTCCTTGATGACCGCCTCGTCCTCCCATGTGTTCATCGACGTGCGATCGAGCAGCTTCTGTCCGGCAAGCGCGCCGGTGATCTCCTCGAACATTGGGCCCGAAAAGCTCTTCTCCGCAACTGTCGTCAGGATGGTGGATACCTTGAATCCTGCGGCCGCTTTGGCAACCAGCGCCGCATTGTTTCGCAGCGAAACTGCGTCGATCGAATGCGTCGCAAATGCCATCTGCGACTGGAAGTCGATCATGATCAGGGTGTGATCATCGGGATTGAGAAGTTGCTTGCCTGGTGTGGCCTTGGCGGTTGGCATGTGTTGTCCCCTTCTTTGGTTGCGTCGGTTCAGGCCTTGGTGAAGGCCAGGAGGTCGGCGTTGAGCTCGTCCTTGTGGGTGGTCGCCAGTCCGTGCGGTGCGCCCGGATAGATTTTCAGCGTGGCGCCCTTGACGAGTTTCGATGACAGCATCGCCGAAGCCTTGATCGGCACGATCTGGTCATCGTCGCCGTGAACGATCAGCGTCGGTACGTCGACCTTCTTCAGGTCCTCGGTCATGTCGGTTTCGGAAAACGCCTTGATGCAGAAATAAGCGGCCGGGAAGCCTGCCATCATGCCTTGCAGCCAGAACGAGTTGCGCACGCCTTCCGAGACTTTCGCATTTGGCCGGTTGTAGCCGTAGAAGGGCATCGTCAGGTCCTTGAAGAACTGCGAGCGATCGGCGAGCACTGCGGCCCTGATCTGGTCGAACGCTTCTATGGGTGTGCCGTCGGGGTTGCTGGCGCTCTTCAGCATGACCGGCGGCACTGCACCGACCAGCACGGCTTTTGCGACGCGCTTCGTGCCGTGCCGGCCGATGTAGCGCGCAACTTCGCCGCCGCCCGTGGAATGACCGATGTGGACTGCATCCTTCAGGTCCAGGTGAGCGACCAGCTCCGCCAGATCATCGGCATAGGTGTCCATGTCGTTGCCGTGCCATGGCTGGCTCGACCGGCCATGACCGCGGCGGTCATGCGCGACGGCGCGATAGCCGCGCGAGGCGAGAAAGAACATCTGGTCTTCCCAGGCGTCCGCGCTCAACGGCCAGCCGTGGCTGAATACGATGGGCTGACCCTGTCCCCAGTCGTTGTAGTAGATCTGGGTGCCGTCTTTGGTCGTGAAAGTGCTCATGGCCTTTCTCCGTGGTTGGAAATGAATGAGAGCTGCGAGCGCTCAGGAGGCTTTATCCATCGCAACGCTGTCAGGCGTGCGAATCCATCGACGCGCAAGCGTCAGATCGGCTTGCGAAAGCTGATGACCGATCGGCAGGTCGTGAGATTCGACATCTGCACCGCGTGTCGACAGCAGATCATGCAGCCGGAGGGTGTTCTCGCGCGGGATGATCGGATCGTGCTGGCCAGCAACCATGAGCACGCGCTTGTCCGATAGGTCGACGTTGGGCGCATGCGACAACGGCACCATGGGGCGCAGCAAGGCTGCACTCGACAGGACATCCGGCCGCTGCAGCAGGATCGCGGCGGCGATGTTGGCGCCGTTCGAGTAACCGACCGCAATCAGCTTGCCTATTCCGTAGGCCGTGCGAGCAGCTTCGATGAAATCGGCAAGTTCGTGTGCGCGCTGACGAACATCGTCCTCGTCGAACACGCCTTCCGCATGCCGCCGGAAGTACCGCGGCATGCCATTCTCCAGCACCTTGCCGCGCGGTGACAGCAGCGCCGAGCCCGGCGAGATCAGCCGCCCGAGTTGCAGCAGATCGTTCTCGTCGCCGCCGGTGCCATGCAACAACAGGAGCGGAGGGGCTTCGAGCCGGGTGCCCGGCTCGAAGCGATGAATGAAAGTCAGGTGGCTTGTCATCACGCGACCCTTTCCAGAGAGGGGAGCACCCCTTCGATGGCCTTGCGCTGCGGCTCCAGAAAATCCGGCAGCTTGAGCGCCTGGCCGAGCGTTGCGACCGGCTCGTCAACCGCGAAGCCTGGAATGTCGGTGGCGATTTCGAACAGGATGCCGCCGGGCTCACGGAAATAGACCGAACGGAAGTAGTTGCGGTCCTTCTGCTCAGTTGGACGCATCGCATGGTTCTGCGTCAGCTTCCGCACCATCTCCGCCTGTTCGGCGTCGTCTGCGGCGCGGAAGGCGATGTGATGCACCGAGCCACGGCCGAGCCGGCCCGGCAGGAAGCCCTTTGCTTCGTAGATGTCGACGACCGCGCCTTCGCCAGTCTCAGGTGCGCGGAAGCGAATGATCGAGCCTTCCTGGCCGATGCGCTCGAAGCCGAGCACGTCGCTCAGGATCGCGCCGGTCCTGCCCGCATCCTCGATCAGAAGCGTCACACCCTGAAAGCCGCGGATAGCGTGTTCCGCCGGCACTTCGCCGGTGCTCCAGGCCTTCTCCTGTTCGGCGCCGGCGACACCGACAAGAGCGAGGCTTATGCCGTCGGGATCGGTGAATGACAGCAGCCATTCGCCGAACCGCTTCTCGGGCGGCTGATGAGCCACGCTCTTTTCGACGAAGCGATGCGTCCAGTAGCCGAGCGAGGAGGCCGGCACACGAAAGGCCGTCTGTTGGGTCTGGCCTACGCCGCCACGACCCGGAGCCGCATGCTCCCACGGGAAGAAGGTGAGGATCGTGCCGGGATGACCGGTCTCGTCGCCATAATAGAAGTGATAGGTGCCCGGGTCGTCGAAGTTGACGGTCTTCTTCACGAATCTGAGTCCGAGCGTGCGGGTGTAGAACTCGTAGTTTCGCGTCGCTTGTCCTGCGATGGCTGTGACGTGATGGATACCGGCCATGGGGTGTCTCCTTCGCTAGATGTGGAGAGCGCGGTGCGCCTCTGCTGCACCGGAATGTGTCCCTGTCGGCTTTGAGAAACAATCGGCCGAAATATGGCATCACTGTCTACGTTCTGATGACAATCGCTGGCGGATGTTCTAGAATGACGGCATGGACAAGCTCACGAGCCTGCGCGCCTTTGTGAAAGTGGTGGAAGCGGCCAGCTTCTCGGAGGCGGCGCGGCGCCTGCGCCTGTCGCGCTCGGCGGTCAGCAAGTACGTCGCAGAGCTCGAAGAAGACCTCGGCGTGCAGCTTCTCAGTCGCACCACGCGGCGGGTGACGCCGACCGAAAACGGCCAGGCCTATTTCGAACGCGCACTGACGATCCTTGCTGATCTCGACGCGGCGGACCATGCGGTCTCGCAACTGCAGGCGACGCCGCGCGGCCTGCTGCGGGTCAATGCGCCGATGTCGTTCGGCACGATGCAGCTTGGTCCGGCGCTGGCCGGATTCATGAAGCAGTATCCCGAACTGCAGATCCAGCTCGCGCTCAGCGACGAGCATGTCGATCCGGTGCAGGACGGGCTCGATGTCACGCTGCGCATCGCTGAGCTTGAATCGTCGAGCCTGATCGCGCGCAAGATCATGCCGATCGAGCGCGCGGTCTGTGCTTCACCGGGATATCTGAAACAGCATGGCACTCCGAAGCATCCGAGCGAGCTTCGTGACCACACCTGCCTGACCTACGGTTATCTTTCCACCGGCAACCAGTGGAAGCTGACGGGCAAGGATGGCGATCACTGGATCAACCCGCCCTGGACGTTGTGTGCCAACAACGCCGAAGTGCTTCGGGACGCCGCCGTTGCCGGGTGCGGCGTCGCCGTGCTGCCGGTGTTCATTGCAGCGTCAGAGTTGAAGGCCGGCAAGTTGCGAGCCTTTCTGACCGATTATACAACGCCGCCGCTGACCCTCTATGCGATCTATCCACCGACACGGCATCTTGCGGTCAAGGTGCGTCTGTTCATCGACTATTTGGTTGCGACATTCGCGAGACCGCCGGCGGCTATCGACAAGCGTCCGGGCTGACGCCGCTACGCGGGAGTGCTCGGCCAGCCGATCTTCTCGCGCAGGAACGTGTAGCCGAGCGCCGCGAACGCGGCTCGCTCCTTGTTGTCCTTGCCATAGCCGTGACCGCCTGCGGCCGGCTCGTAAAGATAGGCCTCATATCCCATCGCCTGCAGCTTGGCCGTCATCTTGCGCGCGTGCCCAGGATGTACGCGGTCGTCCCGCCGCGTCGTCGCAATCAAAATCGGCGGGTATAATTGGCCCGGGACCGCAGCGTGATAGGCGGAGTAGGTTCGCAGCCAATCCCATTCCTCCGGCTTGTCGGGGTCGCCGTATTCAGCGATCCAGCTTGCACCGGCCAGCAGCTTGGAATAACGGCGCATGTCGATCAGCGGGATCGTGCAGAACAGTGCGCCAAAGCGCTCCGGATAGCGCGTCAGCATGTTGGAGATCAGGATGCCGCCATTCGATCCGCCTTCCGCAGCGATGCGGCCGGGTTGCGTCACACCGCGCCTGACGAGATCGTCAGCGACGGCCGCGAAATCATCGTGGGACAGGCGCTTGTTCGCAAGACGCCCGGCGTCGTGCCAACGCGTGCCGAACTCGCCACCGCCGCGGATATTGGCGATAACGCTGGTGCCGCCGCGTTCGAGCCACAGCTTGCCGGTGGTGGAGTTGTAATAGGGGCGGGACGAGATGCCGAAGCCGCCATAGGCGTTGAGATGAACCGGCGCGTCGCCGGTCTCCGTTGCCGGTCCCGTCTGCACATAGGGAATGCGTTCGCCGTCGACCGAGATCGCTTCGTGCTGCGTAACGACAAGTCCATCGGAAGAAAACGTCCGCGGCGCACGCTTCAGCAGCGTCGGTGTCTGCATGTCGGCAAGCAACGTCAGCGAGGAGGGGTTCAGGGGATCCTGGACGTTTGCGAGCAGGTCACCATTGCTCTCTTCCTCGTCGGTATCGAGACGCCAGACGTCGACGACGCCGATCTCGGGCAGCGCCGGCAACCTGCCGCGCGCCCAGCCGGAGGGCGACGGGGTCAGCACCTCGAATACGGGCTTGAGCTCGTCGAGGATCGACAGCACAACGCAGCCCGCGCTCCAGAAGAAGCCCTGCAACGCGTGACGCGGCTCGGGTTCGAACAGCACGGTGAAATTGCGGTCGCCGTTCAGGAACGCCGAGAGCGAGCTGCCGAGCAGGGTGTCCGGCGGATAAGTCCTGCCGCCGACAGTCCACGCCGTGCGGCGCTTGACGACGAACCAGTCCCGATGCGCCTGCATCCAGATGTCGCTCGGCAGATCGAGTTTTGCCTTCGCGCCGTTGGCGTCGCCCAGTGAAACGTCCGCATCGAAGAAACCGATCGTATCCACGAACCAGGTTCGAGGCGCGGCGCCAGTGCGATCCACTCCGGCGCTCGCCGCCATGTGTTCGGGCGGGACCTCGAAAATGACGGGCGCCTGATCGGCACTTGAGCCGCGGCGCCACAGCCTGACCGTTCGGGCGTAGCCTGAGGTGGTCGCCATGCCGTCACCATAGGCGCTCGACAGCAGCAAGGTATCGGCATCGAGCCATTCCGCGCCACCTTTGGCCTCCGGCAGACTGAAGCCACCGGTGACGAAGCTTTTCGTCGTAACGTCGAACTCCCGCATGACGACGGCATCGCTGCCGCCCCGCGACAGCCCGAGCATGACGCGGTCGTGACTTTCCGGCAGTGTTTTGATCCAGGAGAGTATCCAGTCTTCGTTTTCGTCGGTGGCCAGCTTGTCAACGTCCAGAACGACGTCCCACGCGGGCTCGGCCTTTCGAAACTCATCCAGTGTCGTTCGCCGCCAGAGGCCGCGTGGATTCCTGGCATCCTTCCAGAGATTGTGGACGAAGCTGCCGCGTCGGGAAATGTAGGGGATATTGTCCGGCCGGTCGTAGATGGCGGTCAGCGTGTCGCGATCCTTTGCAAATCCGGCATTGCCGAACTTTTCCAGCGTCAGCTTGTTCTGACGCGCGACGAAGGCAAGCGCGCGTTCGCCCTCGATCTCTTCGAGCCAGAGGTACGGATCGTCGTCTGGAGCGGAAAGTGTCGGTCTGTCATCGATCGGCATGGGTGATCCTTGAACGAAAATCGCCAGTCTGCCTGTGCTAGCGCGACGGGGGGATAGAGGGAAGCTGGTCTTTCACGCCTCGGCGACAAGTTGCGTCAAGTTTGTAGGAAACGCACCGACATTGATGATCGCCTGTTGGTTCGGAAGTGAGGGTGATCTATCTTGCGGACATGTTCTTGTTCGACGGGCCGGTGAAGGCAAAGGCGACACTTCTCCTTGCGCATGGCGCGGGCGCTCCGATGGATTCAGCGGCGATGACCGCGATCGCGAAGGCTTTTGCCGCAGTGGACCTTCGCGTCGCCCGGTTCGAATTCGGATATATGGCCAGCCGGAGGACTGCGGCAGGACGCAAGCCGCCACCCCGGGCTGAGAAGCTGACCGGAGAATACATCGCTGCGATCGACGCGCTTGCAGCCGAGGGGACACTCGTGATCGGCGGCAAGTCCATGGGCGGGCGCGTCGCAAGCATGGTTGCCGATGACCTGTACGCACAGCGGCGGATCGCCGGCTTGCTGTGCCTCGGCTATCCGTTTCATCCCGTGGGAAAGCCGGAGCAGCTGCGCACTGCGCATCTGGCAACGATGAAGACGCCGACGCTGATCGCTCAGGGCACGCGCGATCCGTTCGGCACGCGGGACGAGGTCGCAGGCTACGAGCTGTCGAAGCACATCGAGATCGTGTGGCTGGAAGACGGGGACCACGACCTCAAACCGCGAAAGGCCATGTCCGGCTTCTCGGCAGCCGATCATCTGGCGACGCTCGGCAAGGCCGTCTCCGCTTGGGTTGACGGGCTGAAGTGAAGATCGCGACCTTCAACATCAACAATGTGAACCGGCGGCTGCCGAACCTGCTTGCCTGGTTGAAGACGGCGAGGCCGGATGTTGCCTGCCTGCAGGAATTGAAGGCCGGTCAGAACCAGTTTCCGGAACGGGCCTTGCGCGAGGCCGGCTATGCTGCGGCGTGGGTCGGCGAGCGAACCTGGAATGGCGTCGCGATCCTGGTGCGGAAAGCCGAACCGATCGTGATCCGGCGCAATCTCCCCGGCGATGCGAACGACGTGCAGGCGCGCTACATCGAAGCCGCAGTGAACGGCGTCGTGGTCGCCTGCGTCTATGCGCCGAATGGAAATCCGCAGCCTGGCCCGAAGTTCGACTACAAGCTCGCGTGGCTCGCACGGTTACGCCGGCATGTTGCGACACTCCGTAAGTCCGGCGCGCCGATCGTCATCGCCGGCGATTTCAACGTCGTGCCGACGGCGCGCGACATCTATCCGACGAAGTCCTGGGACAAGGACGCGCTCGTGCAGCCCGAAAGCCGGAGCGCTTACGCCAAGTTGCTGCAGGCAGGCTGGACCGATGCCTTCCGCGCCCTGCATCCGGAGGCGAGCGGCTACACGTTCTGGGACTACAAACGCAACCGCTGGCCGCGCGACGCGGGCCTCCGGCTCGATCATATCCTGCTCAGCCCGGATCTCGTGCCGAGGCTGAAGAAAGCCGCCGTCGACAGAACCGTTCGCGGTGAAGACGGCGCGAGCGACCACGCGCCGATGTGGGTGGTGCTCTAAAGCAGGTATGACGGCCGAACCCAACTTGAATTCATTATGCTTTAGGGGCCGTCGCGGAAGCGAAATCAGTCGCGTTGTGCAAGCCAGATGATGTGTCGAGCGCCGCGAGAGCCGCGGGCCCGAACCCGGAGCTCCTCGACTGCGAAGCGGGATTTAGCAAGCCGGCGCTTGAAATCGGGGTTCGGGCCCGATGACCATACCGCCAGAACGCCGGCCGGCCTCAATGCCGTGTAGGCTAAGTTAAGTCCCTGGAGGCTATAGAGCGCGCTGTTGCCATCGCGCGTCAATCCTTCCGGCCCGTTGTCGACATCGAGAATAATTGCATCGAAGTTCGATCGATGCGAGCGGATCATGTCGCCGACATCTGTCTCGCGGATATCGACACGCCTGTCCGTCAAGCTCGTGCCGAAAATGTGCGCAAGGGGACCTTGTGCCCAGCGCACAATGCTCGGCATCAGCTCGGCCACGACGATCGTGGCTTCAGGTCCCACGGCGGCGAGGGCGGCGCGGAGCGTGAAGCCCATCCCTAATCCACCGATCAATAGATGTGGGCGTTTGACGGCGCTGATGCGCGCGCATGTTTGCGTGGCAAGCGCTTCCTCGGAGCCGCTGAGGCGGCTGTTCATCAATTCGTTCTGGCCCAGCATGATCGAGTACTCGCTTCCCCGCTGCATGAGGCGGAGGTCTGCCTGCCCGCCGGGCACCGGCGCAGTGTCGATCAGCTTCCAGGGAATCATGGCTCGTCCGGCACAGTCAGGTTGATTTGGTCCGCGAAAGAGTAGCGCGATTGGCCGCGCCAGTCATACGGGGAGCGTGTCGCAAGGAGGCGCTACTGTTCCCGCGGATCGAGCGCATCGCGCAATCCGTCGCCGAGCAGGTTGAATGACATTACCATGAGGAAAATCGACAGTCCTGGCCAGAATGCCATCCACGGCGCACTGACGAGGAAGCGCTGGGCGGCGTTCAACATGCTCCCCCACGACGGCGCCGGCGGTTGCTGGCCGAGTCCCAGGAACGACAGCGAGGCTTCGGCGATGATCGCCGCAGCGATCGACAGCGTGATCTGCACCAGCAGCGCCGGAACGACGTTTGGCAGCACGTGACGCAGCGCGATGCGCAGCGAGGAATTGCCGATCGCTTCGGCGGCCTCGATGTAATTCTCGACCCTGACGTTGATCGTCTGTCCGCGCGTCAGACGAATGAAGATCGGTGTTGCAGTGACGCCGATCGCGATCATGGCGTTGGTCAGGCTAGGGCCGAGGAACGCCGCGAGCGCGATGGCCAAAATCAGTGCAGGACAGGCCAGCATCGCATCCGTGATCCGGCTGATCAGCGCATCGATGAAGCCGCCGCTATAGCCGGCAAGCAGCCCGAGCGGGACGCCAACCGCAATCGCGATCGAGACCGAGATCACCCCGGCCAGGAGCGAGGCGCGTGTTCCGAAGATCACCCTGGAGAGGATGTCGCGGCCGAGGTCGTCGGTGCCGAACCAGTGCGCGGCGGACGGAGCCTTCCGCACCGCCGACCAGCTCGTGGCGACGGGGTCGTAAGGCGCAATGAAGGGCGCGAGCAGGGCCAGTGCGATAAAGGCGACGATGATGGCAAGCCCGATTACCGCGCTCGGACGCTCGAACAGGTTCTGCAGCGCGCGGCCGGCAGGTGTCTCCAGCCAGCTGACGGGCTTTGTGGCGATTGTAGTCGTTTGCAGCGTGGCTTCCGTCATGCCGCTTAACTCCGGAGCCGCGGATTGACGAGCACGTAGAGAACATCGGCAATGAGATTGAGGGTAATATAAGTCGTTGCGGTGACGAGAACGACGCCCTGGACCACCGCATAGTCGCGATTGAACACGGCATCGACGATCAGCTTGCCGAAGCCCGGAATGGAGAAGATCTGTTCGGTGAGCACGGCGCCGGACAGGAGCGTGCCGAGCTCCAGCGCGCCGAGCGTGATGACCGGCGTCAGGGCATTACGCAGGGCATGTTCGATAATGACCTTGCGCTCGCTCGCGCCCTTGGCCCGCGCTGTGCGGATGTAATCGCTCTCCATCACCTCCAGCATCGCGCTGCGCGTATGGCGCATGAAGATCGCAGCGATCGCGTTGCCGAGAACGAACGCGGGCAGGATGGTCGAGGCGAGGCTCGCCTGCCAGTCTTCGCGCGGGCTTACATAGCCCGAAGCCGGCAGCCAGCCGAGCTGGATCGAGAAGAGGAAGATCAGCATGATGCCAAGCCAGAAGTTCGGCGTGGAGATGCCCCACAGGGCGAAGGCGTTGGCACCGTAGTCCCATGCGGTGCCTTTCTTGACCGCCGAGATGACGCCGGCCGGGATGCCGATCGCAAGCGCGATCAGCATCGCCATCGCGGCGAGCTGAAGGGTCACCGGCAGCTTGGCCTTGACGAGTTCCAGCACTGGCACCTTGATCCGCAGCGACTCCCCAAGATCGCCGGACAGCACGCCCTTGATCCAATAGAGGTATTGCACCGGCAGCGGCTGGTCGAAGCGATACTCCTGCCGGATGCGGGCGATGATCTCGGGATCGCGCTCCTCGCCAGCCATGACCAGCGCCGGATCGCCCGGTAGCAGCTGTTGCAACGAAAAGATCAGGACCGACACGAAGAAGAGCGTCGGCACGAGTTGCACGATGCGCCTGCCGAGGAAGTTCAGCATTGCCGTTTACTTCAGCTTCAATCCGATCACGCGCACGAGGCCATCCGGCATCTGCTTGTAACCCTCGAGCTTGGCGGTATGCGCGATCAGAACGCGGCGATGGTAGAGATAGACGATCGGCTCATCGGCAAGAATGATGCCTGCGAGTTTCTCGTAGACCGCGCTGCGCTTGGCCATATCGCTGGTCGCGCGGCCCTCGTCGAGCAGCTTGTCGGCGTCGGCGTTCGAATAGCCGGCGTTGTTCTGCGGCGCTTTGGTCCTCATGAAGATGTAGGCGTTTCCGTCCGGATCGGTGCGTCCGCTCCAGGCGAGCAGAAAGGCCTGGTATTCACCGGCCTCAGCCTGCTTCAGCGAAGTGGCGAACTCCGTCACCCGGATCTTCATGTCGAAGCCGGTTTCAGCGGTCATCGACTGGATCACCTGCGCGATCGCTTCGGTCTCGGCGCCCTTCGGTACCATGAAGTCGACGGCGATCGGCGTGGTGACGCCGGCTTCTTTCAAGAGCGCCTTGGCCTTCGCCACGTCTCGCCCCTTCACCGGATATTTCTTCTGGTAATAAGGATGCTCAGGGTTGACCCACTGGTTGCCGGGAACGAACTCACCGTTGAACACGACCTGATTGAGCGCCGCGCGGTCGATCGAGAGATCAAACGCCTGCCGCACCTTTGCGGACTGGCTCAAAGCTCCCTTCGCCTTGTCCTGGCCAACGTTCAGCGTCACGCCTTGATAGCCAAGCTCAAGCGCGGTCGACAGTTTCAGGCGGCTGTCGGCGCGCACGTCCTTGATGTCGGTCGCAAGCAGTCGCTCGATCAGATCCAGGCCGCCCGATTTCAGGTTGGCAAGGCGGACGGTGGCATCGACGATCGGCAGGTAGACGATCTTGTCGATCGTCACGTTGTCCTTGTTCCAATACATGTCCGACTTCTCGAACACGATGCGGTCCTGCGGTACGCGCTCGACGAACTTGTACGGGCCGACACAAACCGGTTTCAGTCCGAACTTGTCGCCAGCCTCCTTCGCGGCTTTTGGTGAAACCATCATGCCGGACCGGTCAGTGAGCTGCGAAATCAGGGGCGAGAAGGGGGCTTTGAGAACCAGCTTGATGGTTAAAGGATCGACGACGTCGACACGCTCGAGCGCCGCCAGTTCCGGCTTGCGAAATGAGGTCGGCAGCGTCACGTGCCGGTCGAGCGAGAACTTTGCCGCCTCCGCGTCGAATGGCTCGCCGTCATTGAACCGGACATTCGGACGCAGCTTGATCGTGACTTCCTTGCCGTCATCCGATGTGGTGTGGGACAGGGCCAGTTGCGGCACGACGTTCAGCTTTTCGTCGATATCGAACAGCTTGTCGCAGAACGAGGCAAAGACGATGCGGCCGACATAGGTGCGGCCGAGGCTGGGATCGAGGATGTCGGGATCCTCGGCGAGGCCGATGCGAAGGGTGGTTTGCGCCGCAGCGCTGGAGGCGGAGACGAGGACGAGCGCGGCCGCCATGCGGGCCACAGTTCGGATATTCATCGGGCGTTTCCTTCAGCTCGTGAGGCGCGGGCACATTCTGTTCTCACAAACACCGCCCGACAACTGATCTTCCGTCGAAGCTTGTGTGCAGCGCAAATGACGATGCAATGCGCGGCAAATGCGAGCCATGGATTGGGCATCGCGCCGCGATCCCGGGCAGCACGCCGACCCAGGAGCGCGCTCACATCTTCGCGGAGCGCCCGCGTGCGATTCCCGCCTCGATGATCTGCCGATCGGTGACGCCGGTCGGGTCCGTATGATCGGGAAGGAACTGACGGAAATGCACCCAGTGCTTGCGGCTGACCTCTTCCAGCCGCTCGAGCTCGCTCAAAGGATCGGGGTGATCGTCGACACGCAGGTCGAGATCTGACCATTGCTCCTGGCCGTGGATCAGCAGCGCTGCCGATTGCCTGCCGCGCCTGTCGCCGCCCGCGGCTTCGCCCGCCTGCATTGCCGCAATCAGCCGCCGGGGCAGGGGAAGGGAGCCACCCTTGATAAATGCTTTGGCAGTCTCTTCGATCACCTGTGGACCTGCGAGTATATTGCCGGCGATTGAAAAGCCGTCGCCCTGCAGGTGCCCGCACCAGTCGAGGCAGGCGCTGCCCGTGTGGGCTGTGATCCTGCCGGCCGCGTCGATCATGTGAACCTGCCGGTGGTCGCGGCCCGCGTCGTCCGCCGTCAGACGCGCGATGACCGCATCAGGTGCCTGTCCCTCGCTCAGGTATCTCAGGCCGTTGACGCCATAGAACGGATTGAGCAGGGCCTGCGTGGCGACAGCGCCGACCCCCGCTGAAATGAACGGCACACGCGAACCGACTGCAAGGAACTGGGTGGCAACAGCGATCGCAAGCTCTCCGGTCGAAGCATCGCGTGCGATGATGGACCAGGTCATGTGTCCTACCGTCCTGCTGCGTAACCCTGCATGCCGCGCGGATTGGCGGCCGCGCGTCGGCGCTGTCCGCTGCGTGATGCTGCGGTCAGACGACCTTCCGACCAGTCGGGACCGACTTCGACGATGTGACCGCGGCGCGTGAGCTCGTCGACCGTTGCCTTCGGTACGCGATTTTCCACCACCAACACGCCCGGCCGCGAAGTGCGCGGCCAGAATGAGATCGGGAAATGCTCCGAATGCCAGGCCGGCGCGTCGATCGCTTCCTGCAGGTTCATGCCGGCGTGAACGTGCCGCAGGAAGAATTGCGTGATCCACTGGTCCTGCTGATCGCCGCCGGGCGAGCCCCAGGCGAGATACGGTTCGCCGTCGCGCAATGCCATCGTCGGGCTGAGTGTCGTGCGTGGTCGGCGGCCCGGTGCGAGCGCAGCAGGGTGGCCTTCTTGAAGCCAGAACATCTGCGCGCGGCTGCCGAGGCAGAAGCCGATCTCCGGGATCACCGGTGAGGATTGCAACCAGCCTCCGGAGGGCGTCGCCGAGATCATGTTGCCGGCCTGATCGATGATGTCGAAGTGCACCGTGTCGCCACGGACATTCCCCATGCGGCCGACGGTCGGCTCACCCGCGCCCATCCCGCCGACTGCGTGACGCGGGCCTTCCTCGCGCTTCAGCTTGACGACTGCGCCGAAACCCTCCACCGATCCCGGTCGGTAGTCCAGCGATGCTTTATCTGTAACGAGCTTGCGCCGCGTTGCGTTGTAGCTGTCGGACAACAGGACATCGATCGGCACATCCACAAACTCAGGATCGCCATAGAAGGTGTCGCGGTCGGCGAATGCGAGCTTTGCGCACTCGATCTGCAGGTGGATGAAATCCGGCCCTGCGGGATCGAGGCCGTCGAGGTCGAATCCCTTCAGCAGCGCAAGTTGCTGCAGCATCACCGGGCCCTGGCTCCAGACGCCCGCCTTCTGAACCTCATAATTGCCGTAGCGGTAGGTCAGCGGCGCTTCGACATGCGCCTGCCATGCGGCCATGTCGCTGCCCGTCAACACGCCGCGATGCGGCCTGCCGGAAACGTCCATCACCTCCTGGGTGCGGCAGAACCGGTCGATGGCGTCGGCGACAAAGCCCTGACTCCAGACTTTCCGTGCCCGTTCGATCTGGGCGATGCGGTCGCTGCCAGCGTCCTCGGCTTCTTTGAGGATCCGGCCGTACGTCGCAGCGAGCTTCGGGTTGGTGAACAGCTCGCCGGGCTGTGGCAGCCTGCCGTCCGGCAGGTACACCGCCGCCGACGTGGGCCAGTGCTCGCGGAACAGCTGCTCGACGGTGGCGATCGTCGCGGTGATCCGTTCGACCAGCGGGTAGCCGTTTCGCGCGTAGCCGATCGCGGGCTCCAGCACGTCGCGCAAGGTGAGCGTGCCGTAGTCCCGCAACAGCAGCATCCACGCGTCGAATGTTCCCGGCACGCAGGCCGCCAGCAGGCCGGTGCCTGGAACCATATCGAGGCCTTCTTTTGCGTAGTGGGCGATGGTGGCGCCCGCGGGCGCCGGCCCCTGTCCGCAAATGACTTCGCTCGCGCCGCGTCTCACGTCATGGACGATGATCGGCACGTCGCCGCCCGGTCCGTTCAGGTGCGGCTCGACGACCTGTAGCGTAAATGCGGTGGCGACGCCCGCGTCGAATGCGTTGCCACCCTTTTCCAGCGTGGCCATGCCGACGGCGGTCGCGATCCAGTGGGTTGAAGTGACGACGCCAAAGGTGCCGTCGATCTCCGGGCGGGTGGTGAAGGCAGGGATTTTAGCCATTTGAACCGTTCTGAAACAGAATGTGTACCGACTTCAGCACACCTTGCCCGGAGCGCCAAGATGGTACTCGCGTTGAAAGCGCTGATGACGCCGTCCTCGAAGAGGCCCGGAAAGTTCGCAACAAACCATTGGCTCTTGCCGACGTTTTGCTCTACACCGCCTGTCTCACCGAACCAGTCGACGCATGATGGCAGCGCAAGGCCTTTGAGGCGTTGCGGGCTTTTGGTTGAGCAGTCTCCATACCAGCGCGATCTTGATCGCCGTTCAGGACATTCGTGACATTCGTATCCACAAGCCGACCGCTTTCGCGCGCTCTCGCTGAGCGCAACTACAATGAGCCGACACCGGTGCAGACTGCAGTCCTCGCCGACGAGGCTGCGGATCGCGACCTTTTGGTCTCGGCACAAACCGGTTCGGGAAAAACTGTCGCGTTTGGCCTTGCGATTGCGAACAACATTCTGGGTGATGCTGATCATTTCGACGAGGCGCATGCGCCGCTTGCCTTGGTCGTTGCGCCGACGCGTGAACTCGCGCTGCAGGTTCATCGCGAACTGACGTGGTTGTATCGACATGCTGGCGCGCGTGTCGTGTCCTGCGTCGGCGGCATGGATCCGCGTCAGGAGCAGCGCGATCTTGCAAGTGGCGCGCATATCGTGGTCGGAACGCCGGGGCGGCTGTGCGATCATTTGCGCCGCGGTCGGCTCGACGTTTCGCATGTAAAGGCCGTCGTGCTTGATGAGGCGGATGAAATGCTCGACATGGGCTTCCGCGAAGACATGGAATTCATTCTGGAGACGACACCGGATGGACGCCGGACCGTGCTGTTCTCGGCGACACTGCCGCGCGGCATCATTGCCTTGGCCAGGCAATATCAGCACGATGCCTTCCGGATCGAAGTTACGGGAGGCGAAGGCGGGCACGCCGACATCGAGTACCGCGCGATACGTATCCTTTCGCACGAGCTCGATCACGCGGTCGTCAACGTGCTTCGGTTTTTCGAATCTCCGAGCGCCATTGTCTTTTGCAACACACGCAACGCGGTTCGCCATCTCCAGGCAATGCTCCTGGAGCGCGGCTTTTCCGTCGTCGCACTATCGGGTGAATTGACGCAGAACGAGCGAACGCTGGCGATGCAGTCCCTCAGGGATGGTCGCGCCCGGGTCTGCGTCGCGACCGACGTGGCGGCCAGAGGGATTGATCTGCCGAGCCTCGGACTTGTTATTCACGCCGACCTGCCATCTGACCCGGAAGTTCTGCAGCACCGTTCGGGCCGCACCGGCCGCGCCGGCCGCAAGGGCGTGAGTGTTTTGCTTGTGCAGTCGGCGCGCAGGCGGCGTGCCGAATCGTTGCTGAGTATGGCCGGTATCGATGCTGTCTGGGGAGCGGCGCCGACCGCGGACGACATCCGCAAGCTGGACCAGCAACGTATGTTGCAGGAAGACCTTTTTAGCGGCGAGCCCAATGAGGGCGATCTGACCTTGGCCCGCGCGTTGCTGGCTGAACGGTCGCCCGAGGAAATCGCCATGGCTCTGGCGCGGCTCTACAGCTCCCGCCTCCCGTCGCCGGAAGATGTTGTCGATCCCGGCGAGGGCGGTGGACGGCCGAACGCTGGTGATCGAGAGTCCTGGCAGCGCGGCTGGCGTGGCCGGGAGGCTCTCAGCGACGGGCGGCCGTTGCGACAAAGGTCAAAATCGCGGGATGGCATCGGCGAAGGCGCCGTGTGGTTCAGCGCTGCCATCGGTCGCCGGAAGAATGCGGAAGCGCGTTGGCTGCTGCCGATGATTTGCCGCCGCGGTGGCATCGACAAACACCAGATCGGGGCCATCCGGATTTTCGATACGACGACCGAGTTCGAGATTTCGGCCGACGTGGCCGAGTCATTTGCCGGAATGATCCGGCGACCGGACAGGGAGGACAATATCCGGATCGAGGCCTTGTCGGGTGCTCCCCATGCGGGGCCGCGCGAGCAAACGCCTCGGGCGCGGGGCCACGCAAAAAAGCATCCGCGCAAGCCTGCCGAGAGGGGAACATCGTCGGACAACCGTCCGCGTCTCACGGATAAGGAGCATTACGCCGGCAAGGTCAAAGGTCGCGATGGTTACCAGAAGCAAAAGAGATCGAAATCCGGCAATCACAAGCCATTCAACAAAAGGTCTGCTGGTTCACGGTAGAGGGATCTACGACATCCGTCCGAGCCCAATGCGAAAAATTTGTAAACCATCGAATACGGGTACTTTTGATTCACCAGTGTTCTTAAGGCGTTTCAGTCAGGTGACATGTGATGGTCTGGAGATCGGACACCAAGATCTGATTAGGGAAGCGTAACAGCGTTGGGTCGGGCCTAAGGGCCTGACCCAAACTTTCTCGATCCGTTCGCTAGTGTCGTGGATCAGAAATTCGCATCATCGTTGCTGCGAGTCCATCGTGCGAATTTCCGATCCATAAACGACACTAGAATCATAAACTTGCTAGTGTCCTGATCGAATCCGAAGTTCGCTCTGAGCTCGCTGCAACGTATGGCGAACTTCGGATTCGGGACACTAGCGCCGCGGCGGCTATGCCTCAATTCCACTTGGCCAGGAAAAATCGCGGCAGTTCGTCCGGATAGGGCTTGAAGCTGAGCGTCTTCGAGAAGCCGTATGTGGTGACGTAAGTCGGCATCGGCATCCAGTACGCCTGTTCGGTGACGCGCTTGATCGCCTTCGCGTAGGCCTTCTTGCGCGCGGCCGGATCGTTGGTCGAGCCGCCTTCCTGCACCAGCTTTATCAGCTCAGGATCGCGCGAATAGTCTTCGTTGCCGCCGGCGAAGTAGTTGGGCAGGATTGCCGACACGTCGTTCACCGAGTAGCTGCCCCAGCTTGCGAAATAGAGCGGGTTCTCACCCTTCTGCGCGCGCTGGATGGCGGCGGCGACCTGCAACTGCGAGATCTTGGCCTTGATGCCGACGGCCTGCAGGTAGCTCTGCGCTGACGCCGCCCATTGCGGGAGCACGTACGTCACCAGTTCGACCTCGAAGCCATTCGGGAAGCCGGCCTCCGCCAGCAGCGCCTTGGCCTTCGCCGGATTGTAGTCGTACTTGACGGCGGCTTCGCCGTCGCAGCCGAACTGTGTCGGGAAGCAGGGCGCCAACGGCACGCGGCTGCCGCCGGTCACGAGCTTGTCGGCAATCGCCTGCCGGTCGATCGCATGCCAGATCGCCTGACGGACCTTCAGGTTTGTGAGCGGGTTCTCAGGCCCCGTCCGTCCGGCCGCATCCATCGACAAATAGCCGATGCGCATCGATTCCTGCCGAACAGCCTGCAGGAACGGGACCTTGTTGACGTTGTCGAACTGATCGGGATTGAGATTCCAGATCCAATCCGCCCGTTGCGAGAGCAACTCGGTGAGTTCCGTGGCGGCGTCCGTGACGAAGCGAACGACCAGCTTCTTGATTGCGGGCTTTCCCTTCGGGCTGTCGTAATAGCCGTCAAACCGCTCGAACTCGACGGAAGCAGAGGATTCGAGCTTGGTGATCTTGTACGGGCCGGCGCCGACCGGCGCCTTGGCGTAGCCTTCGGGGCCGACCTTCTCGCGATAGGCCTTCGGATAGATGTGAACGACCAGCGCGAAGAATTCGAGGGCAGCGGGGGTCGGGCGCTTGAGCTTGACGCGGACGGAATAGTCGCCGGTCTTCTCGGCCTTCTCGATCCAGTTGTAGTTCGATGGCGTCGAGACCTTGCTGTCCGGGCTCGAGACGAGATTGATCGTGTAGACGACATCGTCGGCGCTGAACGGGCTGCCATCATGAAACTTGACGCCTTGTCGCAGCGTGAAATCCAGCGTGGTGTCGTCGACGAGCTTCCATTCGGTCGCGAGCAACGGCTTCAAGTCGAAGGTCTCCGGGTCGCGATACACCAGCGTATCCCACGCCGTGTGCGCCAGTATCAGGCCCGTACGCTGGCTGTTGTAGTAGGGGTCGACGTTCGGCACAGCGTCACGAAAGACGATCCGCAACGTATCCGATGATTTCTGCGCGGACGCGGGTCCGGCTTGGGCCACCAGTGCGAATGCCAGAGCAATTGCGGCTGCGAAGTTAACCCTGCGCATACTGACCTCCAACGAGTTGAAACGGATTGTCCTGGTTCGCAAGGTGGCATTCGACCATCTCGTCGGGCGCCGCAAGGTCCGGCTTCGGCGGCTCGCGTTGACATCGTTCGACCGCCATGCGGCAGCGCGGATGGAAGCGGCAGCCTGCCGGAATGCGGGATGGGTCAGGGACGGCATCGCCAAGGCCGACATCCGGGATCCCGAGATCGGGTTCCGGTGTGAGAACGCTGTCGAGCAGCGCGCGCGTGTAAGGGTGGCGGGGCGAGCGAAACAGTACGTCGGTCTCGTTCATTTCAACGATGCGGCCGAGATACATCACGGCAACTGTGCTCGCGACATGCTCGATGACGGCAAGGTTGTGACTGATGAAGATGTAGGTGAGATTGAACTCGCGCCGCAGCTCGGCAAGCAGATTGAGGATCTGGGCCTGCACGGAGACGTCCAACGCGCTGGTTGGCTCGTCGCAAACGACCACCTTCGGCTTGATGATAAGGGCGCGCGCAATCGCTACGCGTTGGCGCTGTCCGCCCGAGAGCTCTGCCGGCAGCCGCGTGGCCATCGCCCGGGCGATGCCAACGCGATCGAGAATCTCGTTGGTCAGCCGGGTAATCTCGGGCGCTTCGAAAGAGCCTTGCGCGACCAGCGGCAGCGAAACGATCTCCTGGATCGTCTGACGCGGATTGAGGGAGGAGAAGGGGTCCTGAAACACCGGTTGGATCAGCCTCGCGCGAGCCTTGCGGTCGAGCGCCGCCAGGCGCTGGCCGTAAACGAGCGCGTCGCCGGACGTCGGCGCAAGCAGACCGAGGATCAATCGCGCGAGTGTCGATTTTCCGCACCCCGATTCTCCGACGATGCCAAGCACACGTCCCGCAGGCACCGAAAATGAGACGCCATCGACCGCCACGACGTGGCGTGCCGCGGCGAACATGCCGCCGCTGACGCGGAACTCCTGGCGAACGTCGCGAACCTCGATGGCAGCCGGACTATTCAAGCGCGTGCAAGCTCCTTCTGTCGCGTCGGCGTCAGCCGGCAGAGATAGTTGTGATCGGCGGTGGCGGTCTGTGTGTTGATCGTCCCGGCACAATCGGCGTCGGCGAATGCGCAGCGCGAGCGGAAGGCGCAGCCGCTGAAGCCGACGGACACCTGCGGGACCACGCCCGGTATGCTGCCAAGCGGTTTGTCGCGCTGCGACTTGCCAGGCACCGGAATGCAGGACAGGAGCCCGCGCGTGTAAGGATGCTGAGGGTCGGCGAACAGCTGTCGAGCGGTCGTATGTTCAACGACCTCGCCGGCATACATGACCGAGACGCTGTCGGCGACGCGGGCGACCACGCCGAGGTCGTGCGTGATGAGAAGAATCGAGAGGCCGAACTCGTCCTTAAGCTCGTTCAGGAGACGGAGGATCTGAGCTTGTACGGTCACATCCAGGGCCGTTGTCGGCTCGTCGGCGATCAGCAGTTCAGGCTCGCACATCAGCGCCATCGCAATCATCACGCGCTGGCGCAATCCGCCCGAGAGCTGATGCGGAAACTGGCCGAGCCGCATCTCCGGTGCAGTGATGCCGACGCGTCCCATCAGTTTGACGGCGCGCGCTGTGGCATCGCGTTGCGACGCGCGTTTATGACGGCGGTAGGATTCGGTCAGTTGGGAGCCGATGGTATAGGCGGGGTTCAGGCTGGTCATCGGCTCCTGGAAGATCATGGCCATCCGGTTGCCGCGGAGCTGCGCCATCCTCTTTTCCGGCATCGCCAGCAGATCCTCGCCGGCGAACGAAAGCCGCTTCGCCGTACGCTTTGCGGCGCTCACCAGCAGGTTCATCACCGCAAGCGCACTGACCGACTTGCCGCAACCGGATTCGCCGACCACGCAATGCGTCTCACCGCGGCCGATGCGGAACGAGGCGTTGCGAACCGCGGCCATGCGTTCATTGAACGTGACTGAAAGGTCTTCGATCTCCAGCAGCGGCGCGCTCATCGCGGTCGCTCCGCACCAAGCAGGCTTCGCAGTCCGTCGCCAACGAAGTTCACACCCATGACGAAGATGAACAGGGTGACGCCGGGGATCATGATGACCCACGAAGAAAAGAACATGTAGTCCTTGCCTTCGGCGATCATCAAACCCCATGACGGCAACGGCGCGGGCACTCCGAGACCGAGAAACGAGAGCGTTGCCTCGAAGAGGATCGCCAGCGCGATCTCCAGCGTTGCGACCACGGCAAGATGCGAGGCAATGTTCGGCAGGATCTCGCGGAACAGCAACCGTGGCGTCGAGGCGCCGGCGCACATGGCGGCGTTCATATAGTCAAGGCTGCGAACCTGCATAGTCGTCGAGCGGGCGACCACGGCAAACCGGTCCCACAACAAAAGACCCAGTGTGCAGATGACCAGCGTCAGGCTCGACCCTAGCAGGCCGACCACGGCAAGCGCGACGAGCACCACAGGAATCGACAAGCGGCAGGTGATGAGAAACAGCACCACGTCGTCGACGATCCCGCCGAAGTATCCGCCAAGAATGCCGAGGGTGGTACCGATCAGCCCCGATACGATCATCGTCGTGATGCCGATCAAAAGCGAGATACGCGCGCCGTAGACGAGCCGTGCAAGGTAGTCACGGCCGAGCTGATCGGTTCCAAGCAGGTGGTCCGGCTGGCTTCCTTCCATCCAGAATGGCGGCACCAGGCGATTGTTGAGGTTCTGCGCAAATGGGTCGTGCGGAACGAGCGCGTTGCCGACCACGGCGGCGAGCACGACCACAGAACAAATCGCCACTCCGATCCAGAAACCGACGTTGCCGACGCGGAATGTCCTGACTCTGACCGGCGGCAGGCTGATGGCAATGCTCATGTGGACCTGATCCTCGGGTCGAGCAGTGCGTTGAGGATGTCAGAGAGCATCGTCAGGCAGATGTAGATGGTGGCGAGCACCAGAACCACGGCCTGAACGACCGGGAAGTCGTTCTTGGCGATGCTTTCCCAGGCGAGAAAGCCGACTCCGTGCAGGGCAAACACGGTTTCAACCACGATCGAGCCGCCGAGCATGAAACCAAGTTGCACCGCAGCGATCGAGACGACGGGAATGGCGGCGTTACGAAGTGCGTGCTTGAAGATGATGCTGCGGCGCGTCAGGCCCTTCGCGCGTGCCGTGCGGATGTAATCCGAAGCGATGGCCTCGATCATTCCCGAACGCGTCAGTCGTGTCAGGGCCGGTGTTGCCGTCATCGCCAGAACGATGCCCGGCATCACGAAGTGCTGCCACGATCCGGTTCCCGAGATTGGCAACCAGCCCAGCGTCAGCCCAAAGGTGATCATGAGGATGAGCCCGAACCAGAAGCTCGGTGTTGCCTGGCCGATCATGGTGACCACAGTCACTGCGCGATCGACCCAGGTGCCTTCGCGCATCGCTGCCAGAGTGCCGAGCGGGATTGAGACCAGCAGCGCCAGTCCCAAGCCGACAAGACCGAGCGTCATGGTGATCGGCATCCGAGCCGCAATGAGGTTCGAGACACTGTCCTTGAAGAAGTAGCTGTTGCCGAGGTCCCCCACCAGCGCGCGGCTGATCCAGCTCGCAAACTGGATGTAAAGCGGCTGATCCAGGCCGTAGGCCTTGCGAATGATTTCGATGTCCTCTTGCGTGGCGCCAGGGCCGGCGATCGAAATCGCAAGGTCGCCCGACAGTCTGGTCAGCATGAAGGCAAGCGTCATCACCGTGAGCGCAACGAGCAGACCGAGAGCGGCACGACGCAGAATGAAGCGGACCATCGCCGGCGGCATTCCCCAGGTGACGATCGCTTGATCGTGTCACCAAGCGCGCGGGCTTGCAACAGCGAGAATGGGCGAGTTTGCCGACTGATACGGCAGCGCTTGACCGTTTTCACGGCAACCGCCGCTTGGCTAGTCTTGCAGGCTTGGTCTTGCCTGGATTCTGCAGATGCGAAGAGACCGGGGCTGCACTGCCGTCCTAAAACCTCTTGCGCAGGGCATGTTTGGAGTGATCAACTTGTCAGACAAGTTCTCGGCCGATCGGAGGATACGTCATGCTCAGCAGGATCGTCGTTGCGGCTTCACTGGGACTGGCGTTGACCGCTACAGCTATGGCGCAAACACCGCGCACCGGCGGCACGATCCGAATGACTGCGCCTTACGGATCGAGCTTTTCCAGCATGGATATCCACACGACGCAGCGCGCGCAGGACGAGATTTTCGCCAAGGGCCTGCATCGCTCCCTCTACGCGTGGGACTCCGCAGCGGGTCAGCCCGCTCTGGAGCTTGCCAAGGATGTGAAGGTTTCGGAGGACGGCCTCGTCCATACGTTCAAGCTGAGGGACGATGCCTTCTTTCACAACGGCCGGAAGATGACGGCTGACGACGTCATCTGGAGTTTCAATCGCATCATGGATGGCACCAAGGCCTTTCCCGGTGCGCGCTATGTGCGTCTGATCAAAGGCGCGGCGGAGGTTGAGAAGGGGCAGGCGAAGGAGATTTCCGGCCTGAAGAAGATCGACGATTTCACACTTGAGATGACGCTGACCGAGAAAGTGAATCCGGGATTCTACTTCTTCACCGCGACGACCTCGATCTATCCGGCCGATGAGGGCGCGAAGGAGAGCTACATCCAGAAGCCCATCGGTCTCGGACCGTTCAAGTTCGTCGAGCACGTTCCGGGATCGCGGATCGTGATGGAACGGTGGGAGAAATTTTACAAACCGGGCAAGCCATACGCCGACAAGCTGGTGGTGTCCGTCATGAGCGAGGCGGCAGCGCGCGACGTCGCCTTCCGCAACAAGGAGATCGATACGTCGGTGCTGGGCCCTGCCCAATACGTCGCATATCAGGCCGATCCGAACTTGAAGGGGACCATCGTCGAGGTGCCGGAGGTGTTCACCCGGCACATGGGGATGAACCCGTCCTTCAAGCCATTCTCAGACAAGCGCGTCCGGCAGGCCATCAACTATGCGATCGATGCCCAGCTGATCATCGACAAGCTCGTGAAGGGCAAGGCCTATCGTGCCACGAGCTGGCTGCCGATTACTTCGCCGGTCTACGACAAGGCGCTGAAGCCTTATCCATTTGATCCGGCGAAGGCCAAGCAGTTGCTCGCCGCGGCCGGCTATCCCAACGGCTTCGAGTTCGAGTGGACCGCCAGCGCGAACGAAAGCTGGGGCTTGCCAATCGTCGAGGCCATCATCCCTATGCTCGATCGGGTGGGCATCAAGGTGAAGGTCAAGCAGGTCGAGACGGCGGTGCTTGCGGAGGTCGCGCGCAATGGCGACTTCCAGGCATTCATCTATTCTATGGCCACCGGACCCGATCCGCAGGCTTCTTTGAAGTGCTTCCATTCGGCGACGCCGCAGTCGGCCTGCAACTACAACAATTTCAAGAATCCCGAGTACGACAAGCTGCTGGATCAGGCAGGCCAGGCCGATGATCCCGCCAAGCGGGACGAGCTGCTGCAGAAGGCGAACGCGCTGCTTTATGAAGAAGCTCCGGTATGGTTCTTCAATTACAACAAGGCGGTCATGGCCGTGCAGCCCTGGCTCAAGGGCATCCAGCTGAATGCAACCGAACTGACGCACCAGAACGTCGAAGACCTCTGGGTCGATGCCAGCTCGCCTGCTGCGAAATGACTTGCGTTGTGGCTCCATCGCGCAGGGCATCGCATATGGACAAGAGGCCGCCAAACCCTCGGCAGGATTCCCTCTCCCGGGGGAGAGGGGTAGGGTGAGGGCGTTCGGAGGTCATGATGCGAAGACCGAACTTCTGTGCGGCACTATCGGCGTCACTGCCCCTCACCCCAACCCTCTCCCCAGCGGGGAGAGGGAGCCCGCCGAGTTGGTTGTGATCTCCGAGGGGCCTATGCGCGATAGCTCCGCTCGATCGCGAACCTGTTGAAGCGGGGCGGTACGACCAGATGCTAGCCTTTGCCATCCGGCGCAGTCTGCAGATCGTTCCGACCATTCTCGCGGTCGTGCTGCTGATCTTTGTGCTGTTCAGCGTCATCCCCGGCAGTATCGTCTCGGCGCTCAGCGATGAAGGTCGCGGCGCGATCGATGCGCAGGTCGCCGAGCGCATGCAGAAGGAGCTCGGTCTCAACGATCCGGTGCATGTGCGTTTCGCCTCTTACGTGAGCAAGCTCGCCACCGGCGACTTCGGCACGTCGTTCCGCACTCGCGAGCCGGTGACGAGCATGCTCGCCAAGCGCGCGTGGCCGACGTTGCAACTGATCTTCGCCGCCATGCTGTTTGCGATTGTCGTTGGCGTGCCGCTCGGCTTCATCGCGGCGCTCAAACCTGGCGGCCTCATCGACATGGCTTCGATGATCGGCGCCGTATCCGGCCTGTCGATGCCGAAATTCTGGCTCGGGCTTCTGTTGATGTATCTGTTTGCGCTGACGCTCGGCTGGCTGCCGAGCTTCGGCTATGGCGACGGCGGGCTGATGTATCTGATCCTTCCGGCCGTCACCCTCGGCGTGTCGCCTATGGCGCTTCTCGCGCGGACGACACGTGCTGCAGTGCTCGAGATCATGACCGCCGATTTCGTGCGCACGGCGCGCTCGAAGGGCATGAGCGAACTCCGGGTCGTGAAGTGGCACGTGATGCGCAACGCGCTTGTGCTGATTCTGACAACCATCGGCCTGCAGTTCGGCTCGCTGATGGGGCAGGCGGTCGTCGTCGAGAAGCTGTTCTCCTGGCCCGGTATCGGCTCGCTGCTGGTCGACAGCGTGCTGCAACGCGATATTCCCGCGGTCCAGGGTGCGATCCTTGTGGCCGTGTTGTTCTTCCTGATCGTCAATGCACTGGTAGATCTGCTCTATGTCGTTATCGATCCCCGCATCAAATACAGCTGAGAGCGCGACGCCCCGCAGGCGGCTGGTGCCGCTTCGCTTCAATCTTGTCGTCGGCGGCACCTTGTTTGCTCTCGCGGTGTTTGTCGGCCTGTTCGCGCCATGGCTCGCGCACACCGATCCGGTGATGGACGCGAACCTGTTGAACGCCGAAGAGCCGCCAAGCTGGACGTGGTGGTTCGGCACCGATGCGCAGGGACGGGATATTTATTCCCGCGTCGTGCACGGTGCGCGGATCTCGCTTACCGTCGGCATCGTCTCGCAGCTCATCAACACGTTCATCGGCGTGAGCCTGGGACTGACGGCCGGATATCTCGGCGGCTGGTGGGATGACTTCGTCAACGGCCTGACCAATCTCATGCTGGCGATCCCCTCGTTGATCTTTGCGCTCGCGATCATGGCCGTCCTGGGACCGGGCCTGACCAGCCTTCTGATCGCGCTCGGGCTTACCAACTGGTCGTTCAGTTGCCGGATCGCCCGGGCATCGGCGCTGTCGCTCAAGAGCCAGGGATATGTGCAGGCGGCCAAGGTGCTGGGGTACGGTAACCTGCGCATCATGGTCACGCAGCTGTTGCCTAACATGCTCGGGCCCATCATCGTCATCGGTACGCTGGGTCTTGGCAGCGCGGTACTCGCCGAAGCCTCGCTTTCGTTCCTCGGTCTTGGCGTCCGTCCACCCTATCCGAGCTGGGGCAGCATGTTGTCGGAGGCGCGCGACCAGATTACGACCGCGCCGTGGCTGTCGATTTTCCCGGGCCTCGCAATCTTCCTGACGGTGCTTGGCCTGAACCTGCTCGGCGACGGCCTGCGCGACATTCTTGATCCTCAGTCGCGGAGTACGCGCGTATGACGGCGGTGCCGCTGATCGAAGTCGACGATTTGCGCATCGATCTCGACGTCCAGGGCCGGCGCGTGGCTGCAGCCGACGGCATCTCCTTCCGTATCGATCGTGGCGAGACCTTCGGCCTGGTCGGCGAATCCGGCTGCGGCAAGAGCATCACGGCGCTCGCCTTGATCGGCCTGCTGCGCCATCCGCTGTCGATCGGCGCCGGCAGGATCCGCTTTGAGGGCCGCGAAATTCAGAACCTTTCGCCGGCGCGGCAGCGCGAGCTGCGCGGCGATCGCATTGCCATGATCTTCCAGGAGCCGATGACAGCGCTTAACCCGGTCTCGCCCGTAGGCCGGCAGATCGCCGAGATGTTCGTTTTGCACAAGGGCAAGAGCTGGCGTGAGGCAAATCGGCTGGCGATCGAAGCGCTGGCGAGCGTGCGTGTGCCTGCGCCCGAGCGGCGGGTGAAGGATTTTCCCTACCAGCTCTCGGGCGGCATGCGCCAGCGTGTCATGATCGCCATTGCGCTCGCCTGCGGGCCTGACCTGCTGATTGCCGACGAGCCGACGACCGCGCTCGACGTTACCGTGCAGGCCGAGATCATCGAATTGATGCGCGACCTGTGCGCTGCCAAGGGGACGGCGGTGCTGATGATCAGTCATGATCTTGGCCTCGTCGCCAATGTCTGCCGCCGCGTCGCCGTGATGTATGCCGGCCGCATCGTCGAAGAGCAGAGCTCGGACGATATCTTCCGCAACCCCGCGCATCCCTATACCCGCGGCCTCGTCGGCTCGTTGCCGCGGCTCGGCAGCCGCGCCGCGCACGGTCAGAGCCGTTTGCAGGAGATCAAGGGTGTCGTGCCGGCAATCACAAGCTTCCCGCATGGCTGCCGGTTCAATCCGCGTTGCGTTCGGGTGACCGACGTCTGTCGCACGGTTGAGCCAGCGGTGGACCTGCTGGATGCGGGCGGCCTTGTCAGGTGTCATCATCATGGCTGACTCTGCGTCATCCGCCGCCGCCGACGTCATCCTTCGGGTGCGGGACCTCCGCGTGCATTTTCACCTGAGTGGCGGTCTGCTCGGCAAGCCCCGCGTGCTGCGGGCGGTCGACGGCGTCGATCTCGAACTCAAGCGCGGCGAATGCCTCGGCCTTGTCGGCGAATCCGGCTGCGGGAAATCGACCGTCGCCCTCTCGATCGTCGGCCTGCAGGCGCCGAGCAGCGGCAGCATCGAGCTCGACGGGGAGGCGGTGACCGCCGGCGGCTCGATTGACCGGAAAGCGCTGGCGCGTACGGCGCAGATCGTTTTTCAAGATCCGTATGCGTCGCTCAACCCGCGACAGACGGTGCGGCGGACGCTGGAGGATCCCTTGCGTCTGCATGGTGTGCGCGCCCGGAGCGAGATCGACGATCGCGTCGCGACAATGCTCGCGCACGTCGGCCTGCGCGCCGAACATGCGGATCGTTACCCGCACGAATTCTCCGGGGGGCAGCGTCAGCGCATCGGCATCGCGCGTGCCCTGATCCTCAACCCGAAGATCGTCGTCTGCGACGAGCCGGTCTCGGCGCTGGACGTGTCGATCCGTGCGCAGATCATCAATCTGCTGCTGGAGCTGAAGGAGACCCTCGGCCTTTCCTACATCATGATCAGCCACGACCTCGGCGTGGTCGAGCATATGAGCGACCGGGTCGCGGTCATGTACCTTGGCCGCATCGTCGAGACCGGACCTTGGCGGGAGATCTTCGAGCGCCCGGCGCATCCCTATACGCGGGCGCTGATTGCCGCCATTCCCGATCCGCTTCTCCGCGTGCCGTTCGTGCGCGCGAAGGGCGAACTGCCCAATCCCCTCAAGCCGCCGGACGGCTGCGCTTTCAGCCCGCGCTGCCGGTATGTCGAGGACCCGTGTCGTCGCGAGCCTCTGCCGGCGCTCGAGCGCCACCGCGACGAACATCTGGTCCGCTGCTGGCGTGCGAAGGAACTTTGACGTCATTGCGAGGAGCGTCAGCGACGAAGCAATCCAGTCTGAGCCAGACGCAGATGCCGCTTCTGTTGTTGCGCGCTTCGGCGCGCGGCTGGATTGCTTCGCTTCGCTCGCAATGACGGGCGCAGGCGCCTCATGTCACCTGCGGCCAGTTGGTTATCGGGCCGCGCAAGCTTTCGTAGAACTTGGCCATCCGCATCACGGCCAGGTCGGAAAAGCGCGGACCGATGATTTGCAGGCCGATCGGCATCCCGGCCTGCGTGAAGCCGCAATTGATCGAGGCGGCCGGGTTCTCGGCCATGTTCCACGGCACCGTGAAGACGATATGCTCGAACGGGCGTTCCGGATCGTTGAGCGGCGAGGGCCACTCGGCCGGAAATGCGGCAACCGGCGCCGTCGGCGACAGCACGATGTCGGCGCTCTGAAAGAGCCGCGCCGCGCTTTTCCGAATTTCGTTGGTCTGGTTGTAGCCGCGGATCGCGGCGGCCGCCGACATCTTCGCGCCTTTCTCCGCCCAGGTCAGGATGTAGGGAAGGATCTTCGCGCGAGCTTGCGGCGTATAGCTCTCGAAATCCGCCCAGGAGCGCGCGCGGAAAAAGGTATCGACGCCGTCGAGCATCTCGCGCGTCATGACCGGCCGAACCTCAACGATGGTCGCTCCAGCCTGCTCGAAGACCTTCGCCGCCGCGACAATCGCCTCGCGCACCTCGCGCTCCACAGGCATGCCGCAACCGGCATCCAGCAGCAGTCCGATGCGCAAGTTTTTCACATCCGCCGCCAGGTCAAACCAGTCGATGCTGGCGGGCGGCAGGCTCATCCCGTCCCGGGGATCAAACCGCGAGATCGTCGCCATCATCAACGCGGCATCGTCCACCGTGCGGGTCATCGGCCCGGCCGCGCGGCCGAGATAGAACGGATCGAGTGGCACGCGTCCGAACGACGGTTTCAGTCCGAACAGCGCACACCAGGCCGCCGGCAGGCGGATCGATCCGCCGATATCGGTGCCGAGATGCAGCGGTCCGTAGCCCGCGGCCCCGGCAGCCCCTGCGCCTGAGCTCGATCCGCCCGGGTTCTTGCTCAGGTCCCAGGGGTTGCGCGTGGTCGGATGAAAGCTGGAGATGCCCGAGGACAACATGCCGTAATCGGGGCAGGTGGTCTTGGCGAAGATGATGGCGCCGTCCTCGCGCAACCGCTTCACCGAAGGGGCGTCGTCGGCTGCGGGGACGAGCTGCGTCGCCGCGGAACCGAACGGAATCGGATCGCCTGCCGTCGCGATGATCTCCTTCACCGTAACGGGTATGCCGTCGAGCGGGCCCTTCGGCACGCCCTTGCTCCAGCGCGCGGCGGATGCCTCGGCTTCGGCGCGTCCGACCTCCGGCCTGTACAGATAGAGCGCCTGCACCGAGGGCTCCCAGGCGGCAACATGCTGCCCGAGCCAGTCGAAATATTCGACCGGCGAGAGCGACTTTTTCTTGAAGAGTGCGATCAGTGCGAGGGCAGAGAGGCTGGCGAGTTCGGTCATTTTGATATTAGAGGCCAATGCGGTTGACTTGCCAAGGCCGCTGCCGGAATCTCGGCATCCCCTTATGCGGTTTCGCGGGGTGAGCTGATGGAAATCAGGCGCAAAACCTGATCTGCTGCAGACACCTCACGAACGACGGGCAACAAGCAATAAACAGCCGGAGCAGCTCATGGCCAAACCAGACAGCAAATTCCCGACATTCGAGACCGTGATCTACGACGAGCCGCGAAGCGGCGTCGCGCGCGTCACGCTCAACCGGCCGGAGAAGCGCAACGCGCAGAACATGCAGATGACATATGACATCAACAGCGCGTTCGATTTTGCCGTGCAGCAGCCGCACGTCAAGGTGATCGTGCTTGCGGCCGTGGGCGAGCATTTTTCGTCCGGTCACGACTTGTCGGGCGACGGCGACAAGACCTGGCGCGACTTCCCGATCGTCGGCACCTGGGCGAATTTCGACATGCCGGGCGCGGAAGGGCGATACTCGCGCGAGATGGAGATCTATCTTGAGATCACCGAGCGCTGGCGCAACCTTTCCAAGCCGATCATCGCACAGGTTCAGGGCAAGTGCGTCACCGGCGGGCTGATGCTCGCCTGGTGTTCCGACATCATCGTCGCCAGCGACGATGCGAAGTTCATCTGCACCTCGACCAAAATGGGTGGCAGCGGTGTCGAATTCTGGGCTTATCCTTGGGAGATCGGCCCGCGTCGCGCCAAGCAGTGGATGTTGACCGGCGAACTGTCGGCGGCGAAGGCGGAGCAGTACGGCATGGTGAACGAGGTCGTGCCGCGCGCCGAGCTCGAGGCGTTCACGCTGGATCTGGCCGAGAAGCTGTGCACGCACACCTCCTGGACGCTGAACATGACCAAGGCGACGATCAATCACACCCAGGACGTTCAGGGTCGCCGCGTGTCGATGCAGCATGCGTTTGCCGTGCACCAGCTCGGCCACGCCCATCGCGTGCTGGTTCATGGCGCGGCGATCGATCCCAACACGCTTCCTGAGAATATCCGTGCGCATTTCGACAAGCGCGCCCCGCGCGCCGGCGATCCGGCCAAGGCCAGTGCGGCTGAGTAGCGCGTCATCATAAATCAACCGCCCGTAAGAGCGGCCTAGATCGTATTCCTGTGCCCGGCGTAGCCCGAAGCGTGGCGCCGGGGACGCCATGACGGCAAGCATCTTGCCATTATGCTTACCCACAGGTTTTACTGATCCCTTCAAAACACAAGAAGAGGAAACACCGCCATGTCGAATGACGCCGTCTATGATTTCATCGTCGTCGGTGCAGGTTCGGCGGGTGCGGTGGTTGCCAGCCGCCTTACTGAGAACGGCGTATATAAAGTGTTGCTGCTGGAGGCAGGAACCGAGGGATCGGGCTTTCTGTGGTCTCGGGTGCCAGTCGGCGTCGCCAAGATGATCGACAATCCCGCCGTCAACTGGTGCTACACTTCGGAACCCGACGAAGGTTCCGCCGGACGGCGCATCGAGGTGCCGCGCGGCAAAATGCTCGGCGGCTCTTCGTCGATCAACGGCATGGTTTTCATTCGCGGTCAGGCGCAGGACTACGACCACTGGGCGCAGCTCGGCAATCGGGGCTGGAGCTATCAGGACGTGCTGCCGATCTTCAAGAAGATGGAGCGCTTCGATGGCGGCTCCGACAAGTATCGCGGCCGCGAGGGCATCCTGCGCGTCACCCACACGCCGCGTCACAAGGTGCCTCTGCTCGAGAAGATCATCGCTGCCGCGGAGAACGTCGGCCTGCCGTACAACGAAGACCAGAACGGCGAGACCCAGGAAGGCATCAGCATGTCGCAGGTGACGATCGCCAAGGGGCGACGTCAGAGCACGGCTTTTTGCTATCTCGATCCGGCGCGCAGACGGAGAAACCTGACGGTCGCGCAAGGCGCGCTGGCCCAGTCGTTGATCCTCGAAGGCAGGCGTTGTGTCGGCGTGCGGTATTCGGTCGGTCGCCTGGTCAAAGAGGCGCGCGCCTTGCGCGAGGTGATCGTCTGCGGCGGCTCGATCAACTCGCCGAAGCTTTTGGAACTGTCGGGTATCGGCCAGGCCGACCTCCTGCGTTCGCTGGACATTCAACCCGTGCACGAGCTGCGCGGCGTAGGTGAGAATCTGCGCGACCATTATTCGCCTCGTGTGAAGTTCGCGATCCGCGAGAAGAACCTTACTTTCAACGACAACGCCCGCGGCTGGCGGCTTGCGCGCGAGGCGGTGAAATATGCGCTCTTCCGCGACGGTTTTCTCGCCTCGACGTCGGTGCCGATCCGCATGTATTTCCGCACACGTCCTGGTCTCGAGACGCCGGATGCGACGGTATCGATCCTGCCGTTCATCTACGAGATGATCGGCCGCGAGCGGCTCGTTTCGCCGAGGCTGAAGGGCATCACCATGAATGTGAACGTGCTGCGGCCCGAGAGCACCGGATCGATCCACATCAAATCGAAGGACCCCGCCGAGCCACCGGCGATCCGTTTCAATTTCCTGTCGACCGAGCACGATCGTGCCGGGCTGCTTGCAGCGATCCGCAAGGGCCGCGAGTTGATGGCCGCTTCGCCGCTCAAGGAAATTACCGGCGAAGAAATTTCGCCCGGCGCGGCCCTGCGGTCCGACGACGAACTGCTGGACTGGGTGAGGCGCACCGCCGAAACCACCTATCATCCGGTTGGCACCTGCAAGATGGGCTCCGACCCGATGGCGGTGGTGGATTCGGAGCTGCGCGTGCACGGAATCGTGAACTTGCGCATTGCCGACGCCTCGATCATGCCGACGTTGACGAGCGGTAACACCAACGCGCCGTCGATCATGATTGGCGAGAAGTGCGCGGGCATGGTGTTGGCGGCGGCGAACCAGAGCAAACAGGCGGCATAGGCCGCTTCGTCGCGAGTAATCGGCGCCCGGCGAGACCGGTAGGTGGCCTTACAGAGCCGCCCGGTTGTCGCGGCTGGCAGCAACAGCCTGTCATTGCGCGGCCGGTGAACTTATGTCCGTCGTCAGATGTCCAACTTATGTCGTACGCCCGGTTGGCGAATGCTGTGGCAAAATGCTTCCCGGGTTGCACGTCAGACACTGACGGTGGCGCAAAGGCAACACTTGTGGCCAATTCGCCAAAAATGGAGCCGGATTGAGTCAACTCGCTTACACGCTGTGCGGTTGCTTGCCTTTAGATCACTCGATGCCTGCATTTTGCATTGCAAGTGGGAACCGCAGGGCGTGTGGTACGGTTCACTGTGCTGATGCTGATTCGATTTCGAAGGCTGGGCACCTAGCTTTAATACTGAGCGAGTGTTCTCCGCGGATCAGCAGGACGGCTGACGGATACGGAGATAGACATGTACAACGATGCTCTGTTCAACGCCTTCGCGCGCACCTTCGAGGCGCGGAGCGAAGTCGACATGTCGATGGCGGAATATCTGGAATCGTGTCGTGACGATCCAATGCGATACGCCAATAGCGCTGAACGCCTGCTTGCAGCGATCGGAGAGCCTGAATTGATCGATACGGCCAGGGACCCACGCCTTGGCCGTATCTTTTTGAATCGGACTATTCGCAGGTATCCAGCGTTCTCGACATTCTACGGCATGGAAGAGACGATCGAGCGGATCGTTTCCTTCTTCCGTCACGCCGCGCAGGGCCTAGAAGAGCGCAAGCAGATCCTCTACCTGCTCGGTCCGGTCGGCGGCGGCAAGTCGTCGCTCGCCGAGCGGCTGAAGTCGCTGATGGAAGTTCATCCGATCTATGTGCTGAAGGCCGGCGATGAACTGAGCCCGGTGTTCGAGTCGCCGCTGAGCCTGTTCGACGCAGAGACGCTCGGCCCGATGATCGAGGAGAAATATGGCATCCCGCGCCGGCGGCTGACCGGCCTGATGAGTCCGTGGTGCTACAAGCGGCTCGAATCTTTCGGCGGCGACATCTCTCGCTTCCGCGTCGCCCGTCTCCAACCCTCGCGCCTGCGACAGATCGCGATCGCCAAGACCGAACCCGGTGACGAGAACAACCAGGACATCTCCTCGCTGGTCGGCAAAGTTGATATCCGCAAGCTTGAAGTGTTCGCGCAGAACGATCCGGACGCCTACAGCTACTCCGGCGGGCTGAATCGCGCCAATCAGGGCATTCTCGAATTCGTCGAGATGTTCAAGGCGCCGATCAAGATGTTGCATCCGCTTCTGACGGCGACGCAGGAAGGCAACTACATCGGTACCGAAAACATCGGTGCGATCCCGTTCACCGGCATCGTGCTCGCGCACTCCAACGAAGCGGAGTGGCAGAGCTTCAAGGCCAACAAGAACAATGAGGCATTCATCGATCGTATCTGCGTGATCAAGGTCCCGTACTGTCTGCGCGTGACCGAGGAGCAGAAGATCTACGACAAGCTGATCCTGAACTCCGAGCTTGCAAGTGCGCCTTGCGCGCCTGCCACGCTGGAGACGCTGGCGCGGTTCTCGGTGATGTCGCGCCTGCGCAAACACGAGAACTCCACTATCTACGCGAAGATGCGGGTCTATGATGGTGAGAACCTGAAGGAGACCGATCCCAAGGCTCGCAGCGTTCAGGAGTACAAGGACGCCGCAGGCGTGGACGAAGGCATGGACGGCGTTTCCACCCGTTTTGCCTTTAAGGTGCTGGCTGCGACCTTCAACCACGACACCGCTGAGGTCGGCGCCGATCCTGTGCACCTGATGTACAATCTGGAGCACGCGATCCGCCGGGAGCAGGTCGGTGAGGAGACCGAGAAGCGCTATCTCGAGTTCATCAAGGCCGAGCTCGCGCCGCGCTATGCCGAGTTCATCGGTCACGAGATCCAGAAAGCCTATCTGGAATCCTACGCCGACTACGGCCAGAACCTGTTCGACCGTTACGTCGACTATGCGGACGCATGGATCGAGGATCAGGATTTCAAGGATCCGGACACCGGCCAGATGCTCGACCGCGACCTGCTCAATCAGGAGCTGACCAAGATCGAGAAGCCGGCCGGGATCGCTAATCCGAAAGACTTCCGCAACGAAGTCGTGAAATTCTCGCTCCGCTCACGCGCCCACAATGGGGGCAAGAATCCGGCATGGACCAGCTATGAGAAGGTTCGCGAAGTCATCGAAAAGCGTATCTTCTCCCAGGTGGAGGACCTGCTTCCGGTGATCTCGTTCGGATCGAAGAAGGACGGCGAGACCGAGAAGAAACACGGCGAGTTTGTCGTGCGGATGGTCGAGCGCGGCTACACCGAGCGTCAGGTCCGCCGCCTCGTCGAGTGGTACATGCGCGTGAAGCAGGCAAGTTGATGTCATTGCGAGGAGCGAAGCGACGAAGCAATCCAGCGCTGCATCTGTCGCAACTGCCGACTGGATTGCTTCGCTTCGCTCGCAATGACGATTTGTAGGGTAGATTAGACATGTACATTGTCGATCGGCGGCTAAATCCCAGCGGCAAGAGCCTCGAGAATCGACAAAGGTTCCTGCGCCGCGCCAAGGCGTTGGTGCAGAGCGCAGTCAAGAAGTCGTCGCAGAGCCGCGACATCAAGGATGTGCTTGAGGGCGGCGAAGTCGCCATCCCGCTCGATGGGATGAACGAGCCGCGCTTCCGCCGAGAGGGCGGCACGCGCGACATGGTGCTTCCCGGCAACAAGAAGTTCATCGAAGGCGACATGCTGCCGCGCTCGGGCGAGGGTGGCGGCGGCAAAGCGAGGCAAGCCGGCACCGGCGATAGCGAAGACGCATTCCGCTTCGTGCTGAGCCGGGAAGAATTCATCGACATGTTTCTCGATGATCTCGAGCTTCCGGACCTCGCCAAGCGCAGACTTGCCTCGACCGAAGGCGAAGGCATCCAACGCGCCGGCTACACGACATCCGGCTCGCCTGCCAACATCTCGATCAACCGCACCATGCAGATCGCGATGGCACGCCGCGTGGCGCTGCGGCGCCCGCGCGCACGGACCCTCGAGGAGCTGGAAGCGGAGGCTGCTGCTGCCAGCGGTGAGTACCGCGCCAAATTGCTGGAGGAGATCGAGACGCTGAAGGCGAAGATGAAGCGGATCCCCTATATCGATCCGATCGACATCCGTTATCGCCGCTTCGAGACGATGCCGAAGCCGGTCGCCCAGGCGGTGATGTTCTGCCTGATGGACGTTTCGGGCTCGATGTCCGAGCATATGAAGGATCTCGCGAAGCGCTTCTACATGCTGCTGTACGTGTTCCTCACCCGGCGCTACCGGCATGTCGACATTGTCTTCATCCGTCACACGGACAAGGCCGAGGAAGTCGACGAGGAGACGTTCTTTCACGGCCCCGCATCAGGCGGCACGCTGGTCTCATCCGCGCTCGCAGCCATGAACGAAATCGTGCGCGACCGCTATCGTCCGAGTGACTGGAACATCTACGCGGCCCAGGCCTCCGACGGCGACAACCTGCATGCGGACTCCGAGCTGACCGGTCAGCTTCTGACCGAGATGATCCTGCCGGTGACGCAGTTCTTCGCCTATCTCGAAGTCTCGGAAGCGACCGTCAGCGTGTTCGACGAAATGCCCGACTCGTCGTTGTGGACGTTGTACGAGCGGCTGCGGACAAACGGTGCCACGCTGTCGATGCGGCGGGTCGCCGAGCGCAGCCAGATCTATCCGGTGTTCCACGAGCTGTTCCATCGGCGCCAGAACCAGGAGAGGGTTGCGCCATGACGGACTTCGAGCCGCTCTTCCGGGGCGCCGACTGGGATTTCTCGACGTTGCGGCGCATTCACGAAGCCTGCGACGAGATCGCGCGAAAGGATCTCGGGCTCGATATCTATCCGAACCAGATCGAGGTGATCACGTCCGAGCAGATGCTCGACGCGTATTCGTCGGTCGGCATGCCGCTGTTCTACAAGCACTGGTCGTTCGGCAAGCACTTCGCCCATCAGGAGGCCTTCTACCGCAAGGGTTTGATGGGATTGGCGTATGAGATCGTCATCAATTCCTCGCCGTGCATCTCCTACCTGATGGAGGAGAACACCGCGATGATGCAGACGCTGGTCATCGCGCACGCCGCCTTCGGTCACAACCACTTCTTCAAGAACAACTACCTGTTCCGGCAGTGGACAGACGCCGACGGCATCCTCGACTACCTTGAGTTCGCCAAGACCTATGTGGCGCAATGCGAGGAGCGGCACGGCCACGCGGCGGTGGAACGGACGCTGGATGCGGCGCATTCGTTGATGTCGCACGGTGTGTTCCGCTATCCCGGCAACAAGAAGCTCGATCTGCGCTCGGAGGAGAAGCGGGCGCTGGAGCGGCGCGAGCATGCCGAGACCGTCTTCAATGACCTGTGGCGCACGGTCCCGAGCGGCCCGTCGAAGAGCGCGTCAGAGCTGAGTGGCGATAAGCGCCGTGCACTGCTCGGCCTGCCGCAGGAGAACATGCTCTATTTTCTCGAGAAATCTGCGCCGCGGCTGCAGCAGTGGCAGCGGGAGCTGCTGCGGATCGTCCGGCACATCGCCCAGTATTTCTATCCCCAGGGGCAGACCAAGGTGATGAACGAGGGGACGGCGACCTGGGTGCACTATCGCATCATCAACCGTCTGCACGAGCAGCGGCGGATCTCCGATGGAAACTTCCTCGAGTTCCTGCAGTCCCACACCAACGTCGTGTTTCAGCCGGATTTCGACAATCCGCATTTCTCCGGGTTCAATCCGTACGCGCTCGGCTTTTCGATGATGCGCGATATCGAGCGGATCGTCACCGAGCCCGATGACGAGGATCGGGAATGGTTTCCGGACATCGCAGGCACGGGCGACGCGCCGGCAGTGTTGCGCGAGGTTTGGGCGAACTATCGCGACGAGAGCTTCATCAGCCAGTTCCTGTCACCGCGGCTGATGCGCAGCATGCGGATGTTCCATCTGCATGACGATCCGGCCGTCACGGAGGGCATCCGCGTCGATGCGATCCATGACGAGCGCGGTTTCCGTCGCATCCGCCGCGAGTTGTCGCGCCAATACGACGTCGGCGTCATCGATCCGAACATCGAGGTGGTGGACGTCGACCTTGCCGGCGATCGCCGGCTCGAGCTCCGTCATGCCGTCGTCAGAGGCTCGCTCCTGAACGAGGCCGACTTGAAGATGGTTCTGCAGAATCTCGCCGACCTCTGGACCTACGACGTGGTGCTGAAAGAGGTCGATGGCACGGGTACGGTGCTGAAGGAGCACACCGCAACTCCGCGTCCCGGCATCGTGGCCGCAGCGGCTTGACGCAACCTCAAACCGTAGCCCGGCCGAGCGCAGCGACGCCGGGTCTGAATCTCCGCCGGGTGTCCCCGCATATCGTTTCGCTCATGCCAGCTACAGGCTCGCAAGCTCTCACCCCACCTTGCCGATCTTCTTGACCGCAGCGATCAGACGGGCGCTGTCCGCATCGACGAATGCAGAGAATTCCGGCGTGTCGAGGTAGGCGACGGGGCTACCCGCCGCTTCAAACGTTTTTACCACATCCGGGACCTTCACCGCTTCGCGCATCGCGGCGCGGAGCTTGGTCATGACCGGCTCGGGCGTCGCCCGCTGCGCGAAGAGGCCTGCCCAGATGTAGAACTCGACGTCCTTGTATCCGAGTTCCTTAAAGGTCGGCAGATCCGGAAACGAGGGAATGCGCTCGGCGCCCCAGTTGGCGAGTACGCGGATCTTTCCGTCGTCGACCTGCTGCTTCAGTACGCCGGGAGCTGACGCAAGCGCCTGAACCGTGCCGGAAAGCAGCCCGGTCAACGCCGGCGCGGCACCACGGTACGGCACGTGCTGCAATTTGATGCCTGCGCTTGCGGCGAACATCTCCATCGCGATGTGCAGCGTGCCGTACGGTCCCGATGATCCGTAAGGAATCTGCCCTGGGCGTTTCGTCGCGTCGTCGACCAGATCCTGCACGGTCCGCCACGGTGCGGCTGCCGGAACGGCAAGCAAGGTCGGATCGGCGAGGACGCGAGCCACCGGCGCAAAGTCGGAGACTTCATAAGCGACAGGCCGGCCGAAGAGCCGGTCGGACTCGGGAAGGACCGCCAGGGAGGATAACGTCATCAGAAGTGTATGGCCGTCGGCGTCTGCGCGTGCGGCCTGCGCGTTGCCGATCGACCCGCCGGCGCCGCCTGCACGATTGTCAACGAGCACCGGCTTTCCAAGCTGTCGTTCCAGCGCCAGCGCCACCGGCCGTGCGGCGAGATCGGCCTGGCCGCCCGCGGGAAACGGCACGATGATCGTGATGTTGCGGGTAGGCCATTCCGCCTGCGCACGCGCCGGTCGGGACGACCCGAGACCGAGTTGCCAGAGCGGCGCAGTCGCGATCGACGCGAGAATGGTGCGGCGGTCCATGGGCAGGCTCCGACAGCGTTTGACCGAGAGTTTGCAACGCTCCGGTAGAGCGGGCAAGGCTGCGTTTTCGCGCCGCCTGTTTCACTGCACTGCGTCATTGGCGCGTTGAGACAAGCAATCCAGAGCTGCGTGACGGAGACTTGCCGCGCGGATTGTTTCGCCGATACGCTGAATGGCAACGATGAAGAAAACGGGAGGGGCGCGTCATGCCGATGCCTGACAACGTCGACGCTACTACGCCGAAATTTCTGCGTGACAAATATGCCATCGTCGGCGTCGGCGAGACCGACTACACGCGCGGATCGACGCAGACCACGCGCGCCAAATCCACACGTGCTATGGCGACACATGCGGTGAAGGCGGCGATGGCCGACGCCGGGCTGAAGGCGTCCGACATCGACGGCATGCTGTCGTATCAGTCGAACGATTCCGTGTTCTCGCCCTTCGTTGCGGGAGATCTGGGCATCCGCCTCAACTTCTACATGGATGTGTTCGGCGGCGGATCGTCCACCGAGGCGCTGATCGGCATCGCTATCGGCGTGATCGAAGCCGGCATGTGCAAGACAGTCGTCATCTTCCGTTCGATGAACGGCTTCAGCCAGGTTCGCATCGGCGGCACCGGCGCGCGCGCGGCGGCGCCGGTCTCGGGCGACATGTTGCATTCGCGAAGCTATGGCTGGCAGAGTGCCGGGCAGATGTTCGCCCCATCGTTCATGCGGCACATGTACGACTATGGCACGACGGCAGAGCAGGTGGCCGCCGTCCGCGTCGCACACAGCCACCATGCATCCAACAATCCGAAGGCGCTCTATAAGAAGCGCGTGACGGTCGAGGACGTCGTCACCAGCCGCATGATTTGCAAGCCGCTGCATCTGCTCGACTGCTGCGTCGAGACCGACAATGCCAACGCCATCATCGTCACCAGCGCCGAGCGGGCGCGTGATCTGCAGCACCATCCGGTGCTGATCCGGGGCGTCGTCGGCCGCTGCTGCAAGCCGCGCGTGGACATGCATTATCAGACAGGGCCCATCTCGACCGTCGCCGGCCATTACGCCAAGGAGATTCTCTGGCCGAACGCGGGCGTCGGGCCGGAAGATGTCGACCTGACCGGGTCGTACGACGCGTTCACCTTCACGACCATGCTGCAGCTCGAGGATTACGGCTTCTGCAAGAAGGGGGAGGGCGGCGCTTACGTCAGTGACGGCACGATCAAGCTCGGCGGCAAGCGCCCGAACAACACCAGCGGCGGTCACCTGTGCGAAGGCTACACCCACGGCATCGCCATGGTGATCGAGAATGTCCGCCAGTTGCGCCATGATGCGGACGACTCGTGCCCGATCGGTCCGGACGGCAAGCGCCGGCACACCTACGACTATCGCGAAGGTGGTTGCCGCCAGGTCAAGGACGCCGAGGTGAGCGCGAACATGGGCTGGGCGATGCCTGGCACCGGCTCGGCGCTCGTGATGCGGCGGGGATGAACGCGTCAAGTGTCATCGCGAGCAAAGCACAAGGAGCCGTCCTTCACGTCTCCCCGCGAAAGAGCGGGGAAAGGTGAAGCAGACACGATAGGATGAGGATATGATCTCCGCCGAATACTTGGGAATGCCGCTCGAGATCAACGAGCTCGACAAGGAGAATCTCGACTATTTCGCCCACTGTGCGAAGCACGACTTCCACCTGCAGCGCTGCTGCGGCTGTCATCTGTTTCGCTATCCTCCGGCGACGGCCTGTCCATGGTGCACGGACGAAAGATCGGATTGGGTGCCGGTGGAAGGCAAAGGAACGGTGCACTCCTATACGGAGGTGCATCACGCCATCCAGCCGGCGTTCAAGCCGTACGTGCCTTATCTGATCCTGCTGGTCGAACTCGATACGCAGAGCGGCAAGCCGACGCCTGACGAAGGCTTGCGCGTGATCGGCAACCTTGCGACGGCGGACGGTGTGCTCGCGCCGCGCAAGGATGTCAGCCGTGTCGGCATTGGTACCCGTGTGCGCATGGTGTTTTCAGACGTTGCCCCCGGTCTTTCGCTGCCACAGTGGACGATTGACGAGGAAGCCACGCAGAAGGCCGACGCCTGGCGATATCGACCGGAATGAGGCATCTGGAGGAACAAAGTTTCCTCCAGCCAAGTTTAAGAGTCGTGATCCCGACTGCTCTCGCCGTGGAGGCACCCATGGCAGTCACCTTGCTTGGCGCGTTGTTGGTTCTGGGCGGTTTGGTGCTTCTGGCGACCCCGCCGATCTGGCGCGGACGGCTGAGTGATCTCAGACGCACCTCCGCTGCAGAACCCACTTTGGAGCCCTCGAGGCCCGGAGCCGGATTCAGTCTGAAGGAGAACTGGCCCGGCTTGGCCCTCGTCGTGCTGGGCGGCGCTCTTCTGCTTGTGGATTGGTGACGGCGAGCATCACGCCGTTGGCAACGCACCGCGCGCAATCGGTCTGCAAGGCTAAGCGCCTACATCAGCTTCGTGATTTCAGTTCATGTGAATGCAGTTGCGCCTCGTTCGAACGTGAGGTGTGACGCAACGTCCCGCGCGTCCAACCGAGCGACTGCGGACATCATCCGAATGGATGATGTCCCGGGAGGGGCGGCGACGGATGCTGGCTCGACGACGATATGCCGGTCATTTCCGGCAGTTTTTGTATCGGTATCGGGAAGCGAATGTGGGACGAAGGGGAAAGCCGCCAGATGCCTGAATGGCAGGCGGCAATCATTGCTCTATTGATGGCGGTCGCGGTTGCGGCGATCGCATGGGCACTCGTCGACCCGGACGGCTTGGCGGTCGCTGCCGACGCGTCGGTGCAGTATTTCATCAAGATCCGTGAGCTTCCGCACTCGCCGTAGCTTGTGAATTGCGGTGCCGGCCTTCGGCGACACTGTAACGTTTGCTGCCAAACGACTGTCATGAATAGTTGTTTTCTGCAGATAACGTTCGCCGGTTCCAGCGCGCGGTGTAACGAAGTGATGACATTTTCCGCAACGAAAATTGCAATGTGCACAGACGAATCAAACTTCCGCCAGCATGCGGGCGCTCAATTGTGATTCTTCTTGAACTTTGGGGGTTCAGAATGGGCGCGTCAGACTTGCCGCTTGATATCCAACAGCGGATCGAATCGAGATGGTCCGCACAGATGCGACGACTTCAGCAGGAACGGGATTGTGAGACCAAAGCCGTTCCGTCCGCCGACGGCGACAATCCGGATGGATTTGTCGACATTGCCAAATGGGGCAAGCCGCAGACGGACGATAGCTAAGACAGCGTAAGCTTCTTCGCTGGCATTTGGTTTTTCGGACATGGCGAAAGCTGACCGCGGAGCCCAACGGATCCGCGGTCGAGGCCGCTCGTTTGCGCTGTCCAGCAGTATAGCGTTCTTCTGTGCATCCTGCACAGGAGTTGGCATTCGCCGAGCTGCAGGGACAATGCGCGTTCGAGCGAAGAGCTCACGCTGCGTGAGTTCGTTCCTTCATCTGGATCTGACGAATTTCAAACCCCTTCGGCAGTCTTCCGTCGTCGATCAAGGAACTCTTGCGTGCGAGATGCCATGCTTCCTTTTCGGTTTGAAATGCACGGCTGATTTGTTTTCCGTCTGCAAACAGTGCCCACATAACTTCGCCCTCCAGTCCCGAACGAACGTCGGCGGCCCCGTGATGTTTCGGCGCTTCAAGCAGACGTGAGATCTGGCGATTCGACGAGATGTCGCGCGTGGCGGCGCTGTTGAATCTTCCGAGTGTTGCCGTGATGCAACGCTCCGGCGGCGCATAATTTGGAGCAAACGGGAAGCTCAGCTCACATCGGGCTTCGGTGCGGCAGGGATAGCCGCGCCTTTCAAATCAGGCGCAGCGATTGGCGGAACTTCGCCGTCAAGCCAGTCCTGCTCGTCGGCGAGGGCATTCCATGCCTCAGCCATCCGTTGATACCGCCGGCTCGAAGGCTCGCTCGCAGCCTTCTCGGAAAGCTCCAGGCAGTTCTCCGCGTTCTGACGCAGCATGTCAGATGGCTTGTCCATATGAATCATGTGGCGGGCGGCGAGCCGATGGCAAGAGGAGCTGTTTGGGAACAAATTCAAAGACTTCGCCTATAATGCGATGATTTTGATGGGTGGCGCGCCCAAGTTCGTTCGCGTTGCCGTTCGACGAATGGCCCGCTTCGTGTGCCCGTGGACGGCGTTCGACTTGCGCCCTTCGCAAATGTCGCGGCTTCCGTCCCTTGACATCGAACCGCGCTCCCCCTGTGATGTCACCAACAAAACCAAGAAACGCGATGCACAATAAAGGGGAGGGTTTCATGCTGAAGCGTAAGACTGCCCGACTGTTCGGTGCGTTCGTGGCCGCGGTTGCGGCGCTGGGGGCGGGGGCTTCGGCTGAGGCCCAGGAGAAAAAAATCAAGATTGGCGTGATCTATGACCTGACCGGCCCGCTCGCCGGCGGTGGTTCCGAACTGCAATATACCGGAGCCAAGATCATGCTCGACCAGTACGTCAAGACCGGGGTCGAGGGCTACAAGGTCGAGGCGGTCTATGCCGACGCTCAGAGCAAGCCGGACATCGCCATCAACGAGGCGGTGCGGCTGATCGAGCAGGAAAAAGTCGACGTCCTGCTGGGCTTCTTCTCCTCGGCGCAGTGCGTGCCGGTGGCCGGTCGCGTCGAGCAGCTGAAGAAATTCATGTGGATCACCACCTGCATTTCCTCGGCCGTGCTCGAGAACAAGAACTACAAATACGTCTTCCGTCCGCAGGCAAGCGGCGACCAGTTCGGGCTGATGACCACGGACTTTATCGCCCAGAATTCGAAGGCAAAGCTCGGCAAGGAGCCGAAAGACCTGCGGGTGGCCATCATCCACGAGGACGGCGCTTATGGTGTCGACGTGGCGAAAGGCAACGAGGCCGGCGCCAAGAAGGCCGGCTTCAACGTCGTGCTGAAAGAAGGTTATGCGGCGACTGCGCCCGATCTTTCCTCGCTGGTCACCAAGCTGAAGCGGGCGCGGGCGGACGTGATTTTCCACACCGGCTACAATCCGGACATCACGCTGCTGTTGCGCCAGGCGCGCGAGCAGGGATTGAAGTTTGCAGCGCTTGTCGGCCACGGTGCCGGCTACGGAGTGTACGAGAAGCTGAAGGAAGGTCTCGGCACCGACGTAAATTATATCTTCAACGCCGACCCGATCTCGATCTGGCTCGCCAACGAAAAGAGCCTGGATCCCAAGCTGCTGCCGGTGATCAAGACGGTGGGTGAGGAATTCGACAAGGTGAAGCCGGGCATGGCGATCCGTTCGGCCCATGTCGGCATGGCCGCCTCGAACACCTACGTACTGATGACGGAAGTGCTGCCGCGGGCCATCAAGAAGCACGGCGGCGTCGATCCGGAAGCCTTGCGCAAGGCCGCACTGGAAGTGGACCTGCCGGAAGGCGGGACCATGCTCGGCTTCGGCGTGAAATTCTATGGCGAGGGCCAGCAGATGGCCGGGCAGAACGAGCGATCGTTCCCGGTCGTCATCCAGTACATCGACGACAAGTCGTATGTGGTGTGGCCGAAGAGCCAGGCGCAACGCGAGGCCGTGCTGCCGCTGCCGGCGGGCACGACGTACAGCAACAAGTAATCCTCATTGCTGGCGCCTCGCCGTCATTGCGAGCAAAGCGAAGCAATCCAGTCTGAGTCTGCCGTATCAGCCGTGCCGGATTGCTTCGTCGCTTCGCTCCTCGCAATGACGGCGGTGCGCTCGCAATGACGAGCAAACCAAACAAAAGGAAGCCACGTGCTCGTTGTCGAAGGCCTGGTCAAGCGGTTTGGCGGGTTCAAGGCCGTCAACAATGTGTCGTTCAAGGTTGCGCGGGGCGAGATCCTCGGCCTGATCGGTCCGAACGGTTCGGGCAAGAGCACGATCTTCAATATGCTCTCCGGCACCTTCCCACCGACGGCGGGCTCGATCAAATTCGAAGGCGAGGAGATCGCAGGGCTGCCGCCGCATCGGATCATCAACCGCGGCATCGGTCGCACCTTCCAGATCCCGCGACCGTTTCACCGGCTGACCATTTTCGAGAACGTGGCGCTGGCGGGCTATTTCGGCCAGGGTCGGCTCAGCCGCGCCAATGCCGAAGAGGCCGCGGAGCGCGCGCTTGCCATGGTCGGCCTGCCAACCGATCGCAGGGCAAGCGTGGAAGGCTTGGGCGCGGCGGGGCTGAAGAAGCTGGAGCTTGCGAAAGCGCTGGCGACCGCGCCGAAGCTGCTTTTGGCCGATGAGAGTCTCGGCGGGCTCGACGACAACGAGATGGAGCAGGCGGCCGACATGCTGCGCCGGATCCGCGACGAGCTCGGCATCACCATCATCTGGGTCGAGCACATCATGGGCGTGCTGATGCGCGTGGTCGATCGCGTCATGGTGCTGGATCACGGCGAGAAGATCTCCGAAGGCCTGCCGGCGGAGGTGTCGAGCGATCCGAGGGTGATCGAGGTCTATCTCGGCACCGATGCCAACGCTGTGCAGGCCGCCGTCGCGCGCGCACGTGGTTAGGGAATGCGCATGCTCGAGCTGAAATCCGTCGATGCAGGATACGGAAGCTTCCAGGCGCTGTTCGGCGTCAGCCTTGAGGTCAATGCCGGTGAGGCTGTCGGCGTGATCGGCCCGAACGGCGCCGGCAAGACCACCTTGATGCGGGTGATCTCAGGCCTGATCCGTCCACGCGCCGGCTCGATCTCGTTCGAAGGTGCCGACATTCTGAAGACGCCTGCGCATCGAATCGTCAGCCTCGGCATCGCCCATGTTCCGGAGAACCGCCGGCTGTTTCCCCGCCTGACGGTGGAGGACAACCTGAAGATGGGCGCCTTCATGCCCGAAGCGCGGGCGCGCTTTGCCGAGCGGCTTGACTTCGTGTTCGACCTGTTTCCCCGCATGAAGGAGCGGCGCGATCAGGTCGCGGGAACCATGTCCGGCGGCGAGCAGCAGATGTGCGCGATCGGCCGCGCGCTGATGTCCGATCCGAAGCTGCTGCTGCTCGACGAGCCTTCGGCCGGCCTTGCGCCGGTGGTCGTGCAGCAGGTGTTCGAGCTGGTGAAGCGGATCCGGACGAGCGGTCTTACCGTGCTGATCGTCGAGCAGAACGTGCAGCAGGTGCTGCGCGTGGTCGACCGCGCGTACCTGCTCGAGGCCGGCAGCATTCGCGCTTCCGGGACGTCGCACGACATGCTGGCGAGCGACACGATCAAGCAGGCGTATCTGGGAGTGTAGGCATGGCGCAGGTGAGCATGACGGTGCCGTCATTGCGAGGCATAGCCGTTCGAAGAACGGCGTCGCTTCGCTCGCCTATGGCGACGAAGCAATCCAGTCGGAGATTGCCGCAGTTCTGCGCTGGACTGCTTCGCTTCGCTCGCAATGACGAAGGACAGGTCATCGATGCTTGAACATTTTGACATCTTCCTTCTCGAAGCCGTCATCAACGGCATCCTGCTCGGCGGTCTTCTGGCGCTGCTCGCGCTCGGGCTGAACCTGATCTTCGGCGTGATCGACGTGACGTGGATCTGTTACGCCGAGCTGGTGATGATCGGCATGTACGGCATGTACTTTCTCGTTCAGTATTATGGCCTGCCGTACTACGCGGCAGCTCCCCTCGCGATCCTGATCGTCGCAGTCCTCGGGGCGCTCCTGCACCTTCTGGTGATCGCGCCGCTATTGAATGCCGCGCCGATCAACCAACTGCTCGCCACCGGCGGCGTTCTGTTCGTGCTGCAGAGCTTTGCCACCGTCGCTTTCGGCATAGATTTCCGCAACCTGGGCATCCGCCTCCCGGTGCTGCAGTTCGCCGACATGCATCTCAGCTACTCGCGCCTTCTGGCCTTCGGCGTGGCGCTGATCGGCATGTTGCTCGTCTATCTCTTCATGACGCGGACCTTCCTCGGCACCGCCATCCGCGCCATCGCCCAGGATCGGCAGATCATGCCGCTGATGGGCGTCGATGCCGGCCGCATCTATCTCATCACCTCGGCGCTGGGCGGTGCGCTTGCAGGCCTCGCCGCCTGTCTTCTGGTGCTGCAGTACGACGTACACCCGTTCGTCGGCCTGTCGTTCGGACCGATCACGTTCATCATCTGCGTGCTGGGGGGACTGGGCAATTTCGTCGGCGGCTTTGTGGCGGCGTTCCTGTTTGCTCAGATCATCTCGCTTGGCGGCCTCTACTCAGACCTCGAATGGGGCTACGTGCTGGCGTTCGCGTTCTTCATCGTGATGATGTTCATCCGCCCGGCCGGGCTGCTGGCGAGGCGCTCATGACCGCGCGCCAGATAGCCCCCTGGATCGCCGGCGCTGCGCTGATCGCGGTGCCGTTCGTTCATCGCGACGCTTATCACCTGCACATCCTGATCCTCATCTTGATATGGGCATTCGCCTATACGTCCTGGTCGATGATGGGCCGCTTCGGCCTGGTGTCGCTGGGGCACGGTGGCTTCATGGGCGTCGGTGCTTATGTTACGGCGCTGCTCTGGAACCATCTCGGCGTCTCGCCCTGGCTCGGCATTCCGCTGGCGATGCTGGCTGCCGCCGTGCTGGCGGTGATCGTGGCCTATCCGTGCTTCCGCTTCCGCATCACCGGACACTATTTCGTGCTGGTCACACTGGCGCTATCCGGCATCGTGCTGCAGGTCATCACCGCGACGCGCAACTACACCGGTGGCTCGCTGGGCTACACGCCCGACCGCACGCGCGGCAGCCAGCTCTGGGCACTGCAGTTCGACGACAAGGCGGTCTGGTACCTGATCGCGCTTGGTATCTGGGCTGCGGGGCTTCTGGTCTGGCGCTGGGTCGATCGCAGCATGGATCGCTACGCCCTTGAAGCCATCTCCGAGGACGAAGACGCTGCCGCCGCGGCAGGCGTCAACGTCACCTGGGAAAAGCTCAAGATCACCGTGATCAGTGCGCTGATGACCGCGCTCGCCGGTGCGCTCTATTGCCAATACCAGATGTTCATCTCTCCCGACACGGTGAGCGGCATTGCCATCTCCTTGCAGATGGTGTTCGCGGTCATCGTTGGCGGCCTCTACGTCATGCTGGGACCGACCGTCGGCGCCATCATCACCATCATGCTCGCCGAAGTCCTGCGCATCGGCTTCGGCACAAAGGCGGTCGGCTGGGACAACCTGGTCTACGGTGTGCTGCTGGTCGTGTTCATCATCTTCCTGCCCAAGGGAATCCTCGGCAGCATCCTCGACCGACTGAAAACCCGCCGCGAAACACGTGCGCCAGCCATCCTCGCCGGCGAACCGAAGCAATCCACGGCGGTCCGAGCGGAGGTCGCCCGCTAATTGACCTTGGACGGTTGTCGTTCGGCGGTCGCGAGCTCCGAGCGATTCTGCTCCCACTGCAATCCCGGCACTGCATCGAGCAGAGCCTTGGTGTAGTCCGACGCCGGGGCGCGCAGCAGGCCGGCGGTGGATCCCTGCTCGACGATGCGGCCCTGACGCATCACCGCGATCCTGTCGGCAACCGTCGCCGCGACGCGCAGATCATGGGTGATGAAGAGGATCGAAAGCCCGAGCTCGCGCCGGATATCGGCCAATAGCTCCAGCACCTGCTGCTGCACCGACACGTCGAGCGCCGAGACCGGTTCGTCAGCGATCAGGAGATCGGGCTTGAGGATCAAGGCGCGCGCAAGCCCGATCCGCTGCCGCTGCCCGCCTGAGAAAGCGTGGGGGTAGCGTTTGGCCGCGTTCGTGTCGAGCCCGACGAGCTTGAGCAGACGCTGCATGTCGGACCTGGCTTTGGCCGCCGACACGCCATGGGCGATCGGTGCCTCGGTGATGATGCGTTCGATGTCGTGCCGCGGGTTGAGCGACGAGAAGGGGTCCTGGAAGACCATCTGGATGTGGGGCGCCAACCGGCGCCGCTGCCTGCGCGAAACCTGCGCGAGGTCCTGCCCGTGCAACCATACGCTGCCGTCGTCCGCCTTCAACAGGCCGCTGACGATCTGCGCCAGCGTCGACTTCCCGGAACCGGATTCTCCGACGACGGCGACCACTTCGCCGCGTGCGACGCTCAGTTCGACATCATCGACCGCCTTGACGTCTGCACGACGGGCGCCGAACAAGCTCGAGCGGCCCTTGTATGTTTTCGTCAGGCCCTTGATCTCAAGCACGGTGTCCGAATTGGACCGTACCGCTGCGATCGGCGGCGCCAGTCGGGGGACGGCATCGATCAGGCGCCGTGTATAGGGATCGCGCGGGCTGTGCAGGATCTTGCCGGCGTCCCCCTGTTCGACCACGTGCCCCTTGCTCATTACCACAACGCGGTCCGCAATCTCGGCGACGACGCCAAAGTCGTGGGTAATGAACAGGACGGCCAGGTTCAGTTCTTTGCGCAGCGTCGCGAGCAGCCGCAAGATCTCCTTCTGTGTCGTCACATCGAGCGCGGTTGTCGGCTCGTCCGCGATCAACAGTTTCGGATTGTTGGCGAGCGCCATGGCGATCATGACGCGCTGCCTTTGTCCGCCGGACAGCTCGTGGACATATCGGTCGCCGATCTGCGAGGGATTTGGCAGTCGCATCAGTTCCAGCAATTCCCGCCGCCGTGCGCCGCGTTCTGCCCGTGATCGTGAGCCGTGCGCGGTCAGCGCGCCATCGATCTGTGCGCCGATCGTCAGCACGGGATTGAGCGAGGTCATCGGCTCCTGAAAAATCATGCCGATCTGCGGGCCGCGGATTTGCCGATAGCGGCTTTCGGACAGCCCTGACAGGCGTTGTCCGTCGAACGTGATGGTGCCGCCCGTGATCGGCAGGGTCTCCGGCAGCAGTCCCATGGTGGCTTGCGCGAGAACGGATTTTCCGGAGCCCGACTCGCCGACGACGCAAACGGTCTCGCCCCGTGCGATCGTCAGGACGGCGTTCTCGACCGCGTAACGCCGGTCGGAGCCGCGCGGCAGCGCGACCGAAAGATCACGGATATCGAGCAGCGGTGTCATGGATGCCGACCCGTTTCAGTCTTGCGCGGATCGAGCCACGTGCTGAGCCCGTCGCCCACCAGGTTCAGCGACCAGACGGTGAGGAAGATCGCAAAGCCGGGCAGGGCGGAGAGCCACCAGTTGATGCGAACGGCCGTGCGGCCGGTGCCGATCAGGTAGCCCCACGAGACGGCGTTGCGGTCGCCGAGCCCGAGGAAGCTGATGCCGGATTCGATCAGGATCGCGGTTGCCATCACCACGGAAGCGCTGACCAGCAGCGGCGACATGGCGTTGGGAAGGATATGGGAGAACAGAATGCGCATGTCGGACAGCCCGCCGACGCGGGCAGCGCGGACGAAATCGCGCGTCCTGAGCGTCAGGACCTCGGCACGGACCAGCCGCGCCACCGAGGGCCAGCTGACAATGGCGATCGCCAGAACGATAGAGAGACGGGACGGCGACACCACGGCGACCAGAACGATCGCGAACAGGAAGCTCGGAATTGCCTGGAAGAACTCAGTGACCCGCATCGCGGTGTCATCGACGATCGCGCCATAGTAGCCCGAGATCGCGCCGATGATGGTGCCGATCGCAACCGTCAGCAGTGTCGCCAGGATGGCGATGCTCAACGTGACGCGCGAACCGTGGACCAGCGCGGCAGTCAGGTCGCGACCGAGCATGTCGGTGCCCATCAGATAGCCGGTCGATAGCGGCGGCAAATTCGGCCGCGCCACCATGCGGAATGGGCTGCCGGGATAGAGCCAGTCGGCAATCAGGGCGATCACAACGACTGACAGAAAGACGAGGAGGCCGATCAGCGTCGAGGGGCGGGATGCGAAGCTGCGCAGGAAACCGATCATGCGGATGCTCCAGCCTCGATGCGTGGATCGACCAGCACATAAAGGGCGTCGGCAAGGAAGTTGAACGCCATGACGACGACCGAGGAGACGAAGAACACCGAGAGCAGCAGGTTGTAATCGCGCTGCAGAAGCGCATCGAACGCCAGCCGGCCAATTCCCGGCCAAGCAAATACGGTCTCGATGACGATCGAGCCGCCGATCAGGTGACCGGCCTGCAGTGACGCGAAGGTGATTACCGGCAGCAGCGCATTGCGCAGGATATGCTCGCGCCATATGCGCGTGGGTGGCAGGCCGATGGCCCGCGCGGTGCGAACATAGTCGCTGCCCATGACGTCGAGCACCGCGGCGCGCGTGATCCGCAGATAGATCGAGATATAGAACAGGGCCAGCGTCGATGCGGGTAGGGCGAGGTGTTTCACCAGGTCCAGAAACGCCGCCAGTCCGCTCAACGGCGCGCCGACCGTCATCATGCCGTATGAAGGCAGCCAGTTCAGCCAGACGGAAAAGAAGATGATCGCCAGCAGGCCCGTCCAGAACAGCGGCATGGCGAAGAAGGCGGTCGAGACCGTCGTCAGCGCCACATCGACCATACCATGCGGTCGCCGTGCCGCGAGCGCTCCGAGCGGGATGCCGATCAGCAGCGAGAGGGCGAATGCTGTCAGGGTCAGAATGAGGGTCGCAGGCAGCCGCTCCCCGATGATGGTGGCGATCGGCCGCCGTTCCCGAAACGACAGTCCAAGATCGAATGTCGCCAGCGACTTGATGTAGACGGCGAGCTGTTCAGGGACCGACCGGTCGAGCCCGAAATCCTTCCTGATCTGATCGACAAACGCCGCATCGGCGGCGCCTTGCTCGCCCGCCAGTATCAATGCCGGATCGCCCGGCGCCAGCCGCAGGATCGTGAAATTCAGCACGACCACGGCCAGCAGCACCAGGATGCTTTTCAGCAACCGCCCGAGCAGAAATTGTATGCGCCCTGAACTCACGCTGACAAAGCACCTTACTGGTCGATCCAGACGTCGGCGAAGTTCTCATTTGTGCCGAGTCCAGTCAGGGTCAGGTTGCGGACCTTTTTTCGAAAGACGGTCGGGAACACCATCTCGTGGGTCCAGAGCAGGGGAAGCTCCTTGGTGACGATCTGCTGAAAGCGCGAATAGAGTTTCGCGCGGGTTTCAGGATCGTTCTCGTGCGCCGCCTTGACGAGAATGTCGTCGACCTCGGCATTGGAGTATCCATGGACGTTGCCGCCGGTCGTTCCGGTATTGTCCCCCTTGACCGACAGGTAGGTCTGATTGATGCCGATCGATGCATCGCCGAACGTATAGAGGAAGTTGTGGCCGATATCGTAGTTGAACGTCGTCAGCCGCTGTGACCAGCCGGCGACGTCGACGGAGGCGATATTCGCCTTGATGCCGACGGCGCCGAGCGCCTCACGCACGTACTCTGCCTGCCGTTGCCACATCTCGCCGTAGGGCAGCGGCACGAGTTCAACCTCGGCGCGAATGCCGCCCGGGCCTGGTTTCAGGCCGGCCTCGTCAAGCAGCTTCTTGGCCTTCTCGACGTCGAACTCGTATTTCGTCTCGGCGGACGCATCACGATAAGGCTTGGAGCTGTAGAACGGACCGTTGATCTCGCGGCCGAAGCCGCCGAAGATCGTTTCGATGATGAACTTCCGGTCGATCGCATGGGCGACGGCCTGCCGGGCGCGCACATCGCTGAACGGTTTGCGCCGGTTGTTCAGATGCAGGTAGCCGATCGGCTGCAAAAACTCCCAGCCGGCCTCCGTCAGCTCAACGCCGGGCTCGCTCGCGAGGCGAGAGATATCGAAGTTCTCGACGTCACCGGCGCGAAGAACGTCGACCTTGCCGGTCTCGAAGGCAATCGAGCGGCTGTTGGCGTCGGGAATGATGTGGAAGTAGATCTCCTTGAGATACGGTTTTCCCTTGTCCCAGTAGTTGTCGTTCTTGACCAGGCGAACGAAGCTGCCGCGCCGCCACTCGCCGACCTTGAACGGTCCCGTTCCTATGAATTGCTGGTTGGCGGGTGCATTTCTAAAATCGGTGACGCCTTCATAGAGATGGGCGGGCATGATGGTGCCGCCGGTAGCTTCGAAGATCTGCATGAAGCCGGGGAAGGGCGCCTTCAGCTTGAAGACGATCGTATGCTCGTCCGGTGCTGTGATGCTCTCAGCCTCGGACAGAACCAGCTTCGAGCGGAAGAACACCGCCGGCAGGAACTTCTGGAAGCTGAACAGCGCATCGGCCGACGTGAACGGCTTGCCATCGTGCCATGTGACCCCCTTCCGCAAATTGAAGGTGTAGGTGAGGCCATCAGGTGAGATCGACCAGGACTCCGCCAGCGCAGGTTTCGGTTCGAGCTTTGGCGTGAAGGTGATCAGCCCCTCATAGATCTTGCTGCCGACGAAAGAGGTGGGGCCGAGGCGGTTGATGCCAAGATTGATGGTCTGCGGTTCGGGCTGCACGATCAGATTGAGCGTTCCTCCACTCTTCTGCGCGAGCGCCAGTGACGTCAGACAGCAAAGTACGGCAAGGGCAGATGACAGTCTGGCTAACGCGTGGGCAAGGAACATTCTGGCAGTCCTGAATCGGCGACGTATCGCAACACGTCTCAGCAAAAAGCGCGCCAAACGATTTGCTCGCTTCTCTCGGTGAGAGAGGCGTCAGCTTGGGACGACGACATATCGTAGTCAATGCCAATTGAAATTGCGTCCTGCTGCAGAAGCGATCATTCCGCTGCGGAACGGCAGCCGTGCAGTTTTCGCCCGAGACCAATCGTGCCCAACGTCGTCATTCCATAGGAAGCACGTGCTGGATCGCGGCGCCGGATTGGAATGAACGCGCTTTTGGGGCGCGCGACAGGCCTTTCGCTTGTTCGCCAGATGGCTTAAACGCGCCCCGACTGTCTTTTCTCACGTGCACAAGAATGATCCGTCTCGACAACATCTCAAAGCAGCTTGGTCACCAGATCCTGTTCATCGAAGCCTCAGCGGCGCTCCAGAAAGGCGAGAAGGCCGGCCTGGTCGGGCCGAACGGCGCCGGCAAGAGCACGCTGTTTCGCCTCATCACAGGTGAGGAGCAGCCCGACGAGGGCCAGGTCGCCGTCGATCGCGGCGTGACCATCGGCTACTTCAGCCAGGACGTCGGCGAGATGGCGGACAAGAGCGCCGTCGCCGAGGTGATGGACGGGGCCGGCCCGGTGAGCACGGTCGCAGCCGAGCTGAAGGAGCTCGAGGCGGCGATGAGTGATCCGGACCGCGCCGACGAGATGGATGAGATTCTCGAACGCTACGGCGAGGTACAGGCGCGGTTCGAGGAGCTCGACGGCTACGCGCTCGAGGCACGGGCCCGCGAAGTGCTCGCCGGTCTTGGTTTCGACCAGGAGATGATGGACGGTGACGTGGGCAAGTTGTCCGGTGGTTGGAAGATGCGCGTGGCGCTGGCACGCATTCTGCTGATGCGCCCGGATGCGATGCTGCTGGACGAACCGAGCAACCATCTCGATCTGGAGAGCCTGATCTGGCTCGAGCAGTTCCTCAAGGGTTACGAGGGCGCGCTGCTCATGACGTCGCACGACCGCGAATTCATGAACCGCATCGTCACCAAGGTGGTCGAGATCGAAGCCGGTCAGCTGACGACGTATTCGGGCAATTATGAATTCTACGAGCAGCAGCGTGCGCTCAATGAGAAGCAGCAGCAGGCGCAGTTCGAACGACAACAGGCAATGCTTGCCAAGGAGATAAAGTTCATCGAGCGCTTCAAGGCGCGCGCCTCGCATGCGGCCCAGGTGCAAAGCCGAGTGAAGAAGCTGGAGAAGATCGAGCGCGTCGAGCCGCCGCGGCGGCGACAGACGGTGATGTTCGACTTTCCGCGGGCGCCGCGCTCCGGCGAGGATGTCGTGAACCTGAAGGGCGTACACAAGGGCTACGGCAGCAAACGAATTTACGAGGGGCTTGATTTCTCCGTGCGCCGGAAGGAGCGCTGGTGCGTGATGGGCATCAATGGCGCAGGCAAGTCCACGCTCCTGAAGCTCGTCGCCGGCGCAGCCGAGCCGGATGACGGTACGGTGGCGCTCGGCGGCAGCGTCAAGATGGGCTACTTCGCGCAGCACGCAATGGATCTGCTCGGCGGCGAGCGCACGGTGTTCGAGGAACTGGACCACACATTCCCGCAAGCCGGCCAGGGATCGCTGCGCGCGCTAGCCGGTTGCTTCGGCTTTTCCGGCGATGACGTCGAGAAGCGATGCCGCGTGCTGTCCGGCGGCGAAAAGGCGCGGCTCGTCATGGCGAAGATGCTTTACGATCCGCCGAACTTTCTGGTGCTGGACGAGCCGACCAACCATCTCGACCTCGCGACCAAGGGAATGCTGATCGGTGCGCTATCGGACTATGAAGGCACCATGCTGTTCGTCTCGCATGACCGGCACTTTCTTGCGGCGCTCTCCAACCGTGTACTGGAGCTGACACCCGAAGGAATCCACGCCTACGGCGGCGGCTACACTGAGTATGTCGCTCGCACAGGCCAGGAGGCTCCGGGCCTGAGGAGCTGAAGTGTCTGCGAAAACTGTGGCCATAGGCGAGCGAAGCGACGCCGTTCTTCGAACGGCTATGGCGAGCGTAGCGACACCCGGGTCTGTTTTATAATAGGCCTCTCCCGGATGTTGCTGCGCTCATCCGGGCTACGATCGCACGCTTACCGCTTCATCTTGTAATAATGCAGCATGTCCTTTGCGTTGAGCGTCCGCTCCGAACGGCGTCCAAAAAAATAGACGCCACTGGCGGCATCGGCCTTCGGACCGGGTTTCGCGAAGTGGTCCGCGAACCGCACCCAGAAGAACGGGAGCGCGGCCAGCGTCGCCATGCGCGTGCTCAGGCCCAAGGAAAGCGCGATGTAGCGGATGGACCAGACCAGCGCTTTCCCGGCGCCTCCCACCGGGCCCGAGTCGATCTCCTCAAAGCGGCGGAATAGCCAGCGGTGGCCGCTGAGCGTGAAGCGGGTGAAGTCATAGGCCTGTTCGTGCACCTGCTGGATGAAGGGCGTGTCAGCGTAGACGAGACCTCCCGGCTTGAGCACTCGATAGATTTCCTCCACCACGGCGGGCGGATCGAGCACGTGTTCCAGCACCGCCTGTATCCAGACCGCGTCGAACATTTCATCGCGGAAGGGAAGGAAGTGGCCGTCGGCCACCACCTGCGTATTGGGTGAGGCATACACGTCAGTTCCGATGATGCGGACGTTCGGCGCGGCATAGAGCGCGTCAGCTCCTGCACCGATCGCCCCGCCGCCGATGACCAGCACCGTCGAAGCGGACTTCTCTGCGGTGAGATGCTCGACCATTTCGCGTGATTTGCCGGGCGCCACGGGATTGGTGCCGGTTAAAAGGCGGCGAAAGCGCACCGCGACACCCTTGCCTGTGTCGTCGCGACGCATGACCGAGCCGCGGCCGTCGCTGTAGCTGGCGCGGTCAAAGATGCTGCGCTCGAAGTCCACCAGCACGGGCTGGCCCGCGGCGCGCGGAAAGCCCTTGTGCGCGTACACACATTCGGTGCTGGTGCAAACGATCGTATCGCGATCGAGATCGAGTGAAGATCGGCAGCGCGGGCAACACAGCGTCGCTTTGAAATTGACTGGTCGGCTGTTGCGCTCGGCGCTCAGTGCGTGATCCTCGCCTGTCGAAGCGACATTGGCGTTGTCGGTCTCGGTGTTTCTCTCCTGTGGCGCCGGATCGCGCCGATGTTCGATAGCTACATTCAGATGCGTCATGAGCGGCCGCAAAAGATAGCCGCCATATGAGGCCGGATCGAGTTATTGGGCGAGGAACCCGAAAAGGTATCTCTTCTTGTGGACGTCGATATCGTAGACGTCGATGCCAAGCGTGTCGGCATGCACGAACTCCAAAGCAGTATCTGTTTTGATTTTGCGCGGAACATTGCAAGCAACTCTTCGCTGGCGCATCTGTTCCAGGATTTACATCAGATCGATTCAAGACTTACCGTTTCGGCAGTCCATCCTTTCGCGAAATGCAACTTTGAGCTGATCGTGTCTGCTCGGCAGTTGCTGATTGCACCCGCCCCGCGTGGCAAATCTCTGAATTTCGGCGACGGAAACCCGGCGAGGAGGCGTGGCCGCTTTCTCTGCAGAGGAAGCGGCCAAGCTCGATCAACTCTGCTTGGCGTTTTCGGCCCGGATTTCGGCGAACACGCGTTTTGCCACCAGCATCGCGCCGCGAACCAGCGGCAGCCCCACATAGCCGGACAGATGCAGCAGCGCTTCGGTCAGTTCCTCTTCGCTCCAGCCCTGTCGAAGTGCAAAGCGCAGGTGGATGGCGAGCTCCGGTTCGCGACCGGTGGACACGTCGGATGCGACACAAATCATTGTGCGTGCCTTCAGATCGAGGCCGGGACGGTTCCAGAGCGCACCGAACACGTTCTCCGTCGCGACATCGAGGAATTTCTTCATCATTGGATCGGTGTAGGTCTCGCGGCTCGATCGTTCAGCCGCAGCCTCACCATAGAGCTCGCGCCGCATCGCTGTGCCGCGGGCATAGAGTTCGGTGTCTGTCACATGATCCTCCCGTTTGCTTTTGCTGGAGGGGGCATTCTGCGGCAGCCGCCGCGTTTATCCAATGCTCAGGGCCACGGGAACATTGGCCTTTGCGGACCGTTAGCGGTCGGAACGGAGGCGCGTGTCCGCATGAAAGCCAAGGTCGTTTCGAATTCGCGCTGCGGCAAGATCCACGTCGTCGTACTCGACAGTGGCGCTGAAGCCTTTGCCGAGCTGACGCGCTACGCCAACGATGCGGGGATCGGCGGCGCATCGCTGACGGCGATCGGCGCCTTCGAGCGCGCAGTGGTCGGATGGTTCGATTTCAAGAGCAAGACCTACAAGAAGATCGCCGTCGACGAGCAATGCGAGGTGCTCAGCGCACTGGGCGATTTCGCCGTCGGCGATGACGGCAAGGCCAGTCTGCATGTGCATATCGTGCTCGGACTGGCGGACGGGTCGACGCGCGGCGGCCATCTGATCGAAGGCACGGTTCGTCCGACGCTGGAAGCCGTCATCACTGAAACGGAAGCGGACCTTCGACGCCGCAAAAGGCCCGAGCTCGGCATTGCACTGATCGATCTCGGCGCGAAGTAGCTTAGCGGCGATCTCGGTCATCGTTCAATCGGTGCCTGAGCCTGTGCTCCGGCGCCAACGGCCGCTTGCCCGGCCCGAACCGTTATGCTTCATTTGCGCAAAGCGCTGAGGCTCAATAACTCAACGATAAGCATAACGACTTTCCCCGGGGGATACGCATGCGTCTGGTCCGTTCTCTTCTGTTTGTGGCTGCCAGTTTTGTGGCGCTGTCCTCCGCTCGCGCCCAGGATGTCATCAAGATCGGCGCCGACCTGCCGATGAGTGGACCGAATGCGGAGTACGGCGAGCTGTTCGGTGCCGCCGCCAATCTTGCGGTCGAGCACGCAAACGCCGACAAGATGCTGTCCAAGAAGCTGGTTATCCAGTTCGAGGACAGTCAGGCCACGCCGCAGCAGGGCGTGGTGGCGATGAACAAGCTGGTCAGCGTCGAGAAGGTACCGTTCGTACTCTCCGCCTTCACGGGCGTCTCGAAGGCGATTGCGCCGGTCGGCGACAGAGCGAAGGTCGTCAGCGTCAATGGCGGCGGCATCGGGCCCGATCTTGCCGAGCTCGGTGAGTATTTCTGGAACGTGATCCCGCTGGTCAATCTGGAAATCCGGGTGATGGCGCCGTACCTCGTGCAGGAACGCGGCTTCAAGCGCATTGCGCTGATCTACGTCGACGATCCTGCGGGCGAGGCGATCAACAAGGAGCTTGCGGAGAACGTGCCGAAGGCCGGCGGCCAGCTGGTCGCGCAGTTGCAGATTCCGCGCAATGCCCAGCAGTTCACGTCGATCGCGGCCAGGGTGCGGGGAGCCAATCCCGATCTCGTCTTCATCGCCTCCTTCGGAGCCCAGCAGGCGCAAATCGTAAAGCAGTTGCGCGACAACGGTGTGTCGCAGCAGCTTGCAGGCTATTCGGTGTTTTCGTCGCCGACAGTCACGGAGCTGCCCGAGGCCAAAGGTGCGTTGTTTCCGACCCAGTCGGTGGACTGGTCAGCGCCCGGCATGAGCCAGCGCGTCGCGAAGGACTGGAAGGCGAAGACCGGCAAGGATCCAAGCTTCTTCGTTGCAAACTACTACAACGCCGTCATGGTGTTCGTGACGCTTGCGCAGGCGCTGGAGAAAAGCGGGCAGCCGATCACCGGCGAGAACCTGCTCAAGCAGCGTAAGGCAACCGGCACGTTCGATCTCGTCGGCGGAAAGATGGAGTTCCTGCCGAACGGCTCCGTATCGATGCCGATCCAGATCAATGAGGTCGACGGCGGCGCAGGCAAGGTGGTCAAGGCGGGTACCATGGCGAAGTAGCGCAGGCTCGCAGGCGCAATCGTGCTGTTTCTTCAACTCGTCATCAATGGCCTGCAGCTCGGCGCGATCTATGCGCTGACTGCGGTCGGATTTTCGTTGATCTTCGGCGCGACGAAGGTCTTCCATGTCGCGCACGGCGCGGCCTTCACCATCGCGGCTTATCTGTTCTGGTGGATCTTTACAGTGCTGCACATCGCCTGGCCAGTCGCGGTGCTGGCGGCTGTGGTTGCATCAGTGGTGTTCGGGCTCGCCATGGAGCGGTTCATCTACCGCCCGATCCAGCGGCATGAGGGTGCGTTCTTCACGGTCTTCATCGCTGCGTTCGGCGTGCAGATCATCATTCAGAATCTCACAGGCTCGGTCTTCGGGCGCGGTTTCGCGTCGGTGACGACGAGCCTCAGCCACAGTGTCGAAGTATTGCCCGGCCTGTTCGTGGCACCTATCGCCTGGATCTCGCTTCTGATCGCGCTCGTGGTCTTCACCGCCCTCTCGCTTTACCTCTCGCGCACCCACACTGGCATGGCGATGCGTGCGCTGTCTGAGAATCCCGACCTGATCCGGGTTTTCGGCCTCGATCCGGGCCGCGTTGCGCAGTGCGCCTTCGGCATCGGTTCGGCCATGGTGGTACCGGGCGCCATTCTCACATCGATGACGGCAGGTCTTAATCCTGCGATCGGCGCGCACGTCATGCTCATCAGCCTCGCCGCCACCATCGTCGGCGGTATCGGCTCGCTGCGCGGTGCTGCTTGCGGCGGCTTCCTGCTGGGCCTTGCGGAGAACCTGGCGCTGTGGCGTCTCGATCCGCAATGGAGCGAGGCGGTGACGTTCGTGGTGCTCTTCCTGTTCATCATCTTCCGTCCCTCCGGCTTCTTTGGCCGGCCGCAGGCCGCGAAGTAGGGGGAAGCGATGGAAACCTACATCATCAACCTATTGGTGCTGATCTCGATCAACGCGATCCTCGCTGTCACGCTCAATTTCATCCTGGGGTACGCGGGTATCTTCTCCATCGCGCACGCGCTCTTTTTCGGCGTCGGCGCTTATGCGGCGACCTTCGCCGCGATGAAGCTCGGCCTCGATTTTACAGGTGCGACGGCGTTCGGGATGCTGCTGGCGGCGCTGATCTCGCTTGCCCTAGCGCTGCCGGCGTTGCGGGTGCGCGGCGAATATTTCGTCGCGGCGTCCCTCGGCCTGCAGATGCTGGCGATCACGGTGTTCACCGAATGGAAGTCGGTCACCGGCGGCATCGGTGGTCTCACCAACATCCCGCCGGCGCGAATTTTCGGTTTCACGCTGACGCAACCCGAACACTACCTCGTGCTCTCGCTCGCCTGTCTTCTGGCGATCATCCTCATCATCCGCGCGCTGGTGCGCTCGAGCTTCGGCCGCAGCCTGAAGGCGTTACGCGACGATGAGGCGGCGGCTTCCGCCTTCGGCAAGAATGTCTCGGTGATCAAGACCAGCGCGGTGGTGCTGTCCTCGGCCCTCGCGGCGGTCGCAGGATCGCTCTATGCGTCCTATCTGAGCTTCATCAACGTCGAGAGTTTTGTGCTCGAGACCTCGATCCAGCTGATGGCGATGGTAATCATCGGTGGCACTGCCACGCTGTTCGGACCCGTCGTCGGCGCGGTCCTGATCATCCTGCTGCCTGCGGGATTGAGCTACATTCCGCATCTGCCGGCCACTGAGATCGGGTCGATCCAGCAGATCATCTACGGCCTCGCCATGGTGTTGCTGATGATCTTCCGTCCCGGCGGATTGTGGGGCTTTCAAGAGAATCCGAAGGCGCACGCATGAGCGACCAACAGGATATCCTGCTGCAGGTAACCGGCGTCGCCAAGACCTTCGGGGGCCTGAAGGCGGTCGACGACGTAACGCTTGCTCTGCGAGCCGGCATCGTCACCACGCTGGTCGGACCGAACGGCGCAGGCAAGACCACGCTGTTCAACCTGATCACTGGTCAGCTCGTGCCGGATCGCGGTGAGGTCGTCTGGCTCGGCAATTCCATCGTCCGCCTGCCGCAATGGAAAATCGCCCGGCTTGGAATCGGCCGCACCTTTCAGGATCTCAAGCTGTTCTCGCATATGACGGTAGAAGAAAACGTGACGACCGTGACCGAGCGGGGCTCGTGGCTGTGGCAACCGGGCGGCGCGGCGGCGAAAGCAGCGCGGCGCTCGAGTGTCGAGGCCGCGCTGGAAGCCACCGGGCTGAAGGACAAGCGCCACGCGCGCGCCATTGACCTTGCTTTTGCTGAGCGCAAGTTCCTGAGTCTTGCCCGTGTGATGGCCTCCGGCGCGCGATTGTGGCTATTGGACGAGCCGGCCTCCGGTCTCGATCCGGGCTCCTACGAACGCTTCCTGTCATTGCTGCGCAACTCGGTGCGCGGCGGCGTGACCATTTGCATCATCGAGCACAATCTCGACATTGTGCAGGGCATCTCCGACCGCATCGCCTTCCTCGACCAGGGGCGGCTGCTCGCTGAAGGTGAGCCGAAAACCATCCTGTCCGATCCCGCGCTTGCGGCGATCTACTTCGGCGAGCGAGCGGCATGAGCGCGGCGCCGGTGTTGAAGGCCGAAGGCCTGCGCGTCGGTTACGGCGGCAAGCCGGTGCTGCTCGACGCGACGATCGAGCTCAGGCCCGACGAAGTGCTCTGCGTGATCGGCCACAATGGCGCGGGCAAGAGCACGTTGATGCGCGCGTTGTTCGGCCTCATCACGCCGGAAGCCGGGCGCATGCTGGTGGATGGTGCGCAGCTCGACCCGCACGTTCCGCGCGTCCTCGCTTCGCACGGCATCGCCATGGTGCCCGAGGGGCGCGGCATCTTTCCGGGCCTTACGGTGCGAGAGAACTTTGCGCTCGGGATGTGGTCGGCCGGCGTGCCGGAAAAAGAGCGCGACGAACGGGTCGAATGGGTGCTGCAGGTGCTGCCGCCGGTGCGCAAGTTCTATGACAGGCGCGCAGGCCTTTTGTCCGGCGGCCAGCAGCAGATGGTCTCGATCGGCCGCGCCATCCTTGCCCGCCCGCGCTGCCTCTTGATGGACGAGCCGTCGATCGGGCTTGCGCCGAAACTGTTCCAGGACCTGATGCAGCCGATCCGGGAGCTGCAGCAGAGCCATCACATGAGCATTCTTCTGATCGAGCAGAATGTGCGCGAGGCGCTGAAAGTGTCCGATCGCGTCGTCGTCATGAAGGCGGGCGCGATCATCCTCGAGGCGCTGCCCGGCGAGCTTAAAGATAACGCTCGGCTGATGGAGCTCTATTGATCGGCCCCGGTCACACGACGAAATCGTAGCGGGCGAATTTTCCGTCGGCAGCTTCGCTGATGTTCATCAGCAGCCGCGGATTGAACAGGCCGTCGCGGCGATTGAGCGGATCGTTCGGAAAATAGAGCTGTGTGGTGAGCACGCGGCCGCCCGGTCTTTGCACCTTGACGTGGATATGGCGCGTTCTGCCGGGATAGGCGGCCGGCACGATGGTGGAGAACCACCAGCGGCCGCGATCGTCCGAGTATTGATGGCCTCGTAACGTGAACCCTCTGTTGTCGTAGGCGCCGGTTTCATCAGCCTGCCAGATCTGCACAAGGGCCCTGGTGACCGGCTGGCAACGCGCGTCGAGGACGAATCCGGCGAGCGTCATGCGCTCGCCGCGCGGACGATCGCCGGCGAGATTTTGCTTCAGCGGTGCGTCCGGCTTGAAGTAGGGGCCCTCAGTCTGCGTGATCGTCGGCTGCGGATGGCCGTCGCATGCCGGCGTGAGGCTCAGTCCTGGAGCCTCCTGGGCGCCGGTTGTCCGCGCGCCGATCAGCGGCAGGACGGACGCCGTCAGGAACGTGGCGAGCGCGGTGCGGCGATCGAACAAGCCAAATGCTCCTTCGCGCATGCCGGCCATTCAGCCGACGATCGCGAGAGCGTGGCACGCCGGCCGGGGTGGAAATAGGTCGCCACGGCCGGCCGGCGATCACAGTTGCTTTACGGCGCCGGGGCGGTCGTGCCGCCGCCAAGCCGTCTGATCAGCACATAGAACACCGGCGTGAAGATCAGCCCGAATGCCGTCACGCCGATCATGCCGAAGAAGACGGCGACGCCCACGGCCTGTCGCATCTCCGCGCCGGCACCCGAGGAAATGACCAGCGGCAGGACGCCGAGGATGAAGGCGAACGACGTCATCAGAATAGGCCGAAGGCGCAGATGGCAGGCTTCGATCACGGCTTCGACCGTTCCCTTTCCAGTCGCCTCGATGTCGCGGGCAAACTCGACGATCAGAATGGCGTTCTTGGCCGCAAGTCCCACCAGCACGACGAAGCCGATCTGCGTCAGCACGTTCACGTCCTGCGACATCAGTCGGACGCCGACCAATCCTGCCAGGATGCACATCGGCACGATCAGGATCACCGCGAGCGGCAGGCTCCAGCTTCCGTACTGCGCGGCGAGAACCAGATACACGAACAGCACGCAGACCGGGAAGACCAGCAGGCCGGCATTGCCGCCGGTGGCCTCCTGCAATGACAGATCGGTCCATTCGAATGCCATGCCGCTCGGCAGGACACGGTCCGCGAGGTCTTGCATGATCGCCAGCGCCGTCGTCGAGCTCGTACCCGGTGCGGTTTCGCCCTGGACCTCTGCGGCAGGATAAAGGTTGTAGCGCGGGACCCGGTCGGGACCTGCGATGTCCTTGAAGTCCATTACGCTGCCGAGCAGTACCATCTCGCCGGCGCCATTCTTCGTCATCAGCCGCGCGAGATCGGCGGTGCCCTTGCGGAAGTCGAGGTCGGCCTGGGCGGTGACGCGATAGGTGCGCCCGAGGATGTTGAAGTCGTTGACGTATGTCGAACCGAAGTAGGTTTCGACGGCCGCATTGACGTTCTCGATCGGTACGCCAAGCTGCTGCGCCCGGGCACGGTCGACGTCAACATGCACTTGCGGGGTATTGGCCTCGAAGGGCGAGAATACGGAAACCAGCCGTGGATCGCGCTGTGCGGCCGCAACGAGCTCGCTGGTCGCGGACGCCAGCATTTCGGAGCCGCGGCCCTGGCGGTCCTGCACGCGCATGGTGAACCCGCCGCCGGTGCCGATGCCGGGCACGGCCGGCGGCGGGATGACGATGATGAAGGCGCTCTGGATCACCGCCAGTCGCTTGCGCAAATCGGCGGCGATTGTGTTCGCTGTCAGGCCTTTCCGGGCCCTGACTTCCGGTTCTTCGAACACCGGAAACAGCGCCGCAGCATTGCTGGCGCGCGTCCGCGTTGCGCCGGAGAAGCCCGCGAAAGCGGGAGCCGCGACCACGCCAGGCGTCTCGAGCGCGATCTTCTCGATCTGTCGCACGACCTCGGTTGTCCGTTGCAACGATGCCGCGCCGGGAAGCTGGACGGCGACGACGACATAGCCGCGATCCTGCGCCGGGATGAATCCCTTTGGCGTAACTACGAGCAGCCAGGCGGTGCCGGCGATCAGGACCAGGTAGGCGAGTGTCATGAGGAGCGAGTGCCGGACGACAAAGCCTGCGGTACGGCCGTAGGCGCGCGAGAGCCCGTCGAAGCCGCGGTTGAAGGCGTCGGAGGCGCGATTGACCGCGCGTGCGATTGGGTTCGCCCCCTGATTGTGCTCATGGCCCTTGAGCAGCAACGACGCGAGCGCCGGCGATAATGTCAGGGAGCAGAAGCACGAGATGGCGGTGGCAACCGCAATCGTCACTGCGAACTGGCGGAAGAATTCGCCGGTGATGCCGCCGAGAAACGCGGTGGGGACGAACACCGCCGCGAGCACCAGCGCGATCGACACCAGCGCGCTGCCGACCTCGGTCATTGTCGCGAGCGCGGCCTCGCGCGGCGACTTGCCTGCGGCGAGATGGCGTTCGACGTTCTCCACGACGACGATGGCGTCGTCGACGACGATGCCGACGGCAAGCACCAGCCCGAACAGCGTAAGATTGTTGATCGAATAACCCAGCGCCGCCATCACCGCAAACGTGCCGACCAGCGACACCGGGATTGCCAGGATTGGAATGAGCGCCGCCCGCCAGCCTTGCAGGAAGATCAGCACCACCACGACGACCAGCAGCATCGCTTCATAGATCGTCTTGATCAGTTCACTCACCGAGCGGGCGATGAAGTCGGTCGGATTGTAGGCGATGTTGTATTCGAGGCCTTTTGGAAAATCCGCCTTCAGCTTCTGCATGGCGTCGGCGACGCGCTGCGCGGTTCCAAGCGCATTCGAGCCCGGCCGTTGCGAGATCGCCAATGCCACGGCCGGTTTTTCGAGCAGGTAGGAGTTCGTCGTGTAAGACAGCGCGCCGAGTTCGACGCGGGCGACATCCCGCAGACGCACCGTCCGTCCGTCGTCGGCCGCCTTGACGATAATGTCTTCGAACTGCGCCTGGGTGGACAGCCGGCCGGTGAAGGTGAGGTTCAATTGCGAAGCGCGATCAGCAATCGGCGGCGCACCGATCTGGCCGCCGGCAACCTGCTGGTTCTGTGCGCGAACCGCAGCGATCACCTCGCCGGCGGTCATGCCGAGGCTGGAGATCTTGTCGGGATCGAGCCAGAGCCGCATCGAGTAGTCGCGGGCGCCGAAGATCTGGATGTCGCCGACGCCGTCGAGGCGCAACAGCTGGTCTCTCACCTGGCGCAGCGCATAGTTCGAGATGTAGAGCTGGTCGTAGGTGTTGTCTGGCGACAGCATGAACACGACCGAGAGCAGGTCGGGACTGTCCTTCTTGGTGACGACGCCGTTGCGCCGCACTTCCTCCGGCAGGCGGGGAAGGGCGGTCGAAACCCGGTTCTGGACCAGCACCTGCGCCTTATCGAGGTCCGTACCGAGCTTAAACGTGACGGTGATGGTCAGCGCGCCGTCCGAGGCGGACTGGCTGTACAGGTACAGCATGTCCTCGACGCCGTTGATCTCCTGCTCGATTGGAGTGGCGACGGTGTCCGCCACGGTCTGGGCGCTTGCGCCCGGATACTGGGTGGTCACCACCACAGTCGGAGATGCGACTTGCGGATACTCGGCGACTGGCAGCGTCTGATAGGCAATGCCTCCGACGATCAAGAGAACGATCGAAAGCACCATCGCCAGAACGGGCTGGCGGATCGAAAGATGACCCAGGTTCATGGCGCGGTTCTCTAGCTCTTGGCCATCTGCACGGTGACTTTGGTGCCGACGCGTGCACGTTGCAGCCCGTCGACGACGACGCGATCGTCTTTCTGCAGGCCCTCGCGCACCACCCGCAGCCCGCCATCGAGCGGGCCAAGCGTCACCGGACGCATCTCGATCACGTCGTCCTTGTTGACGACGAAGACGATCTTGCGCGACTGGTCGTTGGTGATGGCCGTATCCGGCAACAGCAGCGCGTCATAAGGTCCGCTGCCGATCACCCTGATCCGTGCGAACTGCCCTGGCAGGATCGACAGGTCCGTGTTCGACACGACCGCTCGGCCGCGCAGCGTGCCGGTGGCGACGTCCAGCCGGTTGTCAATGAAATCCATCTTGCCTTCGCGGGAAATCCGAGTTTCTCCCGACAGCATGATCTGGACCGGGTTCGGCGTATCGCGGGAGCTGGGCCTGCGGCCTTCGTGCCAGAGACGGTTGTTCTTCAGGTACGTTGCCTCGTCCATGTCGAAGTAGATGTGGATCGGGTCCATCGACACGATCGACGTCAGAAGTGTCGATCCGCCGTCGGCGCCCTGCACCAGGTTACCGACCGAGACGAGGTGCCGGCTGACCCGGCCGTCGATCGGAGCCGTCACGCGGGTGAAGCTCAGATCGAGCTCAGCCCGCTTCATCGTGCCCTCCGCCTGCAGCACTGCCGCCTGTGCGGCTTCCGATTGCTGCCGGCGCTGATCGACGACGGCGTCCGATACGGCCTGCGTCCGGTTGAGCTCCGCCGCGCGGGCAAGTTCGCGCTCGGCCAGCTCGAGCTTGGCCTTGGCGTCGGCGAGCTGGCCCTGCGCCTGCAGCAGTGTCGCCTGGAACGGACGAGGATCGATCACATAAAGAAGGTCGCCGGCCGTGACGATCGCCCCATCCTTGAAGGCGACGCTGTCGACGAAACCACCGACGCGCGCCCTGATCTGCACCTGCTGGATCGCCTCGAAGCGACCCACGAATTCATCCCAGTCCGTGACGGTGCGGACCGTCGGTGGCGCAACGGTCACCGCGGGCGGTGGCGGAGGGGCGGTCTGATCGGCCGCCGGGCTGCATCCCGCCATGACGACGGTGAGCACGGATGCGATTGCGAAATGTCTCATGGTGGAAAGGTGCCCGTGCTTGCGCACTTTCTTCTCCCCTGACTGTAGGACCGCGACAGTGTCGCGGATGGCTAGTGTGTTCGCCTGCCGGCGAAAAAACGGTCGATCGTGAAAAGCTCCTTCGGGCGCTCGACGCCGCGCAACGCGTAGCGTCCGACCGAGACGAGCCGCGGGCGATCCGCAGCTCTCGCTGCCGCCCCGAATTCGGTTGAGGTTAAGGTCAGCTGACCCGCGGAACGGCACATGGTTGCGATCCGGCAGACCTCATTCACAGCTGGCCCGATCACCGTGAAATCGAGCCGGTCATCACTGCCGATGTTGCCATAGAAGACGTCGCCGACGTGCAGCCCGAGATAGACCGATGTCGTCGGTTTTCCTTCCGTGGCGCGTCGTTGCGACAGCTCGCCGGTGAGCTTGCGCACGCTTTCTTCGGCGTCCAGCGCCGCCCTGCAGGCTTCACTGATCGACCGGCCCGTAAATATCGCCAGCACACCATCGCCCATCAGCTTCAAGACCTCGCCGGTTTGCGCCTGAACCGAGGAAATGACCGCTTCGGCATAATCGTTGAGCAGCGGGATGATCTCTTCCGGCGCAATCTGCTCCGAGATGGAGGTGAAGTCGCGCAGATCGGAATACCAGAGAGCGGCGTGGATCCGTTCGGCCACGCCGCGCGTCATCTGTCCTTGCAGCACGCGCCGGCCGGTCTGCCGTCCGAGATAGACGTCGACCAGCGTCGCTGCGACGCGCCCCAGCGAAATGCACTTGATCGCCAGCGCGATCGACGGAACGAGTTCGCGCAGCACCTGAAGACTTTCCTGGCAGAAGCCGGCATCGATATCCGTCGTCCAGTGCGAGTAGACCGCATCCATCTCGCCGATCGTGCCGTCCGCATCGAAGCGATTGACGAAGGCGATATAGTCCGTGTGTCCGCTGTCCTTCAGGCGTTGCAGGTTTGTGAAATCCAGCGAGTCGCCCAACGCAATGCGTGACCTGAATTCGGTTTCTCCGGCTTCCAGCAGATGGAAGAAGGGGGAGCGCTGCCAGTTTGCCGCCGCTTCGCCTTCCTTGGTAGGACCGTACTCTATCAAGGGACTTTCGTTGGTCGGCGTGACCTGCCAGCGAAAGGCGCGACCCTCATAAGTGGGGTGAAGCGTGTCGATGATGACCAGGCCGTGCGACAACAGCAATCCGCCTTCGCGGCATTTGCGGCAAAATCCAGCGAGCAGGTCGGTCTCCGATCCGCCGGCCAGGCCACGCGCCACGACCCAGCTCTGGATTTCGTCGACCATTGAAGGATGGATGTTCACGGAGATTATCCAGGCCGTTGAGAGCGGCAGTTTTACATCAGATTGCAGGGGATGTGACCAAGGGGCTGCCGGATTGGGCCGACCTTGGCTGCTGTTTGATCGGTTCGTGAAGTAGCGTTGCGGGCTCTTCAGATGTGATCGCCGGCGAAGACGGGCAAGGCCACCGATCACGACATCCCATGCAACCATCGTCCACTTGACGGCGTCGCCGGCCGCCGCCGCCGCATAGGAATATCATCAGACGCGGCCTCGCCCCGCCCGGCTATTGCGATCCGCGATCCGATTGGCACGTCAGCGGAGCGCTGACCTATGCGATTTTCGCATGAAATTTGCCGGATCGTCCGCGGGTTCCCGCAATGGAACCCATCCGAAGGTCGCTAAATCTTTCCGAACTTTTAGGCAGGGGCTACAAATATCCGTGCATCACAAACGCGTCAGGGGCAGGAAAATGAGAAAGGTACTGTGTGCGATCGCACTCGCGATCGCGGTATGTCCATCTGCATTTGCGCATCACGCGATAATTTT
>NZ_JAVIFX010000030.1 GCF_031157255.1 Bradyrhizobium sp. LHD-71 | reverse complement strand
CTACTACAACAATCACAGGCCTCATCAGGCCCTCGCAGGACAAACCCCAAAGGCATTCGCCGCTACCAAGACCACCGCGATCCAATCACCGATTTAGTGAACATCTATAGCAATGACGGGCTATCACTCCACCCGCAGCAGCACGTGGCGCTTGCGTCCCATCGATAGTTTGATGACGGCATCCGAGGTCAGATGCGCTTGCGTGAGTATCATCTTGTCATCCGCCACCGGCTGATCGTTGACCCTGAGGCCGCCGGATTTGATCTGCCGCCGTGCCTCACCGTTCGAGGCGACTAGTCCCGCCTTCACGAAAGCGGTGAGCACGCCGAGGCCTCCGTCGATCTCGCTGCGAGCGATTGCGACCGATGGGAGATCCTCTGCAATCGCGCCCTCTTCGAAGGTGCGGCGCGCGGTTTCTGCGGCGGCCAAGGCTGCCTCGCGGCCGTGCATCAGCGCGGTTGCTTCCGTCGCAAGAAGCTTCTTTGCTTCATTGATTTCCGCGCCGCCGAGAGCGCCGAGGCGCGCGATTTCTTCCAACGGAAGCATCGTGAAGAGCTTCAGGAAGCGCTCGATGTCCGCATCTTCTACGTTGCGCCAGAATTGCCAGTAGTCGTAGGGCGCAAGCATATCCGCATTCAGCCAGACGGCGCCTGCGGCAGTCTTGCCCATCTTTGCTCCGGACGACGTCGCCAGCAGGGGACACGTGAGCGCGTAGAGCTGATGGGTGCCCATGCGACGGCCGAGGTCGATGCCGTTGACGATGTTGCCCCATTGATCGGATCCGCCCATCTGCAGGTTGCAGCCGTAGCGCCGCGCGAGCTCGACGTAGTCGTAGGACTGAAGGATCATGTAGTTGAATTCGATGAACGACAGTTCCTGCTCGCGATCGAGCCGGAGCTTCACCGAGTCCATCGACAACATGCGATTGATCGAGAAATGCCGGCCGACGTCCCGTAGCATCTCGATATAGTTGAGCTTCGTCAGCCACTCGGCATTATCGACCATGACGGCGTCGCTTTTGCCTTGGCCGAACCGCAGCAGCTTGGCGAACGTCGTCTTGATCGATTCCTTGTTCGCGTCGATCTGCTCATAGCTGAGCAGCTTCCGCGTCTCGTCACGGCCGGAAGGGTCGCCAACGCGGGTGGTGCCGCCGCCCATCAGCGTGATCGGCTTGTTGCCGGTTTCCTGCAACCAATGCAGCATCATCATCGACAGCAGATGCCCCACATGCAGCGACGCTGCGGTGCAATCGTAGCCGACATAGGCCACGATCTCGCGCTTTGCCGCCAGGGCGTCCAGGCCTTCGGCATCGGACGTCTGGTGGATAAAGCCGCGGCTTTGCAGCACATTAAGGAAATCGGACTTAAAGGTGGACATCGCTCGTTCCGGACCGGAAGCTTGGAAAGACGCGGTGGTGTAACAGGTCTGGCCTCGGATTCAACCGGGCCCATGAGGAGCGGACAGGAGCACTAAATGGCGTCGGTGCGCACAATCGGGCTCATGAGCGGCACGTCGATGGACGGCGTCGACGTCGCCCTGATCGAGACCGACGGCGAGACCATCTCGGCGTTCGGCCCGATCGGCTATCGGCCCTACACAGACGCTGAGCGCGCGCTGTTGCGGCAGGGACTAGCCGACGCGAGCGCTATGGCTGATCGCTCCGAACGACCCGGCGTCCTTGCCGACGCCGAGCGCATGATCACCGCAGCGCATGTCGAAGCCGTAGAGAATTTTCTCCGCAAGCAGCACATTGCGCGCGAAAGTATCGATGTCATCGGCTTTCACGGCCAGACCGTATTGCACCGGCCCGAACAGCACCTGACGGTGCAGATCGGTGACGGCGCGTCGCTGGCGGCAGCCCTGCAAATCCCCGCGGTCTACGATCTGCGTGCAGCTGATGTTGCTGCCGGCGGGCAGGGGGCGCCGCTGGTGCCGGTCTATCACTGCGCGCTCGTGCGCTCGCTTCACCTGGAGAGCCCGGTCTGCGTCGTCAATATCGGCGGCGTTTCGAACATCTCGTATGTCGATGGCGACACCCTGATCGCCTGCGACACCGGTCCGGGTAATGCGCTGCTCGACGATTTCATGCTGCGAACGACGGGCGCGGCGGTCGATCGCGACGGCGCGCTCGCCGCCAGCGGACAGGCGGATGAAGCGTGGATCGCGACAGTGCTGCAAAGAGCATTCTTCGCGCTGCCGCCGCCAAAATCGCTGGACCGCAACGATTTTGCGTCGCTGGTTCTGCCGCAACTCTCTGCCGCTGACGGCGCTGCCACGTTGACTGCGCTCACAGCGGCAGCGATCGCCCGTATCGTGCCGCACTTGCCGCGGCCTCCCATGAACTGGATCGCCGCGGGCGGGGGCGCGAACAATCCGACCTTGATGCGCATGTTGTCACAACGTCTTCCGCTTGCGGATGTTCGGACAGCGGCGTCGTTCGGTTGGCAAGGCGACGCAATCGAGGCCCAGGCGTTCGGCTTCCTGGCGGTCCGCAGCCTCAAAGGCTTGCCACTGACGTTTCCACAAACGACCGGCGTCGTAGCGCCGCAGACCGGAGGCGTGCTCGCGAAACCGTGATTTGCATGCAATTGCATGGAACTTGACTGCTATATGCATCTGCATCAATCTGCATGCAGATGCATATAACGGGAGAGCGCGACATGTCCGCACTGCTCAAGCTGATCAGCCATAAGCTTTGTCCGTACGTCCAGCGCGCGGTGATCGCGCTGAGCGAGAAGGGTGTGCCGTTCGAGCGCGTCGATATTGATCTCGACGCCAAGCCGGAATGGTTCGGAAAGATTTCGCCGCTCGGCAAGACGCCTGTATTGGTGGTCGGCGACAAGGCGATCTTCGAGTCTGCGGTGATCCTTGAATATCTGGAGGAGACCCAGCCTGGCCCACTGCATCCGAGCGATCCCTTGGTGCGCGCGGAGCATCGGGCCTGGATCGAGTTCAACTCGGCGGTTCTGGGCGACATCTGGGGCCTCGAGATCGCGACTGACGAGGCGACGTTCAGGGCCAGCGCGAAGCAGCTCGAAGGCCGTCTGGCTTCCCTCGAGAAGCGGCTGGTCGGACCCTGGTTCGACGGGGAGAAATTCTCCCTGGTCGACGCAGTGTTCGGGCCGGCCTTTCGCTATTTCGACGTGTTCGATGAGATCGGCGACTTCGGTATCTTTGCCGGCAAGCCGAAGCTTGTGCAGTGGCGGAAGAACCTCGCCGCGCGCGCCTCGATCCGCAGCGCGGTCAGCGCCGACTACCCATCGTTGCTACGGGCATTCTTGAAGAAGAAAGGCGCGTATCTGTCGCAGCTTGAGGCGCGCAAGGCCGCTTGAGTGCGGGTTTGACGGAGGCTTGCGCAAGATATGCGTCGCGGCATTGGCGTCCATCGCAGGGCGCAGCTTGTCATGCAGCGATAACGGTGGTCGAAAGGCATAGGCGAGCGAAGCGACGCCGTCCTTCGAACGGCTATGACCTTCCGAGCACGTTATGCGCCCCCCTCCCGAGCAGAGCCTTCCCTCGATTCTCGTCGTTCTAGCCGTCAGCCAACTTGTCGGTTGGGGAACGGTGAGCTTGCCGGCGGTGATCGGCGAACAGCTTGCGCGCGACCTCGGCCTTGGTCTGCCAGCGGTATTCGCCGGCACGACGGTGATGCTGGTCGTCACCGGGTTGACGGCGTCGCTGATCGCGAACGCCTTCGTAGCTTACGGTGCCCGGCTCGTCATGGCGGCGGGCTCGTTAATTGCCGCACCAGGCTTTTTGCTGCTCGCGGCTGCAACCGGCCCATTCCTCTACTACGCCGGATGGGTTGTGCTGGGTGTTGCCGGCGCGGCGATGCTGAGCACGGCGACCTACATCTTGCTGAACGAGATTGCGGGCATCGGCGCGAAACGCCCGATCGGCGCACTCATGCTGGTCACGGGACTCTCGTCTAGCCTGTTCTGGCCGATCACCGCCGCCTTGACCGATGCGCTCGGATGGCGCCTGACGCTGGTGATCTACAGCGCGAGCATGGTTGCCGTCTGCTTTCCGCTGCACGCCTTCGGTCTTCCACGTCGGCGCAAGCTGCCGGCCGCCGACTTGCCGTCCAAGCCGAGCGAGCGGGTCAACGGCGTACCGGGACGGTTGTCCTTTGCGCTGCTCACCGGCGTGATCGCCTTGCATGCCTTTGTCTCCTGGGGCATCGGCTCGATCATCATTCAGCTGCTCAAGTCGATCGGCGTAGGCGACACGTGGGCGCTGCGCGTGGGCGCGCTGCTGGGCGTTATTCAAGTCTCGGCGCGCGGGCTCGATTTCTTCGGCGGGGCGCACTGGAGCGGGCTCGTGACCGGACTCGTCGCGGCGGTGATCATGCCGATCGGCTTCCTGGTGCTGCTGTTCGGTGGCCCGGCCGACTGGGCCATCGGCGCTTTCATGCTGCTGTATGGCGGCGCCACGGGACTGATGGCGGTTGCGCGGGCGACCATGCCGCTGGTGTTCTATGATTCTGCCGCATTCGCGCGTGCCTCGTCGCACATCGCATTGCCGGCAAACCTGGCCGCAGCCGCGTCGCCACCGTTTCTTGTCGCCGTGCTGACGAACTTCGGCAGCAGCGCGGTGCTTACTGTTGCGCTTGGCTGCAGCTTGGTCGCGCTTGCGTTGCTCTTCGGGCTGGTGCGCCTCCATGAGGCGCGGAGACTCGTCTAAGCAGGCTAAAGCTCCGCCGCCATCTCTGCGAGCTTGGCGATCGTGTTCATGTTGCGCGCAGTGCCGTCTTTCGCAGCCGGGATGATCAGTTTGGACCTGCCCAAGCCGGCGCCGTAGTGAACGTAGATCTCGCGCCGTCCGAGTCCGATCTCTTCATCGGCGCGTCCCCTGATGCCATTCAGGGCGTCGGCCGGTGGCGGCTTGTCGAGAAAGATCGCGACCGTCCAGTTCGCGGGTGCTGCAGGAAAAGGATTGTCGCTGCAGACCTTCGCCATCTCTCCGGCGGTGCGAATTGCGACCGCAACTGGCTTGCCTGCATAGGACGCAAGGCAATCTTCGAGTTCGGATTTGACCGTGACTTCCGACTTTCGGCTCGTGAAGACCACATTGCCGCTGGCGATATAGGTTTGTACGCGCGCGAAGCCACAATCCTCGCACATCGCCTTGAGATCTGACATTGGCAGCTTGCCGGTTCCTCCCACATTGACTGCGCGCAGGAGGGCGACAAAGGTCGTCATCGTCTTCAGCGGACGTTGGCAAGCCGCATGTCGAGATAGGAGGTGACCGATTCCATCAACGGCTCAAGCCGGTCGGCAAAGAAATGATTGGCGCCGGGAATGATCTGCTGGTCGATCACGATGCCCTTCTGCGTCTTCAGCTTCTCGACCAGCGTCGTCACGTCCTTGGCTGGAGCGACGATGTCCTTCTCGCCGTGCACGATCAATCCGGAGGAAGGGCAGGGAGCCAGGAACGAGAAGTCATAACGGTTCGGTTCCGGTGCGATCGAGATGAAGCCTTCGACCTCGGGTCGGCGCATCAGAAGCTGCATGCCGATCCAGGCGCCGAAGGAGAAGCCGGCGATCCAGCACGCGCGCGCTTCCGGATTGATGGTCTGCGCCCAGTCGAGCGCGGAGGCTGCATCCGACAGTTCGCCCGCGCCATGGTCGAACGAACCCTGGCTGCGGCCGACGCCACGGAAATTGAAGCGCAACACCGAGAAGCCGCGATGCACGAAAGCGTAGTACACTTGGTACACGATCGGGTTGTTCATGTTGCCGCCGAATTGCGGATGAGGGTGCAGCACCATGGCGATCGGCGCATTTTTCTGTTTCGCCGGATGATAGCGGCCTTCGAGACGGCCGGCGGGACCGGTGAAAATGACTTCAGGCATCGTGACCTCGTAGCCGTATGATTCTGCGGCGCGGGCTCTTGCAGCAGGAAAAACGGCAATATCCGCAGCACCTTGATCGCATAGGGAACTGCCGTTCCGTGAAAGTGGGAGCCGCCTTCTAGCATGGGGCGAGGGGCAAAAAGCAAGCATTGCGAACATGCGGCCGGCGTGACCATGTCAGCTCTGCGCTTTGAGCGCTAATGGTATTATAAGACCGTCATGATATCGCGCATCTATCTGGACTGGAATGCAACGGCTCCGCTGCGGCCCGAAGCTCGCGCAGCAGTGACGGCTGCGTTGGACATCGGCGGTAACCCGTCGTCGGTGCACGCGGAAGGTCGTGCAGCCCGACGGCTGGTCGAGCACGCACGCGCGCAGCTTGCAGCCTGCATCGGCGCCAAGGTCGAGAACGTGATCTTCACCTCAGGCGGTACCGAGGCGAACGCCCAGGCGCTGGTGCCCGGATGGAGCTTGGGGGGCCGGGTCTTCGACCGCCTGATCGTCTCCGCGATTGAGCATCCATCAGTACTCTCGGGTGGACATTTTTCGCCGTCGCAGGTTGTGCAGACGCCTGTTTCGCGCGATGGCGTGGTCGATCTCGGAGCGCTCGGCGGGCTGCTGGCCGAACCCGCGCTTGTGTCCATCATGCTCGCGAACAACGAAACCGGTGCGCTCCAACCGATCTCCGAGGCGGCTGCGCTGGTGCACCGGGCGGGCGGTATCCTGCATGTTGATGTAGTGCAGGGGCTTGGACGTCTGCCGCTGGATCCGGCTGCGCTCGGGGCGGATATCATGACGTTGTCGGGGCACAAGATCGGTGGCCCGAAGGGTGTGGGTGCCCTGGTGATCGTCAACACTGACTTGCACGCGCCGCAGGCTTTGATCCGCGGCGGCGGACAGGAGCGCAATCATCGCGCCGGCACAGAGAATGTGGCCGGCATTGCGGGGTTCGGCGCTGCCGCCACGGCGGCCCGCAGCCAGACGGAGGCCGATGCGGTCAAGATGCGCGCCTTGCGCGATCGGCTGGAGGCGGGTCTCAGGTCGATCGCCGGCGTGACTGTGTTTTCGGCAGGCGTACCGCGGCTGCCGAACACCACCTTGTTTGCTCTCAGGGGCGTGCGTGCGGAGACCGCGGTCATTGCCTTCGACCTGGAGGGTGTCGCTGTCTCCTCGGGCTCGGCCTGCTCGTCCGGCAAGGTGCAGCCATCGCATGTTCTGGCGGCGATGGGGATCGAGCCGGAACTTTCCCGGGGCGCCATCCGGATCTCGACCGGCCCTACGACGAAAGCGAGCGAAATTGATCGCTGTCTTGAGGCTTGGAGAATGCTCTCAGGTGTATTACGTAGGGGCTGACGAAACAGTGGTTGAACGGTTCTAATCTGCACGAGATAGTTGCAGAGGCTTCGAATACAACCTGCGTAATCCACCGCGGTCCTTGAAACCGCGATCCGGAGAAGAAGATGCCTGCTGTCCAGGAGACAGTCGATCGGGTTCGCCGCATCGACGTCGATCAATATCGCTACGGCTTTGAGACGATCATCGAAACCGAAAAGGCCCCGAAGGGCCTTTCGGAGGATACCGTTCGTTTTATCTCTGAAAAGAAGGGTGAACCGGCCTGGATGCTGGAGTGGCGGCTTGAGGCCTATCGTCGTTGGCTGACGATGACCGAGCCGACATGGGCGCGCGTCGACTACCCGAAAATCGATTATCAGGACCTGTACTATTACGCGGCTCCGAAGCCGAAGAAGACGCTGACGTCGATCGACGAGATCGATCCTGAAATTCTCAAGACCTACGAGAAACTCGGCATTCCCCTGCGTGAAGTGGAAATGCTGGAAGGCGTCGTGCGCCCTGAAGGCGAGCGGCGCGTTGCTGTCGACGCCGTGTTCGATTCGGTCTCGGTCGCGACAACCTTCAAGGAAGAGCTGCGCAAGGCCGGCGTGATCTTCATGCCGATCTCGGAGGCGATCCGCGAGCACCCCGAGCTCGTCAAGAAGTATCTGGGCACAGTGGTGCCGACCTCCGACAACTACTTTGCGACGCTGAATTCGGCGGTGTTCTCCGACGGCTCATTCGTCTATGTGCCGGAGGGCGTACGCTGCCCGATGGAGCTGTCCACCTATTTCCGCATCAACGAGCGCAACACCGGCCAGTTCGAGCGCACGCTGATCATCGCCGACAAGGGCGCCTACGTCAGCTACCTCGAAGGCTGCACGGCGCCGCAGCGCGACGAGAATCAGCTGCATGCTGCGGTGGTGGAACTGGTCGCGCTCGATGACGCCGAGATCAAGTATTCGACGGTGCAGAACTGGTATCCTGGCGACGCTGAAGGCAAAGGCGGCATCTACAACTTCGTCACCAAGCGCGGCGACTGCCGGGGCCGGAATTCGAAGATTTCGTGGACGCAGGTCGAAACCGGCTCTGCGATCACATGGAAGTATCCGAGCTGCATCCTGCGTGGCGACAATTCGCGCGGCGAGTTCTACTCGATCGCGATTTCCAACGGGTATCAGCAGGTCGACAGCGGCACCAAGATGCTGCACCTCGGCAAGAACACGTCGAGCCGCATCATCTCCAAGGGCATTGCCGCCGGCAGGTCGCAGAACACCTATCGCGGCCTCGTGTCGGCGCATCGGAAGGCGCAAGGCGCGCGCAACTTCACCGCCTGCGACTCGCTGCTGATCGGCGACAAGTGCGGCGCGCACACGGTGCCCTATATCGAGGCAAAGAATTCGTCGGCGATCTTCGAGCACGAGGCCACGACCTCGAAGATCTCGGAAGACATGCTGTTCTACTGCATCCAGCGCGGGCTCTCCCAGGAAGAGGCTGTGGCGCTTGTCGTCAACGGCTTCGTCAAGGATGTGCTGCAGCAACTGCCGATGGAGTTTGCCGTCGAGGCGCAGAAGCTGATCTCGATCAGCCTTGAAGGCAGCGTGGGGTAATTCACCGGCCCTCATCCTGAGGAGGTCGCGTGAGCGGCAGTCTCGAAGGATGAGTTGACAGTCACGGGCCTCCCCTTCGAGATGCGCGTTTCCGCGCTCCTTAAGGGTGAGGGCCCCGAAGAACATGGAAGACCAGAATGCCTTTGCTTGAAGTCAGAAATCTTCATGTCCGCGTCGAGGACGACGGCAATGAAATCCTGCACGGCCTGTCGTTGACCGTGAACAAGGGTGAAGTGCACGCGATCATGGGGCCAAACGGCTCCGGCAAATCGACGCTGAGCCATGTGCTCGCGGGCAAGCCGGGCTACGAGGTCACTTCCGGCGAAGTGTTGTTCGAGGGGGAAGACATCTTCGCGATGGAGCCGGACGAGCGGGCGGCAAAGGGGCTGTTCCTTGCATTCCAGTACCCGGTCGAAATTCCCGGAGTTGCGACCATGAACTTCCTCCGCACCGCGCTGAATGCCCAGCGCAAGGCGCGCGGCGAGGAGGAGATCTCGACGCCCGACTTCCTGAAGAAGGTGCGTAAGGTCGCCGACAGCCTCAACATCCCGCAGGACATGCTGCGTCGCGGCGTCAACGTGGGATTCTCGGGCGGCGAGAAGAAGCGCAACGAGGTGCTGCAGATGGCGCTGTTTGAGCCGAAACTCTGCATTCTCGACGAGATGGATTCAGGCCTCGACATCGACGCCTTGCGCATTGCTGCTGACGGCGTCAACGCGCTGCGGTCGAAAGGCCGGGCGATGATCGTCATCACGCACTACCAGCGTCTCCTCAACTACATCGTGCCGGACCATGTGCACGTGATGTCGAAGGGCAGGGTGGTGAAGAGCGGCGGCAAGGATTTGGCGCTGGAGCTGGAAGCAAGCGGCTACGCACAATTCGAAGAACAGGCGGCATAGCGCGTACTCCGCAAAAGTGGATACCGGTTTTGCGATAAGAATACGCGCAAGGAGTGACTTTCAAATGGACGCGGTGGTCAAGACAAGCGGGACGGAGCGCGCCTTGGCGGATCAATTCGCCGCTGCGCTGCCGCGCCTGCCGGGTGGCAAGGCTGTTGCCGCCATGCGCACCCGCGCGCTGGAGAATTTCGCATGCGACGGACTCCCGCATCGTCGGATCGAGGATTGGAAATACACGGATCTGCGTGCGTTGATGCGCGAGGTGCTGCCACCGGCAGCGGCGCCGGACAAGGCGGCGCTGGACCGTGCGGCGAAAGCGCTGGAGCGTCACGGGCTCGAAGGCGTTCGTCGGCTGGTGCTGGTCGACGGCGTGTTCGTGCCGGCGTTGTCGGACGTGGCGGCGCTCGAAGGCGGCCTGACGATCCGCTCGCTGGCCAGCGTGCTGGCCGACGAGACCGTGCATGAGCTGCTGTTGAGCGATGACGCCGGCGCCGGGCCGATGTTTGCGCTGAATTCCGCGTTGATGGCCGATGGCCTTGTCATCGACATCCTGAAAGACGCATCGCCCGCGCGCCCGCTGCATATCGTCCATGTCGCAAGTGGATCTGCGCCGGCATCCGCCTACACGCGCTCGCTGGTGCGGATCGGTGCGAATGTCAGCGCGACCCTGGTCGAGAGCTTCTTTGCTGCCGACGGCGCGCAAAATTATCAGGTCAACGATGCGACCATGATCGCGGTCGGCGACGGCGCTCGGCTCGACCATGTGAGGTTGATGGAGGATGGCCGCGAGGCGTTCAACATTGCAACGTTGAAGTCAGTACTTGGGCGCGATGCAGCCTACAAGATCTTCAATCTCACGGCTGGCGGTGCCGTCAGCCGCTATCAGGGAGTTGTGCGCTTCGACGGCCAGGGCTCGCGCCTCGAGACATACGGCGTCAACCTGCTTAACGAGACGCAGCACGGTGACACGACGCTGGTGGTCGACCATGCGGTGCCGCATTGCGCGAGCCGCGAGGTGTTCCGCGCGGTGATCGATGATCGTGCGCGCTCCGTGTTCCAGGGGCGCATCATCGTTCGCCCTGATGCGCAGAAGACCGACGGGAAGATGGAGACGCGGGCGCTGCTGCTTTCGGATGAGGCTGAAGTCGACAACAAGCCGGAGCTTGAGATTTTCGCCGACGATGTGACCTGCGGCCACGGCGCAACGGCCGGCGCGCTCGACGAGAGCCTGCTGTTCTATCTGAGGGCGCGGGGGCTGCCGGAGAAGGACGCACAGGCGCTGCTGATTCAGGCATTCGTCGGCGAGGCGATCGAGCAGATCGCCGATGATCGCTTGCGCGAAGCCGCAACGAACGCCGCTATACGCTGGCTGGAGGCGCGAGCATCATGACCCATCCGGCGGTGAGCAACGGGGCCTACGACGTCGCTAGGCTGCGCGAGGATTTTCCCGCGCTGGCGATGCAGGTCTACGGCAAGCCGTTGGTTTATCTCGACAACGCTGCCTCCGCCCAGAAGCCCGTCGCCGTGCTGGATCGCATGCAAAAGGCCTTCACATCGGAATACGCGAACGTGCATCGGGGGTTGCATTATCTCGCCAACGCGGCGACCGAGGCCTACGAAGGCGCACGTGAGAAGGTGGCAAAATTCCTGAATGCGTCGCGGCATGAGGAGATCGTCTTCACGCGCAACGCAACGGAGGCGATCAACCTGGTTGCTTCCTCATTCGCCGGGCCAATGATCAAGGAGGGCGACGAGATCGTCCTTTCGATCATGGAGCATCATTCTAACATCGTGCCGTGGCATTTCCTGCGCGAACGGCAGGGAGCGGTTCTGAAGTGGGCGCCGGTCGATGACGACGGCAACTTCCTGATCGACGAGTTCGAGAAGCTGCTCACCTCGCGCACCAAGCTGGTGGCAATCACGCACATGTCGAACGCGCTCGGCACCATCGTTCCGGTCAAGGACGTGGTGCGGCTCGCGCATGCGCGCGGCATCCCGGTGCTGGTGGACGGCAGCCAGGCGGCGGTCCATCTGCCGGTCGACGTCCGCGACATCGACTGCGATTTCTACGTCTTCACCGGCCACAAACTGTACGGGCCGACCGGCATCGGCGCGCTCTACGGCAAGCATGCGCTGCTGGCGGCGATGCGGCCTTATATGGGCGGCGGCGAGATGATCCGCGACGTCTTCCGCGACACTGTCACCTATGGCGATCCACCTCACAAATTCGAAGCCGGCACGCCGCCGATCGTCGAAGCCATCGGCCTCGGTGCGGCGATCGACTACGTCAATTCCATCGGTAAGGACAGGATCGCCGCACACGAGTACGATCTCGTCACCTATGCCCAGGACCGCTTGCGCGAGATCAACTCGCTGCGCATCATCGGCACGGCCCGGAACAAGGGGGCCATTGTCTCCTTCGATGTGCAGGGCGCGCACCCGCACGACATTGCGACCGTAATCGACCGGTCCGGTGTCGCTGTGCGGGCTGGAACCCACTGCGTGATGCCGCTTTTGGAGCGTTTCGGCGTTTCGGCGACGTGCCGGGCGTCATTTGCCATGTATAATACGCGCGCCGAGGTGGACAGCCTCGCTCAGGCGTTGATCAAGGCTCGGGATTTGTTCGCATGACCCAGGACGGCCCTTCCATGCAAGCGACCGCGGCGGCCGACGCAGGCGCCATTCGTGCCGACGTCGCCAAGACCTCGGCATTGCCCGCAGAGGAGACCGAGCGTCTGACCCGCGACATTGTCGCGGCGCTGAAGACGGTATTCGATCCGGAGATCCCGGCTGACATCTACGAACTCGGTTTGATCTACAAGGTCGATATCCGCGACGACCGCAGCGTTGCGGTCGAAATGACGCTGACGACACCGAACTGTCCGGCGGCCGAGGAGCTGCCGACCATGGTCGAGAATGCGGTCGCCAGTATTCCCGGCGTCGGCAAGGTCGACATCAGCATCGTCTGGGAGCCGGCATGGACGCCGGACCGGATGTCCGACGAGGCACGGCTTGTCCTGAACATGTGGTGACGCCTGGTGCCGCCGATTTGAAGGTCCTGCACCGTGCGGACATCTCATGCAGGTCATTGAAATCGACAAGCGGCACTAGCAAAAGCTTGTAGCTCGTTATCTGGATTTGGCGTTCGAACGATGACTGGCAGCGATCCTGATACGAACGCCCAATCGAGCGCACGAGCGCCGGTTCTGGAGCGCGTGATCGAAACGGCGATCTACGTTGGTGATCTCGCGCGCGCAGCCGCCTTCTACGAACAGGTGATGGACTTGTCGGTCATGGTCAGCGACGACCGGTTTCGGGCCTACGACATCGGCGGCCAGAGCGTGTTTCTGGTTTTCCTGCGTGGAGCGACGCTCGACACCGTGCAGCTGCCCGGAGGCACGATTCCGCCCCATGACGGGCACGGCCCGCTGCATCTGGCATTTGGCGTAGCGTCTGACGAATTGCCGGTATGGGAGCAGCGCCTGACGGCCAAAGGCGTGGCCATCGAAGCGCGAACAGCCTGGCCGCGTGGCGGCCACAGCATCTATTTTCGCGACCCCGACAACCACTTGCTTGAGCTGGTAACCCGCGGAACATGGAAGATCTACTAAGAGGAAATCCAGCCCGACAGGGCTTCACTTGACGGATTTCATTGTTATTTTAAGCGCATACCACTTTGCCGGGCCCTTGAACCCGGCCGGAGAGGACCAAAATGGCGACGGCAACACTCCGACCCCGGCCCCAGGTGATGCGTCTGACCGACGCCGCCGCAGAGCGGATTCGCGACCTGACCGAGCGCGCCGAGAAGCCGATCGCGGGCTTGCGTGTTGGTGTTAAGAACGGCGGCTGCGCCGGCATGTCGTATACCGTTGAATATGCTGACGAGATCAAGGCCAGCGACGAGATTGTCGAGGACAAGGGCGTGAAGGTGCTGGTCGATCCGAAGGCCGTGCTGTTCCTGCTCGGCACCGAGATGGACTTCAAGGTCGATCGGATGGCCGCGACATTCGTCTTCAATAATCCCAACCAGACCAGCGCCTGCGGTTGCGGCGAGTCGGTCGCGATCACGCCGGCCAAGCTTCCTGCCTGAAATCTAGGGACCTGGCCGATGGATCGGGACGCGATCGCCGAACTGTTCTCGGCATACGGCCCGATTCAACTGAAGCGAATGTTCTCCGGCTTCGGGCTCTATGCGGAAGGCGTCTGCTTCTGTCTCGTGCTGCGCGGCGGCGAGCTTTACTTCAAGGCCGACGAATCCAACATCCCGCAATTCGAAGCTGAGGGCTGCAAGCCGTTCAGCTACAGCCAGCGCCACAGCGGCAAGACCGTCACCGTCAACTCGTTCTGGCGGCTGCCGGATCGCCTCTACGACGACCCTGACGAACTCGCTGACTGGACCCGTGCCGCCGTCATTGTCGCCCACCGCGCCCAGCTCGCGAAGACAAAGCGAGGAAAGAGTGGGGCAGCGAAGCGCAAGCCGATCAAGGCTGCAAAGAAACCGGTAAAGCAGCGAGCGGCGTCATCGCGATGAACGCAGTCGGGGCCTTGAACTGGGTTGCTTCGCGGCGCCCGGAATAGCGGGCTTGCCGCGCCGAAGCCCGCAAGGGCGAAGACGGGTCACGCCACCTGGATCTGCATCTCGACCGAATATTCCGGATCGGCCTCGCAGATCACGCGGTTGCGGCCGCTTCGCTTGGCTGCATAGAGGCAGGCATCGGCGCGCTCGATCAGCGTATCGGCGTCGTCCGACGGCGACAGCATCGAGACACCGGCCGAGATCGTCACCCGGCCGAGGATCTCGCCGGTCGACTTCTTCTTCAGTTCCTTCGACATCACGGCGCGGCGGATGTGGTCGGCGACGGTGAGCGCCTGGCGCAGACCCGTGTTCGGCAGCACCACCGCGAATTCCTCGCCGCCATAGCGCGCCGTGATGTCCTGCCCCTTGATGTTCTGCCTCAGCGCCATCGCCACCAGCCGCAGCACCTGGTCGCCGGTGAGATGGCCGTAATTGTCGTTGAACGACTTGAAGTAATCGATGTCGAACATCACCAGTGACAACGGTTCGCCGCGCTCGCGTGCACCGCGCACCGCCTCGAGCAGCGCGCGATCGAAGTATTTGCGGTTGCCGAGCGAGGTTAAGGGATCGGTCAGGCTCTCGGCGCGGATTACCTCCAGGTTATGCTGCAGGTTGTTGATCTCGACCTTGGAGGCGGCGAGCCGTTCTTCGAGCGATCTGTTCTGCACCTGCATGTCACGGGTGGATTTGATCAGGCCTTCCACCACTGCGCGAACCGATGCCTGGTCGCTAGCGGCTGCGAGCCTCTCGCTCGCGCCAGCAAGGCTTTGGCCATAGTTCGCAGTCGAGCCCATCGCCTCGTTGACCAGCGCCATGACGTCGTCGATTTCGTTGATCACGCGCGAACCGACCTTATCGATCCTGTCGCTGGCTCGAAGCTGGGAGAGATAGGTGTCGTAGATCTGCTCGAGATCCGCTTCCGACAGCGTGCCGGCGCGGGCAAGTGTCTCGTTGATGATCTTGTTCAGCGCGGGGTTGTAACCGGTCGCGTAGACGTACCAAATCTCATAATTGCGCGGTACGGCGGTCTGTCGCAGTGACTTGATCTGTCCCAGGGCGACCTCGGCAAACGCCATGGTCCGTTCGTGTTCGTTGAGCAGTCCGATCACAAGCTTTCGTCCCTGGATCAGGCTGCGGTGCCCGAGCCACTCTAAAAATTGTGAAATAAATGGTCGGACAACCGTAAGTGACGCGAGTGAATCGGGGGTAAACGCGATACCGGCAATCGCTGTCGGTATCTGGAAAATCCGGCGCGGAAGCCCGGGTTACGCGCGGGCCCGGATCGGCCGCAGCAGGAAGGCGGGCAGGTGGGAATGATCTGCGGGTTCCGAGCGATCGTGCCGCTCTGGTGCACGTCCGAACGTGACCGGCTTCGGCGCCGACGTCGGTGAGGACGGCCGCTTGGCAGGTGCTTCGCTCTTGGAGGACTTGCCCGAGGACTTGCGGCGGCCGGCGCGGCGTGGCGCCTCTCGGCTTGCGTGCTCGTCGTGGGCCGTCTCGCTGGGCCGTGCAGCGTGTTCAGCCGAGCGAGGGATCTCTTGTCCGGTGAGCTTCTCGATCGCCGCAAGTGATTTTTCATCGGCTGGAGAAACGAGTGAGATCGCGGTGCCGGAACGTCCGGCTCGGCCGGTGCGGCCGACGCGATGGACGTAGTCGTCGGGGTGATGGGGAACGTCGAAATTGAAGACGTGGCTGACGTCGGGGATGTCGAGACCGCGGGCGGCAACATCGGAAGCGACCAGAAGCGGCATCTCGCCTTTCCTGAACTGCTCCAGTGCTGCCATCCGTGCCGGCTGGTCCATGTCGCCGTGCAATGCCACGGCGCCGAAGCCGTGCTTCACCAGCGATTTGTGAAGAATTGCCACCTCGCGCTTGCGATTGCAGAAGATGATCGCATTCTTCAGATCCGATGCGGAGCGGATCAGCTGCCTGAGCAGCTCGCGCTTCTGGTGCGACTCGCGTCCTGCAGCGACAACGAGCTGGCTGACGGTTGCGGCCGTCGTCGCCGGTCTCGAGACTTCGACCTTCTGTGGGTTGTGCAGAAACGTCTCGGTGATGCGGCGGATTTCGGTCGGCATCGTCGCCGTGAAAAACAGCGTCTGGCGGGTGAACGGGACCAGCTTGCAGATGCGCTCGATGTCCGGAATGAAGCCCATGTCCAGCATCCGGTCGGCTTCGTCGATGACGAGCAGCTCGACGCCGGTGAGCAGCAGGCCGCCGCGCTCGGTGTGGTCGAGGAGGCGTCCGGGCGTCGCGATCAGCACGTCGACGCCGCGTGTCAATTTGGAGTCCTGGTCACCGAAGGAGACGCCGCCGATCAGGAGCGCCACGTTGAGCTTCTGTCCGGCGCCGTACTTGTCGAAGTTTTCCTTCACCTGGGCTGCGAGCTCGCGCGTCGGCTCCAGGATCAGCGTGCGTGGCATTCTGGCTCGAGCACGGCCTTTCTCAAGCAGCGTGAGCATCGGCAGCACGAAGGCCGCGGTCTTGCCGGTGCCGGTCTGGGCTATGCCCAGGACGTCGCGCCGCGCGAGGACGTGGGGGATCGCCTGTTCCTGAATCGGGGTGGGTTGGGTGTAACCGGCGGCGGCAACCGCCGCGAGGACCTTGTCGGACAGGCCAAGATTGGAAAAGGACATTCAACCTCTAGTCGGAACCGCCGTTCGGATTCTTTTGGGCGTTCTGTCAGGCTCGACCCCGGAACGGCACGCTTCTTCGGGCACGGGGAGCAAAAATGACGCTGACAGGCGGCTCGCTCGAGCAATTCGAATCCGGCCGCGTTCGTGCCCGGAACATAGGGTTGAATTGGCCAAAGTCAATCGTTTCAGGGGTCTGGAGGATCAGAAAAGCTTAATATTTGCCGGCAAAATCGCTCATTTTGGGTGATTCGGGGCCTCGGCGGTGCTGCCGGCTGCCGCCGAAATGAACCGCGAAATCACCGACGAGACTATTGTGTCGTGGAATAATGCGAGGATACCAGGCCGATTTGGCGCTGGCGGGCAGGGGACATTCATGCGGAGAAGTTGGGTCAGGACGATCCTTGCGTCGGTCATGGCGCTTGCCGCCTGCTCGTTCGTCGACAGGGCAGATGCCGGCAAGCGCGTCGCGCTCGTCATCGGCAACGACCATTACGCGAACATCCCTGAGCTCAAGAAGGCGGTCAACGACGCTCACACGATGAACGACACGCTGAAGAAGCTCGGCTTCACCGTGTTGGTTGCCGAGAACCAGAACCGCAAAGGCTTGAGCGAAACCTTGCTGGCCTTTGATCGCATGATCGAGAAGGGCGATACGGCGTTCTTCTTCTTTGCCGGGCACGGCTTCGAGATTGGCGGTGAAAACTACCTTCTTCCGATCGATGTGTCGTCGGCGACCGTGGGCCAGGAGGAGTTGATCCGCGACGGCGCGATCGCCGCCGAACGCATCATCAGCCGCGTCCAGAACCGTGGCGCCGGAACGGCGATCTTCGTGTTCGATGCCTGCCGCAATAATCCGTTCGAGCGCGGCGGCACGCGTGCGCTGTCAGGCAGCGGGGGTCTTGCAGCGATGACGCCGCCGGAAGGCGTGTTCGTCATCTACTCGGCGGGCGCGAAACAGACCGCGCTGGATCGCTTGTCGCACGACGACAACAATCCGAACTCGGTGTTCACACGCAACTTCGCGAAGACGCTTGTCGAGCCGGGACTGAACCTCGTGCAGATCGCCAAGCGCACGCAGTCGGAGGTGCGCGATCTGGCCCAAGGCATCCGCCATCTCCAGACGCCGGCTTATTACGACCAGATTGTCGGTGACGTCGTCCTCAATGGCGCACCGGTCGACCCGAACCGCAAGATCGATGTTGTGCCGGCGCAGGCGCAGCAGGTCGCCGCGCTGCCGCCGGTGATGACCGCGCCGAAACTGATCGATCCTCTGGAAAGCACCAACGCGCCCATCGCGAGCTTCTCGCGCCACAACGGCGGATGGACGGTGGTGTTTTCGATCGCCGATCCGGCGCTTGGGATTTCCTGGCGGCTCGGCGAGAGCGGTGACTTCAAGGAAACCGGTTTCATGGATGCGCTCGATCCGCGCACCCGCAAGCGCATTCCGAACTCGTCCGCAGAGCTGGATGCGGACACGCCGACCCAGACGATCTATGTCCGCTATATCGACACCAACGGGGATCTGAAAGGCCCGTTCCCGATCCGCTTCGATCCTGAAGCCGCGCTCGTCCGCGACCAGCGCAAGATCCTCGACATGACAGCCTCCAGCTGGCTGTCATTCCGCGAGTACAATGGGCTGATGATCTACTACACCCATCTCGTCTCGTATCGCTGCGCGATACGTCAAGTGCGGATCGGCATTGACACGACCGTGCCCGACAAAGTGATCCAGCTGCCGCCATGTGACATGAAGGAACCGCATGCGATCCCGCGAAACGTTTCGCCCTATCTGAAGCTGCCGGCCAACACGAAATCGGTTTCCGTCGAGCTGACCTTCAAGGATGGGAGCCTTTCGGAGCTGCGGAACTACCGGCGCTGAGGAGGATGTTGTTTTGCGTTTCTTGCCCGGGCGAGGCGGTTGCTGTTGACCAAGAGCCGGGCTGGAAACAATAATTTCCGCGCTTCTGTGGATCTACAAATCGCATTGGGATTGTTCTTCGCGAGTCACGCGAAAGAGAATTTTCCTGATGTCGGCCGATTGCGACGCCTGGCGCGAGCAGAAGCTGTTCGCGTCGCTCAAGCCGACTAGAAAGTTTCGCTCGCATCGGCGTCAGCTCGAAGCATGTGCGTCGTTATTTTTGCCGATGCCTTGCGGCCGACCGAGCGTTGATCCCATCATCCTCACAGCCGGCGGGTTCTGGCGCGCCGAGTGCGGAGATGAATGTGATACGTCGCGACTTTCTCAAACGTCTGTTCGCTACGACGGCGCTTGTCGGAGCGTCGTCGCAATTGCACGCGCAAAACGTGCCGCCATCATCGTTTCTGAAGGAAATCCGCATCGGCTACCAGAAGACCGGTGTGCTGGTGATCGCGCGGCAGCAGGCCGTGCTCGAGAAGCACTTCGCAACCAAGGCAATCAACATCAAATGGGTCGAGTTCACGTCGGGGCCGCCGTTGCTCGAGGCCATGAGCGTCGGCAGCATCGATTTCGGCGCGGTCGGCGACTCGCCACCGATCTTTGCACAGGCCGCAAACGCCAACATTGTCTACTCCGCTGGCCAGCGCATCACTAACGGGCAGGGAATCCTCGTTCCGCAGCATTCGCCGATCCGCACGATCGCCGATCTCAAAAACAGGCGCGTCGGCTTCACCAAGGGGTCGAGTGCCCACAATATCGTGGTGCAGACGCTGGAAAAGGCGGGGCTGACGTACAGCGACATCACGCCAATCTACCTGACGCCACCGGACGCAGGACCGGCCTTCGCCAACGGCAGCATCGACGCCTGGGCGGTGTGGGATCCCTATTTTGCCATCGGCGAGAAGCGGCAGCAGGGACGCATCCTGATCAACGCGCACGAGGTGACGAAGTCGAATTCGTTCTTCATCGCGAACCGGGATTTTGCCCGCCATCAACCGGCGGCCCTTGCCGAGGTGATCGTCAAGATCGGCGAGGCGGCGATCTGGGCCGAAGCCAATCGAGGCAGCGTCGCGAAATCGCTGGCTGACGTGACAGGGGTTCCGCTCGACATCCAGACCGTTGCCGCGGACCGGGCGAGCTTTCTGATCGGTGCGATCACCGACGACATCATCGAAACGCAACAAGGCGTTGCCGATCGGTTCCACAAGCTGGGCCTCATTCCTAGGCCGATCGCGGTGCGGGATATCGTCTGGAAGCCAGCCCAGGGCTGATCGCGAGCAATGCATCCAAAAATGAAAGAAGAGGCAAGCGCATGACCGCGCATCGGATGGCTACACTTTCGGAGATCATCGCATCTCCGCTGGCGAGCTTTGTATGTCTTCTGTCCGTCAGCCTCGTTGCGGCGCTCGCAATGATCGCGGGCACTAACGAAGCGCTGGCGCAAGAGAAGGTCGTTCGCATTGGCTTCCAGAAATACGGCAAGCTGGTGCTCTTGAAGAGCAAGGGCACGCTGGACGAAAAGTTGAAGCCGCTCGGCTACAGGGCGGCATGGACGGAATTTCCGTCCGGTCCACCTCTCTTGGAAGCAATTAACGTTGGCGCGATCGACTTCGGTAATGCGGGCGAAGCGCCGCCGATCTTTGCGCAGGCTGCCGGCGCGCCGATGGTTTATGTCGCTTACGAGCCGCCGGCGCCGAAGGGCGAGGCGATCCTCGTGCCGAAGGACAGCAAGCTGGCGTCAGTTGCAGATCTCAAGGGTAAGAAGATTGCCTTGAACAAGGGATCCAACGTTCACTATTTGCTGGTCAAGGCCTTGGAGAAAGCGGGCGTCAACTATTCCGACATCGAGCCGGTCTTCCTTGCGCCGGCGGATGCGCGTGCGGCATTCGAACGTGGTTCGGTCGATGCCTGGGTGATCTGGGATCCCTTTCAGGCAGCTGCCGAGTTAGCGACGCAAGCGAGAACGCTGGCAGACGGCACGGGAGTCGTCGCCAATCATCAGTTTTACCTCTCGTCCCGCAAATTCGCCGTCAGCGACGCGAAGGTGATCGACGTTGTTCTCAAGGAGCTCGCTGAGGTCGATGCCTGGGCCAGCAGCGACATCAAGGCCGTTGCCGAGCGGCTCAGCCCTTCAGTGGGCCTGCCGGTGCCGGTGCTGGAGCTCGCGCTGACGCGGCAGAGTTATGGCATTCGGCCGATCAACGAGGCCGTCATCGCCGAGCAGCAGCGGATCGCCGATACGTTCTTCGAGCTTCGGTTGCTGCCGAAGAGGATCAACATCTCCGATGCAATAAGCAGGTCAGGTTCATGAACAGCGTGCAGGCATCTCCCGTCAACATCCTTTGGTTCTTGCCGACCCACGGCGACGGCCGTTATCTCGGCACCACCCGGGGCGGGCGGCACGTCGATCTCGGCTATCTCAGCCAGATCGCGCAAGCCGCTGATCAGCTTGGTTACTTCGGTGTGCTTCTGCCGACGGGGCGCAGCTGCGAGGATTCATGGATCGTCGCCTCCGCGCTCGTACCATTGACACGCCGCCTTCGCTACCTCGTCGCCGTGCGGCCGGGACTGCAATCGCCAAGCGTGGCCGCGCGCATGACCGCGACGCTGGACCGGATTTCCGAGGGACGGTTGTTGGTCAACGTCGTCACCGGCGGCGATCCGGTGGAAAACAGGGGCGACGGCATCTTCCTGTCGCATGATGAACGCTACGAAGTGACGCGCGAATTCCTCGAGGTCTATCGGGCGTTGCTCAAGGGTGAAACAGTCAACGCCAGAGGCAAGTACATTGCCATCGAAGATGGCAGGTTGCTGTTTCCGCCGCACCAGACCGGTGGGCCGCCGCTCTACTTCGGCGGATCGTCGGACGCAGGCATCGGTGTCGCTGTCGATACAGTCGATAAGTATCTCACCTGGGGCGAACCACCCGCGCAAGTCGCCGAAAAGATCAATCATGTCTCGGCAGTCGCCGCAAAACGTGGTCGCAAAGTATCATTCGGTATCCGCCTGCATGTGATCGTGCGCGAGACAAACGAGGAGGCTTGGAAAGCTGCCGACGAGTTGATCTCGCACGTGACGGACGAGACCGTTGCCTCCGCCCAGCAGATCTTCGCACGGATGGACTCGATCGGGCAGCAGCGAATGGCAAAGCTGCATGGCGGCCGCCGCGACAAGCTGGAGATCAGCCCCAACCTCTGGGCCGGGGTGGGGCTCGTCCGCGGTGGGGCCGGCACCGCGCTTGTCGGCGATCCGCAGACCGTCGCTGCACGCATCAAGGAATATCAGTCGCTCGGGATCGATACCTTCATCATGTCTGGCTATCCGCATCTCGAGGAAGCGTATCGGTTTGCCGAACTGGTGTTTCCTCATCTCAGCCGCGCGTCCGACGGCAACATTGCGCCGTTGCGCGTCAACACCGGTCCATTCGGCGAGACCATCGCCAACGACTATCGTCCTCTCGCCAAGCAGGCATCGCAACCATGAGCCTTACCGAAGCCCTCCCACGCGTCCGTAGCCTCCGTCTGCCGAAGGCTGACGCGTTTATCTCCTGGATTCTGCCGCTGACGATCCTGATCGTCTGGCAGACGGCATCTGCGGCCGGTTTCATTCCGGAACGGGTGCTGCCGGCGCCGAGCGACGTCGCAATTGCCGGCTGGCGGCTGCTGCAGACCGGCGAACTGGCGCAGAACATCTGGGTCAGTTTCTGGCGCGCGGTGACCGGCTTTGCCATCGGCGGCACGATCGGCTTCTCGCTCGGCCTTGCCAACGGTCTGTCGAGGCTGAGCGAGCGGGTCACCGACACGACGCTGCAGATGGTTCGCAATGTCCCGCACCTTGCCATGATCCCTCTTGTGATCCTCTGGTTCGGCATCGACGAGGCGGCGAAACTGTTTCTGGTCGCACTTGGCGTGTTCTTCCCGATCTACCTCAACACGCTGCACGGCATCCGCACCGTGGATCCGCAGCTGATCGAAATGGGGCGCAGCTACGGCATGACCGGTGGCGAACTGTTCCGTCGCGTGATTTTCCCGGGTGCGCTGCCGTCGATCTTCGTCGGCCTGCGCTTTGCGCTCGGCATCATGTGGCTGACGTTGATCGTGGCTGAGACCATCGCAGCGTCGTCCGGCATCGGCTACATGGCGATGCAGGCGCGCGAGTTCATGCTGGTCGACGTCGTGATCCTGAGCATCCTGATCTACGCGTTGCTCGGCAAGCTCGCCGACAGCATCTCGCGGTTGCTCGAACGGCTGACGCTATCGTGGCACCCATCCTTCCAGAAGCACTGAGAGGTGTGAGATGACGGCTCATCACGTAACGGCGGCCCTCGCTCAATCGATTCCGGTACTCGAGCCGGCGACGCCGGCCATCCTGGTGACGCCCCGACCCCATGACGCGGTCAAGGGCGTGACGCTGAACATTCGCGGTCTGCGCAAGGCATTCGGCAGCAACCAGGTCTTGCGCGGCGTCGACTTGCGTATTCCCCCCGGCCAGTTCGTCGCGATCGTCGGCCGCAGCGGCTGCGGCAAGAGCACGCTGCTGCGGCTGATCGCCGGTCTTGATGCCTACGATGGCGGGAGCCTCGAGTTCGAACAGGATCCGGCCAGCGCGTCCGTGAACGTCCGCGTGATGTTCCAGGAGCCGCGGCTGTTGCCTTGGGCGCGGGTCCTGTCGAATGTCGAGGTTGGTCTCGGGGCGGCGCGCAAGGAGCACGACGCCAGCGCGCGGGCCAAAGCCGCGCTGGCTGAGGTCGGATTGACCGACAAGGTCGCGCAATGGCCAGGCGTGCTCTCCGGCGGACAGAAGCAGCGGGTCGCGCTGGCGCGTGCGCTCGTCAGCAATCCGCAGGTGCTCGCATTCGACGAACCGCTCGGCGCACTGGACGCGCTGACACGGATTACGATGCAGCAACTGCTCGAACGGGTTTGGCGTGACCAGGGTTTCACTGCGATCCTGGTCACCCACGATGTGGCCGAGGCTATCGCTCTGGCGGATCGCGTGATCGTGTTGGAGGAGGGGCGGATCTCGCTCGACCTCGCGATCGACTTGCCGCGGCCGCGCCAGCGCGGATCTGCCGAAATTGCAGCGCTCGAGGGCGAGATCCTGGACAAGCTGCTGGGTTAAAGGGAACACATGAGAAAGCTCATTGTCACGATTGCGTTGCTGGCCTCCGCGATCGCGCAGGCCGCCGCACAACCGAGCCTTCGCGTCGGCGATCAGAAAGGAAACGCCCGTGCGGTCATGGAGGCAGCCGGGGTTCTCAGCGACTTGCCTTACAAGATCGAGTGGAAGGAATTCGTCGCGGCAGCGCCGCTGTTGGAGGCGCTCGGCGCCAATGCGATCGAAGTCGGGCTCGTCGGTGATGCGCCGTTCACCTTCGCCGCGGCAGCCAAGGTGCCGGTCAAGGCCATCGCCGCGATCCGCCAGACGCGCGAAGGACTGGCGATCCTCGTTCCGAAGGATTCGGAAATCAGGAGCTTTGCCGACCTGAAGGGAAAAAAGATCGGCACCGGGCGAGGCTCGGTCGGTCATCAGTTGTTGCTGGCGGCGTTGGAAAAACACGGCATGACGGCGGCCGACGTACAACTCGTGTTCGTTTTGCCGTCGGACGCCAAAGTCGCTTATTCCAGCGGCTCGATCGATGCATGGTCGACCTGGGAACCCTACGTCAGTCAGGAGGAGGTGCTGTTCGGCGCACGCCGGATCATTACCGGCCAGGGGCTGACACCAGGCTTGAGCTTTCTCGTGGCGCGGCCAGAGCCGATCGACCAGAAGCGGCTGCTGCTCGAGGATTTCGTTCGCCGGTTGACGCTGGCGCGCGCGTGGGCTCAGTCGCCGGTGAACGTCGCCAGCTATGCCGAGACCTGGGGCAAGCTCATGGGGATCCCCAAGGAGGTGCCGCTGCAATGGTTCAAGCGGGCGAAGATCGCCATCGCACCGGTGGACGAGAGCGTTATCACCGACGAGCAGTCGACGATCGACCTTTATTCCAGGGCGGGACTCATCAAGGAGAAGCTCGACGCAAAGGCGATTGTCGATCCCTCATTCAACGCTGCGATCGAACAAGCGGTGAAGGATACAGCACCCGGCCAATAGGGAGGCTGAGTGTCAGCCCAGCGCCGAGAACCCGCCATCCACCGGGATCGCCGTGCCAGTGACGAAATCGGAAGCCGGGCTCGCGAGAAACACGGCGACGCCCGCCATGTCGTCGATCGTGCCCCAGCGTTTTGCCGGCGTCCTGTGCAGAACGTTGTCATGCAGTTGCGGCACCTGCTCGCGCGCCCCGCGTGTCAGTTCAGTGTCGATCCAGCCAGGCAGGACGGCGTTGGCCTGGATGTTGTCGCCAGCCCAAGCCGCCGCGATCGATTTGGTCAACTGCACGATGCCGCCTTTGCTCGCACCGTAGGCTGGCGCGAAGCCCGTGCCGAAGATCGATAGCATCGAACCGATATTGATGATCTTGCCGCCGCCCGCCTTTTTCATCTCCGGATAGACCGCCTGCGAGCACAGGAAAGCCGAGGTGAGATTGGTCTCGATCACCTTGTGCCATTCGTCCAGCGCCAGCTCGTGCACCGGCTTGCGGATGTTCGTACCGGCGTTGTTGATGAGAATGTCGATGCGGCCGAATTCCTTGCTGGTGGCCGCGACGAGTGCTTTGACGCTGGCGGCGTCCGTCACGTCGGTCGCAACCGCGATGGCGCGGATGCCGCGTCGACCAAGGTCGGCGACCGCTGCTTTCGATTTCGTCGCATCCCGGGCCGCGACGACGATGTTTGCGCCGGCGTCAGCCAGGCCGCACGCCATGCCGAAGCCGATGCCGCCATTACCGCCGGTGACGATGGCCGTCTTGCCCTTGAGGCTGAAACTGGTCGTGCTCATGAGCCCTCCCTGGACCGCCTCGCGTTCGTCTCGCGCGAACGCTTCAAGCGATGTGTCTGACCTTATACATCCAGCAGTTCGTCGTCGGCGAATTCTGCCTTGTCCTGGATGAAAGCAAAGCGCGGCTCGGCCTTCACCCCCATCAGCCGCTCGACCGAATCCGCGGTTCCCTCGCGATCGTCCGGCAGCAGCACGACGCGCAGCAGCGTGCGCTTCGTAGGATCCATGGTGGTTTCCTTGAGCTGGTTCGGCATCATCTCGCCGAGCCCCTTGAAGCGACCGACATCGACGTTGGCATTGGCGCGGAATTCGTTGGCGATGATCTCGTCCCGATGCTTTTCGTCGCGTGCATAGAACGTCCTGCCGCCGTGACTGATCCGGTAGAGCGGCGGCACCGCCAGATAGAGGTGCTTCTCGTCGATCAGCCGTGGCATCTGCCGGTAGAAGAACGTGATCAGAAGCGAAGCGATATGCGCGCCGTCGACGTCGGCGTCGGTCATGATGATGATGCGGGAGTAACGCAGGTCCTCCTGGCGATAATGCGCTCCGGTGCCGCAACCAAGCGCCTGGATCAGGTCCGCGAGCTGCTGGTTGGCCGTCAGCTTGTCCTTGCCGGCCGAGGCGACGTTCAAAATTTTGCCGCGCAAGGGCAGGACGGCCTGGGTCGTGCGGTCACGTGCCGCTTTCGCGCTGCCGCCGGCGGAATCGCCCTCGACGATGAAGAGTTCGGAACCTTCCTGTCCGGCCATCGTGCAGTCGGTCAGCTTGCCCGGCAAGCGCAGCTTCTTCACCGCGCCTTTGCGGGCGATTTCCTTTTCCTGGCGCCGGCGCACGCGCTCCTCGGCGCGTTCGATCACGAACTCGAGCAGCTTGTTGGCCTGCACCGGATTGCCGGCGAGCCAGTGATCGAACGGGTCCTTGATCGCCTGTTCAACGATCTTCTGGGCCTCTGCGGTGGCAAGGCGATCCTTGGTCTGGCCTTGGAATTCCGGTTCGCGAACAAAGACCGAGAGCATGACCGCGGCGCCCACCATCACGTCCTCAGACGTGATCGTGGCGGCTCGCTTGCCTTGTCCGGCGCGTTCGGCGTGGTCCTTGAGGCCGCGCAGCATGGCCGTGCGCATGCCGGCCTCATGGGTGCCGCCGTCGGGCGTCGGAATGGTGTTGGTGTAGGAGGACATGAAGCCGTCGGCGTCCGCCGTCCATGCGACCGCCCATTCGCAGGCGCCGTGCGCACCGGTGCGGCCGGCCTTGCCGGAGAAAATGTCGGGATGCACCAGCGTGTCGGCGTGGATCGCAGCGGCAAGGTAGTCTTTCAGCCCGCCAGGGAAGTGGAAGGTGTCCTGCGGCGGGACGTCCTCGAGGCCGCGCACCAGCTCCGGATCGCAGGTCCAGCGGATTTCGACGCCTCCGAACAGATAGGCCTTCGATCGCGCCATCTTGAACAGGCGCTGCGGCTTGAACGTCGCCTTGGCCCCGAAGATGTCAGGATCCGGCTTGAAGCGCACGCGCGTGCCGCGCCGGTTATGCACCTTGCCGAGGTCCTCGAGCTTGCCCTTCGGCTGCCCACGCTCGAATGTCATCCTGTAGAGTTTTTGATTGCGCGCGACCTCGACCTCGAGCCGCGAGGAGAGGGCGTTGACCACCGACACGCCGACACCATGCAGACCGCCCGAGGTTTCGTAGACCTTGGAATCGAATTTGCCGCCCGCGTGCAGGGTGCACATGATCACTTCGAGCGCGGACTTCTTCGGAAACTTCGGATGCGGGTCGATTGGAATGCCGCGGCCATTATCGGAGACGGTGAGATATCCGTCGGCGCTCAATTCCACTTCGATGAAGGTTGCGTGACCCGCAAGCGCCTCGTCCATCGAGTTGTCGATGACTTCGGCGAACAGGTGGTGCAGCGCCTTTTCGTCGGTTCCGCCGATATACATGCCCGGACGGCGCCGGACCGGCTCCAGACCTTCGAGGACTTCGATATCCGCCGCGGTGTAGCCGGCCTCGCCCCCGGTCGCGCGGGCGGCCCCGCGCGACGATGAGGCTGTGGATCGTGCTTTTGGCGCGGCCGTGGCGAACAGGTCGTCAGAATCTGTTTTCTTGGCCGCTTTCAGTGGTTTGGGCATGGTTCTTCAAGTATCTTGGGTGCGACATAGCGCGCGAATCAGTGATTTCTAACTATGCCATGGAAGGCGCTATATATGTGACCGAGGCCGGGCAGTTCCATCGTCCTGATCAGGATTTGCTCCCGCTTTAAGCAAAAGGTCCGCCGAGGAAGCGGGCAAGGGAGCCGAATGGGTTTTGAAGACATCGTCCGTAGCGTGATCGACTTCGTGCGCGATCATCAGGCGTGGGCAGCGCCGGTTGTGTTCCTGCTGGCCTTCGGAGAGTCGCTTGCGTTCCTGTCGCTGATGGTTCCCGGTTGGGCCGCGCTCGTGGGCATCGGCGCCCTGATGGGCGCGAGCGGCATCAGCTTCTGGCCGGTGTGGATTGCCGGTGCGATCGGCGCGGCGCTCGGCGACTGGATTTCGTACTGGATCGGCTACAAGTTCAAGGACGACGTCGCACGGATGTGGCCCTTGTCGCGCTATCCGGATTTGCTGCCGAGCGCAGAGCACTTCGTCAGCGCCTGGGGCGTGCCCAGCATCTTCATCGGTCGCTTCTTCGGACCGCTGCGGGCCTTCGTGCCGCTGGCGGCCGGAATTTTCGAGATGCCGTATTGGCGTTTTCAGTTTGCCAATTTCGCATCGGCGTTCGTGTGGGCGGCTGTCGTGCTGGCGCCAGGCACATTCGGCGTGAAGATGATGATGCACTGAAAGATCAGCACGTCATGTTCGCCGGATGGCGCCCACAACTTTCGCGAATGATTCGCAACAGCCAGGCGCCGCGCTGCGCCCATCCGCCGCGCGGCCAGATGGAATATGACCCTGCGGCCGGTGTTTGCCTTGCAATGTCGGAGCCTGCCGTCATCGCGCGGACACGACAGTCCGACATCCCCTTCAAGCTGTCCATCATCGGGAGGATTTCATGACAGATCTCACCAGGCGTTCAACGCTGGGCGTTGCCGCCGGGGCAGCGGCGCTACCGCTGCTGGCGCCCATGCGCGCGAAGGCTTCAGCCCCGCCTGTCGCGAAGCAGGTGCCCGGCGTTTATCGGTACAAGGTCGGCGATATCGAAGTCACCGTCGTCACCGACGGTGGCCGCACCGTCCCGCTGCCGGATACGCTCGTCAAGAACGCGACCAAGGACCAGGTCAACGCAGCACTTCAGGCAGCCTTCTTCGAGAAGGACAAGTTCTCGTTCTTCTTCAATCCAGTCGTCGTCAACACCGGCTCCAAGCTGGTGGCGATCGACTCCGGCAACGGCCCCGCCGCCCATGAGCAGAGCAAGGGCGCGGTCGGTCAATATCACACCAACCTCGCGGCGGCCGGCATCGATGCGAAGGCGATCGACATCGTCGCGATCTCGCATTTCCATGCCGATCACATCGGAGGTCTTGTCACCGCGGATGGCAAGCCGGCTTTCCCGAATGCGGAAGTCATGGTGCCGGTGGCGGAGTGGGCTTACTGGATGGACGAGGGTAACATGAGCCGTGCCCCGGATCCGCTGAAGCCGGGATTTCAGAACGTCCGTCGGGTGTTCGGAGCGCTTGGCGACAAGGTCACGCAGTATGAGTCGGGCAAGGATATCGTGCCCGGCATCAAGAGCATCGCGACGTACGGCCATACGCCTGGCCATACCTCACACATGATCACCTCAGGCTCGCAGACCGTCGTGGTCCAGGGCGATGTGACAAACCTGCCGCAACTGTTCGCGCGCAATCCTGGCTGGCATGCGTCGTTCGACATGGATGGCGCGAAGGCGGAAGAGACGCGACGCAAACTCTACGACCAACTGGCCACCGATCGCATGATCGTGCAGGGCTACCATTATACGTTCCCGGCCGCCGCTCATATCGAGAAGGACGGCAACGGTTACCGGCCGAACCCGGTTGCCTGGCAGCCCGTGCTGTAAGGCATATCGTAGCCAAGCGAAGCCGTGCGAAGGCCGCCCGAGGAGGCGGCCTTCGTGTTTCGCGCGGACCCTGCGCTGCCCCTCACTGCCTTTTGATATTTCGCAAAGATGCCCGTCGACGGTATGCGAAGAACAAAATTCGGGCCACGAGCTTAATGACAATGCTATTACTGAATCGGAACGCGCGGCCCCCCTGCGTCGACGCGGCCCGAGCTACGAACTTGATGCCGGGCCCTGGCGAGCGTACAGAGGTGGCCGCGCCGGCGATGTTCCCGTGAGGTGACGATGGCGGATGCAGCGGAACTGAAGATACAGGCCTTCTTCGACGAGCCGACCCATACGGTCAGCTACCTCGTATGGGACGGGGCCAGTTCGCGCGGCGCAGTGATCGATCCGGTGCTCAAATTCGATGCCGCCTCAGGCGAAGCGAAAACGGACGCCGCAGAAGAGATCCTCGATTTCGCCAAGCGCGAAGGCGTCACGATCGACGCGATTCTGGAGACGCATGTGCACGCCGACCACCTGTCGGCGGCTCCTTACTTCAAGGAGAAGATCGGGGCGAAGGTCGCAATCGGCGAGCACATCCGTGACGTGCAGCAAATCTTCCGCGTGGTGTTCAATGCGGACGATGTCTCCGGGAGCGGTGCCGAGTTCGACATCCTGTTCAAGGACGGCGACACCTTCTCCATCGGCGGCCTGAAAGGTGAGGTGATGTACACACCAGGTCACACACCGGCCTGTGTTACCTACCGGATCGGCGACGCGCTGTTCGTCGGCGACACGTTGTTCATGCCCGACTATGGCACCGCGCGCGCGGATTTCCCCGGCGGTGATGCACGCCAGCTCTACCGCTCGATCAAGCGGGTACTGGCGCTGCCGGAAGCTACGCGCATCTTCGTTTGCCACGACTATAAGGCGCCTGGCCGTGACAGCTATGCGTGGGAAACCACGGTCGGCGAACAACGCCGCAAGAACCCGCATGTCCGTGACGGCATCGACGAGGACCAGTTCGTCAAACAGCGTACCGCGCGCGACGCGACACTTTCGGCGCCAGCGCTGCTGATGCCGTCGATCCAGGTGAACATGCGCGCCGGCCAGTTGCCGCCGTCAGACGCCAATGGCGTGCACTACCTGAAGATTCCGGTGAAGCTCGCGAGCTGACGCGACGTTCCTGGACCTGGGCGCATCCCGCATCTTGGTTAAAATGACCAGCGAGAGCTTCACCACCACGTGGCAATGATGAAGTCGACGTTCGGGATATGGCGCCAAACTGTACAGATGCTGTGCGGCGCCGCTCTCGCTGCGCTCGTGCTGGCAGGCGGCAGCTTCTGTGCACACGCGCAACAGGGGGGTGAGCCTGCGCCGAGAGCTCAGGAAGTCGCCTTTGATATTCCCTCACAACCTTTAGCGGCGGCGTTGAGCGATTTCGCGACCGCGAGCGGCACGCAGGTTCTCTATGAGACGTCGCTGGCAACGGGAAAGATGTCGGCTCCGGTCAAGGGCAAACTTGAGCCGGAAGCGGCGCTGCGTGCGCTGCTGTCCGGCACAGGCCTTGTCGGCCGTCGCACTGACGTTGACGCAATTACGATCGCTCCCGAACCTCGCGATCGTATTGCTGCCGCCTCTGCGGTTGTTCCGGATGCACGATTTCTTGGAGCGTTGCAGTCGGGGATTTTGAATGCGCTGTGCCGGAATGCCCAGACGCGACCGGGTGCTTATCGGATGGCATTGCAACTGTGGATCGCCCCCGACGGGCTGGTTCGGCACGCCTCATTGCTCGGCTCGACGGGGGATGCGCGGCGCGACGCATCATTCGTCCCGCAATTGCGGGACGTGCAGATTGCCGTACGGCCCCCGCCCGGAATGAACCAGCCGATCACACTGGCGATTGTGCCCCGTTCGCCGCTTCAACGCCCGGAATGCGGCGATCCATAGGGGGAAGGCGACAAGGCCCGGCGCGCCGATTGTAGTCCAACTGTTACATTTGCTTGTTACGGAAGCCGTCACTTTGGGCGGGCTGATGGGCAAGACGACTTGGACGGCGCTTCGGGACCTGCTCGCCGAGCGATATGACGAGTTCAGGACACGCTTGGCTCGTCGATTGGGCTCCGAAGAGCTTGCCAGCGAGAGCCTGAACGAGACATGGCTGCGGCTACATCGCCAGGATGATGCCGCCCCGATCCAAAGCCCTTCCGGCTATGTCTTGCGAACGGCCTTCAACATCGCAACGGATCGCCGCCGTATGGAGAGCCGGCGGGCGCGGCGCGCTGATCTGCTGGCTGCGTTCGATATTCCCGATCCGGCACCGGATCAGGCGCGCGAGCTTGAGGCGCGCCTTCAACTGCAAGCCATCGAGCAGGCGATCCAGACCTTGCCGGTCCGCACCCGCGACATCCTGATTGCCGCAAGGGTTCAGGGCCTGCCGCAGCAGGACATTGCGAACCGGTTCGACATCAGTCCGCGCATGATCCGGATCGAGCTGCGCCGGGCCCTCGATCACTGCGAAGCCCATCTTGAAAAAAATACGACACGTCATTTCCTGCCAGGGTCGTCTCAAACGTCTATGGACCAAGCGCACGACCTTCCCTCCACGCCGGTAAAGCCAAAGCAGGGAGGGCACGGGTGAATGGATATCCGGCAATGACGATCGGCGAAGAGCGCGTCCCGCACGAGGCGTTGCGGCGCCAGGCCAAGGATTGGGTGGTGCATATCGCGACCGGCGAGGTGACGCAGGCTGACCTGCGGGCGTTAGAGCGCTGGCGGGCGGAGAGCCCGCTACATGCGCAAGCTTATGCCCAGGCTTGTCAGATGTGGAGCATGCTGGAATTGCCGCTGCGAGCGGCGGCGCGCGCAACGGACCAGGCGACAACCATCCGGATCCCCGGCGTCCGCCGACCAATTGGGCGGCGCGCGTTCATGGGTGGCGCACTTGCCGCTTCGGCGGCGGCCGCCGGCGTCATGGTGACCAGGCCCCCCTTGGAACTATGGCCTTCGTTCAGCGAATTCGCTGCGGACTACCGCACCGGCGTGGGCGAGCAGCGCAAAGTCGCGCTTTCGAGTCATGGTTCGATCGAGATGAACACGCGCACGAGCCTGAATATTCGTGGAGCTTCAGGTGCGACCGACGACGTTGAACTGATTGCCGGCGAAGCCGCCGTTGCGGCAGGACAGCGCGCGGTGGTCGTGCGGGTCGCGGCGGGGCAGATCTCGGCGACCAATGCACAGTTTACGGTGCGTTGCGACGGCCCGGACGTGCGGGTGGTATGCTTGGCCGGCCGCGTCGAAGTTGATTATCAGGGACGAGCGGTGACCCTCCGCTCACGCGAGCAGATTGCTTCTGCCGCACATGATCTCGGCCCGGTCGTCACCATCGACCCCTACATCGTTGCGGGTTGGCGCGATGGCCTCTTGATCTTTCAGGACGAACCAATGTTGCGCGTGATCGACGAGGTCAATCGTTATCGTGCAGGGCGGATCATCCTGATGAACGCGGCACTCGGCGAACGTCGGATCAGCGCTCGCTTCAAACTCGCACGGCTGGATGCAGTATTGACCCAGTTTCAGGAAGCTTTTGGCGCGAAAGTCAGGCCGCTCGGGGGCGGTTTCGTGCTGCTAACCTGATGTCTCTGCGCATCGAAAATGATTTTACCGAATCCATTTCCTCTCACAGGGAGCTGAATCGTCTTTAGGCGGTCGGAAGTGTCCCGACGACCTGACAGCGCCGGCCAAGGTGCTGCTCGTGCCTGACTTGGAGAAAGACCGCCCATGCGCCGCTGTGCCGTCGACGTTCCGCCGAGTTCTGCCAGCCGAAAGGCGCGCCATGCGGCTCTGCTCGCTGGCGCAAGCGTCGTCGCGCTGCTCTTGGGAAATCCGGAAGCGGTGGCGCGTCCGTTGGGTGGTCGAGCACCGACACCCACAGCGGCGGCCGTTGCGGCGGCGCAATCGGCGGCCCAGGAGGCGTCAAGGGCAGCGAGCGCAGCGAGCAGCGCGTTGAAGCGGGCGACGCTTGCAATCCAGGCTCAGCAGGCGACCCAGCAGGCTGCGCGTGACGCGGCGCGAGCGGCGCTGAGTGCTATTCCGAACGGCCTGCGTCCCGGCGGCCTGCAGGTCGCGCCCGGCGCGGCGGGATCGCAGCTGTGGCAGGGCGCCAATCTGCCGACTGAATTCGCCAACGACGGCCGCACCCAAGTCACGATCGAGCAGACCCAGCAGAAGGCCATCCTCAGCTGGCAGACCTTTAACGTCGGTCGGGAAACCGACGTCTATTTCGATCAGCGCGCCGGTGGCGCCAATGCCGGACAGTGGACCGCGCTCAATCGTGTGCTCGATCCGAGCGGCGCACCGAGCCGCATCCTCGGGTCGATCAAAGCTGAGGGCCAAGTCTACGTTATCAATCGCAACGGCATCATCTTCGGCGGCTCCTCGCAGGTGAATGTCGCCTCGTTGACAGCGAGCACGCTCGACGTGCCGGACGCGAAATTCCTGAGCGGCATTGTAACGCCGCGCTGGGAAATCGACGCGAGCTTTGCGGCTGCGTCGGGCGGCGTAACTGGCGCGATCAAAGTGGAAGCCGGTGCACAGATCGAGACCCGCGCGCAGGGCCAGGTTCTGCTCTTGGGCGGTAGCGTTGAAAATGCCGGCACCATCCGCACGCCGGACGGCCAGACGCTGCTGGCCGCAGGCACCGCCGTGCATCTCAAGGCGAGCACCGATGCCGACCTGCGCGGCTATCTTGTGGAAGTGGACGGCGAAGGCTCGGCGATCAATCGAGGCGACATACTTGCCGAACGCGGCAATGTGACCTTGGCTGCAAAAGACGTCGTCGCCGGCGGCCGGCTCGGCGCCACGACCAGCGTTCTGGCGAACGGTTCGGTCACACTGCAGGCGCGCTATGATTCCAGCTTCGTGCCGGTAGGTCCCGGCGAGCCAGAGCCGCGGCGGTCGTTCCAGCACAGCGGAACGCTGATCATTGGCGAAGGCGCTCTGATCGACGTGATGCCGGATCTCTCCGACAAGACCACGGTGGCCGCGCGCGCGCTGCTCAATCCGTCGACGGTGTCGCTTTACGGCAGCCTCATCGACATCCGCGGTGGCAGCACACTGCTCGCGCCGGGCGGCAACGTCAGCGCCACGGCGCGGGAGAATCCGAACGACACGCGTAATCCGAACACGCTGGACGCGAGCCGAATCTATCTCGCGGCTGACGCCGTGATCGACGTGTCTGGCACGCGTGGTGTGCTGGTCCCGGTCGAGCGCAACTTCATCGAGGTGGAGTTGCGCGGCCATGAGCTGCGCGACAATCCGCTGCTGCGCAATTCGCCGCTCTACGGCAAGAAGGTGTGGATCGACATCCGCGACACCGGCCAGTTTGATGATCCGCTGATGCAGGGTGTCGAGTGGTTCGCAGGTGAGCCCGGCGTCTGGTACGGCTCGCCACTGTTCGACGCCTCCGGTCATATTGGGCTCGTTCGCCGTGGCATCGGCGAACTCACGTCCATCGGCGGCAGCATCACCCTGAGCGGTTACGGTGACGTCGTGGTGCGGGACGGCGCCACGCTCAACGTCAGCGGCGGCACGCTCGACTTCACGGCCGGATATGGCCAGGTGACACGCCTTCTCTCCAATGGCGGCATGGTGAGCATCGGCAACGCGCGCTGGGGCGAGGCCTACTATGGCATCGCCGGCAGCTTCACGCGCGAGAATGACCGCTGGAGCGTCTCCGAAACCTGGACATCGCCGCTGATGTCAGGCCGCCGCTACGAGGCCGCCTCGACGCAGGGGCAGGCAGCCGGCAGGGTGGCACTGAATGCGCCGCGGGTCGTGCTCGACGGTCTCGTTGCCGCCTATGTCGATCCTGGCACACGGATCAAGGCTGGTGAGCCGGCACCGCTCGGCGGCACACTGGTGCTCGGCGATGATGGTGCGACCTTCGACAACACCAACACGGTGAACTATCGCCAGGTCGGGGCGCTGATCCAGAACGGGCTCGCCGGTCTCGGCGAGGATTTCGACGCCGAAACCGAACTTGAGGACGATGTCGTCAGCACGCTGTCGGCCGAGCGCTTGCGGCAGGGCGGCATCGGCCGCCTGGAAATCTATGCCAATGGCACGGTCGAAGTCGAAGAGGGCACCCTTCTCGAACTCGGCGACGGCGCCACCGTCAAGCTGACGGCCGGCGCCATCACGGTCGATGGCACGATAAAGACGCCGGGCGGGCGGATCGAGCTCTCGACCTCGCTGCTGACGGTCAGCAACCAGGGCCTCTCCCAGTATTGGTACACCAATACAAGTGGGCTCGGCTCGGCGGGCTGGCAGGTCATCCGGCTTGGCGAGACAGCTCTGCTCGATGTTTCGGGTCGCTGGATCAACGACTTCCGTGCGCGCTCCTTTACGTCCGGCGCGCGCAACGGCGGCAGCGTGTCCCTCACCGCCGGCAAGCCGGGATTAGCCGGAGGGGCGGGGCGCGTTGAGCTCGCCGAGGGCAGCGTCATTGACGTGTCCGGCGGCGGCTATGTGGACGCAGGGGGTGATCTCAAGCTGAGCGATGCGGGATCGATCACCATCGAATCCAATGACGTCAGCCTTGGCGCGGAGTTCCGGGCTTACGCACTGGCGACGGCAATCGCTGCCGGTCGCGGCGGCACGCTGACCATCAACGGCGTCAATCTCTACGTCGCCGAAGCGCCATTACTTGAAGGCGGAATTCTCCCGGCCGGCCAAGCGGCGCCCAAGGATCTGAAACTCAAATCCGAGTTGGTCATTCCGGCAGGCTTCCCGTCGCCAGTCGACTTCACCAGAACCGAAGCCCGCGATCGTCTCGCTCCGGGCGAATTGGCCCCCGCGCCAACGTACCTCCCTCAAGAGAATGGAGCCGCGTATCCGGTGATGACCCACGCGGACTGGGTCGTTCCGAACACGGTGGTCCTGGTCGCGGACGAGTTTTGGAATGAATATTACGAGGGAATGCTAGTTCCGGCCGGCACCAAGATCATATGGTGGGGCTGGGATGGGCGTTTCTTGCCGGCTGGTTTTCTCGTTCCGGCCGACGTGTTTCCGGACGGCATTCCCGTTGAACCGTTCACTGTGCAGGTCCCGGTACCTGCCGGCACCATCCTGACCGATCCATTGACGATGGCCGCTGGCACTCTGGTCGCCAAGGGCACTGCTTTGCCGATCGCAGCGGAAATGGTGCTGCCCCCGTTGCTGGCACCGGACTTCTTCACCCGCGGCGGTTTTGCCCAGATCAATCTGAGAGGCCCCAGCGAGATCACCGTTGGCGCTGGGACGCATCTAGCGCCCAAGGCCGAGACACGTCTTGTTGAGGAATGGAGCACCCACGAAACCGGCACGGCACTCTCCCGGGTCGGAGCCGTCACGCTGCAGCCCGCCGGTATCCGGCCGGCTGCCAGCCTCAGCCTCGACGCGAGCCTCAAAGTGAAGTTGGGAAATCAACCCCCGCAAGGGCAGGGCGTGCTGACAGTCGAACGCGGCAGCACGATCGTGGTCGATCCTGGCGCTGCGGTATCGCTGACGGCCGGTCTCCGCGTGGAAGTTGCGGGCACGATCGTCGCGCCGGGTGGCTCGATCACCCTGGGCATCACGGACGTGGCCGAAGGCGAGGCCGTTGCGATCAAGCACGAGTCCAACCGCGCCATTTGGTTGACGTCGGAGGCGCAACTGCTCGCCCCCGGCGTGTTCGTGCCCGCTTACGATCCGCATGGCTTGCGGAAAGGCGCGGTGCTCGCTGGCGGCAGTGTCACGCTGGACGCGTCGGCGAGCGGCTATGTCGTCACCGAGGATGGATCGCTCATCGACGTGTCGGGCGCGGCGGCGGAGCTGGATCTGCGGCCCGCAGTTCGGCCGATCCCATCGCTTCGCCGTGATGGACGGTTCGGCACGCGACCCACCTTGGTGTGGAGCAATGCCGGCAGCATCGTGATCGCGGCGCGCGACGGCGGCTATCTGGAAGGCGCGTACCGGGCGGCTCGGGCTCATCCGCTCGCCGGCGGTGGGAGCTTCACGCTTGCCAGCAACTATCCGCGGCCGCAGACCGCATCTCAGGTGCTGACGACGGAGATTGTCCTGCGCCAGTCCGGCACGAAGTTGCCGAACGACCTCGCGCCGGGTGCCAAGTTCGATGCGGGTACGCCGCTCGCCAAGTTTCATGTTGCTGCGGAGGCCCTCAACCAGGCGAACTTCGATGCAATCACGCTGTCGGCGGATGGCGCGATCGCGGTCGAGGGCAACGTCACGCTCGGTGCCCGCCAAGCGCTCACGCTCGACTCGCGCGTCCTGCGCTCGATCGCGAGCGCCGAAGCGCCGGCGCCGCTCATCCACCTGACCGCGCCCTATCTCGCCATCGGCAACTACGGCATCAACCGTCAGACGAATGTGCCTTCTGCGGCGGCGGGTGCCGGCAAGCTCATGGCCGAGGGCGATCTCATCGACCTCGCCGGCAACCTCAATCTGCAAGGCATTGGCACAGCGGAGTTCGTCAGCGAGGGCGACCTGCGCCTCGTCGGCGTGGCGACGTCCGGTACGCCGCTGTTCGACGAAAATGGCGAGCCGGTGATGACCACCACCGATCAGGGCCAGCCCGTACAGGCAACAGCCACGGTTCCTACCGGCGCTTTGCGGATTGTCGGTGACCTTTCGCTCGCTGCAGCGCGGATCTACCCGACCATGGCCACGCGCTTCTCGCTCGAAGCGAGCGGCCCAGGGGCGTCCGTCACTTTCGCGCGCGCAGGCACTGCCGAAACACCGCCGCCTTTCTCCGCCGGCGGCTGGCTCGTGGTGATGGCGCCGGAGATTGTTCAGGCGGGCGTGTTACGCGCACCCTTCGGCAAGATCACCCTCGATGCCGGCGACACGGGTCTCGTGCAGCTTGCACCCGGCAGCCTCACCTCGGTCTCCGGCGCCGGACTGCTCTTGCCCTATGGCATTGTTGAGAACGGTGAAACCTGGAAGTTCTTTGCGGGATCGGGCGTAAGCAGTTTCAGCCTTGCCGACGGCACTCTCGTGGCGCCGCCGGCCAAGCGTCTGACGCTCACGGGTGGTGAGCTCGACTTCGCTTCCGGCGCCACCATTGACGTCTCGGGCGGCGGCGACCTCCTCGGCGTCGAGTTTGTGCCCGGTACCGGCGGCTCGCGCGATATCTTGAACTCCGGCGCGGGCGTCTTTGCGGTCCTGCCGGGCTATCGTGGAGCTGCGCCGATCGATCCCGATGCCGGTCACAACTGGCAGCTTCAGGTTGGGGACAGCGTCTGGCTGTCGGGCGTCCCGAACCTGGCCGAGGGCTATTACACGCTGCTGCCGGGCCGCTACGCGCTGCTGCCCGGCGCTTTCGGGCTCTCCGTGTACGCAGACGCCGCCGATGTGTCGCTCGGGGCCACGCCGCGGCCGGATGGCTCGTGGATCGTTGGTGGCTTTCGCGCCACGGCAAATGGTGCCTCACGCGACGCTCGCACGTCGCTGTTTCAAGTCATGCCGGGCGATACGGTGCGCCGCTACAGCGAGTATGTGGAACACAAGGCCAGCAGCTTCTTCACCACAGCGGCTTCGCGGCTCGGCGAGGTCACACCGCGGCTGCCGACCGATGCCGGTCATCTCGTGCTCAATGCGGCCTCGGCGCTCACGCTGGACGGCACGACACGCTTTGCAGCGGCCTCCGGCGGGCGCGGTGGACTCGCCGATATCGTTGCCGAGTCGATTGCCGTGGTGCGGTCGGATGCAGGCCCTGTCGATGGCTATGCCCTGACACTTGATGGCGACGCACTGACACGGCTCGGCGCCGACAGCTTGCTGCTCGGCGGCACGCGTCTCACGGGACGGACGCAGACAACCATCGACGCCCGGGCCGCGCGCGTACTGATCGCCAACGACGAAGCCTCTGCGATCATCGGGCCGGAAGTGCTGCTGGTGGCCAAGGGTAATCTCGGCGAGCCGGAAAGCGGCGCGATCGACGTGGCCGCTGGCGCCGTGATCCGCGCAGAGGGCAAGACAGGCGACACGTCCATCAGCCGCATCGTTATCGGTCGGGCTCCGAGTTCGGGAGAAGCGACGGGCAGTGGCAACGGCGCCGCACTGATCGTCACCACTGCCGCCGACCTCCGACTTAGCCGCGTCGACCGGTCGGGCGACGCCAACGGCGCGGAGCCCGGTCGGATCACTGTCGCCGATGGTGCGACTCTCTCTGCAACCGGCGGCGTCGTGCTCGATGCCACTGCCGACACTGTGGTGGGCACGACCGCACGCTTGATGACGCCGACGCTTGAGATCGCGACCAGCCGCATCAGCTTCGGGGAAGCGCCATCCGGCACTGGCGGCTTGGTGCTCGACAATGCCGGGCTCGCCCGCCTTGGCGACAGCAGACGGCTGATCCTGCGCAGCTACAGCACGATCGACCTTCATGGTTCCGTGATGGTTGGCGCTAGCGACGCAAGCGGCCGGCCGCTCGTCAGCGACCTCGTCCTCGACGGTATGCTCGTCCATCGCGGCGGAGGTTCGGCCGCTGTTCAGGCCAGTCTCCTCACACTGCGCAACAGCACCGGGATCGTTGTCGCCGACAACCCGGCTGCGAGCGGTACACTGACATTGCGTGGCGACCAGCTCATCATCGGTGAAGGCGAGAACCACATCCGCGGCTTTGCCGCAGTCACATTTGAGGCCGGAGGCGATCTGAAGTTCGCCAATGCCGGCGGCCTGACGGTCGGCACAGAAACAGAAGCCGCGACCGTGATGATTGCCGCGGCCTCGATCAGCGGTCGCAGTGGCGCGAACCAGCACCTGACGGCCACCGGCGATCTCGTTGTGCTGGGGGGACGTGCATCGGCCGGTTCGAACAGTCCGGATTTTGGCGCGGTGCTCACGCTCTCCGGACGCAACGTGTTGATCGGCGGGTCAATCGATCTGCCCTCGGGCGCGCTGACGCTCGATGCAGAGGCCACGCTGACCATTGAGGGCGGTGCGCGCATCCTTACAGCCGGTCGGGATATCGCTTTCTTCGACCAGACTCGTACGGTGCCGGCGGGGGATGTGACGCTCATCGCCCGTCGAGGCAATGTCGAGATCCGCGCTGGCGCGGTGATCGATTTGTCGGCTGGAACGGGCAGCAGCGAAGGAGGCACACTCGAAGTCCAGACTCCAGGTGGTGCGCTCGTCCTGGCGGGTGCGCTCAAAGGCGGGAGCTTCGCACTCGATGCGACGACGATTTCTGATTTCGGAGGGATCAACACCGTACTGAATGCGGGCGGCTTCGCTGAGGCGCGCAGCTTCCGCATCCGCACCGGTGATGTCGTGCTCGACGGCATCACTCGCACAGGCTCGCTCAGCGTCGTCACGGACACGGGCAGCATCACCGTGGCATCCGGCGCGCAGGTCATGGCGGATGGCGCAAAGGGCGGCACTGTTCGTCTGGTGGCCGCGGAGAACCTGATGATCCGCGGTGGCGCGTCGATCGCAGCGCGTGGCGGCCAAGGGCGCGGCGGACGCGTCGATCTCGTTGCGGGGGCAGGGGCACTGGCTTTTGAGTCCGGCGCGGTCATCGATGTCACCGGCGCGACGCGCGGCGGGCGTATCCATCTGCGCGCCGGTCGCGATACGGCGACATCTGGTTTCCGGCTGACCGATGCATCTGGCCGTTTCGTCGGCGCCGAGCGTGTTGATGCCGAGGCGGTCTGGGCCTATGACGGTATCGCGAACCTCGACGCCGCGACGCTCAACGGTGCGCTCGCTGATGCCGAAGCTTTTATGGCGGCCGAGAAAGACTTCATCCTCTCGAGGCTCGAGCGGACGAGCGACGCCAATTTTTATCTTGTCTCCGGCATCGAGTTCAGCTCGTCGGGCGACATGACGCTGGCCGAGGATCTCGATCTCGCCGGCAAGCGCCCGGGCGGCGAGGTTGGCGTACTGACGCTCCGTGCCGCCGGAACGCTTAAGATCGACAAATCGATCAATGATGGTTTCGACGGCTTCGGCTGGTCGGGGAACACGCGTGACCCGGTGGTCGCAGGTTCAGTCCCTCTGTCCGTGCGCGGGACGTTGCGTGCGGACGACAGCTGGTCCTTCGGATTGGTGGGAGGGGCCGATCTTGGGTCCGCCGATCCGTTGGCTGTTGCGCCGCTGTTCAGCCTGCCCGACAACTCCGGCAATGTCGTGCTGGCGACCGACGTGATCGTGCGCACCGGCACCGGCGACATCGATCTCGTTGCCGGTCGCGATATCGTGTTCACGCCGGGCAAGACGATCAAGCTGCGGGATCCCAACGATCCAACGCGCATGATCGACCTTGCCCAGGCGATCGATAGCGCGGGATTTCCGCTGGCACCCTATCGCGATTGGCTCGTCGTCAAAGACCCGAACGATCCGAACTTCGACTCCTACTACCGGCCATCGGCCATCGTTTACACGGCCGGCAAGCTTGCCGGGCCGGGCCAGGTCGCGCTTGCCACCGGCTTCACCAATCGCGCGAGTTTCGCGGAGGGGGGCGGCGATCTCAACCTCACCGCGCAGGACGATGTTAAAGGCGCGCCACGCGATACAGGTTGGGGCTGCCGGAGTGGTGCAAGCGCCGGGACGTGCTTCTGGACGCCCTGGTCCCCGAACTACGGCAGCGCGATTCCGAGAACCGGGACCCAGTTCATCGCTGATTGGCTGATACGGCAAGGCCAGCTGAACGCCAATGGCACGGGCTTTGCGGTTTCGAGCGGCCGCGTTCTCAACACCGCCTGGGCGGTGGACTACAGCCGCTTCAAACAAGGCGTTGGTGCGTTGGGCGGCGGCGATGTCACCGTGACGGCGGGGGGCCGCATGGACAACATGACGCTCGCGGCGGCGCATAGTGGCTGGCTTGCAGCCGGCAATGGCGCGACGCTCGCGCCCGCGGTCACGCCGACTGGCGCGACGCTGAAGACCTATGGAGGCGGCGACCTTTCGGTCCGCACCGGCGGCGACGTCGCCGGCTCTATCGCCTATGTGGGCCAGGGGGTCGGCACGTTCCGAGTGGGTGGTACCATGGGTACTTCTTGGCTGGGCAACGGGGATCGCTTCGACAACATCATCGCTCTGGCCGACGCCCGCATCGACATCTCCGCCCGCGGCGATGTCCTGATCGGCGCCGTCTTCAATCCGACCCTGCTCCGGATCAGCCCCAGCCCCTGGGGGTCTTTCGGCGAGCAGTCTTACTTCTCGACCTACACCGATCGGAGTGCGCTCACCATCCAGTCCACTGGCGGAGACGTTCACCTGGCCACAATGACCACGGCAGCCGAGCATTCGAGCTATGCAGCCAGCTTCCTGAACCTCCTCGGCGATCCGCAGACAATTCCTGGTTCAACACTCAGTTTGCGTTATCTGCTGAGCAATCTGAACAGCAACGACCAGAACGCAAAATTTGCCGAAGCCTTCCAGTTCTGGCCGGGAACGGTTGAAGCTCTCGCCTTCAGCGGTGACATCTCGGCCGGAGTGCCATGGTCCGATGGACCAAATCTGAACTATGGCAGCCTGACGGTGATGCCGGCGCGTAACGGCAATCTCACGCTCTTAGCGGCAGGATCTGTCGATCTGCAGCGCATGAGCTACCATACTGCCGTTGGTGGTGATGGCAATTTCGGCGTCTCCGATGCCGATCCCGCTCTGCTCGCCAATGTGTTCCGTCCGGCAAAGGATTTTGAAAAGGAGGTCCTGTTTCGTTTGTTCGAAAGGGTGACTCCACAAAGCGGCCGACCCGGCTCCGACCGCTCGCTGTCGCATGCGGCCAATCTCTACCGGGCCGCCGACACCGACCCGGTGCGCATCTATGCGCGGGACGGCAGCATCCTGTTCGGACCGGCATTCTTCGCGCCCAAGCCGGCATCAATTCAGGCCGGGCTCGATATTGTCGATCTGAGTTTCGTCGGCCAGCACTTCACCGCTGAGCAGACGACTGTTGTCCAGGCAGGTCGCGACATTGGCCGGCGGGCGGCGATCCAGGTGGGCAATATCCTCGTCGACCCCGCCCTTGGCAACAACGCCGGCACCACGATCATCCTGGGCGGGCCGGGACTGCTCGACGTCACGGCCGGACGGCATCTCAACCTGTTCGACGCTCACGGCATCGAGACCGTCGGCAACCAGATGAACCCCTATCTGCCGCTCAATCAGGGGGCGAGCATCGCGCTCACCCTTGGCGCCGGCGCCAAAGGACCGGACTATGCCGCCTTCGCCGGCGCCTATCTCGATCCGGCCTCGGCCGGGCGTGCGGCCCGGCACTATGCTGAGGAGATGGCGGCCTTCACGCGCGGGGAGACCGGCAATGGCGCGTTGAGTGAGGCGGACGCCTGGGAGGCCTTCCACGCTCTTCCTCAGGATCGGCGCAACGCCTTCATCCGCAAGACCTTCTATCAAGAGCTTGCTGCTGTCGGCAAAGATGCCGCAGTGTCGAAGAACTACAATGCCGGCTACGACGCGATCGCGATCCTGTATCCGCAAGCGCCGGACACCTATGCCGGCGACCTGTCAATGATCTACAGCCAGGTCAAGACAGTGCAAGGCGGCGACATCGACATCCTGGTTCCCGGCGGGCGCATCGATGCCGGGCAGACGGTGCGTCCACGGTCGCTGCAGCTCAACGCTGCCGGGCAAACCGTGAGGGGCAATGTCAAGACGCCCGACCGGCTCGGCATCACCACCGTGCGTGGCGGCGACATTCGCGTCTTCCTTGATCGCAGCATGACGGTGAACTCGTCGCGCGTGTTCACTCTCGGCGGCGGCGACATCCTGATCTGGTCGTCGAACGGCGACATCGATGCCGGCAAGGGCGCCAAGACCGCGCTGCTCGCACCGCCACCGCGGATCATCTTTGATCCTGCGAGTGGTGCTTTCAAAACCGAGTTCACCGGCGAGGCGACGGGTAGCGGTATCGGCACGCTGATCACGGGGGCCGATCAGGACCGCGGCGATGTGAGCCTGATCGCTCCGCGCGGCCGGGTCGACGCCGGCGATGCGGGCATCCGCGTCTCGGGGAATCTCGTGATCGCCGCGCTCGAAGTGCGCGGCGCGGACAATATCCAGGTGAGCGGCACGTCACTCGGCGTACCGACCAATGCGACTGACACGGGCGCGCTGACGTCGGCTTCCAACACTGCCGCTGCGGCCCAGCAGACGGCTGCGCCAGCGCAAGCTGGCAATTCAGATCAGCCGTCCGTCATTATCGTCGAGGTTCTCGGCTTCGGCGGTGGCGACGGCAGCGAGCCGGGGAGGGACGACGAACTTCGCCGGCGAAGTCAGGAGCGACAGAGTTACGACTCCACCAGCTCAATTCAATATGTCGGCGTCGGACAACTGACGGAGGAGCAATTGCGGCAACTAACGCCGAGCGAGCAACAGAGGCTCGCAGCCCGCTAAGGTATGTGAGTTTAAGTTGGGTTCTGCCGTCACGTCGCGAAGGCGGGCATCCAGTACGATGGCGCGAATTTCTGAACGACGAAAGTGGATCAGGTTCGAGATTGCGGTGCTCCGAACGTCATGTTCGGTCGCCGCATCCTCGCGAACGATGACCTACAGCAGCTTGAAGATCGCGAGCGCCAGTACGGCCTGGGCCAGAAAGCCGATCGAGTACACCACCGTGCGCAGCACCGGAATGCCGAAGGCATAAACCAGCGTGTAGGCGAGGCGAGACCAGAAGTAGACTGCGCACGCCAACACTGTCCACCGGCTCGAATAGTCGATCGCGTTGAGGATCAGCACGAGCGGCGCGAAAATGACGAGATTCTCGACGGCGTTCTCATGGGCAAACATCGTCCGGTTCGCCCATTCCGATTGCGGCTTGTCGGTTCTGGAGGGATTGGCCATTGCGCCGGAAAAGCCGCGCACCTGAACGCGGTTCACCAGGTAAGGTATCCACATCAGACCGGTCATGATGACGGTCAGCGTGAGCCAGAACAATTCGCGCGTCATTTGCTCCCCCAAATCCCCTGTCTGATGGCTGAGTCTAGCGATTCGGCGCGGTGCTGTCTCGCATCGAAAACGTGACTGCGATCAGGCGCGAACCCGCACATAGCTGCCGGGCGCGTTCTCGATCGGCGGGCGCGGACCCGCCTCGATCCGCCGCGCCGGCACCTCCTCGGCGTCGAGCGAGCCCAGCCATTCCCGCCAGTCCGGCCACCAGGAGCCCGGATGCTCCTCGGCACCCTTCATCCATTCGGCGAGATTCTCCGCAGCAAGGTCGTCGTTGGTCCAGTACTGGTATTTCTTCAGGGCCGGCGGATTGACGACGCCCGCGATATGGCCGGAGCCGGACAACACGTACTTCACGGGGCCGCCAAAGAATTTCGATCCCAACAGCACCGATTCTGCAGGCGCGATGTGATCCTCGCGAGTCGCGAGGTTGTAGACCGGCAGCTTCACCTTGGAGAGATCGAGCTGGGTGTTGTCGAGCACCATCGTGCCTTTCGACAGGCGGTTCTCCAGATAGCAGTTGCGCAGGTAGTACGAATGGTTGGCGGCCGGCATCCGCGTCGCATCGGAATTCCAGTGCAGCAGGTCAAACGCGGCTGGCTGCTGGCCTTTGAGATAGTTGCTGACGACGTACGACCAGATCAGGTCGTTGGAGCGCAGCATGTTGAAGGCATTCGCCATCCTTGAGCCTTCGAGCACGCCGTTCTGCCGCATGTCGCGCTCGAGCGCTGATATCTGTTCTTCATCGACGAACACGAGCAGGTCGCCGGCGTGGGTGAAATCGACCTGCGCTGCGAAGAACGTCGCCGACGTTGCGCGAACGCGGCGTTTTTCGGCCAGCCATGCCAGCGTGGAAGCGAGCAGCGTGCCGCCGACGCAGTAGCCGGCCGTATGGATTTTCATTTCGCCCGTGATCTGTTCGATCACGTCCATGGCGGCGAGGGGGCCTTCCTTCATGTAGTCGGCAAAGGTCTTCTCGCCGAGCGTCCTGTCGGGATTGACCCACGAAATGACGAAGACGGTGATCCCCTGGTCGACGCACCATTTGATGAACGACTTCTGCGGGCCGAGATCGAGAATGTAGTACTTGTTGATCCACGGTGGCACGATCAGCAACGGCGTGCGCAGAACGGTCGCCGTGGTCGGCTCGTACTGGATGAGCTGCATCAGCTCATTCTGGTAGATTACCTTGCCCGGCGTCACCGCCATGTCGCGGCCGACCTCCAGGTTTGCCGCGGACTGACGAATGCGCAGCGTGCCGTGGCCAGCCTCCATGTCCTCCGCAAACATCTGCATGCCGCGCGCCAGATTGTCGGCATTCGAGGTCATGGTCTGCCGCAACACTTCCGGGTTGGTCAGCACAAAGTTCGAGGGCGACAAGGCGTTGGTGATCTGCTGGACGTAGAACTCCGCCTTCTTGCGCGTGTGCTCGTCGATACCTTGCGCTTCCTGCACCAGCTCGTAGGCGCATTTCGAGGTGAGAAGATAGGCCTGCTTGAGGAAGTCGAAGAACTGGTTCGAGCTCCAGTCCGGATCCTTGAAGCGCTTGTCGCGCGGTGATGCTTCAATCGTCGTCGGCGCGGCTTCCCCCGCAAGACGACGTGCCGCGTTGCTCCACAGATCGAGATAGGCCTTGCCCAGTCTCGCCTGCAGCTCTGAGGCGCGGCCCGGATCGGAAAGCCAGTAACTAGCGACGGCGTGAAACGTCTTGACGACCTGCGCCAAATCCTCCGCCGTCTGATCCTGCATCGCGCCGTTTTCGCGCGGCTTCAGATAGGCGGAGAGCGCCTTGCTTCCGTTGTCCAAAGCCCGCGCGAGGTTCTTGGCGAAGGCCTCGGCATCGAAGCTCTTGGCGGCTTCTGTCAGAGGAGGTCTGTCGTTCATGGCGGGTTGAATACTAGATTGTCGCCGGCATGTCTGGTGACACTTTTTTGCTCAGTATTTCGTCGAGATTGCGGACGATATCGGTGACGGCAGCTGTTGCGGCGCAATAACTTCATGCTTTCGTCATATTGGCCAGCTAGCGCCTCTTAGGTTGCCGGACCTTTAATTCCTCTAATTCTTTGTCGGAATTTTATGGCCCGTGACGACGCGGCGCGGCCGTTCGTTCAGTAGTCCCAAGTGAGGTCATGTGCGTCACGCCGTACCTGCCGTTGTCATCCTAGGCCTCGTTCTCGGCGGCTGCTCCTCCGTGGCCGACGTGCCGCTGATCGGCGTTCCGGCAAACGCGCCGCCGCGTCCCGCACAGCCGGGATCCTACCTGCCGGTTCATGATCTTCCGCCAGCCCGACAGCAGGAGATGTTGTCGCTCCCCGACCAGACCCGCATCGAAAAGGAGCTGTCCGAGGCCCGCAACAGGGGCAAGGCGACAGCAGCCAGTGACGCGGCCGAGATCGCCGCCTCGGCGGCACCGCCTCCCAAGAAACCGCCGGCGAAAAAGAAGGCCGCAAACGAGCCCCGCTAACGTAGCCTTCACGAGGGGCCGTGCTAAAAGGGGTGCGAAATTGCCGCACCGCCGAATCAAGAAATGAATCGGAGGCGGTTCCCCGGAGCCCGAGATCAATGGAAGATTTCTACCGCATTCGCCGTCTGCCGCCTTACGTGTTTGAACAGGTCAATCGAGCCAAGGCGGCCGCACGCAATGCCGGCGCCGATATCATCGATTTCGGCATGGGCAACCCGGACCTGCCGACCCCGCCCCATGTGATCGAGAAGCTGAAGGAGACCCTCGGCAAGCCGCGGACCGACCGCTATTCTGCCTCCCGCGGCATCACCGGCCTGCGCAGAGCTCAGGCCGGCTACTATGAGCGGCGCTTCGGCGTGAAACTCAACCCCGAGACGCAGATCGTGGCGACGCTGGGCTCGAAAGAGGGCTTTGCCAATGTCGCCCAGGCGATCACGGCGCCGGGCGACGTCGTGCTCGTTCCCAATCCCAGCTACCCGATCCATGCCTTCGGTTTCCTCATGGCCGGAGGGGTGGTGCGCTCGGTGCCGGCCGAGCCGACGCCCGAGCTGTTCGAGGCGCTGGAGCGGGCGATCATCCATTCGATCCCGAAGCCGATCGCGTTGATCTGCTGCTATCCGTCGAACCCGACCGCCTATGTCGCAACGCTCGACTTCTATAAGGATCTGGTGGCGTTCGCGAAGAAGCACGAGATCTTCATTCTCTCCGATCTTGCCTACGCCGAGCTTTATTTCGACGGCAATCCGCCGCCCTCCGTGTTGCAGGTGCCAGGCGCGATCGACGTGACCGTCGAGTTCACCTCGATGTCGAAGACCTTCTCGATGGCCGGCTGGCGCATGGGGTTTGCAGTCGGCAACGAGCGCATCATCGCAGCGCTCGCCCGGGTGAAATCCTATCTCGACTACGGCGCGTTCACGCCGGTGCAGGTCGCGGCGACGGCGGCACTGAACGGGCCTGACGACTGCATCCGCGAGGTGCGGGAAACATATAAGAAGCGCCGCGACGTGCTGGTGGAAGCCTTCGCGCGCGCAGGCTGGGACATTCCGCCACCAGCCGCCTCGATGTTCGCCTGGGCGCCGCTGCCGGAGGCGTTTCGCAGCATGGGCAGCATGCAGTTCGCCACCCTGATGGTGGAGAAGTCAGGCGTCGTGGTGTCGCCCGGCGTTGCCTTCGGTGAGCATGGCGAAGGCTTTGTACGCATCGCCATGGTGGAAAACGAGCAGCGCATCCGCCAGGCCGCGCGCAACATGCGTCGCTTCCTTGAAAGCGGCGTCGAAACGTTGCACAACGTGATCCCCCTCGCCAACCGCCGCTAGGCGACTTCTTTTACGATAGGCTTTGTCTCCGTCATGGTCGCACCCTTGAAGGTGGGTATTGCGGGTCTCGGCACCGTGGGTGCGGAGGTCGTCCGTCAGATCGAACAGCAGTCGCGTTTGCTCGCGGCCCGCACCGGGCGGGCCGTACGGGTCGTTGCCGTGACGGCGCGCTCGAAGGCGAAGAAGCGTGACTTGAATCTGCAGGACGTGATCTGGGCGAAGAGCCCGCTTGCGCTGGCCAACGATCCTTCGATCGATTGCTTCGTCGAGCTGATGGGCGGCTCGGGCGAGCCGGCGCTGTCGGCCGTCGAGGCCGCGCTGCGCAACGGCAAGTCGGTGGTCACCGCCAACAAGGCGCTGCTTGCACGGCACGGCGTTCGGCTTGCGAAGCTCGCGGAGGAGCATGGCGGCGCGCTGAACTTCGAGGCGGCTGTGGGGGCTGCAATCCCGGCGATCAAGACCTTGCGCGAGGGGCTCGCGGGCACTGAGATCCACCGCGTCTACGGCATCCTGAACGGCACCTGCAACTACATCCTGACGCGAATGGAGCAGGAGGGATTGTCGTTCGCCGAGTGTCTGAAGGATGCGCAACGCCTTGGCTATGCCGAGGCGGATCCGTCGTTCGACGTCGATGGGCACGATACCGCGCAAAAACTCGCCATCCTGGCAAGCCTCGCCTTCGGCACCAAGGTCGCGCAGAGTGCCGTCTACGTCGAAGGCATTTCATCAATCAAGCCGGAGGATCTGCGAGCGGCCGAGGAACTCGGCTATCGTGTCAAGCTGCTTGGGGTCGCCGTGCGCACCAAGACCGGCATCGAGCAGCGCGTACATCCGACCATGGTGCCGCGCTCGTCCTCGATCGCGCAGGTCATGGGCGTCACCAACGCGCTGACCATCGACGGTGAAGGCGTCCCGCCGATCACGTTGGTCGGTCCCGGTGCGGGCGGCGCGGCGACCGCATCGGCGGTTGTCTCCGACATCGCCGACGTGGCGCGCGGCTTGCATATCGCTCCGTTTGGCCGCCCGGTGAAGCGGCTGCGCAAGACGGAAAAGGCGCCGATGATGCGGCATGAGGGCGGCTATTACATTCGTCTGATGGCCCGCGACTTGCCGGGAACAGCTGCGACGATCGCCAAGCGACTGGCGCAGCAGAATATCTCGATCGAATCTATTGTGCAGCGCCACCCCAATGGTGCCCCGGAGCCGCCACAAGGACGTGGAAAACGCAATGCGAAGGCCGCTAGCACATTGGTCCCGGTGATACTGATAACCTACGCCACCAGCGAGGATGGCGTTCGCCAGGCCCTTGCTGCGGTGCAGAACGACAAGGTGATTACCGGACGGCCGCAAGTCATCCGGATCGAGAAGAACTAGGGCATGATGCCGAAGACCTGCGCCGGACCTGGTCGCAGCAACCCGCGAATAACGTGACGGAGCACCGCAACCGTCACGTCAAGTGTTGAGGAGTAGAGCCGATGTCCATGACCATTTCCGTACCGCCGCAGCAGTTGCTCGAGCGCATCCTTACGCTCGAGATTGTGCGCGTGACGGAGCGAGCGGCCGTGTCTGCGGCGCGCCTGCGCGGCCATGGCAACGAAAAGGCCGCGGATCAGGCGGCGGTCGATGCGATGCGTCGCGAGCTGAACAAGCTGCCGATCGAAGGCACTGTGGTGATCGGTGAGGGCGAGCGTGATGAAGCGCCGATGCTGTTCATCGGCGAGCAGGTCGGCATTCAAGCCGGTCCCAAGGTCGACATCGCTGTCGATCCGCTCGAAGGCACGACCCTTTGCGCAAAGAACATGCCCGGCGCGATCGCCACAATGGCGATGGCTGAGGGGGGCACGCTCCTGAACGCGCCGGACGTCTACATGCAGAAGATCGCCGTCGGCCCCGGTTACAAGAAGGGCGTGGTGGAGCTCGATGCATCGCCGGCCGACAACATTCACCGGCTGGCCAAGGCCAAGGGCGTGGAGCCGTCGGCAATCACTGCGTTGGTGCTGGATCGCCCGCGCCACGCCGACATCATCACGGGGGTTCGCTCGACCGGGGCAGCGGTGCGGCTGATCACCGACGGCGACGTGGCCGGTGTCATTCATTGCGCCGATCCAGACAACACCGGCGTCGACATTTACATGGGTATCGGCGGCGCGCCGGAGGGCGTGCTCGCGGCCGCGGCACTGCGCTGCATCGGCGGCCAGATGCAGTGCCGCCTGATCCTCGACACCGACGAGAAGCGCGAGCGCGCCGCGAAGATGGGCGTGAAGGATCCGCGGATGGTCTATGGCATCGACGAGATGGTGAAGGGCGATTGCCTGTTTGCCGCGACGGGCGTGACGGACGGTTCACTGCTCTCCGGCGTGAAGTTCAAGAAGGATGTGATCGAGACCGAAACGGTCGTCATGCGTTCGGTCACCGGAACGGTACGGCTGATCCGGGCGGAGCATCGCCAACTCGACAAGTTCCACCTGGATTGACGGCCATGGCCCGGCCCGAAGTGAGCGTTCGTCCCGTTGGTCGCGAAGAGCGCGCGGACTGGGAGCCGCTCTGGGCTGGCTACCTGACCTTCTACAAGGCGACGCTTCCGGCGACGTCCACCGATATCACCTGGACGAGGCTGCACGACCCCGCCGAGCCGATGCATCTGCTCGGCGCCTATGTCGACGGCAAGCTGACCGGCATCGTCCACTACCTCTTTCATCGCTCGACATGGATGCCTGACGACTACTGCTATCTGCAGGACCTGTTTGTCGCCGACAGCGCGCGCGGGCTTGGGCTCGGCCGGGCATTGATCGAAGCGGTCTATGCGAAAGCGAAAGAGGCCGGTTCAAGCCGCGTCTATTGGCTGACGCACGAGACCAATTCGCAGGCGCGCATTCTCTACGACCAGGTCGCCGAGAACCTCGGTTTCATTCAATATCGCAAAGCGCTGTAGCGTCCGGGCGCCGCTTCGCAGCGGCGTCCCGGACGTGAGGCTTAGCCTCGATCCGCCTTGGTCAGATCGGGAAAATTCGCCGGCCGCTTCTCGACGAAGTGCGCGACCCCTTCCTTGTAATCCGGATAAGGATAGTTCGCGACGATCTGCTTGTCGGCTTCGGCAAGGTTTTCGGCATAGGTCTCGAACATGCCTTTCCACATCTGTGCCTTGATTACGGCCATCGAGCGCGGTGACACCGTATCGGTCAGGATGCGAACGTATGTGCGCACGTCCTCCATGAAGGTATCCTGCGGATAGACGCGATTGACGAGGCCCAGGTCGAGCGCCTCCTTCGCGGTCACACGGCGCGCCGACATCAAAAGATCGATCGCGTTCGACGGGCCGATCAAGCGCGGCAGCAACCAGGCGATGCCATGTTCGGCAATCAGGCCGCGTTGCGCGAACGCGGTGGTGAAGATCATCCGGTCGGATGCCATCCGCATGTCGCAACACAGCGCCATGATCATGCCAAGGCCGGCAGTCGCACCGTTCAGTGCGGCGATCACCGGCTTGCCGATGCGCATGAAGTAAGAGTAGCGGCGCACATCGGCGAACTGCTTGCCGAGGTCGGGACCATGTCCGAGCGTGATGGCCGGGATGATGGTCGGATCGTCCGGTGGAGGAGGAGGCCGCTCGCCACCGGAGCGTCGCTGCAGCCGGCCGATGTCCGCGCCCGCACAAAATGCGCGTCCGGCGCCCGTCAGGATGATCGCCCGCACCGCGGGGTCGCCACCGGCCTTGGCCATCGCGTTGGCGATGTTGATCGGCATCGAGTCGTCGATCGAATTCATTCGCTCGGGACGATTGAGGGTGATGGTAGCGATCCGGTCCTTCACATCGTACAGGACCTCATTTTCTTCCGACATGTGCTGGTGTGCCTCCCTGATGGTTGGCCAAACGATATCCGCTCATGGGGCACGGTCAATGTCGCCATCGGCACAAGTGCCGTGCACGGCCAACATCAAGCGATCAGGTCTTTTGACTCGCCGGCCTGGCGGCAAGCGTCCTCACCGTCCGGCCGCGGCGCCTGCGCGCCTGATCAGCACTTGCGATGCGGAGCATCCGCTGGAACGTCGGACATTCCATATGATTTCGGGCCGGGCACTCTGCTGCATGAAGCAGGCCATTTCTGAGGGCGGTGAGTTTCCGGATTGTTCGATCGAGTTCACGCGCCTTGGCCGCCAGGCTCGTCCGATCGATCCGAGGACGGCCGTCCGGAGCAAACATTGCGCCGATCTCCTCGAGCGAAAAACCGGCGTTTCTTCCAAGGGCGATCAGCGACAGGCGCTCGAGCACGCCGGCGGTGAATAGCCGGCGCGTTCCTTGCCGTCCGACGGATTTGATCAGCCCTTTCTCGTCATAGAAGCGCAGGGTCGAAGCGGGAACGCCGGACCTGCGAGCGACCTCGGCGATATCGATCAACTTCATGCTTGACCTCAAGTTCACTTGAACTGGCAGCATGACACTCGTCGCTGGCTGAGGCAAGGCGCGGCCTCGCCATCGGCGGTCGCCTCGATTGGAGGTCGGGATATGTCCTCTTTGGAGAAGGCTATGTCCAATCGGCAAACAACTGCAACTTCGGCCGTCGAGCGGACCTCGAACGTCACGGCCGCTTTTGCGATGCTTGCGGTCGTTCAATCGACCCTGATTTTCACCATCGCGCTGATCATGATTCCTCTGCCGAAAATCGCCGAGGAGCTTGCGCTTTCCGCCTCTCAGGTCCTGCTTCTGCAAGTGGCCTATGGCCTGCCGTTCAGCGGCCTATTGCTTTTCGGCGGCGGGCTGACCGATCGCTACGGTGCGCGGCCGATGTTCGTGGTCGGCCTAGCCACGTTCGGTGCCGCATCCGCGGTGGCTGCGCTCGCGCCCAGCTACAATGCTTTGATGGCGATGCGCTTTTTCCAGGGGGACCGGGGGCGCGATCGTCGCTCCCCGCCGCGCTCGGCCTGGTCCGCGCCCTGTTCCCTGACATGATGGCGTTCGCGCGCGCCGTGGCCACCTGGGGCGGAGTATCCGTGCTTGGCGCCGTGCTGGGCTTCGTCTCATCAGGCATCGTGGCAAGCTTCGTCAGCTGGCGTTGGATGTTCGCGATTCCCATCGCAGTATCTGCGCTCGGACTCCGAGCCGGGGGCCGCCTGTTGCCTGCAGGTCGCCCGCTTCATACGCAGAGGCGCCCGGCACGCGATCCTCTCGGAGCCGTGCTTGCAACTGGCGGGATCATGTTTGCAAGCTTCGGATTGATCGCGAGCCACGACACGAGCTGGAAATCGCCGATGGTAGGCGGATCCGTGACCGTAGGAGTGGCGCTGCTGATCGCTTTTCTGATCGTGGAGCGCAGGGCGCAAGATCCCTTGCTGCCGCCTGCTTTCCTGCTCGACATGCTGCGCGCCGTCGGGCTCCTCGGAACGTTCCTGGCTGCAGCGGTATCGCTGCTGATCGAATTCGTGTTTCTCACCTACCTTCAACAGACCCGCGGCTGGACCTCCTTTGAAACCGCGGCGTCGTTTCTGCCTTTCGCTTTTGGTTTGATCGTGACCAATCTTCTCGCAGCCGCGGCTGTGGGAAAGTTCGGAGCGAAAGCGACGCTGGTCACGGGATTTCTGGTGGCCGGCGCAAGCCTCGCGTGGCTTTCGGTTCTGGATTCGACAACTGCATATTTCACGACCCTCATGCCCGCACAGGTTCTGCTTGCGATCGGCATAGCCCTGGTTTTCTCGGGGGCCGCCGTGCTCGCTACGGCCAATGTCGCGCAGGAGCAGACGGGGCTTGCGGGCGGCGTGATGAATACAGCGATGGAGCTCGGTCCGACTGTCGGATTTGCCCTTCTGATGGCCGTGGCCGCGACGCGGGCCGACGTCGTCGATGGTTATGCCATCGCGTTCGGCACGGCGGCCGCTTGCTGCGGCTTGGCCGCAGTGGCGACTTTGCTGGTTGCGACCGCGTCGCGCGGCGCGAGCGCATGACGCGACACTCGACGGCTTTAGACCCTGCAGGAGGCGGATGGTGAGTGTTGGTCTGACATTCGGCATGGCGGCGCTGTTGATCGGAGGCGGTGCCACTCTCTTCATGGACTTGTGGGCTGCGCTGCAGAAGCGGCTTCTGGGCGTACCGTCGCTGAACTACGCGCTGGTCGGTCGCTGGATCGGTCATCTTTGTCTTGGCAAGTTCGCGCACGAGAACATCGCAGCCGCGCCGGCCATCCATGGAGAGACTGCCCTCGGCTGGGTCGCGCATTACGCGATCGGGATCGTGTTCGCCGCCGTGCTGCTGGCGATATGTGGATTGGAGTGGGCGCACAGTCCGACAGCCGGTCCTGCTCTGCTCGTCGGTATTGGCAGCGTTGCCGCACCGTTCCTTATCCTGCAACCCGGGATGGGGGCCGGGATCGCGGCGAGCAAGACTTCGCAGCCGAACGTCTCGCGCTTAAGAAGCCTCGCGGCCCACACTTCGTTCGGTATCGGCTTGTACGTCTCCGCCCTGATCGTCGCCAGCTTGCTCCCGGCGTAACTGGCGACGGTGGCATGTAGGCGTGCTTGAACGCGCCGATCAGCCGGATGGATCGGGGAAGTTGGCCTTCCGCTTTTCGAGGAAATGTGTCACGCCCTCGATGTAGTCCTTCGACTTGACGCTGAGTTCGAGCTCGGTGTCGGCGACGCCAAGGGCCTCGCTGAAGGTCTGGAACATGGCTTTCCACACCTGCGCCTTCATCACGGCGAGCGAGCGCGGCGAAACGGTCTCGGCGATGTTGGTTGCAAAAGCCTGAACGTCATCGCGGAACGTGCTTTGCGGAAAGACCTTATTGACCAGGCCAATGTCCAGCGCTTCTTGCGCGGGAACCCGTCGCGCGGTCATCAACAGTTCGAGCGCATGCGAGGGGCCAACCAGGCGTGGCAGCAGCCATGAGATGCCGTGCTCGGCGATCAGCCCGCGCTGTGCGAACGAGGTCGTGAAGAACATGTTGTCGGCAGCAAGGCGGATGTCCGCGCACAATGCCGGGATCATGCCGCCGCCCGCGACGGCGCCGTTCAGGCCGGCGATCACCGGCTTGCCGATGCGCATGAAGTACGAGTAGCGCCGGATGTCCATGAACTCGCGGCCGAGGTTCGGCCCTTTGCCCGACGGGATCGCTTTGAAGAATTCCGGATCGTCCGGCGGGTAGACAGGGCGCGCAGCACCGACCCGACCCGCCTCGAGCCGCTGCCGATCGGCACCGGCGCAGAAGGCGCGCCCCGCGCCGGTGATGACGATGACACGCACGCTCGGATCGTTTGCCGCCATCAGCATCGCTTTGGAAACGCTGTAGGGCAGTGTGAGATTGGTGGCGTTCAGCCGGTCCGGACGGTTGAGCATCACGGTCGCGACGCGATCCTTGATGGTGTAAAGCACCTCGTTCTCGGGAACGTCGAGTTCGACCGTTCTGGTTGCGGATTCTTGCGGATTTTCGCCGGTCACAAGGCCGATCCTTTTCTTTATTGACGCCACATTCGTTGATAAACCAATGCTGGCGCGCCGCAACCATCAAAAATGCGCGCCTTGACCGGGTGACCTGAATGACCGACGAGATCGCAAGACGTGAGGTAAAGGCGCTGGTGTTCGATGTGTTCGGCACCGTCGTCGACTGGCGCACGAGCCTGATCGAGGATCTGTCGCAGTGGGCAAAATCGAAGAAGATCGATGCCGACTGGACGGCGTTGGTCGACGCCTGGCGCGAGGCTTATGTGCCGTCAATGAACGAGGTTCGCAACAATGCTGCGAAGGGGTTCGTCAAGCTCGACGTGCTGCACCGCCAATCGCTGGACAAACTGATCGAGCGGTTTGACATCAAGGGGCTGAGCGAAGCTGATCGTGATCACATCAACCGTGGCTGGCATCGGCTGAAGCCATGGCCCGACAGCGTGCCGGGGCTGACGCGGCTGAAGACGAAGTTCATCATCAGCCCGTTGTCGAACGGCAACGTCATTCTGCTCACCAACATGGCGAAGAACGCCGGCCTGCCATGGGACCTGATCCTGGGATCGGAAATTTTCGAGCACTTCAAGCCGGATCCGGAAACCTATCTCGGCGCCGCGCGGCTGCTGAGCATGTCGCCGGGCGAAGTGATGATGGTGGCCGCCCACAACGGTGATTTGAAGGCCGCTCAGTCCCACGGACTCAAGACGGCATTCGTGCCGCGGCCTGGCGAGTATGGCCCGCATCAGAAGCGGGACTTCGAGGCGACCGGCGAATGGACGATGGTGGTCAAGGATCTCAACGACCTTGCTGCACGGCTCGGTTGCTGAGACTTGGCTGTTGATCGTCGCGAATCATTGGTGGGAGCCGGAGGCGTGACTATGTCATCATCGCCCCGATGACTGCATCAGCAGCCTTTTCAGCTTTCGACGACCGGTTGCCGTTCCTTGGCGTGGCGCGATCAGCCACCGGGAAGATATGGCGCGATCGGCTGGATGCGCGCGCGACCGCTCGCGCCCTTGCATTCACCCAGCGGCATCAATTGCCGGAGATGCTTGCGCGCGTGCTCGCTGGCCGCGGCGTCGAGCTCGACACTGTCATGGACTTTCTCGATCCGACAGTGCGCAAGCTCATGCCAGATCCGTTCACGGTGACGGACATGGAGGTGGCCGCCAGGCGGATTTCGGACGCCGTGACAAGGGGCGAGCGCATTGCGATCTTCGGCGACTACGATGTCGATGGAGCGACGTCGGCCGCGTTGCTCACCTGGCACCTGAGGCACACCGGCCTCGACCCGCTGATCCATATTCCTGACCGGCTTTTCGAAGGCTACGGACCAAATGTGGAAGCGGTTCGTGCGCTGGCTGCGAAAGGCGCCACGCTGCTGATCACAGTGGATTGCGGCACCACCAGCGTCGAACCGCTGGCCGAGGCGAAGAGGCTCGGTCTCAGCGTGCTCGTGATCGACCACCACCAATGCGGCGACGAGTTGCCGGTGGTCGATGCGCTGGTCAATCCGAACAGACCTGACGATCTGTCCGGGCTGGGCCACCTCGCGGCGGTCGGACTTGTGTTCGTGACGCTGGTGGCCGTCAATCGGGAGCTGCGGCAGTGCGGCTTCTGGACAGACGAGCGGCCAGAGCCGGATCTGCTCGGAGCGTTGCATCACGTCGCGCTTGGCACCGTCGCCGACGTCGCGCCGCTTACCGGACTGAACCGCGCGCTGGTTGCCAAGGGTCTGATTGCGCTGCGACGGCGGGACCACGTCGGCCATACCGCACTGATGGACGTGTCTCGCCTGAGCGGGCCGCCGGAGGCCTGGCACCTGGGTTTCCTGCTGGGACCGCGCATCAATGCAGGCGGACGTATCGGTCGTGCCGATCTCGGCGTGCGGCTGCTGCTGGAGGCCGATCCGACGGAAGCGGCCCGCATAGCCGCGGAGCTCGATCGGCTCAACGGTGAACGGCGGCTGATCGAACAGGCGGCCGAAGCGCAGGCCGAGGCCGAGGCGCTGGCCGCGCTCGGCCTTGAAGACAAGGGCTCAGTGATCGTCACTGCCTCCGAAGGCTGGCATCCCGGCGTCGTCGGGCTGGTTGCGTCACGGCTGAAGGACAAGTTCGCCAGGCCTGTTTTCGCGGTCGCGCTGGAGCCGGGCGGAACGGGCACCGGCTCGGGGCGATCGATCGCTGGCGTCGACCTTGGCAAGGCGGTGCGGCAGGCGGTGCATGATGGCGTCCTTATCAAGGGCGGCGGGCACGCGATGGCCGCCGGCGTGACCCTGCGCAAGGAACGGCTTGCAGAGTTTCGTGCGTATATGGAAAGCGCACTCGCCGACAGTGTCGCTAAATCGCGCCATGCCAATGACCTGTTCGTCGATGGCGCGGCGACCGCGCGGGCGCTGACGCCGGAATTCGTCAGGACCCTGGAGCGCGCCGGCCCGTTCGGCAGCGGCAACCCGGAACCGCTGATCGCGTTGCCGTCGCACCAGCTGGTCCATGCTGAAGAGATTGGTCAGGCCCACCTCCGCGTTCGTTTCAAGGCCGGCGACGGCGCATTGGTTAACGGCGTTGCGTTCCGTGCCGTCGGCCAGCCACTCGGTCGCGCGCTGGTCGAAAATCGCGGCCAGAACCTGCACGTGGCGGGTTTCCTGGCGATCGATCGCTGGCAGGGAACGGAACGGGTGCAGTTCCGTATTTCGGACGTGGCGGTTCCCGACCCCGGACCGGCCTTGATCAGGTGACGCGTCGCCAGTTAAGTAAGTTTTTCGTTAATCCTGGAGGCCGAGGCGCCGGCGAGTAAATGTGTTGCGTGAGGAGAGGGGCGAAAGCCTCTCACAGGTGAGCGTCCATGGTTACGGCATTCTATTCCGCCGCGCGTATCGTCTTGATGGTCTCTGGCTGGCTCGTTGCGCTGCTTCTCGCTTTCGCCGCCGACTACATGCTGCCCGGCGCCAAATGGCCGATCCTGATCGGTCTTGGCTCATGGTGGACACTCACCTGCATCATCTATGTGCGCAACGAAGCTTACGTACGCAATGAGCTCGAGCGATAGCGCGTGAACTCGGCCAGGCCTCCTGGCGCCGGCGACAGGCCTGCCGCCGCTAAATTCCTTGCCGCAGCCGCGCGAGCACTTTCAGACCGCCATAGCCATCGGCCGGGGTGATGCCGGCTTTCATCTGGAAATTCTTCACGGCCTGCATCGTCTGATTGCCGACGCGGCCGTCATTGCCGCCCGTGTCGAATCCGGATTGCGTGAGCCGCGTCTGCAATTCCTGGACTTCGGCGAGCGTCAATGCGCGTTCGCTGCCGGGGAACGGCTGCACGAATGGCCCGCCGCCCAGAATGCGATCGCCGAGATGGACGATCGCAAGCGCGTAGTTCATCGACGGATTATAGCTGCGCACCGCGTAGAAGTTTGGCCCCAAAAGGAAGCTCGGCCCGCCGGGCACCGGCGTCCACAGCTGCGCCGTGGCATTCGGCTGCGGGAACGGCTGACCGTCGGCGCGTTTGACGCCAGCGGCGGCCCATTTTTCGTAACTGCGGCTCCCGCTGATCGGCCCGCCGCCGGTTTTGACCTCGTAGCCCCAATGCTGGTTGGCTCGGTACTTTCCGCGGTTGATCAGGTAGCGGGCGCTTGACCCAAGCGCGTCGTCCGGCTTGCCGAACGGTGAGACGCGGCCGTCGTTGTCATAGTCGATACCGACGTTGAGCCAGACTTCGGGCATCCATTGCGTGTGGCCCATCGCGCCGGCCCATGAGCCGCGCATCTCGTCGGGCGTGCTCCAGCCGCGCTCGACGATGCGCAGCGCATTGATCAATTCGGTTTCCCAATAGGCGCGGCGGCGCGGCTCATTCCAGGCCAGCGCCGCAAGCGAGGGAAACACCGGGCGCATGTGGTTCTTCTGCACCAGCGGGTCGCCGTAGGCGGTCTCGACGCCCCATAGTGCCAGAAGCGTTCCGCGCTCGACGCCGAAATCCTTCTCGATGCGGTCGAACAATTTCGTGTGTTGCTTGAGCGTCTGCTTGCCGGCGGCCAGCCGCCAGTCGGAAACGCGCCGGTTGATGTATTGCCAGAGTTGCTCGCTGAATTCAGGCTGGCTGCGAATTTGCGTGAAGACGCGCATATCCGGCTCGATCTTGCCCATCGCGCGCGTGTAGGTCTGATCGGAAACGCCGCGCGCGAGCGCGCGGGCGCGGAAGCGGTCGCGCCACTCATCGAAACCTGCCGGCGCTGCGGCATGCGCCGGCAGCGACGGCGCAAGGCTCGCGCCGGCTAGGCCAATTCCGGTTCGAAATCCGGTCAACAGCATCTGGCGACGCGTGAGATGTTCCGTCGGGGAAAGAGATTTGCGTTCCATGCGCCTATTCTAGGCCATCGTCGCGACATGTGGACAGCCGTTTCTAATTCTCGTCGTCGTCCACGCCTTCCGTGCTTGCCGGCTGTGGCGGCGGCGTTTCCGATACGGCTGTGATTGCAGGCGGCGACAGGTCGGGCGCGATCTCGCGCCCGCGTGCGCCGAGCAGCCGTTCGTACGAGGCAATGAGCGTCGAATAGGGATTGACCCAGATCCAGCCGTCGCGTGTGAACACCTGCAGGTCAAAATGCAGGTGCGTGGTGGTTCCGCCCTGGAAGCCCTGATAGTTCGACACGACGCCGACCCGCTCGCCCTCGCTGACGCGCTTGCCGTGCACCATACCGTCCGCATCGAGCTTGTCGGGCGCCATATGCATGTAGCGGAAGCGAACATGCTCGGTGCGTGTGTTTACGAGCAGTGTCATCGCCTGCTGTTTCGGCGCCCGGATCACCACGCCATCGCGTACGGCAACGGCGGCGTATCGATCCGGAACACAGCGATCGGCTTCGTTGTTGCGCAGCGTGCAGGTCGCCGGTCGGATGTCCTGCCCCTGGTGACCGAAGCCGCCGGGACATTGTCCGGCCTGGAAATCGCGCGTCTCGCAGAAATTGTCCTGCCACGGATAGGAGTAGTTCTCGGGCGCCGACTCATCGAACACGAGCTTCTTGTCATTGAGCCGGCAGCGATAGGCGTCGCCCTTGTCGTGCGGGCGCGGCAGACGGCCCTTCAGGTAGCAGTCCCCCCAGTTCATGAACGACTGCGAATTCGCGTATGCAGGCGCCTGTTCGATCGGGAAGCGAATTTGTGCGTAGACAGTTCGGTCGGGATGCCCGCCGTTGCGGCGATAACTGGAGTTCGCGATCAGCTCGCCTGGGGGACGATAGGTGAAATCCGGTGAAAGCTCTGTGGGCCGCTCCACGGCCGCGGACGCGATGGCGGGACGAGGCCTGGCAGGCCTGCCACCGACAATGCGCAAGCTCTTCAGGAAATGCTCGGCGACCTGGGAAGCTTCGCGGCAGGACAGCCGGTTCGTGCGTGCGACGCTGTCGAGGCACTGGATCGAGGCCACATAGGGGACGCCGTAGCGCGTGAAGGCGTAGCGGACGAATCCCTCGCGGATGATGCGGCGCAGATCGGGATAGCGGCTGCTCAGCGATTTGACGGCGTCTCCCTTGCCGAGCGCCGGATCATTGATCCCGTAGCTCAACAACGAGCCGGTGAAGTGGACTTCGACGGGTCGCGCGAATACCCGCGCCGGCAGATCGGAGTTCCCGCCAGCCATTGCCGTGACGACGGCACTGTAGCCCGATGGCCCGGCTTCGAAGAGATCGATGCTGCGGAAGCCCGCAAGATAGCGAGGAAGGGGCAGGCTTGCCGGCGCGCCGGCCAAGCGGTCGGCGAGATATCCGGGCAGATCGAACGGCAGGAGAACCGGAACCGGACTTTGGTTGGCCGCGGGGAAAATGGGGGCCGTAATGGCGTTCAGCTGCATCAGCGCCGGTGTGCGGCGCTGATCGAATGGGCGGTGGCGACGCCCGCGCCAGAACGTCAGCGAACCCGCGGCGTCCGGACGGGCCGATATCTCGGATCGTAGTTGTTCGACGGCGGCGCGCCAGTCGACGCGGGAGAACGAAATCGGCGGGGTGACGAAATTGTCGGCCAGAAGCGGGGAGGGCAGAAGGAATGTTGATACGAACAACAGTCGGACGAGAAAGCGACCGAAATTTCCGGTCTGACCTCGAAACGCCCGGGCTGCCCCCTTCACGACGTCCTCTATTCTACAAACGCTGGTACCCAAGTGCGCCGGATTTGAAGTTCGTACCTGACGCAGGATTCGCGACAATGACAAACGTCAAATCCGAAAGCGCAACTCACGTCAACGTTGCCCGGTGTCCGGCAACGTTCGCCGACGAGATTGCCGCAGAGTGATGCGAGCAGCAGAGCCGGGACATTGGTCCTTCAGTCCTTCGCCCGCTCCACGTACGAACCGTCTTCGGTCATCACGACGATACGCGTCCCCGCGCTGATGTGCGGCGGCACGCTGGTGCGAACGCCATTGGAGAGTATCGCGGGCTTGTAGGAGGAGGAAGCAGTCTGCCCTTTGGTGACCGGCTCTGTCTCGGCAACCTCGAGCGTGACACGCTGCGGCAGCTGGATCGCGACCGGATTTGCATCGTGCATCGACAGCTTGACGGTCATGTTCTCCTGCAGATACGGCGCGTAATCACCGACGATGTCCTTCGAGACCTGAATCTGGTCGTAGGTCTCGTTGTTCATGAAGTGGAAGCCGTCGCCGTCCTGATAAAGAAAGTTAAAATCGCGATCCTCGACGAAAGCACGCTCCACCTGATCGGTGGTCTTGTAGCGCTCGGAGACCTTCACCCCGTCGCTGATCCGGCGCATTTCGATCTGGCTGACCGGAGTTCCTTTGCCGGGATGGATGTTCTCGGCGGTCAACACGACGTATAGCTTGCCGTCGACTTCCAGGATGTTGCCCTTGCGGACCGAACTCGCGATGACTTTCACGGAGGCTTTTCCTAACGTTCAGATGGGGGGCCGTAACCGGCCGCCGGGCGCGACTGGCTGGGACGCTGTTTCGGGCCGGAACATACTGATTTGGCTCCCAAATGCCAGCGTCTTGCTGACATTTTCGGCAGTGTTCTGATGGCTGCGATGACAACTGGTAGCCCGTGGTGGGACCGGAACCGCCACGCCGACAAGCGGCCGTTTCTTGAAAAGCGCGCCCTCATCAGTGCGAACGTGCGCGACTTTTTTCGATCGCAAGGGTTCGCGGAGGTCGAAACACCGATCCTGCAGGTTTCCCCCGGCAATGAGACGCATCTGCATGCACCGCGAACCGAAATCATGACGCGCGACGGCCGGCTGACCCGATACTTGCGGACGTCTCCGGAATTCGCAGCCAAGAAGCTGCTGGCTGCCGGCGAAGCGCGGATTTTCGAGTTGGCGCGGGTGTTTCGCGACCGGGAGCGGGGTGATCTGCATCTGCCGGAGTTCACCATGCTCGAATGGTATCGTGCGGGAAGTCCGTATACGGCGGTCATGGCCGACAGCGTCGCAGTGAGCACTGCCGCCGCCGAAGCTGCCGGCACGAAGCTGTTCGCGTTTCGCGGCAAGAAGGCCGATCCGTTTGCTGACCCTGAACGCCTCACCATGGCCGAGGCGTTTCGCCATTATGCGAAGATCGATCTCTTGCGGACGATCGATGGCGGCGAAGGCGATCGCGCCGCGTTGGCGGAGGCGTCACGAGCTCATGTACGGGTTGCAGATGACGACACCTGGTCCGATATCTTCTCGAAGATTTTGGTCGAGCATGTTGAGCCAGAACTCGGGCAGGGACGCATGACGCTGCTCTACGAGTATCCGGCGCCGGAGTCGGCGCTGGCGCGCGTCAGCGCGCATGATCCGCGGGTGGCAGAGCGTTTCGAACTGTACGCCTGCGGCGTGGAACTGGCGAACGGATTTGGTGAACTGACGGATGCGGTCGAGCAGCGGCGGCGATTCGAGATGGCAATGGACGAGAAGCAGCGCCGATACGGTGAGCGATATCCGCTCGATGAGGACTTCCTCGCGGCGCTCGCAGCGATGCCGCCGGCGAGCGGCGTCGCCATGGGCTTCGACCGGCTGGTGATGCTGGCCGCGGGGGCGACGAAGATCGATCAGGTGGTCTGGATGCCGCCCACGGAAGAAACATGAAACGGCAAACGATTCCTGCTGTGGCGTCGACCTTGCGGACGCCGGACGAACTGGTCGCACACGGACTGGCGCCGGCATCGTCGCTGGCTGTGCTGGAACGCGTAGCCTCCCGCTACGCCGTGGCGATCACGCCCGATATTGCCGCGCTGATCGACCCGAACGATCCGGATGATCCGATCGCACGGCAATACGTTCCATCCGCCGAAGAGCTCGATACCCGGCGGATCGAAAACGCTGATCCGATCGGCGACCACACGTATTCGCCAGTCGCAGGCATCGTCCATCGCTATCCGGATCGCGTGCTGTTCAAGCTGGTGCACGTTTGCGCCGTCTATTGTCGCTTCTGCTTCCGCCGCGAAATGGTCGGGCCCGGCAAGGATACGGCCTTGAGTGACAGCGCTTACGCCGCGGCACTCGCCTATATCCGCTCCCACCCCGAAGTCTGGGAGGTGATCCTGACCGGCGGGGATCCGTTGATGCTGTCGGCGCGCCGCCTGCGCACGATCATGCGTGACCTGGCATCCATCGCGCATGTGAAGATCGTTCGTATTCATACCCGCATTCCGGTCGCAGATCCCGCACGGGTCACCGATGCGCTGGTCGATGCGCTGACGGTCAGCGGTGCGACAACCTGGGTCGCGCTGCATGCGAACCATCCGCGCGAACTGACGCCGCAAGCGCGCGCGGCCTGCGCCAAGCTCGTCGACGCCGGCATTCCTCTGGTCAGTCAGTCGGTCCTGCTCCGAGGCGTCAACGACGATGCGGCGACGCTCGAAGCGCTGATGCGGACCTTCGTCGAATGCCGCATCAAGCCGTATTACCTGCATCACGGCGATCTTGCGCCGGGCACCGCGCATCTCCGCACGACACTTGAAGAAGGACAGGCGCTGATGCGCAGCCTGCGTGGCCGCGTCTCAGGTCTCTGCCAGCCGCAATACGTGCTCGATATTCCCGGCGGCCACGGCAAGTCCCCGGTGGGGCCGAACTATCTCGTTGAGCCGAACCGTGTCGCCGACTACTGCGGCGACGTCCACCTCTATCCGCCGGTTGACGACGAGTAGTCAGCGGCGCTGAGCTACTTCGGCTTTGCAGCGAGCGCCATGGCGATCAGCGACGATCCGCCGAACAACATATTGATGCCGACCAGCAAGCCAATGGCCCACAACGCCGATCCCGGCAGCCCGGCGAAGATCAGCGCGGCAATCACCAGATCGAAGACGCCCGCCGCCACCATCCAACCCCAGCGCCCGGACAGCTCGCGCTTGTGATCGAGCGCGAACATGATGCTGGCGACGCCTTCGAGAACGAAAAACGCCGTGAGCACGACGGTCAGGGTGAGTAGCCCTTCCATGGGCCGGGCGACCAGCACCAGGCCGGCCAGGACCATCAAGCCTGCGGAGAACAGCGACCACCAGAAGCCGGGCATCTCGCGTCCCCAGTATGTCGCGATCAGCCCGAAGATGCCGCCGATCAGGAAGAGCCAGCCGAGCAACACCGTGACAGCAAGACCGGCGATCGGCGGTACGATAATCGCGCCGATGCCGAGCAGGGCGAGCAGGATCCCTTCGGCCAGGAACATCTTCCAATGCTTCGTGACGATCGAGCGCAGGTCAGGAGCAGCGCCAGGCGCGGTCTGTTGATCGGTCATCGCAACCTCCTCGATTCGCGCAAAGCGAACGGTGTGACAGAGTTCACCTGTCGACCACCCAAGGCAAGTCGCAACGAACGAGGTCGCAACCGATCGGATCAGGCAACAGGGCCCTGGTTCCTCAGGATCCCATGGCTTGCTCAGGATCCTATGGCTTGCTCAGGATCATGGCCCCATCGCCGCCGAGCTGGCAGGCAGACACCCCCACGTGGTTGCGACCCCTGGTCGCACGAGAAATGGGCGCGGTTGCTCCTTTTTTGAGCTACGGTTGCGACTGCCCAAAAAAATGGTTGCACCTCGTCGCCGCCGATGCCAGATCAAAAAACGACGTTAGCGCCCGGAGGGGCGCAAACGGGGGTGGAGCTGGCGACTGCATGGCGACGACGATCGGCGTTAAGATCGATGATGAACTGCGCAGGCTTGTGCGGCAGGCGGCCGAGCGGGAAGGGCGCTCGTCGCACTGGCTGATCAAGCAAGCCATCGTCACCACCCTCGAACGTCTTGATCGCGGTGAGCCGCTTCTGGGGCCGGCGCCCGACCCTTCATCCGATGAACCGTTCGAAGAAGCGCCACCGGCGCCGCAGGTGCCCCAACCGTTCGTGGAATTCGCTCAGTCGGTGCAGCCGCAATCCGTGCTGCGGGCAAAAATTACCGCCGCCTATCGGCGGCCGGAGACGGAGTGCCTGCCCCTGCTGGTGGCCGAAGCAACCCTGCCGGCGCGGGTCACTGAAGCCGCCAATGAATTGGCCGGGCGCCTGGTCGCAACCCTCCGCGCGCGCGGCCAACGAGGGCTGGTCGAGGGGTTGATCCATGAATATTCCCTCTCCAGCCAGGAGGGCGTGGCACTGCTCTGCCTGGCCGAGGCGTTGCTGCGCATCCCCGACAGGGCGACGCGGGACGCGCTAATTCGAGACAAGCTCAGTGGCGGGGACTGGCATTCGCACATCGGCCACAGCCCCTCCTTGTTCGTCAACGCTGCAACGTGGGGCCTGTTGGTGACCGGCCGATTGTCCGCTACCAGCAGTGAGGCTGGCCTTTCGGCAACGCTTACGCGGCTGATCGGACGTGGCGGCGAGCCTCTGATCCGCAAGGCCGTCGACGTCGCCATGCGGATGATGGGCGAGCAATTCGTCACCGGCCAGACGATCGCCGAAGCGCTCGCCAACAGCCGTCGGCTGGAGGCGCGCGGCTTCCGCTATTCCTACGACATGCTGGGTGAAGGCGCGCGAACGGGCCGCGACGCCAAGCGATACTACGCCGACTACGAGCAGGCGATCCACGCCATCGGCAATGCGGCCGGCAATCGCGGCATCTACGAAGGACCGGGGATCTCGATCAAGCTTTCGGCGCTGCATCCGCGCTATGGTCGGGCGCAACGCGATCGCGTCATGGCCGAGCTGCTGCCGAAAGTGCGGGCGCTCGTATTGCTGGCGCGGCGCTATGACATCGGCATCAACATCGATGCCGAGGAGGCCGATCGGCTCGACCTTTCACTCGATTTGCTGGAAGTGCTGTGTTTCGACCCTGCACTGGCCGGCTGGAACGGTATCGGTTTTGTCGTGCAGGCCTACCAGAAGCGTGCGCGCTTCGTGGTCGACTACATCATCGATCTCGCCCGCCGCAGCGGTCACCGCGTTATGGTCCGGCTGGTCAAGGGCGCCTATTGGGATAGCGAAATCAAGCGCGCCCAGGTCGATGGACTTGAGGGTTTCCCGGTATTCACCCGCAAGCTCTACACCGACGTTTCCTATATCGCCTGCGCCCGCAAGCTGCTGGCGGCGCCCGACGCAGTGTTTCCCCAGTTCGCAACCCACAACGCGCAGACGCTGGCAACCATCCACGCCATGGCGGGCGCGAACTACTATGCGGGCCAGTACGAGTTCCAGTGCCTGCACGGCATGGGCGAGCCGCTCTATGAGGAGGTGGTTGGCAAGGACAAGCTCAACCGACCATGCCGCATCTACGCGCCAGTCGGCACGCACGAGACGCTGCTTGCCTATCTCGTTCGCCGCCTGCTGGAGAACGGAGCGAACACCTCCTTCGTCAACCGCATCAGCGATCCGTCGGTGCCGGTCGACGAACTGGTAGCCGACCCCGTGGAGACCGTGCGTTCCCAGCTTCCGCTCGGGTTACCGCACCCCAAGATCGTCCTACCGCGCGACATCTTCGAACCGGAACGCGCCAACTCGGCCGGCATCGACCTTACGAACGAACAGCAGCTCGCGTCGCTCTCGGCGGCTTTACTATCGGGTGCCGACAAGCCGTGGCGGGCCGCACCGCTTCTGGCAGACGGTGTACAGGCCGGCCTGGAAAGGAATGTCCGCAATCCGGCTGACTTGCGCGACGTGGTGGGCCGCGTCGTTGAGGCGACCGACGTTCATGTGAGGGCCGCCGTGGAGCATGCGCAGACGGCGGCGCCGATCTGGCAGGCGACTCCGCCCGACGCGCGTGCAGCTTGCTTGATGCGCGCCGCGGACCTGCTCGAAATGCGTATGCCGATGCTGATCGGCCTGATCGTGCGCGAGGCGGGCAAATCGCCGGCAAATGCGATCTCTGAGGTGCGCGAGGCGGTCGATTTCCTCCGTTACTATGCGGCGCAGGTCCGCCGGCATTTCTCAAATGACGTGCATCGGCCGCTGGGCCCCATCGTGTGCATCAGTCCGTGGAATTTCCCGCTGGCCATCTTCACCGGCCAGGTTGCTGCGGCGCTCGCAGCCGGCAATCCGGTGTTGGCGAAGCCGGCCGAGGAAACTCCCCTGATCGCCATGCAAGCGATCCAGATCCTGCGCGAGGCCGGCGTTCCGGAGGGCGCAGTACAATTGCTGCCCGGCGACGGGAAGGTCGGGGCACAGCTCGTCGCCAATCCGGCAATCCGCGGCGTGATGTTCACCGGTTCGACCGAGGTGGCACACCTCATCCGACGCCAGATCTCCGATCGGCTTTGCCCGAATGGCAAGCCGATTCCGTTGATCGCCGAGACTGGCGGCCAGAATGCCATGATCGTCGACAGTTCGGCGCTGCCCGAACAGGTCATCGACGACGTGCTGGTCTCCGCCTTCGATTCGGCCGGACAGCGCTGCTCGGCGCTGCGTGTTCTCTGCCTGCAGGAAGAGATCGCGGAGCACGTGCTGACGATGTTGAAAGGCGCGATGGAGGAGCTCGCGATCGGGAATCCGGATCGACTCTCGACCGATGTCGGTCCGGTCATTACTGCGCAAGCGCGCGATGGCGTCATGCAACATATCGAGGCGATGCGGTCGCACGGGCGTAAGGTCCATGCGGTCCCGCTCGATCCCGCTTGTCGAACCGGCCATTTCGTTCCACCCACCTTGATCGAGATCGGGCATGTCACGGAGCTCAAGCGCGAGGTGTTCGGTCCGGTGCTACATGTCGTCCGGTTCCGGCGCGGCGAGCTCGATGCTCTGATCGACGATATCAACGCCACCGGTTATGCGCTCACCTTCGCCGTGCACAGCCGTGTCGACGAGACGATCGCCCGCGTGGGGGAGCGCATCAATGCAGGCAATATCTACGTCAACCGCAACATGATCGGCGCGGTGGTCGGCTCGCAGCCGTTCGGTGGCCACGCGCTCTCTGGAACCGGTCCGAAAGCCGGTGGTCCGCTCTATCTCAGGCGACTCGTCGTCGCGTCGCCGGCCATGTTTGGCGCGGCCGTCAAACATTCGGCGAAACCGACGACCGCCCGGAAATATGTCGACTGGCTCACGGCGCAGGGGCACAAACGCGAAGCGAAGCGCTGCGCCGACTACATCGAGCGCTCGCTGCTTGGCGCCGCCATCGAAATGCCCGGGCCGGTCGGCGAACGGAACATCTATACGCTGTTCGCCAAGGGCGCCGTGCTGTGCGTGCCGCATTCGTCGACTGGACTGCTGTTGCAGGTCGGGGCGGCGCTCGCGACTGGCAATCAGGCGCTGATCGCGGCGCCGGAGGAGGTGCGAGCGGTGATCGCCGATCTGCCCGCGGCGCTGCGGACGCAGGTGAGCGTGGTTGACGACCGGGCGACGGCGGCCTTCGAGGTGGCGCTGTTTGAAGGCGACAGCGACGCGCTCCGCGAGTTCAACCGCGAACTCGCCGAACGGTCCGGCCCCATCGTGCCCGTCTACGGTGTCGCCAGCGACGCGCTCGCGACTGGAGACGAGGACTACCCGTTGGAATGGCTGTTGCAGGAGCAAGCGATCAGCACCAACACGACCGCCGCTGGCGGCAACGCCAACCTGATGACGATCGGATGAGCTATTTGTTGAAGCATCGCGCATTTTACGGCCAACCCGCGACGGAGCCGCCGACCGGACCGGAGGCTCGCGGGCCGGCAATTCCTCGTGCTCCTGGCAGAGGAGGCCGGTGCCTTGGCTGAGTCGCGCGGCATGTTCTTCAAGTCGGCCGTGGTGGCGAGCTACGCGCTGATGCTGGCGCCTGTGGTGATGGTGATCATCATCAGCTTCTTCCGCCAGGAGATCATCAGCTTTCCGCCCGAAGGCCTGACAATGCAGTGGTACGTGAACGCCTGGGAGCGGCGCGAGTTCGCCCGCGGCTTCGTCACCAGCCTGCAGGTCGCGGCGATCGCCACCGCAATCGGTGTGCCGCTCGGAACGGCTGCGGCCTATGCGCTCGCGCGCGCGAAGCTGCCGGGACGCGAGGCGATCAGCACGCTGCTGCTCGGGCCACTGGCGGTACCCGGCGTCGTCGCCGGCACTGCACTTTACATGTTCTACCTGCGTGCAGAGACCTGGCTGGATCAGGACATCACGGCGACGCTGTCCGGCCTGGTCGCTGCGCACGTCCTGCTCACCATTCCGTGGACCGTGCGCCTCGTCACCGCCAGCCTGCAGGGCATGGACCGCTCGGCGGAGGAAGCCGCGGCCAATCTTGGCGCGCGACCGCCCACGGTGTTCATGCGCGTGACGCTGCCGATGCTGCGGCCGGGGGTCGTCGCGGCTGCGCTGTTCTCATTCATCCAAAGCTTCGAGAATCTCGAACTGACGCTGCTGCTGGTCGGCCCGGGGCGCACGACGCTTCCGGTCGCCATGCTCAGTTATCTGGAGTTTCGCATGGATCCGACTCTCGCCGCCGTCGCCACGGTGCAAATTCTGCTTGTGACGGCGATGATGCTCATAACGGATCGTTTTGTGCGGTTATCGCGAGTGATTTGATGAGTACATTGGTTCTCGACCGTCTTCGTAAGCGTTACGACCGCACCACCGCGGTGGAACGCGTCGACCTCACGGCCAAGCAGGGGGAGCTGGTGGCGCTGCTTGGGCCGTCCGGCTGTGGCAAGACCACCACGCTGCGCATGGTGGCGGGCTTCATCGCGCCGACCGACGGCCGCGTGCTGATCGGTGACCGCGACGTCACCCAGGTCCCCGTGCACCTGCGAAATACCGGCATGGTGTTTCAGGCTTACGCGCTGTTTCAGCACATGACGGTCGCGCAGAACGTCGCGTTCGGCTTGGAGATGCGGCGAGTTGAGCGCGCCGAGCGTGAGAAGCGCGTGGCGGAGGCTTTGCGGCTGGTGCGGCTCGATCATCTCGCCGATCGGATGCCGCGCCAGCTCTCCGGCGGGCAGCAGCAACGCGTTGCACTCGCCCGTGCGCTGGTGGTCAACCCGGCCGTTTTCCTGCTCGACGAGCCCCTGTCGAATCTCGATGCCAAGTTGCGCGCCGAGGTGCGCATGGAGATCCGGGCGCTGCAGCAACGCCTCGGCCTCACCACGTTGATCGTCACGCATGACCAGGAAGAGGCGCTGACGATGGCGGATCGGCTGGTGGTGATGGAGCGCGGCCGCGTGCGGCAGATCGGCACGCCGGAGGAATTGTACGAAAATCCGGCGGACGTGTTCGTTGCAAGCTTCGTCGGCAACTGCAACCTGGTCGCAGGGACGCTCGAAAGACCCGGCTCTTTCCGCACACAGAGCGGGACCCTGTTGCCGTGCACGTCGGAAGCGCCTGCTGCCAATGACGGCCTCGTTCTGGCGCTGCGGCCGGAGCGCGTCACGGTCACGCCGGGCGAGGGCGCCCCGGGCGATATCCGCGCGCAGGTCACGGCCGTCACCTACCTCGGGGCGCAGACCGAGTATCACCTCGACCTTAACGGAACGACATTGCGAGCATCGCGCTCCACACCGCTCCACGACGATCCGCTGCGGCGGATCGCACCCGGAGAAAAATTGACGCTGAGTTGGGATGCGGCTTCAGCGCGTTTGCTGCCGGCCGAAACAGAGACAGGAGACGAAACATGACTATCAGCCGCCGCACGCTGCTGTCCGGCAGCGCCGCCTTGTTGACCGCCGCCGCAACCGGCGCGCCGAAAAATGCTGTCGCCCAAGCTGGTGGCCAGGTGGTCATCGGCACCTGGGGCGGCGACTACGGCGAACTGCTGCGCCAGTTGATCGATCAGCAGTTCACCGCCCAGTCGAAGATCGAGGTGCTGCAGGACATCGGCAACAACAGCCCGCGCAAGTCCAAGCTCTTGGCCGAGCGTCAGAACCGGCGCGGCAGCATGGACGTCAGTTGCCTGTCGGACTCCGACACGTATCAGATGATGCAGCAGAACGTGCTGGACAAGCTTGCGACCGATCGGATTCCGCGGCTTGGCACTGTCATCGAAGCGCTGCGCAAGGATTATGCGGTGCCGCATATCTATTCGGCGATGGTGATCCTCTACAATCCCAGCAAGGTCACCACGCCGCCGACGAGCTATGCGGACCTGTGGGACGCCAAATGGCGCGGCCGCGTCGGGCTCTCGGATATTCTGTACAACTACAACACCGCCGTCGCGGCGCTCGCAGGTGGCGGAAGCATGAGCGACTTCGGCCCTGCCAACAAGCGCCTGATGGATTGGCGTTCGCTCGACGTGAAGATCTATCCGTCGAACGAAGCGCTGGCGACCGGCCTGAAGTCCGAAGAGGTCTGGCTCGCGCCGATGTGGCTCGCGCGCGGCTACATGTGGAAGAAGGCCGGAATCCCGCTGAACCACGTCGTGCCGAAGGAAGGCGCCGTCCCGGTCGTGTACGAGGCTGCGGTGCCGCGTAACGCACGCAACAAGGACAACGCCTGGCGTTATCTCAATGCTATGCTGGAGCCGCAGGCGCAGATCGGCTTCGCCGAGCGCATGGGCTACGTGCCGACCGTGCGTGACGCACAACTGCCGGCGGAGCTTGCGCGCGAGATCAGCCTGACGGAGGCGCAGCAGGCAACCCTCAAGACGCCCGATCACGCGTACCTGCTGCAGCACACAGCATCGATCCTTGATTTCTGGAACAAGGATTTCAAGGGCTGATGGCTGCGCTCGTTCTCCCTGCCGCGCTCCTGGTCTTCACGCTGCTGGTGGCGCCGATGGCGCTGCTCGCACGGATTTCGCTCAACCATTACAGCCCGACCGAGCTGATGGTGGAGGCCTTCACGGCGGAGAACTACATCCGGGCGGTCGCCGATCCCTACTATCAGCAGGTGTTGGCGACCACGCTCGGCGTCGCATTCCTGTGCACGGTGCTCACCGTTCTACTCGGCTTTCCGGCGGCCTATTGGCTCGCCCGCATGGAAAGCAACCGCAAGAGCATCGCCACCATCCTGACGTTACTGCCACTGCTGGTGGGCAACGTCGTGCGCTCGGCCGGCTGGATGGCGCTGCTCGGAAACGAGGGCGGCATCAACGCCGCATTGCGGGCGCTGCATCTCACCAGCGGGCCGCTGCAACTGCTCTACACGCCGGGCGCCGTCATCGTCGGCATCACTGCCGTCGTGTTGCCCTATATGGTGCTGACGCTCGCGGCGGTGATCGAGAGCATCCCGCGGCAGGCGGAGGAGGCCGCAGCCAACCTCGGCGCGACCGCATCGACTGTCTTCCGCCGCGTGGTCCTGCCGCTATCGCTTCCAGGCGTGGCGGCCGGCAGCGTGCTGGTATTCATCCTCTGCATGAACGCCTATGCGACGCCGCTGTTGCTCGGCGGGCCGCAGTTCAAGATGATGGCGCCGGCCGTCTACGACCAGTTCGTGCGCGGCAACAACTGGCCCTTCGGCGCGGCGCTCGCTTTCATCCTGCTGGTCGCGACGCTCGTTCTCACGGTCATCGGCAGTATGGCCCTGAGCCGCCGCTATCGCGGATGACCGCATTCCTTTTACCCTGTCCTCTCGTTCGGAGACTTCAAGATGGTTGATCAAGTGGTGCCCGCCAACGCTGAAGCAGGCGACGAGTTGACCGCTGAGAACACCAAGGCGGGGATGCCGCCGGTGCAGGCCGCGACCAGCCGGAACCGCGGCAGCGGTCCGTTCAAGCGGCTCGTGCTGCGTGGAGCGACCGTGATCAGCGGTACCGGCGCGCCACCGCTGGGTCCGATGGACATCGTCGTGGAAGAAGGGCGGATCACCCAGATCAAGAAAGTCGGAACGCCCAAGATACCGATCAAGCCCGAACGCCGGCCGGCGCCCGGTGACCACGAGATCGACTGTCACGGCAAGTACGTGACGCCCGGCTTCATCGACTGTCATGCGCACGCCGGCGTTGCCTATCATGCGCTCAATGGCTGGGTGCCGCCGGTCGACTATGTCTACAAGCTGTGGCTCGCGCACGGCGTCACCACCGTGCGCGAGATGGGCTCGTTCAACGGCCTCGGCTGGATGCTGAACCAGAAGGCGTTGTCGGCCGAGAACAAGATCGCGGCGCCGCGGCTGCTCGCTTACGCTTATTTCCCGGCGGTCAACGATCGGCTGAAGACGATCCACACGCCCGAGCAGGCGCGTGAATGGTTGCGGCGGATCAAGGCTCGCGGCGCCGACGGTGTGAAATTCTTCGGCGCACCGCCCGCCATCATGGAGGCGGCGCTCGACGAGTGCGGCAAGCTCGGCTTGCGTTCCGGCTGCCACCACGCGCAGACAGCTGTGACGGAGATGAACGCGCTGACCAGCGCGAAATGGGGGCTCACCAGCGCGGAGCATTATTACGGTCTGCCGGAAGCGTTGTTCGAAAGCCGGATCATCCAGGACTATTCCACCGACTACGACTACAACGACGAGTACTTCCGCTTTGCCTTTGCAGGCCAGACCTTCAAGCAGGCAGCCAAGCCGGGAAGTGCGAAATGGAACGAGGTGCTGGAAGCATTTCTCGCGCTCGATTTCACGTTCGTGCCGACCTTCACGATCTATGACGCCAATCGCGACCTCATGCGCGCGCGGCAAGCCGACTGGCATAAGGAATACACCTGGAAGTCCATGTGGGAATATTTCCAGCCACAGCGTGGCGGCCACGGCGCCTACTGGTACCGTTGGTCCACGGCCAACGAGATCGACTGGAAAGAGAACTACCGGCTGTGGATGCAGTTCATCAACGAGTACAAGAACCGCGGCGGCCGGGTCTGCACTGGCAGCGACTCCGGGTTCATCTTCCAGATCTTCGGATTTGGCTATGTGCGCGAGTTGGAGCTCTTGCAGGAAGCCGGCTTCCATCCGCTTGAAGTCCTGCGAGCGGCGACCTCGCAGGGAGCCGAGCTAATCGGCCTTTCAGACGAGATTGGCAGCATCGACGTCGGCAAGCGCGCCGATCTTTTGGTGCTCGATCACAATCCGCTCGATGACTTTAAACTGCTGTACGGCACCGGCGCCCTGCGCTTGAACGACGAGACACGCAAGCCTGAGTGGCATCGCGCCTTGCGCTATACGATCAAGGATGGCGTTATCTACGACGTGGACGAGCTGCTCGCCGATGTGCGCGAGATGGTGGCGGCGAGCTTTGCCGAAGACGTCGGCGCAAAGGACACCAAACATGAGCGGCGGGCCTGATTTTTTTGTCCTGACCGGCTTTCTTGGAAGCGGCAAGACGACACTGCTGCGCGATTTTCTTGCGCAGCCGGAAGCCGCAGACACGGCAGTCATTGTCAACGAAGTCGGAGAGATCGGACTCGATGGGGCCATCCTCGCGGAAGGCGCGAACGACGTTCCGATCTCGCTCTTGAGCAACGGCTGTGTTTGCTGCTCGCTCGGCAGCGATCTTGCCGGCACAATCGAGAGTCTGGTCGAGGCGCGGCGGAGGATCACGGCCGAGCCGCTGCGCCGCATCATCCTGGAGACCAGCGGCGTTTCCAAGCCTGGACCAATTCTGCGATCGCTCGCATCGCTTGCGCCGCTGCGTATGCGCGTTGGCGTCGTCGCGACCTTTGACTGCGAGCGCGCGGTGGAGCTGGCGGCGTTCGAGGAAGCGGCTGCACAGTGGGCGGGGGCGCAGACGCTCGTGTTGACGAAGCGCGATGCGGTGGCGGAAGCCGGCTTGCATGCAGCCCGTGAGGCCGTCCGTGCGATCAACCCGCTGGCGGAGGTTATAGATACGCCCGATCGCAGGACTGCGGTATTGGCGGCCTTCGCGCCGGTGCATGCCGGAGATCCAATCGACGCAGTGGCGGAACGTTGGACGGAAATGCCCAGGACGGCCCCGCACCCGCGCATCAAGGTCATGCTGGCGCGCTTCCGTCAGCCGGTCGCTTGGGCGGAACTCGCCGCGTGGCTCGACAACCTGGCTGGCCTATGCGGCGACAAGCTGCTGCGGGTGAAAGGGTTGGTGCAGGTGGAAGGACATGCCCAGCGTGCGTTGGTCCAAAGCGTCGGAACGCTATTTGGCGCGCCGCGCCCGTTTGCGGGTCCGGCAAATGACGAACGCTCGTTTCTGGTGATCATTGCACGCGACGTCGACCAACCCGAGATCGCAGCCCTGTCGCCGCGGTTGCCCATGATTGTCTCGCAGCTTGGCGGGCCGTCGTCCCACGGCGGCAGCGCCGGAATTTTTACCGCGCAAGCCGTCGAGCCGCCCGCAGTGACGTCGAAATAGCTCCTCGTCAGCAGAAACCGGTAATCGCCCATGTCCGACAGTGACGATCAAGGCGCCGCCTGGCGCGTTCCGCCGTCTGCTTACCTCGCGCGCCGGCCGCCGGCCTACGGCATTCCAGCGCCGCCGCGCTCGCTTTATCTCACGATGAAGGATGGGTGCAGACTCGCGGTCGACATCTATCTGCCGACGGCGCCGGCGTCTGCCGCGGCCGGCCCGCGCTGCCCGACGATCTGTATCTTCACGCCCTACTATCGCCGTTTCAAAGTGAAGGCCGGTGCGACCGGTGTCGAGCCAAGCCCAAACGTCTGCAAGTATCGGGACACGTTCGTCCCGCGCGGCTATGCGCTGGTCGTGGTTGATGTGCGTGGAACCGGTGCAAGTTTCGGCACCCGCGACAGTTTTCGATCGCCGAGGGAGCGGGAAGATTACCGCGAGATCGCCGACTGGATCGTGGCGCAGCCATGGTCCGACGGCCGTATCGGCGCCACCGGCGTCTCCTACCTGGGAGCCGCCTGCGACTTTCTGGCCAGCACGGGCCATCCCGCCGTAAAGGCAATCGCGCCACTCTTCGCGGTGTGGGACACGTATTCGGATCACTACTATCCAGGTGGCATCCTGCTCAACCAGCTCGCTGAAACCTATGATCAGCTGATGGTCGGACTTGACCACGATCGTCGCGAGATCCTGCGGCAGTTCGCTTATTATGCCGATCCCAATCTTGAAGGGCCGCACCCGGTCGACGAGGATCCCGACGGAACGTCGTGCCGCGCCGCTGTCGCTGAGCACGTCGGCAACTTTCATATGCCGGACTTCATCACCGAATTCCGCTTCAAGGAACAGCCATTGCCCTACGATGAGACGTTCTCGTCGTCATCGTTCAGCCCCTACCACTATATGAGCGGCATCAAGCCCGACGTCGCGATCTACTCCGTCTCTGGCTGGATGGATGGCGCTGGCTACGCTAACGGCGCAATTTCGCGGCACCTCACGCTACCGAACCCGAACCGCTATCTGCTGCTTGGTCCGTGGGATCATGGCGCGCGCGTGAACGTCTCACCATGGCGCAATCGCGTTGATCCTGAGTTCGTCGTGCTTGCGGAAGTGCTCCGCTTTTTCGACGAGCATCTTGCCGGTATGGAGACCGGACTGCGAGCCGAGGCGCCCATCCACTATTTCACCATGCATGACGAGACCTGGCGGGCGGCTGACGCCTGGCCGCCGATCGAGGCGGCTGAAACGCGTTTCTTCCTTTCGACGGACGGTGAGCTGAGCCGCGCCGGCGGCGCGGCCGGAAGTGACGTTTACAAGACCGACTTCGGTTTCGGCACTGGTGAACATACGCGCTACGAACGGATCGCCGGGATCGACAACCGCGATTACTACACCGACTGGCAGGGGCGGGACGCGGCGCTGCTGCGCTACACCTCCGCGCCGTTGGACGCGGATGTCGAGATGACCGGCCATGCCGTCGCCGAATTCTGGCTCGCCTCAAGCGAGGCGGACGGCGCCGTGCACGTTTATCTTTCCGAAATCGAAGCCGCAGGCCGTGAGCGCTACGTAACCGAAGGCGTCCTGCGCGCGCTTCACCGCAAGGACGCTGTTGACACGCCGCATCATCGCACCTCGTGGCCGACGCACAGCTATACCCGCGAGGATGCTGCACCCCTCGTGCCTGGCCGCCCCGAACGTCTGCGTATCGCGCTGCTGCCGGTCTCCTGGAGCTTCCGAAAAGGAAGTCGGATTCGCGTGGCGATCGCGGGCGCCGATAGCGATCACTACGTCCAAGTTCCGCATGGCCGCCCACCGATACTCACGCTCCATCACGGTGGGACGATGCCGTCTCATGTCGCTTTGCCGCTGCGGGTGAAAAAGCAGTAGATCAGGAGGGGGCGCGGTATTGATTGCTCATCGCAACTCCTCGATCTCGCGAAAAGCAAACGGCCCGACAGAGTTTACTGTCGAGCCGTCAATGCAAGTCACAACGACTGGGCCGCAGTCGATAGATCAGTTTCGATACGAGGTATCGAGCCGGTCCAGCTTGCGGAGGAGTGCGGGCCAGGCAAGGCTGCCGTTGCGGTTGGCGGCCTCCGGTCGCGGCTTCATCTTGTCGTAGGTCTTTTCCAGAATGTCCTGCGACGGCATGATCAGCTTGGTATTGGCCGCCATGGCCATCACCTGCACCTCGCAGGCCCTCTCGAGGCGGAACAGCACGTTGAACGCGGCCGGAATGTCGCGCCCGCAGACCAATAGGCCGTGGTTGCGCAGTATCATGGCTTCGTGGTTTCCAAGATCCCTTACCAGGCGCTCGCGCTCGTCGATATCGTCGGCGATGCCTTCGAAGTCGTGATAGGCGATGTGGACGAACCGCATCGAGGTCTGCGCAAGCGGCAGGAGACCGCATTCCATCGCCGACACGGCCATGCCCGCAGGGGTATGGGTGTGCGCGACGCAGGCCGCGTCATGGCGGGCCATATGGATCGCGCTGTGAATGACGAAGCCGGCGGCATTCACGCCGTAATCGCTTGCATTGAAGATGACATTGCCGTCGACATCGATCTTGATCAGGCTCGACGCGTCGATCTCCTCGTATAGCATCCCATAAGGGTTGATCAGGAACTGGTCCTGTGTCCCAGGCACCCGCACCGAAATGTGGTTGGCCAGCATCTCGGTGTAACCGTACATCGCCACCAGGCGATAGCAGGCCGCGAGATCGACGCGGGCTTGCCATTCTTCCGCGCTGACCTGTTCGCGAACAGATCTGACGATCTTGATGGCGGGTGAACTGATCGGCGGATTCATCGGGCGTCCTCTTAAGCTCTGTTGTTGCGAAATCGGCGCAGCTCCTGCTTGCCGGCTCGATTGGAAGATAGATGGTTCGCCGGCGCAGCGGCAAGGCGCCACCAAAGTCAGCGCTGCAGGTCTGCCATCGCAAAAGCGGTGCAGATCAACCGCCTCACGGAACAGACGACACAGGACTGTTCGATTTGATGAGCGCCAGCCGCGTCCAGGTCACGCCGGCGCGCCGATTGGCCGGCTGCATCGACGCGGCGCGCATACGAAAGACAGCACGCAACTGTTGGGCTCCGGCAAGCGTCAGGGTTTCCTCCACTCCGACGTCGAACATGCGGCGGCCTGCGGGCATCGGTCCGTGACGCAAGGACATGATTATCAGGCCGCCGGTCCGGAGCAGGGACGCGAGCCTTGCCATCGCGGGCGGGCGCTGCTGCGGATCGAGATGCATCCAGACTGCTGTGAGCATGACAAGGTCGAATGTTTCGTTTCGGCTTAGAGTGGCAAGTTCCGGCAAACCGTCATCGATCCACGCGATCCGGGGGGAGGGATGCCGCGTCATCGCCGCCGTTCGCAGTTCGTCGACCGGCTCGACGGCGACGACGTGATGGCCCATGGCTGCGAGATGCCCGGCATCGCGACCCGATCCAGCTCCGATGTCAAGAATGCTGCAGGGGCCGGCGGGGATCAGGTGCAGCACGGGCTGATGCAGTTCAACGAAGGAGACCGTCTCCCAGGTGTCGACAAGCACATCGGCCTCGCGCGCGTATCCCGGATTCGGATTGTTCGGGTCCATCGTCGTGTGGTCCATCCGGCTTGCTGCAGGATTAGCGAGCAGGCGGGGAGAGTCGCAACTGCCCTGAGAAAGGATGGTTCTCGGTCGGCCATGTTGTTGAGTGCGACACCTCGACCCCGTATATGCTGCTGATGACCGACGCACCACGCGATGCCGAAGGCCCCGAAGCCGAATGTCCGCGCTGCGGCAAGCAGCTGTCGCTTTGCGTTTGCGAGGGGATCGAGCCGATCGACAACAAGGTCGCACTCCTGATCCTTCAGCACCCACAGGAGCAGGACAAATCGCTCGGTACCGCGCGACTGACCGCTCTGCACTTTGCGAACGCCACGCTGAAGGTCGGTCTGTCATGGGCAAGCCTCGCCAAGGCGCTGGGACAACCGGCCGACCCGCACGCCTGGGCAATCCTCTATCTCGGCTCAGCCCGCGCGGCGGCCCTTGCACCGGATGTCGATATCGTCGCCATCAACAAGAAAGGCGAGGTCGAGCCTCAGCAGCAGGGAATCCTGCGGGGCCTCGAGGGGGTGGTGCTGCTCGACGGCTCATGGAGCCAGGCCAAGGCCTTGTGGTGGCGCAATCCGTGGATGCTGAAGTGCCGACGCATTCTCCTCAACCCGGCGCGTCCTTCGCGTTACGGCAAATTGCGGCGCGAGCCGCGCAGCGACGGGCTGTCGACGATCGAATCGGCGGCGATGCTGATAAGCCGGCTGGAGAAGCGCGCGGAGATTGAAACGGCCCTGCTTGCAAGTTTCGATCGGTTGCTTGTCCGCTATCGCGCGTTACAAAGCGCCTCGCCAACGCTCGAGCACGCAAAGCACCCGCGAATGCGGAAGGGCCATGCAAGTCGAAATCGAAGCCAGAACGATAGACGCGCAAAAGCGATGCGCAGGCGTCGCTGACGTTCCTGAGCATCGTTTTATTTGCGAAGGCAGCCCGGCGGCGCGACCGTTAAATGCTGCCAGAAATTCGTGTCAGTCTAGTTGGATCAAGTCGAAGACGATAACTCATCGGTCTTCGCAATGGCCTTACCGGACCTTCAAGTTTTCCGCCGATTCCTTGCCGCGGTTCGCGACAACTTCGTATTCGATCTGCTGGCCCTCGTTGAGGGTGCTCAGGCCAGCGCGTTCAACCGCCGAGATGTGCACGAACACATCCTTGCCGCCCGCTTGCGGCTGGATGAATCCGTAGCCCTTCGTCGGGTTGAACCACTTCACAGTACCGGTAGCCATTAACGTCGTCTCCAATCGAGTCAGCGGCAAGTCCGCCGCCCACCCATTATTACTGATTTTGCTGGCGCGCCCAAGGGGAATCGAACCCCTGTTTTCGCCGTGAAAGGGCGACGTCCTGGACCGCTAGACGATGGGCGCGGGCGAAATCAGCAAAGGAGCGTGCGGTTTTTTGCCGAACGTCCGCAGCAAACGAACGTCCAAAGGAGGCAAGTTTGTCGCGACGCGGGCCACCTATAGTGTCGTTTGCCGGCACCGGCAAGCAGCATGAGCCAATAAAAAGCGTGGGAAATTGTCCGGAAATCACGCCCGGCGGGTCTCTTTAGGCCTTCGAGGTTGCCGGATCGCCGGGGGTCACCAATGGCCGGTGTTGGGCATGGACACCCATGGTTCCTTCGGCGGCAGTGCGTCGCCTTTCTGAAGCAGCTCGATTGACTGATGGTCAGGCGAGCGGACGAACGCCATCTGGCCGTCGCGCGGCGGGCGGTTGATGACGATGCCCATGTTCTGCAGGCGGGAACAGGTGGCGTAAATATCGTCGACCTCGTAGGCGAGATGGCCGAAGTAACGGGCCTCGCCGTAGTCCTCCTCATCGTAATTGTAGGTGAGTTCCAGGAGCGGCTGTCCACGTCCCTTCGATTGCGCAAGCAGTGGTTCGTCTTCTGGGGCGCACAGGAACACCAGCGTGAAGCGGCCCTTCTCGTTGTTGACGCGGCGAACTTCCTTCAAGCCCAGTGCGTCGCAATAAAACTTGAGCGCGACATCAAGATTCCGGACGCGTAGCATGGTGTGAAGATAACGCATGTGTGCGCTCCCAAGGATCCACAGACAGGGCTTTACGAAGGCGGCTTACAATGAGCTTGCGGACAAAGCCTGCAACGAGACTATCGGTGGAATGCAATGATAGCAAAAGATCTTCAAAGCGGCGTGGAACGACTCGGCGAAATGATCGCCTCGGCGCGAAAAATTGTTCCCTTCACCGGCGCGGGGATCTCGACGGAGTGCGGCATTCCGGATTTTCGATCTCCCGGAGGAATATGGACCAAGCAGCAACCGATCCCCTACGACGAGTTCGTCGCGAGTCAGGAAGCGCGCAACGAAGCGTGGAAGAGACGCTTTGCAATGCAGGAGACCTTCGGTGCTGCGCGACCAGGTCGCGGCCATCGCGCGCTCGCTGCGCTCTATCGCGCCGGCAAAGTGCCCGGCGTCATCACACAAAATATTGACAACCTTCATCAAAACTCGGGCGTCGGGGCCGAGGACGTCATCGAATTGCACGGCAATACGACGTTTGCGCGCTGTATCGGCTGCCGCAAGCGCTTTGAGATCGAATGGGTGAGGGAGAAATTCGAAGCCGACGGTGGCGTCGCGCCCTCGTGCTCGGCATGCGACGACCCGATCAAGACGGCGACGGTCTCCTTTGGCGAAGCAATGCCTGAAGCGGCGATGCAGCGCGCGACGGAACTTTCGCAGGGCTGCGACCTTATGCTTGCGATCGGATCATCGCTCGTCGTTTGGCCGGCTGCCGGCTTTCCAATGCTGGCCAAACGCTGCGGCGCGAAGCTCGCGATCATCAATATTCAGCCGACAGATCAGGATGACCAGGCCGATCTGGTGATCCGCTTCGACATTGGCGAAACGCTTGCACCTTTCGTCGGAAATTGATTCGTAGTTGTGCAAGCCTGTTTATAGCTTGAGGCGAACTGGTTTTTTGTCTTTGCGACTTTCGCCGGAGTGTTATCTTCAGATGGACAAGATTCGGTTGTCGCGCTGGTGGTTACACCAGCGTTGTGAGCAAGACGGGCTTGCGTTTGGATCGTAAGCCTCTGTTTTGAGGTGCGGGGTCATGGGGTCGGACGGATTCGAGTCGAAGAGACTCGGCGGGTTAGGGCCGGCGGATTTATCCGGCGCTCGCGTACATGATCGACAGACCCAGCCGGACACGATCGCCGACATCGGTGACGTTGCAGCTGCGAACCTGATCGAGATCAGCGGCGTCATCAAATGGTTCGATGCGTCGAAGGGTTATGGGTTCATTGTGCCGGACAATGGTGCGCCGGATGTGCTGTTGCATGTGACGGTGCTGCGCCGCGACGGTTACCAGACCGCATATGAAGGCGCGCGGCTCGTCTGCGAGGTGTTGCAGCGGCCGAAGGGGTACCAGGCGTTCCGTATCATTTCGATGGATGAGTCCACCGCGATCCATCCGGCACAGATGCTGCCGCCCCGAACCCACGTCAGCGTTACCCCGACGAGCGGTTTGGAGCGCGCGCAGGTGAAATGGTTCAACCGGCTGCGAGGCTTCGGCTTCCTGACGCGTGGCGACGGAACACCCGACATCTTCGTCCACATGGAAACGCTGCGCCGCTACGGCATGACCGAGCTGCGGCCCGGCCAATACGTGCTGGTGCGCTACGGACCAGGGTCGAAGGGGTTGATGGCCGCTGAGATCCAGCCCGAGTCGGGCGCGCCGGGCATTTCCTCGCACTAGATCGCCTCAATCATCGGCCGCGGCATCACGGCGGTTTGTTCCCGCAACTTGTTGACCGTCGCCCGTGCGATATGCTCATGCAATCGCATGCCGCAGCACGGGCGCGGCGTATGGGTGTTGCAGATGGCGTTGTTTCAGTTTGCATCGACGGCGCGGCGATGGCCGCATCTCCGGCTGGCGCTGGTGCTTGCCTGGCTCTGCAGCGCGCTGGCGTCTGCCAACGCCGCCGGTTTGGAAACGCTCGAGATTGCCTCAAAGTCGGGCGTTCACGTGTTCTCCGTGGAAGTGATGCGGACGCCGGACGAGCGCGCGAAGGGGCTGATGTATCGCCGCGAGCTGCCGGAAGGGCGGGGCATGCTGTTCGATTTCTCGCCCGAGCAGAACGTGTCCATGTGGATGAAGAACACCTACATCCCGCTCGACATGATCTTCATTCGTGCCGACGGCCGGATCCTGCGCATCGCCGAAAACACCAAACCGGAATCGGAAGCGATCATTCCCGCAGGCGGGCCAGTACGCGGTGTGCTCGAGGTTATTGGCGGAACCGCGAAGAAGTACGGCATCGCTCCCGGTGATCGTGTCGGGCATCCGCTGTTTGACCGGCGCTGAGACGGCCGGTCTGCGTAGAGGCGTCCTCTCTCTTTGTCCCGCAGATGCAGCCGCGTGCTGTGACCTGCATTGTTCCGCCGGCCGGTCACGAAAGCGCCTTCTGCGTAGCTGATAAGCAGGGATCAGCAGTGCAGTGCAGGGGTCGCTTCATGAGCACCAATCCCGACGAAGATCGTGCCTTTCTGTCGCAGGACGATACTGCCTTGCTCTCCAGAGCCGAGATCCTGCAGTGGGAGGACGGCAAGACGTTTTCGACCGACTGGGCCGGGCACCATTTTTTCAACTGGGCCGAGTTGCTGTATCCCTTCCGGCAAAAGCCGGTGCGGCTACTCGAAATCGGCTCATGGGAAGGCCGCTCGGCTCTGTTCTTTCTGAATTATCTACCGCTCAGTCGTATCGTTTGCATCGATCCATTCACGGGCAGTGCCGAGCATCATCAGGATCCGTATTTTGCGGATCTCGCCCGCAACAGCGAGAGACGGTTCGACACCAATCTCGCAGCGTTCGAGGGCCGCCTCGAGAAGATCAAGGGGAGCTCGGCGGAAACGTTGCCCCGCTTTGGCATCGCCGGCCGCCGCTTTGATCTCGCCTATATCGACGGCAGCCACATGGCGGCGGATGTCTATCGCGACGCGGTGTTGACCTGGTCATTGATGGCGCCGGGTGGCATCGTTCTGTTCGATGACTATGAGTGGAACTTGATGGAAAACGAACTCGAGCGGCCGAAGCTCGGCATCGACGAGTTCATGGCCGCGCACGAGGGGCAATACCGCTTGCTTCATCGCGCCTATCAGATAGCCATCGAAAAGCTCTGACGCAGACGCCTTGATTAATCGGTAGCCCGGATGAGCGAAGCGACATCCGGGACTGACTCTGCGGCATGTACTTTCCGGATATCGCTTCTTTCGTGCGGGATACGGGACTTTCTGTTCCGCTGCGGTGCCTTTGGCTCCCTTTCGTTCCCTCAGAAGCGAAATCCGCCTTGCGCCCGCCATCCGGAAATCATAAGGAAAACGTACCACTTAGAGCCGTCGGGGTGTAGCGCAGTCCGGTAGCGCATCTGCTTTGGGAGCAGAGGGTCGCAGGTTCGAATCCTGCCGCCCCGACCAATCCACCCGTGGAGAGAAACGCGTACACGCTTTTCGCTCTGTTTCTCGTTCCTCCTTGAAGGCTCGGGCGATCTGGTCTGCAAGAGGGCTTACGAAGAAGGACACGGCGGAGCATTCGCCGGTGTGGATGTGCACTTCCGCTGGCATGCCGGGGACGAGTCGGAGCCTGTCGAGGCCGCCGTCTGTGGCTCCTTGGTGAGGTTGTCAGTGATGCGGGACTCGACGGGCCGGAACAGCGATTCGGCACAGGCCATGAAGTCGCGAACGAGCGGCAGGCGTCGCCGTTCGTCGAGGCAGACCGTGTATTCCTCGATCAGGATCCGGGCATCCGTGAGAGGCAGGAAACGCAGTCGCGAGTCGTACCCGAACTCGCGGTCCGCAACGATTCCGAGCCCGAAGCCGCCAGCGACCAGTTCGCGGACACCTTCCGGCGTCGAGGCTTCCAGCACTGGTCCTACTCCGACGGAGTGAGCCGCGAGATTCCGCTCGAACACTTCGCGGGTGACCGAGCCGCGCTCTCGCATGACGAAGGGCCGCCCGCCAAGGTCCTTCATGGCGAGCGAAGACCGGCCGGCCCAGTCGTGATCGGCGCGCACGAACACGCCGATGCCCATGCTCAACATGGGCCGGGCATGGAGGCGGCGATCCGCCGGCAGGCGGGCCGTGATGCCGACGTCGGCTCGATGGTTCAGGATGTGCTCGATCACCTGTTCTGAGTTGCCGAGGCTGAGCGTGAAGGTCAGCTGCGGGCGGTCCCGTTGCAGGTTGGTGAGGATCTGGACGGGATGAAAAGCGCCGTCCGCGGCAAGGCGAAGGTGCCCGCCGGCACGTCGGACGTCGCAGCGCAGGAACGCGCGCGCTTCCGATTCCGCGGCGAAGAGGCGCCTCGTGACCTCGAATAACGTCTGGCCTTCCGGCGTCAGGACGACGCCCCGCTGCTTGCGCTCGAACAGGCGCACGCCGGATAGAGCTTCGAGCTGTCTTACCTGGCTCGACAGCGTCGACTGGCCGATCGAGATCTCGCGCGCTGCGCGTGAGAAGCCGCCGCAGAGCGCGACCACATGGAAGGCGCGGAGCTGTTTGATGGACACTTCTGTGCAGCAGCCCTCGGAGACTCAAGTCGGCGGGCCGATCCACCTTGAATGAGCATCTTCAACAAGCATCGTCGTTTCCAATTGCGGATTTATGACGCATCCGGCCGTGGCGGGACATGAGCGAGCCGATGCAGCCATCGGTCTTGTCGATGAGGCCTATTGATACTTTCGATGCGACGGCGCCTGAGCATTTCAAGAAGCCGTCATGGGCCTCGCCTAACCATCCGTCACCACGACGACGCGAGCTGCGTGAGGCTCAAAATGGGGACTGAACCATGACGACTTTCGCCATTGCATCTACTCCGGTCGAGACAAGCGCAACGCCTTCGGCCGCTCCGGTCGAAGTCGTCAATCGCATCGACGACGTGATGGTGACGCCGGACGCCGAGAATGCGGTGATCGACCTTTCGACAGTGTTCCGCGGCGAAGGCTTGACCTACACGGTGCAGACGGCTCTCGGTGAGATCGTGAACGCCACGGTCGGCGACGACGGTAAGCTCGTGCTCGACTTCGGCGAACTCGGCTTCTCGGACGTCAAGGTGACGGCGACCGACGCGAGCGGCCATGTGGTCAGCGACTATTTTCGCGTACGCGTCGCCGGCGAGAACGCCTACACGATCGCTGTGCTGCCGGACACCCAGGACTATACGGATCACCCGGAGCTCTCGCACATCTTCGGAGACATGACGCAGTGGCTGGTCGACAACAAGGACAGCCACAACATTCAGTTCATGATCCATGTCGGCGACATCACCCAGAACAACCGGCCAGGCGAATGGGACGTGGCTGAAGCCGCGCTGCGCAAGCTCGACGGCAAGATTCCTTACTCGCTTTTGCCCGGCAATCACGACCAGGCCACCGGCGGCACGGCAGCCGATCATTCCTCGGTCTATCTTGACGAGCGTTTCTCGCCGGAGAAGCAGAAGGCCACGAATCCGGACACCTTCGGCGGCGTCTACGATCAGGAACCGGACAGCAGCCGCAACAGCTACAGCACCTTCACTGCGCCAGACGGTACGAAGTGGCTGGTTCTGTCCATGGAGTTCGGCCCGCGTGACGACGTGATCCGCTGGGCGGGTGAAGTGATCGAAGGCCATCTCGACCATCGCGTCATCATCGCCTCGCACGCGCTCACCGATTATGCCGGCCGCCACGACGCGCTCGGCGGACCGCTCTACGACGAGGGCGCGGGCTACGACTACGGGATGGGTCGCGACCCTCAGGGCGCCAACGACGGCGAGGCCGTCTACCGCGAGCTGATCGCCAAGTATCCCAATGTCACGATGACGTTCTCCGGCCACATCTTCGGCGATGGTGCGGAGACCAACGTCAGCTACTCGCAGTACGGCAATTCGACCTTCGAGATGCTGGTCAACTATCAGAACGGCATCTCGCGCGAGATCACGGGTAACGGCAATGAGGCGCTGGGCAACCGCGGCGGCAATGGCGCCATGCGGCTCGTCGTGGTCGATCCCGACAACAACACGATCTCGACCGAGACCTATTTCACGGAATTCGACGACTACCTCGACGGCTATCGCGTCAAGCCCGAGCTCGACCGGGACGGCCTGACCGGCGAGTATCGCGGGCACCAGGAGACGTTCGAGGACGTCGATGTCGGTACGCCGGAACTCTTCGCCATGGCCAAGGCCGGCGACGATCTCACCATCGAAGCGGAAGATGGCGCCGATACCGCGGCGGTCACGCTCAATGCCTCGCGATCGCTCAACCCGAAATCGGAGGCGCTCACCTATTCGTGGACCAACAAGGACGGCGACGTGATCGCGACGGGGGCGCGACCGACCGTCGATCTCGGCTTGGGCAAGCACGAGTTGACGCTCACCGTCACCGATGCCAGCGGCATGAAGACGACCGACGAGGTGTTGGTGATCGTACGCGGCGACGACACGCTGCTCGTCGAGAATTTCAATGACGGCAATGCCAACGGCTGGGCGACCGGCCCGGCGGCGGGCGTCGAGATCACCGTCGGCGATGCGGCATCCCACGGCATCCCGGCGCTCGGCGCCTCTGACAAGGTCGCGTTCGTGCCGGCGCTCGCCAACAGCGAGAAGCTGCAGCTCTCGCCCGTTCCCGGTGCGCCCACCGGCACGGCCGTCAAGTCCTATTCGCTCGTCTACGACATCTATGTGCCGAGCGCGACGGCTTCAGCCTACACGGCGCTCTTCCAGACGGACATCGCCAATAACAGCGACGGCGACCTGTTCATCCACAAGACCGGCGCGACAACCGGCGGTATCGGCATCGGCGGCAATTACCAGGGGACATTCCAGTTCGATGCGTGGCAGCGCGTCGCCTTCGTGTTCGAGGATCAGGGCGACGGCAACCTGAAGCTCAGCAAGTACATCAACGGCACCAAGGTGGGCGAGCAGACCGTGGCTGCCGACCGCTATACTCTCGACGCGTCCAAGGGTGCGCTGCTGTTCTCGGACGAAGACGGCGAGACTTCGCCTCTCTACGTGTCGAGCGTGCTGGTGACGGACAAGGTCTATACCGCCGCGGAAATAGAAGGCCTCGGCGGCCCGAAGGCAGGCGGCATCGTGACGACGCCGCCGACGCCGAACTCGACCCAGTTCGACTTCAACGCGCCAGATCTCGCTCCGACCTTCGGTCCGGGCGAGGTCGGGCTTGGGGAGGGCGGCACCACCGGACCGTTCCTGCTCAAGGGCACGGTCTTCTCGCGTCCGGACGCGGAAGACGGCGTGCCGTCGCCTGAAGCTGCGCTCTGGGACATGTCCGACGCTGCTAACAACAAGCTCGTGTGGACCGGCGAGGGGGCGCAGACGTGGTCCGACTACGTGTTCGAGGCGTCGATCACCTCGACCGACAACGATACGGTTGGATTGCTGTTCTACTATCAGGATGACCTGAACTATTACCGCTTCACTATGGACGGCGAGACCAACCGTCGCGAGCTGGTCAAGGTGAAGGACGGAGTTGAGACCGTGCTCGCCTCGACCGCAATGGGCTACCAGTTCAACGTCGAGCTGATGCTCAAGGTTGCCATCGTGGACAATGAGATCAACGTCTTCCTCGGCGACCGCAACGTGTTCGGCGGGCCGGTGGTCGACGAGAACAATGCGCTGACCCACGGCGCGGTCGGGCTCTATTCGAGCGAGCAGCGCAGCACAAGGTTCGACGACATCGCGGTCACACGCGCCGGCCTCACCGCACATGCGGGTGAAGATGCGCGCCTGTTCGATCTCGATGGCGACGGCGCGGTTGAGGTTGCGCTCGATGGCGGCGGCTCGTTCGGCCTCGCTGAAATTGTGACTTGGCGCTGGACCGACGCGGACGGCAACGAGATCGCGACCGGCCGCAATCCTGCCGTGGAGCTCGGTGCCGGCCGGCACGAACTCACGCTCACAGTGACAGACGCCGGCGGCAGGACCGCCACCGATCGCGTCAATGTCGAGGTGATGGCGAAGGAGAAGATCCTCGTATCCGAAAACTTTTCGGCACCGGCATCGCTGTCCCGCTGGACAATCGTTGACGAAGGCGAGTTCGGCGGCATCGGCGCGGACGGCAAGTCATCGGAATGGCTCATCCGGGATGGAAAGCTCATCCAGACCACAGATCTGCAGAGCCGCGAACTGACCTGGAACGGTGCCACCAATCCGGACTACTGGCAGCGCGGCTGGAGCCCGCTCGGCGATGGCGTGAACGTGCTGCGCGTCGGAACCTACGCGCTCTACAATGATCCGGCCGCACGGGAATGGGACGACTATTCCATCGAGACCACGGTGCAGACGCCGGACAACGACGGGCTCGGGCTGCTCTTCCATTACACGGACGCACGAAACTTCTACAAGCTCGAGCTCGACGCCGAAGGCACGCTCGACCGCAATCCGGGCAATGGTGCCGGCAGCGTGTTCAATCTCGTACGCATGCGCAATGGCGTCGAGGAAATCCTCGGCCAAGTGCCCGGCAAGTACGAACCCGGCCAGCCGATGAAGCTGCGCCTCGACATCGTCGACCAGAAGATCACCGCCTATCTCAATGGCGAGGCGATCTTCTACTATCCCATTGAGGACCATGGCAACGAGAGGGGCACCTTTGGCCTCTACTCCTGGGGTAACCAGGGCCTCACCTTCGACAACGTCATCGTGACGGATATCACCCCGGCGGTCGAGGAGCCTGGCGACCAGGTCATCGTCGGTACGGACGGTGACGACACCCTCGTCGGCGGCTCAGGCGACGACGTCATCACTGGCAAGGACGGCGATGACGAACTGACAGGCATGGCAGGTGACGACGAGCTCGATGGCGGCTCGGGCGACGACGTTCTCGACGGCGGTGAGGACGATGACACGCTGGCCGGCGGCGCCGGCGACGACCTGATCAAGGGCGATGCCGGTGACGATACGATCCAGGGCGGCGCCGGCAACGATATGCTCGACTATTCCGAGCAGACGGGCGCTATCACGCTCAACCTGCAGGCCGGAACCGCCACCGGCACCGACATCGGCAGCGATACGTTCGCCGGAATCGAGACCGTCGCCCTCGGTTCCGGGAACGATCGTGTCACAGGCAGCAACGGCAACGACGTCGTCGACGGTGGGGCTGGCGACGACGCGATCGACGGTGGCAGTGGCAACGATACGCTCGCCGGCAGCATCGGCAACGACAGCATGGATGGAGGCAGCGGCGCTGACCGGGTCGACGGCGGTATCGGTGACGATGTCCTGCGCGGCGGCTCCGGCGACGATGTCGTTGACGGCGGCGCCGGCGAGGACCAGCTCGATGGCGGCAGCGGCGCCGACATCCTCATCGGCGGCGATGGCAACGATACGATCGACGGTGGCAGCGGCAACGATCGGCTGATTGCCGGCGGCGGCGACGACGCGTTGACCGGCGGCTCCGGCCGCGACATCTTCGTGTTCGCGTCGGATTTCGGACGGGACGTGATCAAGGATTTCAGCGCGAGCGGTGCCAATACCGACGTGCTGGAGTTTTCAACCGATCTGTTCGCCGACTACGCGGCCCTTCTCGATGCGGCCGAGCAGGTTGGCCGCGATGTGACTGTCGCGATCGACGCCGATACCTCGCTGACACTGAGCAACGTTCAGCTCACCTCGCTGGCTGCCGACGACTTCCGGTTCGTCTGAGGTTCGGTCAGATGCTGGGCCGGGCCGTGCTCCCGTCCCAGCATCGCATCAGATACGCCTGCCGCGTTGCGCTGCTGTTCCGGCGGCCCGGCGGTCACGTGATGCTGGGCGGATAGTCCACGTCTAGGAGCGCGACAACCAGCACATGGCTGGCAGTCACACTGCCAGCCGCTGCGAGACAGCACGCGCGGCGGCAATGACCTTTTCGCCGAAGAACGGCATCTTCTCGATGGGAAGGCGGGACGAAGGGCACGAGATCGACAACGCTGCGACCGGTCGCCCATCCTGGTTCATCACCGCCGCTGCGACGGCATGAACGTGCAGGTCGAGCTCGCCAATGTTGGTCGCGTATCCAAGCCTTCTGATCTGTGTGATGTCCTTGCGGATGAGATCGGGGTCGATCTTCGAGTTCTCGGTCAGTGCCGTCAGCTTGCCGGCCAGGTAGTCTTCCTGTTCGCGGGCCGTCAGGTGTGCGAGAAAGGCCTTGCCGTTTGCCGAGGTATGCAACGGCGAGCGTGAACCGAGATCGCGCACCGTGCGCAGCGCGAGCGGCGAATCCACTCGCTCGATCAAGACCAGATGGCGCTCCTCGCGCACCATCAGATGTGTCGTCTCCTGCGTCTCGTCACGCAAGGCCTGCATGATCGGCAGCGCCGCTCGTCGCAACCGCGCTTCCGTCTCCGCCGAACGGCTCAACATGAAAAGCTTGGAGGTGATCTTCCATCGCCGGCGCGGTTCGTTGGTCGGCCTGATCCACCCCGCTTCATGCAAGGTCATGAGCCCTCGCTGGACGGTGGTCTTCGGCTGCTGCAGTTGGCGGGAGAGATCGGACACGCCGATCTCGGGTGAGATTGCTACGGCTTCGATGATGCGAAGGACGGACTTGACGCTATCCATTGTCGTTCTTGCTTTGCCAAAATTGTACGCCGGCGGACGCAGACGCATGCGACGGCCCGGCGCCTTTACATCGCCGGTAACCTTGTCTAGCGTACCGTTATAAAGAACAAGTTGTTCCAACTCAAGGAACAGCATGGGGAATTTTGGAGGGTTGATGTCCGTCGCCAAGGCCGCAGCAAAGGTCGATCAGGCTGTGGAGGCGACGCCTCCGCTGTTCTCGATAAAGGAGGGGACCGCGACGATCCGGCTGAACCGCCCGGCGGTCGCCAACCGGCTGGAACCCGACGACGTCGCAGCGCTGTCCGACCTCTTCGACCGTATCGAGAAGGATCCCGCGATCCGCCTGCTGGTGCTGACCGGCACGGGACGGATCTTTTCATCCGGCTATCATCTCGGCGATCTGCAGGACCGGGCCTCGGCGCAGCAGACGCCGGCATCGCCGGCGCCTCGCAACATGGCGTTCGAGGATATGGTCAATAGGCTCGAGAACCTGCGCGTGCCGACGATCTGCCGGCTCAACGGCGGCGTCTACGGCGGCGCCACCGACCTCGCGTTGGCTTGCGACTTCAGAATAGGCGATGCCACCGCCCAGATGTTCATGCCGGCGGCCCGGCTCGGGCTGCACTATTATGAGAGCGGCATGGTCCGTTACGTGACCCGGCTTGGCGTCAATGCGGCGAAATTGCTCTTCCTCACTGCGCGCCGCATCGACGCCCAGGAGATGTTCCGCATCGGCTATCTCACCTCGCTATGCGAAGCAGGTCGCCTCGACGCGACTGTCGATGAATTGATCAAGGATCTTGCAAGCATGGCGCCGTTGTCGGTTGCCGGCATGAAGCGGGCGATCAACGAAATCGCGCGCCACGAGCTTGATCGCAAGGCGTTCGAGGAGCGCGCGCAAGCCTGCTTCCAAAGTGACGATATCAAGGAGGGCCTTCGCGCCTTCCATGAAAAACGCCCGCCGCGCTTTTCAGGGCGGTAGGCAAACAAAAACCAACGAGCAGACACAGGCTCGAGGTTCGGGGAGGATACCATGGGTATGAATCGCAGGACTTTCGTTGCCGCCGGCCTTGCGGCCACGCTGAGCCCACGCGGAGCCGCCGCACAAATGAGCGACTATGAGAAATCGCTGTACGAGGCGGCGAAGAAAGAGGGCGAGCTCACCTGGTACGTCGCCCACTACAATTCGGAGACTGGCGAGCGCTTCGGCCGGACCTTCACGGAAAAATATCCAGGCGTGAAGGTCAATGTCGTGCGGACCACGGCGCAGGTTGCCTACCAACGTCTCAGCCAGGACATCCAGGCGAACGTGCCGAATTGCGACGTGTTCGCCACGACCGATATCGGTCATTGCGTGTCATTGAAGCAGCGCGGCCTGCTCATGAGCTTCAAGCCTCAGACTATGGAGCAGATTGCGCCGGTGTTCCGCAATGTCGACAAGGACGACCAGTTTCATACGACGTCGGCGACGTTCGTGTCGATCCTGTACAACACTAGCAAGGTAAAGGCCGAAGACGCTCCCAAGACCTGGAAGGCGCTGCTGGACCCGAAATGGGTGAACCAGGTGTCGGTGGGGCACCCGGGCTTTTCCGGCTTCGTCGGCGTCTGGACGGTGCAGATGAAGAAGCTCTACGGTTGGAGCTATTTCGAGACGTTGGCCGAACGCAAGCCGCAGATCGGTCGCTCGATCATCGATACGGTGACGATGCTCACCTCCGGCGAACGCCTCGTTGCGGCGGGGCCCGGCAGTCTGGCGTACTTGCAGGCCTCGCGCGGCAATCCGGTCGGTGTGATCATTCCCGAAGAAGGGGCGGTGCTGATGAGCTCGCCGACGGCGATCATGAAGAACAGCCGCCATCCGAACGCGGCAAAGCTGTTCGTCGAGTTCCTTTACGGCAAGGAGGCGGCCGAGATTGCCCGCGATGAGTTTGGTAGTCCGCTGCGGCCCGACGTCGACCCGCGACCTGGCGTGCTTCGCGTTACGGAAATGAAGCTGATCCAGCCGAGCGTGGACGAAATCGTGAAAGGTATTCCAGAGGTGATCGAGGAGTGGCGGGACACCTTCGGAATCTGATCGTGCTGGGGCTTTATCATCATGGTGGACGTAAGAGCGGATAGCGCGGCCGCGATCCCTTCGCTGCCGAAAGCGCGCGAGAGCAGCCTGCGCCCGAAGCGGGCGTTCGATCCGATGCTCATTCTCTGGATCCTGCTGGCGCTGGTTCTGGCTTTCCTGATCGTCAATCCGCTGCTGCGGCTGATCATCGACAGCTTCAGGCAGGTCAACGGCACGGAGATCACCTTCGCCAACTACATCTCCGCCTTCAGCCGCGCCCGGCACATTCAGGCCGTGATCAACACGTTGTGGATGGCAAGCTTCGCCTCGTTGATCGCAGCCGCAATGGCCGTGCCGCTCGCCTGGGCGGTGTCGCGGACCGACATGCCGGGACGGAACTGGGCGCATGCGAGCGTGATCGCCGCATTCATCATCCCCACCTTTCTCGGTGCCATTGGCTGGATGCTGCTGGCCGGCCCCAATGCCGGCTGGCTAAACAGGATCTGGGTCGGCATTTTCGGCACGGCGACGGGGCCCTTCAACCTCTTTTCGTTTTGGGGCCTCTGCTTCGTGGTCGGCATCTATGCCTTTCCGCTCATCTACGTGTTCACGCGCTCTGCGCTCGACCTGATCTCGACGGAGATGGAGGAGGCGGCTGCCGTCCATGGTGCAGGCACGCTGCGGACCATGGTGAAGGTGACCCTGCCGCTGGCACTGCCGGCCATTCTCGGCGCCTTCATTCTTGTGTTTTTGGAATCGATCGCGCTTTACGGAACACCGGCGCTCATTGCGATCCCGGCGCGATACAACGTCGCCACCACGCAGCTCGCCACGTTCTTCGAGCATCCTTTGCGTGTGGAAGTCGCGGCCGCATTCTCGATGCCGTTGATCCTGGTTACCATCCTGCTGCTCTGGATCCAGCGCCTGCTGCTGTCGAACCGCAGTTATGTTTCGGTCTCAGGCAAGGGCGGTGACCGTCGGATCGTCCGGCTTGGTCCGTGGAAGTGGCTGCTTGCCGCCTACGCATTCGCAATCTCACTGGTCACGGTGCTGCTTCCGCTGGTGGTGCTGGTTCAGTGCGCATTCGCGAAAGCGTGGGGCAGGGGCCTCGCGATCGACAATCTCACACTGTACAATTTCTATCACATCTTCTTCGAGCAACTCACGGTGCGACAGTCGATGTGGAATACCTTCTCTTATGCTGCCGTGACGGCAACGTTCTGCTGCGCCTTCGGCTTCGGGGTCGCCTACATCGTCCAGCGTCGGCTGTTGCCGCTGACACCGGTGTTGTCGTTCCTCGCGCTCAGCCCGGTCATCATTCCAGGCATCGTGCTGGCGATCTGTTTCTATGCTGCTTATGCCGGCGCGCCATTCTACCTTTACGGCACCGGCCTCATCATCATCGTGGCGTTCATCACCCGCTTCATGCCGATCGCGTTTGTAACCGTCGGCTCCGGAATTCGCAGCATCAATCCGGAGCTCGAGGAGGCGGTGCGGATTCTCGGTGGCAACCGGCTGATGGTGCTGCGGCGGGTCGTGGCGCCGCTGTTGAAGAAGACGCTCCTGGGCGCCTGGATTCTCACCTTCGTGCTGGCAACTCGTGAGCTCTCCACCGCCGTATTCCTGTCCGGGCCCGAGACGCGGGTGATCTCCGTGCTGACGCTCGATCTGAGCGAGCAGGGTCGTTATGAGATCCTGGCGGCGATGGGCGTCGTACTCTTGTTCGTGACCACAGCCGTGGTGTTGGCGGGAATGCGCGTCCTCGGACGCGACTTTATGCTGAGGCGAAACTGATGCAAAAACTGAACCTCAAGGGTTTGACCAAACGCTATGCCTCGACCGCCGTCGTTGACCACATCGACCTTGCGCTGCAGGAAGGTGAGTTCGTTTCGCTGCTCGGTCCGTCGGGCTGCGGCAAGACCACGACGCTGAGGATGATCGCGGGCTTCATCGATCCGTCCGAGGGCACGATCGAAATGAACGACCGGCTGCTTTCGTCGCCGGCCGCGTCGGTGCCGCCGGAACGGCGCAACATGTCGATGATCTTTCAGTCCTACGCGATCTGGCCGAACATGACGGTGTTCGAGAACGTCGCCTTTGGCCTGCGCGCCAGAAGGCGCCCCAGAGACGAGATCGTACGCCGCACCAATGAGATGCTGTCGATCGTGCGGCTCGACCAGTTGAGCGACCGCTACCCGAACGAGTTGTCGGGCGGCCAGCAGCAGCGCGTTGCGCTGGCGCGCGCGATCGTCGTGAAGCCGGAGGTTTTGCTGCTCGACGAGCCGCTTTCCAACCTCGACGCCAATTTGCGCGAGGAAATGCGCGGCGAGATCAGGCGGCTGCATGACGAGTTCCGCATGACGACCGTCTATGTAACCCATGACCAGTCCGAGGCGATGGCGATTTCGGACCGGATCGCCGTGATGAACAAAGGCAAGGTCGATCAGCTCGACGTGCCCGTAAACATCTACCGCACGCCGAAGACCCGCTTCGTGGCGGGTTTCATTGGCCGCACGAACTTCATCGAGGGGCGCCCGAACGGCGACGTCGTCGATTTCACCGGCTTCAATGTCGCAAAATCCAGCCTTGGCACGACCGGCATCCCGGCGGGCGTTTCCACCTTCTCCGTGCGACCGCAAAGCATGGAGGTGTTCGCGGCACAGCCGGCTGAAGCGACCCGGCCGGTGATCCCGGGCAAGATCGCCAACCGTACATTCCTTGGCGAGACATGGGATTACACCTTCGCCGCCGAATCCGGACTTCGCCTGCGCGTCGTTTCTTCGCCGGCCAATGCGCTGGAAATGCACCAGCCGGTCTGGCTCAGGATCGACCCCTCGCAAATCGTCCGGGTCGAAGACTCGCCCGCGAACGCCTGAGCCTTGCGCGAGGCGCCAACCGGACCGTGAGGTTCAGGCGGCGTCCTTGCTGCGTGGTGGCCGCGTCAGGATGGAGGGGCCGACCTTGCGGATGGGCGTCACGCCATCTTCCGCGACCCGCGGTGGCTTCTTGTCCAGCTTCGCCGACCAGTCCTTCAGATAGGCGATGGCGCACAGGAGGCCGATGCCGCCAAAGCTGACCAGAAACTGCATCCACAGGGCAGGGTTCATGATCAGCAGGAAATGCCCGACGAAGGCAAGGAAGACGCCCGAGCAGAAGACTTCCAGCGAGTGCTGGCCGCACAGGATGGCCGGACGAAAGCCGTCCCACTCCAGACCCTTCCAGTTGCGCGGCACGAACCGCGTGACAAAGAATGCGATGATGACGAAGTGTATGACGCGGTACGGTGCGAGATTGGTCTTGTCGTTCGGATTGAAGGCCTTGAAAACATCCTCTGGGAAGAGTGCCGCGAGCCGCGGAAAGCTGCCGGCCAGCGTCATGACCATCGCAAACAGCAAATAGGCCGTGCCGACCCAGAGCAGCCATCTGGATCGGATCAGCTTGCGCGAATCCATCGCCCCGCCGAGGGCGAACCAGGCGCCGAACATGAACAGCAGCTGCCAGGCGAACGGATTGAAGTACCAGCCTCCCGACGGAAAGCCGGGGAAATTCCAGCCAAACGTCCGGGCCGCGAAGTACAGCACGATCGACCCGACGAGCGTCAGGTCCGGCTTGCGCAGCAGGCACCACAGCGCGAACGGAAACGCCGCCATCAGCACGATATAGAGCGGCAGCACATCGAGATTGACCGGCTTGAACTTGAGAAGCAGCCCTTCAAAGATCGTCTGAACCGGATTGTCGATCAGGCCCGCCACGTTGAATTCGTTGATGATCTGCGGTTCGTTGTAGCGTTGTGCGAGGTAGCCGATTGCGGCGATGTAGATGATGAACAGAAGGATGTGTGCGACATAGAGCTGCCAGACCCGCTTCATCAGCTTCACGGTGCCGATCAGGAAGCCGCGCTCCAACATCACCTTCGCGTAGACGAACGAAGCGGTGTAGCCGGAGATGAAGACGAACAGGTCCGCCGCGTCACTGAACCCATAGTTCCGGGTCGTAACCCAGGCGACCACGTTGTGCGGAATGTGGTCGAGGAAGATTGCCCAGTTGGCGATGCCGCGAAAAAGATCCAGCCGGAGGTCGCGGCCACTGGGAGGAAGTACGGCTTGGATATTGCTCATGCGGACCGATCGACTTGAAAAGTTACCGTGAGGGACGACAAAACGGACAACAAAACGGGGAAACAGCCAATATGGTAAGACGGCCCGCCCGGATTGTAAGCCCGAGCAGAACGGACTATACCGATTCCACGGCCCCCGTGACCCCAGGCCCGCATCGCAGATCGGTCAAATCAACTCAAATCTAATTCAGCCCAGGACCACGTGGGGAAAAGCCTCGCGTGGGGATTTGACGAATCGCGGTTACCAACGCCGAAATCCCTTACCTGGCTGGGCTGCTAGTATTTGTCTGCGGTATCTACCCTCGGTTCAAGGTTCTTAGCGGTGCTTGCCGCGAGCGCGTCCGGGCGTTAGAACCCGGCAACCAGCGGTTTTCGACAAGGAATGGCTCGTTTCGACCATGACAGCGCGCATTTACAGGCCGGCCAAGAACGCCATGCAATCGGGCTCGGCGACGAGCCGCGAATGGCAGCTCGACTACGAGCCGGAGCAGCCGCGCATGATCGAGCCGCTGATGGGCTGGACGTCGTCGACCGACATGAAACAGCAGCTGACCGTGCGTTTCGACACCAAGGAGGAGGCCATCGCCTATTGTGAGCGCCATGGCATCCCCTACCAGGTGCTGGAACCGAACGAGGCCCAGCGCAGGATTGCCGCCTATTCGGACAACTTCGCATTCAAGCGGCGCGAGCCCTGGACGCATTGAGGCCGCGCAGCATTCTTGCGTAGCTGCGCCCTTCAGATCGGATCGCGGATCAGCGGCGCCGTAGAGCAGTGGATGCCGCCGCCGCCGAGGGCAACCTTATCGTAGGCGACGACGCGCGTCGTGATGCCGGCCTTGGCGAACTTCTCCATAGTGCGCGGCGAGATCCCCTCGGGCACGATCACATGGCCGGGACGTACGGCCAGGCAGTTGATCACCCAGTTCTGATCATCCGGGCACACTTCGATCTGTCGGATCTTCAGCTCGTTCAGCTTCTCCAGAAACCAGAACGGCAGCAGCGTCGGGTTCACGAACGCGACGTCGCGATCGATCATCACGAACATGCCGTCGATGTGCAGCCGGTAGCCGGTGAGATGCACACGCAGAAGCTCCACGCCTTGCGTGCGCAACACGTCCTCGAGCTGCTGCGCGCCTTCCTCGTCGACCCGGCTCGACAGGCCGACCACGGCCACTTTGGGCGTGATGAAGGCAAAGCTACCGCCTTCCATCAGGCCTGTACCGGAGATCGTGCGCAGGATCGGCATGCCAAGACTGGCGAGCGTACGGGTTACCGGCAATTCCTCACCGCGACGGATCGGCGGACCCAGACGCGTGACGATCGCGCCACCGTTCACGGCGATGACGCTGTCGCGCGTATAGACCGTCTTCATCTTGCCCGGCGCGCATTTGTCGACATAGACGACCTCCGCGCCTTCCTCCCGCAACGCACTGGCGAGCGCATCGTGCTGCGCCTGCTGGGCCGCCAGATTTGGAACAGTATCGCCGCGCCAGTACCATCCCTCGGCCGGATCGCCGAACGCTCCGATGTCCGGCAGACGCTTGTTCGGATCGACGATATTCAGTTCGGGTCCGGGACGATGCATCAGCACCATCCGAATCTGACCGACATCATTGTTGCAGCCCCAGCGGCGGCCCCAGACCTCAACCTGTTGCGCTTCCGCTTCGAAGGCCGGCTCAGCCCTTGAGGCGAACGTCTTGATGAGCATGTTGTAGCGATATTCTGGTTCCGAGATGATCGACATGGCGGTCTCTATTTTAGAAGGGGAATGATCGGTGTTGCTGCGATGCGGCTAAGGTGCGGCGGTTGGAATCGTCCACTCCTGGCCGCGTACGGTCGTGACGTATTCCGGCCAGCGGTAATGGACCGGCGGCGCGAAGTCGGCGGGCAACAGCGGGGCGATCCACGAGGTGCCTCCGATTCCTCCGCCTGTACGTTCGCGAAATTCGCTTTTCGCCTTGTCCAGTGAGACGCCATCGCTCAGCAGATCGAGAATGGTCGTCGCGATCACCTTGCCGGCGGTCAGCCACATCGGATCGATGCAGGCCGGCACGCCTCCCATCGCATGACGCGTCCACTCGGGATAGCGATAGCCGGGGTTTGGCGCGCGTAAGGTCGGACGGCCGACATAAAGACGCACAGTCGGTGCGTGCCAAGTGTAGTCGACATAGTCGTCGGCCGCGAGATTGGTCTGCCAGGACGGCAGCTGTTCGCGAAAGGCTTTCTCGCCGTCCCAAGGTGCGGTCAGGTGCTGGATCTCCGGCGTGAACGGATCCTCCATCGGCGGAATGTCGAGACTGGCCTGGATCTCGCGGGCGAAACTGCGCGCCTTCTCGTCCCATTGCGGCGCGCCGATCGCCTCGAAATTGCGCCAGGTGACTTCAGCCATGGCGTGATTGGCAAGGCCAGCCCGCGTCCGGGTGATCCAGTTCGCCGTAACCTTGCTGTGCGTCATCGCCGCGCAATGTTCGGCGTTGCGGTCGAGCACCTCGAACACGCGCGCGCACATGTCGAGCGTTGGAGCGCGCAGCGAATATTGAATCTGGGCGAGACCCGGCGCGATATTGTCCGCTGCCGCCTGTCCCGCATGCAGAATGAACTCGTTCAAACTCCAGCTGCCGTGATGCGGCAGCATCGACTCCTTCATGTATTTGGATGACGTGTACATCAGGCAGACCGCATCGATCGCGCCCGGTGCGCGCGCGGCCGAGTGACCGTGGGCGACGCCGGTCACGGCGCCAGCATTCTGCCAGGTTTCCGGATTGTCGCATTCGAATGTGTAGATCCGGCTCCAATAGGGGGCACTGTGCGTGTCCCAGAAGCAGCTGTTGGCGAGCCTCGGAAAGGAATGCGGATGAAAGCTGATCGCTGCATCGAGATCGTTGTAGTAGCCCTTGGCCGCGTGAACGGGTTTGGAGCCGCACATCTTCTCGGCCGGCTCGCCGAAAAACTTCAGCCGGCCCTTGATGCCGTGGCGCTCCATCACGTGTTTGGCCGCCAGGAAGCCCGTGAAAGATCCCATGCCGAGCGCGGAATGCGGATCGGTATGGCCTGCCGCGTGACGGTTGACACCGACGCGAGGCTGACGCCGCGGCACTGGATCCTGTGACGCGCCCGGAACCGCGTCATACTCGGCATACCCGCCGATGGTCGGACCGTCGCCGTTCGACCAGACTGCTGCGAAGGCGGTGGGCATCTCACCCGAGCCGGCTTCGACGTCGAAGCCTTCGGCCCTCAGCCGTTCGACGTACCAGGCCGAGGACTTGTATTCGCGCCAGGATGGCTCGTGAAGATTCCAGATCGTCATGTGATCGCGGGACAACTGCGCAACGTTGTCGTTGATCCACTTCACTGCCAGCGCTTTATCGGGGGTCAGGTCGCTGTTTCTGGGCATGGTTGTTATCAGTTCGGTTATTGCGTGCGTCGCGCACGGATGGCGATGTCGATCAGCAGGAGAACTACGGTCGTCAGCACCAGCACGGAGGCGACCGCGGCCATCGTCGGATCGAGACTTTCATTGATGCCGTCCCATATCCGCCGCGGCAGCGTGAACACGCCGCGGCCGGCGATGAACAGCACGATGATCAGTTCGTCCCAGCTATGGATGAAGGCGAAGATCGCGCCCGAGATGACGCCTGGCAGAATGTTTGGAATGATCACCATCCGCAGCGTCTGACCCATGCTGGCGCCGAGGCTGAGGGCGGCCTGCTCGAGCCGCGGATCAAAGCCGGCGAGTGCCGTCGAAACGGTGATGACCACGTAAGGAAGCCCGGTCACCGCATGGGCGATGATCACGCCGGTATAGGAATCGATCAGTTTCAGGTCGACCCAGAACTGATAGATGCCGAGCGCATAGACCACGGTCGGCACGATGATCGGCACCAGCATCAGCATCCGCACCGCGTTGCTGGCGCGGTTGCCCAGTCGCCAGCAACCGATCGCGCAAAGCGTGCCTGCGACCACTGCGATCGCCGTCGAGGCTGCGGCGATCACCAGGCTATGCAGAATGCTTGTATGCCACGCCCGGCTGGTCAGCAGGCTACGGTAGTATTGCAGCGACAGGCCGTCGTGGGGCAGGGACAGGTAGGGCCGGTCGGTGACCGAAACCGCGAACACGATGGTGATCGGAAGAACGAGGAAGCAGATGATCAGCCACGCCATCGAGCGTGTCGCGATCGAAATGCCGGCGGACGGAAACGCGCTCATGGCCTAGATCGATCCAAACAACTTGCGCAGATCGACGAAGCGGCTGAGCACGGCGAGCAGGGCACCGATGACGATCACCAACGTTGCGGCCAGCATGGTCCCGACGCCCCAGCGTACGACTTCCAGGATCTGGACCTTGATGTACTCGGCGATCATCAGCGTCTTGCCGCCGCCGAGAATGGCGGGTGTCACGAAGAAGCCGAGCGAAAACATGAACACCAGAATGCCGGCACCGACCACGCCGGGCATCGACAGCGGCAGAAACACCTTGCGGAACGCCTCGCTGCGCGTTGCACCGAGTCCGCGGGCGGCTGCGATGCAGCGCTGATCGATGTCGCGCATATTGGCGTAGATCGGCAGGATGCCGAACGGCAGCATGTAGTGAACCATGCCGATCATGACGCCGGTTTCGTTCCAGATCAGGCTGAGCGGACTGTCGACGACTCCGCTAGTCATCAGAATGTTGTTGATGAGGCCTTCCCGGCGGAGCAGCACGAACCAGGCGAACGCGCGTACCAGCACGGAGATCCACAGCGGCACGATCACGCCCAGGAACATCCAGCGTCTCGCACGCTCGCCGGCGTGGACCAGGGCGTAGGCGACCACATACGCCAGGACCAGTGTGATCAACGTAGTCAGGACACTGATGCGCGCTGTGGTCAGGAGCATCTTATGGATCGAGGCGCTGGTCAGAAGCAGCTCGAAATTCTCCAACCCCGGCTGTGGCTCGGTGACGCTGATCCAGAGCACCCGGGAGATCGGATAGACATAGAAGACGATCATCAGAGCCAATGCCGGCGTCATCAGCAGCCAGTAGCGCGCCGATCCGCCGACCCGCAGGCGGCGCGCTAAAGACGATCGCGAAGGATCGGCCCCGATCGTCGGGGCCGGATCAATCGCAGCCAGACGCGACAGCATTGCTCGCATGGCGGATCAGGACGAGATGAAGTCGAGATAGGCCTGGAAGGTCTTCGAGTGGTTCTCGATGTACCAGGCGGCATTGATCTTCGCCTGCACCGCCACATTGGCCGGATCGGCCGGATTCATCGCCCGCAGGTCGGGCGGTACCAGGGCCTGTGCCGCCGGATTGGACGGTCCGTTGCCCATCGCGGCAAGCAACTTCACCTGCCCCTCGGGCTGCTGCATCGAGGCGATGGCGCGAAACGCCTCCGCACCTGCCGGATTACCTTTCGGCACGACCCAAAGCCCCGGCTGCAGCAAGCCGTCCTTGAAGGTGTATGCGATCCGGCCCTGCGTCTCCCCCTTCAGAACATTGGCACGCGTGTGCCACAACAGACCCATCACGCATTCGCCATCGCGCATTAGGCTCTGACTCTCGGCGCCGCTGTTCCAGTACAGCACGTCCTTTTTGATCGTTTCGATCTTGGCGAAGGCACGTTTGGTGTCGAGCGGATAGAGCTTGTCCTGCGGCACGCCGTCGGCGATCAGGCACAGCTCGAGCATCGCCTGAGAGTCCTTGCGCATCATCCGGCGGCCCGGATACTTCTTGAGATCGAAGAAGTCGGCGAGTGTCGGCGTTTCCTTCACCTTGGCCGTATCCCAGGCCAGCACCGACGAGAACATGTAGTTCACCACGCCGTTCTCATAGGCGAATTCGGCTGGCACCTTCGCCTTGTCGACGATGCTGTAGTCGATCTTTTCCAGCGCGTTGCGCGGACCGAGTTCGGCCAGCGTGGTGATGCCGGCGTCGCAGATATCCCAGGTGACTTTGCCCGATTGCACCATCGTCAGGATCTTGCCGTTCAGCGCGCCACTGCCGTCGAGCACGATGCGGCCGCCTTGCGCGGCGAACGGCTGAACGTAGGCTTCATCGAACGCCTTCATCGCGGCGCCACCAAAGTTCACCAGCACCACCTCCTTGCGCTGCTGGGCGAGCGCAAGCGGCGAGGTCAGAACGGCAGGGGCAGCGATCACAGCGGCGCCGCCCTTGAGCAGGCTGCGGCGGGATAACGCGGACGAGTTGTCGATGCTGGTCATGGGAGCGGCTCTCGGTTTGATGTGGGCGATCATTTGCAGGCTCGAAGATCAGTTGTCGGCGACGAGAGTTCCGGCGCCGGCGTCCCAGCCGATCGCCACCGGCTGACCAGCGGCAGGCGGCTCGCCGTGCTTCCATGCCGGGACGACCACAGCGACGGCGCCGAACTCCAGCGTGTCGACGACAAGGCGGAACTGGGCGCCGAAGTAGCTCCACTCGGCGATGACGCCTCTGAGAAGGTTGTCCGGCCTGCCGCCATCGGCTGTGATCGCGATTTTTTCCGGCCGCAGCGCGACGACCACCTGCTTGCCCAGCGGCGGACGCTCACCGTCTCCAATCGCCTGAGAGACCTTTGCGCCCTGATGGGACAGCACGAAACCGCCGTCGACGTGAGCATCGACGGTGCCTCGCAGGAAATTACTTCTGCCGAGAAAATCGGCGACGAACCTCGTCGCCGGCCGGTCGTAGAGCTCGCTCGGGGCGCCGTGCTGGACGATCTTGCCGTCGCGCATGACCGCAATCCGGTCCGACATCGACAGCGCTTCATCCTGGTCGTGAGTGACATAGATGAAGGTAAGGCCGACCCGCTTGTGCAGACGCTTCAGCTCGTCCTGCAGTTCGCCCCTGAGGTTCTTGTCGAGCGCGCTCAGCGGCTCGTCGAGCAGAAGCAGATGTGGCGTGAACACCATGGCGCGCGCAAGGGCGACGCGCTGCTGCTGGCCGCCCGACAACTGGCGCGGATAGCGGTCGGCGCGCGAGGCAAGCTGCACGAGATCGAGCGCGGCATTGACCTTGTCCTGGATCTCGGCCGTAGGACGTTTTCGTACCCGCAACGGAAACGCGACATTGTCGAACACGGTCATGTGCGGAAACAGCGCATAGCCTTGAAAGACCATACCGAAATTGCGCTGCTCGGGCGGCAGGTGGGCAATGCTCTGCTGATCGAGCAGGATATCGCCGCGGTCCGGCTGCACGAAGCCTGCAATCGACATCAGAAGCGTGGTTTTGCCGGAGCCTGACGGTCCAAGCAGGGTAAGAAATTCGCCGCGCCTGACCGCCAGCGACACGTCGTCGAGCGCGGCAAATTCGCCGTAGAACTTCGAGAGGCCGGCGACATTGAGATCGTGGCCGATCCGACCGGCCGTCATAGCCGGGTCCGTCCTGCGGCTGTCCGGTTTGAACCTTGTCCAAGAAGCTTCATGACACTCAGCGTCATACGCGCGTTTTGACCCGCGTATCCATTCTACCGGCTCCCCGCGAGCCGTTGGCCCGATTGCCCCGGGTTCCCAAAACGTGGCGCATCGTCCGAGACGCAACAATCATCTAATTTGCACGCCAATCGTGGTTTTTTTGAACGGGTGTCAGTGGTGACCTCTTACTGTGCAAGCGCCGCCTCCAGAATATCCAGCCCGTCATCGACAACGGTATCCTCGGCCGTCAGCGGCGTCAGGATACGGATGGTGTTGGCGTTGGTGCCGCAGGAGAGCAGCACCAGGCCGTTTTCATAGGCGTATTGCACCACGCGCCGGGTTGCATCCGCGTCGGGCTCTGCGCCGCCGCGCTCCCTGACGATGTCGAACGCAACCATGGCGCCGAGGCCGCGAATGCGATCGATCGGCAGCAGGTTGTTCTGCAGGTGGAACTTCTGCAGCCGCGCCGTGAGCCGGCTACCTAGCGCGGCCGCGCGTTCAAGCAGCCGTTCCTCTTCGAACACGTCGAGTACGGCAAGCGCTGCAGCGCAGGCGAGGGGATTGCCCGCGTAGGTGCCGCCAAGTCCGCCGGGGTCGGCCGCGTCCATGATCGCGGCGCGGCCAATCACGCCCGACAGCGGAAAGCCGCCCGCGAGGCTCTTGGCGACGCAGATCAGGTCGGGCGCGACGTCGTAGTGCTCCATCGCGAACATCTTTGCGGTACGCCCGAAGCCGGTTTGCACTTCGTCCGCCACCAGCACGATGCCGGTCTCGTCGCACAGCTGGCGCAGCGCCCGCATCAACTCCGGCGGCGCCTGGTGGAAGCCGCCTTCGCCTTGCACCGGTTCGATGATGATTGCCGCGATCCGCGACGCGTCGGTGTCGGCCTTGAAGATAAACCTAAGATACTTGAGCGCATCCTCGACGCTGACGCCGAGTTGCGGCACAGGGAAGGGCACGTGCCAGACGTCAGGCAGCACGGGACCCAAACCCTTCTTGTATGGCACGACCTTGCCGGTCATGGCCGAGGCCATAATGGTGCGGCCATGAAAGGCGCCGGTGAATGCGATCACACCGGAGCGTCCGGTCGCTGCGCGCGCGATCTTGATGGCGTTCTCAGTCGCCTCCGCGCCGGTAGTAAAAAACGCGGTCTTGAGCGCGCCCGGGATCGGCGCCAGCGCGTTCAGCCGTTCGGCGAGTGCGATGTAAGGTTCGTACATCAGCACCTGAAAGCAGGTGTGAGTGAAGCGCTGCATCTGCTCGGTAACGGCGGCCAGAATCTTCGGATGGCAGTGCCCGGTGTTGAGCACCGCAATGCCGCCGGCAAAGTCGACATAGCGCTTGCCCTCGACGTCCCAGATCTCGGCATTCAAGGCGCGCGCCGCCGAGATCGGTGTCGCGTGGCTGACGCCGCGGACGATCGCATTGTTGCGGCGGGTCAGCAGTTCGGCATTGGTCGGCATGGCAGGATCCGGTTGAGGCAGACGTCACGCAACGCTAGAAGCCGCCTCGCGCCCGAACAATCAGCTTATTCCACATGAATTGCTGCATCTGATGCACGCTTTGGCGCGCCGCTCTGCAGTGTCTCCTTCAGCCAGCGACGCAGAACCACGAGCTCCGCATCGCCCCACCGCTTGGCAGCAGCGAGAAAATAATACCCGCCAAGTCGGACGGGATGCGGACTGAGATCGACCAGCCGGCCGGATTTGAGATCGTCTTCGACCAATAGCGTGTTGGCGAGCGCGACGCCCTGGCCAAGCCGTGCCGCCTCGATCGTCAGGTGTGCGTGCCACAGACGCGGGCCGCGCAGCATCGGGAAGTCGGTAACGCCGGAGTATTCCAGCCACTGCTCCCAATAGAGTGTCGAGGCCTCATGGATCAGCGGCAGCTTCAGGAAATCGGCGGCCGTCCTGACCTCTGGAAAGCGCGACTGAAACGACGGGCTCGCGACCGCATGCACCAGCGGGTGCGCGATCAGTTCGGTCCTGACGTCGGCATGAGCCTCCAGCCCGTTGATGCAGATGACTTCGGCGTCGGCCTCGCCGCGCATAAGGTCCGGTCGCGACAGTGTGGGCTGCAGAACGATTTCGTAATTTCCGAGACGGCTCTGCAATATCGGTAACGCCGGCAGCAGCCGATGATTGGCGATGCCCGGAATGCACCACAGCGTCAGGCTGCGTCGGCGGTCTGGACGGATGTCGTCGTTCGCCTGGCGCATGATCTCGAAGGCGCGGCGGATCTGGGTATGGAAGGCTTCGCCGGCAGCGGTGAGCAGCAGGCCGCGCCCACGCGGCTCGACAAGCGCAACGTCGAGATCGAGCTGCAAATTCCTCAGGTGGCGCGAGACGACCGTCGGGCTCACGGCCAGCTCGTCGCTCGCCGCCTTGACACTCCCGGTGCGCGCGAACGCCTCGAAGGCTCTCATGGCATTTAGGGATGGAAGGCGCATCGACCCGCAACTCTCGACAGACTCTGCCCCGGCCGGAGTGGCGTACCGCACCTCTCCGGCCGTGGGAAGGGTGGGGTTTGCGGCCTGTAGCCGCTTCGAGCTACGGACGTGCATCGTCGCCCCTGTTTGTCCGGCCCGAGGCTTGCCGGTCTTCTTGCGCTTTCCTTTGGCCCGAAAGGGCTGTGCGGAACGCTGGACGTTTGACCGCGCCCGCGGCGCCGCATGCCTTTGGGGCATACGGCAGCCGTGTGCTTTGGAAGGCACACGGCAAACTGCCACGGAGGAGGCTCAACGCCTGCGCTCCGCACGCGATGGTTCTTTTCACGGCTTGCTGCATGTCCCCAGGCCTCGCCACTTTCGCTGGCTTCGCCCGGCTCGTGCGAACTGTCGCCCGGACATGCACTTGGACCGTCCGTCCGTCGTACCGACGTCTTGATTGCCTTCGGGCATCACACGGATTTCTCCGGCGCTTTCCATAGCCGTTCGAAGAACGGCGTCGCTTCGCTCGCCTATGGCCCGGCATCGTAACGGCCACCGCATCCCGCTC
>NZ_JAVIFX010000029.1 GCF_031157255.1 Bradyrhizobium sp. LHD-71 | reverse complement strand
ACGACACTAGAATCATAAACTTGCTAGTGTCCTGATCGAATCCGAAGTTCGCTCTGAGCTCGCTGCAAAGTATAGCGAACTTCGGATTCGGGACACTAGTCGACTTTCAGTGCCTTGAAGCGGGCCAGAAAGCGTTTCTCTGCCTTGCCGGCCGGCCAGGGGGTCAGAAAATCGGTCTGCACATTTTCCGGCACATCGGGCGGCCGCCCAAAGAACTTGCGCGCCTCCGCATCCTTGAAGCCGGCGAGGCGCGTGGCCTCGAGATAGGCTGCGCCGGCATCGGCGGCCTTGATGCGCGCGGTCAGGTCTTCCGGCAGAGCAGCGGGCAGGCCGAAGCGAATGTGGATGGCGCTCAGGAGCCGCTTTTCAACCACCTTGTATGACCCGCCGATGACGGCCTTGAAGGGCGAGATCATGTCCCCGATGACGTACTCCGGCGCATCGTGCAGCAGCACGGCAAGGCGGATGCGATGGTCGGCGCGCGGCATCTGCCGTCGCAACACGGCTTCCACCAGCAACGTGTGCTGAGCGACGGAAAAGATATGCGCGCCGGCCGTCTGCCCGTTCCAGCGCGCGACTCGTGCAAGGCCGTGCGCGATGTCCTCGATCTCGATGTCGAGCGGTGAAGGGTCGAGCAGGTCGAGCCTGCGGCCCGATAGCATGCGCTGCCAGGCGCGCTCGCGCTCCGGGGCAAGCGCCGCTGCAGCCTTCGCGGTCATGTGCCGCGTCGCTTGCGCTTCAGCTTGCCGCAGATCTCATGGCAGTGACAGCTGACGAGGTGGTCGTTGACCATGCCGGTTGCCTGCATGAACGCGTAGACAATGGTCGGTCCGACGAACTTGAAGCCGCGCGATGTCAGGTCTTTCGAGATCGCGATCGATATCGGCGTCGAGGCGGGCACGCTCTTGGTGGTCTTGAACTTGTTCACTTTCGGCTTGCCGTCCACGAAATCCCACAGCAGCGCCGAAAAGCTCGGGCCGTCCTCCATGATCTTCAGGTAGGCCTTTGCGCTCGCGACCGTGCCTTCGATCTTGGAGCGGTTGCGCACGATGCCGGCATCGTTCATCAGCGCGTGAATCTTCGTGGCGTCGTACCGGGCGATCCTTTCGGGCTCGAAATCGTCGAAGGCTTTGCGGAAATTCTCCCGCTTGCGCAGGATCGTGATCCACGACAGGCCGGCCTGGAAGCCATCGAGAATCAGTTTTTCGAACAGCGCACGATCATCGTACTCCGGCACACCCCATTCGTCGTCGTGATAGGCCATATAGAAAGGATCGTCGCCCGGCCATGGGCAGCGCTTCTTGCCGTCGGGATGCAGGCGTGCAGACGTCATGGCGCGACCTGCTTTTCAGGCAGCTTGGCGTCGGCAGGATCCACCAGCTTCAAACCGATCCCGCCGGCTGACAGCGACACGCCGCCAGCGAGTGCGCTCGACACCTTGTCGAGCCGCAGCAAGGCCAGCCCGCGGCCAGCGCGTGACGAGCCCATCGTGCCGACGGACTTGCCGTCGGCGATCACGTCGCTGCCTGCTTCGGGCGGCGGCCCGTCGAGGACGACCCGTACGGTGCGCGTGCGCGCCGTGCCGCGATGCTGCATGCGCGATACGACCTCCTGGCCGACATAGCAACCTTTGTCAAAATCGACCCCGTGCAGGCGATCCATATTGGCTTCGTGCGGAAAGGCATCACCGTAGATGAAATCCGTCCCGCCATTCGGCACCCCGCATACGATGCGGTGGACCTCATACATGTCAGGAGCAACGAGCTCGGCGCCGATCGCCTGGGCGACGTCGGCCGACTGTCCGTCCGGGACGACAATCCGGTAGCCCAGCTCGCCATTGCGGGGATCAGCGAAGGCGAGGTCGGGCATCGTTGCAGGCCGGCCGTCCCAGGCCGCGAGCACGCCGAATTTGCCGGTGAGGTTTTCCACGGTTACCTTCGCCCGCAGCTTGTAGAAATTGAGCTTGGTGGCGAGCTGATCGGCGAGGGGCTTCGGACAATCGATCAGGAAGCCGCCGCCCTGAGCGGCGGGCGCTTCCGTCACCAGAAAGTCGGCGACGATCTTGCCCTGCGGCGTCAATAACGCCGCGAATCGTGCGGTTCCGGGCTTCACCTCGGCAAGTTCGGCGGTCACGAGATTGTTGAGAAATTGCCGTGCATCGTCGCCGCCAATCTTGACGACGCCACGGTCAGGAAGAAACGCTGCTTTCATCGAACTTGCTCTTGCTAGCTGTTGCTGCAAAACGTAAGGCGCGGGGGCGAGCGAGACAAGTGCCGTCGCGGCGATGCGAGGAAGCATGAGTGCAAGCTACGATGTGATTCTGAAATCCGGGACCGTCGTCAACCAGGACGGTGAAAGCCTGCGCGACCTCGCCATCAAGGACGGGCGAATCGCCGCCATCGGCGCGCTGGGCGGCGCCAGCGCTGCCGAGATTATCGACTGCAAGGGGCTGCACATCCTGCCCGGCGTGATCGACACGCAGGTGCATTTTCGCGAGCCTGGCCTGACGCATAAGGAAGACCTGGAAACGGGCTCGCGCGCGGCCGTTCTGGGTGGAGTTACAGGCGTGTTCGAAATGCCGAACACGGATCCCCTGACCGTCACCGAGGCGACGTTTGCCGACAAGATCAAGCGCGGCACTCACCGCATGCACTGCGACTTCGCCTTCTACATCGGCGGCACTCGCGAAAATTACGAGCAGTTGCCGGTGCTGGAACGCGCCAGGGGTTGCGCCGGCGTCAAGGTGTTCATCGGCTCCTCGACCGGAAGCCTGCTGGTGGAAGACGACGAGGGCCTGCGCCGGATCATCAGCGTCATCCGGCGCCGCGCGGCGTTTCACGCCGAGGATGAATATCGGCTCAACGAGCGCAAGGGCGTGCGCATCGAAGGCGATCCACGCTCGCATCCGCTCTGGCGCGACGAGGTTGCGGCGCTGACAGCGACGAAGCGGCTGGTAAACATCGCGCGCGAGTTCGGCAAGCGCATCCACGTGCTGCACATTTCAACCAGGGACGAGATGGAGTTCCTGAAGGACCACCGCGATGTTGCTTCCGTCGAGGTGACGCCGCATCACCTGACGCTCACCGCGCCCGAATGCTACGAGCGACTCGGCACACGGGCGCAGATGAACCCGCCGGTGCGCGACGCGCTGCATCAGGCCGGCATCTGGGACGGCGTCACGCAGGGCGTCGTCGATGTGCTCGGCTCAGATCATGCACCGCACACGATCGAGGAGAAGTCCAAGAACTACCCAGCCTCGCCCTCCGGGATGACCGGCGTGCAGACGCTGGTGCCGATCATGCTCGATCACGTGAACGCCGAGCGGTTGTCGCTCGCGCGCTTCGTCGACCTGACCAGCGCCGGACCGCAGCGCCTGTTCAACATTGCAGGCAAAGGGCGGATCATGGCCGGCTATGATGCCGACCTGACGATCGTCGACCTGAAGCGGGAGGAGACCATCACCAACAAGTGGATCGCCTCGCGCGCCGCCTGGACGCCGTATGACGGGGTGAAGGTGAAGGGCTGGCCGGTCGGCACCTTCGTGCGGGGCAGGCGCGTGATGTGGCAGGGCGAGCTCACGGCGCCGTCACAAGGCGAGCCGATCCGCTTCATGGAAACGCTGGTGCCTTGAGACACGGAGTCCTTGCGTCATTGCGAGCGAAGCGAAGCAATCCAGTCTGAGTCCATCGCGAATGCCGCGCTGGATTGCTTCGTCGCCATAGGCGAGCGAAGCGACGCCGTTCTTCGAACGGCGATGCCTCGCAATGACGGGCAATTATTGCTTTGCAGCCATCACCGAGAACTCGCCATTCTTGACGCGCGCCGAAAGGCCTTCGACGAACTTCGCGACGGCTTCTTCGCCGTAGGTGGCCACCAGTTCGGCGAAGGCGGTGAACAGGCTCGCCTGCGCCAGGCAGTCGCCATCGATCCCATCGAGACGCGCCTCTGCCCAGGCTTCCGAGAGATAGGACAGCGCGATCCGCTTTTGAGCGTCGTCGGCCAGCAGGTCTTGGGACGTGGAAACGGACATCGATCTCACAGGAATGCCCCAGGTTTTGGGCTGGGGCTTGTGAATCATCTCTAGCATGGGCGGCGCGGCCGCCTAGGGCGATCTTTAGGAAAGGTTAACCGGCATTCCGCCAGGGCGGTAACCTGTGCGGACTGCGGAGCTAGTTCGCGTAGCGCGCGGTCAGGTCGCGCGAAATCTTTGCGCCCTCCGTCAGGTAGCGCTTGATCGCGACGTTCGCCGCAGGCGTGCAGTTGCGGTACGTCTGCTGGAACCCGTGGTAGCCGCGGTTGAAGCTTGCGATCAGCCGCGTGCGACGCTCGCCCGAGGGCGTCTCCGCGTCCGCCAGAGCCTGCATCTCGTTGCGCCACTTCTGGCCCTCGTTGGCGCCGCAGATCGCGCGCAGGTAGTGCAGCGCGCCGAGGATCTCGGCGAAGCGCTGCAGGTCGGCGTCGAACGGCGCGGCGCCCTCCTGCGCTTGTGCGGGCGCAAGGCCGAGGCAGGCAAGGATCGTCAGAACGTGCAGAAACTTGCGCATCGGGAGGTTCCGAGTTCGACCGTCATATGACCGGTCGCGACGGCGTAAGCAAGGCGCCCGCGTGGCCGAGTGGCGGGATCTCGGCAAGAGACTATGCGGGAGAGAGCAGCCGCTCCGCCTGCCGCAAGATCTCCAGCAGGCCCTCGGTGGTCGGCAACGCCGCAACCGCCTCAATCGGCATCCAGTGGCCGTCGCTCAGTTCATCGTTCAGCGTGACTTCGCCCGCAACCCAGCGCGCCGCGAAGGGCAGAATCACGAAATGCCGACCGCGCGGGCCGACGGCCTCCGACAGGATGATTTCGCGGTAGCCGGCAAGACCGGCCACCTCGACGGTGAGGCTGGTCTCTTCCATCACCTCACGGCGGACCGCCTCGACCAGCGTCTCGCCGATTTCGACGCGCCCGCCGGGCAGCGTCCACAGGCCTTTGGCGGGCGCCGCGGCGCGGCGAACGACCAGCACGTTGCCGCTGCGAAAGATGGCGGCGCTGACGGCGAGCTCGGGGGCGGGGCGCGGAGGCATGCCGCTCACGCCGACATGATCAGGTCGGCGTCGCTCTGCGGCTCGGCTTCCTCTGCCTGCGCTTCGCTGGCGCCGTTGATGACACCGCCTGCCTGGATGACCAGCGGCTTCAGCCAGCCGGTCGCCTGCTCAGCGAGGCGGGCACGGGTCGAGGCCTGCGTTGCCTCGCTCATCGCGTCGTGGATGGCGGTCAGGATCCCGGTCAGCGTATCGCACAGGCCGTCGAAGCGGGTGCGGATTTCGGGATCGGCCTGCTCATAAGCGGCGATCGCGAGGTCGCGAGCCTTGAAATTCGACTGCCGGAAATGAGCGGGGTAGCTCAGCGGTTCCCAGCGCAGGAAGTCCTCCGCACATTCGGGCATTGCCGGAATGATCTCCAGAAGCATGATCGCTTCATTGAAATGGTTCAGGTAATCGGTTGCAAGCCGTGTCTTCGGGTTGATATTGGCAGCAACAAGCGTGGCCGCGTCGAGCGCGTCCTGCGAGGAAGACGTGAGAGCAGAGGAACTTGGGGTGGGCGGCATCTGCTCCATTGTTGGCGCTTGTGGTTAATTCCTGCTGAAACTGACGCAAATGAATTCCGATTTTTGGAAAGTGAAATGTGCGGACGCTTCGTCATAACATCTTCGCCGGAGGCGCTGCGGCGGCTGTTTGGTTATGGCGAGCAACCGAATTTTCCGGCGCGCTACAACATCGCGCCGACCCAGCCTGTCCCGGTCGTGCTGCTCGAGCGCGGCGTGCGCCGGTTCATGCTGATGCGCTGGGGCTTTCTGCCGGCCTGGACGAAGGACCCGAAAAAGTTCGGGCTGGTGATCAATGCGCGCTCGGAGACGGTGATCGACAAGCCGGCGTTCAAGAATGCGATCCGGCGACGGCGGTGCCTGATCCCGGCCGACGGCTACTACGAATGGCCCGACCTGGGTGCGCGCAAGCAGCCGCTGTTCGTCTATCCGGCGGGCGGCGGGCCGATTGCGTTCGCGGCGTTATGGGAGACCTGGGTCGGGCCAAACGGCGAAGAACTCGACACGGTCGCCATCGTCACGACCGTGGCGAGCGCTGACCTTGCAAGCTTTCACCCGCGCATGCCGGTGACGATCGCGCCGGATGCGTTCGATCTCTGGCTCGATTGCGCCAACGTCGACGCCAAGGCTGCGACCTCGCTGCTGACGCCGGCGCCGCTCGGCACGTTCGCCTGGCATGAGGTCTCGACAGCGGTCAATCGCACAGCGAATGACGATCCGCGGTTGATCGAGAGAGTGTCGGCGGAGGAGGCGGCAGCGGAGGCCGAGGCCGCAAAGCCGCGCGCAAGAGCGTCGCGCAAGATCACGTCCAGCGATCAGGGATCGCTGTTCTAAGTGGACGGCGCTGTCGCGGTGACGCGTCGGTGCATTTCCCGGGCGCGAAAAATCCAGCCGAGCAGACCCGCCGCGAGCGCCAATCCGGCGACCAGAAGCGATACCGCGCTCCAGCCGAAGGCTGATGCGATAAGGCCGGTCGCTGCTGGGCCGAGCGCCAGTCCCACATTGTTGCCTTGCATGACGAAGCCCATGGTCGCGCCGATGAGCTCGCTGCGCGGAGCATGCCGCGGCACGGCATCCATCACAATGACCGGAATGAATCCGCCGACGAACGCGAATGCGACGCTGAGCGCATAATTCGCGGCGGGCGGAGCGCCGCCCAGGAAGACACCGACGCCGGTGACGCCGAGCAGCGCGAAACTCGCCATCAGCAACTGCCATGGCTGCAGCCCTTTGTTCAGCATGGCGCCGCAGACGAGATTGCCCGCAGCACTCGCCATGACCGCGGCCGCTGTCAGAAGGCTCGCGGTTTCCGGAGAAACAGCAAGCCGGTCCGTCAGGATCACCGGGAGGAATCCGAAGATCGCAAAGAATGATGCAGAAAACGCCGCAAACAATCCCGCAAGCAGCCATGGGCCGGGCGCGGCAAGCGTGTCGCGGATATCGACCGTGATCTTGCGTGGAGCAGCGGTTGCGTGTGCGGTCGGCACGGCGATCGCTGCGAGGCCGCCATAGCCGAGCAGAAGAACGGCATTGGCAATCCAGAAGCCGCGCCATCCGACAGCAGCGAGCGGCGAGGCTGCCAGCAGTGACAGGGTGATTCCGACCGGCATGAACGTTGCCCAGAGCGAAAGCGCCCGTTCGCGGTGGCCGGCGGCAGCGATGCGAACGATGAGAACCGGAGCTGCGATGATGACGCAAAGGAACCCAAGGCCTTCGACGACGCGCATGGCGAGAAGAAGCGATGCGCCGGCAGCAACCGATCCGAGCGCTGACGTTACACCCTGGACCGCAAGTCCCCAGACCAGCATGCGCTTGGCGCCGATGCGATCGGTGGTAAGGCCGATCGGCCCGCCGGCAAGCGCGCCGACCAATGCGAATGCTGACAGCAGCCACGATGCGACGGTCAGGCTAAGGCGAAGGTCGCCTTGAACGTCAGCGAGGGCCACCGTCGCCTTGCCGACTTGAACCGCCGATATCACGCCGGCCCCGACGAGAACGAACAGCACTGCCCACGGCGTGGCAGTTTTTGTGCTCGATTCCCGCATCAGCGCTCCTTGCTTTCCGCCGTCGATCAAAAACGGCCTGCAGCGCAAGATGTTCGCAAGGTGGCGCGATTGCACGTATGAGTTTCGTATGGTTGCCCTACGAATTTGTATGGAAAGGGTTCGCGGCCGCCGCGCCGCCTAGTCGGCCGGCCTGAGATCGCGCGCCATCGCCTTCAATTCCTTGGCGAGGAAGTCGATCAGGCTGCGCACCCTCGGCGTGTTGCGCAAATCGGCATGCACGCCGGTTCTCACGGGATTGTACGGTTCAGGGAGCGGCGGCTTGATGCGGGAAAGATTGGCGCGCGGGTCGGCCAGGACGCGTGGAAGCACCGCCATGGCTTCGCCCGCTTCAGCCGCTGCGATGTGCGACTGAACGCTGTTCGTCCGCAGTGTCACATGCGCGTTGGCGGCGATCACCTTCAACCACTCGAACGGTACCACCTTGTCCGGCGATTCGATCAGCGAGATGACGGTATGGCCAGCGCACTTGCTGGTGAAATCCGGAGGCCCGTGCCGCTTCAGATAGCTCTGCGAGGCATAAAGCCCATAGGACACGTCGGCCAGCTTTCGCTGGACCAGGTCATCGCGGCCAAAGTCGCCGACCCTGACTGCGATGTCGGCTTCGCGCCGCGACAGATTGAAACGCCGCGCATCATTGACGAGGTTGATCCTGACCTGCGGATGGCGGCCCCCGAAGCGCGCAAGCAGCGGTGCCAGAACATCGTCGCCGAACCAGCCGAGACTGGTCAGTGTGATGGGGCCCTGGAGGTCGCGATCGCGCGCAGCGATCCTGCGCGCCACGGCCTGCGCCTGCTCGTCCATCCGCTCGAGCGGCTCGATCAGGCCGAGGCACAAAGGCCCGGGAGAGAGGCCGCCGGCCTGACGTTCGAACAGCTTGGCACCGATACGCCGTTCAAGGCCGGCCAGTCGTCGGCTCACGGTCGGCTGGGTCGTGCGCAAGGCGCGCGCCGCTGCGCTCAGCGAACCGTGTCGCGCAATCGCATGCACGATCTTGAGATCGTCCCAATCCAAACCGTCGGCCTCCGAACCTGCCTTCCATATACGATTTCGTATGGCCTCACTACGCGCTTCGTGCGTTGAGCGCTGGACGGTCTTGGCTAAATCCGCGGGTGTCGCCAACCTTTGGAGCAGTCATGACCCGCATTCTTGTTCTCTACTATTCATCTTATGGACACATGGCGACCATGGCCGAGGCCGTCGCCGCAGGCGCCCGGTCAGGCGGCGCCGAGGTCGTGCTCAAGCGTGTGCCGGAGCTTGTTCCGGACGACGTCGCGCGCAGCTCCGGCTACGTCATCGACAATGCGCCCGTCGCCGAGCCCAAGGAGATGGCGGACTACGACGCGATCATCTTCGGTACGCCGACGCGCTTTGGAAACATGGCGAGCCAGATGAAGAACTTCCTGGATCGGGCGGGTGGGCTCTGGGCGCAGAACAAGCTGGTCGGCAAGGTGGGTAGCGTCTTTACCTCCACCGGCAGCCAGCACGGCGGTCAGGAGTCGACGATACTGTCCGTCCACACCGTGCTGTTGCACCTCGGCATGGTGATCGTCGGGCTTCCCTACAGTTTCCAGGGGCAATTGCGCATGGACGAGATTAGCGGTTGTTCGCCGTACGGCGCGTCAACGCTCGCCGACGGTGGAAACGGCGCCGACCGCAGGCCAAGTCGGAACGAGCTCGACGGCGCCGAGTTTCAAGGCCGCCATGTGGCGTCCATCGCCACAGCGCTTGATCGCGGTCGCCTCTCGTAAGGACGGCAGGTCGCGCTATCGGCTTTCGCCGAAGTAGAGCGCCGCGATTCCGAGGATCACCGCCATCACCAGCAGCGGCACGGCGATGGTGGTCACCTTGCTGCGAGTGAGGGTTCGGCTCGACAGGAACAGCAGAAGAAACAACCCGATGACGCCGAGTGTAATAAGCGTCGGGTTGGTCTCGTAGATCTTGTCGAGATAGGTGTGCAGCTCGAACAGCCAGGACATGGTGCGACTCCCCCTTGGTCGTCGCTCAAGGTTAGCAATGTCCCCATTTCGCGCGCATGACAGGCGTCGTCGGCGAAACTAAACCACCTTGCCCGGGTTCAGGATCCCGTTCGGGTCGAGGGTGGCCTTCAGCTGGCGCATGAGCTGCAGGGCGACCGGATCCTTCACATGGGCGAGCTCGTCGCGCTTCATGTAGCCGATGCCGTGCTCGGCGGAGATCGAGCCGCCGAATTCAGCGACGACGCCGTGCACCACGTCGTTCATGGCGCGCCACGAGCCAAGAAAGGCTTCCTTGTCGGCGCCGATCGGCTGGCTGATGTTGAAGTGAATGTTGCCGTCGCCGAGGTGGCCGAACGGGACCACGCGTGCGCCGGGCATGAAGCGGACGACGGCGGCGCTTGCCTTGTCCAGGAACTCCGGCACGGAGGCGACCGGCACGGACACGTCGTGCTTGATCGAGCCGCCTTCCGGTTTTTGCGAATGGGTGACGAAGTCGCGCAGGTCCCAGAACGAGCGGCGGTGCTGCAGGCTGGTGGCGATGACGGCGTCCTCGACCAGTCCCTCCTCCATGCCGCGCGAAAGGATGGTTTCCATCGTCTCGCTCAGGCTGGCGGCGGGCGAGGTCAGCTCCATCAGCACGTACCACGGATGACGCGTCGGCATTGGATCGCGGATGCCACTGCCGTGGCGGACGCAGAATTCGATGACGATCTCCGGCACCAGCTCGAAGCTCGTCACCGCGCCGCTCGCTTCGGCGCGTGCGACGCCGAGCAGGGCGAGCGCGTCCTTCGGCGACTTCAGACCGATGAAGGCGGTCTCCACGGCGCGCGGCTTCGGAAACAGTTTCAGTACCGCCGCGGTGATGATGCCGAGTGTGCCTTCTGCGCCGATGAACAGGTTGTGCAGATTGTACCCGGTGTTGTCCTTCTTCAGCTTCGACAGCGCGTTGAGGACGCGCCCGTCCGCGAGGACCACCTCCAGCCCGATCACCAGGTCGCGGGCGACGCCGTAGGCGAGCGCGGTGTTGCCGCCGGCGTTGGTCGAAAGATTGCCGCCGATGGTGCAGCTTCCCTCCGCGCCAAGCGAGAGCGGAAACAGCCGGTCAGCCTCGCTCGCATGCTTCTGGGCATTCAGCAGCACCATGCCGGATTCGCAGGTCATGGTGTTCGACTGCGGGTCGAGGTCGCGGACGCGATCCATCCGCCGGAGCGAAACCACGACCTCGCCATGGTGCGGCGTCTGCCCGCCCACGAGGCCGGTGTTGCCGCCTTGCGGTACCAGTGGCGTCTGCGTCTCGTTCGCGAGCTTGCAGATAGCGGAGACCTCAGGCGTCGACCCGGGGCGCAGCACCAGTTGCGAATGCCCATGATAAAGCATCCGCTCTTCGGTGACGTAGGCAGCGATGTCGTGCGGATCGGTCACGGCGTATTTCTCGCCGACGATCGCCTTGAAGCGTCCGATCAGATCAGGCGTCAGGCGCTTTGGCGTCGGCTCGATCCTGTTCATCGCGTCTCCTCATACGGCCGCGCGGCGCAGCCGATCGTTGATCGCTTCGCCAAGCCCTTCGTTCGGAATCGGCATCACCGCGATCTGAATTGCATCCTTGGCGTCGAGCTCGCGAAGGTGGCGGAACAGATTGGCCGCCGCCTCGACGAGATCGCCGCGTGTCGAGAGATTCAATATGGCGGCGGCCTTGTCCACTCCCGCAACCGCAGGCGTGCCAAACGCCAGCAGCGCTTCGCCCGGCTCGAGCGTGGTCGCGTTCAACCGCACAGGCGAGCGCGGCGCATAGTGCGAGGCCAGCATGCCCGGCGCGAGCGGCTGCGCCGTGGTTTCAAACTGCGGCAAGTCGGCAAGCCGCATGCGCAGAACCGATTCGATCTCGCCGCGTGCGAGACCGCCCGGGCGTAGCAGCAGGGGGGTCTCGAAGCAGCCGACGATGGTCGATTCGAGCCCGACCTGGGTCGGTCCGCCGTCGACGATCAGATCGATTTTTCCCTTGAGGTCGGCTTCCACGTGCTGTGCTGTGGTCGGCGAAACATGACCCGATACATTGGCGGAGGGCGCGACAACCGGCTTGCCGAAAGTTGAGAGAATGTCGCGCGCGATCGGGTGCGCCGGAACTCGCATGGCAATGGTTTCGAGCCCTGCGGTCGCAAGTTCGGCGACCGGGCAGTCGGCCGCGCGTGGCAGCACCAGCGTGAGCGGTCCCGGCCAGAAGGCGTTTGCGAGCTTCTCGGCGTTTGCGTCGAATCGGGCAATGCGTTGTGCCGCGATGCGGTCGCCGACATGGGCGATCAGCGGATTGAACGACGGCCGGCCCTTGGCGAGATAAAGCCGGGCGATGGCCTCCGCGTTGGTGGCGTCAGCGCCCAGTCCGTACACGGTTTCGGTGGGGAACGCGACCAGCCCTCCGTCCGCGAGGCGGCGCACCGCGGCCGCAGTGGCTTCGTCGCTCGCCAACATCGTTCGGGTTTCGGTCCTGACCGGCATTATGGATGGGTTTCCAATTCTTCAGGTTTCCACGACCTGCTTCTCGCAGCGCCGGAACGCCTTGCGGCGGGGCGAAGCGGAGGCTATAAGCCGCCCTCTAAATCGGAGTGTGGCTCAGTCTGGTAGAGCACCTCGTTCGGGACGAGGGGGTCGCAGGTTCAAATCCTGCCACTCCGACCAGCAATATCAAGCACTTGCGCAGGCTCCTGTCGAGGCCATGTTGGCTTTGCCAACGAATTGCCAACGATGGATGCTGAAGTCGACTCGATTTTGCCAATGACATGACCCGACGCGTCGCTGAGGAAGAGTAGGGGACGGTCTGCGGCATGCCTGCAGGCCGAATGCGGTCGCGGCCGTCGGCGGAAGGCAAGGTGCGATCGCGGTTGAAAGGCGGCTGAGGCCGTGGGCGGGGCAACGATGAGCGACGACAAGGCGAAGCTGCTGCACTCGCTGAAGATCGACCGGGGGGTAAGCGAACCGGAACGTCCGGCTGCGCGCCGGGGCTGGATGGTGGCTGCCGTCATGGTCGGGTGCGCGCTGATCGCGCTTGCGGCCTATCTGCTGTTCGGATTCCGGACACAGGAACAGCAGCCGCGTCAGGAGGTCGCCTCTCAAACAACGGCTCAGCCGCAGGCGCCGGCACCACAGCCCCAGACGGCTGTGAGCAGCGACGCCGGCAACCTCGCTGCATCGGGATACGTGGTCGCCCGCCGCAAGGCGACCGTGGCCGCCGAAATCACCGGCAAGGTCCTCGGCGTGTATATCGACGAAGGCATGACCGTGACCGAAGGGCAGGTGGTCGCGCGTCTCGACAGCGTGCTGGCCGAGAAGGACTACGAACTCGCGAAGTCGCGCGTCGAAGCGGCGGACGCCGCCATCGGCATGATTGCGGCCGATCTCGAGGATGCGAACCGCATCTTGGTGCGCATTCAGGCGCTGTCGCAGAAGAGTGTCGCGACGGAAGCTGATCTGACCAAGGCCCAGACGCGCGTCGGAGTGCTGACCGCTCAATTGCGCCAGGCGCGCTCACAGCACGAGTCCGCGAAGATCGATGCCGAGCGCAGCGCGTCGGTGCTCAGCAAGCATCAGATCCGCGCGCCGTTTGCCGGCGTGATTGTCGAACGCAGCGCCCAGCCCGGCGAAATGATCTCGCCGATGTCGGTCGGCGGCTTCACCCGCACCGGCATCTGCACCGTCGTGGATATGGACTCCATCGAGATCGAAGTCGACGTCAACGAGGCCTTCATTGGCCGCGTTACGCCGGGTGGGGCCGTCAACGCGGTGCTGGATGCGTACCCGGGCTGGACGATCCCAGCGTCGGTGATTGCAATCGTTCCGACCGCCAATCGTGAAAAGGCAACGGTCCGCGTCCGTATTCGTTTCGAGAAGAAGGATCCGCGGATTCTTCCTGACATGGCTGTGAAGGTGACGTTTCTGCGTGATGCCGCTGCAGTCCCGGCATCCACCGGCACCACCACGGCGGCAAACTGATATTCCGACAGGAGAGACAAGTGACAGGGGAGCATCCGATGGTTCGCCTTGCCGGTGTGAGCAAGCGCTTCACCAAGGGCAAGGAGACGATCTCGATTTTCGATCACCTCGATTTCACGATTCCAAAGGCCGATTTCGTCGCGGTCATGGGGCCGTCGGGTTCGGGAAAGACGACGCTTCTTAATCTGCTCGGCGGCATAGACCACGTCGATGAGGGCGAGATCGCGATTGCCGACCAGCGTATCGACGGCATGTCGGAAGGCCAGCTTGCCGCGTGGCGCGCCAAGAACGTCGGCTTCATCTTCCAGTTCTACAACCTCATGCCGATGCTGACCGCGGCTCAGAACGTCGAACTGCCATTGCTGCTCACCCGCCTGAGCGGCAAGGAGCGTGCCAGCCGCGTCAACACGGCACTCACGGTGGTCGGTCTCGCCGACCGGGTCAAGCACCGGCCGCGCGAGATGTCGGGCGGACAGCAGCAGCGCGTCGCCATTGCGCGCGCCATCGTTTCCGATCCGAACCTGCTCTTGTGCGACGAGCCCACCGGCGACCTCGATCGCACATCTGCCGACGAGATCCTTTCGATCCTGCAACTGTTGAACAAGGAGCTCGGCAAAACCATCGTCATGGTGACGCACGACCCGGCGGCCGCACGGTACGCGCAGCGGACCTTGCATCTCGACAAAGGCCGCTTTGTCGAACGGGAGCTCGCCGCGTGAACGACTTCGATCTGGTGCGGAAGAATCTGTTCCGCCGCAAGCTCCGCGCGATCCTGATGATCGTCTCGATCCTGGTCGCGTTCATGATCTTCGGCGTGCTGGCCGGGTTCTACCGCGCCTTCAACGCGGGCGAAGATCGGGCTGCGGCCGATCGCATGATGGTGGTCAACAAGATCAACTTCACCCAGCCGCTGCCGATCGCCTACTACAACCGCGTGCGCGCGGTGGAGGGCGTACGGCAGGTCACCCACGCCAACTGGTTCGGCGGCTACTACCAGGACCCGAAAAACATCATCATTTCGCTGGCGATCGAGCCGGCCAGCTATTTCGATATCTACCGCAGCGAAGTCGACCTCGCCCCCGAGGCGCTGCAGGCCTTCGTGCGCGATCGCGGTAGCGCGGTGATCGGCGAGTCGCTGGCGGCCAAGCATGGCTGGAAGGTCGGCGACCGCGTGCCGCTGCAAAGTAACATCTTCTCCCAGAAGAGCGGCGGGCATACCTGGGACTTCACCATCGCGGGCATCGTCAAGGGCAAGGCCGAGCACGTCGACACGAACTTTCTCCTGTTCCAGTACAATTACTTCGACGAGACCCGCTCGTTCGGCAAGGACACGATTGGCTGGTTGATCCTGCAGACGACCGCGCCCGAGAACAACGATCGTGTCGCCAAGACGATCGATGCGATGTTCGCCAATTCCAGCGCCGAGACCTCGACCGATACCGAGAAGGCGTTCGGCAAGGCGTTTGCCGCCCAGTTCGGCAACATCGCGCTGATCGTCACGCTGGTGGTCGGTGCGGCGTTCGTCACCATTTTGATGATCGTCGGCAACACCATGGCGCTGTCGATCCGCGAACGCACCCGCGAAATCGGCGTCCTGAAGACGCTTGGATTTTCCGGGCCGCGGATCCTGGGCATGGTGCTCGGCGAATCCATTCTGCTGGCGCTGCTTGGCGGCCTGCCGGGTCTCGCCGCTGCTGCCCTGATTGCGATCGCGCTGCGCAACAGTCTCGCCAATGTCGCTCCGGCCTTCTCGGTCTCATCCGAGATCGTGCTGCAGGGCATTGGACTGATGCTCGCGCTTGGGCTGATCACCGGACTGATTCCGGCCGTCAATGCGATGCGGCTGAAGATCGCCGCAGCACTAGGCCGCGGCTAGTCGATAAGGGGACTACAGATGGGTTCGCTCTGGCGCCAGGTGGCGGCCGTCACCTCGATCAATCTCAGGAGCATTTCGCAGCGACGCTGGTTGTCACTGTCGACGGTCATCGCGATTGCCTTGGTGGTGGTCGTGCTGCTCGCGTTCCTCGCAATGGCCAACGGCTTCCAGCGCACCATTGCCGGCGCCGGCGCCGACGATATTGCGATCGTGCTGCGCGCGGGCTCGCAGGCCGAGATCAACTCGACAGTCAGCCGCGACCAGGTCCGATTGATCGAAGACGGCCCGGGCATCGCGCGCGGGCCCGACGGCAAGCCGCTGATTTCGCCCGAACTCTATCTGGTCGTCGATGGCGTGAAACGCTCGACCAAGACCAAGGCCAACCTGCCGCTGCGCGGTATCGGCGAGCAGGGGGCCAACCTGCGCAAGGGCATTGCGATCACCGAGGGCCGCATGTTCGGCGGCGGCGCCAACGAGATCGTCGTAGGCAAGTCGCTGCTGCGCGAGTTCGAAGGCCTCGATCTCGGCAGCACCGTGTCGTTCGGAACGACGCGATGGACCGTGGTGGGAGTGTTCGACGCAGGCGGCAGCGTGTTCGAGTCGGAGATCTGGGCGGACCTGCCGGTCGTTCAGAGCCTTTTCAATCGCAATAACATCTTCCAGACTGTCCGCGTGCGCCTGACCGGGCCCGCGGCACTGAATGAGCTCAAGAGCTATAGCGACAACGATCCACGGCTGAAGCTCGACGTCAAATCCGAAGCGACGTATTTCGCCGAGCAGGCCTCGCAAACCTCAGACTTGATCCAGAAGCTCGGTTGGCCGCTCGCAATCGCGATGGCATTCGGCGCGCTGGCAGGCGCGCTGAACACCATGTATTCGTCGGTCGCCGCGCGCGCGACCGAGATCGCGACGCTGCGGGCGATCGGTTTCGGTGGTTTCCCGGCCTTCGTCGGGACGCTGGTCGAATCGCTGTTGCTCGCCGCGATTGGCGGCCTGCTCGGCGCCGCGGCGACCTACCTGATCTTCGACGGCATTACGGCTTCGACGCTTGGAGGCAATTTCACGCAGGTGGTGTTCGACTTCAAGCTGAGCCCCGCGCTGATCGCGGAAGGCGTCCTGTTGGCGCTGCTGGTCGGACTGATCGGCGGCTTGTTTCCAGCCATCCGTGCCGCGCGCCTGCCGATCGTGAGCGGACTATACGCGAACTAGGCTTCGGTTCGGCAAACACTCGTAGCCTTTAGCCCGGACGTCCCGGATTGCGCTGCGCTCCATCCGGACTGAGGTTGCTGCAGTCAACGAACGCTCTCGAACTTTGATGGCTTCTGGGAGCGTTCGAGCGATGTGGATCCTGCCTCGTCGCTGGCGAACAGGCGCTCTCCGAGCATCTCGAGAAACCTCGTCCACTCCATCTGGAACTTCGGATCGTCGCTGTTTCGTCCGGTGACGAGCCGGGTGAGTTGAGTGAAGGTCAGTGGAAAGGTGGCGAGGCTCAGCGCCGCCAGGTGGATCATGCGGAAGTCGAAATCGCTGGTCAGCTTGCCGTCGATCTGCGCCTGCTTGATCGCCTTGCCATACTCCGAGATGCTTTTCTGCCGGTCGCGCTCACCCGGAACGGCGCGGCTCTTGCCGCGCGCCGCTTCCCAGACGAGGAAGCGCATATAGTCCATGTTGTCCTTCCGTTTGTTGAATCGGGCCGCAGCAAGGTGCCGCGGATCGTCCGGAAGGCCCTCCACCCATTGCTGGATGGGGCGGAATTTTTCGTTGTGCACCGCCTCAAAGAGCGCCTCCTTGGTCGGAAAGTGATGGCTTAACAACTGTTTGCTGACGTTGGCACGGCGCGCGACCGCGGACAGCGTCGTGGCGTCATAGCCCTTCAACGAGAATTCCTTCGCAGCCGCGCTGATTACGCGGCCCCGAGTGCGCTCCGCGTCTCTGATTCTGGGCATCGCAGCTCCTGCTATTTGACTATCGACAAGTTAAGGTGTGGGATAGGAACCGGCAACGGCTCCTGCTCAGTCCCGATCGGCCTGGTCCTCGGGTTGCAACGAATGGGCCAGCAAAAATGCAGCGAGGAAACATGCAGACCATCGATCGGCGTGGCGTACTGGGACTGGCGGCCTCTGCTCTGGCCATCGGGTCGGGCATTCGTTCGAGCAGCGCCGCAAGTGAGGGCATCGAGACCATCGATGTGACACCGGCGCTGATCTCGGCGGCGCAAAGGGAAGGGAAGGTCGTCGTTCGGTACAGCTCGCCCGTCGATGAGATGGCCCAGATGAGCGAGGCATTCTACAAGCGCTTCAATATCACGGTGCAGGCGGACCGCAAGGTCGGGGTCCTCGGCACACAACAGTTTGCGACTGAGGAGCGTGCCGGGCGCCACATCATGGACGTCAACTATTCGGCGGATCCGACCGGCATCAAGGATCTCGCGGAGGAGGGCTACTATCTGCGATTCACGCTTCCCGACCTGGAAGCCAAACTCGACAAGGCGGCCTATCTGCCGACGCTTGGCTACTGCCCCAAATGGACCGAAGTCGTCATCTCGTACAATCCGTCCGCCATCCCTCATGAAAGGGCACGCGAGCTGTTCAAGACTTGGAACGGTCTGCTGGATCCGGCCTTGAAGGGCAAGATCGGCCTCAACGAACCTGCCGGCGGCGGCGTTCCGTTCGCGACCTATCTGATGTTTTACCGCAATCCGCAATACGGAAAGGAATTCCTGGCCAAGCTCGCTGCGCAGCGGCCGAGACTCTATCCCGGCTCCGCTCAGGCGCGCGAAGATCTCGGAGCCGGCGCCATATCGGTCTTCATTCCGAACTGGGAATCGATTGCGATGATCGGCGTCTTGCGCGGCGATAAGACCGCGTGGACCTATCCCGACATCGCGCCGGCCTTCGCCAACACCTACTTCTGCATCTCCAAGAACGCGCCCAATCCCAACGCGGCCCGGTTGTTTGCCGCCTGGTTTTTTACGCCGGAAGGCGCGGCCGTGATGCAGCTCGCGCAGGCGAAGCCGACGCTGAAGAACCAGCCTGAGATGCGCACGGCTGTCGCCGAGCTGAAGAAAACCGATTGGTGGCGTCCGTACCCGGAAGAGATCCGCTGGATTCCCGACACGGACGACTGGATCAAGAGTTCGGACACTCTGATTCCGGAAATGCGCAGGACGCTCGGCTGGCGCGGCTGAAGCTGTTATTTGACTTATGTCAAATAGTTGCTTGACGATAGTCAAATAAGTGCCTTACGATTGAATGAACGTGAATATCGATCGGCATAAGTTCGATGATGTTCACGACAAAAAATGTGGGCGCAATTCACCGCTCAGGGGAGGACCATGCTCGCGCAGTATGTTCGTCGTCCAGCGCGCCGGCGTCGATCGAAAGGCGTGTGCCGTTGACCGAGGCAAGCGCCATACCCGAGCGGATCGAGGCGATCGATCGCGGACGCAGCGTCGCCGGCGAGCGAATTCGTGCCGCCGTGACGTGGCTGTTCCTCGCTGTCGTGACGGTCCTGGTCGTCACGCCGATGGCCGCGATCGTGTTCGGGGCGTTTCGGACCCGCAGCCCCGGAGATCCGCGCGCCACATTCAGCTTGCAAAGCATCGAGGCGGTCTACCTGGGCCTGTTCAACGGCGGGTGGACCCAGTCGGCGACGCTCCACACGGTTCTGCTGGCCATTCCCGTGACGATCAGTGCGACGGCGCTCGGCCTTTTCCTGGCCTGGGCGGTCACGCGCACCAACATGCCCGGAAAGCGCTGGTTCGAGTTCGGATTTCTGCTGTCGCTTCTCTACTCGCCGCTCGTGGGTGTGATCGGCTGGACTGTGCTCGCAGATCCCGCCGCCGGCCTGTTGAACGGACTCTGGTCGGCACTGACCGGCGCCAGCGATCCGCTGTTCAATATCTACTCGTATGGCGGCATCGCCTGGGTCATGATCTTCTTCTTCGCGCCCTATGCGTTTCTGCTGAACGTCGGCGGCTTTCGATCGCTCGATGTCACGCTCGAAGAGGTTGCCGCCGTATCGGGCGCCAATCTCTTCAAGCGCATGATGCTGATCACGCTGCCGGTCATGATGGCCGGCATCGCGGCTGCCGCATTGTTCATCTTCACGCTGGCGCTGGAGCAGTTCGCTATACCCGGATTTCTTGGGACCCATGTCCAGTTCGATACGTTGGCCTATGCGATCTTTCTCAGGACCAACGCCTATCCCAGCGATCTGCCGGGCGCCGCCGCGGCAGGCACGCTTCTGTTGATCCTTTCCTCGATCGGGCTGTTCGCCTACCGGCGGCTGACGCGCCATTCCGAACGTTTCGTCGCGGTGACTGCGCGAGGCTACAAGCCGGGGGTCACGGAACTCGGCGCCGGTCGCTATGTCCTGTTCGGCGTTTGCCTGCTGATATTCATCGTCGGAATCGCGGCGCCCTTGATTGCGGTAGCATTGCGGGCCCTGCTTCCCGTGCGAACGATGACGTTCGATCCCGGCAGCCTGACCCTGGACAACTTCAGGGTTCTGTTCTCGGCGGCCGACATGCTGCTGGGCCTGCGGAACACGTTCTATCTTGCATTCGGAGCGGCGACGGCGTGCAGCGTCATCGGTCTGGTCGTCGCGTTCCAAATCACGCGTCGAAAGTCGCTCGCAAAGTCGATCCTGGATTACATGATCGCCTTGCCGATCGGCGTTCCCGGCACCGTGTTCGGCGTCGGGATGCTGTGGGCCTATGTCAGGACGCCGCTTTACCTTACGCTCGGGATCCTGCTGCTCGCCTTCGTTATCCGCTACCTTGTCTACTCGGTGCGCTCGATCGGCGGCGCTCTGATGCAAATCGACAAGGCGCTCGAGGAAAGCGCTGCGGTTGCTGGCGCCACGCCGTTCAAGAGCTTCATGTTCGTCAATCTGCCACTGCTCCGTCCGGTGTTGGCGTCGGCCTGGCTCTTGGTCTTCCTGATCGTCATGCGAGAGATCAGCTCGTCGATCATCCTCTACGGCGCGCACACCGTTACATTGCCGATCCTGACATGGAACTACCTGAACGACGGCAGCTATGGCGTGGCGAGCGCGCTCGCCATCACCCAGATCGGCATCGTCGGTGTCGTCTTCATCGTACTCACGCGATTCTTCGGCGCGGACCTTCGCGCCAGAGCGGCGGAATGAGCCATGGCCAGTATCAGCATTGCCAATCTTCGAAAGTCTTTCGGCCGTGTCGAAGTGGTCAAGGGCGTCAACCTCAGGATCAACTCCGGCGAGTTCGTCACGCTGCTGGGGGCGAGCGGCTCGGGCAAGACGACCACCTTGCGCATGCTTGCAGGCCTCGAGCGGGCCGACAGCGGCACGATTTCCGTCAACGGAAGCGTCCTGAACGGTGAGGGGAATTTTGTGCCTGCGCACAAGCGCGGGATGGGGATGGTGTTCCAGAGCTACGCGATCTGGCCGCACCGTACTGTGTACCAGAACGTCGCGTTTCCGTTGCGGATGAAGCGCGTGCGTCCGGCCGAGGAGCGCGCGAAGGTGGAACGAATTTTAGAGCTGGTCGAGCTTCCCGTGGCGAAGTTCGGGGACCGCTATGCGTCGCAGCTCTCCGGCGGTCAGCAGCAGCGCGTCTCTCTGGCGCGCGCGCTGGTAGCCGATCCGCAGGTGGTGCTCTACGACGAGCCGCTTTCAAATCTCGATGCGCGCTTGCGCGAGTCGATGCGCACACTGCTGCGCACGATCCATAAGGAGACGCGGCTTACCGCCCTGTATGTGACGCATGATCAGCTCGAGGCGATGGTCATGGCGGACCGGGTGTGCGTGATGGATCAGGGCATCATCGTTCAGGAGGGCGCGCCGCGCGATCTCTACGACCGTCCGGCCAATCAGTTCGTCGCCGAGTTCATCGGACAGGCGAACATTTTCGATCTCAGCGACGTTTCGCGCGAAAAGGGAGCCGTCCGCCTCTCGAATGGCATCTCGCTTAATATCCCGCCTGGCAACTGGCCAAACGGCGAAGCCACTCGCGATCGGAAACTCGTGATCAGGCATCACCATGCATGCGTGCTGACGAACGATGCGCCTGCAGGCGCGGACAACCTGCTTCCGGGCCGGATTAAGGACTCGATCTACCTTGGTGATCGCATCAGGACCACACTGACGCTTGCAGGAGCACTCGAGTTCGTCGCGGAAGGGATCGACGGCCCGTCGACGTCGGACATCGGCAAGGACGTCATCGTCGCTGTACCCCCGCAATTCTGCATTGTCGTTTGACGGGAGAGAAGGAGCCGCCATGGCCACCGAAGCAGCCAAAGCGATACGCGATAAAGCGGCCATTTGCGGGGTATCCGCGCTGTTGGGGGACTATCCGGACCGGACGGCCCTGTCGTTGGCCGTCGAGGCCTTTCAACTCGCTCTCGACGACGCCGGCATGTCGCACAAAGACATCGACGGAATCATGTGCCTGTCTTACGGCGCCGATTACGATCGCTTCCTCGAGGCGACCGGCGTCGAAACGCGGTATGCATTTCAAGGTTGGACACACGGCAGGTTCATCTCTCCGACCGTGCAGCAGGCGGCGATGACAATCGCCGCCGGTCTTGCGGACGCGATCGCGATCGTTCACGGAAAGAAGCACAAGGCTTATGGCCAGCCCGTGGACCACGAAATGTGGCGGCAGGGTCTCGGCCCGCACGGAGAAAGTCCGGCGTACGGGGCCTTCGGGCCGGCACTTGCACCGGCGCTGGCTGCTCAACGCTACTTTCACGTCTACGGCGGAAGTGCCGACGACCTTGGCTACGTGTGCACGGCGTTGCGTGAGAGCGCCACGCTCAACCCGATTGCGTTGCGCAAGACGCCGATGTCGATGGATGATTACCTGAACAGCCGATGGATCATCCAGCCGCTCCGGCTGTTCGACTGTTGTCAGAACAACGACGCTGCCGCGTGCATCATCCTGACGTCTGCCGAAAGAGCACGCGATCTGAAGAAGAAGCCCGTTTATGTGTCCGGCTTTCAGGGCGTTCATGCGGGACGGCAGCGTCATAATTTCACGCTTCCGGGCCTTGGCGTCGCGCAGCAGGACGATTTCAGCTTCAGGCCGGCAAAGGAAGATCTCTACGTCTACGAGATGGCTGACATCGAGCGAAAGGATGTCGACATGATCATGACCTACGATGCGTTCTCGCCGGTCGTGCTCTTCGTGCTCGAACGATTTGGGTTCTGCGGTCCAGGAGAGGCCATCGACTTCATCAAGAGCGAAGGAATCGGCGTCAAAGGGCGGATGCCCGTCAACACATCGGGCGGACTGCTCTCCGAAGGTCATGCAGCAGGTTGGAATCTGTTTGCGGAATGTGCGCGCCAGCTTCGAGGCGAGGCGGGCGAACGCCAGGTGAAGGACTGCGAGGTTGTCCAGTACGGAAGTTTCCTCGGTGAATCGATCATTTTTCGGAACTGACCCTCATGAACACAAGCATTATCGACGAGACGACTGGTCGCTATTTGCCGATTCAATATCCGGAGGAGATGCCCTTCTGGAAGGCCGCACAACAGCGCCGATTGGTGCTGCAGCGCTGCGACGATTGCCGCAAGGTTCTTTATCCGATCGGACCGACATGCCCGCACTGCGGCTCGAACAAATTCACCTGGAGCGAGATGAGTGGACGCGGCGTCGTCCATAACTTCGTCGTCTATCACAAGCCATGGGTTCCTTATTACAGGGACAGGGTGCCTTACGCGCTGGTGCAGGTGCAGATCGAGGAAGGACCGCGCCTGACAACCAACCTGCACGGCGTCAGTGTCAGCGATGTGAGGATCGGCATGGAGGTCGAAGCCACCTGGGAGGAGCTGACCCCGGGGGTGACGCTTCTTCAATTCAAGCCCAGGGGCGGCAAATGAGCATGACAGCCACAGACACGCTTTTGGACCAGGATGGACCGGACAAGGTTCGCTTGTCGATCGAGGAGGCGCGTGCCTTGGGAGAACAGGCCTGCCAGCGCCTCGGCTTCTCCGCAGAAGACGCCCGGATCATCACCGACCAGCTGGTGGAGAACGCCCTGCGCGGCTATCGCTTTGCCAGCTTGCCGCGCATCCTTGCAATCCAGGGTGACGAAAGGTCGAAGCAAGCTCGCAAGCCCATCAGCATCGTAAAGGAGACGCCCGTCTCGGCGCTGGTCGATGGCGGCAACAATGTGGGTTACGTTGCGGCCTATCGCGCGGCTGAAATCGCCATCGCCAAGGCCAGGACGAGCGGAATGTCCGTCGTCAGCGTCTACGACAGTTACTACAGCGGTCGAAATGCATATTTCACCGAGATGGTCGTGAATGCAGGCTTCGTCTGCATCCATACGGCGAGTGCAAAGCCACGTGTACTGCCGCCGGGCGGCGTGCGACCCGCGCTCGGCACCAATCCGTTCTGCATCGGATTCCCATCCAAGAACGGGCCAGTCATCTATGACATCGGCACCGCGTCATTGATGTGGGGCGAGGTTCTTCTTCATGCGAGGCTTGGAGAGCCGCTGCCGGACGGCGTAGGCTTCGATGAGGCGGGCCGGCCGAGCACCAATGCGGACGAGGTCATCAAGGGCGGCGTGATACCCTTCGCCGGACACAAGGGTTACGGGTTGTCCTTTGCGATCCAGGCGCTAGGCCTGTTGGGAGGCGCGGCGCGCGCCCGAGGTCTCGTTCAGGACTACGCCTTTTTCTTCATCGCCATCGATCCGGCGATCCTGCTCGAGGAGGATGAATTCGAACAGCAGATGGCCGAGCTCGTCGCCCGCATCAAGGCAACGCCGAAGGGGAAGGGCGTCGAAGAGATCCGTATTCCGGGCGAGCGCGGCGCGCGCGAACGCAAGATCCGCGCAAGACAGGGCATTGTTTTCGATCGCGCCGTCATCGAAGCGCTACGCAGCATTTGAGGAGCACGGCCGGTGAGCGGACCGCTTCGAGGTTTGCGTGTCATGGACGTGAGCATCATGGCAGCAGGCCCCTGGACTGGGGCGTTGCTGGGAATGCTCGGCGCCGAAGTGATCAAGATCGAGCCGCCAGCAGGCGACGGGACGCGATGGGTCATGCCGACGCAGCGCGGTATGGGCACTAACTTCATCTCAATGAACGTCAACAAGAAGGATGCGGTGCTGGACTTCAAGAATCCAGCCGATCGCCGTCTTGCGCATGAATTGGCGGCGCGGTCCGACATCTTCGTGCAGAACTTCCGCGTCGGCGTCGTGGAGCGTCTCGGGCTCGATTGGCCGACGCTGCAGGCGATCAATCCGAGACTCATCTATTGTTCGATCTCCGGCTTCGGCGAGACCGGACCACTTTCGCGGGCGGGCTGCGCGGATCCGATCATGCAGGCGTTCTCGGGGTTTGCCTGTTCGAACGGCGCGCCCGGCGAAGAGATGGAAGCGTTTCGCTTTACGGGATTCCTCGATCTCGCCACGTCGAGCAATGCAGTGCAGGCCGTCCTTGCGGCCTTGTACGACAGGGAGAAGACAGATCGCGGGCAGAAGGTCGAAGTCTCCATGCTGCAGTCGGCTGTCGCGCTGCAGTTCACACGTTATGCCGAACTGCTCGGTGCCGGTCTCGTGCCGGTCGCCCGTGGAAGCGAGAATCCGGCGTTTGCGCCGGATCGGGCATTTGCCGCCAAAGACCAGGCGGTGTTCGTGACCGTGCACAGGCCACGCGAGTGGCAGGCGCTTTGCGAGGTGCTGGAGCGCGCCGATCTGATCGGCGATCCGCGCTTTGCAACCAATCATGACCGTGTCGCAAACAAGGAGACGCTGAACGCAATTCTTGCCCCGATCTTTGCCGCCAGGCCCGCCGTATGGTGGCTGCGCGCGCTAAACAGGCGCAACGTCGCCTGCGGCATCGCGCACAATTTCGAAACATTCCGCTTCCACCGGCAAATCGTTGACAACGAGATGATCGCAAACACTCGGCATCCGGACTGGGGCGAGACAAGCGTCGCCGGCGTGCCATGGACGTTTTCGACGGACGCGTGTCGTGTCGCATCCGCGCCGACGCCCGACGGCGATACCGCCGCGGTGATCACGGAATTGACTGCATCATCCTCCCCGATCGCAGCCGGACGTTGACCAATGTTGCAGGGTACCAGGATCATCGAGCTGTCCGAAGGTGTCGCAGGGCCGCTGGCGGCGCTCCGCCTGGCCGATCTTGGCGCGGACGTGATCAAGGTCGAGCGCGCCGAAGGTGACTGGATGCGCGATGCTGAGCCCTTGATGGCGAATGGCATGTCGGCCGCTTTCTTTGCGCTCAATCGTGGCAAGCGCTGCCTGGCCTTGGGATCGGATCCGTCGGCTGCGTCGGAGCTGCTGCTTCGTCTGCTGGCTGACGCGGATGCCTTCATCGTGGATGGCGGCGAGGCGCAGGCGGAGTCGCTGGGATTTGCCGAGGCTCTCAGGCCGAACTGGGGACGCAACCCGGGACTCGTCGTGGTCGACGTCAGCATTTGGGGCGAAAACGGTCCTATGGCTGCCCTTCCCGGCAGCGAACTCACCGTCCAGGCGATGGCTGGATATACGCGATATCTTGGTTCGGCCGATGAAGCTCCCAAGCGGCTGGGTGCGGATGTCGCGGGAGCGAGCGCTTCGGCCTTCGCCGTGCAGGCTGCGCTCGCGGCGCTTTATGCACGGGACAGACGCAACGGAAGCCGTGCCGGGCAACAAGTGTCGGTTTCGATGCTGAATGCGTTGATCAGCATGAAGAGCATCCATCTTGCGGCGCAGTCCGATCCGGATCAGTACGCCGGTCCGCGCGTCGGAGGTGCGCACTATCCACCGGAAAAAGGTTGGCGCACGGCCGATCGACCGATCTTCTTCGCTTTCGGTGGATCCGTGGGCGAGGAAGGTCGACCAGGTTGGACCGACTTCGTGACGGAAATCGGATTGGACGACCTGCTCAAGAACGATCAGCTCGACCGCAACGGCCGGAATTCCACCGGACATGGGTCGATGGTGAACGCCATGCGGCCCGCCTACGAGGAGCGGTTTGCACAGTTTTCGGCGGCAGATCTGGTCGGACGAATTCGAAAGCTCGGCGCCAACGCCGCCGTTTACATGCGTGCCGACGAAACGCTCGCCGATCCGCAGACCGTCGCGATGGATCTCATCAGCGAGGATCCGGAAAGCAGGCGACAGGTGCTGAAGTTCCCTGCGCGTTTCGCGAACGTGCAACTTCAACAGCGCTTCGATGCGCCCGAACTTGGCAAGGACAGCGAGATGATCGCGCGCGAACTCGGCTTCTCACGTGCAGAATTCGCTGAGCTGCAAGCGCGCGGCGCCCTCGCCATGTGACGTTGCAAGTCCAGTTCGCGCGCGGCGGACCGTCTCAACGCGCGTAGCGGATTTTGCCCGCCGGTGTCACGTCGTAGCCGGACAAATCGGCGGCGCGCAGCTTGAATCGGGAGTCGCCGAGGAAACCGAACAACGCCTGCATCGGCGGCTGAAAATATGAGCGCTGCCGCATCACGAGGTCGAAGTTCTCGAACAGCAGCGGTTCAAAATCGAGCCCGGCGGATTTCGCCGCTGCGCGTGTTGCAATTCCGCAATCGGCGTGGCCCGAACGCACAGCGGCCGCAAGGTCCGGCCCTGTCAGGCACGGCGGCTCGAGCCGATTCAAGTCGCGCCCCTTGATGTCGGCACGCGCCAGCAGCACGTCGAACAGCATTTGCGCGCCGGCTCCCGGTTGCCGGACCGCCATCATGGCACCGGTCCTGAGAACGTCGACGATGCTGTGCAGGTTCTTCGGATTGCCCGGCTGCAGCAAAAGTCCTTGCTCGCGCTGCGCGAAGCCGACCAACACGGCGTCGTGCAACGCAGTGTTCGCCCGCGCCGCGGCGATGTTCGCATCCGGCGTTGCACCGTCTTCCGAGCTGGAATGATAGTGGATGGCGGCGGCGATCACTTCGCCCCGCAAGAGCCGCCGGACGCCGCTCTGAGTGCCCTCGGACAGGGTGGCGAGCCCCGATCCGGACTCGCGCAGCGCCCATTCCAGCAGCGAATCCTGGCTGCCGCCGATGATCGGCGGCGGGTCGGCCTCGGTCATCCCGGCTGGTCGGGTCAGGCCCGAGCGCAGCCAACGATCGAGCTCCTCGCGTGGAAACAGCCACTTGCCGGTCACCTTCGTGCAGGGAATCGCGCCCGCGGCGACCAGCTCGTAAAGCTTGCGTTCGCCGAGCCGGATATACCGGGCGGCCTCGCTGGTGCTGAGCAAGTCCATCACCTGCATTCTTATGCATATTCCTGCATATCTTCAATCGAATTGACACGCTAAGAGACCGCGCAGGACAATGCAGCGGAAGGGACGCAAGCATGCAGGATGGCCTCAATGCGTGGCAACTGATCGCCAGCGGCGACGCGACGCTGCTTGCGATCGTGCAGCTTTCGCTGGTCGTCAGCCTGTCCGCCGTTGCGATCGCCGCGCTGGTCGGCCTGCCGCTCGGCGCGCTGCTGGCGCTCACGCATTTTCCCGGGCGTGGCGTTGCCATCGTCGTCCTCAACGCGTTCATGGGGTTGCCGCCGGTCGTGGTCGGTTTGGCCGTCTATCTTCTGCTGTCGCGCTCAGGGCCGCTCGGTGGCTTCGGTATTCTCTTCACGCCGCCCGCCATGGTGATCGCGCAGGCGATCCTGATCGTGCCGATCATTGCCGCGCTAAGCCGCCAGACCATCGAAGACCTCTGGCTCGAATATCGGGACGAACTGACGGCCATGGACGTCGGGCCCGCCGGCCGGGTGGCGACGCTGCTGTGGGACGCGCGCCTCAGCCTGTTGACCGCGCTGCTTGCAGGTTTCGGACGCGCGGCGGCTGAAGTCGGCGCGGTGATGATCGTCGGCGGCAACATCGAAGGCTTCACGCGCACCATGACCACGACGATCGCGCTCGAGACGTCCAAAGGTAACCTGCCGCTCGCACTGGGACTTGGGCTGGTTCTCATAGCGCTGGTGCTGGCGATCAATGCTGCGGCCTGGAGCGTACGTGTCTGGTCCGAACGGCAGGCGGGCTGACGATGCGCGCCCCAATCAGCGATCTTCCCGTCATCTTCGACCGTGTTTCGATGGTCGCCGGCGGCAGGACCATTCTCGATCGCGTCAGCACGACCATCGAGCCCGGAGAACCGACGCTCGTCGTCGGGCCGAACGGCGCAGGCAAGAGCACCCTGCTGCGGCTTTGCATGGGGCTTGCGACGCCGAGCGATGGCCGCGTTACCTGGGGTGGCCGCGCGGACGCAAAGCCGACGCGACGCGCCTTCGTCTTCCAGCGGCCGGTGATGCTGCGCCGGACGGTGGCGGCCAACATCGCCTATAGCCTCGCACAAGCGGGACTGGCGCGTGAGGATCGGGCAGCGCGCGTGCCACGGCTGCTTGCGCAGGTCGGGCTCTCTGAACTGGCGCAGCGTCCAGCGCGCCGGCTGTCGGGGGGTGAGCAGCAGCGGCTTGCGCTCGCCCGCGCGCTCGCGCGGGATCCGGATCTGCTCCTGCTCGACGAACCGACCGCAAGTCTTGACCCGGCAGCGACGCGCAGCGTCGAGGAGATCGTTCGCGCCGCCGCGAGTTCCGGCATCAAGGTGGTGATGGCCTCGCACGATCTTGGTCAGGTGCGACGGCTTGCCGGCAACGTCATCTTTCTCGTGCGCGGCGCATTGCGTGAGCATGTCGCCGCGGACGCCTTTCTTAATACTCCGTCGACACCCGAGGCTGCGGCCTTCGTGCGCGGAGATCTGGTCGTCTAATTTTCGCTACAGGAGCGTCGCCCATGCTGAACCGTCTATCCGTCGCGCTCGCGCTGTTCGTTCTCATTGTGTCCAGCCCGCCGGCGCTGGCGCAGGATAAATCGATCGTCGTCGCCTCGACGACATCGACGCAGGACTCCGGCCTGTTCGGCCATCTGTTGCCGCTGTTCAAAGCCAAAAGCGGGATCGACGTGAAGGTGATCGCGCAAGGCACCGGCCAGGCACTCGATACGGCACGCCGCGGCGACGCGGACGTGGTGCTCGTTCATGCCAAGCCGCAGGAAGAGAAGTTCGTCGCCGACGGTTTCGGCGTGAAGCGCTTCGATCTCATGTACAACGACTTCGTGCTGATCGGGCCGGCGGGCGATCCCGCCGGCATCAAGGGATCGAAGGACATCGTCGCAGCATTGCAGGCGATTCAGAAGAAAGGGGCGCCGTTTGTGTCGCGCGGTGACAAGTCCGGCACGCACGCAGCCGAATTGGCGCTGTGGAAGCAGGCCGGCATCGATATCGATGCGGCGAAGGGGCCATGGTATCGCGAGATCGGCCAGGGTATGGGCGCGGCACTCAATATTGCCGGCGCCAGCAACGCCTATGTCGTTTCCGACCGGGGCACCTGGCTGTCGTTCAAGAACCCCGGCGATCTCGTCATCGTTGTCGAAGGCGACCGGCGGCTGTTCAACCAGTACGGCGTGATCCTCGTAAATCCGGCGAAGTATCCGACAGTGAAAGCAGCGCTCGGCCAGAACTTCATCGACTGGTTGCTCTCGGACGAGGGCCAGGCGGCGATTGCGAGCTACAAGATCAACGGCAAGCAGCTGTTCTTTCCAAATGCCGATCGCAAGGGGTCATGAGAGGCAGCACGCGTCCGCTGTCGGATAGGTCCATTGGCGCGGTTGCTAACGCCCCGGACCATGGGCCACCATCGGGTATGACTGGACCACAGCGGCCGACCGCGGCGCTCACTTCGCTCGACAGCGCGCTGGCAAACCTCCTCGAGTGCGTGCGGGCGGTCGCGCCTGTCGACTGCCTGCTCGAGAATGCAGTCGGCGCCGTCGCTGCGGGTGCGTTGCAGCGCGCAGCGCTGCCGCCGCACAACACCGCGATGGTCGACGGGTGGGCGATGCGGGCGCACGATCTCGTCGGTGCGTCGTCCTATGCGCCCGTGTTGCTGCAAACGGCACCGGTCTGGGTCGAAGCGGGCGACCGCCTGCCTCCAGATTGCGACTGCGTGCTCGATGAGAACTCCGTCGTGCAAAGCGCGCCGCTGTTCGAGGCTTTGGCCGAGGCAATACCCGGAGAGGGCGTGCGCCGCGCAGGAGAGGATATGGCCGAGGGCAGCGGAATCGTTGCGGCAGGCCAGCGCATTGGTGCAACCGATCTCATGATCGCGCGCAGCGCAGGCTGCGACAGGCTGTCGGTTCGCCGTCCAATCGTGCGCGTTCTCGAGGTGCCCGCGGGCGACAAACGTTCGACGTCCGCCGAGTTCATCGCGGCGTCGGCGCGCGAGGCCGGCGCACGGGTGATGTTGGCGAAAGCTGACGCGCGCGATGCGCAATCAATCGCGTCCGCCATTGGTGGCGATGCGTGCGATCTGCTGCTGATTGTCGGCGGCAGCGGCGTCGGGCGCAACGATGCCGCGGTCGCGGCTCTGGCCGCACGGGGCGACGTCGTCGCGCACGGACTCGCCCTGAGACCTGGCCGCACGGCGGCCGTCGGCCGGATCGGGCCGACACCTGTAATTGTCATCCCCGGCACACCGTCTCATGCGCTTGCGGCCTGGCTGGGGCTGGCACAGCCGGTGCTCGACCGGCTGACGATGCGGATGTTGCGGCATCCGATCGTCCGCCCGCTCGCGCGCAAGATCGCATCGGCGATCGGCTTTTCTGAACTTGTTCTGCTGAAGGCCGTTGACGGAGACTGGCGACCGCTTGCAACTGGCGACCTGCCGCTCCAGCAAATCGCCACAGCCGATGCTTGGCTGATTGTACCGGCAGAGAGCGAGGGATACGCGGCTGGCGCACATATCGGTGCGCTGCCGCTTTAAGGACATTGCATGAGCGCTGAGACGACACAACCGCGTGCGGCCTCGGGTCACGCCGCCGCGCAGGAGCAGTTCCTGACCATCCTGTCGCGCGAGGAGGCGATGGCGCGGTTCGAAGCTGCGCTGTTTCCGCGTGCGCTTGCGAGTGAAGAGCGTGTGCTCGGCGCTGCGCTCGGATTGGCGCTGGCGACGGATGTGACGGCCGCCGTCGATGTGCCGCCGTTCGACCGGTCCAATGTCGATGGCTTTGCAGTGCGCTCGGCCGATCTTGCGTCTGCAAGCGAGGCCCTAGCCGTGCGGCTGTCGTTGAACGGCGAGACGATCGCCTGCGGCACTGCGCCGAAGCTGTCCGTGACGCAGGGGACGGCGACGCCGATTGCGACCGGCGGGCCGCTGCCGCGCGGCGCCGATGCAGTGGTGATGGTCGAGCACAGCGAACCTGCGGGCGACGGGGCAATAGACGTTCGCCGCGCCGCAACGCCCGGCCAGTTCGTTTCCTACGCGGGATCTGATATCGCACGCGGCGAAGCGTTGCTCCGTGCAGGCACTGTGATCGGCTCACGCGAAATCGGCATGCTGGCTGCGTCCGGGATTGCGCGCGTGAGGGTTGTCGTTAAGCCGCGTGTCGCAGTCATCTCCACGGGCGACGAACTGGTTCAGCCTGGCGAAGCGCTGCGACCTGCGGCGATCTACGACACCAATGGCGCCATCGTCACCGCGGCGATCGCCGAGAACGGCGGCGACGCGTCGTTTCTCGGCGCGTTCGCCGACGACGAGGCGACGCTGGAGAGGGTCATTCGCGACGCCGTTGACAAGTTCGATATGGTGGTGATGTCGGGCGGCACGTCGAAGGGCGAAGGTGATGTCTGCCATCGTATCGTCGCGCGGCTGGGGCGGCCCGGTATCGTCGCACATGGTGTGGCACTGAAGCCCGGCAAGCCACTGTGCCTTGCGGTATGCGACGGCAAACCCGTGATCATCCTGCCAGGGTTTCCCACCTCGGCGATGTTCACGTTTCATGACATGATCGTGCCGGTGCTGCGACGGCTTGCCGGCCTGCCGCCGCGGGCGGACGCGCATGTTGCTGCGAAGGTGCCAGTACGCATTGCCTCCGAACCTGGCCGCGCCGAGTTCGTCATGGCATCGCTGGTCGAAGGCGACGAGGGGCTGATCGCCTATCCTTCGGCAAAGGGATCGGGCGCGATCACCTCATTCGCACAGGCCGACGGTTTCCTGAGGATCGATGCGCTCGCCGATCAGATGCCGGCGGGCAGCGAAACGCAGGTGACGCTGTTCACGCCGCATGTCCGCGCTCCCGATCTTGTCATCGTCGGTAGTCACTGTACCGGGCTTGATATCGTGACCGGCGATCTGGCGCGCGACGGATTGTCGGTGCGAGCGATCGCAGTCGGCAGCCTCGGCGGGCTTGCGGCTGCGCGGCGTGGCGAATGCGATCTGGCGCCGATCCATCTGCTCGATGAAGCATCAGGAACCTACAACGCGCCGTATCTCGTCGACGGGCTCGAACTCGTGCCGGGTTGGCGGCGCATGCAGGGAATTGTGTTTCGCAAAAGCGATGCGCGGTTCGAAGGCCTTGGTGCGGAGGAAGCCGTGCAGGCGGCGCTGACGATTCCGTCGTGCCTGATGGTCAACCGCAATCAGGGAGCCGGCACACGCATCCTGATCGATCGCCTGCTCGGCGGCGCGCGACCGGACGGCTACTGGAATCAGCCGCGGTCGCACAATGCGGTCGCCGCCGCCGTCGCACAGCATCGCGCCGACTGGGGCATGACCATCGCCCCGGTCGCAGATGCGAACGGCCTCGGCTTCATTCCGTTCGCGGAAGAGCACTATGACTTCGCCCTCGTGAGCGCACGTCGCGCCCGGCCGGCGGTCGAGGCTTTTCTGGCGGCACTGCAGTCGAAGGAGAATCGGAAAGCATTGGAACAGGCGGGGTTCAGGCCGGCTTAAAAAGCTGTAGCCCGGATGAGCGAAGCGACATCCGGGTGGGACCTGCTGCAGAGTCAGCCCCGGATATCGCTTCGCTCATCCGGGCTACAGGTACGCTCGCAATGACGAAGCTTTAAAGCGCCAGCGCCGCCAGTCGTTCGGCCTCGGCGACATCCTCGACCGTATTGGCATTGAAGAATGGATCGACCGGCTCGACCGGCCACATCACGGTCGCCAGCGGATAGCGCGCGGTCCAGCGGTCGATCTTACGGACGTCTTCCACCACCAGGGCACGACGCAATTCCTCGCGCAGGCCCACATTCCAGAGGCCGATAACCGGATGCACCTGCCCGTCGGAGGCGGCGACAGCAAGCTGCGCACCCGCATCCTGCCGTGCCCGATGCAGCCGCGCCACCAGATCGTGTGGCAGGAAGGGGCAGTCGGTTGCCGCACTCAGCACCCATGCGATGTGGGGGCGCTGTGCAGCGGTCCAGTCCAGAGCTGCAAGTATGCCGGCAAGCGGTCCAGCAAAACCTTCCACCGTATCGGCGACCACTGGCAAGCCGAAGGCGGCGAAACGTGCCGGATCGCCGTTGGCATTGAGAATCAGCCCATCGCATTGTGGCTTGAGCCGCGCGATCACGTGATCGAGGATCGTGCGGCCGCCGATTGTCCGCAGCGGCTTGTCGCCACCGCCCATCCTTCGCGCCAGGCCGCCTGCCAGCAAAACTCCGATCGTCTCGGGCCGCTCAATCGTCATCGCGGCCGCCCTTGCGCTTGAAGCGCATCGATTCCTCCTCGACGTAATCGAGGTTCTGGTCGAACACGATCCGCCCTTCGCCAGACAGTGCAATGAAACGCTTCCCGCGCGCGCGACCGATCAAGGTAAGCCCCACCTGGCGCGCAAGCTCAACGCCCCAGGACGTAAAGCCGGAGCGCGACACGAGAATAGGAATACCCATCCGCACAGTCTTGATCACCATCTCCGAGGTGAGCCGCCCGGTCGTGTACATGATCTTGTCAGCGACATTGACGTTGTGCCGAAAGGCCCAGCCCGCGATCTTGTCGACCGCATTGTGCCGCCCGACGTCCTCCATATAGCAGACCGGCACGCCCTTTTCGCACAATACGCAACCGTGGATCGCGCCCGCCTCGAGATAGAGCGATGGCGTGGTGTTGATCGCATGGGTCATTTGGTAGAGCCAGGACGTGCGCAGCTCCGCATCCGGCAGGGTGACGCCTTCGATAGCCTCCATCAGATCGCCGAAGGCGGTGCCCTGCGCACAGCCGGAAGTGAGCGTCTTTTTCTTTAGCTTCTCCTCGAAATTCGTGCCGCGTTCGGTGTAGACGACCACGACCTGGAGATCGTCGTCGTAGACCACTTCCGTCACGACGTCGTCGGTGCGCAGCATGTTCTGGTTGAGCAGGTAGCCGAGGGCGAGATATTCCGGATAGTCGTTGATCGTCATCATCGTGACGATCTCCTGCGAATTCAGATAAAGCGTCAGCGCACGCTCGACCGGCACTCTGATCTCGGTGTGCGCGCCGGCCTGGTCGATCCCGCTCACGGCTTCGGTCAGCCGCGGGTTCGAAGGCGCGGGCATCACGTGCGGCAACTTGCCTGGCCGCGAAGTCGGGGTTCGCTCGTCCATGGTTTCACTCTCCATGGCCTACTCGATGATGATGCGCGGCGCGGGCCGACCGGCCGCGCCGATGCCGGACCAGACGCTGCGCGCGATGTCTATATAGTGCCTGGCGTGCACCCCGTCAGGTTCGGTCGCGACCACGGGGCGTCCGTCGTCCGAGGTTTCGCGCAGCTGCATGGTGAGCGGAATCTCGCCGAGGAAGGGAATGCCTACCTTTTTCGCCTCACCTCGCGCGCCGCCATGGCCGAAGATTGCCGTCACGCGGTTGCAGGCCGGGCAACAGAAGTTCGACATGTTCTCGATCAAGCCGAGCAGGGGCACATTGACCCTGCGGAACATGGCGATGCCGCGCCGCGCATCGAGCAGCGCCAGGTCCTGCGGCGTGGAGACGATGATCGCACCGGTCAACGGCGTCTGCTGCGCCATCGTAAGCTGCGCGTCACCGGTGCCGGGCGGCAGATCGACCACGAGCACGTCCAGTTCGCCCCAGGCGACCTCGCGCAGCATCTGCGTGATCGCCGACATCACCATCGGTCCCCGCCAGATCATCGCAAGGTCTTCGTCGACGAGGAAGCCGACCGACATCACCTTGACGCCGAAGCGCTCCATCGGCTCCAGCTTGCGCTCGGCAGTCATGCGTGGCTTCCCGCGCAGGCCGAACAGTTTTGGCTGCGATGGGCCGTAGACGTCAGCATCGAGAATGCCGGTCTTGTGACCCAGCGCAGCGAACCCGAGCGCCAGATTGCACGCAGTCGTCGATTTGCCGACGCCGCCTTTACCCGACGCAACTGCGATCACGTGCTTGATGCCGGGAATGCCCGGCGCGCGCGAGGTCGCCTGCGGCGTTGGATGCGGGTGGGTGACAGACAACAAAGGTCTCCGAGATAGGCGCTACGATCCGATCGGATCGTCTTTCTTCTGTTTACGCGCAAGCAGGTAGTCGTCCGTCGTCATGACCGGCGGACGCTGCGGCGCGGCGTGCGGATCAAAGCTCTCGTTGACCACAGCTTCCACGCGGCAATCCGCGCACATCTTGATGACGTCCAGCCGCCGCGCATTTGCGCCCTGGAACATCCAGTGCTTCTCACCGAGCTTGCCGAGCACGCGCTCGATCGAGCTCTTCGTGCCGAACGGCTTGCCGCAGGTGATGCAGTTGAAAGGTTCTTCTTCCTTCAGCACGCGCGGCGGTTCGCTCCATGCCTTGAAATCGAGGCGCGGTTGCAGCGTGATGACGTCTTCCGGGCAGGTCTGCTCGCAGAGGCCGCATTGCACGCAGAGGCTCTCGGTGAAGCGCAGCATCGCGCGGTCGGGGTTGTCGCCGAGTGCGCCGGTCGGGCAGGCGGTGACACACGCCTGGCAGAGCGTGCAGCCTTCGACATCGAGCTTTACGCCGCCGAACGGCGCGCCGGCGGCGAGCGGAACGACGTCGACCGGTGCGGGTGCAGCCCGATGCAGTTCGCGATACGTCGTCTCGAGCACGCCGCGCTTGGCGCCGCGCGGGACGAAGCTCGCAGGCCTTTCGGTTGCGCTGCCGGCCGGCGCCGCATCGAGCGCTACGCGCAACTGGTCCGGATCGTCGGTCTCGATGATGCGTACGACGCCGGCGCCATAGCCGAGCGCCGTCACAATCGTCTCCGTCAATTCCGCAGCTCGCCTCAAGCCCGCGATGTCATGCTTCGGCTTTGCGCGCGTCAGCAACGCTGCGCCGGCGCCGCCATCGGCAAATACCGCGGCGAGCGTCTCGGGCCCAAGCTGCGTCACCTCATTGACGAGCATGGGAAGCACGTTGGCGGGAAGGCCGTCGCCGAAGCGTGCGAGCGCGTCGATCAGCGCTTCACCATGGACGCTGTCGTGAAACAGAACCACCGGGTTGCTGCCGCCTGCGTTGCGATAGGTTTGAAGCAGCGTCCGCAGACGGCGCATCAGGGCGTCTGCCGACGGTAGCGCGTAGGCGGCGGCGCCTGTCGGGCAGGCGGATGCGCAGGCGCCGCAGCCCGCGCAGATCTGCGGGTCGATGGCGACGCTGTCGCCGTTCGGCGTGATAGCGCCGGTCGGACACAGGTCGAGGCAGCGCGTGCAACCGGTGATATTCGAGCGCGAATGCGCGCAGAGTGATTCGTCGAAATGGATGAAGCGCGGCTTGTCGAAGGTGCCGACCAGATTGGCGGCATCCGCAATGGCGCGTTCGACGCCGGCGCAGTCCGCCGGATCGGCGCGCAGGTAGCCCGACCGCAGGTCATGCGCCGGAAACATCGGCTGGCTGCCGCTCAGATCAAGAATGAGATCGCAGGTGGATGTCACGCCGTCGCGGGACGGCCCGAACATCAGCTTCGCGCGCGAGGACGGTTGCGGGATCGCGTAGCCGTCGATCGCAAGCTCGAACTTGCCGAGGAAGCCGCGCGCGTTACGCACGGTGCCTTTCAACACCGGAAACTGATTGACGCGGCGCGGTGTTATATCGCCGGGCGTCGTCAGCAGCACGGTGATGTCCAACCGGTCGGCGAGACGTTCCGCTGCTTCGACGGCAACCTCGTCGCGCCCATAGATGAGAACGACGCCGTTGCTCTCGAGCGTTACCAGGGCGACCGGCGGCATCTCTTCGGCCGCAGCCGCAATCAGCGCCGCCATCTTGGGTCCGGCTGCCTCTGCATCGCTCGACCAGCCAGCGGTCTCGCGGACGTTGACGAAGGTCGGCGTTGGCCGCGCCAGCTCTTCGGCGACCTCGCTGAACAGCGGCGCTTCCTGTGTACACGCGATCGTGATCTTGCTGTCGGGTGTGAGCGCTGCTTTGAATTGCGTGAGATCGGTGCCACACAACTGGTTCGCCAGCGTGAGATGGGCGGAACACGCGCGGCTGATCGTCTGCGCGTCGAGCGGCATGCTCTTCTCGCAACTGCAGATGAACAGATGCGGTTGCTTTCCCTGCGCCAACGCAGCATCTCCCTTCGCGCCTCTTCTCGCGCGTGCGAAGCCCGCGGTTTGTCGGACGCGATCTTGACCCAGATAGCATAGACCGCCCAAATACAAAGGGCGTAGGGAAAATTTCTTCAGATGATGATTTCGCGCGCAGCATTCGCGGATCAGTCGCTCGATCTGCCCCCGGGCTATACTTTGGTCGCACTGCGCGAGCACGGCGACGCCTTCGCCCATGCCTGCACGATCGCGACCCAGTCAGGCGCCGGCACACTGGTCTGGGTGCGACGCTACGATCTCGTCGAGTTTGCCGTGGTGCTGGAACCGGAGGAGCCGCTGCGCTCGGCGCGCCGCGCGCTGTTTGCCGGAATGAACGCGGTTGGCGATGCCATTGCCGCGCATTGTCCGCCCGAACGCGAAGTGACCTTCTCGTGGCCGGATACCGTCATCTTCGACGGCGGACTGCTGGGCGGAGGCCGCCTTGGTTGGCCGCCGGATTGCGCGGAAGCCGGCGTGCCGGCCTGGCTCGTCTTCGGCGCCATGCTGCGGGCCGCCGACATGGCGCATCTCGATGAGGTGCAGTCGGCATCGGGCGTGTCGCTGCTCGGTGAAGGTTTCCAGATGATCGAGACCGACGCCATCGTCGAGAGCTTCGCGCGCCACCTGATGACCGGATTCGACCGCTGGGGCGAGCGCGGCTTTGCGCCGGTCGCGCGGGACTATCTTCAGCGGCTGCCAAAGGGCAAGGCGGGGGAGCAGCGCGGCATCGACGAGAACGGCGATCTCCTGCTCAACCTGCCGGCGAGCCGCGCGCCGCAACGCGTTGGGCTCGTCGATGCGCTGGCGAAAGTCGCGTGGTACGATCGCGAGCACCGTGGCCCGAGGTTGGGATTAGAACGGCCATGCTGAAACTGCCGCGCACGATCAGGCTCGATCCTTCCGACACGTTCGTGTTCGAGCGCGCAGCCGAGCCTGGAGAATGGGCGGTCTCGGGTGCGTTCGTGTTCTTCGACTGCGATCCGGCGGCACTTGAGCAGAAGCAGCGCGTCGCTTTGCGTTCGGGATTTCTCGGAATCGAAAGCCTCGGCTGGTCGACGCTCGCAATCGTTACCGAGGCTACGGAGGCGGAAAAGGATGCGGCGGTTGCGCGGCTGGCGGCGCAACTGCTGGCGAGATTCGGCGCGCCCGATGCGGACGCCGCGCGAGCTGCCGCGGAAGCGGAGGTCGCGTTCGCCGCGTCGCTTTGCGATCATGCGCCGCAGACATTGCTCGCAGTTCAACGCGCGGTGGAAGACGGGGGGATCCGCGAACGTTTCCGCACTTTGCGGCCGCGCGAAATGGTGGCGGGCGGCGACGGACTGCATGCGCATGCGCGGGCATTCACATTCCATGAGGTCGAGGGTGTCGAAGACGAGGTCGAGCAAGTGGATCTGCGCGGACTGATCGAGGCGGACCGCAAATGAGAGAATTCTGGGTTGCATCCGGCCATCACCTGACGCGACGCGCCGACCACGGCGGTCTCATCGTCACGCCGGAACTCGTCATGGCTTATCTGGCGCGGCCCGAATTGATGCCGCCGGATGATGCCTGCGAGGCCGAGCGGACTCTGCACGCAAGTCTGATGGCCGATCCGTTCCGTCCCGTCGCCCGGTCCGAGATCGCAGCGCTTGCCGATCCGGATGCGCGCGAGAACTGGACCTTCATGGTCGCGTTTCGCGATCGGCTCGTTGCGGCGCCGTCACTGGAAGCGCTGTATGTGGCGCTTGCGCGCAAGGGGGCCTCCGACCTGCCGCCGATCTTTCTGTCGCAGCTTGCCCACTTGATTCTGCGCAATGCGCTCGAGGGCTGTGAGGACCCATACGTGCTGCGCGCTGCCGAGCTGTTCTATCGCAGCCAGAAGGCAGCGATGCACGAAGGCGCGCTGTTGCTCGCCGACGCAGAGACGGTAGAGAGTCAGGAGCACGCCCGGCACGATCTGCATGCCTCGCCGCTATCCGCGATGTTGCAGCCGCAGGCGTTCGGCGAAATGGACGTGATGGACGACGAGAACGCCTGGACCTACTGGTCGCGCTCGGATGCGCACGCAATGGCGATGAATCTCGGCAGCAATCCGAATGCTCGCGCGGGACTGTGTCGTGCGATCGAGCGGTGGATTTCCCACCTGACGGGCGTGACCACGACGGTCGAGATCGTCGCCTCGATCGAGGACCGTGACTGGCGCTGGTTCATCGGTCTCGACAGCGAGGGCACGCGGATTGGCAACGCGTTGTGGAACGGTGAGCGGTTGAGCGCGGACGCTGCCGAGCGGGTCATCGCCTTGATGCGGCTCGGCATCGCCGACGCCGCGCTTGTGGATCCGCGGGTTAGTGAGAAGCCGGTCTATCTTATTCTGGCCATGGACGCGGACAGGATTGTGCGATTCAAGCCGCAGAACCTGATCGCGGGCTTGCCGCTGGCCGCAGGGCAGGCGGCATGATCAAGGCAACGGGCTAAAAGCATGACTCAGTCATCGCGCGAAGTCGGAGTTGTGGTGCGCCGCCGGGCAGTCGACAATCCGTGGGTCGACCACGTGTGGGCGCCAGTAATGCTGCTCGAGCAGGTGCCGGAGACTGCGCCGTGGAGCACATTGGCGAGCGAGGACGGCACGACGCTGTACTATGCGGGGTCGGCGAATATCGACCTGTTCAGCGCGGAGACTGCCAACTATCGCGACAACCTGATGGACGGTGAGCCGCGCGTGTGGGTTGCCCTGCGTCAGCAGGGTGGCGGCGCAGAGCTTGAACTGACCAAGGTCACGGCCGATCCGACGGAAGGTGAAGCGCTGTTCGAGAGCGGCACCGAGGTGATCGGTACGGTGCCAATGCCGCCGGAGATCGCGGCGTGGATCGCCGCGTTCGTCGACGCGTTTCATGTCGAGCGGGTGTTCCAGAAGCGCAAGCGCGATCGTGCCAACCTGGATCGCCGGCGTGGACCGGACCGCGCATGAGCCCGAAAAGTACGGAGGTATCCGGGACGAGATCATGCGCAAACCGAAGCAGAATGACGGGAGCGGCGGATGAGCGAGGACGAGAAAGGCTTTCTCGCACGCTGGTCGCAGCGCAAGCGCGATGCCGGCAAGCTGGACGTCGACGTAGAAAAGCGCGATGCGGCAGCGCAAGAGGCGGAAGCGGCGCCTCCAGGCGACGCCGAACCGCCGTTTGATCTTGCAAGCCTGCCAAAGCTCGAGGACCTGACGGCTGACACCGACATGTCGGTGTTCTTCCGCAAGGGCGTTCCCGACAGTATTCGCAATGCGGCGCTGCGAAAATCCTGGGCGCTTGATCCCGCAATCCGCAACTACGTCAATCCCGCGCTCGACTACGCCTATGACTGGAACACCCCAGGCGGGGTGCCGGGCGCCGGCGAACTCGCGCCGGGCACCGATATCGCGCGCATGGTGTCGCAGGTCATGGGCATGGGGGACGCATCCGCGCCGGCAGTGCAAAAGGCTGTGGACGCGGAAGGAGACGCGGGCTCAGGAGAGGTTGCTTCGGAGGAGGCCGCCGGGTATGTGCCGGCGCCTGACGCACAGGCGCCATCGGTTAGATTGTCCGACACGGGCGAGGACGCCGATCGCAGAGGTACGGCGGCGGACGACGAATCAGATCGCCCGCAAGATGCGCTGGGCTCTTTTGCATCGCAACAAAATTCGCGCCGGCACGGCAGCGCGCGGCCGAAGTAACGAGCACATCGCTAAGACCTTGTGGCGCCATAGCTAAGACCTATGGCTACTAGCTTTTGGAAATAGACCAGTTCTAAACTGTCGGGAAAGGGTTCGGATAACAGACGCTTAGTTCGGTTCTGAACGAAGTTGGTCCAGCTCAAGGGCGCGTTTGCGGGGATATGGCCTAGACGATGCGGGACATTGGACTAGAGCAGGCCATCCAGGCTGCCGGCGGCGTAGCGTCTCTTGCGCGCGCGATCGGCATAGCCCAGCCCTCTGTGTCCAACTGGTCGCGAATTCCAGCCGAGCGCGTGCTTGCAGTCGAAGCGCTGACCAATGTTTCCCGCTTCATCCTTCGTCCCGATATCTACGGCAATGCGAACGATGCCGTGCCGATGACCGGACAATCAGACGATATCGACGAGATCGACCAGCAGCGCGCCGCCGAATACGGATTGCTCGCGCTGCTGCTCGGCAAGGCACCCGACGCCGACACACTTTCGCGCATTGCGACGTTGAAGGGCGACGCATCCGAGTTCGGCATGGCGCACATCGAATTGGCGACGGCGGCGGCCTCTGTGGGCGATGACGCGATCAGCAACGAGTTCTTCAACCTCTTCGTCGGTGTCGGTCGCGGCGAAGTGCTGCCCTACGCCTCGTATTATCTGACCGGCTTTCTGCATGAGCGGCCACTGGCGCGTGTGCGCGAGGACCTCGACCGGCTTGGCATCGCGCGCGCTGACGCGGTCGGCGAGCCGGAGGATCACATTGCAATCCTGTGCGAAGTGATGTCCGGCCTCGCCGGCGGCCTGTTCGAGGCCGACTTCGCCGAACAGGCAAAATTCTTCGAACGTCATCTGCGGCCCTGGGCGGCGCGGATGTTCGCCGACCTCGAGCAGTCGAAGTCGGCGGCGTTCTACCGCCCGGTCGGCCGTGTCGGCCGCATCTTCATGGAGTTGGAATCGGAGGCGTTCGCGCTGTCCTGACGGACGCGGGCGCGAACAGATTCGACGGGAGGACATCGCGATGAGCAAGCAAACCGGCAGCAAAGCTTCTGACGCCAAGGCGTCGGACCGCGCGCGCCTCAACCGGCGCGGCTTCTTCCTGCTTGGCGGCTCGGCCGCTGCCGCCGCCGCGGTACCGCTCGCAGCAAAGGCCGACAGTGAAACGGGCGCCGAGAAAACGAAGGCGCGCTACCGCGAGACCGAAGAAGTCAAGACATTCTATCGCGTCAACCGCTACTGATGGATGCACGCCCATGTTGATGAAGCGAAGGGAAGGATCGGCGGGCCGGGCGCGTCTGCAGGGCGTCGCCGCGGGCCTCGCATCAGGCGTTCTTGACCGCCGCACGTTTCTGCGCCGCTCCGGCCTTGCCGCCGGCGGCACTGCAGCGCTCGGCCTGCTGCCGCCTGGTAGTGTGCGCAAGGCGGAAGCCGGGCCGCAGATCATCGGCGCGCCGACGGAGATCAGAAAGAACGTCTGCACGCACTGCTCAGTCGGCTGCACTGTGATCGGCGAAGTGCAGAATGGCGTCTGGGTCGGCCAGGAGCCCGGCTGGAACAGCCCGATCAATCGCGGTTCGCACTGCGCCAAGGGCGCGTCGGTGCGCGAGCTGGTGCATGGCGACCGGCGCCTGAAATATCCGATGAAGCTCGTCAACGGCGAGTGGCAGCGGCTCTCGTGGGATCAGGCGATCAACGAGATCGGCGACAAGATGCTCGAGATTCGCGCGAAGTCCGGCGCGGACTCGGTCTACCTGCTTGGCTCGGCGAAGTTCTCCAACGAAGGCGGCTATCTGCTGCGCAAGTTCGCGGCCTTCTGGGGAACCAACTCGATCGACCACCAGGCGCGCATCTGTCATTCCACCACCGTCGCAGGTGTCGCGAACACCTGGGGCTATGGCGCGATGACGAACTCCTACAACGACATGCGCAACTCGAAGACCGTCATCTTCATGGGGTCGAACGCCGCTGAAGCCCACCCGGTGTCGCTGCAGCACATCCTGACCGGCAAGGAGCTCAACCGCGCGACCGTGTTCGTGCTCGATCCGCGCTTCACGCGGACGGCCGCGCACGCGACCGAGTATGTGCGCTTCCGCGGCGGCACCGACATCGCCGTGATCTGGGGCATGCTGCATCACATCTTCGCCAACGGCTGGGAAGACAAGCAATTCATCGCCCAGCGCGTGTACGGCATGGATCAGATCCGCGCCGAGGTCGCCAAGTGGACCCCGGACGAAGTCGAGCGCGTTACCGGCATTCCCGGAGAGCAGCTCAAGAAGGTCGCCGAGACCTTCGCCAAGCAGAAGCCGGCAGCGTTCGTCTGGTGCATGGGCGGCACGCAGCACACGATCGGCACTGCCAACGTCCGCGCCTATTGCGACCTGCTGCTGGCGACCGGCAATGTCGGCTCATACGGGTCCGGCGCCAACATTTTCCGCGGCCACTGCAACGTGCAGGGCGCGACCGATATCGGCCTCGATATCACCTCGCTGCCCCTCTACTACGGCCTCGTCGAAGGCGCCTGGCGACACTGGGCGCGCGTCTGGGAGGTGAGCTACGACTTCCTGCAGTCGCGCTTTGATGAAGTGCCGGCCAAGGCCGGACGACCTGCGCGCACCCGCAAGCAGAACATGGAATTGCCGGGTATTCCCTGGACCCGCTGGTTCGACGCGACACTCGCCAAGCCCGACGACGTCGATCAACGCGACCTCGTGAAAGGCGTGGTCGTGATGGGGCATGGCGGCAACACCATTCCCCGCATGACGGAGATGGTGAAGGGGCTCGAGGCGCTCGAGCTGCTCGTGGTCGCAGATCCGCACCCGACCACGTTCGCTGCGATTTCGAACCGCAGGAACGGCACCTATCTGCTGCCGGCCTGCACCCAGTTCGAGACCTCAGGATCGCGCACCGCTTCAAACCGCTCGCTGCAATGGGGCGAGCAGATCGTCAAACCGATCTTCGAATCGAAGGACGATTACGAGATCATCTACCGTCTGTCGGAGAAGCTCGGCTTTGCGGACCAGATGTTCAAGAACATCAAGGTCGAGAACAAGCGGCCGGAGCCCGAGGACCTGCTGCGTGAGATCAACCGCGGCGGCTTCTCGACCGGCTATTCCGGTCAGTCGCCCGAGCGGCTGAAGGCGCATATGAAGTACCAGGACAAGTTCGACCTGGTGACGCTGCGCGCCAAGGCGGACGAGCCCGAGATCGGCGGCGATTATTACGGCCTGCCGTGGCCATGCTGGGGCACGCCACAGATCAGGCATCCGGGCACGCACACGCTCTACAACACCAACCTGCACGTGAAGGACGGCGGCGGCACATTCCGCGCCCGCTTCGGCGTCGTTTACGAAGAGAAGCAGCCGGACGGATCGGTGAAGCCTGTGAACCTGCTGTCGGAAGGCTCCTACAGCGTCGGCTCGGAGATCACCGATGGCTATCCCGAGTTCACCTACGGCGTGCTGAAGAAGCTTGGCTGGGACAAGGATCTCACCGAAGCGGAGCTTGCCACGATCAACCGGATCGGCGGCAACAACCCGGACGCCGTCGGCTGGGCCGTCGACCTGTCGGGTGGCATCATCCGCGTGACGCTCGAACATGGCGTGATGGCTTACGGCAACGGCAAGGCACGTGCGGTCGCCTGGAATCTGCCCGATCCGGTGCCGGTGCATCGCGAACCGATCTACACGGCCCGACCCGATCTCGTTGCCAAGTATCCGACGCGGCCGGACGCGCGCGAATTCCGGATGCCCAATATCGGCTTCTCGATTCAGAAGGCGGCAGTGGAGAAGGGGCTCGCCAAGCAGTTTCCGATCATCCTCACCTCCGGCCGTCTGGTCGAATATGAGGGTGGCGGCGAGGAGACGCGCTCCAACCGGTGGCTCGCCGAGTTGCAGCAGGACATGTTCGTCGAGATCAATCCGGCCGACGCCGCCGAGCGCGGCATAAGGGACGGCGGCTGGGTGTGGGTCACGGGGCCGGAAAACGGTTCGAAGACGCGGGTCAAGGCTCTCGTCACCGAACGGGTCGGCAAGGGCGTCGCGTTCATGCCGTTCCACTTCTCCGGCTGGTTCCAGGGTGTCGATCAGCGCAGCAAGTACCCGAAGGGCAATGATCCGATCGTGCTCGGCGAAAGCGTCAACACGATCACGTCCTATGGCTACGACCCGGTGACCGGCATGCACGAAGGCAAGGTCACGCTTTGCCAGATCGCAACGGCGTGATGAGGAGATCAGACAATGGCCCGCGTCAAATTCCTGTGTGATGCCGACCGTTGCATCGAATGCAACGCCTGCGTCACGGCCTGCAAGAACGAGCACGACGTGCCGTGGGGTATCAACCGCCGCCGTGTCGTTACCATCAATGACGGAAAACCGGGCGAACGCTCGGTGTCGATGGCCTGCATGCACTGTACCGATGCGCCGTGCGCGGCGGTCTGTCCGGTGTCGTGCTTCTACACCACGGCAGACGGTGTCGTGCTGCACTCGAAGGATCTGTGCATCGGCTGCGGCTACTGCTTCTACGCTTGTCCGTTCGGCGCGCCGCAGTACCCGAAGGTCGGCAACTTCGGTTCGCGTGGCAAGATGGACAAGTGCACGTACTGTGCGGGTGGTCCGGAAGCAGATTCCACGCCGGCCGAGTACGCCAAATATGGCCAGAACCGTCTGGCCGAAGGCAAGCTGCCGATCTGCGCGGAAATGTGCTCCACCAAGTCCTTGCTCGCCGGCGACGGCGCGATCATCGCCGAGATCTACAAGGAGCGTGTGATGAAGCGCGGTTACGGCAGCGGCATGTGGGGTTGGAAGACCGCCTACAGTGATTCACCCACCGGCTAGGGCGAATGCCGCCGGAAACTGGAAGGTCATAGCGCCGATGCCCAGTGTCGTTTCACATCTCAGATCGATCCTCGCGCCGCTTTGCCTTGCATTCGCGCTGATGTTCGCCGTCGCTGCGCCCGCGGCCGCCCAGCTCTCGTTCAAGCCCACCGACCAGGCGGTGCACGAAGACAAGCTGCTGGAGGCGCTGAAGGCCGGCGAGAAGGTCACCGGACGCATCACTATTCCTGACCGGATGGCGGCGAGCCTCATCCAGCCCGCAGGGCGCGAATGGCGCGACTTTCAGCGCAGCATGCTGCCCTGGATCGGTGGCATTGCGATCATCGGCATGACGGTCCTGCTCGCGGCGTTCCTGTTGATACGCGGCCGCATCCGCATCGAGAAAGGATTCTCCGGCAGGACGATCCTTCGCTTTGCGAGCTTCGAGCGCTTCATGCACTGGGTGACCGCGACCTGCTTCATCATCCTCGGCCTGTCGGGCCTGAACATCAGCTTCGGTCGCTCGCTGCTGCTGCCGCTGATCGGTCCGGAAGCGTTTTCCATGCTGACGCACTGGGGCAAGCTCGCGCACAACTACCTCGCGTTTCCGTTCATGCTCGGCATCGCGACCATGTTCGCGGTCTGGGTGAAGGACAACATCCCGTCCAGGATGGACTGGAACTGGATCAAAGCGGGCGGCGGCCTGTTGCGCAATGGACAGCATCCGCCGGCGAAGCGCTTCAATGCCGGCCAGAAGGGAATCTTCTGGATGGTGATCATCGGCGGGGTGCTGATGTCGCTGTCCGGCTGGTTCCTGCTGTTCCCGTACCAGGCGGGCGACGTCACCAGCCTGCAGATCTGGACGGTGGTCCACGCGATTGTCGCGCTCTTGTTCATCGCCGGCATCCTGGCCCACATCTATATCGGCTCGGTCGGCATGGAGGGCGCGTTCGACGCCATGGGAACCGGCCAGGTCGACGTCAACTGGGCCAAGGAGCACCATGCGCTCTGGGTCGAGGAAGAGCAGGCGAAGGGCCGGACGCCAGCGGGAGCGCCGCCCCGGGGCATGCCTGCCGAGTAGCGGGCCATCGATCAGATTAGGTATGCTCGCCCGTCCGGCTTGCCGGGCGGGCTTTGCGTTTGCGTTCGGAGTTGAGCAATGAAGGTGATCGGTCTCGCGGGCTGGAGCGGCGCTGGCAAGACGACGCTGCTGGCGCGGCTCGTGCCGCAGCTCGTGAGCGAGGGGTTGCGGGTCTCGACCATCAAGCATGCCCACCATCGTTTCGATCTGGATACACCCGGCAAGGATTCGTGGATGCATCGCCAGGCTGGGGCGACCGAGGTGCTGATTTCCTCGGAACGGCGCTTTGCGCTCATGCATGAACTGCGCGGCGCATCGGAACTGACGCTGCGCGAATTGCTGCCGAAGCTTTCGCCGGTCGACCTCGTAATCGTCGAGGGATATAAGGCTACGACGCCGCGCAAGATCGAAGTGCATCGCGTCGGCAACGGCAAGCCGCTGCTTTATCCGCATGATCCCCTGATCGTCGGCATCGCCACCGACGGGCCGCTGGAGCGCGGTCTGCCGTCGGTGCATCTCGATGACATCGAAGGCGTCGCGGCAATGGTGCGCAAGTATGCGGTCCCGGTTGCCGACGTGCTCGCCCGCGAGCCGCAGGACGGCTGACCATGGCCCAACTCTCCGATGACTGCTTTGCGTTCGGCGGCCCACTGATGTCGGTCGACGAAGCTGTTGCAATCATCGCGGCACGCCTCAGCGCGGTCGAGGAAATCGAAAGCGCCGACCTTTTTTCCGCCGATGGGCGGTTTCTTGCAGCACCGATCGTGGCGACGCTGCCGCTGCCGCCGTTCATGAACTCTGCCGTCGACGGCTATGCCGTCCGCAGCGCCGATCTGCCGAAGGATGCCGAGCGCGCCTTCGCGGTAACGGGGCGCGTGCAGGCGGGCGCCGCGGCGCCGGCGACGATTGCGCCAGGCGAGGCGGTGCGCATCTTCACCGGCGCACCGATGCCGGGCGGCGCCGATACCGTGTTCATGCAGGAGGATGTGCGGATCGACGAGCAGGGACGGGTGGTCCTGCCAGCCGGGCTGAAGCCCGGCGCCAATGTGCGACCTGCGGGAGAGGACATTCCCGTGGGGCACGTCGCGCTTCCCGCGGGTCGCCGGCTGCGGCCGCAGGACATCGCTCTCGCGGCGGCGCTTGGCCTGACCCAGATCGACGTGCGGCGGCGGACGCGCGTCGCGGTGTTCTCCACTGGCAACGAAGTCGTCTCGCCTGGCACTGCGCGGGCAAGCATGCAGCTGTTCGATTCCAACCGCTACATGCTGATGGCGATGCTGAAGCGGCTTGGTTGCGATGTCAGCGACCTCGGCATCTTGCGCGACGACCGCGAGTTGCTGGCGAACGCACTGAAAGACGCCGCCAGCCGTCATGATCTGATCCTCACGTCGGGCGGCGTGTCCACAGGCGAGGAAGATCACGTCAAGGCCGCAGTCGAGAGCGTCGGTCGGCTGGTGCTGTGGCGCATGGCGATCAAGCCCGGTCGCCCGGTGGCCATGGGGGTGATCAGCGGCACGCCCTTCATTGGGCTTCCCGGCAATCCGGTCGCGAGCTTTGTGACCTTCACCTACGTCGTCCGCCCTGCCGTGTTGGCACTCTCCGGCGGCTCACGGGGCGATGTGGCGCCGGTGCTTCTGCGCGCTGCGTTCGCCTATCGGAAGAAGGCGGGCCGCCGGGAGTATGTCCGGGCCAGCCTGCGTAAAGCGGGCGATGGTGTGCTCGAGGCGGTGAAGTTTCCGCGCGAAGGCGCGGGTCTGATCTCGTCGCTGGTCGATAGCGACGGGCTTGTCGAACTCGGCGAAGATGTCCGCGAGGTCACGCCGGGCCAGACCGTCCGCTTTTTTGCCTGGCCGGTGCTCGCTTGAGAACGCCGTCAGCCGGGCCCGATGAGATTGTGGCCCGGGTCGCCGACGCGGGCGCCCTCGGTTGTGAACCTGGCATAGCTGTCGCGCTGATAGTGGTTGAGCACGACCGACATGCCGACTGCCGCGACGGTGGCAAACAGCACGGCCGCAATGAAGATCTTCATGATCCCCTCCGCAACGAACTGGCTGAAATCTACGAGCAATTTCGGTCTGCAACAAGGCGCGGCTGATTGCGCTTTCGTCGCAGCCGCCGCGGTTGACCGGGGTGGCGCCGTACCGCATCTAGGATACATGACGATGACCAAGCTCGATCTCACCGGACTTCGCTGCCCGCTGCCGGTGCTGAAAACGCGCAAGGCGTTAAAAGCGCTCAAGGCCGGAGACCGGCTGGAAGTGCATTGCACTGATCCGCTGTCGGTGATCGACATCCCGAACCTGATCCGCGAGACCGGCGACCGCGTCGAGCTCACGGAGCGTGCCGACAAGCTCTTCGTGTTCATGATCGAAAAGACGGAGGCTGCCGCGTGAGCGACGCCGCAACCGCTGAGCCGTGGCCGGTCGAGATCCGTCTGCTCAAGGACCGGCAGTCGCTCGAAATCAGCTTCGACGACGGTGTTCGCTTTCGGTTGTCCGCAGAGCTCTTGCGGGTGACGAGCCCGTCCGCTGAAGTGCAGGGCCACTCCGAGGCGCAGCGCAAAACCGTGGGCGGCAAGCGCAGCGTGCAGATCCTGTCAGTCGATACGGTCGGCAACTACGCTGTGCGGATCGGTTTCGACGACATGCACGACAGCGGCATCTATTCGTGGGCGTTCCTGCGCGAACTCGGCCTGAATGCGGAAGGGCGCTTCCAGGGCTATCTCGATGACCTCGCCGCGAAGGGTCTCGACCGCGACAAACCGGGAGTGAGGTAGCTCGACGTGCTAGCGATACGTGATCGGTCGCCAGTCGCCTCCAATGAATGTCGTCCCTGCGAAAGCAGGGACCCATGCACACCACCATCAATGATACCGGGAGCGATTGTCGTCTTGCAGTGATAGCTGCTTCGATTGCAATCTGCCTTGGTGGCTATGGATCCCTGCTTTCGCAGGGACGACTCCAATCGTATTGGCGCTTTCTCACACCCGCTCGATGATGATGGCGGGGGCCATGCCGCCGGCGGCGCACATGGTCACGAGGCCGCGGCGCAGGTCCCGTCGTTCCAGTTCGTCGAGCAGGGTGCCGATCAGGATCGAGCCGGTTGCGCCGATCGGGTGGCCGAGCGCGATCGAGCCGCCATTGACGTTGACCTTGTCGCGATCAAGTTTCAGGTCGCGGATGAATTTTTCCGCAACGACGGCGAATGCCTCGTTGATCTCCCACAGGTCGATGTCGTCCTCGGTGAGACCGGCTTTCGCCAGCACCTTGCGCGCGGCCGGCACCGGCGCGTTCAGCATCAGCGTCGGCGAGTCGCCCATATTGGCCATGGCGACCACGCGGGCGCGAGGCTTCAGGCCATGCGAATTCGCATATGACGGCGACGCCAACAGGATGGCGGCAGAACCGTCCACCACGCCGGAGGAGTTTCCGGCATGGTGAATGTGATTGATCTCGAGGTCCGGATACTTATCGAGGATCAGCTTGCGATAGGTCGTGCCCTTTTCGTCGAGGGCAAAGTCGGCGACTGCCGGAAAGGCGGGCTTCAGGCTTGCAAGCCCTTCCAGTGTCGTCTGCGGACGCGGATATTCCTCGCGATCGAGCGCGAGGCTGCTGTCCTCGCGATGCACCGGCACCAGGCTCCTGTCGAAATAGCCATTCTTGATCGCATTTGCGGCGCGTTGCTGGCTCAAGAGCGCGAGGCGGTCGGTGTCTTCGCGGCTGATGCCTTCAAGGGTCGCGACCGCATCGGCGCAGACGCCCTGATGCGACTGAGGGTGTAGTGCGCGCAGGCGCAGGTTGCCGGAATCCATCATCATCGGTCCGTCGCCGCGGCGCGTCGCCATCGACATCTTCTCGGTGCCGCCGGCGATCATGAGGTCTTCCTGGCCCGACATGACCGAGGCCGCGGCCATGTTCACTGCGGTGATCCCCGAGCCGCAGAACCGGTCGAGCGTCACGCCGCTCGCGCGCACGTCGTAGCCCGCGTCCAGCGCCGACATGCGCCCCATGTCGCCGCTCTGCGGGCCGACCTGGGCGCTGGTGCCCCAGATGATGTCGTCGATGTCGGCGGTATTGATGCCGGTGCGGTCAGCCAGCGCGCGCAGCACGGTCGCTCCGAGCTGCTGCGGATGAATGTCGGAGAGCGCGCCCTTGCCGGCTTTGCCGATGCCGCGAGGGGTGCGGCATGCGTCGATAATCAGTGCTTCGGTCATGATCCGTTTCTCCGGAAGTCAGCGCGGTGCCATGCGGATGGCGCCGTCGAGGCGTACGTCCTCGCCGTTGAAGTAGCCGTTGGTGATCATGGTGTGCGCTAGGTGCGCGTACTCTTCCGGCCGGCCAAGGCGGCGTGGGAACGGCACCTGCGCCGCGAGCGCTGCCTTCACGTTTTCCGGAGCTCGGGCGAGCAGCGGAGTATCGAAGATGCCGGGCAGGATCGTGTTGCAGCGAATGCCCTCGCTTGAAAGATCGCGCGCGACCGTCAACGTGATGCCGACGATGCCGGCCTTCGAGGCGGTGTAGGCGGCCTGGCCGATCTGGCCGTCCTCGGCGGCGACGGATGCGGTGTTGACGATCGCTCCACGGTCGCCGTCTGGCAGCGCTTCAAGCTTCAGCATGCCGGCGGCGCTCTTGGTGATGCAGCGGAAGGTGCCGATCAGATTGACCTGGATGATCCGCTCGAAATTATCGAGCGGGTACTCCTTGATCTCACGCGTCTGCTTGTCACGCGACACCGTCTTCACGGAGCCACCGACGCCCGCGCAATTGACGAGGATACGCTCCTGGCCGATGGCGGCGCGGGACTTCGCGAAGCCTGCATCGACCTCCGGTGAGGAGGTGACATTGACCTTGCAGAACACGCCGCCGATTTCCTTGGCGAGCGCCTCGCCAAGCTCCTCGTTCAGATCGAAAATACCGACCCGGACGCCATGCGAGGCCAAAAGCCGCGCCGTCGCGGCACCGAGTCCCGACGCGCCGCCGGTGATGACCGCAGAAATCGACGAATCCAGTTTCATCAGTTTCGTTTCCTTGCCCTGATCCAACGTTTGCTTGCTTTGCGCCCGCTCTTCTGCAGCGCAACCGTTGCCGGTCGTCAGCTCGTATGCAGGCGACGCAAGCCGCCATTCGGTCAAACGTGCTCGAACGACGCGTGTCACCCTGCACAATTTGCTATAGGCAACCAAGCACAAAATTTTCTTTCGGGAAGGGACGCTGGAATGGAAGTACTTGGGACCTTGCAGGTCGTGGACCTGACCGACGGCATCGCCGGGCCGATCACCGGCATGTTCATGGCGGATTTCGGTGCTGAGGTGATCAAGGTCGAGCCGCCCGGCGGCGATTCCGGTCGCGAGCAGCCCGGCTTTTCGATGTGGAACCGCGGCAAGAAGAGCGTCATCGTCGATCCGGCGAATGCCGAGCAGTGCCGCTGGCTCGGTGACCTGATCGCAGGTTGCGACATCTGCATCATTCGGGACGAGGCGACCTTTGCCCGCTTCAATCTCGCGAGCGCCGTTCTCTCGAAACGCAATGCGCGGCTTCTCATCGTCAAGATGCCGCCCTATACCCAGACCGCCCCGCCGTGGGCCGGCGGTCATGAATCGCAAGGCCTGCTTGCCGCGGCCGGCGGTGTCGCCTGCCGTCAATCGTCGACCGACGGCGGACCAATCGACTCGGTGTTTCCGCATCTGCTCTACGTGCAAGGCTTGTGGGCGACCGTATGCACGGTTGCAGCGTTGATCGAGCGCGAGCGCTCCGGCTTCGGCCAGACGGTGACGGTCACCGGCATCAACGCGGTGATGGAAGCGGCCGTTGGCGCGCTGACGGTCAATCCGGACAATCCCGACCCGAGCACCGCCGTTGGTACCGGCGGCCGGCATCCGACCTACACCCGTTACGCCACCAAGGACGGGCAGTGGATCGCGTGCGGCGCGCTCGGCGGCAAGTTCGAGACCTGGCTCATCAATGCGCTGGGTCTTGGCGACATGCTGAAGGAAGAGCGGATGGGCGGCAACATCGCCAATCTCGTGCTCGCGGCCAACGTCGACTGGGCCAAGGAGAAGATCCAGAGGGAGTTTCTCAAGCACAACCTCGACGATCTCATCAAGATGATCAGCGACCTCGGCATACCGTGCGGCAAGATCGGGCCGACCGAGAAGTGGCTCGATCATCCGCAGGTGAAGGCAATCGGCATGCGCGCCGAGGTGGAGGATTCGAAACGCGGCGCTACGGCGATGCCGGGCATTCCGATCAATCTCACCCGGACGCCGGGCAGGGTGCACGGACCGGCGCCGGCGGCCGGCGCCGACAACGGCAAAGTGACCGTGCGGCCGTCGCCACCGCGGCCCGAAAAGACGCCGCTCCTGCGTCCCGGCCCGCTGGCCGGCTACCGTATCCTGGACATGGGCACCTTCGTTGCCGGCCCCTACTGCGGTTCGCTGTTGTCGGAGCTCGGGGCCGACGTCATCAAGGTAGAGCCGTTGACCGGCGATCCGTTCCGCGCCACCGGCTTCACTTACAATCGCGGCATGCGCAGCGTCGGCATGGACCTGCAGAACAAGGACGCGCGCGAGGCCTTCTACGAGATGGTCAAGGTCAGTGACGTGGTCATCGACTCGCTCAGGCCGGGCGTCACGAAGAAGCTCGGCATCGACTACGAGAAACTGAACTCGCTGAAGGAAGGTGTGATCACGGTCTCGCTGTCGGCATATGGCGAGGGCGGGCCGCTGTCGCACCTGCCGGGAGTCGACATGGTGCTTCAGGCGATGAGCGGCATGATGACGACGCAGGCCGGCGCCGACGAACCGGTCGCGAATACTATCGCCATTATCGACGTGACCACCGCGGCGATGTGCGTGCTCGCCAGTGTGCTCGGCATCTATCACCGGGAGAAGACCGGCGAGGGACAACGCATCTGGAATTCGCTCGCCGCGACGGCCACCTATCTGCAGGCGGAAGAACTCGTCCGCTATCAGGGCCGCCCGGCGCTGGTGAAAGGCAGCGAAAACCATCGCGGCTGCGGCTGGCTCGATCGCTTCTATCAGACCAGCGACGGCTGGATTCGCGTGCAGGCAACCTCACCCGAGCAAGTCTCGAAAGAGACGCTCGCGAAGGCCGGCATCAAGCTGAACGGCACCAACGACAAGGTCGCCGCGCTCGCCGAAGTGCTCGCGCCGCTGCCCGGCGATGAAGCCGTTCGCCGGCTGGCGGAGGCGGGGGTCGCCGCAATCCGTGCCCGCCGCGTGTCGGAAGTGTTGCGCGATCCGCAATTGTCGCAGGAGGAGTTTGTGCACATTCGCGCGGCATCCGACGGCACGTATTTCACCGCGCCTGGCCGCTTTGCGACCTTCAGCCGCACGCAGCGCTCAGGTCCGATGCGCGTTTCGGGCGTCGGCGAACACGCCGTCGAGGTTCTTGGTACCGCTGGTCTTGCAAAAGAAAAGATCGAAGCGCTCGGTGCGTCGGGCGCGATCACGATCGGCAAGCCGATGCCGCAGCAACTGATGCCGTCGTACCGGTGATCACTCTCGGAGCTTGCGCGAGGGAAATCGCATAAGATTTGAGCAAGAGCCAACTGCGCGTTCGGCATGTTCCCTCTCCCCGGGGGAGAGGGTTAGGGTGAGGGCGTGCGGCGGTTGTGATGCGAAGGCCCTCTCAGCGCGCGATCGCGACGTCGGCGTTTGTTCCTGCCCCTCACCCCGACCCTCTCCCCAACGGGGAGAGGGAGTGCGCCAAGTTCGCTGCGATCTTCGAGATAGATATATGTGCCGCAAGTGGGGAGAGAGTCAGCGACCGGAGCTGCCAGCTACGCCCGCTTTTCCTCTGGATTGCCGTAGAGCTTGATGCGGAAGCGGCGCATTCCCGAAAGCCAGCGGTCGCGGTTGGAGATCTTGCGCTGCTCATATTCGTGCACCGTCGCGTGCGACAGGATCATGAAACGCTCGGCTTCCATCGCCTCGAGCACGATACGCGCGACTTCGGCCGCGGTCATGATGCCGTCGACGCGCGCCGCGCTGGGGCCCGGCTTTGTCATGCCGGTCTGCACCGATTGCGGGCACAGCACCGAGACGCGGATGCCGCGGTCGCCATACTGGATGGCGAGATGCTCGGCCAGCGAAACCGCCGCTGACTTCGTCACGCCGTAACTCATGGAGTTCAGCGACGTGAGCAGGCCCGCGGCGGACGCGGTGTTGAGGAGATAGCCGGAGCCGCGCGCCAGCATCTTCGGCACGAGCGCGCGGGCCGCCCAGACATGGCTCATCACATGCACGCGCCAGTTGATGTCCCAGTCCGCGTCGGGCGCATCCTCCATTCCCCGGCGTGACAGCCCGGCATTCGAGTAGAACACGTCGACATTGCCGAACTTCGCTTCCGCGGCCGCGATCAGGGCCTGGATGTCAGCTTCCTTGGACACGTCGGTCGGGACGGCGAGGGCACCGATATCGCCGGCGACGGCGGCGAGCTTGTCGGCGGCAAGGTCGGCAACCACGACGCCCTTCGCGCCAGCCTCAGCATAGGCGCGCGCGACCGCTTCGCCGATGCCGCTTGCTGCTCCGGTGACTACGCAGACCTTGCCTTTCGGATGCATCGCTCGACCCTCCCGATCATTGATTTTCAGTGGTCGCATTGTTGTCGGGCCTGCCGCGGCTGACAATTGCGTATTTGGAGTTGCCGTCTGCGCTAGCTCAATATCGCTTATTGGCGGGTCATTTGATCCCGGATGTCAGGAAGGCCTGCATGAACTGTCGCTGGAAGATGACGAAGGCCAGCACCAGGGGCGCGATCGTCATCAGCGTCGCGGCGCTGATCAGCGAGATGTCGACGCCGCTCTCGGGCGCGCCGAAGAGCGAGAGGCCGACGGTCAAAGGTCGGGTCTGCGGCGAGTTGGTGACAATCAGCGGCCACAGGAAATTGTTCCAGTGCGTCGCGACCGAGACCAGCGCATAGGCGAGGTAGACCGGTCGCGCCGCCGGGATATAGACGCGCCAGAGCACGCCGAGCCACGAACAGCCCTCGACGCGCGCCGCCTCCTCAAGCTCCTTTGGTACGGACTTGAAGGCCTGCCTGAGCAGGAAGATGCCAAAGGCACTCGCCATGTAGGGCAGGGCGATACCAAGCGTGGTGTCGAACAGACCGATCTTTGCGACAATGGCGTAGTTCTCGACGATCAGCACCTCTGGCAGGATAAACAGCTGCATCAGAACGAGGATGAAGACGAGATCGCGCCCGGGGAACTCGAAGCGGGCAAAGGCGAAACCCGCGAGCGTACAGAGCACGAGCTGGCCGAGCAGCACTGTCGTGACAAGCCGCACCGTATTCGCAGCGTAGGCAAGCCAGGGCGCCTGCTGCCAGACGGCGCGGAAATTCGAGAGCGTCCAGGGCGCGGCAAGATCGCGCCCCACGACCGCGCCCACGTCATGGAAGGCCGCCCAGACGGCATATGCCAAGGGCGAGACCCAGGCGAGGGCGAGCACGAGTGCGCCCAGAGCATCGAGGCTGAACCAGCGCTGCATCGTTGATCTCATCGATAGTGCGCCCGCCGGTCGATCAAGCCGAACTGGATGACTGCGACGAGGCAGAGGAGCAGCAGCACGAGAATGGTCATGGCCGCGGCACGCGGCGCATCGAAATAGGAGAAGGCCAGCTCCCAGATCCAGTAGAGGACGAGCTTGGAGGCATTGTCGGGTCCGCCCTTGGTCAGCACGAAAAGCTGGTCGATCAGCCTGACCGAGTTGATCAGCGCGTTGACGAGCACGAAGAGCGTCGTCGGCATCAAAAGCGGCAGCACGACGCGGCGCGTGTAGGTCCAGCGGCCGGCGCCCTCGATCAGCGCTGCTTCCTTGAGATCGGGCGGGATCGTCTGCAGCGCCGCGAGATAGAAAATCATGAAGAAGCCGGCCTCCTTCCAGATCGCTACGGCGATCACCGCCCAGAGCGCCGTGTCGGGCCGTCCGAGCCAATTGACCGAGCCCAGGCCGATGACGGCGAAGGGACCGATGCCCGGCGTGTAGAAGAACAGCCAGAGATTGGCCGCCGCGATCATCGGCAGCATGGTTGGGGTGAAATAAGCGACGCGCGCAAAGGCTCGCGCCGGAATCCTGGCATTGGCCCAGAGCGCCATACCGAGCGCGATGATGATCGAGGCCGGTACGGTGACGCCGGCATAAAGCAGGTTGTTGCCGAGCACGCGCCAGAACGTGAGATCGGCGATCAGGTCGGCATAGTTATCGAGGCCGACGAAGGCCGGTGGGCGCCGCCTCGTGCCGGCCGAGTAGAGGCTCTGCCACAGCGTCGCGACCGTGGGGGCGAAGGCGAAGGTTGTGAGCAGGACGAGCGCGGGCGACAGCAGCATCCAGCCATAAAGCGCTGCGCGCCGTCGCTCCTGCTTCAACATATCGGACACGACGGCTCCCGCGGAAAAAGTCGCGGAGCCGACATGGCCGGCCCCGCGAGCTCCAGGTGATTAGTTCCGGAAGGGCTTCAACAGCCGGTCGGCAGTGGCCTGAGCCTCGCTCAGCGCCGCCTGCGGGGTCTTGCTGCCGATCACCGCCGCCTGTACGGCGTTGTTCAGCGCCTCACGGACGCGGCCGGTTTCGTAGGTCGAGAATTCGGGGATCGCCACCTTGAGCTGGTCGCGGGCGACGATCGCTTGCGGAAACTCCTTGCCGTACTGCTTCAGCGCTTCGGTTTCGTAGGAAGCCGGGCTGACGCCGACATAACCGGTCGCGATCGACCACTGTGCGGCGCGCTCCGGCGCAGTCATGTATTTCATCAGCTTCAGTGCGGCCTTGCGCTCGTCGGGCTTTGCCTGCTTGAACAGGTAGAAGTTGCCGCCGCCGGTAGGCGAGCCGGGCTGCTTGTTGGCGGGCAGCATGGCGACGCCGAAATCGAATTTGGCTTCCTTCTTCACAGCGGTGAGGTTGCCGGTCGTGTGCCACATCATTGCGGTTTGGCCGGACGTAAAGGCCTGGCGCAGCGTGCCCCACTCGATCGCACCCTCCGGGCTGACCTTCTTCTCGGCCGAGAGCGAACGCCAGAAGGCAAGCGCATCCACCACGGCGGGATCGGTAAAATAGGTCTTGGTACCGTCGGCGCTCATCAACTCCTTGCCGTTCTGGATCGCGAAGCACTGGAACATCCAGTAGGCGTAGCCGGTGGTCGGGACCATGAGGCCCCAGCGGCCGTCCTTGGTCAGCTTCTTGGCGGCGGCAGCCATCTCCTCCCAGTTGCGCGGCGGCTGGTTCGGGTCGAGCCCGGCCTCGCGGAACATGTCCTTGTTGTAGAACATCACGATGGTGGAGCGCTGGAACGGCACGCCCCAGGTCTTGCCGTCGATCTTTCCGTTCGCCATCAGCGCCGGATAGAAGCTGCCGAGCCACTTGCGGTCCTCCTCGGAGGTCGCGACCTCTTCGAAGGGCACGATCAGGTCCTGCTCGATCAGGTCATAGGCGTCGATCGAGAATAGCACCGAGAGTTGCGCCGGCTGGCCGCTCTTGATCGCCGAAATCGCGCGGATGCGGGTGTCGTCGTAGTTGCCGGCATACACGGCCTCGACGTCGATATCAGGATTCTCTTTCTCGAATCCCTTGATCATTCCATCGACGACTTCGGTGAGCGGACCGCCGACGGCGATCGGATAATACATGGTGAGCTTGGTCTCCGCGGCGGCGGGCGTCGCGGCGGCGGTCAGTCCGAGAAGGAGGCCGGCGAAGAGAGATTTCATGGTCAGGGGCCTTTCGCTGCTGAAGTGGGGGCCGGCGCGTTGCGCCGGTCGGCGGGTGAGGGGGATGAGGCGATGCGGCGGCCGCTCGTGCGCTCGAACCAATGGAGCGCCTCGCGCGGCCAGTCGAGCGAGACGCGGTCGCCTGGCACGGCGTTGGAGCGGCCCGGAACGCGCGCGGTCAGGCGGATCGAGTTTGCGACCTCGAGATGGACGAAAGTCTCGGCTCCGAGGAATTCATGTTCGACGACCTGCGCCGCGAGTCGGCCCTGGCCTTCGGGACGAAGCGCGATGTCCTCGCTGCGCACACCGAATACCCTCTCGGCAGGTGCACAATCATCGGCTCCGAGCAACTGTGTCGGCAGCATCACCATGGGCGGTGAGCCGATGAAGCTTGCGGCGAAGCTCGTTGCTGGCCGTGCGTAGATCTCTGCGGGGCTGGCGGCCTGCTCGATCCGCCCGTCGCGCATCAGGACTACGAGATCGGCCATGCTCATCGCTTCGGTCTGGTCGTGTGTGACATAGATGACCGTCATGCCGAGTCGCTTCTGCAGCGCGCGGATATCCTGCCGCACACTGTGGCGCAGCTGCGCGTCGAGGTTCGAGAGCGGCTCGTCCATCAGGCAGAGTGGGTGGCCGGCGACGATGGCGCGCGCCAGCGCAACGCGCTGGCGCTGACCGCCCGAGAGCTTTGCCGGCTTGCGATCCTCGAGCCCTTCGAGCCCGGTGATCGCCAGCGCTTCGTCGAGCCGCCGACGGCGCTCCGCCCGCGCGATGCCGCGCACCTTGAGGCCGAAGACGATGTTCTCGGCTACGTCGAGATGTGGAAACAGCGCATAGGACTGGAAGACCATCGAGAGACCGCGCTCTGAGGGTGCGAGCGCGGTGACGTCGCGTCCATCGATCGCGATGCTGCCGCCATCCGGCGTTTCGAGCCCGGCAATCAATCTCAATGTCGTCGACTTGCCGCAACCAGACGGCCCTAGCAGCACCACGAATTGCCCGCGCTCGATTGAAAGCGAGACGTCGCCAACTCCCGAACGAACGGAAAAGCGGCGGCTCAGCTTTTGGATATTCAGGAAGCTGGCGGCAATCATGCAGAAGGCTTGATGATGACGGGGCAGGGGCAGAGCAGGCTGGCAGTGTGGATGAAGTGCCCGCACCGCCTCTCGTGGAGATCGTCTTCATGAGACGATCCACTGGCGTCACTAACGGGGGCGGATGACATTCATATGAACGTCAAATGCGAGTGCAAAATCCAACTTGCGCTCACTCGATCATGCTTACGAAGCAAAAACTGTCGTACGGGCGTTATGTGCTCGGGGTATTGAGATCATATGAATACACAAGATGTTCACTTGAACATGATCGCTGGTTCGGACCGGCGGCAGACGGCCATCGCTGAAATGCTGCACAGTCGGGACTTCATCAGTGTCGAGGAATTGGCTGCACACTTCGCCGTCACCACGCAGACGATCCGCCGCGATCTGGTCGCGCTCTGCGATCAAGGCCTCGCCCGTCGTCGACATGGCGGCATCGAAAGCATGGCTCGGAGCGGAAACCTCACATTCAAGGACCGTCACGTGCTGAACCGCGAAGCCAAGCAGAGCATCGCCGCCGCCGTCGCCGGTCATGTGAGCGATGGCGAGTCCCTCTCGCTTGGCATCGGCACCACGCCACAATTCGTCGCGGAGGCGCTTCTTTCACACCGCAGGCTGAAGATCGTGACCAACAACCTGCCGCTCGCCCTGATGGTGGGGCAAAACTCGGACTTCACGCTGGCGATCGCCGGCGGCACCGTGCGCGGCGGCGACCTCGATGTCTGCGGCGCAGCCGTCGACAGCTTCTTTGCGTCCTACAAGGTCGATGTTGCGATCTTCGGCGTCGCAGGCGTCGACGAGGACGGTTCGCTGCTGGATTTTTCGGAGGAGGAGGTGCGCGTGCGGGAGGCGATGCTGCGCAACTGCCGCAGATCGTACCTCGTGCTCGACTCCTCGAAATTCACCCGCCCGGCCTATGTCCATGGCGGGCGCATCGACCAGGTCACTGCAGTGTTCTGCGAAGCGGATCCGCCTGACAGGATTCAGCAGATGCTCGATCAGTCCAGCGTTCAGTTCGTCAAAGTACCCCACCAGCGTAACCCTTAGCCTTCAACGAATGTCGCGCGCGGCCGGGGCGCGGCTCGTCCATCAACTCCTTGTCGCAAGCATGCGGCCGGGCCGGCCGACTATTGACCTTTGGAGATCACCCGATGCCTGACATTACGCTTCTTGCTCATCGCGGCAGCAATCCCTACCCCGACCATTCGATGGATGCCTACAAGGCGGCCATCAACTGGGGCGCGGACTTCATCGAGCCGGACCTGTTCCTGACCAAGGATGGCGTGCTGGTGTGCTCGCACGACAACCACGGCTTTGAGAACAAGACCTATGCGCAGGCGCTGGCCGAGAACCCGAACCTCGTCACCTTCGACCAGGTCATCGAGCTCGTAAAGGAAATGTCGATCGAGACCGGCCGCAACATCGGTATCACCCTCGAGACCAAGAGCGCCAATTACGCGACCAGCGAGGCTGTCATCCAGAAACTGGTCGAGCACGACTTCACCGATCCGTCGCGCGTCTACATCAACAGCTTCGGCTCGGCGAATCTGATCAGCCTGCATGAAGAGATCATGCCGAAGTACGGCGTCGATATCCCGCTGATGCAACTCGGCTCCGGGATGAACAATCTCGAGCAGGTTGCGACCTACGCGGACGGCATCGCCCCTTCGATCGGCTCTTACACCAAGGAGCAGGTCGATCGCGCGCATGCGCTCGGCCTCGAGGTGCACACCTGGACCAGCGCGGGAACGTCAACGAGCCAGCTGCAGAACCTCATCAACATGGGTGTCGACGCCGTCTATGTCGACAACATGGATGCAGCTCGCACGAACGTCGAGGCGTTGAACGGCGTCAAGGTGATCTACGGCGCTGACGATCAGGACGACGAGCTTTCCGGCACCGACGGCAACGACCTCGTCTATGCCATGAAGGGTGACGATGCGGTGGAGGCCGGAGCCGGCGACGACTTGGTCTATGGCGACGGCGGCGACGACACCGTTGACGGCGGCGACGGCAACGACACCCTCATCGGCGGCGCCGGTGACGACGAGTTGCAGGGCGGGGCGGGCCATGACGCGCTCATCGGCGGCGTGGGCGATGACCTCATCGACGGCGGCGAAGGTATCGACACTGTCGACTATTCCGCCGATTCGGCGGGTATCGTGGTCGATCTCGCCACCGGCGAGGCCAACGGCGACGATATCGGTGCGGATGAACTCATCGGCGTCGAGAACGTCATCGGCGGTTCGGGGGACGACAGCCTGACCGGCGACGATGCGGCGAATCGCCTTGACGGCGGCGCAGGTGACGATGCGCTCGACGGCGGGGCTGGCGACGATCTCATCCTGGCCGGGCTCGGCAACGACACGATTGACGGCGGCGCGGGGTTCGACACGCTTGACCTCTCGGCGGCGACCGGACCGGTCTCGGTCGACTTCGGTGCGGGCCGCGTCTCGGGCCAAGGCATCGGTACCGACAGCTTCACCAACATCGAGAAGCTGCTGTTCGGCGCGGGCGACGACGTCGTCAGCGGCGGCAACGGTGACGATGCGTTCGACGGCGGCGCCGGCAACGACACGCTGAAAGGTGGCGCCGGTGACGACACGCTATGGGGTGGCGAAGGCAACGACGCGCTCGATGGCGGTTCGGGCGATGATGCCGTCTACGGCGGCCTCGGCAACGATACGATCAAGGCCGGTTCGGGCGACGACCAGATCGATGCGGGCCAAGGCAATGACGTGCTCGATGCCGGCTCGGGTGACGATGTTGTCCTCGCTGGTGCTGGCGATGATGTGGTCGATGGCGGTTCGGGCGACGATCGGATCGAGGGCGGTGAGGGCAATGATCTGCTCTCGGGCGGCTCGGGCCACGATGTCTTCGTCTTTGCCGCCGATTTCGGCAAGGATACGGTCGGCGACTTCAAGACGACGGGTTCGAGCGCGGACGTGCTGGAGTTCGCGATCGACGTGTTCGCCAACTTCGACGCCGCGATCGGAGCGGCCCATCAGGAAGGCGCGGACATCGTCTTCGCTGTCGACGCCGACACCTCGCTGACGCTGAAGAACGTCCAGCTCGCCAGCCTGCAGGCGGACGACTTCCACTTCGTCTGAGCAGCTTCGACGCCGGGCTGAGCCTTCAGCCCTCAACAAGAGACCGCGCCCGCGAGGGCGCGGCTCATCGATCATTCAATCACGCTTGCCGCCTGTCGCAGCGTTGCGACCGGAACGGTCTCTGCTTGCCTCTTGGAGATGAAACCATGTCTGATGCCATCCTCTTTGCCCATCGCGGCACCAACCCCTATCTCGACAATTCGATCGACGCTTACAGGTGGGGCTTCAACTATGGAGCGGACTACGCCGAGACCGATTTCCGTCTGACCAAGGACGGCGTGCTGGTCAGCTATCATGACGATCTTCCTGGTGGTATCGCCAACATGACCTACGCGGAAGTACGCGCGCAGGTCCCGACGGTCGTCACCCTCGACGAGCTCATCGCGCTGACGAAGGAGATGTCGGCCGAAACCGGCCGCAAGCTCGGTATCCTGATCGAGACGAAGTCCGCCGACTACGCGACCCATGAAGCGGTCATCAAGACGCTGATCGCCCATGACTTTGCCGATCCGGAGCGGATCATCATCCAGAGCTTCGGTTCGGAGCTACCCGACGTTCGTAACACGCTCATGCCGCAATATGGCGTGGATCTTCCGCTGGTGCAGTTGACCAGTGCAGCCCTTACCGCCGAAACCATCGCCCACTATGCGACCTACGCAGACGGCGTTGCGCCCGTGATGAGCCTGCTCACGCCGGAGCTGGTTGCGGCCGCTCATGCGGCTGGCCTGGTCGTCAATGGCTGGACCGTCGAAGGAACGCTTGCCGACGTCCAGAGGGCTCTCGATCTGGGGGTCGACGGCATTATCGCCGATAATACGCAGTGGTCGCGTCCGGCGCTCGAAAAGCTCCTCAACGATGTCAACGTGATCTATGGCAACGAGCAATGGGACGTGGTGAACGGCACCGTCGGAGCCGACAAGCTCTATGCCATGCAGGGTGACGATATCCTGCGCGCCGGTGATGGCGACGACATGCTCTATGGCGACGGCGGCAACGACCTGCTCTTCGGTGGCACCGGCGCCGACGGGCTGATTGGCGGCGGGGGCAATGATTTCCTCTCCGGCGGCGAGGGCGCGGATGTGCTCGACGGCGGTGGCGGCAATGATGTCGTCGTGGCGACTGGTGACCGGGTGGTCTTCCGTGCCGGTGACGGAATTGATCTGGTTTCGCTCGACGATACCAGCACGATCGTCTTCGACGGGGTTGCTCCGACCAGCGTCTCCGTCATCCGCGATGGCAACAACCTGATCATCCGCTCCGGCAACGACGCGCTTGTCCTTCTCAACGGCGTCGATCCCGCCCATCAACCCGCGTCGATCGCGACCGCCGATGGTTTGACGCTTACCGGCGCCGAGCTCGCAGCGCTCGCCATGCCCGGGACCGATGCCGAGGTCGCCGCTCTGCTGCCGACCCTGCAGGCCGTGCTGGCCAACGCGCCTGGCTTCGCCGCCCCCTCGACAATCCCGGTCGGCACCGACCTCATCGTCGACGGCGACTTCGGCGACGGCGTGCTCGCGCAGCAGATTGAAGACGCCGAGACCGGTGCGGTCTATCGCCTCAGCTTCTCGCTGGCCGACCTCCCGACCGGCGAAGATGGTGTGCGCGTGCTCTGGGGTGGCCAGGTGATCTATGAGGGTATTCCTGACAGCACCGCCAGCAAGCTGCATTTCATCGTTGCCGGCGGTTCGGGCGACGGCTCGAACGCACTTATGTTCGAAGGAATGGGCGCGAGCTTCGGCGCCGCGCTCGATGACGTCCATCTCGTGAAACTCTCTGATCCGATGCTGCCGGCGCCAGGGAACGTCGCGCCGGAGGCCGCCGAGGTCGATATCCTCGTAGGCCAAAACCTTCCCTTCAACGGCAAGGTCGCAGCCACGGACGCCAATGGCGACGCATTGATCTACAGCCTCGGTGAAGCCCCGGCCCATGGCACGGTTATCTTCGACGCGAATGGTAGCTACCGCTACACCCCGGCGGCGGACTTCACTGGAACGGATGGTTTCACGTTCCTGGCGAATGACGGGCATGGCGGCTTCGTCGAGACGGCCGTGAACCTGACCGTCGTGCCGGGCATCCCCGTCGGCATGGACCTCATCGTCAACGGCAGCTTCGAGGATGTGAGCGAATCCTCCGGCAGCAACGGTCCCTCCGACTGGGGCTACCGAAATCCCGACGGCGCCATTGTCGGCTGGACGAACGTCAACAACATGCGCATCGAGCAGCACTGGGATCACTACGGTGGCGTCAACGCCAAGGACGGCCAGTTCTGGATCGACATGGATAGTTCCAATCTGGCAGCCAGGCACAGGATCGGTCAGACCATCGCCCATGTCGAAACCGGTGCGACCTATCGCGTGAGTTTCTCGCTTTCCGACTCCGACACAGTGAGAAACGATGACGGCGTGCGCGTGCTGTGGAACGGCGAGGTCATCTTCGAAGGACTCCCGCCGCAGACCGGCGCCAGCTGGACGACCTACACCTTCGACGTGATCGGCGGCTCCGGTGATGGTTCGAACAGGCTGGAGTTCATGGACACGGGGGTCGCGGACTCCTGGGGCGCCGGCGTGGCGCTGGACGACGTGCATTTCGTCAAGGCCGCGGATGTACCTGCTCCCGGGACCGGCACGCCGGGCGACGATATCTTGACGGGCACGACGGGTGACGACGTGATCCTGGCGGGTCTTGGCGACGACGAGGTCGACGGCGGCGCAGGCAACGATACGCTCGATGGTGGCGAGGGCGACGATCTGCTCGACGGCGGCGCAGGCGGCGATGTCCTCAAGGGTGGCGAAGGTGACGACGAGCTGATCGGCGGCTCCGGCAGCGACATCCTCATCGGCGGCGCCGGCGACGACCTCATCGACGGCGGCGAAGGTATCGACACCGTCGACTATTCCGACGACAGCGTGGGCATCGTGGTCGATCTCGCTGCTGGCGAGGCCAACGGCGACGACATCGGTGAAGATGAACTCATCGGCGTCGAGAACGTCATCGGTGGTTCGGCAGACGACATCCTGATCGGCGATGACGCCGCAAACCATCTCGATGGCGGCGCCGGCAACGACACGCTGAAAGGTGGCGCCGGTGACGACACGCTATGGGGTGGCGAAGGCAACGACGTGCTCGATGGCGGTTCGGGCGATGATGCGGTCTACGGCGGCCTCGGCAACGATACGATCAAGGCCGGTTCGGGCGACGATCAGATCGATGCGGGCCAAGGCAATGACGTGCTCGATGCCGGCTCGGGTGACGATGTCGTCCTCGCTGGTGCTGGCGATGATGTGATCGATGGCGGCTCGGGCGACGATCGGATCGAGGGCGGTGAGGGCAATGATCTGCTCTCGGGCGGCTCGGGCCGCGATGTCTTCGTCTTTGCCGCCGATTTCGGCAAGGATACGGTAGGCGACTTCAAGACGACGGGTTCGAGCGCGGACGTGCTGGAGTTCGCGATCGACGTGTTCGCCAACTTCGACGCCGCGATCGGAGCGGCCCATCAGGAAGGCGCGGACATCGTCTTCGCTGTCGACGCCGACACCTCGCTGACGCTGAAGAACGTCCAGCTCGCCAGCCTGCAGGCGGACGACTTCCACTTCGTCTGAGCGTTACATGCCAATGCTAATCGGAAGGGCGCCGTGCGGCGCCCTTCCTGTTCCAGATCGCCTTTTTGAGGGGTGTCTCCCTTGCTTCCCAAGCCCTCTGCCAATGCCGCAAGCGAAGCGCTGGCCTCCTGCCGTTCGGCGTTTCTCGCGGTGGCCCTGTTCTCGGCCGTGGTCAATGTGCTGATGCTGACCGGGTCGATCTACATGCTCCAGGTCTATGACCGGGTGCTGCCGTCACGCAGCGTGCCGACACTGATCGCGCTCTCGATCATCGTCGCCGTCCTCTACATCTTGCTTGGCGTGTTCGACTGGCTGCGCCAGCGCGTTCTGAGCCGGATCGGCATCATGCTTGACCGCCGGCTGAGTTCGCCAGTGGTGAGTATCATCCTCAGCGCGCAAGTGCGTGGTGCTCCTGGTGCAATGCAGCTCTCGCGCGATCTCGACAGCGTCCGCGGCTTCCTGTCAGGGCTGGGACCGACGACCCTGTTCGACCTGCCGTGGATTCCGCTCTATGGCGGGCTCTGCTTCATCCTGCATCCCTATCTCGGCTGGACGGTGGTGGCGGGTGCCGTGGTCCTGATCGTGATCGCATTGCTGACGGAATTCCTGTCGCGTCGCCCGAGCGCCGAGGGTGCGCGCGCCGGGGCCGAACGATCGGCCTTGCTGGAGGCGATGCGGCGCAACGCGGAGGCAGTCGCAGCGCTGGGCATGGAGCGACGGGTCACGGCCCTGTTCGACAGCGTCAACGATCGCTACGTCGCGACCGGGCTCGGCGCGTCCGATATCACCAGCGGGCTCGGCACGGTCTCGAAGATCGTGCGCTTCATGCTACAGTCCGTCATGCTCGGCCTCGGCGCCTGGCTGGTCATGCAAGATCAGGCCTCGTCAGGTGTGATGATCGCCGCTTCGATCTTGAGCAGCCGGGCGCTGGCGCCGATCGAACTCGCCGTCGGCAACTGGCGGCCCTTCATCGGCGCGCGTCAAGCGTGGCACCGGCTGAAGGCAGCGCTGGGCGACGCGCGGCGGGATCCGCTCGTCACGCCAGAGCGGCCGAAGCAGCAGGTCGCGTTGGAGCATGTATTCGTGGCGCCGCCGGGCAGCCCGAGCCCGGTTCTGAAGGATATCGGCTTTGCGTTGAAGGCCGGGCAGGGGCTCGCCGTGATCGGCCCCTCGGCTTCCGGAAAATCGACGCTGGCGCGCGCGCTGGTCGGCGTCTGGCCGGCGCAGCGCGGCTCCCTGCGCCTCGATGGCGCCACTCTCGATCAATGGTCGGCCGAACAGCGCGGCGCAATGATCGGCTATATGCCGCAGGATGTGCAGCTCTTCGCCGGAACGGTGGCGGAGAACATCGCCCGCTTCGATTCCGAGGTGAGCGAGGAGGCGGTGAGGGCGGCGGCCAAGGCGGCGGGCGCCTATGAGATGATCGTCCGCCTGCCGAGAGGCTTCGAGACGCCGATCGGCGAGGCCGGTGGCATCCTCTCCGGCGGTCAGCGCCAGCGCATCGCCCTGGCCCGGGCGCTCTACCGCGACCCATTCCTGGTTGTGCTCGACGAGCCCAACGCCAATCTCGACGCCGAAGGGGACGCGGCGCTGACCGCTGCGATCGGCAGCGTTCGCGCGCGGGGCGGCATCGTTGTCGTCATCGCCCACCGCCCTTCAGCGCTGGCCGGCATCGACCTTGTGCTGGTCCTCGCCGAAGGCGAGGTGCAGGCGTTCGGTCCGAAAGACGAGGTACTGCGCAAGACTCTCGCCGCCGCACCCCCTGCGGCCGCGGACGTCGGCTCCCCGACTTCAAAGATGATGGTGACGGCCAATGCGCGCGGTTAACGAAAACAGGGCCGGCTTGCCGCAAATCGCGTCAGGAGCACCTGAGGCCCGCCGCCTCGATCCGCGGCGGGATATTCGCCGAGCGGCGATCGCCGGCGTCGTGACCATCGTGCTGCTTTTGGGGACAGTTGGCCTCTGGGCCGCGACCGCGCCGATCGCCGGCGCAGTGATCGCCTCCGGAAAGGTTGTTGTCGAAAGCAACGTCCGCCGCATCCAGCATCCGTCGGGCGGCGTCGTCGCCGAGATTCAGGTCAAGGACGGCGACCGCGTCAAGGCCGGTGATGTGCTGGTGAAGCTCGACGAGACCCAGGCCAAGGCGAACCTGGCGCTGATCGAGATCGAGTTGCGCCGCTTCCAGGCGCGCAAGGCTAGGCTCGAGGCCGAGCGCGACGGTAAAGCCGAGATTGTCATCCCCCCGGAGCTGGCAGAGCGGCTCGGAGAGCGGGTGGCGGTCCAGGCGCTGGAGGGTGAGCAGACTCTGTTCCGCACGCGACGCGGCGCGGTCGAGGTGCAGCGCTCGCAGCTGCGCGAGCGGATCGCCCAGTCGAACGAGGAGATCAGGGGGCTGGCCGCACAGATCGAGGCCAAGCGTGCCCAGGCCGTGCTGATTCACCACGAGCTCGACGGCGTGCAGAAACTCTACGAGCAGAGTCTCGTTGCGCTGCCACGGCTCACTGCACTTCAGCGCGAGGCCTCGCGACTGGCCGGTGAGGAGGGGAGTCTCACCTCCGACACGGCCCGAGTGAAGGGACGTATCGCCGAGATCGAGCTGCAGGTCCTGCAGATTGACGAGGATCTGCGCCGCGAGGTCACGACGGAGCTGCGCGACGTCGAGGGCAAGATCGCAGATCTCTCGGAGCGACGCATCGCGGCGGTGGACCAGCTTGCCCGCGTCGAGATGCGCGCGCCGCAGGACGGCATCGTCCATCAAAGCACGGTGCACACGATCGGTGGTGTCATCGGCCCGGCCGAGCAGATCATGCTGATCGTCCCGGAAACCGACGGTCTCGTGGTTGAGGCCCGGATCGAGCCGGCAATGATCGACCGGCTGCGCGTGGGACAGGCGGTGGTGCTGCGCTTCCCGGCCTTCGACAGTGCCACGACCCCCGATCTCCACGGCCGCCTGATCCAGGTCTCGGCCGACTCCGCAACCGATGAGAAGACGGGCGTATCCTTCTACATCGCCCGGGTCAGGCTGGAGCGAGCCGAGGTACAGCGGCTCGATGGCAAGGCGCTCCTCCCCGGCATGCCGGTCGAGGTGTTCATTCAGACCGGGATACGGACCGCGCTCGTCTATCTCGTCAAACCGCTGGAGGACCAGCTCGCGCGGTCGTTCCGATATTGATATGGCCGCAACCTCACAGATGAGGTTGCCGCAAAGCGATGCAAACGAAGAGCCGGGACGCGAGATCCGCCCAAAGATCAGCTTTGGCGCGTAAATCCTCATCACAGCTTGCAAAAACGCCATCGCAGCCAGCCGCCAACGCCACTTCTCCCTTGCGGCTTTTTCTGGCACCGATGCGCCCAATGAAGGCCGCGAGATGTGGCCGAACAAGAGGGTGACGATGAAAATCGGTGTGTTTCTTTTTCCCGAGGCGCGCGATCCAGCAAAGGACCATCAGATCATCAACGAGACGATCCGTGAGGCGCAGATGGCCGAGGAGCTCGGCGCGGATGCGGTCTTTCTTGCCGAGCATCACTTCGACGGCAATTGCGTCTATGTCGATCCGCCGACGTTTGCGGCGGGCCTCGCGATGGCGACGAACCGCATCAAGATCGGCTTCGCAGTGCTGCAGACGTCCCTCTATCACCCGCTGCGCATGGCCGAGCAGATCTCGTTGATCGACAATCTGTGCAAGGGCCGGCTGATCGTCGGCCTCGGCCGCGGCAGCCTCGTCAATACCCATGAATACGCCGGCTACCAGATCGATCCGGACAGCGCGCAGGAACGCTTCGAGGAGATCGAGGAAATCATCCTCAAGTGCTGGAACGGCGAACGGGTTGTGCACGCCGGCAAGTACTGGAACTTTGAAATCGGCATGCTGCGGCCGCGCCCGTTCACAAAGCCGCATCCGCCCATCCTGCGCAGCGTCGCGTCGCCCGGTTCGCTGAGCGCGATGGCGCGCCAGGGTCGGCCTGTGATCATGGCGGCGGCGACGGCGAAAGCTGCGGCGAAGAGCGTTGAGCTCTATCGCACGACGGCGAAAGAGGCAGGACTGAGCACCGATTCGATCGATCAGGCGATCGCCAAATGCTGGGTTGCGCGGACAGTAATTCTTGCTCCGACCGACAAGGAAGCCAACGAAGTGGGCATGCCACACTTCAAGGCGATGCAGGTCTATCGCGCCGCGCAAAGTGAGAAGTTTGATGCGAAGGTCGCGAAGGCCAATGCGAACATGGCGCCGCAGGTCCTGTGTGGGGCGCCCGACAGCATGATGGAGGAGTTCACGGAGCTGCAACGGACGGGAATCGGTGGGGTGATCGTGCGCTTCCGCACCGGACCGATGCCGGCCGAGTTTTCGAACCGCGGTCTCCAGCTCTTCATGAAGGAGATCGCTCCCGCGATCGGCGAGCGCACGCTCGCAACGGTGTAGCTGCGGTTCCTGCGAAAGCAGGAACCGATATCCTCCGAGTATATTGGCTGAAGGCAATCTCTGCTTTCCGCGACATGACCGTTGCCGCGTATGGGCTCCTGCTTCGCAGGGGCCCTATCCACTTTCACTCCGCGCAAGTCTTAGCGTTCCGCTGCGTGGACCGCATCCGCTCTTGCCGATAACGTGAGCCGGTCACCAGATTGATCAGGCGAGCGATCTTTGCCAAAAGATCGTCAAACACGAAACGGGAGGACCGGCATGAAGCTTGGCGCAGCGATCGCGGAGATCATGAAGCGCGAAGGAATCGAGATCCTTTGCGGCTATCCCGTCAATCATCTCATCGAATACGCCGCAGCGGCGGACATCCGCCCCATCATGGTGCGGCAGGAGCGCATTGGCGTTCACATGGCCGATGCAATTTCACGGCTAAGCTCCGGCCATAAGATCGGTGCGTTCTGCATGCAGCACGGCCCCGGAGCGGAGAACGCCATGGGCGGCGTCGCGCAATGCTACGGCGAATCGGTGCCGGTGCTGGTGCTGCCGATGGGCTATCCGCGCCGGCTGGCGCAGGTCGACCCGAACTTCAACTCCACCCAGGCGATGCGGATGTTCGCCAAGGGCTCAGAGCAGATCTGGCAGGCCTCCGAGGTCTGCAACATCTTCCGTCGTGCGTTCACCAAGCTGAAGAACGGCCGCGGCGGTCCGGTGATCGTCGAAATTCCGTCGGACTCCTGGAATGACGAGGTGGCCGAGCCCTTGAACTACACGCCGGTGCTGCGCACGCGCTATGGCGCCGATCCGGCGGACATCAAGCGAGCCGCGGAATTGCTGGTCAACGCCAAGCGGCCGGTGATGTATGCAGGGCAGGGCGTGCACTACGCCAAGGCATGGCCGCAACTGAAGAAGCTCGCCGAGCGGCTGGCGATGCCGGTGACCACCAGCCTTGGTGGCAAGTCGTCATTTCCCGAAACCCATCCGCTGTCGCTGGGCTCCGGCGGGCTTGCGGTGCCGCGCGCGGTGCCGAAGTTCTTGAGCGATGCCGATGTGATCTTCGGCATCGGCTGCTCGTTCACCGAGACGAACTTTGGCATCGCGATGCCGAAGGGCAAAACCATCATCCATTCGACACTCGACCCGGCGCATCTCAACAAGGACGTCGAGGCGAAGGTCGGCCTTGTCGGCGACGCAGCGCTGGTGCTCGACGCGTTGCTGGAGGAAGTCGGCAAGACGGTGAAGGCCGATCGCGATGCCAAGCCGGTGGCGGCCGAGATTGCCGCTTCGCACGAAGAGTGGCTGGCGAAGTGGATGCCGAAGCTGACCAGCAACGACGCGCCTCTCAACCCTTACCGGGTGCTGTGGGACCTGCAGAAGACGGTGGACATCAAGAACACCATCATCACCCACGACGCCGGCAGTCCGCGCGACCAGCTCTCGCCGTTCTGGAAATCGGTCGAGCCGCTGTCCTACATCGGTTGGGGCAAGACCACGCAACTCGGTTACGGCCTTGGTCTGGCGATGGGTGCGAAGCTCGCCCATCCCGAGAAACTTTGCATCAACGTCTGGGGTGATGCGGCGATCGGCTTCACCGGCATGGATTTCGAAACCGCGGTGCGCGAGCGTATCCCGATCATGTCGATCCTGTTGAACAACTTCAGCATGGCGATCGAACTGAAGGTGATGCCGATCTCGACAGACAAGTATCGCTCCACCGACATCTCCGGCGATTATGCCGCGATGGCGCGCGCCTTTGGCGGTCACGGCGAGCGCGTTACCAAGCCTGAGGACATCGTGCCGGCGATCCGCCGCGGCATGGAAAAAACCAAGGAAGGTGTGCCGGTGCTGCTGGAGTTCATCACCAGCAAGGAAGTCGAGGTCGCGCGTCCAGGAACGTGAGGACACGGTCGTCCCTGCGACGCGAACACGGGGCCGATCCGTAACCGCAAAGTTTAATGGCTACGTTGACGCGCCGCAAAGCACATTGTTGCTTGGGATCACGCGTCCCGGCTTGCAGTTTGCCTGGCCGGGACAAGTGAGAGTGAGCGGATTTTTGCCCCCTCGCGAAGACGAGCTCAGCTCACGCTCGCGGTCAGCCTGTTCCACGCCTGGCGCACGTTATCCGTCACGTTGTTCCATTTCTTTGAGGCAACGTCCCAATTGACGATCTGGCGGTTATCGAGGTCGGCTTGGCGGCTTTCGGCAGGGCGGCTCTGGCCTGTCGTTGTGCCTGATGTGACCGTCGTGCCTGATGTGATCGTCGAAGTCGCCGACACGTCATGCACATAGACGGCCGCGATGGTCAGCAGGCAGCCCAGAACCATTCCAAAGAACGTACGCATCTCGCGCTCCTTGAGAGTTGCGGCCGTTGAGAGCCGCACCTCGACAACGCGAAAGCTGGTGTTGTTGTTCCGAGCCGGAACTGCCCTGGCGGCGGCCCCGTGCATCGATCAAAACGACATAAAATCGTTGTCAAACCGGTCAATCGCCGGGGTCGCATGCCAAGCTCGTGTGCATTCACTCATCGATGATCGCGACCGCGCGACACCAGCCGGCCGACGCACGTTCGATCTTCACCGGGAAGCATGACACCATGAAGCCCGTGGAGGGAAGCTGCTCGAGATTGTGCAGCTTCTCGATGTGCGAGTAGCCGATGTGCCGGCCGGCCTTGTGGCCTTCCCAGATAATGCTCGCATCCTTGGTCTCGGCGTACTTCTTCGCGGTGAACACGAACGGCGCGTCCCAGCTCCAGCCGTCAATGCCGGTAACGCGCACGCCACGCTCGAGCAGGTACATGGTCGCTTCATAGCCCATGCCGCAGCCCGAGTTGACGTAGTCCTGTCTCCCGTACTTCGCGCCGGCCGAGGTGTTGACCACGACGATGTTGAGCGGCTTCAGCTCATGGCCGATGCGCTTCAATTCGTTTTCGACGTCGGTTGCAGTTGCGGCATAGCCGTCCGGAAAATGACGGAAGTCGAGCTTTACGCCGGGTTGATAGCACCACTCCAGCGGCACCTCGTCGATGGTCCACGCCTTTTGTCCGTGGTTCATGGTCGGGTGATAGTGCCAGGGCGCATCGAGATGTGTGCCGTTGTGCGTCGACAGGTTGATGCGTTCGACAGCCCATGCCTGACCGTCCGGCAGTTGCTCCGGCTTCAAGTCCGGGAAGAAGCGCAGCATGCTGTCGAGGCTTTGCTTGTGGTCGATGTATTCGATGGTCGGATGTCCGCCCGGCGGATCGGCCGGCACATCGTTCTGCAGCGGCACCGAGATGTCGATCAGTCTTCGCGCCATGATGGGTCGTCCTCTCTCCGTAGCCCGGGCGAGCGAAGCGACCCCGGGATCTGACTCTCCAGCAAGCATCCCCGCATGTCGCTTCGCTCATGCGGGCTACAGGCTACCTTGTTCCTCGCAATGACGATCAATCCTGCCGCTCCACTCTGTTCTTCAGTACGCCGATCTTCTCCACTTCGAGCTCGATCATGTCGCCATGTTCGAGATAGCGCCCGATCTCGAGCCCGCAGCCGCCGCCGACGGTGCCTGAGCCGATGAACTCGCCGGGCACCAGCGTCTCGTCCTTGGTGACATGGGCGATGATCTCCTCGAACGGAAACAACATACCACTGCTGATGCTGGAGCAGCGCACTTCGCCGTTGACCCGGGCCTCCATCTTCAGCTTGTAGGGATCACCGATTTCGTCCGGCGTGACGATCCAGGGCCCGAGCACATTGCCTCCATCGAAGCTCTTGCCCTTCGCGGGACCCAGCCGACCCTCCATCTCGATGCGTTGAGCGTCGCGTGCGGAGAAGTCGTTGAAGATGGTATAGCCAAAAATGTGGTCTTTCGCCTTCGACGCCGGGATGTTCGCACCCCTGTTCTTGGTAATGATGCCGAATTCCAGTTCATAATCCATCACCTGGCTGTAGCGCGGCCATTTCACGGTTGTGTTCGTGCCGCGCACGCTGAAGCGGTTGGTGATATAGTAGATCGGCACCTTGCGGTAGACTTCAGGCAGTTCGCCGAGCGGCTCGGCGTCGATCCGCGCAAGCTCCGCCATGTCGCCCTTTGCACGCGCAGCGAGCCGCAACTGCCCTTTGGGCGCCTGCAGGATGTGGAGGGGAAAGGACATTCCGTCGCGCATCTGCCGCGGCTCGGGGATCGGCGCCAGGATCTCGACCGCCGACACGTCCGACGAGAGGCTGGCGTCGCTTGCTGATCTCGCAAATGCGTTGCGTGCCGCATCCAACGCCTTTTCCCCGCCGTCGATCAATGAGAGCATCGACGCGAACGCGGGATCGGCCTGGCCTGCGCGTTCTGCCGCGGTCGCAAGATCGAACACCTTCGTGTCGTTCGCATGCACCATCCCGATGCGCTCTGCCCCGCCTGTCCTGAATGTTGCGAGTTTCATCGGCGCTTCCCCCATCGTTGTTGCGGCTTGTTGGTCCGAGCCATGTCTTGCGCGAAACAAAAATATATGAAAAAGAAAAATATCGATAATTCAGAAGACGTGTCAAGCGCAGGAAAATCGGGGAGGACCGAGATGAAGATCAGGGCGATCGTTGCATCGTTGCTTGCGCTGATGATGGCGGGCAGCGCCCACGCCCAGCAAAAACTGCAGATCGGCTGCACAGCGACCGGCGACTGCGCCTCGGCAATGATCGCGATCGATGAGGGCATCTTCAAGCGTCTTGGACTGGACGCGGAAATGGTGTTGATCGGCATCAACTCGAACATCCCGGCGGCGCTGCTGTCCAACTCGATTCAGATCGGCGGGCCGACAACTTCGGTGTTTCTGCAGGCGGCAGATGGCGGTCTCGACCTCGTCGCCGTTGCCGGCGCGTCAATCATGAACGAGCGCACCGCCAATCTGACCTCCGTGTTCGGGCGGACCGGTGTGACCTTCAAGGAGCCAAAGGACTTCGTCGGCAAGAAGGTCGGCGCTCCTGGCCTAGGCGCATTCTTGCACGTGCTGTTCGTCAAATGGCTGGTCGACAAGGGTGTCGACCCGAAGGGCGTGAACTTCGTCGAAGTCTCGTTTCCGACCATGAACGACATTCTCAAGTCTGGCGCGGTCGATGCGGTGCTGACCGGTGAACCGTTCGTGACGCGCATGACCAATGCCGGAACGGGATCTGTCGCATTCCGATACGTCGCCGAGCTGAACCGCAACGAGCCGGTCATTCTCTATGCGGCATCGCGCGACTGGGCGGAAAAGAATCCGGAAATCATCAGGAAATTCCGGGAGGGCATCGCGGAGGGCGCGAAGATCGTCAACGCCAATCGCGAGAAAGCGTCCGAGGCGATTTCAAAGTTCACCAAGCAGCCGATCGATATCGTCAAGCTCAATCCGCCGGCCTATTCCGAGCCGACGATCAAGTCCCAGGATTTCGCCTGGTGGGTAGATGTCATGAAGCAGCAGAAGCTGATGCAGAACGATCTCGATCTGACCAAGCTCATCCTGAAGTGAGGCGGGCGTGATGCCGCGCGCGTTAGCGAAATCCGTCGATGCCCAAACGGCTGACACGCTGAGCGAGCGCGCGGCGGCGTTGATTCAGCGCGACATTCTCACCGGGCGGCTGCCGCCCGGTTCGCGGCTCGGCATCATGGATCTTGCGCAAGGCTACGGTATGGGCGCGACGCCGGTGCGGGAAGGGCTCTCGCGCCTGGCAGCGCGGCAGCTTGTCATCGCGCTCGGGCAGCGTGGCTTCCGCGTCGCGCCCGTCAGTGAAACGGATCTGCGCGACATCACCCGTATGCGCATCATCGTCGAACAGGAGGCGCTGTGCCTGTCCATGAAGCAGGGCAAGGATGACTGGGAAGCCGGCATTGTCGCAGCCTTGCACCGCATGCAGCGTTATGTGGAACGCACCGGTTCGAAGTTCACCGAAGGTGCCGAGGAGTTCGACACGCTGCACAAGCGTTTCCACACCTCGCTGCTCGAAGCGTGCGGCTCGCCTCGGCTGCTGGCCGCCCATTCCGACCTTTATGATCAGGCCTACCGTTACCGCCGCGTGATGATGCGCAAGTTCGAAAGCGGCAAAACGTTCGTGCAGGCCCATCGCGATCTCGCCGATTGCGTGCTGGCGCGTGACCAGCGCCGGGCGCCGGCAATGCTGGAGGCGCACCTGAAGAGCACGATCGGCTATGTGTATCCGGACGAGAAAGGTCAAAAATCGTGACCATGACTCACAGCGCTCGAGCCGCTCCGGCGGCAAATGCGAGATCCGCGATGATGACGTTCGCGCAGACGACGATCGAGCTCGGCGGCAAGGTGATTGTCGACGATCTGAACTTCACGGTCGGTCGTGGTGAGTTCGTCTGCGTCATCGGCGCGTCCGGGTGTGGCAAGACCACGGCGCTGCGGCTCGCGGCGGGGCTATATCAGCCGACTGCCGGCGCGGTGACATTCGACGGCAAAAAGATGACCGCACCGCGCCGCGACATTGCAATCATTTTTCAGGATTACGGCAAGGCGTTGCTTCCATGGCGCACGGCGGCGGGCAATGTGTCGTTGGCGCTCGAAGCCGCGGGCGTCCCTTCGGCCAAGCGCGCGCCGCGCATCGCCGAGCTCCTGGCGAAGGTCGGTCTGCCCGATCATGCGGAGAAGTATCCAGCGGAGATGTCCGGCGGCATGCAGCAGCGACTGCAGATCGCGCGCTGTCTCGCTCAGGATCCGGTGGCGCTGTTGATGGACGAACCGTTTGGCGCGCTTGATGCGATGACGCGGCAGGGACTGCAGGACGAAGTGCTGTCGCTGGTCGCCGCCAGCGGCGCCACCGTGCTGTTCGTGACGCACGACCTGGAGGAAGCAATCTATCTCGGCGACCGGGTGATTGGCCTGCTGCCGCATCCGGGCCGTATCGGCATCGAGGTGATGGTTGATCTGCCGCGCCCGCGCGATCAACTCACCACGCGTGAGCATCCGGAATTCTTGAGGCTGCGGCGGGAGCTGTTCGACTTCATCAAGAAGACCGAGGGCTGACGTGGCGGTCTCGCCCGCGACATTGAAGGGCCTGGTACTGCCTGCGGCACTGATCGCCACGGCCGAAATCGGAGGCCGCATGGCCGATCTTCAGTACAGCGACTCTCTGGCGACGCCGAGCGCCATTGTCGTCGCATTCGGGCAGGCGGTCGCCGACGGCTCGATCCTGACGACGACGCGCGACACGCTCGTGACGGCCTTCGCAGGCCTTGGCATTGGCGGCACGGTCGGCCTGCTCATCGGCATCTTGCTCGGCGTGCTGCCGACCGCCGATCGCCTGATGGAAGTGACGATCGAATCGATCCGTCCAATCCCCTCGATTGCCGTGCTGCCGATTGCGCTGATCGCGCTGGGCTTTGGCTATCGGCTTGAGATCGCCATCGTCGCCTTCGCCTGCATGTGGCCCCTCCTGATACTTACGCGCTCAGCGGTGCGCGGCGTCGAACCGCGACTCATGGAAGTCTCGCGGGCTTTGCGGCTGACGCCGGCCGCGCGCGTTGTAAAGATCGTCATCCCGGCTGCATTACCGCGCATTTTTGTGGCGTTCCGCCTCGCTGCCGGCATTGCCCTGATCGTCTCGGTGACGGTCGAGATCGCCATCAATCCCTTGGGGCTGGGTCACGCGATCATGACGGCGCAGCAGGCGCTGCGTCCGGAGCTGATGCTCGCCTATCTGGTCTGGCTCGGCGTGGTCGGCTGGGGCTTGAACGCGTTGCTGCTGTTCGCGCAGCAGCGGCTGTTCGGCCGTGCCGCCATGGTGGAGGAGCGGCAATGAACGCGGGCGTCTCGGCGCGGGCGGCAACGCTGTGGCGGATTGCCAGTTTCGCCGTCGCCGCCGGCTTTGTCGCGCTCTGGCAGGCGATCGCAAATGCACGGTTGGTCTCGCCGGTTTTTCTCCCTGGCCCGGACCGCGCGTGGGCCGCCCTGATCCGCGGCCTCAGCGAGGGCGATCTCGGTGCCAAGGTCGTCGGCACGCTCGAACACATGGCGATCGGCTGGCTCGCTGCATCGCTGGTCGGTGTTGCCCTTGGCGCGGTGATCGGCTCGTCGCCGCGCCTGCGTCCCTACATCACCCCGACGCTGGAATTCCTGAGGCCGTTGCCGGTTTCCGCCATCATTCCCGTCGCGATCGCCTTCTTCGGCCTGTCGCAGGCGATGGCGCTGTTCGTCATCGCCTTTGGCGCGGTGTGGCCCATGCTGCTCTCGACAGTGCACGGCTTCGGCGCGGTGGAGCCCCGCCTTTATGAGGTGGCGCGCTCACTGCACCTGTCGCGCATGGCGGTCATCTTCAAGATCGGGCTGCCGTCGGCCAGCCCCGATATCCTGGCTGGCATGCGCCTCAGCGTGACGGTGGCATTGATCCTGGCCGTGGTGTGCGAAATTCTGGCCGGCCTTGATGGCCTCGGCCATTGGATCCTGATTTCCGCACGCGCGTTTCGCTCCGCCGATCTGTTCGCCGGTGTGATCTTGCTCGGCGTCATCGGCTATCTCACCGCGCTCGCCGTCGCCCTGGTCGAGCGCAGGCTGCTGGTCTGGCGCGCCTCGGGACATTAACATCATTGCTGACTATTGGGTGGATATCCCGACGGCTTGCGAATGACTGCGAAACAGTTCAGTCGCGCGTGCGGTGTGAAATGTGTAAGACCGTACCGCACGGACAAATGACAGCGCGGGAACGGTCGCCGCGCGGGAATCAGATGCGCATCTCGGCAATTGTTCCGCTCTACAATGGTGCCCCCTTCATCGAAGCGGCGCTTCGCAGCATCGCCGGCCAACGCCGACAGGCCGACGAGATTGTCGTGGTAGATGACGGGTCAACTGATGGCGGCGACGATATTGTACGACGGCTCGGGAGCGAACTACCCTTGCGCATCATATCGAAGATGAACGGTGGCCAGGGGTCAGCGCGAAACGTCGGCGTGAGAGCTTCGACAGGCGACCTGATTGCCTTTCTCGATCAAGACGACATCTGGTACCCACAACACCTCGAGGAACTCGAGAGGCCGTTTCTCAACCGGCCATCGCTCGGCTGTTCGTACTCGGATCTCGATCAGATGGACGTCAACGGGCAGCCATTTTCAGGGTCGGTTCACGAGACATACGACGCAAACGCACCACACCCCAAGCGCACGCTGCTCGATTGCATCAGTCGAGACATGTTCATGTTGCCGGGTGCGAGCCTGGTCGCGCGCGGCGCGTTCGAGGCTGTCGGCGGCTTCGACGAATCCTTGATCGGCTACGAGGACGACGATTTCTTTCTGCGCCTCTTTGCGGCGGGATACGACGCCGTCTACGTGCCGAAGGCTTTAACCCAATGGCGAATATTCCCAGGGTCAGCGTCTCGGTCGATCAAGATGGCTCGTTCGCGGCTTCTGTATTTTGACAAGCTGGCGAAGCTCTTTCCAGATGATGTGGCCACGGGGCAATATTTTGTTCGGGACGCGCTCGTGCCGAGATTTCTGCCGAACGTTGCGGGCGATGCCGTTCGTTGTCTTACGCGCGCCGAGGACGATTTTCGGCTCGTTGCGCTGGAGGCGTTGCAGCGCCTGCTGCCTCACTGCATGGGGAGCAGCAGGATCCAGATGCGGATTCTGGCCCTTGCACTTAACAGCAAGGTGTTGGTTGGGGTGATGCGAAACGCGGCGATCAGAAGAGCCATCTTCGAAGCCGCGAAGGTCCTCGGTTTCAAGTCGCTGGCGAGCAGATAGGCGCCGGTCCGGTCGGCGCGCGGTGGCGTTCTTCGAACGTGTCGGCGCTCGTCACAATCTTTGCAGGAGCTTCGCCGTTTCAGGCGACCCTCGTGCGCGACTTCTTCGTGTCGACGTTCCTGCCTTGCCGGGACAAGTGCCCGAGTGGAAGCTGCGTCGTGTGCTTCAACCGTTCAAGAACGATCGACGAGCGGACATGCGCGACGCTGTCATGCGGAAGAAAGACGTCATTCAAAATCCGTGAGAGTGCCGGAAGATCCTCCACCGCGAGCTTGAGCAGATAGTCCGTCGCTCCGGTCAGTGCATAGGCCTCCTGCACTTCATCAAGGTCGCTGATCAATTTTGCAAATCGTTTCGAGTTGTCCGGCGAGTGAGTGGCGAGCGTCACCTGCACGAACACGATGACCTTCAGTCCCAGCTTCTCGGCCGAGAGTTTCGCATGATAGCCTTCGATGATGCCCTCTTCTTCGAGCACAGCTCTCCGTCGCGAGCATTGGGACGGCGACAGGCCGGCATGCTCAGCCAATGCATCATTGGTCGCGTGGCCGTCGCGTTGAAGTGCGTCGAGAATCCTGAGATCAAAGCTATCCATGCAAGAATCTCGCTTGTCGGAACCAAATTACCAGCATTTCGTGCATAATCTGTGCGCCCAGGCGGCGCTTTGCAAGCCCGTTGCAGGGCCTGTGCCGTAGGCTTCGCGAGAGGTGATTTGCACAGGAGAGCGCCATGGGTCCGTTTCCGCACGATGCACCGCCGCCGAAAATCTCCGATGATAATCCGATGGGGACCGACGGCTTCGAATTCGTGGAACTCTGTCACCCGCGCCCCGAAGAGCTCGACGCACTGTTCAAGAGGATGGGTTTCTCGGTGGTCGCGAAGCATCGCGCCAAGCAGGTGACCCTCTATCGTCAGGGCGACATCAACTTCATTTTGAATGCGGAGCTGAATTCGTTCGCGGCCAAATTCGCGGAGGCGCACGGACCGTCCGCACCCGCGATGGCTTTCCGCGTCGTCGATGCGCGGCACGCCTACCATCGTGCGCTGGCAATGGGTGCCAAGCCGGCGCAAACGTCCGTCGGCCCGGGAGAGCTCAACATTCCAGCGATTGAGGGCATTGGTGGCCTACAGATTTATCTGGTCGACCGTTATGGCGCGAAGGGCTCGATCTACGACGTCGACTTCGAATGGCTGGCAGAGCCCAATCCGCAACCGACTGGTGCCGGCCTGTTTTATATCGACCACCTGACCCACAACGTTCATCGCGGCCGGCTTGACGAGTGGGCGGATTTCTATGTGCGGCTGTTCAACTTCCGGCAGATCAGGTTTTTCGACATCGAGGGACGCGTGTCGGGCCTGCATTCCCGCGCCATGACGAGTCCAGACGGCAAGATCCGCATCCCGATCAACGAGGATGCCGGTTCGAAGGGCCAGATCCAGGAGTATCTGGACGTCTACAAGGGCGAGGGCATCCAGCATGTCGCGCTCGGTTCGACGGATTTGTATGACTCGATCGAAACGCTGGCCGCACGGGGCGTCGAGTTCATGCCGGCGCCAAACGACATTTATTATTCGCGCATCGACCAGCGGTTGCCGAAGCACGGTGAACCTGTCGACCGCTTGCAGCGCGACGGGATCCTGATCGATGGCGAGGGCGTGGTGGACGGAGGTTTCACCAAGGTGCTGCTGCAACGCTTCGGACAGACCGCAATCGGCCCCATCTTTTTCGAGTTCATCCAGCGCAAGGGTGACGACGGCTTCGGCGAAGGCAACTTCAAGGCCTTGTTTGAATCGATCGAAGAGGATCAAATCCGTCGAGGGGTGCTTTCGGCGGGCTAGTGTCCCGGTTCTAACGTTCGCATCACGTTGCGGAAAACTCGTCTGCGAACGTTAGAACCAAGAGGGACAATAGCAACTTTATTTATAATGCTAGTGCGCTTTTTGGATTTGACGTTCGTACGCAGGACTCGCGGCAAATGCTGGTACGAACGTCAAATCCAGCGCACTAACGTAGGCGAGGATTCGATGGACCTAGAGACCCACATCCGTCACGGGGCTGGGAGCCAAGGCCAGCCGCTCATTTCGCCCGGCTACATGTCGGGCTTCGGCAATTCGTTCGAAACCGAGGCGCTGCCTGGCGCGTTGCCGATCGGGCGCAACTCGCCGCAGAAACTTGCTTATGGGCTATATGCGGAGCAGCTGTCCGGCTCGCCTTTCACCGCGCCGCGTGCGTCGAACGAACGCTCTTGGCTTTATCGCATTCGTCCAAGCGTCAAGCATTCCGGCCGCTATCGCAAAGTGGACAAGGGAATGCTGCGCACGGCGCCTGCGGCACGTGACGAAAGCAGCCTGCCGATCGGCCAGCTGCGCTGGGGGCCCATCGAACTACCGAAGGAGCAGCTGACTTTTGTCACGGGCCTGAGAACGATCACGACGGCAGGGGACGCGGACACCCAGACCGGCATGGCCGCGCACGTTGCGCTCGTGACCGCAGGCATGGACAACGAGTATCTGTTCAACGCCGACGGGGAGTTTCTGGTCGTCGCGCAACAGGGACGGCTGCGATTTCGAACCGAGTTCGGTGTCATCGACATCGAGCCCGGCGAAATCTGTGTCATCCCCCGCGGCGTGGTTTTCCAGGTGCAGCCGCTGGATCGCGCGGCGCGCGCCTATGTATGCGAGAACTATGGCGGCGCATTCACCCTGCCGGACCGCGGCCCAATCGGCGCCAACTGTCTCGCCAATCCCCGCGATTTCCTGACGCCGGTTGCGGCCTTTGAGGACTTCGAGGGATCCTGCAGGATGTACGCAAAATGGGGAGGCGAGCTATACCAGGCGGAGATTGGCCAGTCGCCGCTCGACGTCGTTGCCTGGCATGGCAACTACGCGCCCTTCAAATACGACCTGCGTCGGTTCGCGCCGGTGAACGCCGTTTCCTTCGATCATCCGGATCCATCGATCTTCACCGTGCTGACCGCGCCGTCCGAAACCGCCGGCACGGCAAACGTGGATTTCGTCATCTTCCCCGAGCGGTGGAACGTGGCCGAGAACACGTTTCGTCCGCCGTGGTACCACCGCAACATCATGTCCGAGTTCATGGGCCTGATTTACGGCGTGTACGATGCCAAGCCTCAAGGCTTCGTGCCTGGCGGCATATCGCTGCACAACTGCATGCTGGCGCACGGGCCTGACAGTGAGGCGTTCGAGCGTGCAAGCAATGGAGCCCTGGAGCCGGTCAAGCTGACGGGCACCATGGCCTTCATGTTCGAAACGCGCTTTCCCCAGCGCGTTACGCGCTATGCGGCAGAATCCCCGGTGCTCGATCAGGACTACCAGGATTGCTGGGCCGATCTCAGAAAACACTTCGCTCCGGAGCGCGGATGAGGAGGCCAGAGCCGACGGACGTCATCCGTGGCTCGAACGGGCTTGCCGGCGCAGCCTCTCACAAAGCGAAGGCCGGAGCGAAGCCCGGCCACGACACGTTTGATTGTCGCTGCGAGTTGAACGGACCTAGCTCGCCGCCTTGCGGTTCACGCCCTTGCGCAACGCGACGGTATTCAGCTTGGTGTCGGCAGCCTTTTCCTCGTTGAGATTGGTATTGAGGAAACGCACGATGTCGTCGTGGCCAAGCGCCTCGGCCCATGCGATCAGAGTGCCGTAGCGGGCGATCTCGTAGTGCTCTACCGCCTGCGCCGCGGCCACGATCGCCGCATCGAGCACCTCCTTGTCGGAGATCTCGCCCGCCACTTCATCGGCTTCCTTGATCAGGCCGTCGATCGCCGGGCAGGTCGCGCCCTTCGGGGTCTGCCCCAATTTCGTGAAGGCCTGGTCGAGCCGTTCGATCTGCTTGTTGGTCTCGCCAAGATGGTTCTTCAGCGCGGTCGTGAGGTCGCGATTGGTCGCCTTGTCGATCATCTTTGGCAGCGCCTTGGTGATCTGCTGCTCTGCATAGTAGATGTCCTGCAGTCCGTGCACCAGCAGGTCATCCATCGACTGAATGTCCTTCGTGAAGATGCCCATTTCATTCTCCCTTTGGCTGGAATGCGATTATCCCTGCTTTCAGGAATGCTCGAACGAACGCGTTCGTTCCTTGGCCTCCGGGGTCGACTCGTCCGCGGCTTGCAGCGGTGATATCGCCGGCGCATTCAACGGCTGTCCGTCGACGTCGAAGATGGAGCCGTGGCATGGGCAGTCCCATGTGTGCTCGAACGAATTGAAATGCAGCTGACAGCCGACATGCGTGCACGCCGCCGAGTAAAGCTGCAGGGCACCGCTCGGTTCGCGATAGGCAGCGATTTTCTTCAGGCCCTGGCGCAGGATCGCTCCCTGTCCGGCTTGCAGTTCATCGAGCGAGGCGATTTCGCCCGGCGTCACGTATTCCGCGAAATTCTTCAGCGCGGTTGCGTTCTCGCGCAGATAGTTGCCGATCGCCGCGACCGGTTTGCGATCCGGCGCATACACGGCCGCCCATGTGCTTTTCCCATGCGTGATGAGGTCGGCATTGATCAGGGCGCTCGCCACGCCGTGCGTCATGCCTTGGCCTGAATCGCCGGTTGCGACATAGACGTGCTTGCTGCCGGGATTGCGACCGATGAAGCCGGCATAATCGATCGTCTCGAGTACCTGTCCGGACCAGCGATGCGTGATGTTCTGCAGGGTTGGGATCAGCTCGCGCGCCCAATCCTCAAGTCGACTGAACCGCTTTTCAGCATCGTCAGCTTCGCCGGTCTTGTGATCCTCGCCGCCGACGATGACGTAATCTTTGCCGCGTGAGCCTGGTTGCAGTCGAACATAATGGTATGGATCTTCGGTGTCCCAGTAGAGCGCATCGGGTAGTGCGCCGGCTGGGATGCTGAACGCCATGGCGTAAGTCCGATACGGCGCCATCTTGGTGTGCAAGGCATAGCGATCGACGATCGGAGAGTTGGTGGCGATGACTGCAGCGTTCGCGGTGATGACCGCACGCGACGTCTTGACCTTGACCCCGCCACCGTCCTCGACGACCTCCTGCACTGCCGATTCCGAGAAAAACTTGGTCCCTTTGTTCGCGCAGACCCGCGCCACACCGGCGAGGTACCTGAGAGGATGAAAAGCTGCCTGATCGGGATAGCGCAGCGTCTGGCGATCGGCGCAGCCCTCCAACGAGACGCCGACCAGACGGTCGACCGGCATGCCGATCGAGCGTGCCGCGTCGAGCTCTTCGTCGATCTTCTCGGCTGATTGCCTCGGTCCCTGGAACAGATAACCGTCAAGCCGGCGGAAGTCGCAGTCAATTCCTTCGGTCTTTTGAATCTCTTCGATGCGAGCGATTGCTTCCGCCTGACTCTGATAGAATCCTTTCGTCAGGCCCAGGCCGCGCAGCTTCTTCATCTCGCCGACAAAATCGTCGCAGAGGGGCGAAAGGTGGGCTGTGGTGCGAGCAGTCATGCCCGAGCAAATGCGCCCGCGATCGACGACGATGACGGAGAGGTTGTGCTTGGCGAGCTCATGGGCGGTCGAGAGGCCGGCGATGCCCGAACCAATGACGACGACGTCACAGCGCTGATCGGCGTCAAGTGGCCGTGAGTCCGGCGCGACGTCGATGTCCATCCACAGCGAGCGGCTTGTCATTGTGACCTCCTTGTTTCTCCCGCCCGTGAGAAATCAACACCCGCCCGACCGTCGTAGTTCCGTCATTGGGTCGCCACGCGAAATAGGAACGCCGAGGGGCTGCGTTGCTTGGTCCACTGGACGCCAGAACAAGACCGTTCGCCATCTGGTCCTCCATTGGTTTTTCGGTCTGGCAACTCGGCGCCGTCCAAGCCGTTCCTCTTCACAGGTCGGTCACGCGCAAGCAACGAGATTGAGGAACCCCGGACGTGGTGCATCCATTATCTGACGATCGCACGATTCATCTTTGTCTCGACATGCAGCTCATGTTTGGGCGCGATGGTCCGTGGCCAACGCCGTGGATGGAGCGCGTGCTTCCAAAGGTGATGCAACTCGCCGAGCGGATGCCGGAGCGAACCGTGTTCACCCGGTTCATTCCACCGGTGCGGGCCGACGATATGCCCGGCATGTGGCGCGAGTTTTACTGCAAGTGGCTTAAGGTTACGCGGCAGCATCTGCCACCACTGTGTCTTGAACTTCTGCCGGAGCTGCGTCGCTTCGTGCCCCCCGGCGACGGTGTTCGACAAATGCGTCTACTCGGCGTTCGCCAACGGCCGGCTGCCGGGATGGCTCGACCAGCGCCGGGTCAGCACCTTGCTGATCTCTGGCGCGGAGACCGACGTCTGTGTGTTGGCAACCGTTTTGGCCGCAGTGGATCGCGGCTACCGCATTCTTCTCGTCACAGACGCCATCTGCAGTTCGTCCGACGCCGGTCATGATGCCTTGATGCGCATGTACACCCAGCGCTTCGATGTGCAGATCGAGTTGGCATCGACGGAAGAGGCGATCGATGCGCTCGGCGCATCGGCTCGCTAGGAACTCCGGACCGGGCTGACGCGTTCATCTCGCGTGATGTTCCAACCGGGAAACCGAGTGAGGAGGGTCAAGATGGGATTCGCCAGTTACGCCATCATCGCCACGGACAAGGGGTGGGGAATCCTGCACGATGGCGATGTTGAAGGCGACTACGAGACTAAGGAATCGGCGTTCGAATCCGCGGTCGCCGCAGCGTCTCTTGCGATTCGCGAGGGGCACGAGGTTCATGTCAGCGTTCCGAGCCGCGAGGCCGGCAACCGCACGAACCTGGGTGCGAAGGACACGGGTTGAGGCGCCGATGCAACGGCGTGGTCTCTTCCATCGCTATGGCTTTGCCTGGGTCACGGGCGGCTTCTTTATCATTTCGTTGATCGGCCACTGGCTGTTCGGCTGGTTCGCCTATGTCAATGAGCAGCATAGTCTCGGCCAGGCGCCCGACATCGGCGGCTACATGGTCGAAATGACGCGCGACACGCTGGAGAACTGGCAATCCGAATTCCTTCAGTTGCTGTGGCAGGTGGCCGGCCTCGCGTTGTTGCTCCATGTCGGTTCGCCACAGTCGAAGGAAGGCGACGACCGCATGGAGGCCAAGCTCGACGCGATCCTGATCGCCGTGGCGCCCAAGACAGGCGAGGAGACGATCAAGAAAATCGACGGCAGCTATGAAGGCCGCCATACCGACACCGAATACGCGCGGCGGATGTCGGAAAGCGTCCGGACCGGCGAATAGCGAGTAGTAACAGGAAGCAGGAAATAGCGGGCAGGAAATAGGCAGGCCCTGCTTCTGCATTTGCCATTCGCCATTCGCGGCGATGCGCCATGCGCGAGACCCTCATTGACAGTCGCACACATGGGAGCATCATCGGGATTTCCGATCCGCCTGCCGAACAGAGCATCCCCATGAATGATATCTGGCGCTTGTCCGCCGTCGAAGTTGCCTCGCTCGTCCGTCAAAAGAAGATTTCCGCACGCGAGGCGATGGTCTCCGCGCTTGACCGGCTCGAACGAGTCAATCCTCTGATCAATGCCGTGGTCGATTACAAGACGGACTACTCGCTCGCTCAGGCCGACGCCGTGGATGCTGCGATCGCGCGGGGCGAGCCGGTTGGACCGCTCGCGGGCGTGCCGGTCACCATCAAGGTGCTGACGGACCAGGCCGGTTTTGCGACGACCAACGGGCTCCGAATTCAGCGCGACCTGGTGGCGCAGACGGACAGCCCGATGGTGGATAATTTCCTCAAGGCTGGGGCAACGATCGTCGGGCGAACTAACACGCCGGCCTTTTCCTATCGGTGGTTCACCGACAATCAGTTGCACGGCCTGACGAAGAATCCTCGCAACAATGCGATCACGCCGGGCGGCTCTTCCGGCGGCGCGTCGGCTGCGACTGTCGCCGGCATCGGCCATATCGGTCATGGCACGGACATCGCGGGTTCAGTGCGCTATCCAGCCTACGCTGTCGGGATTCACGGTCTGCGACTCACATTGGGACGCGCACCCAACTTCAACGCTTCCGGGCCGGAACGTTCAATCGGCTCGCAGATCATGGCGGTGTCCGGACCGCTCGCGCGCACGATCGCCGATCTGCGCATCGCGTTTGCCGCGATGGCGGCGCCGCACGCGCCGGATGCACGCGATCCCTGGTATGTGCCCGTGCCACTCGAGGGCGCGCCGGCAAAAAAAGTCGCGGCGCTCTGCATCGCTCCCGATGGCCTGGAGGTGGCGAGCGAGGTGAAAGCTGCGCTGGTCGACGCAGCCAAGCGCCTGGAGCGGGCCGGCTGGACGGTAGAAGAGATCGTCAAGACGCCGCCGCTGAAGGAGGCGGCGCAGTTGCAGGTCAACCTCTGGATTGGCGATAATTATGAGGCGCAGCTTGCGGCTGCCGAACGCGAAGGCGATGCCGGCGCGCTTGCGTGCCTGCGTGGTCACGCTGGTGTCGGCCGCGCGCTGAATCTTGCAGGCTTTTCGAGCACGCTGATCCGCCGCGCGACGCTCACGCGCGAGTGGCAGCTCTTCTTCGACCGCTTCCCGGTCCTGCTGATGCCGGTCTCGGGCGAGTTGCCGTTCGAAGACCAGCTCGATCTTCGCGACGCGGAATCCTGGGCGCGGGTCTGGCGGGCGCAAATGCCGGTGATCGGAACGCCGTTCATGGGATTGCCCGGCTTGACCGTCGCAACTGGCCTGGTCGGACAGACGCCGGTCGGCGTGCAGGTCGTCGCCGGCCGCTATCGCGAAGATCTCTGCCTGCTTGCCGGCGAGGCGATAGAAGCCGGTGGCGTGCCGCCGTCGCCGATCGATCCGGTGGGGCTCGCCTAACAGCACTGCGCAGACCGCCGGTTGACAGCTCCCTGGCGCGGTTCATCATGCGCGAAAACATAACCAGGGAGCGAAACGCCATGGCCGATCTCGTGATTCGCGGCGGCACGGTTGCCGATGGTACAGGCGGCGAACTCTTTGAAGCGGATATCGCCGTCACGAACGGCCGCATCAGTGAGGTCGGCAAGGTCTCGGCAAAGGGCGCCGAGGAGATCGATGCCAGGGGCAAGCTGGTCACGCCGGGTTTCGTCGATGTGCACACGCATTACGACGGACAGGTGACCTGGAGCCACGAGATCACCCCATCGTCGGAGAACGGCGTCACCACTGCGATCATGGGCAACTGCGGCGTCGGCTTCGCGCCGTGCCGCCCGTCGGACCATCGCCGGCTGATCGAATTGATGGAAGGCGTCGAAGATATTCCAGAGCCGGTGCTGTCGGCGGGCATTCCGTGGGAGTGGGAGAGCTTTCCGGATTACATGAATTGGCTGGCGAAACGGCCGTTCAATATCGATATCGGCGCGCAGCTGCCGCATGCGGCCTTGCGGGTCTACGTGATGGGCGAGCGGGGCGCTCGGCGCGATCCGGCGACGGTGGAAGACAATGATGCGATGGCGGTGCTCGCTGCCGACGCCGTCAGAGCCGGCGCGCTCGGCTTTTCCACCTCGCGCACGCTGAACCATCGCACCTCGACCGGTGATTTCACCCCGACCTTGAAGGCTGGCGAGGACGAACTGGCGGCGATCGCGGCTGCGATGTGCGGGGCAGGCCAGAGTGTGCTGCAGTTCGTGCTGGATCAGCATACCATCGACGAAGATCTGCCGATGATGTTGCGAATTGCGGACCGGACCAAATGTCCGATCACCTTGTCGGTTGCGCAGGGTGACCGCCAGCCCCATCGCTGGCGGCAGACGCTGGACAGCCTCGCAGAAGCAGCCGCACGCGGGCTGACGGTGACGGCCCAGATCGCCGCGCGGCCAGTGGGCCTCCTGCTCGGCCTCGAGTTGTCGCGCAACCCGTTCCAAACCCATCCGAGCTACAAGGCGATCGCCAAGCTCCCGCTCGAGGAGCGCCTCAAGCGTCTGCGCGATCCGCAAACGCGTGCAGCAATCCTGAGCGAAGGGGCGACCACGACGGACGATCCGCTGTTCTTCCGTCCGAACTACGACAAGATGTATCTGCTGGGTAATCCGCCGGACTACGAACAGCCACCGGAGCGGACGCTCGGCGCACGCGCCAAGCGCGAGGGACGAAAAGCCGAGGAACTTGCCTACGACGCGATGCTCGAGGATGACGGCCGCGGCATGCTCTACGTGCCATTCCTGAACTACTCTGATGGCAATCTCGACGCGGTGCATGCAATGCTGAAGAATCCACACGCGGTGCCGGGACTGAGCGATGGTGGCGCGCATTGCGGCATCATCTGCGATGCAAGCTTTCCGACCTACCTGTTGACGCACTGGACCCGCGACCGCACCCGTGGCGAAAAGCTCACGATCCCGTTCGTGGTTGCCGCGCAGTCGCGCCGAACCGCAGAGTCGGTCGGGCTGATGGATCGCGGTGTCCTGGCAAAAGGCTTCAAGGCCGACATCAACGTGATCGACTACGACCGTCTGCATCTGCATCCGCCGAAGGTGCACTACGACCTGCCGATGGGCGGGCGGCGGCTGCTGCAGCAGATCGACGGCTATGACGCGACGATCGTCTCAGGTGTTGTCACGCAACGGCATGGCGAGCCCACCGGCGCACGGCCGGGCCGGCTGGTGCAAGGCGTGCAGGCGCGGCCATCGCATATGCACGAGTGATGGCTATCGAAGATTGCGCCGAACTCGGCGCGCCCCCTCTCCCCGGCGGGGAGAGGGGGCCGGCCGAGTGCGTGGCTGCCTATCCCAAACGCGATAACCCTGCTCTCGGCGAGCGACAACCCCTCAGCCGTTCGCCACGAGCCGGTCGATGGTGACACCTTTGCCGACACCGGCGCGATCCTTGTGGGGCGTCGTGTCGATTTCCTCGAGTTCGATCTCGCGGTTCAGCACCTTTTGCTTCCAGGCCTGATGCTCCGGTTCCTGCGCGTGGAATTCCGGCATCACCTCCTTGGCAAACAGTTCGAGCGATTCGCAGATATGCTCGTGCTTGTTCTTGCCGGCCTGGTTGAGCAGGATGATGCTGTCGACCCGCGAGGTCTGGAACTTCTTCAGCTTGTTGCGGATCGTCTCCGGTGAGCCGATCAGGCCGCCGCGCAGTGCCTTCTGATGGGCTTCCGGATTGGCCTGCTTCCACTTGTTGTACTCCTCCCACATGCTGACCGTGCCGGGCGCGGCGCGTTCGCGATTGCGCGAGCCGGAGTAGTACGCGAGTGCGAACTGGAAGAAAGTGATGCCGTCGGCCCGTCGTCGCGCCTCCTCGTCAGTTTCGGCGCACATGAAGTAGGACACCATCGCGATGTTGCAGTTGGACTGATAGTCGCAGAGCCGTTCCTGCCGCTTCACGAAGGCATTGTAATAGGCGTGCACCCAGGCGTGCGCCATTTCCGAGGTGAGGAACTGGAAGCCGAGCGCGCCGATGCCGCGCCGGCCCGCCATCTCGATAGTCTCAAGCTGAGAGCAGGCGACCCACAGCGGCGGGTGCGGTTGCTGGATCGGCTTCGGCGTGACGTTGCGTAGCGGAAATTTGAAATATGGGCCGTCATACTGCCAGCCTTCCTTCGACATCATCGGGATGATGCATTTGACAGCATCTTCCCAGATCGCGCGTTTCTCCGCCATGTCGACGCCGAACGGCGCCAGTTCCTGCACACTGCCGGATTCGCCCATGCCGAACTCGACGCGGCCCTTGGAGACGAGATCCAGGCAGGCGATCTTTTCAGCCACGCGCGCCGGATGATTGGTGGTGAGCTGAATGATGCCGTGGCCCATCCGGATATTCTTGGTGCGCTGGCTGGCGGCGGCCAGGAACACTTCGGGTTGCGGCGAGTGGGAGTATTCGTCGAGGAAGTGATGCTCGACTTCCCAGGCGTAGTCGTAACCGAGCTTGTCGGCGAGTTCGACCTGATCAAGGGCGTTCTGATAAAGGTTCAGTTCGTCGTTCGGCCCCCACGGCTTCGGCAATTGCAATTCATAGAAAATTCCAAACTTCATCGCTGTTTCCCTCCGGTGGCGCTTTTAATTGTCGCTTCATTCTAGCGGGCGCCACACAACGGTCTACGCGACAGCGGCCGCAGTCCCATGCGTCGTTGGAGTAGGCTTGCGCAAAAAGCGAATTGACGCACTGCACATACCGCCGTCGCCGCTGCGGCGAGGGGCGCAAGTGATGACGATAACGCCCGCTACTTCGCCAGCTCGATGTCCAGCCAGCCGAGGCCGTTGACGCGCATCTGGTCGCCGACGTTGACGACGACGGTGGTGGTCTCCGCCTCGAGGATCGCAGGCCCCGTGACCGCGGCGCCAGGCGGCAGAGCCGCAATGTCGAAGACCGGGGTCTCACGCCAGCCGCCAAACCAGGCCCGCCGCATCCCTTTGGCATTTGCCTTGGCCGCGTCCGGCACCTCGGTCAGGGCCGTTGCGGTGGAGCCAACGGCCCCGACCGCCGCGGCACGCGCATTGACGAAAACCACCTCTTGGTCGCGCGAGGCGTAGGTGTAGAGCTCTTCGTGCCGCCGGTGGAATTCGTCGTGAATACGCGCCACCAGATCGGGCGCATTCCAGTCCAGGACATCAAGCGGCACATCGATCTCGAAGATCTGCTCGCCGTAGCGCATCTCCGCCGAGCGCTCGATGCGGACGGGGCCATCGAACCACGCGCGAAGTCGTGCGGTCGCGTGACTTTCGAGGTCACCGAAGATCGTCCGCATGGCTGCGTCGTCCATCGTCACACGCTCGCCGATGTGGGTGCGACTGGCCTCGTAACGCAAGTCGGTCGCGAGCATGCCCCAGGCCGACAGGACCGAGGCGACGGTCGGCACGATCACGCGCGGGATTTCGAGCTCACGTGCGACCTCAACCGCGTGCAACCCGGCAGCACCGCCAAAGCTCAGCAACGTAAAGCGCCTCGGATCAACGCCCCGACGCAGCGTCATCAGGCGGATGCCGTCCGCCATCTTCATGTTGATCAGTCGGAAGATGCCGGCGGCGGTGTCGTCGCGCGACAGCTTCAGTGCGCCCGCGACACGATCGACCGCACGTTCGCTCGCGGCGTGATCGAGCTTGCGTTTGCCGCCGAGAAAGTTCTCGGCGTCGAGATAGCCGAGCAGCAGATTGGCATCGGTAACGGTCGCGAGCGTGCCGCCGTTGCCGTAGCAGGCCGGGCCGGGGACAGCACCTGCGCTTTCCGGGCCGACCTGAAACGCGCCTGCCGTGTCGACACGAGCGATCGATCCGCCGCCGGCGCCGATACTGGCGATGTCGAGGCTGCGCAGGGCGATGCGTTCACCCGCGAGACCGCGCTCCGCGGAAAGCTGTGCCTCACCGCCGGCGATCAGCGAGATGTCGGTCGAGGTGCCGCCCATGTCGAAGGGAATAAGATTGGGAACGCCGAGCAATGCCGCGGAACGACGCGCGCCGGCGACGCCGCCCGCCGGTCCTGACAGCACGGTTGCCGCCGCGAGCCGTGCAGCTTCCTCCACCGGCGCCATGCCGCCGTGCGAGAGGATGACGAACAGGCTGCCCGCGAAGCCCGTTTCGCTCAAGCGGCGCTCGAGGCTGGTCAAATAGCGATGCACTGCCGGCCCGACATAGGCATTCACGACCGTCGTCGAGACGCGCTCGAATTCCTTGATCTGCGGCAGCACGTCGCTGGAGCGCGAGATGAAGATATCGGGCAGTGCCCGGCGCAGCCGCTGTTCCGCCGCGCGCTCGTGTGCCGGATTGCGATAGGCATGCAGAAAGCAGATCGCGACGGAGGTGGCGCCCGATTGCCTGATCGTCGCGATCGCGGCATCGAGCGAGGTATCGTCGAGCGGGGTCATCACCGAGCCGTCGGCACGCAGCCGCTCACGTACGGCAAGCCGCAGCTGACGCGGCACCAGCGGTTCAGGCGGCGGTGAGCGGAGGTCGTAGCGATTATCTTTCAGGCCCTCGCGCATCTCCAGCACGTCACGATGCCCTTCAGTGGTCAGCAGCGCCACCTTGGCGCCCTTGCGCTCGAGCAGGGCGTTGGTCGCAACGGTGGCGCCATGAACGATGCGCTGCGTTCGTTCAAGCATTTCGGTGCGCGACAGCTTGAGCCTGCGTGCCAGCTCGTCGAGGCCGGCGAGCACGCCGATCGATTGGTCCTGAGGGGTAGACGGCGATTTCGCGAACGTGGTTTCGCCGTGGCCGTCGATGACGACGAGATCGGTGAACGTGCCGCCGACATCGATGCCGATTGTAAAGGACGCCACTAGTCGGTCTCCGATGCTGTCGACGAGACGAGGCCCTGCTCGAGATCGCGGGCCTGTGCTTCCGCGCTGCGCCGTGCGTGGTCGCCCCAGCCACCTCCGCCGCCCGAGCGCACCTGCAGCACGTCACCCGGCGAGATGGCGATGCCGACCTCCTTGGTCTTCAGGACACGCTCCGCCTTGCCGTGTGAGATCAGCCGGTAATCGTGCGGCAGGCCGTCCTCGCCGCCGAGTATGCCGCACGCGCCATGGCGCGCGCCATCGCCGGCAGTGTTCGCGCGTGCCGGCTTTGCGGTCTCGACCACCAGATCGAGGTCGACGCCAAGCCCCCCGCGATGTTCACCTTTGCCGCCGGAATCGGTGCGAAACTCATGCCGTGCGAAATGCAACGGGAAACGTACCTCGGCGATCTCCACGCTGCCGAACTTGATGCCGCCGACGGTGTGCCATTCGCCGATCGACGACCATCCGTCGCCGCCTGCCGATGCTCCGCCGCCGGGTCGTGCGTGAAACATGTGCCAGATGAAGCCGCGGCCGGTGCGCGGGTTCTCTCCCTGGATGGCAATGCGGAAGCGCCGCCCCCAGCCGCCCATGACGCGGCCCGGGCACGAGCCCGACATCGCCTTGATGATGGCTTCGACGATTTCGTTGGACGGATGGCTGGTGCATAGCGTCACCGGCAGGCCGGGATCCGCCCAGACGATCGTGCCTTGCTTCGCTGCGACCTTCAGCGGCCGCAGGGCGCCGGAATTTTTCGGAATGTCGGGATCGATCAGGTAGGCGAACGCCATAGCGACCGCTGCCTGCATGTTGGCATGCGACGAGTTGACGAAGCTGGTGGTCTGCGGATCGGAGCCGGTGAGATCGACCTCGATGTCGCTGCCGCGCTTCGTCACTCGCGCGACGATGCGGATATCGTTGCGGCCATGCCCGTCGTCATCGAGCAGGGCCTCGCCGTGAAACACACCGTCCTTCCAGGAGGAGACGATCGCGCGCGTCTGCCGTTCGGAGGCATCGAGGATGTCTTCGATCGCCTGGGTGACAGTGGCCGCGTCGAGTTCAGTGAAAAGCTTCGACAGCCTGCGCTCGCCGAGATGGGCGGCGCCGACCATGGCCGCAAGGTCGCCGCGAAAGTCGCGCGGGTTGCGGATATTCAATGCGATCATATCGAGCACGTCTTCGCGCAGTCGCCCGGCTTCGTAGAGCTTCATTGGCGGGATGCGCAGACCTTCCTGATAGATCTCTGTTGCCATCGGATTGTAAGCGCCGTGGGTCGCGCCGCCGATGTCGCTTTGATGTGCACGCACGATGGTCCAGAATAGCCGTTTGCCGGCATCGAACACCGGCACGAACGCCGTCACGTCCGGCAGATGGCTGCCGCCGTGATAAGGGTCGTTCATCAGGATCACGTCGCCCGGCTGCACGTCGTGAATGCGCTCCTCGACCGCGCGCGTCGCCCACGGCAGCGCGCCGACATGCACCGGGATATGATCGGCTTGGGCAATCAGCCGGGCCTGCGTGTCACAGATCGCCAGCGAAAAGTCGCGGCTCGAGTTGAGAATCTGCGAATAGGACGTGCGCAGCATCGCTTCACCCATCTCGGCAACGATGGCGCTGAGACGATGTTGGACGACGGCGCGTGTGATCGGATCAACTTGGCTTGACATGTGTGGTTCGCTGCGGCGGTTCCTTCAAGTTCCCAAAATGACAGCAAACGTGACGAATGCCAATCGCTGGAACTGCGCGGATAGTTGCAAAACTGTGCGAACGCGGACCGCCGCTTGCTCAAACGTGACATCTTCGCAGCGATGTTCGAGCCGGAACATCGTCATACGTCGCGCGTTCAAAGGGTACAACATGCAGTGGAGGATAGACATGTTCGCAAAGAAATTTGCGGTTGGATTGGCGGCGGCTGCACTCGTCTCCACCACCGCTTTCGCTCAGGCGCCTGCTCCGCCCAAGGAGTCCGCTCCGACGGGGCAGTCTTCATCGATGCCTCGGGCGGATAGTTCGGCACCGACGCAGACGCAGAGCGCGAATGAGTGGCGTACGTCGAAGGTCATCGGCCTCTATGTGTACAACGATGCCAACGAACGTCTCGGCTCGATCAACGATCTGTTGACGGATTCCAGCGGTAAGATCAGCAAGGCGGTGATCGGCGTCGGCGGCTTCCTGGGGATCGGCGAGAGTGACATCGCCGTGGACTTCGACCAGTTGAAGTTCGTCAATGAGCCGATGCGTACGACCTCAAGTTCGGGTACGTCGCCGGGTGGCGGTGCGGGCGGCTCGGTCGGCACGACGGGTACAACCGGCACGACCGGTACGACGAGCGCGTCGAAGCCGAGCATCAATCCTGATCATGCCAAGCTGAGCATGACCAGGGAGCAGCTCAAGGCTCTGCCGCAGTTCAAATACGCGAATTAACGCGTCCACACGTTCAGCAAGAGGCCGCAGCCGTGCTTGTCGCCTGGCTGCGGCCTTTGCTTGTCGACTGCAAACCCATGAACGTGTGCGAGGCGTGGGAACTTGCCTGCGGCGCCGTGCGTTCTCCCATGCAATAAATTCAAGGGAGGCATTCATGACGAGCGACACAATCGTCCGAAAGAAGCACACGCTGATCGCCAGCGACCGAGTGGAAGGGACGGCCGTTCGCCGTCCGAAGGGTGACAAGATCGGCTCCATTGAGCGGCTGATGATCGACAAGATCTCAGGCAAGGTTGCCTACGCCGTCCTGAGCTTCGGTGGATTCCTGGGCATCGGCCACAAGCATCTGCCGATTCCCTGGTCGCTGCTGAACTACAACGTCGAACTCGACGCCTATGAGCTCGACATCGCCGACGACGTTCTGCGCAAGGCTCCGTCCTCGGAGCAGAATACCGAGTTCGACTTCGGCGATCGGATCGATGAGGCAAAGCTGTACAACTATTACAACGTGCCGCCGTACTGGGGCTTCTGACGTTATCGCAGTTTGTAGCCTGCATGAGCGCAGCGATATGCGGGGACGCTCTCACTGCCGGCTGATGCCGTTTCCCGCATATCGCTCTGCTCATGCGGGCTACAGCTGCGCCGCGCGCGGTTACGCCTCCCAGCGTTTGGCACGCGCGAACATGCGGCGCAGGGTTGCCTCTGCTTCGCTGGCCTTGGTTTCGGGCAGCGTCTGGCGCAGCGCTGCGATGGTCAGCTCAAGCTGCGCCGTATCGAGCCGCGATTTGAGGTGCTCGAATTCAACCTGATGCAGTCGCGGCTTCAGCCTGTCGAACTGTGCCTGACGATCGTGAAGCGGCATGACGTCCTCTTTTGGTCTTGTTGATGAATGCTTTGGCAGACTTGAGCGGGCGTTGGCACCGCGCTGGCGCATTCGTGGCATGCATGCGCGTGTGCATCTGGAAGGCCTCCCATCCAATCGGGGAACGTGAAGTCCCGTAACCGGTTTTAGAGATGTTGAACAATCAACCGGGAGGAACATGATGAACATCAAGTTTGTCTTGGCGGTCGCCGCAGTCGCGGCCACCCCCATCATTGCAAACGCCCAGTCGACGACAGGGCAGGGCGCGGCAAGCGGTGCAGCGACTGGCGGCCAGATCGGCGGTCCGGTGGGCGCAATCGTCGGCGGTACAGTCGGCGCGGCGGTCGGTGCAGCGGTTGAGATTCCGAATGCACTGATCATGTCGGTTGAGCGCGCGAACGCACCGTCGGTCACCGTCCGTGAGCGCATCGTGGTCGGCGAGCGCTTGCCATCGAGCGTCCGACTGCGCTCGGTGCGGGAGTATCCGGATTACCGCTACGCGGTGGTGAATGATCAGCGCGTGATCGTCGAGCCTCGCTCGCGCCGGATCGTCCACATCCTTCAGTAGCGGCTATCTTTGCTCGACGAAAATGGCCCCGCCTTTGGCGGGGCCATTTTGTTGGGCCGATCTTTTTCCCGTCCCTTATTGCGACGCCTCGCACGCTGCCGCAGCCGGCACGTTAACACTTTGAACGAGATGTGAACGAAGCACGCCCGAATCAGCGACTTCGGTTCAAATCGTGTCCGTCGTGCTCCACATCTCGTGGGGCGGCCAAGCGACGCGACCAGATCAAGTAAGGAAGGACGCGCGGCTTTCCTGAAATTTGCGGTTTTCGCGTTAACAATCTCGAACGGCTGGTTAATCCATTCTTAAGAAATCACTCAGCAATCTTGCGGTAGCCGTCGGGGGAGAAATTGCCAGATGTCCAGCCGAGATGCTTTCGCCAAAGACGACTGCCCTGTGGAAGACGAACTGCTCGGAAGCCTTTACCGCGCAAGTCCGCAAGGGCTTCAGGAGCTCGCCCGGTCCGTGCCGCCTGAGACTCGCGCCATGCTGGCGCTGTTCTGCTATCGCCGCAGCCATATGCAGGACCTTGCACTGGCGATCGCATCAACCTGCGAATTGCGAGACCTGACGGAGTGGGGCGGGACCTTGGGTTCGACGATCTATGCCCAGGCGCAGCAGGCGGCGCGCAAGCCCGTCGCGATTGAAGCGAGCAGCCGGCGCAAGGTCACGCTTTCCACCGCGCCGCTCGCGACGTTTGCTCGCCCTGTTGACGATCTCGACGATGATGACCTCGGCGAGGATATCGAGCCCGTGCTCGGTTAGGCGGCCGTACGATCTAGAGGCTGCTTTCCTGCGCCATGGCGGTGGCCACGGATGTGCGCCGGCGCGCGAAGTATCCGACCGCAAGGATGCCCGCGACCAGAATCCACACGGTGATCGCAATCGGCGTATCGACGAAGGCCCACAGGTCGCCCTGGCTGAGAAACAGCGTCTCGCGAAAGTGCTTCTCGATATTCGGGCCGAGGATCAGGCCGACAACCAGCGGTGCAAGCTGGAAGCGCAGCTTGTTGAAGGCATAGCCGAGCAGGCCGGCCCCGAGCAGCACCCAGACGTCGAAGATGCTGTTGCGGACGCTGTAGGCGCCGATGACGGATAGCACCAGCAGGATCGGCAGAAACAGGTAAAGCGGAATCCGCAGGAGGCTGACCCACACGCCGATCATCGGAATGTTCAAGGCAAGCAGCATGACGTTGCCGATATAAACCGAGGCGATCAGGCCCCAGAAGATCTCGGGCTTCTCGGTGATCAGAAGCGGTCCCGGTTGCACGCCCTGCACCAGCATTGCCGAGATCATCAGCGCGGCGATCGGTGTGAACGGAATGCCGAGCGCGAGCAGCGGCACGAGCGACGCCGTTGCCGCTGAGTTGTTGGCCGCTTCAGGGCCAGCGACGCCTTCGATCGCGCCGCTGCCGATTTCGTCGGCGTGTTTGGAGACTGCTTTCTCCAGCCGGTAGGAGGCGAACGAGGAGAGGGTCGCTGCCGGCCCCGGCACCAGGCCGAACAGGAAACCGAGACCAGTGCCGCGCAGCCATGAGGGCACTGCGCGCTTCCACTCCGTGCGGGTCGGCAACAGTTCGCGCATCTTCACGCTTTGCGGGCGGGCTGCGGCATGCGCCTTGTCCTCGATCAGCAGCATGAGCTCGGCGAGCCCATAGAGGCCGACGACGATTGGCACGAGCGAGACGCCTTCTACCAGATGCAGGATACCGAACGTGTAACGGGTTTCGCCGGTCACCGCCTCCTGGCCGATCGTGCCGAGCGCAAGTCCGACCGCCATTGGCAGCAGCGAGGAGGCGAGCGTGCCTCCGGAAATGCGGGCCATAACCATCAGGCCGCCGAAGGTCAGCGCGAAGAAGTCGGCAGGTCCAAACAGGATCGCCACCTTGGCCAATGCCGCCGAAAACAGCATGACGCCGATTACGGCCAACGTGCCGCCGACGAATGAGCCGACGGCGACGATCGTCAGTGTCGCGCCGGCGCGCCCCCTGCGCGCAAGCTTGTAGCCGTCGATGGCGGTGACGACTGAGGCGGACTCGCCGGGAATATTCAGAAGGATCGCTGTGGTCGAGCCGCCATACATCGACCCGTAGAAGATCCCCGCCATCATGATGAGCCCGGCCGTCGGATCGAGAGAGAATGTCAGAGGCAGGATCAGAGCCACGCCGGCAACAGGCCCCAGTCCGGGCAGCACACCGATCGCCGTCCCGGCAAATGCTCCGGCGAAGGCGGCGAGCAGGTTGGCCGGTGTCATCGCGACGCCAAGCCCGTAGAACAATCCCTCGAAAGCAGTCATGGGGAAGCGTCGACCTCAGAATAGCCGCGTCAGGCCGTAGGGCATCTGCACCTGAAGGAAGCGGACAAAGAACAGTTCGAATGAACCGGCGATGACGACTGCGTATAGCGCAAGGCGGAGCTTTGATTTGTCCGAGAGAATTGCCATCGCCACGAACAGGAACAGAGCCGAGGCGATCAGGTGACCGATGTACTCCATGGCCACGAAGTAGATCGCGAACGCGCCGAGCACAAACACCAACCGTCGCAGATCAGCGCCGGCCGGCAACGTGAACGTGGCGCCGTGAACCTCGTTCGACGTGTTCCTGCGCTCGAGCAGAATGGCGATGGAAGCGACCGCCAGGATGATACCGACGGCGATCGGAAAGATCGCCGCGCCTGGCCGGTGCCATCGCCCAAAATCCAGTTCGCGCCAGGCGTAGAATGTATAGGCGGCGCTAAGGACGAGACCTGCAACGGCCGCAATGCGTCGCCCGGTGGCGACTGAACAGGTGTGGCTGCTCATCTATTTCGCGCTTTCAAGAAAGTCGTTCACTTCCTTGAACTGCCTTTCATAGTCCATCAGTTCCTTTTTCATGTCGTCGCCGAACTTGGGGTCCATGGTGTAGCCGTTGGCGACGGCAAAGGCTTTGAAGTCTTCGCCTTCGAGCACCTTCTTCGAAGCGGCGAACAGCTTGTCGAGGATCGGCTGTGGAATGCCCTTGGGCGCGATCACATAGTAGGCGGTGCGAACGGCGGACTTCCACGGGGTCTCGCCGGTCGGCTTGGCGTCCGGGAACAGGAAGTATTTGTCGTTGCTGAAGGTTGCGATGACGCGCAGCTTGCCGGCATCGACCTGGCCCTTCATGGTCGCACCGAAGCCGACCGAACCATCGACCCGGCCACCCAACGCCGCGAGCAGCGCCTCACCACCACCGCCGGTAAACGGCACGGTGGTCACACGCAGGCCCGACTGTTTGTTGAAATGTTGCATGGCCAGATCGGGCGTTGTGCGCAAGCCCGAAACGGACACCTTCAGCTTGCCCGGGTTCTTGCGCGCTTCCGCGATGAAGTCGTCGAAGGTCTTGAATCTGCTGTCGGCAGGGACGCCGAGAATCGACGGCAGGTCGGCCAGCTTGACGATCGACTGGTAGCCATCGGTGTCCTTCCAGGCGAGGCCCTTCATCTCCAGCGGCTGGTAGGCGAGCGACGAGTTCGAACCGAGGCCGATGGTGTAGCCGTCCGGCGCGGCGCGGACCACGGCTCCGGTGCCGATGGTGGCGGACGCGCCCGGCTTGTTCTCGACAATGAGCTTGACCTTCAGTTCCTTCTCGAGGATTTCGCAAAACTTCCGGCTGATCGGATCGGTCGAGCCGCCCGGAGCATAGGGCACGATGAAGGTGATGTCGCGGTTCGGCCATTCCTGAGCCTGCGTCGGTCCGGCCGCGCCAAGTGCGGCGATGCCAGCTACGGCAAGCAGGACGTTGCGTCGATTGAAGGCCAGACCCATATGCGCTCTCCAGCGTTTCTTGCTCTTGCGCGCGACCATTGCGATTGACATCGGGCCGCGTCAACTGCTTCTGCACAGCGGAATAAAGGTTCTGAAGCCGTCCGCCGGAATAGCCGTTCTGCTCTGCGTAACCTAGCTAGTAACGGACCGCCGGACGGTCTAAAGGTTCCAGCCCCGACCAACCGAGCGAGCTATGGCCCATCCTATCCCCGAAGTTCTGAAGGCGTTCGCCGAAGGCGAGATGGTTGTCGTCACCGATGATGACGATCGCGAAGGCGAGGGCGACCTCATTGTCGCAGCCGCGCTCTGCACGCCGGAGAAGATGGCTTTCATCATCCGCCACACCTCCGGTATCGTTTGCGCGCCCATTACCTCTGAAGATGCGCGCCGCCTGCGGCTCGATCCGATGGTCGCCCACAACGATTCCGCGCATACAACCGCATTTACTATTTCGATCGACTACAAACCTGGCGGTACGACCGGCATTTCGGCCGAGGAACGCACCGCCTGCTGCCGGGCGCTCGCCAATCCGAATGTCGGCGCCAACGATTTCGCGCGTCCCGGCCATATCTTCCCGCTGATTGCGCGCGACGGCGGCGTGCTGCTTCGCTCCGGCCATACGGAGGCCGCGGTCGACTTGTGCCGGCTTTCGAACCTGCCGCCGGTCGGTGTCATCTCTGAACTCATGAACGACGACGGCTCAGTGATGAAGGGCGCGCAGGTCAGCGCCTTTGCCAAGAAGCACAACCTGAAGCTCGTGACGATCGCCGACCTGATTGCCTACCGGCAGGCCCGCGAGAAGCTGGTCGAGCGCGTGTCGACGTTTACGGTTGAAAGCCCGATTGGGCCGCTGCAAGGCTACGCCTATTGCACGCCGTTCGACGACATCTACCACGTCGCCTACGTCTACAAGGGGATCGGCGACGGCAAGAACGTGCTGACGCGCTTCCACAAGCCCAATCTGGTGCGTGATCTGTTCACCGGCGTGAGCCGCGTACGTGCTGCTCTGGAATATTTTCAGACGAACGGCAGCGGCGTGCTGATCTACCTGCGCGACGGCGCTGCCGGCGTGCCGGTCGCGCCGCTCGGCGAGCCGAATTCCGCGGAGGCCGCACGCAACCAGCAATGGCGCGAGGTCGGTGTCGGCGCGCAGATCCTGCGCGATCTGGGCGTCACGTCGATCCGCCATCTCACCTCGAGCGCCGTCGATTTCAAGGGACTCAACGGCTTCGGGATCGAGATCGTCGCTACTGAGCCGTTCAAGTTCGAACCGAATTGATCCCCGTTTGCCGTCGCGGCTGCTTTGCAAGCGGCGGTCAACCTTTTAACTTGCCCCCGACCCGGCCCGCTGTGATCTTTGCCGATCTGCCGGCGGGCGCCGAAACAAGAAGGAACCTCCATGAGCGTGCAACCCAAGAAGGCTCACTCGCACAAGGATGCCGAGGCGAAGTTCAAGTGGGATGACGCACTGTTGCTCGACGATCAGCTCACTGAAGACGAGCGCATGATCCGCGACACCGCCCGCGCATACGCGCAGGAGAAGCTGCTGCCGCGGGTGATCGACGCCTACCTCAACGAGAAGACCGACCGCGAGATCTTCAACGAGATGGGTGCGCTGGGCTTGATCGGCGTGACGTTGCCGGAGGAATACGGCTGCGCCAATGCGAGCTACGTCGCCTACGGCCTGATCGCGCGCGAGATCGAGCGCGTCGATTCCGGCTATCGTTCGATGAACAGCGTGCAGTCGTCGCTGGTGATGTATCCGATCTATGCGTATGGCGACGAGAACCAGCGCAAGAAATATCTGCCGAAGCTTGCAACCGGCGAGTGGGTCGGCTGCTTCGGCCTCACCGAGCCGGACGCCGGTTCCGATCCGGGCGGCATGAAGACCCGCGCAGAAAAGGTTTCGGACGGTTACCGCCTGACCGGTTCGAAGATGTGGATCTCCAACGCGCCGATCGCCGACGTGTTCGTCGTCTGGGCGAAGTCGGCAGCGCACGACAACCAGATCCGCGGTTTCATCCTTGAGAAGGGCATGAAGGGTCTCAGCGCGCCGAAGGTCGGCGGCAAGCTCTCGTTGCGCGCTTCGATCACCGGTGAAATCGTGCTCGACGGAGTCGTGGTGCCCGAGAGTGCGCTGCTGCCGAACGTCTCCGGCCTCCGCGGTCCGTTCGGTTGCCTCAACCGCGCCCGGTACGGCATCGCCTGGGGTGTGATGGGCGCCGCCGAAGACTGCATGCACCGCGCGCGTCAGTACACGCTCGACCGCAAGCAGTTCAACCGGCCGCTCGCGGCCACGCAACTGGTGCAAAAGAAGCTTGCCGATATGGAGACCGAAATCGCGCTCGGTCTGCAGGGTGCGCTGCGCCTCGGCCGGCTGTTCGACGACGGCAAGATGGCGCCGGAAATGATTTCGATCATGAAGCGCAATAACTGCGGCAAGGCGCTCGACATCGCCCGCACCGCGCGCGACATGCACGGCGGCAACGGTATCCAGATCGAATATCACGTGATGCGGCACGCCGCGAACCTGGAGACGGTCAACACCTATGAAGGCACGCACGACGTGCACGCGTTGATCCTCGGCCGCGCCATTACGGGTATCCAGGCCTTCGCTTAATCTTTACCTTTCCCCGCTTGCGGGGAGAGGTCGCGCGGCGACGCCGGGCGGGTGAGGGGTACAGGTCCCTCCACAGATGCCAACGGGCGAGGAGAGTCATCAGCCCCTCACCCCAGCCCTCTCCCCGAGCGGGGAGAGGGAGCACGAAGAGATTGTTCACTCGAAGGACAACGCCATGAGCGATGAGGACGTAGGCTTCAACAAGGACTTTCCGCTGAAGCCGGGTGTGGTTGAGGAGGTCATGCCGGGCCTGAGGCGGATTCTCTGCGACAATCCCAGCCCGTTCAGCTTCACCGGCACCCTTTGCTACATCGTCGGTCGCGGCAAGGTGGCGATCATCGATCCGGGACCGGACGATGCCGCGCACGCACAGGCCGTTCTCGATGCAGTCCGCGGCGAGACGGTCACGCATATTTTCGTCACTCATACCCATATCGACCATTCGCCGAACACGCCGCGCATCAAAGCCGCCACGGGCGCCACGGTTTATGCCGACGGCAATCCGCTGGTCTCGCGCTTCGTGGTCGACGGCGAGAAGCGCACGAGCGAGGCCGGCGGCGACATGACGTTTGTGCCGGACGTCAAGCTTGCCGACGGTGAAGTGATCGAGGGTGACGGCTGGTCGATGCAGGCCGTGGCCACGCCCGGGCACGCGTCAAACCACATGGCATTCGCCTGGCGCGAAAAGAAGGTGCTGTTCTCCGGCGATCACGTGATGGGTTGGTCGACGTCGATCGTTTCGCCGCCGGACGGTTCGATGATCGATTACATGGCCTCGCTGGAGAAGCTCCTGCATCGCGACGAGGATCTCTATTTCTGCGGCCATGGCCCGCAGGTGCCCGATGCGAAGCGCTACGTCCGCTTTCTGCAGCGGCACCGCAAGGCGCGCGAGGACTCGATCCTGCACCGTCTCGCCAAAGGCCCGTGCGATATCCCTACCATTGTGCGCGCGAGCTACATCGGCATCGATCCGCGGCTCGTCACAGCGGCGGGGCGCTCGGTGTTCGCTCACCTGGAGGATCTGGTGGCGCGCAAGATCGTTGCCACCGACGGCCAGCCGTCGATCGAGGGCACCTACCGCTTGGTCGCGCCCTTGGCCTGAGCGCCTTTCGCCGGTGTCGTCGGCTGTTTCGGCACAGGCTTGGCGTTGTCGGTCGCTTCGTTGATGTCCTCGATCAGCTTGGCGACCCGCGCGGCGTTGCTGCCGAGATCGTGGTCGAAATAGCGTGAAGACGAGCGCATATCGATGCGCGCGCCGGGCCCGTCCGGCAGGATGCGGACGGCGATATCCTCGCGAAAACCCATGATCGGGGTGCGGGCGATTGCCTCGATCTTGCCTTCGCGGCGGGGCGGGGCAGGCGGGCGGGCATCGACCACCAGCCATTTGCGCCTGTTGATCAGCCTCAGCACGGTGTCATAGGCCTTCTGCGGCGGTACCTCGACTGTAGCCGGTTCGAGGTCCGGGTAGGCCGCGCGCTGCTGCGCCGCCGAATAGAGGCCGGCATAGGCTGCAGGGTTTGCGCCATCGCCCGCGCGCAGCCGCGCCAGGGCCTCGAATCGCGGCGGGTCGATCGGATCCGTGGTGATGTCGTAGATCGGCGGCAGGCGTCGGTATTCGAACGCCAGGTAAAGTGGATAGGCGAGGATCGCGACGTCAAGCAGCAGCGCCACGAGGATGCGGCCCATGCCGCGGGAACCGTTCTGCCAGATCGCGGCAAACGCTGCCAGCGAGACGAGGATCGACAAGAGTGCGACCGCCAGCGCGCCGAAGAACGTCGCAAGCGCCGGCTTGAATTCGAGAAAGCCGAAACGGATGATGATGATCGAGACGATCGAGGCCACGAGCGAGAACACAGCCAGACGCCTCGCCCAGGTCGCGAGCGCTGAAAACGGCTCCGATTGATACGCCGCGGAAAACCTGCGCGCCATCTCGCTGATTGGCCTTCTGCTCTTGATCGGCCGTGTGAAACACGGGTTCAAAAAGAATACAAGGCGGACATGACCCCCGGGCAAACGGCCGTGGAGCATGATCGCAGGCACGGTACGGCCATCCCGTGAACAAATCCCTCATCCTGGGGTGCGCGGAGGCGCGCCGTCTCGAACGCCGAGGCCCGGGGGCCGGCGTTGTGTGGTCGTCTCATCCGTCGCCCGGCCACACTTCTCGGGAGCTACGCCAGGCACTTCGGGATGACGGATTTATTCCCAGAATGCGTTTCGGATGAAATCCGGGCCGATCCCCGGCAAGGATTCCCGGATTTCATCCGCGCTGCACGCGCGCCCGCCTCACGCCGCCGCGGTCGGCAGCGCGTAGTCCTTGAATTTCACCCGCAGGTCGGTCTTCTTGATCTTGCCGGTCGCGGTGTGGGGAATTTCATCGACGAATTGCACGTCGTCGGGCATCCACCACTTGGCGATCCTGCCTTCCATGAACTTCAAGATTTCCTCGCGCGTGGCGGTCTGTCCCTGCTTGAGCTGGACGATCAGAAGCGGGCGCTCATCCCATTTCGGGTGGGCGACGCCGATCACCGCAGCCTCTGCGACCTTCGGATGGCCGACTGCGAGGTTCTCGAGATCGATCGACGAGATCCACTCGCCACCGGACTTGATCACGTCCTTCGAGCGGTCAGTGATACGCAGGTAGCCATATTTGTCGATGGTGGCCACGTCGCCTGTATCGAAGAAGCCGTTATCGTCGAGGACCTTCTCGTTGAGGCGGTAATAGGCGCCAGTCACCGCGGGTCCGCGAACCTTCAGCCGTCCGAAGGTCGTGCCGTCCCACGGCAGATCCTTGTTGGCGTCGTCGGTAATCTTCATCTCGACCATGAACGGCGGAAAGCCTTGCATGGCCATGACGTCGACCTTGGGCTCGCCCTTTAGATTTGCGTATTGCGGCTGCAGCGCGCCGACGGTGCCGAGCGGTGACATCTCCGTCATGCCCCAGGCGTGGCGGACCTCGACGCCCATGTCGTCAAAGGCCTTGATCATCGAGCGCGGCATTGCCGAGCCGCCGCATACCACCACCTTCAGATCGGGCAGGGTGAGCTTGTTGGCGTCCATGTACTGCAGCAGCATCAGCCACACCGTCGGGACACCGGCGGTGTTAGTGACCTTTTCAGTGGAGAGCAGCTCGTACACCGAGGCGCCGTCGAGCTTGGGGCCCGGCAGCACCAGCTTGGTGCCCATCGAAGGTGCGGAGAAGGCGATGCCCCAGCTGTTGGCGTGGAACAGCGGCACCACCGGCAGCATCGTGTCCTTGGACTTCGTGCCGAGAGCGTCGCCGTTATTGGCCATCAGCGCGTGCAGCACATTGGAACGGTGCGAGTACAGCACGCCCTTCGGATCGCCAGTCGTGCCGGAGGTATAGCACATCGCGGCCGCCGTGTTCTCGTCGAAGATTTTCCACGCGAAGTCGCCGTCGACTGTGCCGATCCATTCCTCATAAGAGACGGCGTTCTTCAGCTTCGTCTCCGGCATGTGCGCCTTGTCGGTATAGATGATGTAGCGCTCAACCGTCGGCAGCTTCGCCGCAAGCGCTTCGAGCAGCGGCACGAAAGTGAGGTCAACCATGACGATGCGGTCTTCGGCGTGGTTGATGATCCAGGCGATCTGGTCGGGAAACAGCCGCGGATTCACGGTGTGGCAGATGGCGCCGATTCCCATGATGCCGTACCAGGATTCAAGATGTCGCCAGGTATTCCAGCCGAGCGTGGCAACGCGATCGCCGAGCTTGATGCCGTCGCGTTCCAGCCGCTGTGCGACCTTCAGCGCGCGGGCGCGGATCTCTCTGTAGTTCGTGCGGTGGATCGGCCCTTCGACCGACCGCGTGACCACTTCCCGCTCGCCGTGGATGGCTGCTGCGTGATCGATCATCCGATTGCACAGCAACGGCCAATCCTGCATCAAACCGCGCATACTCTGCTTCTCCTTCAGCGTCCTTCGTCCCATCCGGCCTGCTTTGCGTGCCGGTTCCTGGCCCTATTTAGCGCGGCCCAAATACGCCGCAAACCCGTTTTGGTTCCCTCTTTGGAATAAAGGCCAACCATGCGAGGGATGCAATCGCCTTCCAGGCCTGGGTGGCGTTGATCTGGATGCAGCGGAATGGGCGGGCAGGGCGCGTGTCTCACTTGAACTTGAAACTTATGCTTGGGGCCTATTCTGCCGCCATGCTGCTGCTTTTTTGCGCCGACACGGCACCTGCTGCAGCGCGTGTGCCGCTACCTAAGCCGCGGCCGATCGAAGCACCGAAGGCGGAGAGCGCAGGCGAGGCTGACAAGCAGGCGGAAGAAAAGGCCGCACCGCAGCCGTCCGCCTGCCGTCTCGCGTTGACCGAAGATATTGCAATCGCACCGACGCTGCCGCCGATCACCGGTCCGGGCGCCTGCGGCGGCGACGATATCGTACGGCTCGAGGCCGTGGTGCTGCCGGACAAGAGCCGCGTGCCGTTGAAGCCGGCGGCGACCCTGCGCTGCCCGATGGCCGCCGCGATTGCCGAATGGGTGCGCAGCGATGTCGCGGCGATTGCGGCCGAGGCAGGGTCGTCGATCAGCGAGCTCGACAACTTCGACTCTTTCGACTGCCGCGGGCGTAACCGCGTCGCGGGCGCGCGCCTGTCCGAGCATGGCCGCGCAAATGCGCTGGACGTGCGGGGTGTCAAGTTTGCATCCGGCCGGTTCCTGTCGTTCACGGATCGTGACGCGCCGCGCGAACTGCGTCAGAAGCTTCTCGCGTCGGTGTGCGCGCGCTTCACGACGGTCCTTGGCCCGGGGTCGGACTGGTACCACGAGGACCACATCCATCTCGATCTTGCCGAGCGGCGCAACGGCTATCGCATCTGTCAGTGGGAGATCTGGGATTCGCTGCCGAAGGTCGCGCCACTGCTGCCGGCGGTGCGGCCCGATGACGCGCCGCCGCGTGCGGTGGCGGAAGAGAAGGGCGGGCAGCAAGAGGCGCCGGAGAAGGCCGCAGGGACAGAGCAGCCGAAACAGGAGCCCGCGCCGCAGAGGAGGAGGGCCAACAAAAAAGGCGCCGGAAGGTCCGGCGCCTTTCGTTAGACTGTCTGCTGCCTCAGTATGTTGAGGTGCCGATGCCTTGCAACGCCACCCGCGGATTGACCGGTGAATCGCCTGCCTTGCGATCGAGCACCACGACGATAGTGCCGATCTTTACGCGCGTGTAGAGATCGATCACATCCTCATTGGTCATCCGGATGCAGCCGGAGGAGATCGACTCGCCGATATACTCCGGTTGGTTGGTGCCGTGGATGCGGAACAGCGTGTCTTTGCCGCCCTGATAGAGATACAGCGCGCGCGCGCCAAGTGGGTTGTCCGGACCGCCTTCCACCTGCTTCGGCAGACCTTCGATGCGCCGGTGAATGTCGGCCGTGGGAATCCACCGCGGCCATTCCTGCATGTTGCCGACCTTGGCGATGCCCGAGAATGCCAGAGCCTCTTCGCCGACAGTAACTCCGTACCTCAGAGCCTTGCCGTTGTCCTGCACGAGATAAAGGTAGTGGTTATCGGAATCGATAACGATCGTTCCGGGGGTTTCCTTGCGATGATAGTTGACGATTGCGCGGCGATACGGCTGCGGAATTTGGGCATTGGCGTAGCGCGCCTTGGCAAGCAGTTCCCTGTCGCGCGGTTTCAGGTTGGCGTCAGATGCAGCCTCGTACGTCGCTGTCTGGCACGCAGCCAGCATAAGCGCAGCAGCCGCGACCACCGCCAGACGGGCGACAAGTGAAGAACGTGAGGACGACATTCGAATTTTTACCCCTCAACTATCCTTCGGGTGTCCCAAAACCGAAGGCCGGCAGGCCTTACTGCCCGATTCCGACTGGATGTAGTTACCTCAAGCAATTGCCCTTTTTCCAGCTTCTCAGCGTTCATGTCGCTTCGCAGCATGCCGGATGTGGCATTTTTGCTTCACACTCTCGGTGTACGCACTCAATGTAACGGAGAGGCTTTAAGCAGCCGTTAACCACGCCATTTCCACAGGCAGGCGCAATTGAAAGATGTCTAAATTGTGGCGAAGTGGCCTGAACCGCGCGCCCTTGTCCGAATCCCCAGCGCGAGGCACGGATGCCGGACTGCCCATCCCGCCCTGCGCCGCTCCAACGATCCTCACAAGCGCAAGCCAGGTACGCCAATGCTCTCGGTTTTTGTTCCCGCCAACAACACGCTGAAGATGGTCGAGCCGGCTCCCGGCGAGCCGCTGCCGCAGGAGGCCGTTTGGATCGACCTGATCAACCCGCAGCAGCCCGAGGACAAGCTCGTCGAGAAGCTGGTCGGCATTGAGATTCCGACCCGCGAAGAGATGCAGGAGATCGAGATTTCCTCGCGGCTTTATGTCGAACGCGGGGCGCGCTACATGACCGCAACCTTGATGTGCGCCGCCGACAGTGATGCGCCGCGCACCACGCCGGTGACCTTCATCCTCTCCGGCCATCGACTCGTCACCGTCCGCTACGATAACCCGAGGCCGTTTGCGCTCATCGAACATAAGCTCGCGCGCAACTGCTCGCCCGGCATCAATGGCGAGATGGTGTTGATGGAATTGCTCGACGCGGTGATCGACCGCTGCGCCGACATCCTCGAACGCGCTGGCGCGGAGATCGACAGCGTCAGCCGCGCGATCTTCGAGCCGGAGCAGACGCGCAACGGCCAGGCGAAGCAGTATTCCAGCATCCTGATCAGCATCGGCCGCAAGGGCGACTTGACGTCGAAGGTCCGCGAAAGCCTGGTTTCGATCGGCCGCCTGGTGACCTTCGTCGCCGCTGAAATTGAAGGCGTAAAATGGTCGAAGGACATGCGCGAGCAGCTCAAGACCATGCAGCGCGACGTGGTCTCGCTGACCGACCACGCCTCCTATCTGTCGAACAAGACCACCTTCGTGCTCGACGCGATGCTTGGTGTCGTCAACCTCGAGCAGAACAACATCATCAAGCTGTTCTCGGTGATGGCGGTGGTGTTGATGCCGCCGACGCTGATCGCTTCGATCTATGGTATGAACTTCAAGTTCATGCCGGAGCTCGATTGGCATTTGGGCTATCCGCTGGCGATTGCCTTGATGGGGCTCGCCGGAGTCCTGCCGTATGTATTCTTCAGGTGGAAGAAGTGGTTATAACGCGCCGAGCGCTTCAGCTCAGCTCGTTTTCGGAAATTTCTGCGAGCCTTGATCAAGTGCGGAAATAGTATCCGAGCTTGAAAGCGCAGCTTCCATGGATCGGAACGAAAGTCGTTGTCGGCCGTGCCGTGATGTGGCGACCGCCGTTGATCCGTCGAAGCATCCAGCCATCCACCCGACAATCCAAGCGAAGTTGCGACCGGCCTCATGCTGCGGACATCGATCGCGATGCATCCTCGATGACGTCGCGCGGGCATCCGTTCGTCAACGATCCTGTCGGAGTTGATATAAAGCTATAGCAAGCTGTCTTTTGGGGTGATAGCCTAGGATCTCATGAGCCGATCGGGACCAATCGCCAAATTTTCGGGGCCGGAAGCACCGGTTGATCTGGCATCGGCGCCGGCTTTGTCCGACCGGTCGCCGATGCCGCTCTACCATCGGCTTTATGTCATCCTGCGGGACCGTATCGCTAGCGGCACCTACCCGGGCGGTTCGGTGCTTCCGAGCGAATTCGAACTGACGGAAGCGTTCAACGTCAGCCGCATCACCGCGAAGCGCGCCCTCGATGAACTTGCTACTGAAGGCCTTGTTGAACGCGTGCGCG
>NZ_JAVIFX010000028.1 GCF_031157255.1 Bradyrhizobium sp. LHD-71 | reverse complement strand
CTGAGCGCAAAGCGATGATCGACCGCGGTCATGATCTTTCTATCGTGCGCCAGGCGAAGGTCCTGAAGCTGGCTCGCAGCACGGTCTACTATGAACCTCGGCCAGTTTCGGCCGAGGACCTTGCCTTGATGCGTCGGCTCGATGAGCTGCATCTCGATTATCCCTTCGCGGGAGCGCGTATGCTGCGATCGTTGCTGCGGCGGGAGGGGGTATACGCCGGTCGCCGCCACATCGCGACGCTGATGAAGCGCATGGGGATCGAGGCGGTCTATCGTCGCCCGAACACGAGCAAGCCGGCTCCGGGTCACAAGATCTACCCGTACCTGTTGCGCGGATTGAAGATCGAGCGGCCCGACCATGCGTGGGCAATGGACATCACCTACATTCCGATGCGGCGTGGCTTCGTCTATCTCGCGGCGGTCGTCGATGTGTTCAGCCGACGGGTCCTGGCCCATCGCGTCTCGATCACAATGGAGGCGGCCTTCTGCGTCGAAGCGGTCCAGGAGGCGTTGGCGAAGCACGGCAGGCCCGCGATTTTCAACACGGACCAGGGCAGCCAGTTCACCAGCCTCGAGTTCACCGATGTGCTGCTGGACGCGAAGATCGCCATCAGCATGGATGGCAAGGGCGCCTGGCGCGACAACGTGTTTGTCGAGCGGCTCTGGCGCACGGTCAAATACGAAGAAGTTTATCTCCGCGCCTACGACAGCGTGTCCGAGGCGCGAGCGTCAATTGCCAAGTATCTGGCCTTCTACAATCAGGGACGCCCTCACTCGAGCCTTGACGGGCGCACGCCCGACGAGGCTTACTTCGGCACGCAAGCTATGGTGATGGCCGCATGACCGTCGCCGACGATTTTGTCGTCGCTCTGGTCGGGCTACGCCCTCCCGACGCAACGACAAAATCGTAAAGCCCCGCGTTCAGCATAACCCGGCAGGAATCCACTTAAATCCAGCGGGGCGCTGTCCAAACAACCGGGGCCAGCTCTGGTTCCGTTCGGTGACTATGACAGTTTTAAGTCAGGTGTTGGTTAGTGGGTGTTAGAGACTATGACGGTTGTGCAAACTGCGCTCGTCCGGGCATGCGCTGGCATTTTGGTCCACGACTGCTTTCGTCATTGCGAGCGCAGCGAAGCAATCCAGGATCTTTCCGCCGCGGCAGTCTGGATTGCTTCGTCGCAAGGGCTCCTCGCAATGACGGAGTGTGGGGCAACAGCTTCGCTCCATCGATCTTTGCAGGCACGCCTTCGCAGCCTCGCGGCAAATCGCGCCCGAGTTTTGCGTCGGTGCCTCACCCTCGATTGAAGAAGGGCGCAGGGAAGACCGGGTGCCGGCCGGGCACCCACGGTCCACTGTGCGAAAGCGTGTGCTTACAAAGATTGCACAGCGGCATACAGGTGAAGCCAAGCAACCGGCCTTCCCTGCGCAGTGGGTTTACGGCGTATGTCGTGCTCTCCCCGGGGAGCGATGCACTATTGCCCCCGTCGCCTTGCGGATGGCTGATGCTGCGAACCCGGTCGGGCCGCCTCATCACCGCAAGACTTGGCGTACAGACCCCGGACGCCAGGACGACACGATTTTGCCGTACGCGAACCGCACCCGTCGTTGGCGCGACGCTTTCGCTCACGGTTGCCCGCCCTGCGAAGCCCTTCGCGCCGGTGTGGTCCACGTCCCACCGCCGCCCGGCCCGCGTTCGTGACGATCGCGATACGCCCCTCTTCGTTGGGCCGGGTTGCGGCGATACATACGCCGTTTCCGAATTTCGGTAAAGTGGAATATTTTCGACGGTGCACGTTGACTCAGCTCTGGCGTGTTTTGCCCGGCGGGCAACGCAAAGCCTAGTAGCCCGGATGAGCGCAGCGACATCCGGGATTCTGCCGGCACCGTCCCGGGTGTCGCTTCGCTCACCCGGGCTACGAGGATGTACGCGCAGGAACGCCGCTAATCCTCGCTCGAGGCCGCGGAGCGGTTGTGCAGATAGGCCTGCGACAACAGGAAGAACAAGGCGCGCTCGCCTTGATATTTGGCGGACGGCCGGGTGCGCTCGAAGCCGTCGGCAAAGACCTTGCCGGACTGGTCGCACACTTGCCATCGCCAGCCAAACCGCTTGCGCCTGGTGAGGATCACTTCGAACATGCCGACGGGCTAGGTCCCCTGCTCCTGCCGGTCTCGCAAGGCACGCGCCTGCTCCGGCCTCCCCCGTTAGACGGATGCCCGACATATAACGCAGCAGGATGGAAAGAGAATAAAATTGATGATCGGAAATTGGTCTCTTCCACCACTGTGGTGAATTCACGGCGCATCGGAATAAGACGGCGCCCGCGGTGTAAGTCCAAGCTCAGCGCAACAGGCCGGTAGCAGTCATGGTATTCAAGGCAGTACACAAGAAATAACGAATGGTGAGCATCCGCTTACCCGACATGCAACGACAGAGGTAAGAAGGGATAGATCAATCGTGCGCTAGATGAGATGTGTCGTATCTGCAGCGTTACAGAAGGCCGCTACCGCGCGACGACCTCGACTTCGCCGTCGACGCCGTTCACGACGTTGAAGCCACGCTCGTAGACCTTGCCCTCGTTCTTGGCGATGGCGCGGTATTCGCCTTCGGAGAGCACGACGCGCGGAAAGGCGCCGATCGATTCCTTGATGACGTCGCCGCCCGGGGTGATCACCGACCAGGCGGTGTTGGCAAGCGCTTCGCCGCCCCTGTCGCTGACGAGCTTGAGCGTGATCACGGCGGCGCGGTGGGTGATGGTGACGTCGGTGAGCTTGCCGGCCTGGACGCGGATGTCCGAGCGCACCACCGAATTGGCGTCGCCGTAGTTGGAGACGATGTAATAGGTGCCTTCCGGAATCAGCACGACGTCGCCGGCGGCGACGTTGGGAACCAGCGAGGCGCGCTCGCCGGATTCGAACTGGCTGCCCTTGTAGATCGAGAACGAGATCTGGTTTTGCGGAATGCGGCTGGTGCCGACGCGGCCCTCGATGCGCAGGCCGCCCGCGGGCAGGACGAAGGATTCGCGGTCGGTCTCCGCCTTCAGGCTGACGGTGCGCACCGCGCTGACGAGGCCGAAAGCGACGTGGACGACGTAATTGCCGGGCGGCAGCACGATGTTGGGCGCGGCATTGCGGTCCTCGCGGATCAGCTTGAAGGTGCCGTTCTCGTCGGGACGGTCGGCGAACACGCGCCAGACCAGGCCGCTGGTGATCGCAGGAGAATCCTTGCCGTATCTTGCGGTCAGCGACAGCACGCCCTGGCCGGGCACGGCCGCATTCAGCGGCGCGGCCGGCGGCACGGTCGTGACCGCGGGCGGCGGCATGCTGGGCGAGAGCGGCTGCATCAGGGTCGGCGGCAGGCTCGGGGGGCCGGCGCCCGGCCCGGAGGGTGCGGCCAGATTGATGGCGGCGCCGGGATCGGGCACCGAAGCAGGGGGCACCGGCGGCGGACGATCGGAGAAAAGCTGCGCCTGAGCGGCGTTCTGGCCCAAGATCATGAGGCAGGCGGCAAGGCTCAGCGCCGGCAGCAGCCGAACGCTGCGCCGCCATCCGATGATGCCGTCACCCCCGCGTGTCATGCCTCCTGCTTTTCACCGAAAACGCGGCAAATTCAAGCCTCGGAACCCCCAGGAAATACGGTTCTCGGGAACCCGATTGACGCCTGCGTGATTGGCCGAGGACGACCAGCCGTCGCCACACTGCTGCCCCCTGCTTCCCGAACGGTATAAACCATGCTTCACCCTCGTTATGGCGGAGCGGAGGTCCGGCGCCTACTCTGGTGTGAGGGCTGGCCCGGGCAGGAGAGTTTTTCGGTGCTGGATATTTTGAAGGGTCGGGGCGCGAACGGCTCCAATGGGGAAAAAGCGGGGGAGAAGGTGGGGCTCGGCACCACCCGCCGGCCGGTCATCGGCCTTGCCCTCGGCGGCGGCGCGGCGCGCGGCTTTGCCCATATCGGGATCATCAGAACTCTGATCGCCAATGGGATCGTGCCCGACGTCGTGGTCGGCACCTCCATCGGCGCCGTGGTCGGCGGACTCCATGCGGCCGGCCGGCTCGATACGTTCGAAGATTGGGGGCGCAGCCTGCAGGGCATGCGCAACATCCTCGGCTATCTCGATATCCGCCTCAACGGCTCCGGCCTGCTCGGGGGCGAGAAATTGGCAACCCGGCTCGAGGAGGCGGTCGGGCAGGCCCTGATCGAGGACCTCCCGATCAAGTTCGCCGCCGTGGCGACCGAGGTCCGCACCGGCCACGAGATCTGGCTGACGCGCGGCCGCGTGGTCGATGCGATGCGCGCCTCCTATGCGCTGCCCGGCATCTTCGCGCCCGTGCTGATCGGCGACCGTTGGCTGGTCGACGGCGCGCTGGTCAATCCGGTGCCGGTCTCGGCCGCCCGCGCGCTCGGCGCCGAAATCGTCATCGCCGCAAATCTTTCCAGCGACATCTTCACCCATTCCACGACGATCTATTCGCACGGCGCGATGCCCGCGCCAGTGGCAGTCGTACCCGAAGTGTCGACTGCCAAGCGGCGCTTTCCGCGATTTTTCTCACCCGAGAAGACCATGAAGCGCGAGTTCTTCGGCGGCGGCGGACGGCCCGGCATCTCCTCGGTGATGGTGGATGCCTTCAACATCATGCAGGACCGCATCACGCGCGCCCGCCTTGCCGGCGATCCGCCCGACCTGTTGATCACACCGCGCGTCGGCCAGTTCGGCTGGTTCGACTTCCACCGCTCCGAGGACCTGATCGCGCACGGCACGCGCGCCGCCGAGCGCGCGTTGGACTCGATCCAGGAGGCGATCCACGTGCTGGCGCCGCCGCCTGAAGGGGCAGCGCCCACCGCACAAGAGTGAGATCCGATCAGGCGGTCTTGATGTAGTCGCGCAGGGCTTCCTGCTCGGACTCGTATTCCTGGACGCGGCGCTTGACGATGTCGCCGATCGAGATCAGGCCCACCACCTTGCCGTTGTCGATCACGGGCAGATGGCGGAACTTGCCCGTGGTCATCGTTTCCATGAGCTCGGCGACCGTATCGGTCTCCTTGCAGGTGACGACCTTGCGAGTCATGACCTGGGCAACCGGTTCATCCAGCACGCTGGCGCCGCGCTCGCCGAGCACGCGCACGATGTCGCGCTCGGACAGGATGCCTTCGAGCCGGCTCTGGTTCATCACCAGCACCGCACCGATCTTCTTTTCGCCCAGCAGCTTGACCGCGGCCGACAACTTGGCGTCGGGCTCGACGCTCATGATCTGATGGCCCTTGGTACTGAGAATGGAACGTACCGTCATTGTCGCCTCCCAGAATCGGAGCCGTTCGCGTTCGGCGGTCCGGACTTGTTCGCGAGTCTTCAACTAACAGTTACAGCGCCGGTTTCACGCTCGTGCGCTTTGCGAAGCGCTGCCGCTATGGGCTTGCCGCTTCGGAACATTCTTCCGGGGAATGATGGATGAATTCGGGCGGCGCTGCAAGCGCCGCTTCAAATATGGTCTGAAACGTCGCGTTATGACGCATCCGCAGCATCGCTTCGCACGCGCGGCACGGGATCGAACAGCGCGAACAGCAGGAGCCCTGCGAAAAAGCCGCCGATATGCGCCTGCCAGGCCACGCTCGTTGTCTCCGCATCGACGCCGATCGCGCCGAGACCGAAAATGATGTTGACGCCGAACCAGACCGCGAGGAAGCCGACCACGCGCCCGTCGCGCAGCGCGCGCGACAGCGGCAGCGCCGGAACCTTCGCGGCGGTAGCGGCGTCCGAGCGGCTGAACGAGAGAAAGCTGCCGCGGGCGAAGGCGAAGCGGATCGCCGCCGCCATTGCGCCGGACACCGAAGCCGAGGCGCCGATCATTGGCGCAACCGCATGCTCATGGGTGATGAGATGGGCGAGCGCGCCGGCCGCCGCCGTCACCGCCATGAACACGAAGAACCTGACGGCCCCGAACCGCCGCGCCAGCGCGCTGCCGAACGGCAACAGCCACAGCAGGTTGAAGCCGAGATGGGTCAGATTGGCGTGCAACAGCGAATAGGTGACGAAGGTCCAGACCTTCGCCCCCGTCCCGCCCGGGATCTGCAGATTCAGTAGCGAGGAATCGTACCGCTTCGGGATGAAGCCGAAGACGTCGATGGTCCAGTTCTCGAGCTCCGGCGGCAGCAGCACCCGCAGATGGATCACCGCGAGCAGAACGATATAGGCGGTCAGCGCCGCCGGCAGTGTCAGGATCGGCTCGCGCGGAGCCTTCTCCTGGACGGCCGGCAGATCCGGAGACTCCTGCGGCGGAGAATTTGGCGGGGAATCCAAGGCAGCTTCGCTTTCAGCGCGATCGGAGCGACATGCTTGGAGATAGTCGCCTTTGCCGCCCCTGCGCAAGTGCACAAGAGGAAAAGGCAGGGCCCCTGGGGAGCCCTGCCTGTCCATGTCGGTCTTCCGGTACTCCAAGGAATAAGGTGTATCCCCACCCCTCCCCGCGGCCCGTGACCAAACTGTTTGACGCCCTGTGTACAAGCCTCGCCGAGAACCTGGAAAACCGGCGGGGCTTGCGTCCGCGGTCACCATAGCAGCGGGGCTGCCGGCGGGAAGCGCATAGTTAATTTAACGTTAACGGTGCAAAGAAAGCTCCCAGGGGGCCTAAAACACGCCCGCGGCATGGACGCTGCAAATCCCCTCCTGCACAACAACCAAAGGGATCGCGGGTGCACTGAAGCGGGACAGGGTTGTCCCGTGGGGTTGCACCCCGGGGTTAGCGTTCAGTCATGAAACATCCGTCGAGCCGCGCGTTCTTCGCGTATTGGGACAAGAAGCGTGGCACCGCGCGGGCCCCTGATCGGGCCGACATCGACCCGGCTGCCGTCCGCGATCTGCTCAGCGACATCTTCGTGCTGTCCTGCGAGCCCAATCTCGGCTTCCCGTTCCGCGTGGCCGGCACGCGGGTCTGCGCGCTCGCCGGGGGCGACCTCAAGGACCGGAGCTTTGCGGCGCTGTTCACGCCGGAAACCCGCGGCGAGATCGAGGAGATCACCACCATTGTCGCCGACGAGACGCTGGGCGCAATCGCCGGCCTCACCGCCGCGCGCGAGGACGGCAGCAAGGCGCATCTCGAGCTGCTGCTGCTTCCCTTCAACGCCCGCCCGCACACACCCGTCAGCGTGACCGGCGTGCTGGCACCGTTCGACGATGAATGCGGCACGCTCGGTGCCTTCACCCTCACCTCATGGCGCTATCTGCATCAGCCGGAGAAGCTGCTGCCGCGCGCAATCCGCAAACTGCAGATCGCACGCGGGCTGATGGTGTATGAGGGGCTGCGCTAATCTCGAAAGCGCAGGCGACCGTGTCGATCGTCGCGCGGCATGGCCGCTTTTGCCGGATTTGCGTCATTCCTGAAGTAGCCGCGAGCGGCTAGCTTCCGCGCCGCGTGAGACGACGAGCGGGTGACATCATCATGAGCTGGCGCATTCTGGGCTGGACCGTAGTCGGCGGCGTGGCACTGCTTGCCGCGATCGGCGGAACATGGCTGCTTCTGCTGCCCGGCGCGCCATCATCGGGAACCGCGTCTGCGATCTCCAGCGAGGAAGCCGCGGCGACGCTGGCCGCGTTGAAACCGCCGAAACGAAAGCGCCCCTTGATCGCCATCGTCGGCATCAACGACATGAGCGAGACCACCGACTATCTCATGCCCTACGGCATCCTCGCACGCGCCGACATCGCCGACGTCCTCACCTTGGCGACGCAGCCCGGGCCCGTCACGCTCTATCCTGCGCTCAAGGTGCAGCCGCACGCGACCATCGCCGCCTTCGATGCAGCACACCCCGACGGCGCCGACTACGTCATCGTGCCCGCGATGAGCCGCGACGACGACGCAGCGGTCCTGCAATGGATCAGGAGCCAGGCCGGCAAGGGCGCGATCGTGATCGGCGTCTGCGTCGGCGCCACCGTCGTTGCCAAGACCGGGCTGCTCGACGGCAAGCGGGCCACGACGCATTGGTATTCCGTGCGCGACCTCCAGAAGCATACGACGATCCGCTATGCGCCGGATCGCAGACTGGTCGTCGACCAGGGCGTCGCGACGACCACCGGCATCACCGCATCCATGCCGATGGCCCTCACCTTGATCGAGGCGATCGCCGGCCGGGCCAAGGCCGAGGCGGTCGCCCGCGAGATCGGCCTTGCGGCGTGGGATGCGCGCCACCGCAGCGACGCCTTCAGCTTCACGCGCCCCTTCGCGCTGACCGCAATCGCGAACACGCTCGCGTTCTGGAACCGCGAGCAGCTCGGCATCGCCTTGACGCCCGGCATCGACGAGGTCTCACTCGCGCTGATCGCCGATGCATGGTCGCGAACCTATCGCTCGCGCGCCCTCACCTTCGCCGCCACGCCGCAGGTTCAGAAGAGCCGCGGCGGTCTCGGCATCCTGCCGGAGCGGATCGCCGACGATTGGCCGGCACACCAGACGCTGCCGGATACCGTCACCTCGCCGCCAGCGCAGGCACTGGACGAGACGCTGCGCGCGATCGAGACGCGCTATGGATCGCGCACGGCCGACTTCGTGGCGATGCAGCTAGAATATCCGCGATAGCGGCAGTAAAGATTTGTTCGACATGAGCAAGCCGCATTGGCGTCCCGCACGCGCGTCCGATCTCGCTGCGATCAGCGCGATCGCGGCGCGAATCCATCCTGGTCTGTTCGAGCGAACCGACGTGCTCGCGGAGAAGATGCGGCTTTGTCCCGATGGATGCCGCGTGCTCGCTGCGGACGAAGCGATCGTCGGCTACGGGCTCGCCCATCCCTGGAAGCAACATCGGATTCCACCGCTCGACGGCTTCCTCACTGGATTGCCCCACGATGCGGACTGCCTCTACGTGCATGATGTCGCCGTGCTGCCCGACGCCCGCGGCGGTGTCGCACGCGCCTATATCGCGATGATCGAGCAACTCGCGCGCGCATCCGGCATCACGGCGCTGGCGCTGGTCTCGGTCTATGCCACGCAGCCGCTGTGGCAACGCCTCGGCTTTCGGCCCGTGGCGGCAGACGCGGAATTGCGTACGAAGCTCGCCTCCTACGGCGAGGGCGCGACCTACATGCTTCGCGATCTCGCTGCGGCGTGACGCCCTTCCCGGTCGCGGCTCACGCGGGCGTGAAGCCGCCCGCTCGAACCGGCTTCGGCCGGCCTCCGTCGAAGAAACGTGCGGACCGTTCCGGTCTCGCCGAACCGAGACTGGAGACCTTCCATGAAGCTCACATTGTCGAAAGTTGCTTTGATTGCATTCGCTGCGACGGCCGCGTTCAGCGCGACCAGTGCCAACGCCACGCAGTACCGGGCCTACGGCTGCGAGTTCGCCTTCTTCGAGGGCTGTGCCGGTCTGGTCGAGGTGCCGAACCAGGGCGGACGGCGCGCTCGTACCGCTCCCGATATCTCGCCCGTCTACATGAAGCAGACCGACCCGCGCTACAATTCGGTGCTGCATGACGCCGGTGGTGGCGGCGGCGGAGGTGGCGGTGGTGGTGGCGGCGGCGGCCGCTGAGCCCACCGGACTTTTCCGATGATGTCGCCGGTGCGATCCGGCGGCATCATTGCCGTCCGGACTGGATGACGAGGCTCACCCGCGACGCTTCTTCTTCGCCTTCTTGCCTCCCGCACCCTTGACGGGCCATGGCGTGACTGAAGGCTCCGCGTGGGCCGGCTTGTTTCGCTGCTTGTTCTTCCTTCCGAAGGAAGGAGCCTCGTCGACTCTCGGACCGCGCTCGCCGTGAGCCTTGTCGCGCGGCTTGAATGCTTTTGTGTCGCGTGCGCGATCTTCACGACGCGGGCGGCGATCGGCATCGGCGCTCTCGCGCCGGGGCGTATATGACCTCTCCTCCGACGGCGCCTGCCGCTGCGGCGCCTCCGCCATCGGCTCGATGCGGATGCTGTCTTCCTTGTCCGGACGCTTGATCTTGGCGGCGAAGGACTCCGCCACGCGCTCGGAAATCTCGAACTCGGTGGTGGTGTCCATGATCTTGATGGCGCCGATGTCGCGCTTGTCGATGCCGCCGCGGCGGCAGATCATCGGCAGCAGCCAGCGCGCCTCCGCATTCTTGCGCCGACCGATCGCGGCGCGGAACCAGACGCTGCCCTCTGCCATATTGTGCTTCGACGATCCCTTGCCGGGCTTCGATCGCGACTTGCCAGGACGATCCTCGTCATCCGCACCTTGAAATTTGTCGCGACCGCGATCCTCCCGCGGCTTGCCGCTGCGTTCGCCGGGATCGAGGATGTCTTCGGGGGACGGCAGCCGTGCCCGATAAAGCCGCGCCAGCGCGGCGGCGATGTCCTCCGCCGACCGCTCGGCCAACAGCGCCTGCGCCAGCACCAGATCGTCCGGCGTCGTCTCCTCCGTGAACAACACGTCCTTCATGCGGGCGTGGTCGAGCTTGCGGATTTCGTCGGCCTGCGGCGCGGTGCCCCAGTCCGCATCGATGCCGGAAACATTGAGCAGCAGCTCGGCGCGCCGCCGCCGTGCCGGCGGCACGAGAAGAACGCTGGTGCCCTTGCGGCCCGCGCGCCCGGTACGGCCGGAGCGATGCTGCATCACCTCGGCGTCATTGGGCAGATCGGCATGGATGACGAGGTCGAGGCTCGGCAGATCGATGCCGCGGGCGGCAACGTCGGTCGCAACGCAAACACGGGAACGTCCGTCGCGGAGCGACTGCAGCGCCATGGTGCGCTCGTTCTGCGTCAGCTCGCCCGACAGCGCGACCACGGAAAAGCCGCGCTCGAGCAGCGCCGCCTGCAGATGCCTGACGGCATCGCGCGTGCTGCAGAACACCAGCGCGCTCGGCGCCTCATAGAAGCGGAGCATGTTGACGACGGCGTGCTCGATATCGCCAGGTGCGATCCGGATCGCGCGATACTCGATGTCGGCGTGCCCGCCTTCGTCGCCGGCGACCTCGATCCGGAACGCGTCGCGTTGATATTGCCTTGCCAGCGCGACGATGCCGCGCGGGAACGTCGCCGAGAACAGCAGGGTGCGGCGCGTCTCCGGCGTGGTCTCGAGAATGAACTCCATGTCCTCGCGGAAACCGAGATTGAGCATCTCGTCGGCCTCGTCGAGAACGACCGCCTTCAATTCCGAGATGTCGAGCCGGCCGCGGCGCAAATGATCGCAGAGCCGCCCGGGCGTGCCGACGACGATGTGCGCACCGGCGGCGAGCTCGCGCTGCTCGCGGCGCGGATCCATGCCGCCGACACAGGAGACGACGCGGCCGCCCGCATGCCCATAGAGCCAGGCAAGCTCGCGCTGCACCTGAAGCGCGAGCTCGCGGGTCGGCGCCACGATCAGGGCAAGCGGCGCGGCCGCCTGCCCGAACCGCTCGGCGTCATCGAGCAGATTCCTGGCGATCGCGAGCCCATAGGCGACGGTCTTGCCAGAGCCGGTCTGGGCCGAGACCAGGAGGTCGCGGCTGGTGGCTTCGTGGGCGAGCACCGCGAGCTGGACGGGGGTCAGTGAATCATAGTTCCGCTCAGCCAAAGCGCGGGCGAGCGGCGGGGTCAGGGCCGGAAGAGACACGAGATGGGAAACCTTGGTTAATTCAGGCGCGGCACAGCGAGCCGAGGCGCCTAAAGCTGCGTGCGCGGCAACGGCCCGGCCGCACGCCGGATTTGATCTGGCGCTCTTTACGCCAACAGGCCGGAAATCACCAGTGCCGTGATGCATGGCTTGGCGGAGAGTGCCGCGCCAAGGTTGCAGCGGATATCTGCTCTCGACCCCGGCATTTGTACCATCCGCGTGACCTCAGATCTCCGCGTAGACCTCCAGCAGGTTGCCGTCGGGATCGCGGAAGAACAGCGTCCGATGACCAAAGGGCTGGTCCGTCGGCGGCGACAGCAGCGCCACGCCCTGGCGCAGAAGCTCGTCGGCGCATTGGTCGACCTCGGGTGCAGACACTTTGAAAGCCAGTTGCAGCGAGGCGCTGCCTTCAGGCGTCGGCGCATCGGCCGCAGTCCGGCCCGGCTTCGCCAGCACCAGCGTGTTGGGGCCGAGGCCATACTCGATCCAGTTCGGCGACAGCTCGCGCAGCAGGGACAAGGCGAGCACGTCCTCGTAGAAGCGCCGCATCGCCGCCATGTCGCGCACGAAGATGACGGTGTAGTCGATCGCGCGGATGGCGCTGAAGGGCGAGCGGGCGGGCGCGCTGGATTCGCCTGTCATCGTCGCCATCATTCCACCAGCTCCGGCCACGGCACGATGGTGGACTTCACCGTCTTCATCGCCATCGCGTCCTTGACCGCCTGCGCGACGCCCTTCTCCGTAAACGGATAGATCGTCTGCATCTTCAGCCACGGATATTTGCCGGCCGTGCGGTAGAGCATGTCGACGCCGAGCGGCAGATCATTGCCGGTGAAGCCCCAGGATCCCAGCACGTTGAGGTCCTTGGTGCAGATGCGGTGCCAGGAGGTGTCGATCGAGCCGGCATCGGTGAACTGGCCCATCTCGACATAGGTGCCGCCGTCGCGCAGCATCTCGATGCCTTCGGGGCCGGCGGTGGGGTGGCCCGAGCAATCCATCACGAGATCGGCGCCGAAGCCGCCGACGATGTCGCGGACGCGCGCAATGCGCTCTTGCGGCGACGTCAGCTCTTCGATGTTCACGGTTGCCTCCGCGCCGAATTCGCGCGCGAGCTTGAGCCGCGGCTCCTCCGGGGCGCCGACGCAGATGATGCGCCCTGCCCCCATCTCCCTGGCCGCGGCGACCGCGAGAATGCCGATCGGGCCCGAGCCCTGTATCACTACCGTATCGCCCCAGGTGAAACCGCCGGCGCGGCTGGCGCGATTGAAGGCGCGGATGCAGGAGGTCAGCGGCTCCGACAGCGCGCCGAGGCGCAGCGACATGTCGTCGGGAAGCTTGTAGATTTTCGTGCCCGGCAGCATGTCGAGATCGACATAGACATATTCGGCCCAGCCGCCCCACATGTGCGGCGCCTTGTCGAAGCCGAGATAGCGGCCGTAATAGACCGGCGTCAGGCATTTGTTCGCGGTCTGCGGATAGTGGATGCAGTAATAGCAACGGCCGCACGGCATCAGCGGCGGGATCATCACCTTAGATCCGACCTTGAGCGGCTTGCTCATGAAGTCCTCGGTGAACTCATCGCCGCACTCGACGATGACGCCGCCAATCTCGTGGCCGAGCGTGAACGGCCAGGGCAGCGGCTTCGGCCAATGTCCCTTGAGAATATGCAGATCGGTGCCGCAGACACCGCAGGCGCCGACCTTGATCAGCGCAGCCTTGCGGCCGACCTTCGGCCACGGCACGCTGCGGATGACGGGCTCGGTGCCGGGACCGGCGTGGGTGCAGACGCGAATGGCTTCCATGGATGTGTCCTCAGTGCCCGCTTGTTATGATTGATGGGTGCAGGCTGACGACAAGCGTATGTGAGATAGGACGTCGTGCCAAGCAGCAGTCTCGTAGCCCCGCATGAGCGAAGCGACATGCGGGAAGATATGCCCCGGATATCGCTTCGCTCATCCAGGCTACGAACTAGAGACCGCAGAGACAGATCTGACGCATGCTGCCCGCAGTCAGAGGACTGTGATCGAAATCACCAAAGCGTGCGATGAGGCCGAGGCCGCCCGAAGCGATCAGCAATGGCATCTCCTGCGGGAAGATACTGCGCATCGGCAATTTCACCCGCCAAAAATCCGTTTCGGTCTCGCTCGACCAGTACCACTCCACATGCCTGACCTGTGCGAGCGGGTCGTATCGTGCCGTCTCCTCAATGGTGATCATGCCAAGGTCATCGTGGACGACCGTGCCGATCAACTCCCGCTTGTCGGGATCAGCGTTGAGCATGGCGATGTTGGGCAGGAACGCATCGAACACGAGCCGGCCGTTCGGCGACAGGTGCTTGCCGACCGATCCGAAGAAGCCTTTGAAGTCATCGAGGCTATGCAGGTGCAGGACCGAATTCATGGCGACGATGATGGTGTCGAAGGTCCGTCCCCCGAGATCGAAATCGCGCATGTCCACCTGGGCGAAGCCGGGCTCGACCGATTGCGCTCTGGCGTGATTCCGCGCGCGCTCCAGCATCGCCGAAGACAAATCGGCTCCGACGACCTCGAGCCCGGCTTGCGCCAGCGGAATGGTCAGGCGACCGCTGCCACATGCAAGATCGAGAACGCGCCTTCCGCGCTCGCGCGCAATCTCGACATAGAAGCGTTCGAGCATCGCGTTTGGCGGAGCCATCAGGTCATAGAGATCCGGGCGGTCATAGAGGCTGTTCGGTTCCATGGGGGGATCGTAGCCGATAATCTCGAGGCCCGCGCGGGGCGACTTGTCCGCCGCTGCTCGAGCGACGGCCTCAATCGGGCAGCCCGGATTACGCTTCCGCTCCAGCCAACCTACTGGACTTCGTCGCCCGCGTGAGCGAAGCAAACCTAGGAGCGTGCTCCGGCCTCGACGAACGAACCGTAACCGATCACAAGACATGACCAGCAATCGCCCCCTGTGTTGCTCGTATTCGGCGGCCTTCCGGCCACCGGCAAGACGACGGTCTCCCGCGAGTTGGCAACGCGGCTAAAGGCAACATACCTCCGCATCGACACCATCGAACAGGCCTTGCGGCAGGCTGGCCTGGCGGTCGGCACGACAGGGTATGCCATAGCGAATGCCATCGCCGCCGAAAACCTCAAGCTCAGCCGAACCGTGGTTGCCGATTGCGTAAACCCGGTGCTTCCGAGCCGTGCCGGCTGGCGGAAGACGGCGGCGGAAAATTCGATACATATCGTCGAGATCGAATTGATCTGCCGTGACCTCGCCATCCACCGGAGACGGGCGGAAGACCGCGTCGCCGATATCAGTGGCCACGAACTCCCAAACTGGGAGGAGATAGTGAACCACCACTATGAGCCGTGGGATCGAGAGCATCTCGTGCTCGATACGGCCGATGGGTCTGTCGATCATCTCCTCGAGCGGGTGGAGAAATACGTTCGGGGCAGGATCGGCTAGCCTATCAAGAGCCGGCCATCGCTTTGCACATATGGGCTGCGCACCCATGCATCTTGAAGCGCCCATTGATGAGCGTGTACGCACGGGCGAAATCTCACCCTTGGTGCTCCCTTGAATCCCCTTCCCCAAAATCCCATGGCCGCGTCCGGCTCGTTCGCGGCGATGAAATCCGTGCCGTATCGGCTCCAGTTCACGGCCTATGTGCTCGCGATGATGGCCGACAACATCGAGCATGTGATCAGCTATTGGGTGGTGTTCCAGAAATTCCATTCGCCGGCGCTGGCGGGCTTTGCCGTGCTGTCGCACTGGCTCCCCTTCCTGCTGTTCTCGGTCGCGGTCGGCGGGCTCGCCGACCGGTTCGATCCGCGCCGCATCATCCAATGCGGCATGCTGCTGTTCATCGTGGCGTCCGCCGGATGGGGCTTCTTCTTCATCACCGACACCATCCAGATGTGGCACGCGATGCTGCTGCTGGTGATCCATGGCTGCGCCGGCGTGCTCTGGCAGACGCCGAACCAGCTCCTGCTCTACGATCTCGTGGCGCCTGCGGACCTGCCGAGCGCGGTGCGGCTGAACGCGATGGCGCGCTATCTCGGCATCCTGGTCGGGCCTGCGGTGGGCGGCGTCATCATGCTCACCCTCGGCACCTCGCACGGCATCATCTTCAACACGCTGTTCTACCTGCCGATGCTGCTCTGGCTGTTCTGGGCACCGGTCCGCGACAGCAGCGTGGCGGTGCGGCGCTTCGCGGTGCGTGGCCTTGCCGACATCGTGCTGACGATGCGCGCGATCGGCACTCAGCCGGTGCTGGCGGCGATGACCTGGCTCGCCGGCCTCACCTCCTTCATGATCGGCAACGCCTATCACGCCCAGATGCCGGGCTATGCCGGTGATCTCGGCCATGGCGACCCCGGCGTCTCCTACAGCGTGCTGCTGGCGGCGGATGCGGCCGGCGCGGTGCTCGCCGCTATCGCGCTGGAATCCTGGGGCCGCCTCAAGGGCACGCCGCGCACCGCGATCATGCTGGCGATGCTCTGGAGCATGGCGCTGCTCGGCTTCGCCCTGGTCCGGATCTATCCGGTCGCCATCGTGCTGCTGTTCTGCGCGGGCTTCTTCGAGCTCTCGTTCAACACCATGGCGCAGGCGCTTGTGCAGCTGAACGCGCCGCACGACATCCGCGGCCGCGTCGTCGGCCTCTATAATATGGCCGGGCTCGGGATGCGGGCCTTCAGCGGCATCACCGTCGGGCTGTCAGGCGCGGCGATCGGCATCCACTGGTCGCTCGGCCTGTCTGCCGCCGTCCTGCTGGTGCTGCTGCTTCTGCTGCGCGCTGCGAAGCCGACGTAGCGAAGCGGGCCCGGTTGACTCCCGCCTGTCTCCGCCGCACGCTTGCAGCGGCGGCCGGGGAGACGACACGTTGCGCAATCGCTGGGGCATTCTTGCAATCCTGTTCGTCGTGCGCCTCACCATCGCATTTCAATTTCAGAGCGTGGCCGCGGTCGCGCCGCTGCTGCAAGGGAGCTTTGGCGTCGGGATTGCCGATATCGGGATCCTGATCGGGCTCTATTTCACGCCTGGCATCGTGCTGGCACTGCCAAGCGGCGCGATCGGCCGGGCTCTCGGCGACAAGCCGACGACGATCCTGGCGCTCTTGCTGATGACGGCCGGCAGCCTGGTCATGGCCACAACCGACATCTGGGGCTGGCAGATGGCCGGCCGCCTGGCCTCGGGCGCCGGCGGCGTGCTGCTGACGGTGCAGCTCACCAAGATGGCCACCGACTGGTTTGCCGGCAGGGAGATCGCGACCGCGATGGCGATCTTCGTCAATTCCTGGCCGGTTGGCGTTGGGATCTCGCTTCTGGTGCTGCCTTCGATCGGGACCGCCTATGGCGCAGGCGCGGTGTTCCTGGCAGCAGGTGTACTGACCGCAATCGGTATTGCGCTGATCATGTTCTACCAGCCGCCCCCGGCGGTAACGGTTGGCGCTGCCGCCTCGGGCTGGCCCGATGCTCTTGCCCTGCTGGCGGTGATCGTCGCGGGCATGATCTGGGGCCTTTATAATATTGCCTTTGCCATGATCTTCTCGTTCGGCCCGACGCTGCTGACGGAGCGCGGCTGGAGCATCGCGGCGGCGGGCTCGGCGATCAGCGTCGTGATGTGGCTGTCAGTGATCTCGGTACCGGCCGGTGGCTACCTCGCCGATCGCGGCAAGCCCTTTGTTCTGACGATCGCGGCCAGCCTCGTCGTGGCCGCCCTGCTGGCCTGGATGAGCCGATCCGACGCCGTGATCACCATCCTGATCCTGGGCGGACTGGTCGGCGGCCTTCCGGCCGGCCCGATGATGAGCCTCGCCGCCCGCGTCCTTGCGCCGGAGACGCGCGCCCTTGGGATGGGCGTGTTCTACACCCTCTTTTATGCCGCGATGATGTTGGGGCCGGCTCTCGCGGGCCGGCTCGCCAAGTCGGCCGGCACGGCCGCAGCTGCGTTCGACCTCGGCGCACTGACGGTGCTGGCCTGCCTGCCCCTGATGTTGCTTTTCGAGCGTATTGTGTCTGTCCGTGAGCGGCGCGCCCGATCCTAACGCGGCATTAACCCTATGCACCTTAGGGTCGTGCCGGACTCCGCCCGGGCGGGGGGTCGGGTGTTGAAAATGGCGTTGGCGAACAAAAAATTTCTTCCGGCCGCCGAGGAGCGTCGGCGTTTCCAGCGGGTGAAGGTGCACCTGCTCGGCCGTTACATGCTGCCGGACCGACGTGAATTCCCCTGCCAGGTCATCAACATGTCGCCGGGCGGGCTCGCGCTACTCGCCCCCGGCATCGGCAATGTCGGCGACCGCGTGGTTGCCTATCTCGACCATATCGGCCGGGTCGAGGGCAAGATCACCCGCATCATCGACAATGGCTTCGCCATGACGATCGGGGCAACGCCGCGCAAGCGCGACAAGCTCGCGGCCCAGCTGACCTGGCTCGCCAACCGCGACATCCTCAACCTGCCCGAGGACCGCCGCCACGACCGTATCGTGCCCCGCAACCCCATCGCCGTGCTGACGCTCGAGGACGGCACCAAGATGACCTGCCGCATCATCGACCTCTCGCTGTCAGGTGCTGCGATCGCCGCGGAAAACCGCCCGCCTCTGAAATCGACTGTTTTCCTCGGGCGGGTGCAGGGCCGCGTGGTCCGCAACCTCGAAGACGGCTTCGCGCTGGAGTTCATGCACGAGCAGCCGATCGAGACTCTCGAAGAGAGCGTTACCGCGCGGTAAAGCGCGACAGCGGGAACCCCCCTGTATTTCAAGCCTCGAAGGCGGCCTCCGCGATGCGGACGCCGCCTTTTTCGTGCGTTGCGGCCATCCCGATGCGAGTTAACGCAAGCGAGCAATTGCGCGCAAACGACGGTTCCGCCAGCGTTTGCGCGTTAATAGATAAAATTTGAATCAGTTGCAGTCATTTCAAATTTTATGAGAATTCGATTCAAGTATAGATCGAATTCGCCTCGCCTTTTACTTGCATTCGTCTCAACTTGACTTGACCGACTTAGCGGCAACTCAAAAGCTGCATGTCAAATGTGGTCCCAACAAGAAACGGGGGCCGCAATGTTTGATTTCAGGGGACAGGGGAAGGTGCTGGCGCTGGCCGCCATGCTCTTCGGGATCAGCGCAGCAGCGCAGGCCGGCGAGAGCCGACTGCTCTATGCGAGCCTCGGCGACACCACGCGTGCGCCGATCGGCTGGGTCGAATTCTGTGCGGACAACGCCGCTCAGTGCAAGGGCGCGCCGACGCAGGCACGCGACATCGTGATGTCGCAGGCGGCATGGCGCGACCTCGTCAAGGTCAATCGCTGGGTCAACGAGACCGTGAAGCCTTTGACCGACCAGGAGCACTGGGGCGTGATCGAGAAGTGGTCGCTGCCGACCGACGGTTACGGCGACTGTGAAGACTACGTGCTGTTGAAGCGCAAGATGCTGATGGATGCCGGATGGCCGCGCGAGGCCCTGCTCATCACCGTCGTGCGCGACAAGAAGGGCGAAGGTCACGCCGTGCTGACGGTGAAAACCGACAAGGGCGAGTTCGTTCTCGACAATCAGAACGAGAACGTCCTGGCCTGGACGGAGACCGGCTACCGCTTCGTCAAGCGCCAGTCGCAGAGCGATCCCAACGTCTGGGTCTCGCTCGGCGATACCAAGCCGGCGGTCTCCACCGCCAGCGCGAGAGATTAGGAACGAGACAACAGGTTACGCGACCCGGTCACATCCCCACCCCTCCCCGTCCCAGACCGGTTCGCGCGCGGCCAGCCATCCCCCAATGGCTGGCCGCAACTTTTCGAGGATGCGCAATCAGCCCTGTGACGCCCACGGCACCCGCGCGGCGGTGAAATCGCGCCACGTGCCTTGCAGTGATGGCTGGACGCCGATCGAGGCGCGCGCCTGCCAGCCGGCGATGGCCGCGGCGGCGACGGCGCTGTCGGGCTCGGCATCGAGCCCCTCGAGCAGCGATGCCGTGACCGCCATGTCGTTGAAGGCGCCGAGTTCCTCCTGCAGAGCGGCGAGCCGGCGCGAGAAGCGCTTGGTGGATTTGCGATCCTCGTAGAGCGGCAGCAGGAACTCGCTGAGATAGCGCAGCCGCTTGGTCGCGAGCCGCACCCGATGCAGCTGTTCCACGGAAAGCGATTTGAAACGGCGGCCCCGCTTGAGCAGCTTCACATATTGCTCCGACAGGATACGCTGGGCAAAATTGACCGCGGGCTCGGCGAGCCGGCCGAGATCTTCGGCAGGGACATCGCTGCGCCAGCCCCGCGCCTCGATCCAGTTGCCAAGGCCGATCAGGAATAGTGCACAGCGGCGATCGGCGAGCGCATGATGCGCCTTGCGATAGGCGCCGGACTGCCGCTGGGCCGCAGCCCGGCCGAGCGCATCGAAGCCGGCGACGGAAGGACAGGCCTTCGCGATCGTCGGCAGGGTTTCGAGCTGGAACACGTCCCAATCGCGCGCGGCGGACAGATCCTGCGCCAGCCATTTGGCTTCCGAGCGCAGCGCGTCGAGATTGCTGAGCGTGCCGACCGATCGCATCAGGTCCAGAGCCGACCGGAGCCGACGCAGCGCGACGCGGAGTTGATGCACGCCCTCCGGATTGCGGCCGTCCTCGGCCGCCGGCAGCGACTGCAGCAGATGCAGGAAGCAGGAGCGCAGGATCGTTGCGAAGGCGTCGTCGAGCGTGACTGAAGGATCGAGGCGAAGTTTGCGCGGACGGCGGGCCGCCGGCGGCACGCCCGCTGCGAGATCGAAGCCGCGCGCCGATTTGCTGCGGATGGACGGCTTCACCACCCCGTGCTCGGCCAGCCGCAACGCGATCTCGTAGATCGTGCTCGCGCTGCCATCCTTGAGCTCCAGCTCGATCTCGCTCACCGGCATCGACCGATCGCCGGCCGCCAGCTCGCCACGGTCGAAGGCGACCTCCACCGTTCCCGACGGCAAATCGACGATCCGGGCGTGGCGATGGGTGTCGGCGGTGAAGACGGCTTCGAGCGCCTGCGCTTCGAGAACGCCGCGAAGCTTCTCCGGGACGAAGGGCATCGCCAAAGCAAGATCGGGCGCGAGCGAAGGCACGCTCGCCTCCCACTCGCCACGACGCAGCGGATCATCCGCGGCATCGGTCTTCACGGTCTGCACGAAGCGCGCCCCGCTCTGGCGCACCCGCAGGCTGAGGCCGTTGCGCCGAAGCGTCCGCTCGGGCGTGTCGTAATAGACGGACTTCAGATGCTTCCGCGAGCCCTTGTTCCGCGCATGCGCCGCGATGACTGGCGCGGCGTTGAAATGCGCCATGCGATCGGCATCGACGATGAGCTTGAGCTCGATTTCGCCGGCGGGCTTTGCGGTGGCGGCCGACCGAGTTGACGGAGGGGTCGCGTCTTGCGATGGCGTCTGATCAATCACAGCGCCCTCGGTATTCGCGGGTTCCGCGCCGTCCTCAATTTGCCTCAGGAAGCCCGCAGCGACTTGCGTTCTCTTGTTGTCCTTGGGAGCAGGATTGGCGTCCCGCGCGCTCGGTGTCTTGCGAAGCGGCGCTGCGTCTGATTTTAGCATCTACGATAACATGACAGTTCAATGACAGAGCCACAGCATATAGCTGGACTGGTCCGCGATGAACAGTAGCCTTGAGCTTTCCCGGCATTCACATGACGCGCCAGGGGCCAGGATCGGACAAGTTGTCACAATGCGGCGCGACATGACGAGCTAAGTTGCTGCGGCGCCATCGTCAGGCAATCGAATCGATAGCGAGTCGCGCCGAGCTCGAAACCGACATGATCGCGCGTCAGTGCGCGAGCGTGTTCTTGTAGATCCTGCCATCCTTCATGATCACGACGAAATTCTTCGCGGGATCCTGGATGATCCTGATGTCGTCGAGCGGATTGCCGTCAACCAGCAAGAGGTCCGCGAGCGCGCCTTCCTCCACCACGCCGAGCCGGCCGGGGTATGGATTTCGCGGGCCCGAGAGGCCCAGCAGTTCCGCGTTTGTGGACGTTGCCATGGTCAGCGCTTCGGCCGGCGTGTACCAGCGCGTCAACGCGGCCAGCATCGAGCCCTGCTCGTCCGCCAGCTCCTTCGAGAACAGCACGTCGGTGCCGAACGCGGTCTTGATGCGGTACTTTTTCGCCAGCGCATAGACACGGTCGGTGCCGGCAACGACCTGCCGCAGCTTATCCTGCTCCGCTGGTCCCAACCCAGCCGCGGCGGACAGATCCAGGAACGGCTGCGTGCTGAGCCAGATTCCCTTTTCGGCGATCAGCTTCGCGCTCGCCTCGTCCATGAGATGGCCGTGCTCGATGCATCTGACGCCGGCCGCGATCGAGCGCTGGATCGCGACCGGCGTGTAAGCGTGCGTGACGACATAGGTGCCCCAATTGTCGGCGGCCTCGACCGCCGCGCGCAGCTCCGGCTCGGTGAAGGTGGAGACATCGAGCGGACTGAAGGGCGACGCGACGCCGCCGCCCGCGGTGAGCTTGACCTGCGAAGCGCCCTGCATGAGCTGCTCGCGCGCGCGCACGCGGACCTCGTCGGGGCTGTCGGCAACCATGCTGCCGCCGATCCGCTCCATGCGGCTGAGCATGCCGCCGATGGTGCGCGGCAGATCGGAGAGCTGCCGGAAGTCGCCGTGACCGCTGGTGACGGTGATGATGGCGCCGGACGGATAGATGCGGGGACCGACGACAAGGTCCTCGTCGATGGCCTGCTTGAGGCCGAAGCTCGGCCCGCCCATGTCGCGCACGGTGGTGAAGCCGCGCATCAGCGTCGCGGTGGCCTCAGCCGCCGCAAGCAGATTGTTGTAACCGATATCGCCCGCAAGCGCAGCCATCGGCGTCGGACGCACCAGCATCGTATGCCAGTGCGCGTCGATCAGCCCCGGCATCAACACGCGGCCCGCGCCGTCGATTATCTGATTGGAGGCGGTCAGGTCGCCGGACGAGATCTTCTCGATGTTCCTGTCCCTGACGAGGACATTGGACGCGGCCGAGAGCGTGCCGTTCTTCCCGTCGAATATCCTGACGTTGCGGAACAGGATGGCGGAGTCCTGCTGGGCCGGCGCAGGCAGCGCGCTACAGAGAAGCACCGCGAGCATCACCGCGAGTCCGGCTCGCGCCTTCAATCCTGACATGACCATTCTCCGTAGCGCTACGCGGGTCTGGCCGCGGGCAGCCAGGCGAAGGTCAGCCACCCGATGCCGTGGGACAGAAGGTCGATACCGAGCAGCAGTCCAAGGACCCAGATCCCCGTCATCGGAAAGCCCGTGAGGATGACGAGACCCGCCAGAACGCCGAACAGGCCGGATGCGACCATGATCCCGCCGCCCTGCTGCCACCGGCCGAAGCCAATCAGCATGCGCACAACGCCGGAGATGAGCAGCGCAAGGCCGAGCACATAGGTGAGCAGCAGCGCGCCCGTCAGTGGCTGGCTAACGAGGATGATGCCGAAGGCGATGTAGAGAATGCCGAGCACCACTTGCCAGAGGAAGCCGCCCCAGCCCTTGGTCCAGAACGCGTGGAATATCTCGAAGGCGCCGGTGGCGATGGCCACCCAGCCGATGAAGAGGGCACTGACCACGGTGAAGAACGCGACGTCGCCCAGCACCATGAGTCCCGCGAACATCATGAAGAGCCCCAGCAGGACGCAGACCCAGCGGGATGGTTGCGGCAGGCCGGTAGCGCCCATCGGCGCGCTGTGATCGTAAATCGTCATGACGTCCTCCTTCGATTATCTCCAGCGCCAGCCGCAATGGCGGCGGCCGCGATGCCACCAGCATTCCCAGCGCCGGCGTCGCCGATGCCAAGACGGCGGCCGGTGCGGTGGTCGATGTGGCGGACGATGGCTTGGTGCCGGCAATGGACGGGCATTTTGCGCAAAGTCGCGACCGGCGCCGTCACGTCTGGACGGAGTTGTGGCATCGATCCGTTCCAACTCCGGCAATGCAGCTGCGTCCTGCGGCCACAGGCTCACGCCGGCGCCCGCGAGGATCACGCCTCCCAACAGTGTGCGCAGCGCGTCGCGGCGATCCATCTCACTCATCGATCTCATGTCCGGGCTCTCCTTCGGAAAGTCCCTGCCCCTAGTTCAACTCACGTTTTTGCAGTGGACTCATCGCTCGGGATTTCGCCCGGCAGATAGTCTGGAAGACGCCCCGCCGGGATGATTGCGATCAGCGAGAGACCCGCCATGATCAGGAGCCCGATCTTCAGCGCGCGCAGTCGCGCCTCGGTGTTGACGCGGACGGCCTCCGTGACTTGCTCCGGCGTGCCGCTGGTGCGCTCGAGCACGCTACGCAGGCGGTCGTTGCTGACGAAGGTGATGTTGTCGAGATCGACCTGGGCCTGGAGCTCGGGCGTGAGGACCGGATTTGCCGTGATCTTGCCGAGGGCGATGGTACTGAGGAGACCGACCATAAGTGCACCGGCCACCGCGGTCCCGACTGCGGCGGCAAGGTTTTGCGTCGTGCCACGCAGGGAGCCGACATCGCCGGCGAGCGCTTTTGGAGAGGCCGTCACCAGCACATTGAACAGCAGTGTCACCAGCGAGCCCTGGCCGATGCCGAACAGGACGAGCCCGAACAGAACCGGAATCTCGCTCCAGTCATTGCGCACGACGAAGGCGAGCCAGACCAGCGCGATGGTGCAAAGCGCAAAGCCATAGCGGCCGATCTGTCGTGGCGTCAGCCGTTCGTAGACGTTGACGATCAGCATCGCCGAGAAGAAGACAGTGAGGTTGAAAGGCATCATTGCGACTGCCGTGGCAAGCGGCGAACGCCCCTGCACGATCTGGATGTAGAGCGGCACCGTGAAGTTCAACGCGGCTTCCAGCGCGACTACGGCAAATAGCGCGAAGACCGCGCAGCGCTCCTCCGGCGAATCGATCACCTCCAGCGCCAGCAGCGGCGTCTTGCCGGCGGCCTGCCGCCGGTGCGTCCACAGCAGAAACGCCTGCCCGAGGACGACCCCGAGCACGATCATGACCGGTGCAGGTGAGAACCCGAGCAGATCGAACGGCGCGCTCGGCGTCGCCACCGCGAGACCCCAGCCGTTCAGATTATTGAAGCCGAAGCTGATCAGGATGATCGCGCTCGCGGCAAGCGCAACGCCGACGAGATCGATCTGCACATCGGGGCGGCCGCGATCAGGCTTCAGGCGGAAGCTCATCAGGAACACGATCGCGGATGCAGCGATCAGAATGCCGAATGCCGGTCGCCAGCCGATATACGTTCCAAGCACGCCGCCGACCACGAAGGCCAGCACGCCGGCTGCCGCGCGGGCCGAGCCAAGCGCGCCGAGCGCCGTTGCCTGCTGGCGACCGGCATAATTTTCGGCGATCAGAGCGACCAGCGAGGGCACGATGACCGAACCTGCGGCGCCGCACAGCGCCTGCGCCGAGATCATGACAGCGGCCGACGGGCTGAATGTCATCATGAGCTGTGAGACGAAAAACAGCACGACCGCGCCGCGGAACACCTGCAACGCGCCAAAGCGCTGGGCGAGCTTGGCGCCGAGCATGACGAAACCGGCTACCAGCATCGAATAGGCGACGATACCCGTCGCGACCGTGGTGGGTGCGACGCCAAAGGTGGCGACCATGCCGCCCATGGCCACCGGCAGCGAAGCCACGTTGAACGACATGATCATTTGGCCGAGCGCGATTGCGATCATGGGAAGCCAGGATGCACGCTCTTCCTGGTGGACGGTGCCGATCGGCATTGTCTGCGTGGTCGCCATGACGTCCTCCGGCTCAAATCGGCGTTGCGACCGGCCCAGCTATGAGCCCGCCACTCCTCCCGGCATCGATCATTCTTCCGGTTTCGACACGAACAGATCCATTCCCAGCCGCTGCGACAGGAACTTTGCTGCGAGCTGTCCCCGCACGCTGTTGCCGGCGGCATCGAGCGGCGGTGCGAAGGTGCCGAAGCCGCCCTTGCCCGGAGATACCGCGACGATGCCACCGCCGATCCCGCTCTTGCCGGGCAGGCCGATGTCGTAGAGCCAGTCGCCCGAGGTCTCGTAGAGCCCGGCTGTGATCATGACGGCGAGCGCATAATGGCAGACCGAAGCATCGACCACGCGCTGCCTGGTTACCGGATTGACGCCACCATCGGCCAGAGTCGCGCCCATCACGGCGAGGTCACGGGCGGTCACGTTGAGCGAGCACTGCCTCGTGTAGAGGTCCGTCGCTTCCTTTGCGTCGCAATAGATGCGGTCATAGCTCTCCAGCAACCGCGCAATGCTGCGGTTGCGGAAATTGGTCTCCGATGCCGATGCGTAGACCTCTTCATTGAGCGGCAGCTTACGACCGGCAAAGCGCGACAGTCCGTCATGAATGAACTCCCACCGCGCCGCGGCATTGGCTCCGGGCGCGAGGCTGGTGGTCGCAATTGCACCAGCATTCACCATGGGATTGGTGCGGCCGCTGCCCTGCTCGATGGCCGCAAGCGAATTGAACGGAAGCCCGGTCGCATTGGCCCCGAGCCTGGTGCGCGCTTCCTCCGGTCCGATGGTCTCGCAGACCAGCGCGAACACGAACGGCTTTGACACGCTCATGATTGAAAATTCGTAGTCGATTTCGCCGGCGCCATAGACCTGACCGCTGGTTCCGACGACACACACGCCGAACAACTCGCTCGGCACGCGCGCAAGCGCGGGGTACACCTGCGAATTGGTCCCATCACGGTTTGATTGAAAGCGCCGCTGCGCCTCGACAACCAGTGCCTGCACCGTTTCCGGACCAGGCAGATGGCCGGTCGAAACGTAAGCCGCCTCTCGTTCGTCAGCCAGAGGTCGCGCCATGGCACTACTCCGTAGAACGGATTCAACGCAGGTCGGCTCCGTTCTAGAACTCGACGCTCCAGCCAGTTGATTCCGCAAACCCGACGGAGTCAATTTGCAACCATAAGGCGATTCTGCAACTCTGCCATACGGCTCCATGAGAGATGCACGACCGGGCAATCAACCGGGATATTTAGGCAAATATGTAAGGCCAACTGTCGCGCATACGGCGAACTCTATTAAAACAAGATCCCAAGAGAGATTGATATCAACGCCAGATTGCATTGCTCCCGCACTGGAGTACGATGATGCAACGGGCTGCGAAGATCATGGAGCGAAAAGAGACGCTACGGCAGCCAGCATCAAGTAACGAGGCCCAACATGGTGGCACAAGCGAGTGACGGACATGTCCTGCTGGTCAAGAAGCTCGGCGGACTCATCGCAATCGTCGTCGGATGCTTGCTGACCGCGGTCGGAGTGACCTTCGAATCCGGCAGCATGACCTTCTTTGGCGTCATCTTACTGGTGCTTGGCGCAGGTCTACTCGTACTGAAGATCGTCAGACGGAACGAAGGATCTTCGTTACCATAGGCCACGGACGCGCTTCGCTTACGCGTCAAGACCGCCGCTCACTCCGCGGCTTCAAGATTGGCGGGCTTGTCGACCTCGCCGAGCGGCGAAACAGCAGGGCCGTTGAGCGCGGTGCCGTCGGGTGCAAACTGCGACCCGTGGCACGGGCAGTCCCAACACTGCTCCAGCGCATTCCAGTGCACGACGCAGCCGAGATGGGTGCAGCTTGCCGAATGCAGGTGCAAATGTCCGTTCCGGTCCCGGCACGCCGCGATTTTTTTCAGGCCGCTGCGGACAAGGCGCCCCTCCCCGGGCCGCAGACGTTCGACGCTCGCGATCTCGCTTGCCGTCAGATACTCGGCGAGATTCTTCAGCGGCGTGATGTTCTCGCTGATGAACGTGCCGATGTTCTTCTGAATCTTCCGTGCCGGGGCGTAGACCTCCTCCCATGGGCTTGCGCCAGTCATAATGAGATCTGCAATCAACATGCCCGCTACAAGCCCATTCGTGATGCCCTGTCCGGAGTCTCCGCTGACGACAAAGACGTGCTCCTCGCCGGGGCTGCGACCAATGAAGCCGACGAAATCGGCCGGCTCCAGCACCTGACCGGACCATCGATGAGTAATCTCGCGCAGGGCCGGCAATCGCTCGCGTGCCCAGCGTTCGAGCAGGGCAAGGCGCAGTGAGCCATCGTCCGCTTCACCGGACTTGTGATCTTCTCCGCCGATGATGACGAAGTCCTCGTCCGCGGAGAAGGGCTGAAGTCTGACATAGTGATAGGGGTCGAGCGTATCCCAGTACAGCGCATCCTCTATCGCACCGGCCGGGATTTTGGCGGCGAGCGCATAGGTGCGGTAAGGCGCCTGCTTGGTATGGATCGCCACCTGCACATGGACCGGCGAGTTCGTCGCAACGACCACGTCGGCGGCGTGGACTTCGCGGCCCGAGGCAGTCGTCACGACCATGTCGCCACGTTCTTGACGGATGCTCGCTACGCAGGTGTCGGCGTAGAGCTGCGCCCCGCGGCGCTGAAGTGCGCCGGCCAGCCCGGCGAGATATTTGGTCGGGTGCAGACGCGCCTGGCGGGCAAAACGCAACGAACGCACCAGGCCTCCGGAATGGAATGCGGTCCGCTCGACGCAGTTTTCGACGGGGATCCCGAGCCGGCGACAGCAATCCAATTCCTGATCCAGCTCAGATGCGGACGTTTCGCGCGCCAACAGCCAGTAGCCGTCGACCCTACGAAAATCGCAGCGGATGTCCTCGGCTCGCTGAATTGCCTCGGCGCGGTCAATTGCCGCTTCGACGCTTTGATAATAGTGCCGCGCACAATCAGGGCCGCGTACCCTGACCAGTTCGTCATAGCCATCGTCGAGCGCCGTCGCCAGATGCGCCGTGGTGCGCGCCGTCATCCCACTGCCAATGCGGCCGCGATCGAGTACCGCGACCGAACGTCCGCGGCTGGCGAGTTCATATGCAACCGACAGTCCAGCTATCCCGGATCCGATGACGGCGACGTCTACGCCCGTCTGCGACAGCGCCGGAGCCTCTGCGACCGGAACTTCCATCCAGAGCGATCGCGTGTACTCGTCCCGTACGTTCATGACGCTGCTCCTTGAAAAAAGAACGATGCAGCAGAACGGGGGTTCCTAGCGGCCCTGCCGAGGAGAAACGCCATTGCAGGTCCCTCGCGCCCATTAGGAACCTTCACTGCACCGGCGCTTAAACCGGCATGGCAAATCCATCACCTGGAATGCGTAGGGCATTGCGTCTGGCCCAGCTGTACGGCCACCTGCAGGTCCGAAACGACAGGCTGTACCACCCCGGGGGCAGCAATCCGGTCTGCTCGGTACAGCTTGCGTGCGAAATGGTCAGGTCAGGGCTGATGACAAAGCGAAACGGCGACTACGAGATCACCCCAGAGGGACGGTTCGCCGCAGAAAGCAAATCGGGCCACTGAGTCAGGAACGCAGCTCCGGCTGCGATCCGTTCGGGTCAGACGCCAAGCACATCCGCGAGCCGAAGCTCATCGGCCGCCGGATCCTTCAGGAACAGCTCGGCCTCGATCTCGGTCAGATGCGACAGCATCTGCGCGCGCGCGGCCTCCCTGTCGCGCTTGCGGATCGCGGCGACGATCCCTGCGTGATGATCGGTGCCGCAGGCCGGCGTGTCGTGGCGACGATAGAGCAGGATGATGAGCGAGGAGCGCGCGATCAGCTCCTTCAGGAAGCCGAGATAGATGCTGTGGCCGCTCATCTCGGCGACGAGCCGGTGGAACTCGCCGGAGAGGCGGACGGAGGCGCGCGCATCGCCGCGCAGCTCGGCCTCGCGCTCGTCGGCGAGATGTCGTTGCAGGCGATCAACCCAGTCCGGCGACACGGCATCGATGGCGTGATCGACGATCGTCGGCTCAATCAGGCGACGCGCCTCGAACACCTCGCGGGCATCGGCAGGGGTCGGGCGTGCGACGAAGGCCCCGCGATTCTTCTCGATGTTGACGATGCCCTCATGCGCGAGCTGCTGCAGCGCGGTGCGAACCAGCGTACGGCTCGCGCCATAGATGTCGCCGATCTCGTCCTCCCCGAGCTTGGTCCCCGGCAGCAGACGATGCTCCAGGATCGCGGCAGTCACGCCCTCCCTGATGCGGCTGACGCGATCACTGGCGTCTGGCGCGTCGGATTTCGGACGGGTTCTGGCAGCCATGGGTGCAGGCGTCGAATTTGAGGGCTGATCGGCAACGTTCGAATGCGGATGTTAGTCGACGATCTGTATCCAATCACAGGTGAAACTTTATACAATCGTCGCACATTTTGTGTGCAGGTGTCCGGACAGCCGACAGGTGCCCCGGATCAATCGGATTCGATCTAACGTTCTGACTCCGCTGCACAGTTTTGGGAATCGGGGCAGACAGGAGCTGTTGGCACGGACCTTGCGGAGAGACCCGGAAGCACCGCCCTCCTCTCGGACACGCCATGGCCATTCCCGCCGCTCTCGAACTGGTCGCCGTCACCAAACGCTACGACGCCACGCTGGCGGTCGACAACGTCAACCTGAAGATCCCGGCCGGCACCTATTGCTGCCTGCTCGGCCCGTCCGGCTGCGGCAAGACCTCGACCCTGCGCATGATCGCGGGCCACGAGGCGGTCAGCGCGGGCGACATCATCCTCGGCGCGCAGAACGTCACTGATCTTCCGCCCGCCGAGCGCGGCACGGCGATGATGTTCCAGTCCTACGCGCTGTTTCCGCATCTATCCGTGATCGACAACGTCGCTTTCGCACTCAAGATGCGCGGCATCGACAAGCCGACCCGGCACAAGCGGGCCGGCGAACTGCTCGAGCTGGTGGCGATGAGCCAATATGCGGGCCGTCTGCCGGCGCAGCTCTCCGGCGGCCAGCAGCAGCGCGTGGCGCTCGCCCGTGCGCTGATCACCGAGCCGCAGATCCTCCTGCTCGACGAGCCGCTCTCGGCGCTCGACCCGTTCCTGCGGGTCAAGATGCGCGGCGAGTTGAAGCGACTGCAGCGCGAGCTCGGCATCAGCTTCATCCAGGTCACCCACGGCCAGGAGGAGGCGATGGCGCTCGCCGACCACATCGTGGTGATGAACCATGGCCGCATCGAACAGCAGGGCACGGCCCGCGACATCTTCCACCATCCCCGCACGGAATTCGTGGCGCGCTTCATCGGCGGGCACAACGTGCTCAGCGACGCCGGCAGGCTCATCGCCGTGCGCGCCGATCAGCTCGGCATCCTGCCGTTCACTGACGGCGCATTCGGCGCGCCGGCGCTGCTGACCCAGACCGAATACCAGGGCTCCTACATCGCCGTCTCGCTCACGCTCGACGACGGCACCGCCCTGTTCTCCCACGTTCCCGAGGCCGCCTTTGACGTCCATCCATTCCGTCCGGGCGATCGCGTGCTGGCCACCTGGGATCCCGCCAAGGCGCAACGCCTGCAATAGCGCCCGTCATGCCAGAGAATGCGCAACACAGAGGAGTGAGCGAAATGACCGAGACGACCAGAAAGACCGGCGTCAGCCGCCGCACGCTATTGAAGGGCACCGCGGGTCTGGCAGGCCTTGCCGCTGGCTCCGGCGCCATCACCGGCTTTCCCTACGTGAAATCGGCCGATGCGAAGGTGCTGCGTTATCTCGGCACCGCCGTGAACGAGGGCGACGACATCGCCAAGCAGTGCCTGAAGGACACCGGCATCAAGATCGAGTACATCACCGCGACCACCGACGACGTCACCAAGCGCGTGATGACTCAGCCGAACTCTTTCGACGTGCTGGATACCGAATATTTCTCGCTGAAGAAGATCGTGCCGTCGGGCAACATCCTTGCGCTCGACGCCAAGAAGATCAAACAGTTCGATAACATCACACCCGTCTTCACCAAGGGCGAGACCCCCGGCGGCAAGAAGATCGGCGGCCAGGGCACCGCGCCCTGGAAGGTGCTCTATCTCGAAGGCAAGGACTCCAAGAAGTTCGCGACGTCGGCGACGGAGTTCGTCACGCTGATCCCGACCGTCTACAACGCCGACACGCTCGGCATCCGCCCCGACCTGATCAAGCGTCCGATCAGCTCGTGGTCTGAGCTGCTCAACCCCGAGTTCAAAGGCAAGGCCTCGATCCTCAACATCCCCTCGATCGGCATCATGGACGCCGCGATGGTCGTGGAAGCCTCCGGCAAGTACAAATATGCCGACAAGGGTAACATGACGAAGGAGGAGATCGATCTCACCATGAAGGTGATGACCGAAGCCAAGAAGGCCGGCCAGTTCCGCGCGTTCTGGAAGGACTTCAACGAGAGCGTCAATCTGATGGCCTCGGGCGAGACCGTGATCCAGTCGATGTGGTCGCCGGCGGTGACGAAGGTGCGCTCGATGGGGATCGCCTGCACCTTCCAGCCGCTCAAGGAAGGCTATCGCTCCTGGGCGTCGGGCTTCTGCGTCTCCAAGGGCGTCTCGGGTGCGAAGCTCGAATGGGCCTATGAGTTCGTCAACTGGTTCCTGTCCGGCTATGCCGGCGCCTATCTCAACCGCCAGGGCTACTACTCCGCCGTGCTCTCGACTGCGAAGGCGCATATGGAGCCCTACGAATGGGCCTATTGGATGGAAGGCAAGCCGGCCGAGAAGGACATCAAGGCACCCGACGGCTCGCTGCTGGAGAAGGCCGGCGCGGTGCGCGACGGCGGCTCCTATGAGGACCGCATGGGCGGCGTCGCCTGCTGGAACGCGGTGATGGACGAGAACGACTACATGGTCCGCAAGTGGAACGAGTTCATCGCGGCGTAGTGGACATGTCGGAAGAAGTCCTGCAACAGGCATCCCCGGGCCTGATCCCGGGGTCGGGCACAGCGCGCGCGGCAAAGCCGACGCGCCTGTCGCCGTCCTTCATCTCCTGGCTCCAGGCCGGGCCGATGATGCTGGTGTTTCTCGCCTTCTTCCTCATTCCGCTGGCCTTCGTCGTCATCGTCTCGTTCTGGGATTACAACGAATACCAGCTGCTGCCGCACTTCTCCGGCCGCGGCTACACCGACACCTTCGAGGGCTGCCTCGCGCAGCTCCCCGAGCTCTGCACCATCGGCAAGACCTATTTGAAGACGCTGAAGCTGTGCTTCCTGGTCTGGGCCATCACGCTCTTCATCGGCTTCTGGGTCGCCTATTTCCTCGCCTTCCACGTCAAGTCCAAGACCTGGCAGATGGGATTGTCGCTGCTCTGCACGATCCCGTTCTGGACTTCCAACGTGATCCGCATGATCGCCTGGATTCCGCTGCTCGGGCGCAATGGCCTCGTGAACTCAGGCCTGATGAAGATGGGCTTGATCAACCATCCCGTGGAATGGCTGCTGTTCTCCGAATTCTCGGTGGTGCTGGCGCTGGTCCATCTCTTCACCTTCTTCATGGTGGTGCCGATCTTCAATTCCATGGTACGCATCGACAAATCGCTGATCGAAGCCGCCTATGACGCCGGTGCGAGCGGCTTCCAGACCCTCGTCAACGTCATCATCCCGCTGTCGAAACCCGGCATCGTGATCGGCTCGATCTTCGTCATCACCATCGTGATGGGCGACTTCATCACCATCGGCGTGATGGGCGGCCAGCAGATCGCGGCCGCCGGCAAGATCATCGAGACGCGGGTCAACGCGCTGCAATTCCCGGCTGCCGCGGCCAACGCCGTGATCCTGCTCGTCATCACCTTCCTGATCATCACCATGATGTCGCGCATCGTCGACATCAAGAAGGAGCTCTAGCGCATGACGGAAGGACGGCCGCGCTCTTTCTACGTGCTCGCGATCTTCTTCGCGGCCTATGTGCTGTTCCTCTACGGCCCGATGATCGCGATCTACGTGCTGTCGTTCCAGGGACCGCAGGGCGGCCTCACCTTCCCGATGAACGGCGTCTCGACCTTCTGGATCGCAAAACTGTTCCAGGGCACCGGCATCGTCGATCTCGGCGCGGCCTTCCGCCGCTCGCTGCTGCTCGGCGTGATCGTGATGATCGTCACCGTCGTGCTGTCGGTCGCCGCAGGCATGGCGTTCCGCAGGAAGTTCAGGGCACAGAGCATCCTGTTCTACTCGGCGATCGCCAGCCTCATCGTGCCCTCGATCATCACCTCGCTCGGCATCTCGCTGGAATTCCGCATCATCGACGATCTGATCAAGGCGCATTGGAACGAGAATTTCGAGACCTCGATGGGCCTGCTCACCTCGGGTCTCGGCGCGCATCTGACCTGGACGCTGCCGTTCGGCCTGCTCATCATGTTCGCGATCTTCAACCGCTTCGATCCCAGGCTCGAGGAAGCCGCGCGCGATCTCGGCGCGACGCCGTGGCAGACGTTCCGTCACGTCGTGCTGCCGATCATCCTGCCGTCCGTGATCGGCATCGGGCTATTCGGCTTCACGCTTTCCTGGGACGAGCTCGCCCGCTCCAGCCAGGCGATCGGGGCGGTGAATACGTTGCCGCTCGATCTTCAGGGTCTCACCACCACCGTGACGAATCCCGATATCTACGCGCTCGGCACCGTGATCTCGGCGGTCTCGTTCACGGTGATCACGCTTGCGCTCGGCACCATCCACGTGCTCAACAAGCGGCAGGCGGCCAAGGGTTCGGACGCCGGCAAGGGGCTCGTCTAAGGGACTGGTCTGATCGAGATGCGGCTGCACGTCGTCAATCCCAACACCACCGCGTCGATGACGGCGAAGATCGCCGCTGCCGCGCGCAGTGTCGCCCTGCCCGACACCGTGATCGACGCGCGCCAGCCGGCGATGGGTCCGGTCTCCATCGAGGGATTTTACGACGAGGCCTTTGCCGTCCCCGGCATGCTCGGCTGCATCCGCGCAGCCGATCGCGACGGCGCTGACGCGCACATCATCGCCTGCTTCGATGACACAGGCCTTGATGCCGCGCGCGCCGCGGCAAAAGCGCCGGTGATCGGCATCGGGGAAGCCGGCTTCCACATGGCGAGCCTGGTCGCCGCACGATTCGCCGTGGTGACGACGCTCGGTGTCTCCATCGTTCCGATCGAGCACAATTTGCGGAAATACGGCCTCGCCGAGCGTTGCGCCCGCGTCCGCGCCGCCGAGGTCCCGGTGCTCGCGCTCGAGGAGCGCAACGCTGGCGCTGTCGGCAAAATCTCGGCGGAGATCACCGCCGCGATCCGCGACGACCGCGCCGAGGCGATCGTGCTCGGCTGCGCCGGCATGGCCGAGCTCGCCGGCGAGCTCGCCGCCGCGCACGGCCTGCCCGTGATCGACGGCGTCGCCGCCGCCGTGACGCTGGCGGAATCAGTGGTGCGGCTGGGGCTGACGACATCCCGGCTCGGCCCTTACGCCGCGCCGCGGCCAAAGACCTATTCCGGGCCGTTTTCGCCGTTTCAGCCCTGATCCCCATCCCTGACGGGCATTCGGAGGCTGATAAAGCCTGCTGGTTGTTGGTTTTTCGCCTTTAGCCTCTTTTTGGTCCCATTCCTTGCGGAAACCTGACGCTTTCGGGACGCCCCGGCCGCCGAAGGGTTGCCGGTCTTCGCCACTCAAGTTTCAATTTGGGTTTTGTCAGCGATGATCGATCTCGCCCAGGACGGACCGTCCACCCCCCTTCTTCGCATCGGCGCCCAGCCGATCGCGCTGACCGCCGCTGCCCTTCTCCTGCTGATCGCAGGCGTGACCTCGATCGCGATCTGGCGCGCCTACACCGGCGCGGCCCCGGAAGCCGACCGGGTGGTGGCCTCGCGACAACTCCAGGCCCGCACGGCCCAGGTATCCGAGCAGCTCGTTGAGAAGACCAAGGGGCTGGAGGCGACCCAGCAGGAATCGATCGACCAGATCCAGGTCGTGCAGGACCAGCTTTTGACCATGAAACGACTGATGGCGGCGCAGCAGGCCGATACCAAGCGCCTGTCCGAGCAGGTCGCGGCATTGAACGAGTCGATCGACGGTTTGCGGCAATCCTTTGCCAGCGCACGGGGCACCGAGGTCGAAACGCCCTCAGTTACCCGCAGGAAACCGGCGCGGCACCGCGTCCATGCCAGCGCGCGCAAGCGCTCACGTGGCTGAGCACGGCTCCCACGCCGCTTTAATTTGCCGACTTGTGAACTGGATCACATTCCCCCATGTGATTCCGCGCGATGCTCGCGGTTACCGGATGGCGTGAGCCGATTTCAATGTCCGGGGCTGGCAAGGTCGTTGACGGTATACTGCGTCAACGGCCTTGTTTTTTGGTCGGTCCGGCCGATCCGTCCGTTACTCGCAGACATCGACGCTGCGGTATCGCCATCCCGCAGGCGTCATCACCCGCTTCCGGGCGACATAGCAACCACCATAGTCGTTATAGCCGGTACCATAATAGGTGGGCCACCGTAATAGGGATAGCCGTAGCCATATCCATAATAGCCGCCGTAGAGGCCGGCGCCGGCAATGCCCGCCCCGATGGCCACGCCAGGCCAGAACCCGCCGCCACGCCAATGGCCGCCATGCCCCCAACCGCCGCCATGCCAACCACCGCCGTGGCCCCAGCCGCCATGTCCGAAGCCCCGTGCCTCAGCCGATTGCGGCACCGATAGTCCAACAGCCGCGACGGCCAGCACCGCGATCATCATCTTCCGTAACATCACTCGATCCTCCGCGTGGATACGCTCCACGCTTCAAAGCAGGATCAAGCTAACGTCACTTGGGTGTTCGTGACAGCCACACTGTCTCACTTCCGCGCGAGCGTCAGCAGCCGCGGCAGATGCTCTTCATCTTCTTGTCGAGCTGCTTGTTCTCGGCGTTGACGGTGGCATCAGCCGCTCCGCTTGCGCCGGTGCCCGTGGTGACTCCGGAGCCCGGGCCGGACGATTGAGCCGTACCGAGGCTGTTGGTCCCGGGCGGCGGCGCCGGCGCGTTGGCGACACCTCCGGTCGATCCCGTCGAGCCGCCGGCACCGCCGGTCGCCTGCGCGAACGATGCGGCCGGCATCGCCGCGAGGACGAGGATCACGACCATGGACTTGATTGCAGCGGTTGCGGACGATCGGGCCATCGGAATTCTCCCTTTGGCGGTCAACCGCTGCGGTGAAGACCGGTTCCGGAACAAATGCCGTCACATCAGCTTGAAAGCGAGGAGGCCAATCACGATGACCGATCGCGATCCGTTTGCAGAGGGCGAGCGCGCCGCGCGCGACAACATTCCGGCCGAGGCCAATCCATATTCGAACGGCAGCGACGAGCATGCGCTCTGGGCCGCCGGCCACGAGAAGGTGGCAGGCGCGATCGAGGCTCGCGAATCCGAGGGAAGCTGACGCTTCCTCTCGGAGTGGCGCCGGGCGGTCGCTACGCGGCCGCCACCATCTTCTCGGTGCGATCCTCGACCATGGTCACGAACATGTGGGACTCTTCGCCCGCGCCGCCGATCTGGACCCGGCGGGCCGAGATCACGCGGCGCCCGCGCGCAGGATTGTCGATGGTGTCGATGATCGGTTCGAGCTGCTGCTTTTGTGCCAGCAGTTGCTTGTCGCGTCGTTCGATCAACTCGGCCGCCTCCGCGGAGAACAGTTCCCGCGCGGTCTTGCCGATGATCTCGCCGCGCGACATGCCGATCATCTTCTCGGCGGCCTTGTTGACGAAGACGTAGCGCAGATTGCGCGCATCCTTGGCGATGATGCCTTCGGCCACGTTCTCGATGATGGTCGCGAGGAAGCGCTCCATCCGCTCCAAGATGCGCTGGCGCTGGCGCTGCTCGGTGACGTCCTCCTGGACCGACACCCAGCCGCCACCGTCCATCGGCCGCTCGTAGATCTTGATGATGCGGTCGTCGTTCAACACGATCTCGTAGGACGTCGGCTCGCGCCTGGCGATGCGGTCGAGAACCGCCGCAACATATTTCGTGACGTCGCCGCTGAACAGCCCGCTCTCGACCCGGTGTTGGAGGATGTCCTCGAGGGTTGCCGATCCCGGCTGGATCGTCTCGGGCAGATCGTAGATCTTCCGGTAGTTGGTGTTCATCGCCACCACGCCGGCCTTGCCGTCCAGCATGATCAGGCCCTGCGGGATGCTGTTGATCGCAGCCGAGAGCTGCCACTTCTTGGCCTGGTATTTATCGTTGAACTTGTCGCGCTCGGTCATCGCGGCGTCGCGCGCCTGCGCGGTGCCGAGCTCCAGCTCCTCGAGCTCGAAGATGCGCGAGACTGCGTCGCGGAAGTTCTGCACCGCGCGTGCAAGATGCCCGATCTCGTCGTGACGGCCGAGATGCGGCACCTCGCTCTTGACGTCGCCTTGCGCGATCCGATCGGTCGCCTGGGTGATTTCGGACAGGGCGCCGACGATCGAGCTGCGCATGACCACGACGTTGAGCGCCGCCAGCATCAAGGCGGCGAGCCCGAGCGCGAACAGATAGGCGGCCGCATAGCGGTTGTCGTTGGCGAGATCGTCCGCCTCGCGGGCACGCTGCTGGTAGATGCGTTCGAGCGCCTCGATATCGCTGTTGAGCTTGCTGCGCACCGACCGGTTGGCGTCGTTGTCGCCCCATTCGCGCGCCGCAGCCGAGCTGATCTCCACTCCGCGTCGCACCAGCTCCTGACGGAAGTCGATGAACTGCTGGATGCGCTGCCGGAAGCTCGAGAACAGTTCGGCCTCCTCTTTGCCGATGTTCTTCTCCATGTTCTTCACGGCTTCGGCAAGCTCTCGGTTGCGCCGCAAGAGGCCATCCGCGAACTGCTTCATCCTGGCGCGATCGGCCGTCATATAGATGCCGCGCGATTCCATGACGATCGCATAGATCAGCGCATTGATGCGCCCGACGTTGATCGCCGCCGCGGCCGAGGAGGCATGCATGTGGCGGTAGGTCGTCTGCAGGCGCACCGACTGGACCGACATCACGAGCAGGAAGGTGGTGACGATCGCCAGGAAGGCGGCGATGCTGTAGACCTTCTCGGCGACCGTCAGCGTGTCGGCGCCGCGCGCGAACCTTACAAACTTCTTCAATAATTTGGTCCCGGCACCGAAGCCGGATCCCAGCGCCGTCGTACGCATGGCGCCGCTCCTCCTGGTTGAAAACGCTCAACAATGAGCGCGATCGCACTAGCGGAGGATTAAGCGAGCGAGCTGTATTTTTACGGTAAGGAGCCCCTGCGGGCCGGTCAGCCGATCCGCTTCAGGCCCTTCTTGAACCGCGGACCGTTGGCCACGTAGAACCTGGCCGCGCTCCCCATCTTCTGGACCTGGGCGTCGTCGAGCGTGCGGATTACGCGCGCCGGCGAGCCGATGATCAGTGAGCGCTCGGGGAACTCCTTGCCCTCGGTGATGACGGAGCCGGCACCGACGATGCTGTTGCGGCCGATTTTGGCGCCGTTCATCACGATCGAGCCCATGCCGACGAGCGCGCCCTCCTCGATGGTGCAGCCGTGCAGGATGACATTGTGGCCGACGGTGCAGTTCCTGCCGATGTGAAGCGGAAAGCCGAGATCGGTGTGGCAGGTCGAGCCGTCCTGGACATTGGCGCCCTCGCCGACCTCGATCCACTCATTGTCGCCGCGCAGCACCGCGCCGAACCAGACGCTCGCGCCCGGCTTCAGGCGCACCCGGCCGATCACGGTGGCGGTCTCCGCGATGAAATAATTGCCGTCGGCGGGAAGGTCGGGCGCCTGCCCGTCGAGCTCGTAGATCGCCATGGGGGTCTCCTGTCAGGATGATCCTGGCATAGCGAAACGGCGGCCTGGACGCAAAGGGCCGAATGGCGGGCGTCAGCCCAGCACGCCGGCCGCGCGCAGCGTCATCAGGAAGAAGGTGCCGCTCATCATGCTCCAGAAGCCGGCGATGACGGTCGCCATCATCACGAACTCGGCGCGGCGGCTTTCCATCCGCAGGCCGCGAAGCGTGTTGCGCATGATGATGAAGGGCGCCGCGAACACCAGGAACGGCACCGCCGCGAAGGTCTTCGGCGCCACGCCGTCCTGCAGCAGGCTGAAGCCGGCGGGACGCTGCGCGAACGCCTGATATCCGTTCACGAGCGCGCCCGCGAGCGCGAAACCGATAAAGATCGAGAAGAAGGTATTGAGAGCTTCAGGTGTCATCGGAAGTCCGCCCTTACGCAACGCCACCGCCTTCCTGTGACAAAGAGTGCGGGTTAACGCTACATTATCCTTAAGGGAAGGTTAACGCCGCCCGCCAGCCTGCGCAGGGCCCTCCCCCTTGCCCCGCAGCCGGGAACGCTCCGCCAAATCGCCGCCGCGTGGCATATTCGCCGCTGATTCGTCGGCTAGCGGCCGACGTCCCGCTCTCTTGCGCTAGTTCATGACGGTGTTTTCGGCAGCCTCCCCTCGCTTTCCCCGGATGCGCACCCGCGCGCACGTCGTCCCGATCGTGCTCGGCGGCATCGCTGCGGTCTCCGCGGTGGGGCTCGTCGCCTATCTCTTGTGGCCGACCTGGGGCACGCGCGGCGCCAACGCCCCGGACAAGCTGCCGGTGAGCGTCGGCGGCACGCTGTTCAACCTGCCGGTGACCGCGATCCGGATGAAGATCCAGCGCCATTCCGGACCGCAGGAGCGGATCGATCTCGACTTCCTCTATCCCTCGCTGGAACCGCCCGGCGCACCCAAGCACGTCACCGCCGACACGGTGGAGGCGGCGGTGCACTCGATCGACCGCATCTTCCTGTCGATCGCGGCCCATCACGATGCGCTCGCGCCCGAGCAGCGCACGACCACGATCTATCCCCGCTATCTCGACCCGGCCGCACCGAAAGCCGAGGACGGCCTGACGATGCGGATGTTCCGCGCGGACACGCCCTATGGCAGCGAAGACCTCTATTCCGCCGCCAGCCCCGCACTGACCGCGCGCTGCACCCGCGATGCGGCGACCCCGGGCATGTGCCTCTCCGAGCGCCGCGTCGGCGGCGCCGACCTCACCTTCCGCTTTCCGCGCAGCTGGCTGTCGCAGTGGCGCGACGTGGCGGAGGCGATGGAGAAGCTGACGGCGCAGCTGCGCGGGCCGAAGGGGTGAGCGGTCGGGACGGCTTGGTGCCTCTCAAAACGAACCGCGAAAACAACCCCATGCACAGTAGACAAGTGCTTGGCAGGACTTGGTATTTCAAAAGCGCTCCACAGCGCTTCTGATTTTTAGAAATCAGGTTGCTGCATCGGGCAAAACAGAGGCATGATGGCAGGATAAAGCAGTCCTCGTCATTGCGAGCCACCGGGGCCGCGCGTTCGCGCGGACCCGGTGGCTCACAATGACGATGTGGAAAGAGCGCGCTTCAATCTTCGCTGCGTGCCGGACGCAGCGCAGCGTCCGCAGCGACGGCGTAAAAAAGCTACTCCTGATCAACGAGATCGTCTTCGAGGATCGCCATCTGGAACTGGAACGAGCGATCGTCGTCCTCGTCGTCGACGAAGAGCACGCCGATGAATTCCTCGCCGATATAGACCTCGGCGGAATCGTCCTTCTTCGGCCGCGGCACGACGCGGATCTTGGGATTGCCGAATACGCGCTTCAGATACGCGTCCAGCTTTCTGACTTCTTTGACGTCCACGGCAAGTCTCCGATCGAAATGGGTCGGCGGGTTTTAGGACGAGACGCGACGAACCGCCAGCATGAATTGCCAAACAATTTGGGGACGAAAAAAGGGCGGAAAATCCGCCCTTTTCGCAAGATCAAAGCCCCATCGCGTTGATCATCTGATCCATGGTGCGCGACGGCTCAGCGCAGCCGGCTTCGCCGACGATCTTGGCGGGCACGCCAGCGACCGTGACGTTGTGCGGCACCGGCTTGACCACGACAGAGCCCGCCGCGATGCGCGCGCAATGGCCGATCTCGATGTTGCCAAGGATCTTCGCGCCGGCGCCGATCAGGACGCCATGGCGGATCTTCGGGTGACGGTCCTCGTTCTCCTTGCCGGTGCCGCCGAGCGTGACGCCGTGCAGGATCGAGACGTCGTCCTCGATCACCGCCGTCTCACCGCAGACGAAGCCGGTGGCGTGGTCGAGGAAGATGCCGCGGCCGATGCGCGCGGCCGGATTGATGTCAGTCTGGAACACCGCCGACGACCGGCTCTGAAGGTAGTAGGCGAAATCCTTGCGACCCTTCAGATAGAGCCAGTGCGCGAGGCGATGGGTCTGGATGGCATGAAAGCCCTTGAAGTAGAGCAAGGGATCGATGAAGCGCGAGGTCGCGGGATCGCGGTCGTAAACGGCAACGAGGTCGGCACGGAAGGCATTGCCGAGATCAGGATCGTCGCGCAGCGCCTCAATATAAGCCTGGCGCACGAGGTCGCCCGACAGCGCGGAGTGATCGAGGCGGTCGGCGACGCGGTGGACCACAGAATCTTCCAGTCGGCCGTGATGCAGCACCGCCGAATAGATGAAGGTCGCAAGCTCCGGCTCGCGGCGGACGATGTCCTCCGCTTCGCTGCGGATCCGGTCCCAGATCGGATCGAGCGAAGCGAGCTTTCCTCCCGGATTGACCTGATGCACTGCCATGGGATCTGCTCTTTCGAATGGGCTGGTTTTGCTGGCTCTATAGCACAGTCTAGGCGACGAAGTCCTGACGGGCTTGCCTGAGAGTGAACAGTGCCTTGCCCGGGAAGGCAAGCCAAAGCATTGATAAACAAGACTTTCTTCTGACGCTCCCGGACGGGAAGGTCGGCTCAAAGTGGTCAGAGTTTTGCCAAATTCAAGCCGGGCGGCGTCAAACTATTGGTGAATTCTCCCCCAACCGTTATTGCGGGCATGATCCGAACGGGGGCAGAGCAGATTTGAGCATCACCACCGACCAATTGCGCACGCGCGCCGCGGCTTCCTTTTGGCTGCGGGTGGCTGCAATGGCCCTGCCCCTCCTGATGATCGTGCCGGCATTTTGGAACGGCTATCCGTTGTTGCAGTGGGATACCGGCGGCTATCTGGCGCGCTGGTACGAAGGCTATCTCGTCCCGAGCCGCTCCACCGTGTTCGGCATCTATCTGCACTATGGCGAGAGCTTCGGCTTCTGGATCAATCTCGCGGTCCAATCGCTGGCGACGCTGTGGCTGTTGCAGCTCACCTTGCGCGTGCTCTCGATGATGCAGACCGTCCGCTTCGTCGCGATCAGTGTGCTCCTGATCCTGTCGACAGCCCTGCCCTGGCTCGCGAGCATGTTGCTCACCGACATCTTTGCGGGACTATCGGTGCTGTCGCTGTTCCTGCTGGTGATCGGCGGACACCGCACCTCGGCACTCGAAAAGATCGCGCTGTTCGTCTTCACCGCCTTTGCGGCCGCGACCCACAGCGCAACGCTCGGCGTGCTGCTCGGCCTGTGCGCGGCCGGCTGGATGGCGCGGCCGCTGCTCGGACCTCGGCTTCCGCTGGCGGGATTGGCGCAGGCGAGCCTGACCATCGTCGCGGGCGGCCTGATGCTGATGTCGGCGAATTATGCGCTGTCGGGCAAATGGACCTGGACGCCCGGCGGCTATGGCGTCGCCTTCGGCCGCATGATGCAGGACGGCATCGTTGCGCGCTACCTCAACGACCGCTGCCCGCGTGAAAGTTACAAGCTCTGCCCCTATCGCAACGAGCTTCCGACGAGCGCCGACGAGTTCCTGTGGGGCAAGAGCGTGTTCAACACGCTCGGCCGCTTCCAGGGCATGAACGAGGAGATGGGCTACATCGTCGTGCATTCGCTGGCGGACTATCCGGCCTGGCAGGCCGGCGCGGCACTACGGGCGATGGGCCAGCAATTGCTGCATGTCGCGACCGGCGAAGGCACCAACGGCTGGATCCCGCACACCCGCGGCATCATTGAGCGCTACATTCCCTCACAGGCCGCCCCGATGCGCGCGGCGCGGCAGCAGCACTGGGGTGTCGATTTCGACTACGTGAACTGGCTGCATGTTCCCGTTGCGCTGGTTTCGATGCTGGGGCTGGTTTTGCTCCTTGCGCATGCGCTGACGAACCGCCGGCTCGACGATCTGACGCTGCTGGCGGCGACGGTGACGCTGGCGCTGCTCGGCAACGCCTTCATCTGCGGCGTGGTCTCGGGCCCGCACGACCGCTACGGCGCGCGGATGGTGTGGGTCGCGACCTTCGTGGTGCTGATCGCGCTGGCGCGGCGGTTTGGTGACAACGTCAAGGCGCGATGAGATTGGGATGAACCTTGTCGGGCTTGGTTTCGTCCGAGCAAGCGATCGCTTTCATCGGAAAGGAACACCCCGAACAGACTTGGCGTTCAACGGCCTATCCGCCGCGGCAAAGAAGGATCACGTGGGACCTAAAGCGCTTAAAAGCCCGACGACTATGGGAACGAGCCCAACGATGATCCATAGGACAGGTGAGCTGGACGACAGGCCGGCAACAATGATCCAGACGCCGAAGAGGACGATGATCGTCGAAATCGCATAAGCAACCGCTCTGTCCATGTGCGAACCGTTTTGTCGCCATTCGACGCCGAGCCGTGCCAAACGTTCCTGCGCAAGCGCTTCCGAGAGATAACAGCGGGATCGCCACGCGAACCGGCGCGCCCCTCGGAGTGATCCGAGGAGCGGCAAGTTCTCCGGCATCCGGAAATGCAGCGGCCCCGGCGAACAAACGCCGGGACCGTTTATTTAGTCGGCAAGCGGAACGACTTTCCCCATTCAGAGTCGAATCCAAGCTCCCGACCCGTCCCCAAGCCAAAAGCCCCCCGTCGGGAGCAAACCTTCCGCAAGGTTGGCGACCTCGGACCCCAAACCGAGGTCGTTTGCGCGGATACCAATAGAAAACGGCCGCCCGAAGGCGGCAGCTAACTTCGTTGAGAGACCTGCTGCAAGGTGGGCCGCCTCAACTGGCCCCTTTGCAGATCAGCACCAAACCTTGCGACAAGAATTGCTAGAGTCAGTCGCTAGGATCAAATCCGACAATATCCAGTGGAGGCCGGCCGATCAGTTCAGCTGGCACTCATCACGGAGGTTTTTAGCGCCGCTCGGCGTTATAGGCCACCTCGCCCTTCCCAATAGGTGGGCGTCCCATAATACCGGTGAGTCTGCGTTTCCCAGTCTCGATCCTGCCAAGAGTCATCGCTGAACTCAGGCGCGTCTCTCAGCTGTTGCTCAGTGATGTTGGTTCGAAAACCGTCAAGCGACGTATCATATTTCAGAGCGCCCCAGGGAATGGGGTAGTGGCTGTGACCCAAGCCAACAAATCCACCGAAGCTCATGACGGCATAAGCTACGCGGCCTGACACCTTGTCGATGATGAGGTGATCAATCTCGCCGATATTCGTTCCGTCTGCTCCATAAACTTCGGTTCCCTGAATGTCCTCGCTTGAGATGCAGTGATGATCCGGATGGGCTGTTGCGCGGGCCATGACTTTGTCTCCTTCACAGGTGGCTTTGTCCGCTTAACTCGGCCGCTCCAAGCGCGTTCCTGCCTTGGGCAAACATGCCGCGGCTCGATCATCACCGTCGCGGACATTTTCTCAAAATGGACGCTAACGGGCACTACAGGCGAAGGAAAAAGATCGAGGTCCGAGGATGTGACTTCTACACTTTTCGCGCGGGCGAGGTGATCCGCAAGGACTCGCCTTGTGTCAGCCTAAGGACGCACATGTCCGAATGTGGCCCGATGCTGCCCAGCTCGTTGCTAGCCGCGCGTCCGCTATCGAGTGTAAACCGGAAGCGGCTTCCGGCGGTTTAGACAGCCGAGTTTGACCCAAAGCCGTCCTGCACCACGCACCGCATTTGCGACGCAACATTTGCACACGCTGTGGGTACAACCATCGAAACGTGATACTCTGCGCCCATCGTCCTCTAGCTTGATGAGGAACGAATGAAGCGGCGGGAGTTCATAGCGGGCACCGCGGCAATACTCGTTTCGCCAAGGCGTTCGGGGGCGCAGGGGACGCCTCGGCGAATTGGTTTCCTCGGCGCTTGGGCGGATGAGCCGGCTCGCGATCCAGCTCACGCCGCATGGCTCAGGGGCTTGCGCGAGAAGGGCTGGATCGAGGGCAAGAACCTGCTTGTCGAATATCGTTATGCCCGGGATCGACTGCCAGCTTTAGCCGCCGAGTTGATCGCTCTAGCTCCCGATCTGCTAATTGCCTCCGGGCCGGCAGCAGCCCTAGCCCTGAAATCAGCAACTGCTACCATTCCGATTGTATTCGTGGCTGTGTTCGATCCCGTGGGGCTTGGCCTCGTCCGAAGCTTGTCGCATCCAGGCGGCAACATCACGGGCCTTGCGACCACCGCGGGAGTGGCGGTCGCAAAACAAATAGAAATCCTCCGCGAACTGGTCCCTGGCGCCTCGAAGGTTGCGATCCTGGTCAATCCGGATAACCCCATGCACCGGTTGGCATTAGCCGAGGAGATACCCCGCACAGCGCGAGAGCTAGGCGTGGCTCTGCCGATTGTCGAGGCGACCAAGGCCGAAGAACTCAACAGTGCCTTTGCCTCGGCCTCCGCCCAGCACGCCATGGCAATCATTGTCCTTGGCGATTATCTGACTGTTTTCGAGTCTCCGCGAGTTATCGCACTTGCGGCCGAACATCAACTGCCCGCGATTCATCTCTTTCGGCAATTCGCCAAGGACGGATTGGTCGTCTACGGTCCTGATTTGGCCGACATCTGGCGTCGTGCAGGCAGCTATCTCGATAAGATCCTCAAAGGCACCAAGCCTGCCGATCTGCCGGTAGAGCAGCCAACCAAACTCGAGCTCGTAATCAACATGAAGACTGCCAAGGCGCTTGGTCTCACAGTGCCGCCCTCGCTGCTCGCCCGTGCTGACGACGTGATCGAATGACGCGCAGTTTGCTGCGATGCATGAGTCCGGATTTGGCCCGAATGCGAAGTCCGGGCAGTGTCCCATGTGCCAAAAGACGCCCGGCAACATGGAGTCTTTTTGCAGCTGTTGGGCGGATAGCGCGGTGGCTGAACTCCCCCGCGAGACGCGCCAGTATCTGTATGTAATTTGGATCCACCCAACGGATTTCAATTTTAAAGAGCCGATGCCCGCGCGCGATCTTGCGTCAGTCGATGAGGAGCGGTGGGGACCGTGGCAACGGAAGACAGCTGCCGCCTGTACTCAAGTTCAGAACAGGCCTCTGCCAAAATCAAAGTAGGCCACTCCGGGTTAAAAAGTGGCCAGTAGGCACGAGTCCGCTCTTGGCCCGTAGCGGACCTTAGCTCAGAGCGCAGTGTCGTCTGAGTGTACCGCAACGCGGTTATTCTCCGGGAGACCGAACGCCGCATGAAGGCTAATTGACCTTTGATCCTGAGCCGCCGTTCAGACGTGGCCATTGCTAAAAACCGGACAGATCCGTCCAAGCGACCGGCAAAGTGCCAGCCATGCTCATGCACCTCATTAACTAGCGGCATCTCGGGTCTTCGGCTCGGAGCTGGCAGTGATCTCGCGAAGTGTTGCTCTGGCAGCCTGAAGATCCGCTGTCCCAAAACCCTCGGTGAATTGGCTGTAGAGCGGGATGAGCAGGTCGTGAGCCTCGTCGTACCGACCTTGTTCGTTCCACAAGCGTGCAAGGCGTGTCGCTGCGCGCAACTCCCACAGCTTGGCGCTCTGTTGTCGCGCAACTGACGCCGCTTGTCGGAACCGTGCTTCCGCAGCGGCCGGGTCGGCCTTCGGCAGCCGAAGCATCAGCTCGCCCCTCACCCGATTAAGTTCGGCCTCGAACCATCGCTCGCCGGTTTCCTCCACCCGGTTCAGCGTTTCGTCAATAAGATCCAAGCCCTCGTCGATTGCGCCGGACCGAGCGTGGACCTCACTAAGCAGACTTCTGAAATAGGGCACCAGGAAGCCCGCCCCGGTGGCCTGCCACATCGCAAGTCCGTCTCGGATTTGCGCTATACTAGCCCTATAATCCCCAGCTTCGCCCAGCGTCCAACCGCGAATGATTGCGCCGGCCCCGAAAAAGTGCGGGGAGTCCTGCTCTGCTGCAAGCGCGATCAGCGAATTCGCCTGATCTCCAGCCTCGTGTGGGTCTTGGCGGAGCTGCGACAGAATGCAGCCGTAAAGCAGGGCATAGCCAAGGGTGTTGCGGTGAGACAACTCCTTCGCATCTGTCGAAGCCTCTTCGCTTCTCGCCCGGGCCTGCTCGGGATGGCCGAGGGCGAACAGTGCCCAGGATAGAACGGATAGGCCCGCCACCTTTGGATCCTGCGCGAAGAGGAAGGCAAGCGAGCGATGGGTCGCCGGATCGTAAAGAGCGAGCGTCCGCTCCAGATGAGCTCGCGCGGCCACTAAGTCGCCGCGAAGCAATTCAGCGGTTCCGACGATGCGGTTACCGACGGTTTCCGCGGCAACATCGTTCTGTGCCTGCGCGCGATGGAGTAATTCCTCGCCTGCCGTTCGACCGGCCTCGAGCTCCGCCCTCACGACGTGAAAAACCCACTCCCCATAGAGCACAGGGAAGAGCCGCGACGTGTCGCCGAGGCACTCGCACAAGCTTCGGGCACGTGCGTTGGCCCGCCCGACCTCCGGCGCGGCCCAGCCCTTCGAAGCCATCAGGGCGACACCGAGGGCAACCTGCAGTTCGAGTTCGCGACGCCATCGCGCGGCGTCATCGGGGAGATTAGGGATTAGCTCGAGCCCCTTGGTCAGTTGCGTGACTGCCTCTGCCGTTGCCGAGCGCGCGATCTCTGCTTGCCCTGCCCTCAGCCAATAATCGATCGCCGGTTCGGCCAGCCCGGCCTCTGTGAAATGATGGGCCAGAAGCTCCGGTTGTGCCTGCACCGTCTCCGGAAAATGCTGCTCGATCGCGGCGGCGATCCGGGCGTGCAAGCGCTGCCGCTTCGGACGCACCAAGGTCGCATAAGCGGTGTCCTGCACAAGTGCGTGCTTGAAGCTGTAGGTCGCCTGAGGCGGCGTCCCGCGCCGGAACACCAGGCCCGAGTCGACGAGGTCGTCCAACGCCGGCTGAAGGTCATCCTCCGGCACTGCGGCCGTCATCGCGAGCAGCTCGTGCGAGAACTCCCGGCCAATCGCGGCCGCGACCTGGGCCACTTCACGGGCCGGAGCGAGCCGGTCGAGCCGGGCCAACAGCGACTCCTGGAGCGTGGTTGGGATCGCCATCGGCGGCAGCGGCCCTGCGAGCGCATAGTGGTCGCCCTCATCACGGAGCAGATTGGTCTCCAACACGGTTCGCGTCAGCTCCTCGACGAACAGGGGCACGCCATCCGTCTTGGCGACGATCTGGTCGAGCACCGCAGGAGGCAGCGCCTTGCCGCCGCTCACCCGCTCGACCATGGCGGCACCCTGCCGGCGGCTCAACCGGCTGAGGGTCAGCGCGGTGACATGGGCATAGCGCATCCAGGGCGGCTCGAACTCGGGTCGGAAGGTGATGAGGACGAGAACGGAGGCCCCTTGCACCCGGTCGACCAGGAGATCGAGCAGCTCGAGCAAGGTCGGATCTGCCCAGTGCACGTCCTCGTAGAGGGCGAGGACAGGCCGCTGCCTTGCGAGGCCCAGCACTTGATTGACAAGTTCCTCGAGCGTCCGCTCCTTCTGCCGATGTGGGCTCATGTCGAGCGGCGGGTAGCGCGCACCCGTCTCGAGCGACAGCAATGCCGCGAGCAGCGGCGCCACCTCGGTGACATCATCGGTCGATAGCGCAAGCAGCGCCTCGAGGTTGTCGAGCCGCGTTGCCGCGGGATCGCCCGCGGCAAAACCCGCCGCGCGCTCCAGCAGGCCGATCACAGGATAAAGCGGGCTGGTCTGATGGTGCGGCGAGCAGTAGTGGCTCAGGGGCGTATGCGGCTCATTCTCAAGCCGCCCGCGCAGCGCCCGCAAGAGGCGCGACTTGCCGATGCCGGGTTCGCCCGCCAGCAGCACCACCTGGCCTTCACTTTCCTTGGCTCGCTCCCAGTGATCGAGCAGCAGGCCGATCTCATTTTCGCGGCCGACAAGCGGCGTCAGACCCGCCCCGTGCAAGGCCTCGAACCGGCTCTCGGCGGCGCCTTCCCCGACCACCCGCCACGGGCGTACCGGTACGGGAAATCCTTTCAATATCTGCATGCCAAGCTCGGCGAGTTCGAACAGCCCGCCAACGAGCTCCCGGGTGCGAGCGGAGATCACCACCGTGCCCGGGTCGGCCAAGGCTTGCAGCCGCGCCGCGAGGTTCGGCGTGTCGCCGACCACCGTCTCCTCCCGCGCCGCGCCTTCGCCGATCAATTCGCCGACAACCACCGGGCCGGTCGCGATACCGACCCGGGCCGCCAGTTTCTCTCCATGCGCCGATTCCAGGCTGTGCACCGCCGCGACTGCAGCGAGGCCGGCCCGTACCGCGCGTTCGGCCTCATCCTCATGGGCGCGAGGAAAACCGAAATAGGCCAGCACACCATCCCCCATGTACTTTGCCACGTACCCTTCGAACCGCGCGATCGCGCCGGTCACTACGCTCTGATAGATCCGCAGGACTTCGGCCATTTCCTCCGGATCGAGGCGCGCCGCGAGGGCGGTCGAGTCGACCAGGTCGACAAACATCACCGTGAGCTGGCGGCGCTCAGCCTCGGGTGCAAGCCAAGCCTTTTCGGAGATAGCGGCGGGTGCGGACGTGGCAGGAGTGGTGGCCGAAATTGAGACGGCACGCAGGTCAGCAATGGCGGCGAGCAGCTTGCGGCGATGGCCGATCGAGGCGACGCCGAGCCCGATTAAATCCTCGGCGGTGAGATCGGCGAGGACCCCGGCGTCAACGTCGTTCTCGCGGAACGCCTGCTCGTACTGTCCCAGCCCCAAACCACGCAGCCAGGCCGCGACGTCCATGGGCTCATCTCCCCGCTCGGCCGTCCTCAGACGCCGTCAGAGTAGTTACTCCAGTCTATCTCAAAATGGCGTGCGGTGGGCGCGGTGAAACGTCACGAGTTGACTGTGAGGAAAGCCAGCTTCTGTCCCGTTGCCTTACGTTCCGATAACCGTCGAAGACGTGAAGAGTGCAGCATCCATGGGCATGGCCGACTTGGCCAAGGACGTGCTGCCGGGGGGCTGAGGTGCGACCCTTGCGCTTATGGCGTGACATTCGGGCCAATTCGGCAACAAACTCCTCGTCTCCGGCAACATCGCCTCACCCCCGCCGTGACAAAAACTCCAGCACGCCGGTCTTGTAGACCTTGTCGCCGAACGCGCGCATATGATCGCGGTTGGGGATGTCGAGCACTTGCGCGCCCGGGATGCCCGCGCCGAATGCGCTCGCACTTCCCGCAACGTCGTCGGCCGTGACCGCGATCAGCACCGGCACCTCGATGCGCGCGGCCTGCTGTCTCGTCATCTGGTCGCGCGCGCCGTGGAAGCACGCGGCGAGTGCGCGATGGTCGGAGCGGGTCTGGTCGGCGAAGGCGCGAAAGGTGCGGCCCATGGGATCGGTGACGTCGTCCAGCGAGGGCGCCTCCAGCGCCTTCGCGACATTCTCGCCGGGGCCGGAGCCCTCGATCAGGCCGCCGATGCCGATGCCGCCGAGGATCGCCGAGCGCAGGCGATGCGGCTCATTGAGCGCGAGCCACGCCGTCATCCGTCCGCCCATCGAATAACTCCATGATGTCAAATTACGGTAACAGTGCACAAATCTCCGCGCATCTGACGGCTCTGGTCAGGCAAATTGGTGCACTGTTACGTAGTTTTGCGTAATCTCCGTGTCTCACCTAAAGGTGCAGCCCAGCATCGTCACCGTAGTTTCGAAACTGTTCACGTCGCCTTGGCGACCGCGAACAGGCGGAAATCTTCGAGCGCCGCGTGTCGATGCGGGGCGACTTCGCGCCGGTAGGTCTCGGTGTCGACGATCGAGCGGAAAGTGGCGAAATCGCCGTATTCGTTGAGCGCCACCTCGTCCCAGCGTTCGCTTGGCGAGCCGACGAGGCTCGCCAGGACCGGGACGGAAAACACGCGCACGAGCGGCTTCCCGGCCGCGAGACGGCGGAATGCCGGCCTGTAGCGTTCATCGAACGCTTCGCGGCCCGAGCAGGGCGCAGCATCGAATCCGTCCTCGTAATGCGCTTGCGCGCGGTAGCGTATCAGATTGAGCATAAAGATCGGCTGGCCGGCTGGAATCGCCCGCTCGGCGGCATCGAGGGCTTGCAGAGTGATTTCCATCAGGGTCATCGGACTTCCCGGATTTATAGCGCTGCGGAATGCGCGCTGACGCTCGCTGCTAGCCGTTGCCGGACGACCCTTGTAGTGACCCTGCGGCCATGATTATGTGGACTGAATGTCCACAACAACTTTCCCTCCCGATCTCTCACGTCTCCTCGCCTTCGTCCGCGTCGTCGAGGCGGGTTCCTTCGCAGAAGCCGCGCGGCGGGCGGGGACGACGACCTCGGCGATGTCCAAGGCGGTCGCCCGCTTCGAAAAGGCTCACGGGTTGCGGCTCCTGCATCGCTCCACCCATTCGTTGGCGCTGACCGAAGAGGGCGACAGGCTCATGACGGCGGGTCGCGCGCTGGTCGAAAGTCTCGCCCGCGTCCAATCCGCGCTCGGCGACGTCGCGCGCGACGATGGCGGTCGGGTGCGCGTGACCGCCCCCGCCTCCTTCGCCCGCGCCTGCATCCTGCCGCGACTGCCCGCGTTCCTGCGGGAGCGGCCGGAAATCGAGATCGAGGTTAAATTCCGCAACGAGATCCTCGATCTCGCAGCGGAAGGCGTCGACATCGCTATCCGCTCGGGGCCACTCGACCGCGCGCCGGGCCATCAGGCACGGCGGCTTTGCACGTTCTCCTGGATCGCTTGCGCCTCGCCTGTCTATCTGAAGGCGCGCGGCGTGCCGGTCACGCCTTACGAGCTTGCCGCGCACGACCATGTCGGCTTCCGCAATCCCGCGACCGGTCAGATCCTGACTTGGCGCTTCGCCGACCCGCGCGGCAAAGGACCCATTCGCGTCACGCCCAAGCCCAAGCACATTTGCGACGACGCGCATGCTACGCTCGACTTGATCACGAGCGGCTTTGGAATTGGCTGGGGGCCAGCATGGCTCGTCACCGAAGACCTTCGCGCCGGCCGGCTGGTCGAGGTTCTGGAGTCTTGGCGCGTCCCAGGGGAACCCTTATGGATGGTGCGCACCTCGGGCCGCCGCCCTCCCCTGCGCACGCAGCGCGTGATGTCATTCCTCAACACGCTTCCCGCCGCGTTCAGCGACAAGGCAGCGTAGGCGAAGACCCCTCTTGGCCCTTTGCCGCCTCACCCCCGCCGTGACAAAAACTCCAGCACGCCGGTCTTGTAGACCTTGTCCCCGACCGCGCGCATGTGATCGCGGTTCGGGATGTCGAGCACTTGCGCGCCCGGGATGATCGCGCCGAGCGCGCTCGCGGAGCCCGCGACGTCGTCGGCGGTGCCGACCGCGATCAGCACGGACACCTCGATGCGTGCGGCCTGCTGCCTCGTCATGAGATCGCGCGTGCCGCGCAGGCACGCGGCCAGCGCACGATGGTCGGAGCGGGTCTGGTCCGCGAAGGCGCGGAAGGTGCGGCCCATAGGATCAGTGACGTCGTCCAGCGAGGGCGCCTCCAGCGCCTTCGCGACATTCTCGCCGGGGCCCGTGCCTTCGATCAGCCCGCCGATGCCGATGCCGCCGAGGATCGCCGAGCGCAGGCGATGCGGCTCATTGAGCGCGAGCCACGCCGTCATCCGCCCGCCCATCGAATAGCCCATGATGTCGGCCTGCGGGATGGCGAGATGATCCATCAGCGCCAGCACGTCGCCGGCCATGACGGGAATCGAATATTGCGCGGGCTCGTAGAGCTTGGCGCTCTCGCCGTGGCCACGATTGTCGAGCGCGATGACGCGGCGGCCGTTCTTGCGCAGCTCCGAAACCCAGGTCGGATAGACCCAGTTTACGTTCTTGCTGGAGGCAAAGCCGTGCACGAGGATGATCGGCTCGCCCTCGCCTTCGTCGAGATAGGCAATTTCAACGGCGCCGTTGTTGAAGCTCGGCATCATCAGTTCCGGAGGTCTCGAGGGGGGACAAGCCGATCTTAGAGCACGATCCGGAAAGTTGTGCAGCGGTTTTTGCGCGCGGCACACGCGGAACGCGTTTGCGTGGAGATCATGTGCTCAAACAATAGCCTGGAGCGCGGCTCCGAATGACCGCAATCTGGTCGCGTTTAGGCCCGAAGGCCTGCATCCGCCAAAGCAGCCTCCGCCGCCATCTGCGCCCGGCGGAGCCGGCGCGCGCGCCTGCGATCGCACCAGGCCTGCGTGAGGCGCTCGGTGGTGACCTTGATCGAGGACAACAGGCCGAACAGCGTCAGCGCCGCACCGAACAGCCAGAGCGCCAGATCGAACATGCCGCCGACGAGCAGCAGCGCGCCGCGGCCCAGCAGCTTGATGATGGCGCGGGTCTTGCCGCCTTGGGCTTCCGCGAGCCGCGCCGCGCGCGCGACGTCCTTGGGACCTTCGGCGATCCGCAACGTGTCCATCGCCCCGCGTGTGCCGGTCTTGCCGGCAACACGCGTCACGTCCTTACCGAGCCGGACCAGCGCACCCGCCTTCTCGGCACGGAACGCAGCCTTGATCGCGCGCACGGTCTCGCCCGGGCGCAGCACCGAACCCTTGGCCACCGCATTCTGAAGCATCGGCGTGTCGACGACCTCGCGCGCGGACCGGCCGGCCCAGGCGGCAAGCCCCTCGCCGAGCCGCCCCACCTTGCGCGCGTCCTTCACCAGCGTCAGCCCGGCGCGCACCGGCGCGGCGCCGCCGACGGACACATAGGTTGCCGCGGTCACCGCGAGCCCCGCCGCCGCAAGCCCGAGCACGAGGCGGTCGGTGTCCTCGCCCATGGCGAGGTGCTTGCCCTCGCGGACGATGTCCCTGATGTCGCCGAACACGAAGAGATCGCCGGCCACCGTTCCCGACAGGCTCGCGACGTCCTCGGCATTGCCGGTGACGAGACCGGTGGCAAACCGCTTGGCGAATTGCGAGGTGGAATTCTCCGCCTTGACCGCATCGCTGACGCGGCTGATGAGGTCATCCGGCAGCGCGATGTTGCGGTCACGCGCGAGTGCGACGAAACTGTCGGCGAGATCGGCATCGCCAGATGCGAGCGCAGCCTCGATGTTGTCCTGGACCAGGCGCTCGTTCTGCCGCAGCAGCACGTCGAGCTTGAGCTCGGAGAGCGCGACCGGATCGTCCTGCGCGGCGAGGATGGCGCCGGCCTCGCGGGCATATGGTGCTACCTGCGCGAGCATGAAGCTGCATGCCGCGATACCGGCCAACGCTGTGCTGATTCGCAGCCATTTCATGCGGAAAAACCTGGAAGGTCCTGAAATCGTTGACGCCTGACGCGTCGTCTTTGGTCGCAACTGCGTTCGTCCCACAGACATAGTACGCCAAAATTGCGACACAACGTCCCCGACGAAAGAAGGGCTTCTCTCAGGCCGCAAGATTGTGTCGAATTTGCATGAGCAAATGAGCATGGGGCGTTGCGGAGCTTTCGGTTCCGCTGGACTAGCAATCATCACCACCCGCCAGTATGGTCCGCGGCGCCATAATGATGCCGCGTCAGTTTTGATTGTATCTGCCGCCATTGCCACTCCAGGATGAGTTACGATGTCCGACCATGTCGTCCCGCACTTCCACAACGATGCCGGTGTTCCCGTCATCGAGATCGGCTCGCAAGAGTTCATGTGCGTGGGCGCCAACCCTCCGTTCGATCATCCGCACGTCTTCCTCGACCTCGGCAACGACAACGAGATCATCTGCCCCTATTGCTCGACGCTGTACCGCTTCGCGGCCGACCTGAAGCCGGGCGAAGCCCGCCCGCCGGAATGCGTGCTGAAGGACAAGGTGGCCTGACCGCCCGCATCGGTCAGGGGTGGCGCTCTCCCGAACGATTGTCATCGCCGGTGCCGGCATCGGTGGACTGACGGCCGCACTTGCGCTCGCGGCCCGCGGCTTTCGCATCGTCGTGCTGGAAAAGGCCGAGCGGCTCGAGGAAGTCGGCGCCGGCCTGCAACTCTCCCCCAATGCCAGCCGCGTGCTGGTCGAGCTCGGCCTCGCCGAACGGCTCAAGGAGCGCGCCGTGACGCCGGAGGCGGTCTCGATCATGAGCGCCCGGGCCGGCGGCGAGCTGCTCCGCATGCCGCTCGGTGAAGCTGCATCCTTGCGCGCCGGCGCCCCCTATTGGGTGGTGCACCGCGCCGACCTGCAATCCATGCTCGCCGACGCCGTTTCCGACCATCCCGACATCGACCTGAAGCTGGGCGCGACCTTCGAGGACGTCGCGCCGCACGCCAAGGGGCTGACAGTGGTCCATCGCAGCGGCACGATCCGCCGCAGCGATCTGGCGAGCGCATTGATCGGCGCCGACGGCATCTGGTCGACGGTCCGCCAGCATCTGTTTCCCGAGGTGCAGCCGCGCTTCTCGGGCCTGATCGCCTGGCGCGGCACGCTCGATGCCACGCAGCTGCCGAAGGATTACACCGCACGCCGGGTGCAGCTCTGGATGGGCCGCAACGCCCATCTCGTGGCCTATCCGATCGCGGGCGGACGCCAGATCAACGTGGTCGCGGTGCTGCCGGGCACATGGAACAGGCCGGGCTGGAGCACGCCCGGCGATCGGCGCGAGGTGATGGACGCCTTCGCCGCGCCCCATTGGCCGGCCTCGGCGCGGATGATGCTCGCCACGGTCGACAGCTGGCGCAAATGGGCGCTGTTCGGCGTTCCCGACGGCTGTCCCTGGAGCAACGGGCCGATCGGGCTGCTCGGCGATGCCGTGCATGCGATGCTGCCGTTCGCGGCGCAAGGCGCCGGCATGGCGATCGAGGATGCCGCCGTGCTCGCCCGGCATTTGAGCCTAGAGACCGCCGAAAGCACTGCGGACATCACGGCCGCGCTGACGCAATACGGCCGGGCACGCCAGGCGCGCGTGCGGCGGGTGCAGCGGACGGCGCGGCAGCAGGGTCGCATCTATCATTTCACCGGGCCGCTCGCGGTCGCGCGCGATCTTGCGATCCGCGCCCTCGGCCCGGACCGGATGCTGGCGCGGCAGGACTGGATCTACAATTGGCGGCCGTGAAGCGATTGCGGCGGCTCAGCGCGCGGCGCTGCCGGATCTCGGAGCGGGTTTGATCACCGGCGGCTGCGGAGCGGGCGCCGTCGGCGCGGCATTCGGCGGCGTTTCCCGGCACCTGTTGCGGCGCCAGGCGTCCTCGACCAGTTGCGACTGGCCCCGCACCGCAACGTACTCGTTGCGATAGGCGAGCTCGGAGACGACGGCCCCGCCGACGCCGGTCTCTGCCTTGTCCATCAGCCGCTGCAAATCGGCCGTGCGGGCGGCCAGCGCCTTGCGCTCCGCCTCGAGCTGCTTGCAGTCGTACAATTCGTATTTGCCGGGATCGGCAAAGGCCGGCGCGACCGTCTCGCTCATGCCGGCGCAGCCGGACAGCGCAAGGCCAGCCGCAAGCGGCGCCAGCAGCGCGACGGAGCCGCGCAGAAAACATGAAAACGAAGCAGCCATGCCGGATGAATAGTCCCCGTAAATTGCGAATGCCTAAAGCAACAACAGATGTCCGGATTGAGGCTTCCGTGGCGGGATCGGTCGGCCGACGCGGGAATCGCAACGAGCGTTCGATCAAGCGGGCCGATCCAGCGCTCAAAGCGTGTGCGAAAACAACTGTATTCTCTTTGCCTTAGACTATTTGCGCCGTATAGATGGGCCGATGCGGGCGTGGCGGAACTGGTAGACGCATCGGACTTAAGCCATTGAGTGCCCTGGGGGAAACCCTGGGAGCAGAACTGCTCAAAGTCGGGGAAACCTTCACTGGCAATCCCGAGCCAAGCCCCCGTCAGGGGGAAGGTGTAGAGACTAGACGGGCAGCACCTACAGCGGACAAGCGCCAGGGTGAAGGGATAGTCCAGACCACGAACGCCGGGTGGGCGGCGGCGAAAGCCGAAGTGGTAAGAAAATCCGTGGGGCCGCAAGGCCTGTGCCGGTTCGAGTCCGGCCGCCCGCACCAGATCCCGGCGATCGCTGGCGCCATCGAGGCGGCGAAGAGATGCTCCCTCGCCAAGGACGAGCACCTCCTCTACAGCTGTGGGTCCGAACTCAAGGGTAAGTCGCCGGCGGACACGGGATATTCCGAGCCCAACAAGAGCAGCAGACGATCATACGTGATGGATACTTCAATATCACAGGATGAGATTCCGCGACGCGCGCTGCCAAAGCATCTTAGGAGCCTGGAAGCGGAATCCATCGAGATCATGCGCGAGGTGATTGCCGAGTTCAGGTCACCCGTGATGCTGTATTCGATCGGCAAAGACTCCAGCGTGATGCTGCACCTTGCCATCAAGGCATTCCATCCGGCGAGGCCGCCTTTTCCTCTTCTTCATGTCGACACGACATGGAAGTTTCGGGAGATGATCGCGTTCCGTGATGAAACGGCGCGTCGGCTCGGGCTCGATATGATCATCTATGCCAACCAGGACGGATTGGCGCGTGGCATCAGCCCCATCGCCTCCGGATCTTCCGCGCATACCCAGATCATGAAGACGGAAGCGCTCAAGCAGGCGCTGGACCTCCATGGCTTCGACGCGGCATTTGGCGGAGCGCGGAGAGACGAGGAGAAGAGCCGAGCCAAGGAACGCATCTTCTCCTTCCGCTCGCAGGGGCATGTGTGGAATCCACGCAATCAGCGTCCCGAATTGTGGAACCTGTTCAACATGCGGATTCGGCCGGGCGAAACCATCCGCGTGTTTCCACTGTCTAATTGGACCGAACTGGACATCTGGCACTACATCATGCTGGAAAGAATTCCCGTGGTGCCGCTCTACTTCGCCAAAGAACGCCCCGTGGTGCGGCGCGACGATGCCTGGATCATGGTGGACGACGATCGTCTGCCGCTCGCGCCCGGCGAGCAGCCGGAGATGCGGCGTGTGCGATTTCGAACCCTCGGATGCTATCCGTTGACGGGGGCCATCGAATCCGACGCCACGACCCTTGAAGATGTTCTGTCCGAGATGCGATCGACGCGTCTGTCGGAACGTCAGGGCCGCCTCATCGACAGCGACGAGACCGCCTCGATGGAAAAGAAGAAGCGAGAGGGTTACTTTTGATGGACGGCGTCGACGTTGCCGGAGAGCGCGCGAGCAAGGACCTTCTCAAACTCCTGACGTGCGGATCAGTCGACGACGGCAAGTCCACGCTGATCGGGCGTCTTCTTCACGATTCCAAGCAGATCTTCCAGGATCAATTGTCTGCGCTTGCTAAGGATTCGGCACGCTATGGCACGACGGGCGACGACATCGATCTGGCCCTTCTCGTCGACGGCCTCGAAGCCGAGCGTGAACAGGGAATCACGATCGACGTCGCATATCGCTTCTTCGGAACGTCGAAACGATCCTTCATCGTCGCGGATACGCCCGGGCACGAGCAGTATACGAGGAACATGGCGACCGGAGCATCAAACTCCGACCTTGCCATCCTGCTCATCGATGCCCGGAAAGGCGTTCTGATCCAGACACGTCGGCACTCGCTGATTTGCTCACTCCTGGGTCTGCGCCACGTCGTCCTCGCCGTGAACAAGATCGACCTGGTCGCGTATCAGGCGAGCGTTTTCGAGCGGATCGTCTCGGACTATCGCGTCTTCGCATCGAAGCTGGGCTTCTCGTCGATCGAAGCGATTCCGATCTCCGCCCGCGACGGCGACAACGTCACGAGCCCGTCGCGCAAGACGCCCTGGTATGGTGGCCCGACCCTGCTGGAATACCTCGAAACCGTCGACATCGCGCATGGAACTGCCGACAAGCCGTTCCGGTTTCCGGTGCAATGGGTCAATCGTCCGGGACCCGATTTCAGAGGTTTTGCCGGAACGGTCGCCTCCGGCACGATTCATCCCGGAGACCCCATCATCGCGGCCGGCTCCGGCCATGCTTCAAGCGTGAAGGAGCTCCTCACTTATGAAGGCTCGCAATCGTCGGCAACCGCAGGCGAGGCCATCACGCTGGTCCTGGCGCATGAGATCGACATCGCGCGCGGCGATCTCCTGGTCAGTTCGGCGTCGCGTCCCGAAGTCTCGGATCAATTTGCTGCTCATATCATCTGGATGAGCGATCAACCGCTCATCCCGGGCCGTTCGTATCTGGCCCGTATCGGGACCAAGACCACGCCGATCTCCGTCACCGGGATCAAATACAAGATCGACGTCAATACGCGCGAGCATCTCGCGGCCCCTACACTGGGTCTGAACGACATCGGCTTCTGCAACCTGTCGACCGGCACGCCGGTCGCGTTCGATCCATACGAAGAGAACCGCAAGACCGGCTCGTTCATCATCATCGATCGGCTGACCAACGATACGCTCGGCGCCGGCATGATCGCCTTCGGCCTGCGACGCGGCACCAACATCCCCTGGCAGGCGACGCTGGTTGGAAAGGCCGAGCGTGCCGCACACAAGCAACAGAAGCCGGCCATCATCTGGTTCACCGGCCTGTCAGGGGCAGGTAAATCGACCATCGCCAACATCGTCGAGCGGCAGCTTCACGCCGCCGGTCATCATACGATGATGCTCGATGGCGACAATGTGAGGCACGGGCTGAACCGTGACCTCGGCTTCACCGAGGCCGACCGGGTCGAAAACATCCGGCGCGCCGGCGAAGTGGCAAAGCTGCTGGTGGATGCGGGATTGATCGTCTTGTGCTCTTTCATTTCGCCATACCGGGCGGAGCGCGAAATGGTACGGCGACTGGTCGCTGATGGGGAGTTCATCGAGGTCTTCGTCGACACGCCGATCGAGGAATGCGCAAGGCGCGATCCCAAGGGGCTCTACGCAAAAGCGAAAGCCGGCGCGATCAAGAATTTCACCGGCTTCGATGCGCCTTATGAAGCGCCCGAAACTCCCGAGATTCATTTGCGCACGGTCGGCCAGCAGCCCGAGCAACTGGCCCATCATCTGATTGCTAAGCTGACCGAACTTGGACTGATACGATAGAAGGCTCGAGCCCTCGCATCACAGTCTTGCTCGCCTGCAGACCCAACGAAAACTGGCGCGCAGAACGCTTGCGTAGACTGACATCAAGCTGCGCTCGGCGATCACGCCGGGGGCATATCTCAAATCGTAGAGATTGGGATCGACGGGACCGATCCTCATCGGCACGGCGATGACGCCGTCGCGACGCTCGAAAAGGTTGTGCCTCAAAAAGCTTCCGAGCGGTCGGATCTCGCCTACTCTGTCGTCACCGCCGGAAGGTGAGACAACGGGGGCGGTTCGGCCTTCAGTCGCATCGGCTGAAATCCCACCGTTCGAGAAAGCACGCTCCCCTCCGGTATCATCCGGCCCGCGACGGCGGAGCTTCTCCAGCTCGGACTTGACGAGCTCTCCGACCATCGGCGCGACCTGTCGTTCGACCTCCCGCGCGACGATTTGAGCACGCACCGACGCCAAGCTTTCGGAGTTCGCAAATCGTGCGAGCTCCTCCGCGGAGAGCTGACGGAGATCGGCGCTGCCAGCCGAGAACGGAATTCCATAGTAGCGTTGGTTGAATGAGACAATGTTGTGGTCGAGGAAATCCGTCTCGACCAGGAACGGAACGGAGAAGTGCGTGGTCGACATCAATCGCAGGGGCCGATGACGAAACGCCGCGACGTGACGCGGCAGGACCGACGAGCCGTCGTAACCGAACTTCACCATGAAGTCCTGAGGGAGTGCCTCGAGCTGACGGACGACGTCCGCCGACAAGGCCTGCCGCCATCCGTTGATGCGGCCCTCCCTGAACGTGGGGCTCGAACGACCGGATGCCGCGGCGCAGATATCCCGGGTGATCCCAGGCGCGTGCAATTTGAGCTGCAGCGACCACACCAGCGCCTCGAATGCCTCGTCCGAACCGCCGCCGGCATCACCAACGATCTCTTCAAACGAAATCGGGACGACGTTTCCGCAGTCCAGCCAGGCTGCAAACTCGCCGACCCGATCGCGGACCGAGCCCAGCAGCCATCGATCCTCCATCAGCCGCGCAATGCGTTCCTCGAAGGAGAGATGTCCCAGCAGCACCGACAAAGGACTGTTGCCGTCGATGTGCCAATAATTCGCTTCGGAGACCAATATGTCGAACGGATTGCGGTAGTTGAAGAGCGCAGGCGACCGCATGAAGGGGTGAGCCCGATTGCCGAACGGCGCGCGCTGCAGCTCGTCCCGGAAGAACTCCCGCGTCATGGTATGCGCATTGCTGTGAAGCAGATAGTACCAATGACCGCCCTTCGGCCGGTCCGGCGCGACGCCCCCCGCCGCATAGCCAAGCGCTTCTGCCAAGCGAAAGAGGAGATGTGTGCCGGCCTTGGGGATCGATATCAAATAGAGCGGCAGCTTCGAATAGTAACGTTCTGTGACCGGAGCAACCAGAGCTGGCGCGCGGCGGTCGACATAGCCGAGCAGCGCGGCGCTGACCGTCTCTGCATCACCACCGATGAGGAGAATTGCGTCGAAGGGATCGAACGCTTCGGGCTCGGCCGAAGTCGGCGTCTGGCCCCTCCGTTCCGATACTCGGAAAGCTTCGCCGAACTCCGAAGAAAGGGCTGACGCAATCTCAGCGGCCGCATCGTCTAGAAGGTACGCGGTGACAGTTCGATAGCCGCCATCCAACAGGCCGCGGGCGACTCCTATCCAAGAGTTCGCATGGTCCGGCTCGGAAACGAATTGGAGAGAGCGCCCTCTCTGCGGCGCGCGGTCGTTTTCAGGCATCGTGTCGGATTATTCCATATTCAGTTTGCAACGCCATCGCTCAACGCGATGCGCAGGGATTCGTAGGAATCCCGGACGATTGAACCGGGGATGCTGTGCGGATCCCGGTCCGTCAGGTCTATCGGACCAACGGCCTGCGGAATGGCGCTGAACTGGCCGCGGTGCGAAACGATGTTGTACTCGTTCCAGCTGCGGATGAGCAGTGGCGGCACGCTGCGGTCGACCTCGAGCACCTCAGCCGAACCGTCCGCGAAAGCCTGTCGAACCATGACCTGCAGTTCATTCACCATCGCGGCCGTGGCTCGCGGCATCCTCTTTGCCATAGCTGCGGAGGCGGCTATGGCCGCCTCGACGCTGGCAGTGGCGCGAGCCTCCGATGAATAGTCACCCGCCAGCAAGTGATCCAGTACGGCATTTAGTTCCCCGGCCGCCGTTTCAGCCGCCTCCCAGACTGCCATGACGATGCCCTCGTCCGAAAAGCCCGAACGCTCGACGGTCGAATGGACGCGCCATCCGTATCGTCGAAAGGCAAACGCGCTGGCATCGATGTTCGACTTGTTGAATGCAAAGCCGAACAGATCGAGATCGGCGTGGTCCTCGAACACCTTTCCGCGGGAGACCAGCTCCGCAACGCGCCGTTGGAAAGGCGTGTACCGTGCCTCATCGAGCGGCTCGATGCGGCCATAGCCGAATACTTGCATGGCATCCTCGAGGCCATGCTCCCGGATGATCTCGAGATGCGCATTGGTCATCCAATTCTTCCAATCGCCGACCAAGCCCTTGCCGCGCCGGTAGTTGTGCTCGTGGTGACCGGTGAGATTGATGTGATCCAGTCGCTGCCAAATCTGGCCGGCATGATCGGCCTCGATGACAAGGCCTGCCTGCCGCGCCACGCGCTGGATGGTTTCTGCCGAGCGATCGATCAGATCTTCCCATCGCGTCACATGAAAACGATCCGCGACCGGCAAGAACTCGTCAAAGTAGCCTTTATAGTGACGGACGATACCGGCGAAGAAGTCGAGATTTGTGAATTTGAAAAGTGCCAGGTTCTGCCGCATCTCATCGTTGTCATCGCGCGGATCGACGTAACGCTGAATATACTCGCTGGCCAACGCATTGAGAGAGAACAGGGACGAGTTGATGATGCCGATAGGATTGCGCACGGACGCGAATTTGCGAAAGTCGTGGTACTGCGCAAGTTCAGTCCACAGTCGCGGATGACTGTGAGAATGAACGATCGCATCGGTCTCCAACACCTCCGCCGGATGGGCAATTACCAGGATGAAGTCGCCCATGCCTTTGACGCCAAGATATTTGCGGAAGCACGCGCGGGAAGGATCATCCGCCTTCAACCATTTCGGCCCACCGGCGACGGTCTTGAAGTTTCCGTTGTAGATCAACCTATCGCCGACGCCCGCCGCTGCGAACGCGGCCTCAATGGCCGTGGAGATATAGTGCTGCGCCTGCCGGACCGCCGTGTTGACCAGTCGCTGCTTGATGCCGTAGCGCAACGGGTCCATCGGCAGCAGCTGCGAAATGACGCTGCTCAGCAGCGCGAAACCGCTTCGCGGCGCTCCCACGACCAAAGGGCGCATATCTCAAAAACCCTAATTTGCGTGGCCTTTGTCCACTTTGCGCGCACAAAGTACACATAACGATGCTCTGGAAGCAATCGTGAATCGTGCTCTGCCGGCCTGTCGGTCATCGCTTCAACGTGATCCCGCACGATCGGCTCATATGCCATCAGGACATGCACATCCATTCAGCTGCAGAAGCAAGGAACTCCACGCAACGCGCGCATGAACATCGCGGCCGGCCTCACCCGTCGGACGGACGAACTGCACCAACACGACGGTGCCGTCGGCAGACTCTCTGAAAGCACGGCCACAGCGACTCAATTCAGCGACTTGCTTCCGGCAGTTGCGGCCACATCGGCTCGGTGCGGCTCCATTTTGTCACGCTTGGCGATGATGCCGGCCAAGGCTGCCACCCCTAACACGTACATCCACCCCTCGGTGAAGTCGGACAGGTGGGAGTTGAAGACTGACCCGATGATGTTTTGTGTGATGACGACCAGACCCAAATCCGAGATGTATCCCGACCCGACGAACATCCGCAGATGAGCCCCCCACATTCCGTAGAGGACCAGCACGCCCAATAGCCCCCATTGGACTGCCGCGCTCAGCGTCTGATTGTGTGGATTGGCAATGATCTCAGCCGAAGCCCCAGTATGGCCAACTGCCGCAATCTCGAACAAATCCCGGACCGATCCCGTGCCGTGGCCGATCCAAGGCTTCTCGATGAAGAAGCCAATGGATTTTCGCCAGAACTCCAATCGCTTTCCGACAGAAGACGGGATGTCGGCGCTACGGTATTCTTCAAATTGAGTGCCGACGGAGAGAATGCGGGCGCGCAAATGAGGCGACGAGAACCATGAAATCGCGAGTACCAGCGCCCCGACGATGGTCATTGCTAAGGCGCCTTTGCTCCCAGCATGTCGCCAGGCGACCACCAAAAGCATAAAGGGAATGCAAACGAGCGCCGTTCTCGATGTCACGACGAATAGCAGATTAGCGGCAAAACCCACCCCGAGCGCGGATGCAAGCATCGCGTATTTCCAGGCCTTGCGCTCAGCCGAGTACAGCGCCGCCAGGATCAATGCCACCAGGCAAACGGCAAATTCCTGGCTCTGATCGATGTAGTTTCGAACCGGGACGCCATAGTCCTCGCCGCAACATCGGCCGGTCTTCAGTGCCAGGGTCGGCTGGAATACGACCAGCCAGGAATACAGGAGGAGGACGGTGCAGGACACCAGGAACGCGACCAGGATCCAATGGGCCCGCTCCGATTTCTGGAAATAATAAAAGAGGAATGGAAACAACAGCAGCTTGACCATCGGGCTGAGGCCGCGGACCCCGTCGGACATCCCTGCCTCCGACCAGGAGATGCCGACGACCGCCAACGCCAGGAACGCGAGAGGAAAGAGCGAGGCCGGCCGGCGGAACGAGCGCGTGAAAAGCGGGACGTCCGCGCTGCCCAAGACGATCGCCAACAGCGGGATCAGAAGAATCAAGAAGCCCGACGTCGACCAAGGCAGTGTGGCCGACAGCAAAGCGGCCAATACATCCGCAGCAACGAACCAGTACCGAGATGTCCGAAAGGCCTCAAAGCGCTGTCGTGCGGTCAAAACGCTCAAGATCGAACCCATCGATACCACGTCGCAGCCGCATTGGCCGAGCTCTGGAAGGAGGAACCGCGCCAGCTTAGGGGCAAGAGTTGTCCCGTTATCGGCGCGTAGACTTACTTGAAATGACCGTCAATTACAGCCACAAGACGAACGGGACCACCGTCCATGCGCCGCACCGAGCCCATTAGCCGATTTTCCATGGCACTGAAAGTTAGCCCCGCAGACTTCCGGCCACCAAGTTCTTGGAGCGCCGGCATCCGCCTCCAGCACTGATCCCCTATCGTCAGGATCGCATGCGGCGAACTATCTCGACACCTGAATATCAACACAGCAGCCCGCTCATGCAGTCTTTCTGCGGCCCCGGTCAACCAAGGACAGATAGTTAGGTATGACAGACACAAAATATCTGAGCCTATATACCGGCAACCACGGCAAGTTGGACGGAATTGAGGACTATATCACTCTGATCGCTGCGATTATGGGGAAGCGCGGGATCGACGTGAAGGTTTCCTCCACTCTCGATCCCGAGGCGATCAACGTCATCATCGACGAATTCACGAACTACGTCGAGAATCGGCGCATCGCAAACTTCAAGACAGCATACCCGCACAGCCGAATGATCTTTGTGTTGACGGAGTTCACCGTCCGCAACTGGGGCGTGACGTCCTTCAACAACTTCGGCGGTCCTCTCGATGCCGCGACAATCGCTTTGTTCGACGTCTACCTGCGGCTCGCTCGCGATGACTTCGGCAAGATTGGTTTTGGAAGTGTTCTACGGCTATTGTGCTATTCTCCGCTATTGGCCATACAGCTATTGCCAGCCATCGCGCAGCTAATTCTGCGGATATTCTTCAAGCGCTTCTCGCGCCAGCGGGTTGAGTTTCTGCGCAGCAACCACCGCACGATCTACTTTCACATGCGCTACCTCGGCTTGATGGCCTCCCTACACCACGCAGATGCTGTAATCACCAGCCACGAAAAGGTCTTTGAAGGCACCAACCGCGAAAGCAGGCGCCCTCTCGAGCATTTTGGCGTCCTGTATGCGGAGTTGGATCCCGAGACAGTGATTGACAAGTTGATGCGGGAAAAGAAGCTCTTCATGGAAATCACAGGCACGGTCACACGGTATCGCCAGAAATGGATTGAACGCATCAATCGACAGCTGACTACGCTGGGGCTGCAGAATGTCTTCTATTATTGCAAGGCGCTTCCGTTCTCTTTCCTTGCCTCCGACGAGCCAGCTAACCGCGCCGCTTATTCGCTGCATCCGCCGCAAACTCGCACCTGGCCCTATTCCAGCCCCACGAGACTCTTTCGTGCCTTGTCGGTCGACCACAATTTGCCGGTTCTCACCCATCATTTCCACCAGAATCCGATTGAAGATGTGTGTTTCGAGTTCAAAGGCACGGCTTCGTTCGTCGAGTTGTATGAGATGTTCAATGACCGAAGTCGGCTCCGAAACTTCGTCGAGCCCAAGCTAAAGCGATACAACGAGATTGTTACCGCGCGTAACGATATGCTCGCCCAGCATGTGCGCAAACTCCTGATATCCGCAGGACGGGCAAGCTGATGCAAGACCAGCGCTACCTCCAGTGGGCCGAGCTCCTCTACCTGCTGACCCTCAAGGAACTGAAGGTACGCTACAAGCGCAGCGTGCTCGGCTATCTCTGGGCGATCGCCAATCCGTTCATCTTTGCATTGGTCTATTGGCTCGCTTTCAAATTCATCATGCGCGTGGAGATGGAGAACTACATCGTCTTCATCCTGACCGGCATGTTCCCCTGGGGGTGGCTGAGCCAGTCGACAATCCAGGGTACCGGCAGCTTCGCGAACAACCTGTCGCTGGTTCGGCGGGTCAAGCTGCCCAAACTAATTCTGCCTCTGAGCAACGTGATGCAGGAAATGTTTCACTTCATGTTCGCCATTCCCGTCATCTTCTTCTTCATGGCGATCAATGGTGAGCGCATTTACCCATTAACACTGCTGTGGCAGATGCCTCTGATGCTGACCTTGCAGCTGCTCTTCGTGTTTCCGCTAGCCGTCATTGGAGCAGTGCTCAACGTCTACGTCCGGGACATTCAGTATTTGATCGGCATCGCGTTCTCGGCGCTCTTCTTTGCGACGCCGATGGTCTATCCGTTGAACATGGTGCCGGTCGAATATCAGTTCTATTTCAAGCTGAACCCGATGTACTGGCTCATCGACAGCTGGCGGATCGTGTTTGCCGGCGGCATCCTCCCCTTGGACCACGTTGCGTGCGTGTCTGCCTCCATCGTCGCGTTTTCCTTGATTGCTTGCTGGGTCTATCAACGCCTTGCGATGCGGATTCCAGAGTTGGTCTGATGCCAGTCGTCGCGGTACATGGGGTTTGGAAAACCTACCACAATCACTCGGTGCTCGGCATCAAGGAGCGACTGGTCGGCAAGCGCGTGGCGGCCCCAGAAGGGCGCTTCGCCCGAAGCTGGGCGTTGCAAGACATCACCTTCAAGGTGGACGCAGGACGATCGCTCGGGATCATTGGGCATAACGGCACCGGCAAAAGCACTTTGCTGAGCTTACTTCTCGGAACGATCAAGGAGGATAGAGGCACCATCGAGCGCAGTGGACGCATCGGCGCGATGTTGGAGCTGGGATCGGGCTGCCATCCCGATCTCACGGGCCGGGAAAACATCTTCTTGAACGGCTCGATTCTCGGCCTTCGGATCAATGAGATCAAACGCAAATTCGATTCGATCGTCGCGTTTTCGGAGCTTGGGCCCGCGATCGAGCTGCCCATGCGGGCCTACTCGGCCGGCATGTCGGCGAGATTGGCTTTCGCGGTTTTGGCACACGCAGACCGGGACGTCCTGTTGATCGACGAGATTCTCGCTGTCGGTGATGCAGCTTTCCAGGCCAAATGTGCAGATTACCTGTCTAATTATACGGCCCGGGGAGGTACATTGATCGTCGCTTCGCATGACCTGCAGAATCTGCAAACACTTTGCGTCGAGGGCATTTGGTTGCATGAAGGCAAATTGGTCGAACAAGGACCGATCGCGGCCGTTGCCCGGTCGTATCAACAATCGATAAATCCACTCACAAAGCTCGAGTGAACGCTTTGGATTGGACTAATACATGCCGTAGCCCGGCCATCGACATTCCGGTTGTCCACACCTTGCGGCGTCGAATGATCGACCTGCAGTTCTCTGAGGAGCGAGCTGCGACGCAATTGCTCGGCGGAGCCGTTTGAAATATCGGCTTGCAGTCAGCCAGATGACTTTGGGCGAAAGTCGGCGCGGTCGATGTTCAGCGCATGGCGGAACTCGGGCGCAAACGGCTTGCTTTATCGCTATACTCCCCTCACAAAGCTACGTTTAGGGCGCCATCCCCACGCGGGAGGCACCAGGATTTGGGACGTAGATGAACAAGCGAATCTCTCTGCTGCTGCCGACTCGCGGCCGGCCTACGCTCGTCGAGCGTTTCCTCCGCAGCGTGGTGGCAGAGAGCACCCATCCCGAACTCATCGAGGTCATCCTGTGCGTCGACGACGATGACATCGGCAGCCACGGGATTACGTTCACCCAACTTTCCCTGAAAACCGTCATCGTCCCACGTCAGACGATGGGCGCTTACAATTCGATCTGTTTCCAGCATGCTACCGGCGACATCACCATTGCCGTGAATGATGACGTCATCGTCCGAACCAAGGGATGGGACGACAAGGTACGTGAACTTGATGCTCGTTACCCGGATGGGGTCTACCTGGCCTACGGGAACGATCTGTTCAAAGGGGCCAGTCTCTGCACTTTTCCGATCTTGTCGCGCCGGGCTTGGCTCCCACCCGCCGTAGCCTATCCCATCGAGTACAAGGGCGCCTTCATCGATGTGCATTTGATGGACATCTTCAAGCGCCTGCAGAAACGTGGCCATCAACGGATCATGTACGAGGAGGACCTCGTTTTCGAGCACCTCCATTATCGCAACCATCCCGAAGCGCTAGACGCCACCTATACCGATCGCTCCCGATTTGGAGACGACCTCACCTTCATAGCTCTTCGAGAAGCGCGCCGGCTCGAGGCCGACCGATTGGAAGCCTTGCTCGCGAATACGGCCCTCGCGTCCGCCCCGTCTCCACGACGAGCGGAATGCCCATCTCCGGGGCTGTTTTCGATCATCTCGCTCTGCTTGCGCAGCTTCCTGCTTGATTCGGATTTACCGATCAAGTGGAGAGCGTATCTTTTTGCCTGGCTAGTGACAAGATACTATTTCAGCAGAATCTTCAATGTCACCTGAACCGACGCCAATTTAGCCAAAGTTAGCCCACACTTTCGCTAAGGACACCGACCAGGGCGAAACTTCCATCACGCACCAGTGGGAACAATGGGTTTCATGAATGGACCCCGTTCACCGAATCGACCTGAAGCGGCATTCTGACCGAAATTCGCGTCGGGTTGATCGCCTTGTCTTTCACCCCAATTGGTTTCCATATATACGGCGCCCAGAAGTTGGGGACAGCGGATGGACGCACTTTTCGTAACGCCGGACTCGTCAGCAAAGGCCTATCAAGAGCTCGCAAAGACGTTTTCCGCTATCGAACCGCCGACCTGGTCGCTCCTGCTTGCCGAGTCCTGCCGAGCGAAGGGTTTTGAGGTCGGAATTCTCGACGGCGACGCGGAACGTCTGTCCTTGCAAAGCACGGTGACGCGCATTCAGGACGCGAAGCCGCGCCTGATCGTGATGGTGTTGTACGGGCAAAATCCGAACTCCGGCACCACGAGCATGATCGGCGCCGTGGAGCTGTCGAACGCGCTCAAGGCCGCCGGCGTCGGGGCTCCCATCTGCTTTGTCGGCTCACACACCAGTGCCCTCCCGAAGGAAGTGCTCGCTTACAGGTGCGTCGATATCGTCCTGCTCAATGAGGGCGTCTACGCGCTGCACAACCTGCTTCGCTCCAATCTGAGGAGCGATCTTAGGACCATCAAGGGAATAGGATACAAGGTTTCAAATGGGGCCGAGCAAGAGCTCATCTTGAATCCGCCCGAACAGATCGTTCCGCAAGACCGCATGGACGTCGATCTTCCCGGCTATGCCTGGGACCTGCTTCCCTCCCGCGACAGGCCGCTCGATCTCTATCGCGCACATTTCTGGCATGCCGGGTTCAGCCACGACAAACGAACTCCGTTCGCTGCGATCTACACGTCGCTCGGATGTCAGTTCGCCTGCAATTTCTGCATGATCAACATCGTGAACCGCGTCAACAATGACGAGGGGACGGATGCTTCGCATTCACGCGGGATGCGCTTCTGGAGCCCGGAATGGGTCGCCCGCGAAATGCGCAAGCTTGCCGATATGGGCGTCAAGACCTTGCGCATCAGCGACGAGATGTTCTTCCTGAACCGCAAATACTACACGCCGATCCTCGATGACTGCATACAGTCAGGCTATGGATTCAACATGTGGACCTACTCCCGCATCGATACCGTTCGGGCGAACGTCCTCGACAAATTCAAGCAGGCCGGGGTCAACTGGCTCGCGCTGGGCATCGAAGCAGGCAACCAAATGGTCCGTCAGGAGGTCTCGAAAGGAACGTTCCGGGAAGTCAATATTCGAGACGTCTGCAAGACGATCCGCGACTCTGATATCAACATCATCAGCAATTACATATTCGGCTTCCCGGAAGACACTCAGGAAACGATGCAAGAGACGCTGGCTCTCGCCCTCGAGCTGAACACCGAAATGGCGAATATGTATCCTTGCCAGGCCCTGCCGGGCAGCCCGCTCTACTACACCGCGCGCACGAACGGATGGGAGCTGCCGCAGAAGTTCGAAGAATTTGCTTTCCTTTCGTACGAGAGCGTGCCGATGCGAACGAAGTATCTGTCAGCCGCGGAGGTCCTGAGGTTTCGCGACGAGGCGTGGCAGACCTACTTCCGAGATCCGTCCTATCTCGCACTCGTCGAAAGAAAGTTCGGCACGGCCGAACGTCGCAACGTCGAGCAGATGTCGGAAATCCGGCTCAAGCGGAAATTGCTGGGTGATTGAGCAGTGCCCATGCATGTTATTCCCTCGAGTCAGGTCGAGCCTCACAGACCAGCCGCACGAGTTCCACAGTGATCATCACCAGGACCCCGTACCGCGTTTCCTTCTTTGGCGGGGGTACAGACTACCCCGCCTGGATCCAGGAACATGGCGGGGCCGTACTCGCGACTGCAATCGACAAATACTGCTACATTACCTGCCGAAGGCTCCCGCCATTTTTCGAGCACAAGCATCGCATCGTGTACTCGATCATCGAGAACGTCTCGAATATCGACCAGATCAAGCATCCGGCGGTACGCGCGACGTTGCAACACGAAGGTGTGGCTGAAGGGCTTGAAATCCATCATGACGGCGACCTTCCCGCCCGATCAGGACTTGGATCGAGCTCCTCCTTCACCGTAGGCTTGCTTCATGCCTTGCAAGCGCTGCGGGGCACCATGTCGAACAAGGATGCGTTGGCGAAGACTGCGATCCATATCGAGCAGGAATTGCTTCACGAGAACGTCGGATGCCAGGACCAGATCATCTCCGCCTTCGGCGGCATGAACTATGTCAGATTCCGGGAAGACGGGACATTCGACGTGTCGCCGGTGATCGCTTCGCCCGAACGTAGGGCCGCGCTCAAGTCCCATCTGATGCTCTGCTTCACGGGGTTTTCGCGTTTTTCCTCCGATGTAGCGAGATCCCAGCTCGAAAACATGGCAGCCAGTGCAGCGCGACTGAAGCGCATGCGTGCCATGGTGGACGAAGGCCTCGAGATCTTCGTAAACCGCTCGCTCCCGATCGAAGCATTCGGCGAACTCCTGCATGAAGCCTGGCTCGCCAAGCGAACCTTGTCGGACAAGGTGACGACGGACGAGATCGACGCGATCTATGACGCCGCGCGTGAGGCCGGAGCGATCGGTGGAAAGCTGCTCGGCGCGGGCGGCGGCGGCTTCATGCTCCTTTTCGCCAAGCCGGAGCGGCACGCGGCGATCCGCGAAAAGCTGAAGGGTCTGATTCACGTGCCGTTCGATTTCGAAGATTCCGGCAGCCGCGTGGTCCTTTATCAACCGAACGGCTTATGAACATCATGACGGAAGCGGCTTCCTCCATCGAACCTCGCGGACTTGCATGCGCGCGGACTCACCGGCCCGCCCCCGAAAGCCATGCTCTGTCCAGTTCGCTCCGCAGCGATGCCCCCAACCAGAATCGTTCAAGTGAGGCCGTGTCTTGATCAGCAACAGCGTCAATTTGCCCGACAAGGCGAAGTGGGTCTGGAGGGAGACCTTGTCGGTGCACCGTCGCGCCCCCGAGACGCGCATCGCATCCTCACTGTCCTCCATCGAGATTTTCGTCGCCCTGTATTATGGGGGCGTTCTGAATATCCACCCGACCGATCCCCGATGGGATGGCCGCGATCGTTGCGTGATCAGCAAGGGACATGGCTCGATCTGCATGTACCCGATCCTGGCGGATCTCGGCTTTTTCCCGGCCGCCGAGCTCGATCGCGTCTGCAAGGCCGGCGGCATCCTGGGAGGGATTCCCGATCCCATCATTCCTGGTTACGAAACCGTCAATGGATCTCTGGGCCACGGTCTCGGTGTCGGCGCGGGAATGGCGCTGGGGCTGAAGCGCGGCGGCTCGAAGCAGCGCGTCTTCGTGGTCTGCGGAGACGGCGAACTGCATGAAGGTGCCAATTGGGAAGCCATCATGTTTGCATCCCAGCATGAGCTCGACAATCTTCACCTCATCGTCGACAACAACAGCATTGCGATGCTCGGCTTCACCGACGACATCGTTTCCCACGCCGGACTCGTGAAGCGGCTCGAAGCGTTCGGATGGCAATGCCTCGAGGTCGATGGTCACGACGTGCTGGCCGTGCAAGAGCAGCTGTTGAGCCTGAAAGCGATCAGTAACGGACGACCGAAGGCGCTCGTCGCACGAACGCTGAAAGGACGCGGCGTTCCCGGCCTGGAGAACGAGGCTCTTTCTCACATCATGGCGCCGAAAGCTGAACTTCTCGAAGAACTCCTGAAGGCCTCCGATGAGCGTTAAACCGCGAGCGATGCGCGATGCGCTGCTGGATCAGATACATCGGGCCATGGCCCATGATCCGAAGATTTTCTTCGTCTCGGCCGACTTTGGGTCCCCAGTGCTGGATCGTATTCGCGCCGACCATCCCGCAAGGTTCGTGAATGTCGGCGTAGCCGAACAAAATCTGATCAACGTCTCCGCGGGACTTGCGCTCGAAGGCTACAAGGTCTTCGCCTACGCGATCGCCCCCTTCATCACGATGCGGTGCTTCGAGCAGATCAGGGTGAGCCTGGCTCTCCTCTCCGAGGTCCGCCCGATGAACGTCAATCTGATCGGCGTCGGCGCCGGCTACAGCTATGTCGTGTCCGGCCCGACGCACCAGTGTTACGAAGACATCACGCTGATGCGCGGGCTGCCGAATTTCCAGGTGCTCTCGCCATCCGATCACATCACCACTGAAAACCTCTTCGGAATATGTGCCGGCACGATCGGCCCCAAATATCTCCGCCTCGATGCGCAGGTGCTGCCCGTCCTGTACGCGGACGGCCCGCCGGACGTCACGAAGGGATTTCACTCTCACCGCCGCGGCCGGAAGATCTGTCTCGTCGCCACGGGTTACATGGTCCACACGGCATTCATCGTCGCCGACCGGCTACGCGAAGCCGGAATTGACGTCGGCCTCGTCGACCTGTTCGACCTTGCTCGCTTTTCCGCGAAGGCTCTGCACGACGAGCTGTCGCCGTACCAGACCATCGTCAGCATGGAAGAGGGATTCGCCGGCCGCGGCGGCCTCGACGCCCTGCTCTACAATTTCCTCGGACATAGCGCGCTCGACGCCAAGCTGATCAACGTCGGCGTCGAAGGCGGCTATCGCTTCGAGCTCGGATCGCGAGCGGAATTGCATGAGCAAGTCGGCATAGGCCCCGACGTGGTGACCAAGCGCCTGCTGCAGATTTCGGCTTCTTCTTCGAAGACTCTCCCTCCCCTGAACGGTGGTCGCCCACAATGAAATTCCCCCTGATGCGCAACAATATCGCGCGCGAAGATCTGGACGCTCTCATCGAGCACTTGAAGCAGGACGACCCGATCCTCACCAACGGTCCGAACGTGCGCGCGTTCGAGCAGGAATGGAACGAGTGGCTGGGCACCAAGTACAGCGTCCTCGTCAACTCCGGCGCCTCTGCCAATCTCCTGACGATGGCCATTCTCAAGATTCGCCATCCCGAAGGTGGCGAGGTGATCGTGCCGCCGCTCACGTGGATTTCGGACGTCGCGTCGGTGATCCAGAACGGCTTCACGCCGGTGTTCGTCGACATTGATCCGACGACCTTGGCGATGGATGCAACGAAGATCATCGATGCCATCACCGAACGGACACGCGCCGTATTTCTGACCCATGTGCAGGGCTTTGACGGACTGACCGACGAGCTGATCCAGCATCTCGAGAAAGCGGGAATTCCGCTGATCGAAGACGTTTGCGAATCTCACGGCGCGACGCATCGCGGCAAGAAGCTCGGCAGCTTCGGCTGGATATCGAACTTCTCCTTTTATTATGCCCACCACATGACGACCATCGAAGGCGGCATGATCTGCACCAACGATCATGCGGCCTATCAAGCGGCACGCATGCTGCGATCCCACGGCATGGTGCGAGAAGCCAACGACCCGGCCATCAAGGAGTCCTACGTTGCGGCTCACCCGGATCTGAATCCGGATTTCATCTTTGCTCACGCCGCCTATAACGTGCGCAATACGGAGATCGGGGGCATCCTCGGCCGGCGACAACTTCCACGGCTCGACGCCAACGTAGAGCTCCGGACAGCGAACTTCCTTCGTTTCCTGTCGCGCATCAACCCCGAGAAGTTCCGTACGGATTTCAAGACAGAGGGCTCGAGCAACTACGCCTTCAATCTGGTGCTGCGTCAGCCCGATATGGACCTCGCCGAACGCCTGATGTCGGCCATGCGCGCCGCCGGCATCGAGTTTCGCAGAGGCAGCGCCGGCGGAGGCAATCAGCTTCGTCAGCCGTATCTGAAATCATTCGTCCCGGCCGAACATTACAAGAAATTCCCGCAAACCGATCACATCCACTTCTTCGGCTTCTACATCGGCAATTTTCCCGATCTCAGAATTGACGAGGTCGATGAGATTTGCGCCATCCTCAACGCGGTGAATTGATAGCAGCCATGCAGGCAATCCTGAAGGTCGGCAAGAATACGCGTCTCCACGCCGGGGTTTCTGACTTGCCCCACGAGCAGTGTCGCGCGGCCGGCCTATCGGGATCCGGTTCCTACCCCGTCGGAGTGCCGATATGACCGCCGCGAGAGCAGTCCTGCTGACGAGGCTGACGGCCTCGATCGAGGCGAAGCGAGCGCTCCTGTCGGATCCGGACCGGATTGCCGCATTCGAAGCAATTGCCGATGTCGTCGTCGCTACGTACAAGTCCGGCGGCCGTCTCTATATCGCCGGCAATGGCGGATCTGCGGCGGATGCCCAGCACCTGGCTGCCGAGTTCGTCAGCAAGCTCGCCCGAGATCGCGCGCCCCTGGCAGCGGAGGCACTGACCGTCGATACGTCGATCCTGACCGCGATCGGGAACGACTATGGGTTCGATGCGGTCTTCTCCCGCCAGATCGAGGGAAAGATGACGGCCAAGGACATCTTTCTCGGAATAACCACGTCCGGCAATTCGAGGAACATTCTCGAAGCGCTGCGCACTTGCCGCAAGCTGAACATTCGTACGATCATCTTCTCGGGTGGCAATGGCGGCCTCGCTGCCGAGGAAGCGGACCATTGCTTGCTCGCACCCAGCGAGATAACCAGCACCATCCAAGAAATACACATCATCTTTGCGCACGCACTCTGTGAATGCGTAGAGAATGCCATGTTTCCCCTCCGATCCACATGACGGACGCTGTAGACGCGAACTCAGGCCATTCAGAACAAGGGAAGCCCCCCAATATGAGCTACAACATTCTCGTGACTGGCGGCGCCGGTTATATCGGATCAACCCTGGTTCCCCGACTGTTGGACGCTGGCCACAAAGTGACCGTGCTGGACAATTTCATGTTCAAGCAGTCCAGTCTCAACCAGTGCTGCCATCACGAAGGCTTCAGCGTGGTTCGGGGTGACATCCGCAGCGAACAGACCACGCTGCCGCTCCTGAAGAAGGCCGACGTCATTTTTCCTCTCGCGGCATTGGTCGGAGCTCCGCTGTGCAGCCGGGATCCCATTGGAGCCAAGACGACCAATCACGACGCCATAACGATGATGTTGAAGCATGTGTCCCGCAATCAGCGGATCATCATGCCGACCACGAACAGCGCCTATGGCTCCGGCGACGAGAACAACTATTGCACGGAAGACTCTCCGCTCCGGCCGATCTCGCAGTATGCAATCGACAAGGTGGCCGTTGAAAAAGAGCTGATGGAGCATCCGAACGTCATCAGCTTCCGGCTGGCGACCGTGTTCGGAATGTCCCCCCGCATGCGTCTCGACCTGCTGGTCAACGACTTCGTCTACCGCGCGGCAAACGACCGTTTTGTCGTCCTCTTCGAGGGACATTTCAAGCGCAACTATATTCATGTCCGCGACGTCGCACGGGTCTTCGAGCACGGGCTTGAAAACTTCGAGAACATGAAGGGCCAGATCTTCAATGTTGGCCTTTCAGACGCGAACGTATCCAAGAAGGAACTCTGCGAACACATCCAGAAATTCGTCCCTGAGTTTTGTTTTGTGGATGCCGAGGTAGGCCGCGACCCCGACCAGCGCAACTACATCGTCTCCAACGCGAAGGTCGAGAAGACCGGATATCGCCCCAATGTTTCGCTGGATGATGGCATCCAGGAACTCCTGAAGGGGTTCGTCATGATCAAGAACAGCATCTATGCGAATATTTGACCATCGACCGGTGGGCTGGTCAAAGATCCTGACTCGCTCGCCCGAGGTGGTCTAGACGTCAGCGAGGGAACGCCGATGGCGAACGTGCCGTTTGAGTTGAAGGGAAAGAGCGTTTTTGTCGCTGGCCACCGGGGAATGGTCGGCGGCGCGCTTGTCCGCCGGCTCGAGCAGGAAGATGTTCGACTGTTGACCATCGAGCGAAAGGAGCTCGATCTGCGGGACCAATCGGCGGTCTTCGCCTGGTTCTCCAAAGCGCGCCCCCAGGTGATATTTCTGGCCGCGGCCAAGGTCGGCGGAATCGTTGCCAACAATACTCTGCGCGCCGAATTCATCTACGACAACATCGCCATTGCCGCGAACATCGTTCATGCCGCGCATCTGAACGCCACGGAAAAGCTCATGTTCCTGGGCTCCTCCTGCATCTATCCGAGGCTCGCCGCCCAACCGATGCGCGAAGATTCGGTACTGACCGGCCCGCTCGAGCCGACGAATGAGCCCTATGCGATAGCGAAGATCGCCGGCCTCAAGATGGTGGAGGCTTATCGAAGCCAATACGGCTCTGATTTCATCAGCGTCATGCCAACCAATCTCTATGGCCCCGGTGACAACTACCATCCCGAGCACAGCCATGTGATGGCCGGCTTGATACGCCGCTTTCACGAAGCCAAGCTATCCGGCGCAGCACGCGTGGCCGTCTGGGGGACGGGTGCACCGAAGCGTGAATTTCTATACGTTGACGACATGGCGGATGCTTGCGTGCGCCTGATCAAGACTTATTCGAGCTCCGAGCTCGTCAACATCGGCACCGGCGAGGAGGTCACCATCGGTGAACTTGCCCGCCAGATCGCGGACACCGTCGGCTATCGCGGCGAGATCGTCTTCGACACGTCGCGTCCCGACGGCTCGCCGCGCAAGCTGCTCGATACGAGTCGGATTGCCGAGCTGGGATGGCAGGCGCGAACGCCGCTCAAGGAGGGTCTCAAGCTGGCTTACGCGGCTTATTTGTCGGAACAAGCAGCTTAGCAGGCGAAGGCTATCCTCGCCTGAACCAACTAATCCTGCTCGAGGCGCTTGGGCTCCGCGCGAAAATCGAGCAGCACGATCCAGAAGCAGACCAGCGCGACGACGAGGAGGATGAAGCTGCCTTCGAATGGCGCCCCGAGAAGCGAGATCAGAGACGGAAAGGCGAGGCCGACGCTGAGAAACGCGGCGAGCGCCATGGCCGGCAGGTCGACCACGAGGATCGCGGCATAGAGCGCGAGCTCGAAGAAGGCATATTCCTTGAGGCGCGGCGAGCTGAGGTAGAGCGCGAACATCGCCAGCACCGTGATCCGCATGGCGACGCGGGGATGATCCATCAGCCAGCGGTCGAGGCGCATCGGAAGCGATCCCCCTTCCCCCTCCGGCCGGCTGCCGACCGCGCGCAGGACGGACAGGGCGAACGGCACCAGCACGAGCGCGAGTGCTGCGAGCGCATAGGCCGCGAACAGCGCGGGCTTGCCGCCACCGATCCTGGCATGGTCCATGACGCTCAGCACCAGCAGCAGCAACGACGGATTGGCCTCGAGGAGATCGACAACATGCTGGCCGGGGATCTGCCCCGCCATCGCCAGCTGCCAGCTTGCGAACAGGTCAGGATACAGCAGCTTCGATAACAGGATCGGGACGCCAAAGCTGAAGGCCGCCACTGCGATCAAAGCCAGCTTGCGGCCGCGCGGCAGCGGCAGGAAATAGAGCGCCGCGAGCACCGGGAAGAACACCAGCTTGAACGAGGTGACGAGGCCGAGCAGCGCGGCGCCGGCGAGGCGCCACGAGAAACCCTGATCCTTTGAGGCGTCCGATGGAGGCGGCCGAAGCAAGAGCTTCAGCGCGATCGCGGTCAGCAAACCGCTCAGGATCGCAAAATTCCCAGATGCCACCACCCATTCGAAACCGACGAACGCGCCGAGCGCGCAGAGCACCCGGAGTGCAACATCGCGCGCGCTCGAAGGCGCTCGGCCAAGGCCGGGCAAGATCAGTCCACAGAGCACGGCGAGGACGACAAAGATGCCTCTGTAATGCTCGACCAGAGCGCCGCCGGCGCAGAGGGGGCGGAAGACGTCCAGCGTCACCGGCAGATAGGGATAAGAGAGCTTGGTGCCCTTCAGGTTCTTGACGAAGTAGGGATCCCGGCCCTCGGCATGCGCCTCGACCGCTGCGCAATTGACGCGGGTGTCCCAGCCATATTTCAGGTCGAGCGTGGCGTCGTTGGCGAGATTGCCGAGCACCAGCAGCGCCGTCAGTGCGATCAGGCAGGCAAGCCAGACGTTCCGCCGCGCGGCCGTACCGGCCGAAGGTGCCAGCCATCGTGCAGCATCAGTCATGTCGGACACTGGCGAATACCCTGTTTGGCTTGGTTTTCCGGGCCGGTGCGGCGCCTCATCGTCTCAGCCATACTGTGAACAGGATGCGTTTCGGTTTCATCCTGCCCGGTCGGAAAGGCCGCACCGGCCGCCGATCTTTGGGAAGGATGGTGAATCACTCGTTTCCAGCCGGGGCAATTGCCCGAGTTGCGGGCGCTGGCCGGCAAGGAGCGGTGATATCACACCAATTCTTGTTCGCCCTGCCCCCGCCTGACAGCCATCCCGAAACGGGGGTTGTGCGATGCAGCATTGGAAGGGATAAAGCCCTCGATTTCAAAGGTGAGCTTCCTTGTCCGACGTCAATGCCGACGATTGGGTGTCCTCCGGGCACCGTCCCATGGGTTTTCCCGAATTCGTCATCGTGATCGCGTCCATCATGGCGCTGAACCCGCTTGCGATGGACATGATGCTGCCGGCGCTGCCCAATATCGGCACCGCCTTCAAGATTCCTGTCGCCAACCATCTCCAGCTGGTGCTGTCGACCTTCCTGATCGGCTTCGGCGCGGGGCAGTTCATCATGGGCCCATTGTCGGACCGGTTCGGCCGCCGTCCCGTCTTGCTCGGCGGCATGACGGTCTATGCTGTCGCGAGCCTGCTCGCGATTGCAGCCCCCACGTTCGAAACGCTGCTGTTGGCTCGGGCGCTGCAGGGTTTTGGCACCGCGGCGACGCGGGTGATCGCGACCTCGATCGTCCGCGACTGCTATGTCGGCCGCCGCATGGCGAGCGTGATGTCGCTCGCGATGATGGTGTTCATCGCAGTGCCGGTAGTCGCCCCGTCCTTCGGACAGGCAGTGCTTCTGGTATCGCAATGGCGCGGCATCTTTGTCGTGCTGACGCTGTACGGTCTGCTCGCGCTCGCATGGAGCGTGCTGCGCCTGCCGGAAACCCTGCCCGAGTCCGAGCGCCGCTCGCTGGCGCTTGGCGACGTGCTCGCGGCTTTCCGGCAGACCGTGACCCACCGACAGACCATCGGTTACGCGATTGCCGCGGGGAGTGTCATGGGCGCGTTGTTCGCCTTTGTGTTCTCGGCGCAGCAGGTCTTCACCGGCATCTACCATCTTGGCCATTATTTCCCCCTGGCCTTTGCGGCGATCGCCGCAGGCGTTGCCATCGCGGGCTTCCTCAACGCGAGGCTGGTCGGGCGGCTCGGCATGCGCGTGATCTCGCACGGGGCCCTGACGCTTTACACCGCGGTCGCCGGCGTCATGCTGCTGACCGAAATCCTCGGCGTGCTGCCGCTGTCCCTGTTCATGGTGCTCTCCGCCCTGATGATGTTCTCGTTCGGCATGATGGTCGCCAACTTCACCGCGCTCGCCATGGAGCCGCAGGGCCATATCGCCGGCACCGCCTCCTCGCTCTACGGCTCGATCACGACGCTGATCGGGATCGTGGTCGGCATGGCGATCGGCCAGAGCTTCGACGGCACGCTGCTGCCGTTCTCGGTCGGGTTCTTCCTGTCCACGCTCGCCGCGCTCGCGATCGTGCTGGTGGTGGAGAAGGGGCGGCTGTTCAGGCCGCATCATCGCCCGATCGCCTAAGGAACCAGCGCGCCGGCTCGATGTTGTACTGCAGCAAATCGAAAGGCCGCGGTATGGAACTGGACCACCACAACGACAATCGCGACGCGGAACCGCAGCAGACGGAGCATTCCGAGCCGGTGGGACAGACGGCATTTACGCGGCCTTTCGCGAGCGAGGGGCTCGAGCGGCTGCGCGACAGCCATTGCTGACACAAGTTAGTCCAGCGTCCGCCGGCTGGCGCTGAAATCATCGGCTACGCTCTCGGGAACCGCCTCGGTAAGCCGCGGCGGCGCTATCAGGACAATCACCTGCCGGGTCACACCGGGCCTGCCTGCCAGCGACGCTTGCACGGTGAACTCCCGCCTGACGACGTATCCGGCGCGCGCCGACACCCAGTGCATCCATCGATTGCAATAATCCTGGCCCCGGAAGCAGAGTGCTGCCCAACCCCGGTCCAGCGACCGCTGCAACGAGCCCAGGCTGCGTTGATAGTCGAATGCCCGTTCATGATGCGGATGGTCGGAACCATAGAAGGCCATGGCAAAGGCCAGCGGATCATCGCCGCTCACGATGCCGAGCGGCTTGTCCGTCAGCTCGCGCCATTCGCGTGTCAATTTGCTGGCCGCCTCTGCATAAAATTCGCGCCCTTCCTCGTAGCCGTGACCGTTGCGGTAGGCGGCGTGGATCGGCGCAGCGACCAGCACGGCGGCGAGCGCGACGCCTGCCGTGATCACGGTGAGATTGACCGTATAGAAGCGCTCGATCGGGTAGCTCGCGCCGCAGACCACGAGAACGGGGAACAGGAACAGCCCCTGCAACGCCCATAGCGAGGGCAGATCTGTGCCCATCACCAGCGACGTCGAGACCGGCAGCATGATCGTGCCGATCGTGACGTAGAACAAAAGCCGCAATCCCGGACTCATGGCGGCGAAGTCGGCCGGAAACTGCTGCAGCCGCGTCCCGGCGATGAACATCCAGAGCACGGCCGGAACGCTCATCGCCGCCGCGAGCCCGAGCACGAAGTTCTTCGCCTCGCCGAGGGACATCGCGGCATAGCTGCCTGCGTGCACCAGTGCGTAGACGAAGGTCGATGCTCCCGTCGTTGCGAGCCAATGGATGTGTGGTGACAGCGCCGCGAGCCCGACGACGGTCGAGATCCAGGGCGAAGCCGAGGTGAAGTAGGCGCGCCGTGCCGGGTGGGCCAGCGCCGCAAATGCGAAACTCGCCACGAGAAAGATCGAATAATATTTGCCCAGCATTGCCAGCGCCATGGTGCATCCCGCCGCGGCGGCCCAAGATGCGGCGCGCGTCTCGAAGGCGCGGAGGAAGCACCAGGTTGCCAGCGGCCAGGTCGCGAGCAGCACTGCATTGGCATTGAAGCGCTGGGCATGGAATTGATAGGCCGGCGTCAGCATCAGCAGCAAAAGCACTAGCACGCGCTTGTGCCCAGTCACGAATTGCCGCGCGATACGATCGACGAACACCAGCGCAAGCCCGGCATTGGCCATTGCCATCAATTGCAGCGACCAGTCGGTGGACGGGAAGATCGCGGTCCAAGCGGCGACGACCCAGCCGCTCAACGGCGGATGCTTGTGATAGCCCCACTCGAAATTCCGGCCCAGCGTCCAGGCCTCGAGCGTATCAGGGTGGAGGCCGCCGCCGGCATAGGCGACGACCAGATAGAGTGTCCAGATCGCGACGAAGCAGCCGATGAGAAGCGGCACCGCCCAGCCGGCCTCGACACCATCGAGCCAACGCAGGAAAGGCCGCCGCCATTGTGCCGGCGCGCGATCCGACCTTTCGGCCATCGCCTGGAATGCAAAGTCGATCGACACGGGAATCAAATAAGGAAAGAGAAGCGAAAGGACGCCACATCTATTTCAACAGAGAAGCAAATGGCAATGCTTGGAAACTGGAAGAGTTAAAGGCGTCCACCATCCCGACCGGCCGAGGACAGACAAACGAAAACGGCGCCGCTGAGGACAGCGGCGCCGCGTAACGATGAACATGAAGGGCGCGAGGGGCCCTTCCGCCTACTCCGTCTTGTCGATGTTCCAGAACACCGGCGTCGCGGGGCCGTCGAGCACGCCGGTCAGCGATTTGCGCCAGCCGCTCGGCAGCAGATACTGCCCCAGCGGAATGTAGATCACCTGCTCATAGGCCTGCTTCTGGATGTCGGCGGCGATCTTCTTCTGCTCGTCGAGCGAGGACGTGCGCACGAAGGCGTCCTTGAGCTGCTCGATCTTGGCGTCTTCCGCCCAGCCGAACCAGCCCTTCTTGCCCTGGCCGCCGATCGAGAGATTGGCGATCGGGTTGGAGACGTCGGCCGCGACCCAGTTGGTGAAGAACATGTTCCAGCCGCCTTCCTTCGGCGGTTTCTGGCTGGCGCGGCGGCTCACCACCGTCTGCCAGTCGGTCGCCTGCAGGTCGACCTTGAAACCCGCCTCGCGCAGCAGCTGGGCCGCAACGATCGGCTGCGCCTTCAGTGTCGTGACGTCGCCGGGCGCCATGATCACGATCGGCGTGCCGTCATAGCCGGACTCGGCAAGGGCCTTCTTGGCCTCCGCCATGCCGTTGCCCTTCACCAGGGTCTCGGAGCCCACATCGGTCGCGAGCGGCGTGTCGCATACGAAGAATGCACCGCAGATCTTCTGGTACTTCGCGTTGCCGACCAGCGCGTCGAGCACGTCCTTCTGGTTGATCGCCAGCAAGGCGGCACGGCGCACCTTCACGTTGTCGAACGGTGGATGCAGGAAGTTCATCCGGCCGAGCGTCTGAAAGCCGAACTTGTTCAGGGTCTCGATCTTGAGCTCCTTGTTCGCTTCCAGCACCGGCAGCATGTCGAACGGCAGATTCTCCATGAAGTCGATGTCGCCCGACTGCAAGGCGTTCACCGCAGTCTGCGAGTCCGGCATCGTGATCCACTCGACGCGATCGACCTTCACCACCTTGCCGCCCGAGGTCCAACTCGCAGGCTCCTTGCGCGGCACGTAATCGGTGTTCTTGACGTAGACCGCCTTCACGCCCGGCTGGAATTCTGACGCCACGAACTTGAAGGGGCCCGAGCCGATCTGCTCCGGAATCTGCTTGTCCGCCGGCGTCTCGGCAAGACGCTTGGGCATCATGAAGGCGACGCGCGACGAGGGCTTTCCGATGGAGTCCAGCACGAGGCCGTAGGGCTCCTTCAGCTTCAACGTGATGGTCTTGGCGTCGGTCGCCTCGATGCTCGCGGTGAAGTCCATCAGCTTCTGGCCCATGCCGTCGACCGCGGCCCAGCGCTTGAGCGAGGCGACGCAGTCTTCCGCCGTCACAGGCGCACCGTCATGCCACTTCAGGCCGTCGCGCAGCGTGAAGGTGTAGGTGAGCTTGTCGTCGGAGATCTTCCAGTCCGCCATCTGCGGCTGGACCTTGAAATTCGAATCGGTGGCGACCAGCGTGTCGTAAACCATGTAACCATGGTCACGCGTGATGTAGGCCGTGGTGAAGATCGGATCGATGATGCGCAAATCCGAATGCAACACCGCCGTGATGGTCTTGCCGGCGGCAAACACCGGCGAGGCCATCGCCGTGGACAGCGCGACGACCGACAGCGCAAGTTTGGAGGCGAACGCGCGAGGCCCCCGGCGCAAGAAGTTGAACATGGAAAGTTTCTCCTGACGTGAAACTGTTCAAAGGCAGATTATTGGTTGAGCATCCGGTTCGTTCTTTGGGCGAACTAACCTCATGCAATGCCTTTATCTTTTCAAGACTTGCAGACAGTGCCGAGCGCGTCAATCCGGTTTCGCTGCAAGCCCTCGCGGCGTGCGCACGGGCTCCACAAGGATCGGTTTAGCTCTACAACTCTCTCCGCTCGTCCTGCCCGCGCCGATGCAATGCGCGTTCCACCTTGCGAAGCTTGAGAGACATTGAGATGAATCCAGCCAATCTTCCCTTCGATTCCGAGGCGATGCTCCAGGGCCTGCGCGGCTGGGTGGAATGCGAGAGCCCGACCTGGGACGCCGATGCCGTGAACCGCATGCTCGATATCGCAGCGCGGGATATGGCCATCATGGGTGCGACGATCGAACGCATCGCCGGGCGCCAAGGCTTCGGCGGCGTGATCCGCGCGCGCTTTCCCCATCCCAAGCAGGGCGAGCCTGGCATCCTGATCGCAGGACACATGGATACCGTCCACCCGGTCGGCACCATCGAGAAGCTGAAATGGCGGCGCGAGGGCAACAAGTGCTACGGCCCCGGCATCTACGACATGAAGGGCGGTAATTACCTGTCGCTCGAAGCGATCCGGCAGCTGGCGCGCGCCGCCTTCACCACGCCGCTGCCGATCACCGTGCTGTTCACGCCGGATGAGGAAGTCGGCACGCCCTCGACCCGCGACATCATCGAGGCCGAGGCCGCACGCAACAAATACGTGTTGGTGCCCGAGCCCGGTCGCGCCGACAACGGCGTCACCACTGGACGTTACGCCATCGCACGGTTCAACCTCGAGGCGACGGGACGGCCGAGCCATGCCGGCGCAACGCTGTCGGCGGGACGCTCGGCGATCCGCGAGATGGCCCGGCAGATCCTCGCGATCGACGCGATGACCACGGACGACTGCACCTTCTCGGTCGGCGTCGTGCATGGCGGACAATGGGTCAACTGCGTTGCCACGACCGCCACAGGCGAAGCGCTGTCGATGGCCAAGCGCCAGGCCGATCTCGATCGCGGCGTCGAGCGAATGCTGGCGTTGTCGGGCACGACCAACGACGTCACCTTCAAAGTGACCCGCGGTGTGACGCGGCCGGTCTGGGAACCGGACGCGGGCACCATGGCGCTGTACGAAAAGGCCCGAAGCATTGCCAAGTCGCTCGGCGCCGAATTGCCGCATGCGAGCGCCGGCGGCGGCTCCGACGGCAATTTCACCGGGGCCATGGGGATCCCGACGCTCGACGGCCTGGGCGTGCGTGGCGGCAATGGCCACACGTTAGAGGAGTATATCGAGGTCGAAAGCCTGGTCGAACGCGGCCGACTGATGGCGGGATTGCTGGCGACGCTGGAGTGATCAAGGCGATACCCCGTCATGGCCGGGCCTGACCCGGCCATCCACGCCTTTGCCCGAGCGGGAAGAAAGACGTGGATGCTGGGTCAAGCCCGGGCAGGACGACCATTGGGGCTCCCGGCCCGGATGGCACAGGAATTGCTGAAATGTTAGGCTGATGGCAGGCTTGTCGAAGACCCTGCCCAATTTGACTCTAATCTGACGGATCCAACTTGCTCGGATATCTCGTTCGCCGAATCTTCGCCGCGGTGCCCGTGATGGGCGTCGTCGCGCTGTTCGTCTTCCTGCTGCTCCGCCTCACCCCCGGCGATCCCGCCGCCATCCTCGCCGGCGACAATGCGACGCCGGAACGGCTGGAGCGCATCCGCACCTCACTCGGCCTCAACGAGCCCCTGATCGTGCAGTTCGTCACCTGGGTGAACAAGCTGCTGCACGGGGACCTCGGGACCTCGCTGATCTCCAACCTGCCGGTCATGAAGATGATCAGCCAGCGTGTCGAGCCGTCGATCTCGCTCGCGCTGGCCACCATCATCCTCGCCGTGATCGTCGCCGTCCCCCTGGGGGTGATCGCGGCCTGGAAGCACGGCACCTGGATCGACCGCTTCGTCATGGGCCTGTCGGTGCTCGGCTTCTCCGTTCCGGTCTTCGTGGTCGGCTACCTCTTGATCCAGGTCTTTGCGATCGAACTGCGCTGGGTGCCGGTGCAGGGCTTCCGCAGCATCTTCAACGGCTTCGGGCCGTTCTTCGAACGCATCATCCTGCCGACCTGCGCGCTCTCCTTCATCTACATCGCTCTGATCGCACGCATGACACGCGCGGCGATGCTCGACGTGCTCGGCGAAGATTACGTCCGCACCGCCCGCGCCAAGGGCATCAACGAGGTCGCGGTGATGATGCGGCATGCTCTACGCAATGCAGCGGTGCCCGTGATCACCGTGATCGGTACCGGGTTTGCGCTGCTGATCTCCGGCGTGGTCGTCACCGAGAGCGTGTTCAACATTCCCGGCATCGGCCGCCTCACCGTGGATGCGGTGCTGGCGCGCGACTACCCGGTGATCCAGGCGATGATCCTGCTGACGTCGCTGATCTATGTCATCGTCAACCTGCTGATCGACGTCGCCTACACGCTGCTCGATCCCCGGATCCGGTACTGAGGCAAGGGTAACAACAAGAATGTCCGTCGATAGCCTTCCCCAGTCGTCCATTCCGATCACGTCGCCGCTGCGGCCGCGCTTCGGATTCCTCACCTCGACGCCGATCATCGCGAGCGCCACGGTCCTGCTCGCGCTGATCGTGCTGATCTCGATCCTGGCGCCGCTGATCGCGCCGTATGATCCGATCCAGCTCGCGCCGTCGCAGCGGCTCAAGCCGTCCTCGGCGCAGTACCTGCTCGGCACCGACGCCTACGGCCGCGACGTGTTGTCGCGCGTAATCTATGGCGGCCGCATCTCGCTGCTGATCGGCATCGGCGCGGCGATCCTGTCGATCGCCATCGGGCTCGCGATCGGTCTCGTCTCCGGCTTCTTCAAATTGGTCGATGCCGTGCTGATGCGCGTCATGGACGGTCTGATGGCCATGCCGAGCATCCTGCTCGCGATCGCCGTGGTCTCGCTGTCCGGCGCCAGCCTCTGGACCGTGCTGATCGCGATCACGATCCCCGAGATCCCGCGCGTGGCGCGCCTGGTGCGCTCGGTGGTGTTGTCGGCGCGAGAGGAGCCTTATGTCGAAGCCGCGATCTCGGTCGGCTCGTCCTTGCCGAAGATCATGTGGCGGCATCTGATGCCGAACACGGTCGCGCCGCTGATCGTCCAGGGCACCTATATCTGCGCCTCCGCGATCCTGACCGAAGCCATCCTGTCCTTCCTCGGCGCCGGCATTTCGCCAGAGACGCCGACCTGGGGCAACATCATGGCCGAGGGCCGGCAGTACTTCCAGATCAAGCCGTCGCTGATCTTCTACCCGGGCCTGCTGCTCTCGATTGCCATCCTCAGCATCAATCTGATTGGCGATGCCGCCCGCGACGCCCTCGATCCGCGCATGAAGCAGCGGGAGGGGAAGTGATTATCCTCAGTTTCGTCATTCCGGGGCGCGACGAAGTCGCGAACCCGGAATCCACCTCACCACTTGCATCGCGGCTCAATGGATTCCGGGCTCGCGCTCACGCGCGCCCCGGAATGACGAGCGAGAGTTTGGCGGCATGAGCAACACCATCCTCGACATCAACAACCTCGTCGTTTCCGTCGGCAAGAAGCCGGGCGCAACGAAGATCATCGACGGCATCTCGATCCAGGTGCGCGAGCGCGAGACGCTGTGCCTCGTCGGCGAAAGCGGTTCGGGCAAGTCGGTGACCTCGCTCACCACGATGGGCCTGTTGCCCAAGGGCACGCTGGTGCCGACGAGCGGCAGCGTCAAGCTGGTCGGTGAGGAGCTGCTGAGCGCGACCGACCGCCGCCTGCGCCAGCTCCGTGCCACGCAGATGGCGATGATCTTCCAGGAGCCGATGACCGCGCTCAATCCGGTGGTGCCGGTCGGCCGCCAGATCGATGAGGTGCTGCGCGCCCATACTGATCTCGACGGCAGGGCACGCAAGAAGCGCATCCTCGACATGATGGAGCATGTCCGCCTGCCCCAGGTCGAGCGCATCTTCGCTTCCTATCCGCACCGCCTCTCCGGCGGCCAGCGCCAGCGCATCATGATCGCGATGGCGCTGGTGCTCGAGCCGAAGCTGCTCATTGCGGACGAGCCGACCACCGCGCTCGACGTCACCACACAGAAGCAGATTCTGACGCTGATCCGCGACCTCCAGCGCGATCACGGCACCGCGGTGCTGTTCATCACCCACGACATGGGCGTGGTCGCCGAGATCGCCGACCGCGTCGCGGTGATGCGGCAGGGCCGCCTGGTCGAGACCGGCCCCCTCGACACCGTGCTGCGCAATCCGACCATGGAGTACACCCGCAATCTGCTCTCCTCGGTGCCGAGCCTGGTGCCGCGGCCGCCGCGCGCGCAGAGCCGCGAGCCGGTCGTGCTCGAAGCCAACGAGCTCGGCAAGATCTACAAGGAGCGCTCCTTCTTCGGCAAAGGCCGCGAGGTCGTGGCCGCCGACAAGGTGACGCTGACGCTGCGCAAGGGCCGCACGCTCGGCATCGTCGGCGAGAGCGGCTCCGGCAAGTCGACGGTCGCGCGCTGCATCGTGCGCCTGATCGATCCGACCTCCGGCGGCGTGCGTCTCGCCGGCCGCGAGATCGCCGACATCTCGCGCCGCCTGCTGCAGCCACACCGGCAGAAGATCCAGATCGTGTTCCAGGATCCCTACCGTTCGCTCAACCCGCGCGTCACCGTCGGCGAGAGCATCGCCGAAGGCCCGGTCAACTACGGCGTGGCCCACGCCGACGCGATGAAGCGGGCGCGCGAGCTGCTTGAGCTCGTCGGCCTGCCGGCCGACGCGGTGTCGCGCTATCCGCACCAGTTCTCCGGCGGTCAGCGCCAGCGCATCGCCATCGCGCGTGCGCTCGCGCTCGATCCGGACGTGCTGGTCGCAGACGAGGCCGTCTCCGCACTCGATGTCTCCGTGCAGGCGCAGGTGCTGGAACTGCTCGACGAGATCCAGAAGCGGCTCGGCATTGCGATCCTGTTCATCACCCACGACCTTCGCGTCGCCGCGCAAATCTGCGACGAGGTGGTGGTGATGCAGCATGGCCGCGTCGTCGAGCAGGGTCCCGCCGCCGAGGTGCTGACGCACCCGAAGGAGGCCTATACCAAGGCGCTGCTGGATGCCGCTCCCGGCCGCGACTGGGATTTTGCGAACTTCCGGCCGGTGTCGGAGGGCGTGGGGGCGACCGCGTAACTCTCTCCGTCGTCATTCCAGGGCATCGCGAAGCGATGAGCCCGGAATCCATCAGGCTGCAGACTTCGCCGCACAATGGCTTCCGGGCTCGCGCCCAAGAGGGGCGCGCCCCGGAATGACCGCGGAGCAGCATTCCCAAAACGATCTGACCCTATGCGTGGCGCGATTGCTTCCCACCTTGCCCTTGCAGCAAGGCCGGGGCAAATTTCGCGCACTCTTGATGACTGGACTTGAATTGATGACACGTATCGCCGTCGGCGGCTTCCTGCACGAGACCAACACCTTCGCTCCGACGAAGGCGACGTTCGCGGATTTTCAACATGGCGGCGGCTGGCCGGCGATGACTGAAGGTGCCGACGTGTTGAAGGTGATGCGGCGCATCAATGTCGGTCTCGCTGGGTTCGTCGACAGCGCCGACGAGAGCGGCTGGGAACTCATTCCCACCATCGCCTGCGGTGCCAGCCCGTCGGCGCATGTCACCAAGGATGCCTTCGAGCGCATCGTGAAGGTGATGGTCGGCGGCATCGCGGCCGCCGGTCCGCTCGATGCGGTCTATCTCGACCTGCATGGCGCCATGGTGACCGAGCATCTCGACGACGGCGAAGGCGAAATTTTGGCGCGCGTGCGCCGCGTCATCGGCAAGGATGTTCCGCTGGTTGCCAGCCTTGACCTGCACGCCAACGTCACGCCCGAGATGATCGCGCATGCCGACGCGCTGATCGCCTACCGCACCTATCCGCATGTCGACATGGCCGAGACGGGCCGAGCCTCCGCGCGGCATCTCGCACTGTTGCTGAAGACGAAGCAGCGCCTGGCAAGATCGTTCCGGCAATTGCCGTTCCTGATCCCCATCAGCTGGCAGTGCACCAACGATCAGCCCACCAAAGGCATCTATGAGAAGCTCGCCGCGCTGGAGAGCGATGCGGTTCCGACACTCTCTTTCGCGCCGGGCTTCCCCGCCGCCGACTTCCGCGATTGCGGGCCGAGCGTGTTCGCCTATGGGACGACACAAGCCGATGCCGATCGTGCGGCCGATGCGATGGTGAAGCTGATCGAAAGCCACGAGAACGATTTCGACGGCAGGATCTGGTCGCCCGACGACGGTGTGCGTCATGCGATGGAGCTGTCCAGGAACGCAAGCAAGCCGATCATCATCGCCGACACCCAGGACAATCCCGGCGCCGGCGGCGATTCCGACACGACCGGCATGCTGCGCGCGCTTGTGCGCAACAAGGCGAGCGCCGCGACGGGGGCGATCTACGATCCGGCCTCGGCCAAGGCGGCACACGAGGCCGGCGTCGGCGCCACCGTGACGCTGTCGCTCGGCGGCAAGTCCGGCATTCCCGGTGACGAGCCCTATACCGAAACCTTCGTCGTCGAGACGCTTTCCGACGGCCGCTTCATCGCGCCCGGCCCCTATTATGGCGGCCGCGAGATGGAGATGGGCCCCTCCGCATGCCTGCGCATCGGCGATGTCCGCGTGGTCGTGTCCTCGCACAAGGCCCAGCTCGCTGACCAGGCGATGTACCGCTATGTCGGCATCGAGCCGACGCGCGAGAAGATCCTGGTCAACAAGAGCTCGGTGCATTTCCGCGCCGATTTCGAGCCGATCGCCGAAAAGCTGATGATCTGCGCCGCGCCCGGCGCGATGCCCGCTGACACCGCCACTCTGCCCTGGACGCGCCTGCGCCCGGGCATCCGCACCAAGCCGAACGGCCCCGTTTTCACACCTCCCTCACGCTGACTGGAGAACACATGCCCACGATCGACCGCATCGACGGTTATGCCGACGAGCTCACCGCCATCAGGCGCGACCTCCACGCCCATCCCGAGATCGGCTTCGAGGAAGTGCGCACTTCCGGCATCGTCGCCGACAAGCTGAAGAGCTGGGGCATCGAGGTGCATCGCGGTCTCGGCGGCACCGGCGTGATCGGCGTCATCAAGGGCAAGGGCACGGGCACCAAGCGCATCGGCCTGCGCGCCGACATGGACGCGCTGCCGATGGAAGAGAACACCAATCTGAAATGGAGCTCGAAGATTCCAGGCCGCTTCCACGGCTGCGGCCATGACGGCCACACCACCATGTTGCTCGGCACCGCGCGCTATCTCGCCGAGACCAGGAATTTCGACGGCACCGTGCACCTGATCTTCCAGCCGGCCGAGGAAGGCCTCGGCGGCGCCCGCGCGATGATCAAGGACGGGCTGTTCGAGAAGTTTCCCTGCGACGAGCTCTACGGCCTGCACAACGCGCCCGATCTCAACCACGGCGAGATCGCGATCCTGCCCGGCCCGGCGATGGCGAGCGCTGACTTTTTCGACCTGCGCATCACCGGCTACGGCGCGCACGGTGCGATGCCCGAGCGCTCCAAGGACGCGGTGGTCATCGCGACCACGCTGGCGCAGGCGATCCAGACCATCGTCAGCCGCAACGTCGAGCCGCTGCAGGCCGCGGTGGTGTCGATCACCCAGATCCACGCCGGCTCAGCCTACAACGTCATTCCTGGCGATGCACATCTCTGCGGCACCATCCGCACCTTCTCGAAGGAAGTGCGCACCCTCGTCAGCGAACGCATCCGCACCATCTGCGCCGGCATCGCCAGCGCCTACCAATGCGTGATCGACGTCGACATCCGCGACACTTTCAATGTGCTGGTCAACCAAGTCGAACAGTCCAAGGTGGTTGAGGAGGTCGCGCGCACCATCGTCGATCCCGCCAACGTGATCACGCGCGCCCAGCCGAAGATGGGCAGCGAGGATTTCGCCGACATGCTGGAGACCATCCCCGGCGCCTATTTCTGGGTCGGCCATGACGGTTCGGTGCCCGTGCACAATCCCGGCTTCGTGCTCGACGACAAGATCCTGCCGATCGGCGCCAGCATGTTCGCCCGCATCATCGAGACCCGCATGCCGGTAGGTGGCAATGCATAGGCCGAGGGCCGAAGAGACGGTCACCTCGCTGCACGATCTGTCCGCGGTCGATCTGATCGCGGGTTATCGCGCCAAGCAATTCTCGCCGAGCGAGGTGCTGGAGGACGTGCTCGCGCATGTCGCGGCGTGGGAACCGCATCTGAAGGCGCTCTATGCATTCGATCCCGACGGCGCGCGCGAGGCCGCCAAGGCTTCGACCGCGCGCTGGACCGGCGGCGAACCATCCGGCGCGCTCGACGGCGTGCCTGTGACGGTGAAGGACAACATTGCGACCAAGGGCGTGCCGGTGCCGCTCGGCGCGGCCAGCGTCAAGCTGGTGCCGGCAGAGAAGGACGCGCCGCCCGCGGCGCGGCTACGCGAAGCCGGCGCGATCATCTTCGCGAAAACCACCATGCCCGATTACGGCATGCTGTCCTCGGGGCTCTCCAGCTACCACGCGCTCGCGCGCAATCCCTGGGACCTCACCAAGAACCCCGGCGGCTCCAGTGCGGGCGCCGGCGCCGCCGCTGCGGCCGGCTATGGACCGCTGCATCTCGGCACCGATATCGGCGGCTCGGTGCGCCTGCCCGCCGCCTGGTGTGGCCTCGTTGGCTTGAAGCCGAGCTTCGGCCGCGTGCCGATCGAACCGACCTATGTCGGCCGCGTTGCAGGTCCCATGACCCGCACGGTCGACGATTGCGCGCTGATGATGAGCGTGATCGCCAAACCCGACCGGCGCGACGGCACGAGCCTACCCGCCGAGCCGCTCAACTGGAAAGGATTGGAAAAGTCGCCGGGCAAGCTGCGCATCGGCCTGATGCTCGATCCCGGCTGCGGCCTGCCGCTGGAGAAGTCGGTGCGCGAGGTCGCGGTGAAGGCTGCCAAGGCGCTCGAATCCGCAGGCAGCGTCGTCACCGAAGTCGACGGCATCCTCACACGCGAGATGCTCGACGGCCTCGACAATTTCTGGCGCGCGCGGATGTGGGACGATCTGTCCAGGCTGACGCCGGCTGAGCAGGCCAAGGTGCTGCCCTACATTTTCAAATGGGGCGAGTCCGGTGCGAAGCTTTCGGGCGTCGACGTCATCCGCGGCTTCAACCAGACCATGGCAATCCGCGCCGCGGCGGGAAAGCTGTTCTGCGAACTCGACTACGTGATCTCGCCGACCGCGCCGAACGTGAACTATCCGGCGGAATGGGCTTCGCCCACCAACGATCCCATGAAGCCGTTCGAGCACATCGCCTATACCGTGCCGTGGAATATGTCGGAGAATCCTGCGGTCTCCGTCAATGGCGGCTTCGATGCCAACGGTTTTCCCATCGGCGTGCAGATCGTCGGCCGCCGCTTCGACGATCTCGGCGTGCTCGGCATGGCCAAGGCGTTCGAGGGCCTGCGCGGCGCGCAGCGGCCCTGGCCAAGCCCGCCGGCGAAGTAGCGTCTGAGCACAAGCGCGGCCTCGCCCTGCGCATCCATCCTCTTTAGGAAGATGGATTGCCGGGTCAAGCCCGGCAATGACACAATCAATTCAAGAATGACAGGGAAGGAAACACCATGGCGTATGAGACGATCAAATACGAGGTCGCCGAGCAGATCCTCACCATCACGCTGAACCGGCCCGACAAGCTCAACGCCTTCAACGCGCAGATGCAGAGCGAGCTGATCGACGCGTTCGACGCTGCCGACAAGGACGACGATGTCCGCGCCATCATCGTCACCGGCGCCGGCCGCGGCTTTTGCGCGGGCGCCGATCTCTCCTCGGGCGCCGACACGTTCGACCGCGACGCGCGACGCGGACCGGTGAAGCGCCTCGCCGACGGCAAGGTCGATTACAGCGATCCGCAGGTGCGCGACGGCGGCGGCCAGGTGACCTTGCGCATCTTCAAGTGCCTCAAGCCGGTGATCGCGGCGGTGAACGGCCCGGCCGTCGGCATCGGCGTCACCATGCAGCTCGCGATGGATATCCGCATCGCATCGGAGGCCGCGCGGTTCGGCTTCGTGTTCTCCCAGCGCGGCATCGTGCCCGAGGCGGCCTCGAGCTGGTTCCTGCCGCGCATCGTCGGCATCTCGCAGGCGCTCGAATGGTGCTATTCGGGCCGCGTCTTCCCGGCGCAGGAAGCGCTTGCCGGACGCCTCGTCAGCAAGGTCGTCGCGCCCGATGATCTGCTGCCGACCGCCCGCGCGCTCGCCAAGGAATTCGCCGCGAAGACCGCGCCTGTGTCGGTGGCGCTGATCCGCCAGATGATGTGGCGCATGATGGGCGCCGACGATCCGATGGAGGCCCACAAGGTCGACAGCCGCGGCATCTATGCACGGGGGCGCTCGGACGACGTCAAAGAAGGCGTGGTGTCGTTCCTGGAGAAGCGTCCGGCACAGTTCAAGAACAAGGTGTCGACTGATATGCCAGACTATTTCCCGTGGTGGACGGAGCGGGAGTACAAATAGGTTCGTAGGGTGGGTAAGCGCAGGTAATCCACCACTCTCATTACCGCGCAAGCAGAAGTGGTGGGTTACGCCTTCGGCTAACCCACCCTACGGCACCGTCAATCCATCACCAGCGCCACCCGTCCGATCGCCTTGCGGTCGAGCAACAGCCGCATCGCCTTCGCATAATCCTCGAGCGGCAGGCGGTGCGAGACGTTCGGGCGCAGCTTGCCCTCCTCCGCCCATTGCAAGAGCGCCTTCAAGCGCACCTCGCCGAGCCCAGGGTTCCTTCGCACGGCTTCGCCGGCGCGCACGCCCAGCACGCTGGCGCCCTTTATCAGCAACAGATTGGTCCTGGCCGAGCCGATGCCGCCGGTGAAGCCGATCACGAGCAGCCGCGCGCCCCAGGCAATGCAGCGCATCGAATCCTCGAAGACCTGGCCGCCGACGGGATCGAACACGACGTCGGCGCCGCGGCCGTCGGTGATGCGCTTGACGGCATCGCGAAACGGCTCGCGGTCGTAGCGGACGAGATGATCGGCGCCGCGCGATTCGGCGATCGCAAGCTTCTCGTCGCTTGACGCGGTCGCGATCACGGTCGCGCCCAGCATCTTGCCGATCTCGACGGCGGCAAGGCCGACACCGCCACCGGCGCCATGCACCAGCAGCACCTCGCCAGGCTCGACCCGGCCGCGATCGATCAGCGCGTGATAGGCCGTGCCATGCCCAGCGAGATAGGTCGCAGCTTCCGCATAGTCGAACGTCGACGGCATCGGGGTGAGCTGCGACGGTGTCACCACCGCTTCGTCGGTGAAGGCGCCGTGGCGCATCTTGACGATGACCTTGTCGCCGACGGCAACGCCGCTCGCCTCCGCGCCCACTTCGGTGATGTCGCCGGCGGCTTCCATGCCGGGGGTGAACGGCAGCTCCGGCTTGAGCTGGTATTCGCCGGCGGCCATCAGCACGTCCGGAAAGTTCAGTCCGGCGGCGCGGATCGCGACGCGCACCTCGCCGGGCTTCAACGCGCGCGAAGGAAACTCCTCCAGCCGCAATGTCTCGGGCGGGCCGAGTTCGCGGCAGACGACGGCCCTCACCATCAGGCTGCACTCGCCTTGCGGCGCAGAAGCGCCTCGCGGATCAGCGGCATGCGGTCATTGCCGAAATACATGTCGGTCTTGCCGACGAAGATCGTCGGCGAGCCGAAGCCGCCGCGGGCCACGACCTCCTCGGTATTGGCCTTGAGCTGGTCCTTGATGCCCTGCTCTGCGATGCCGGCGAAAAACTTCTGCTCGTCGATGCCGACTTTCTTGCAGATCTCGGCCAGCACCGCGTCCTGCGAGATGTCCTTGTCCGCGCCCCAATAGGCCTCGAACACGGCGGTGGCGAACGGCACCATGTCTTGACCGAGCCAGATGCAGCCGCGCATGGCTTTCACGCTGTTCACGGGAAAGACGGTGGGCGGCATCTTGATCGCAAGTCCCGCCGAGCGCGCCCAGTCATCGAGGTCCTTTTTCATGTACCGCGCCTTCAGCGGTACCGGCTTCTCACGCTGGGCATAGACGCTCGGATTGACCGTGTTGAAGATGCCGCCGACCAGGATCGGCCGCCAGACGATCTCCGCCCCGAGCTCCTTCGCGAGCGGCTGGATGTTGTGGAAGGCGAGGTATGTCCAGGGGCTGGAGCAGTCGAAGAAGAATTCGATCATGGCGTTTCCTTTACTGACGGACCTCATCCTGAGGAGGCCGCGGAGCGGCCGTCTCGAAGGATGGCCAGGGTGACGGTCGGGCCTTCATGGTTCGAGACGCGCCTGCGGCGCTCCTCACCATGAGGAACGGGTACTAACGCTTCCCCAGCATTTCCTTCGCACGCTGGCCGAACATGATCTTGCGTGATTCCTCGTCGAACGGCTCCTTGACGAATTTTCCGATCGCAAGGCCCGCCTGCACCTGCGGCCGGGCGCGCACCTCGGCATACCAGCGCTTCACGTTCGGATAGTCGTCGAGCGTGAAGCCTTGCGCCTTGTGCGTCATGGTCCAGGGGAAGCAGGCGATGTCGGCGATCGAGTAGTCGCCGGCGACATAGGCGCCGGTCCTGCCGAGCTGGCGGTCGAGCACGCCGTAGAGCCGCGCCGCCTCGTCGCGGTAGCGCTCGATCGCATAGGGGATTTTTTCTGCCGCGTAGAGCGCAAAATGGCCGTGTTGCCCGAGCATCGGCCCGAGGCCAGCCATCTGCCACATCACCCATTGGATGGTGGTGGAGCGGCCGCGCAGGTCCGTGGGTAAGAGACGGCCGGACTTCTCCGCCAGATAGATCAGGATCGCGCCGGTCTCGAATGCCGAGAACGCGGCGCCGCCATCGGCAGGCGGTGGTCGATGATCGCAGGGATGCGATTGTTCGGGGAGATCGCCAGAAACTCGGGGCTGAATTGCTCGCCGGCACGGATGTTGACGGGCTTCACCGTATAGGGAAGCCCGAGTTCCTCCAGCATGATCGAGATTTTCCAGCCATTCGGCGTCGGCGCGTAATAGAGGTCGATCATGATCTTTCCCTTGGACCTTTCCTTTCGGCCGTCCCTGTCACTGCCGCCAGCCAATGACGACTTTTGTTGTTCTGTACCTCGACGTTAGGACATGGCAGGAAGGGGCGCAACACAACCTGCCGGGAGGGCCGCCATGCTGTTTCCAACCACGATCGCCGGCTCCTTGCCGAAGCCGGAATGGCTCGCCGAACCCAACATGCTGTGGGCGCCCTGGAAGTCGCAGGGCGACGAGCTCTTGCGCGCCAAGCGCGACGCGACGTTGATCTGGCTGAAGATCCAGGAGGACGCCGGTATCGACATCGTCACCGAGGGCGAGCAGGCCCGCCAGCATTTCGTGCACGGCTTCCTGGAGAAGGTCGAAGGCATCGACTTCGCGCACAAGGTCGAGATGGGCATTCGCAAGGACCGCTACAAGGCGATGGTGCCTCAGGTGGTCGCCCCGCTCCGTCTCAGGGGACGCGTTCACGCCGACGAGGCGCGCGTGGCGCGTTCGCACACCAAGAAGAAGCTGAAGTTCACCCTGCCAGGCCCGATGACCATCATCGACACCATCGCGGACCGCTACTATGGCGACCGCGTCAAGATGGCGTTCGCTTTCGCCGAGCTCCTGAACGAGGAGGCCAAGGCGCTGCAGGCCGACGGTGTCGACCTCGTGCAGTTCGACGAGCCCGCCTTCAACGTCTACATGGACGAGGTCAACGACTGGGGCATCAAGGCGCTGGAGCGCGCCGCGCAGGGCCTGACCTGCACCACCGCCGTTCACATCTGCTACGGCTACGGCATCAAGGCCAACACCGACTGGAAGGAGACGCTCGGCAGCCAGTGGCGGCAGTACGAGCAAATCTTCCCGGTGATCGATGCGAGCCCGATCCAGCAGGTCGCGATCGAGTGCCGCAATTCGAAGGTCCCGCTCGACCTGTTGGCTCTGCTCAAGACCAAGGTGGTGCAAGCCGGCGTGATCGACGTCGCCAGCGACACGGTCGAGACCGCCGAGGACGTCGTGAAGGTGATCGACGCGGTGTCGAAATTCGTCCCCAAGAGCAACATCATCGCCACCACCAATTGCGGCATGGCGCCGATGCGTCGCGAGATCGCCGAGGCCAAGCTGATGGCGCTCGGCGCCGGGGCGGCGCTGGCGCGCGAGAAGCTGGGGTAGCGGCGGTCGGCGCGACGCTAACGCGACGCCGTCGGATGCAGCACCGGCAGATAGCCCGCGTTTAACGTGCGCAATATCGAAGGCGGCGTCAGTAGCGCCGCCTCGCCAAGCTGACGCTCGATCGTGGTATAGCCCCCAGGTGACCACAACAGCGCCCTGCCCTGCGTCACCAGAAAGCTCTCGTCACCCTGCTGAACCATCGCTCCTTCGGGAAGCTGCTCGAACGGCATGAGCAGTTCGTGCAGCCGTTTCCTGCCGTGTTCGAGCCGCTCGTGATGCAGCACCGTGTCGATATCGTGCATGCGGACGCCTTGTACGCGATTGCCCTTTTCCCATGCGGCCCGGAAGCGATTGGCATCGTCGCGGCGGCAGTAGAAGCAGGGCCGATGGCCGGCGGCAAGCGCAGTGGCCTCGTCCAGGAAGAACAGCTCGGTCCAGCTCCGCTGCGCCATCACTTCGCGGCGCCGCCCGCGGAATTCGCAGGTGCAGGTGAGCCAGGCCGGCGACGACCAGCGCTTCTTCAGCAGCGTCTTCGTGGCGGGATCGTGGATGATGCCGCGATTGCCTGTGAACAGGCCGCGATGAGAGGTGGCGATGATGTCGCCGGTGGGGGTGACGCGGTTTTGCAGGGCCATGGGCGCCTCCGCGCGTCATTGCGAGCGAAGCGAAGCAATCCAGAAATGCATCTGCGGAAGCAGTCTGGATTGCTTCGTCGCTCCGCCCATCGCAATGACGGCGGAATTCACGCCGCCCCGTCGCGCAGCGGCGGGTGGTAAGACAGCGCGGTGTCCCAGGGAAAGAAGATCCAGGTGTCCTGCGACACCTCCGTGATGAAGGTATCGACCAGCGGACGACCCATCGGCTTGGCGTAGACGGTGGCGAAATGCGCATCGGGCAGCATCTCGCGCACCAGCTTGCCGGTCTTGCCGGTGTCGACGAGGTCGTCGACGATCAACAGGCCCTTGCCGGTGCCGCCGCCGAGCTTCATCGCCGCCTCGGAAATTCCCTTGAGGACCTGGAGGTCGCCCTGCTTGTTGTGATCGTAGCTCGCGATGCAGACCGTATCGATCACGCGCACGCCAAGCTCGCGCGCCACGATCGCGGCCGGCACCAGGCCGCCGCGGGTGATCGCAATCACCGCATGGAACGGACCGACCTCGTTGAGCCGCCAGCTCAGCGCCCGGCAATCCCGGTGGAACTGGTCCCATGAGACCGGGAAGGCCTTGCCCGCCCGCTCCTGCGCGCTGAGTTCCGGTGCTTCACCCGCCATTGTCGTCTCCTGCTTCGTCCGTCGGCCGTCAGGTGCTAGCGGCTGACGTTCAATCCCGCCAGCATTTCCTTCACCGCGGCCATCGCGGCCGCGAGCTTGTCCGCATCGCGCGAGCGCACCACGAGATTGGTGTTGGGCCTCGAGTCCTCGTCCATGAACGGATAGCTGCCGATGATGGTGTCGGGATGGGCTTCTGCGATCGCGCGTAGCGGGCTGCCGATATCGCCTTCCCGCGCATTGGCGCGGACCGATTCGGACAGCATGCGCACGCCCGATTTCAGCTTCGGCGAGACGATGTCCATCATCGCCTGCATGATCGAGGGCACGCCGGCCATCACGATGACATTGCCGATCTTGAAGCCGGGCGCGAGGATGGTCGCGCTCTGGATCAGCTCAGCACCGTCGGGGATGCGGGCCATGCGCAGGCGGGCCTCGTTGAGGTCCTGCTCGCTCCAGCGCTCGCGGAAGCGCGCGACCACCTCCGGATGATGATCGATGCCGACGCCGAACGCCTTGGCGACGCTGTCGGCGGTGATGTCGTCATGGGTCGGGCCGATGCCGCCGGTGGTGAAGACGTAGGTGTAGCGATGCCGCAGCGCATCCAGTGCGGCGATGATGTCGGGCTCGTCGTCGGCGACGACGCGGACCTCCTTCAGGTCGATGCCGATATTGGTCAGATATTCGGCGATGAAGCCGATGTTCTTGTCCTTGGTCCGGCCCGACAGGATTTCGTCCCCAATGACCAGAATGCCCGCCGTGACGATCTCGCTCATAAAACTATCCCTCACCTGTGGCGCCGACTTTGCCGAGGTAACGCGTTGAAGTCACGCGGTTTTGCTGCCGAAATAAGCAGTCCTCAGCCATTTTTTCAGGCACGCCGCCAGCCGTCCCCGGCAAATGCCCATCCTCCATGCTTATCGCGATGGCCCGGCCCTTGCTACCACATGAAAGTCATGCACTCTTGCCGCATGGACGCGGGACGTTACGGCCTTCACTAGGGCTTGGCGGCCTGTCCAATGACGCAACGCCTTGCGGAGACAAGTCGGGATCTATGGCAGTCGCGTTTGATGAAATGAACATTCCGGGTGGGGACCTTCGCCCCGCCTATCAGGAGCTGGCACGCTGGCTCAAGGAGACGCCTCCCGAGGCGCTCGAATATCGCCGCCAGGAGGCCGAGCTCCTGTTCCGACGCATCGGCATCACCTTCGCCGTCTACGGGGACTCCGACTCCACCGAGCGCCTGATTCCCTTCGACGTGATTCCGCGGATCATGTCCGGCAAGGAATGGACGCTGCTGGAAAAGGGCCTGAAGCAGCGGGTGCGCGCTCTGAACATGTTCCTGCGCGACATCTATCACGGCCGCGACATCCTGCGCGCCGAGATCGTGCCCGATGATCTGATCTTCCAGAACCCGGTGTTCCGGCCCGAGATGAACGGCCAGCAGGTGCCGCACGACGTCTATGTGCACATCGCCGGCATCGACATCGTCCGGGTCGACGCCGAAGATTTCATAGTGCTGGAGGACAACGCCCGCACGCCGTCCGGCGTGTCCTACATGCTGGAAAACCGCGAGATCATGATGCGGCTGTTTCCGGATCTGTTCGCCCGCCACAAGGTGGCGCCGGTCGAGCGCTATCCGGACGAGCTGCTCGCTGCGCTCCGCTCGGTGGCACCACTAAGCGCGTCCAGTGAGCCGACAGTCGCGCTGCTCACGCCCGGCGTCTACAACTCGGCTTATTACGAGCACTCCTTTCTGGCCGACAAGCTCGGCATCGAGCTGGTCGAGGGCCGCGACCTCATCGTCAAGAACAACGAAGTGTTCATGCGGACGACGGAAGGGCTGAAACGGGTCGACGTGATCTATCGCCGTGTCGACGACGACTTCCTCGATCCCCTCACCTTCCGTCCCGATTCCGTGCTCGGCGTGCCCGGGCTGATGTCGGCCTATGCAGCCGGCAACATCACGCTCGCCAATGCCGTCGGCACCGGCATTGCCGACGACAAGGCGATCTACTCCTACATGCCCGACATCGTGAAGTTCTATCTCGGGGAGGAGCCGATCCTGAAGAACGTGCCGACCTGGCGCTGCCGCGAACCCAAGGACCTCGCTTACGTGCTGGACAACTTGAGCGAGCTCGTCGTCAAGGAGGTCCACGGCTCCGGCGGCTACGGCATGCTGATTGGACCTGCCGCAACGAAAGCGACCATCGAAGCCTTCCGCGAGAAGCTCAAGCGCGAGCCGGAAGGTTTCATCGCGCAGCCGACGCTGGCGCTCTCGACCTGCCCGACCTGCACGGCATCGGGTCTTGCGCCGCGCCATGTCGACTTAAGGCCCTTCGTGCTCACGGGCAGCAAGCGTACCACGATCGTGCCGGGCGGGCTGACCCGCGTCGCGCTGAAGGAAGGCTCCCTGGTGGTCAATTCCAGCCAGGGCGGCGGCACCAAAGACACCTGGATCCTGGACGAGTAGAGCGAATGCTGTCGCGTACCGCCGAAAACCTCTACTGGCTCGCCCGCTACGTCGAACGTGCCGAGTACCTCGCGCGCACCATCGATGCGACCTTGCGCGTCACCGCGCTTCCCGCCGCCTATATCGGCAAGACCAATGAATGGGACTCAGCGCTGCTCACGGCCGGCGTCGCCGGCAGCTTCTATCAGCAATACGAGGAAGCCAACGAGAACAACGTCGTCGATTATCTCTCGTTCTCGGCAAACAATCCGTCCTCGATCAGGAACTGCATCGAGGCGGCGCGGCTGAACTCGCGCTCGGTGCGCACCGCACTGACCAGCGAGATGTGGGACACCATCAACTCCGCCTGGATCGAGCTCCAGGCGGTCTGGAGCAAGGGCACCTCCACGCGCGAGGATCTCGCGAAATTCCTGCGTTTCGTGCAGGAGACTTCGCTGCGCTTCGACGGCTCGGCCTACCGGACCATGCTGCGCAACGACGCCTACTGGTTCTCGCGGATGGGCGTGCATCTGGAGCGCGCCGACAACACCGCGCGCATTCTCGATGTGAAGTATCACGTGCTCCTGCCCGAGGAAGAGCACGTCGGCGGCCCGCTCGATTTCTATCAGTGGAGCTCGATCCTGCGCTCGGTCTCGGCACTGACGGCCTATCACTGGGTCTATCGCGAGACGCTGAAGCCGTGGCTGATCGCGGATCTCCTGATCCTCAACGACACGCTGCCGCGCTCGCTCGCAAGCTGTTACGGCAATCTGGTGCGCAACCTCGACCAGATCGGCGTCGCCTATGGCCGCCAGGGCCCCGCCCAGCGCCACGCCCGCGGCATCCGCAACCGGCTGGAACACAGCAATATGAACGACATTTTCCAGCATGGCGTGCATGAATTCATTCAGGAATTCATCGCAGATAATTCCAGGCTGGGCGAAATCATCACGAAGCAGTATTTGATCTAGTCAGGACCGAAACTCTCACCCTTCGTCATTCCGGGACGATGCGAAGCATCGAACCCGGAATCTCGAGATTCCGGGTCTGGTCCTTCGGACCATCCCGGAATGACCGATCAGAAACACCATGCGCCTGCGAATCCAGCACACCACCACCTATCGCTACGAGCCGCCGGCCACCAGCGTGATCCAGATCTTGCGCATGACGCCCGGCAGCCATGACGGGCAATATGTGGCGGAATGGCAGATCGATGTCTCCACGGACACCAAGCTCGACACGCATGAGGATGCGTTCGGCAACGTCACCCATGTGCTGTCCTGCGGTCCCGTCGGCGACATTCAGATCATCGCCGAGGGCTTGATTGAGACCCACGACACCGGCGGCGTGCTGCGCGGCGCGGACGAGCGCTTTCCGGCCGGCATGTTTCTGCGCCAGACCGACCTGACCCTGGTCAATCCGGCGATGCTGGCGGTCGCGCGGCAGTTGCGCAGCGAGGCCGAGAGCGACACGCTCGGCTTCCTGCACACGCTGATGACCGAGATCAGCGATCACATGACCTTTGACGAGGACCCGACCAACAGCGGGACCTCCGCGGCCGAGGCGTTCGCGCTCAAGCGCGGCGTCTGCCAGGATTACGCGCACATCTTCATTGCCTGCGCCCGCAGCGGCGGGGTGCCGGCGCGTTTCGTCTCCGGACATTTCCTGCGGTCGGACGGCACGGTGCATCAGGACGCCGGCCACGCCTGGGCCGAGGCCTACGTGCCTGATCTGGGCTGGATCGGCTTCGACCCCGCCAACAGCATCTGCGCCACCGACGCCCATGTCCGCGTCGCGATCGGGCTCGACTATCTCGGCGCCGCTCCAGTGCGCGGCACCCGCTATGGCGGCGGCACGGAGACGCTGACGGTGGCAGTCAAGGTCGAGCAGGCCGGCCGCGGCGGGCAGTCGCAATCACAATCGCAGTGGCAGGGCTAGGCGCAGCCGTCCGATCGCACGCGCTGTGTTACACTCGCGGGGATCAGATCTGCCCCACGAGGACCCCATGGCAACCGTCAAGCTGCTTTCGGACGATGAGCTCTCCACCGAAGCGCGCGCCGTTTTCGACGACATCCGCAAGGTGCGAAAGTCGGATTTCGTCAACAATTTCTGGCGCGCGCTGGCGCATGATCCGAAGACGCTGCGGCGAACCTGGGAGAGCATCAAGGAGGTGATGGCTCCCGGCGCGCTCGATCCCAAGGTCAAGGAGATGCTCTATGTCGCGGTCTCGATCGCGCATGGCTGCAGCTACTGCATCCATTCGCACACCGCCGCCGCGCGGGCCAAGGGCATGACCGAGGCCGAATATGGCGAGCTACTCGCCATTGTCGGCATGGCCGCCGAGACGAACCGGCTGGTCACGGCGCTCGGCGTGCCGGTGGATGAGGCGTTTCTGGTTGATGCGGCGGACAGACAGAGTTGACTGTCATTCCGGGGCGCGCGCAGCACGAACCCGGAATCCATCGGGCGGCAAGGTGCGTAGATGAATGGATTCCGGGTTCGCGACTTCGTCGCGCCCCGGAATGACAAGCGGAATCGGGGGTTGGACCGGCCGGCGAAATTGGCTAGTAATTCCGCGCAAACGCGTTCGGGGACTGGAAATGACCTATTGCTGCGGAATCCTGGTTCGGGACGGTCTGGTGATGATCGCCGATACCCGCACCAATGCCGGCCTCGACAACGTCTCGACCTTCCGCAAGCTGCACATCTTCTCCAAGCCGGGCGAGCGGATCATGGCGATCGCCAGTGCCGGCAACCTCGCCATCAGCCAGTCGGTGCTGTCGACGCTGACCGAGGGCCTAGAGGATCCCAACACAGGCGAACTCGAGACGCTGATGAACGCGCCGACCATGTTCCAGGCCGCCCAGCGCATCGGCCGGGCGATCCGGGCGGTGCACGCGACCGAAGGGCCGGCGCTGAAATCCGAGGACGTCTCCTTCGACGTCTCCTTCCTGTTCGGCGGCCAGATCAAGGGCTCGCGGATGCGCCTGTTCATGGTCTACACCGCCGGCAATTTCATCGAGTGCACCACCGACACGCCGTATCTGCAGATCGGCGAGCACAAATACGGCAAGCCGGTGCTCGACCGCGCCATGCACTATGACGTCGAGCTCTATGAGGCGCTGAAGACCGGCCTGATCTCGATGGATTCGACCATGCGCTCCAATCTCGGCGTCGGCCTGCCGATCGACGTGCTGGTGGTGCGTTCCGATGCCTGCGAAGCCGATCTCAACCACCGCATCGAGGCAGGCGAGCCCTATTACCACGATCTGCGCTCGCGCTGGTCGGCGGCGCTGCGTGCCGCGCATCAGAACATTCCGCGGCCGCCCTACAAGAACGACAAAGAACCCAAAACCTGACACCGTCAGAAAAGGCAGGAAACGATGAGTGAAGCAAAGAAGATTGCATTGGTGACGGGCGCCGGCACTGGTGTCGGACGTGCCGCGTCCCTGGCGCTGATGAACACCGGCTTCACCGTGGTGCTCACAGGCCGCCGGCTCGACATGTTGGAGGAAACCGCGAAGCTCGGCCCCGCGGGCAAGAGCCTCTGCGTCACCGCCGATATGACCAAGCCGGATTCCATCGCCGCGCTGTTCGACAAGGTGAAGGCGACCTACGGCCGGCTCGACGTGCTATTCAACAATGCCGGCATGGGCGCACCCGCCGTGAACTTCGAGGATCTCAGCCTGGAGCAGTGGCAGGCGGTGGTGAACACCAACCTCACCGGCCCGTTCCTGTGCACCCAGCACGCCTTCCGCATCATGAAGGACCAGACCCCGCGCGGCGGCCGCATCATCAACAACGGCTCGATCTCGGCGCATGCGCCGCGGCCGTTCTCGGCGGCCTACACCTCGACCAAGCACGCCATCACGGGCCTCACCAAGGCCTCGAATCTCGACGGACGCATGTATGACATCGCGGTCGGCCAGGTCGACATCGGCAATGCCGCAACGCCGATGACGGACCGCATGGTCAACGGCCCCGGCGTGCTGCAGCCCGACGGCACCACCAAGCACGAGCCGCGCATGGACGCCAAGGCGGTCGGCGATGCCGTCGCCTACATGGCCGGCCTGCCGCTCGATGCCAACGTGCTGACCATGACGGTGATGGCGACCAAGATGCCGTTCGTGGGGCGGGGCTAGCCGGTCCTGTGCCCGGACGCAGCGCGGCATGAAATGACGCGCTGCTGAGCCGGGGCCCATCTCTCGCCGACGTCGCTCGCGGTCACATGGGTCCCGGCTCGGCGGCGCACCGCTTGCGCGCGGCCCGCGTCCGGGACACGAGACCTTCCCCCTACTCCAGCGTCTGCACCTTGCGCAGGCTCGGAAACAGCTTCATCCAGAGCAGCGCCACGGCGACGGTGGCAACGCCGCCGAGCACGGCGGCCGGCATGGCGCCGAGCAGCGCGGCTGCCACCCCACTCTCGAACTGACCGAGCTGGTTCGAGGCATTGATGAACAGGAAGTTCACCGCGCCGACCCGGCCGCGCATCTCGTCCGGCGTCGAGAGCTGCACCAGCGAGAAGCGGATCACGACGCTGATCGTGTCGGCCGCGCCGAGAATTGCGAGCGCGAGCACCGACAGCCACATCCAGGACGACAGGGCGAACACGATCGTGGCGAGACCGAACACGATCACGGCCTGGAACATGCGCAAGCCCACGTGCCGCGAGATGGCGTGGCGCGCCAGCACCATGGTCATCAGGAGCGCGCCGACCGCGGGCGCTGCACGCAAGACGCCGAGCCCGACCGGGCCGGTCTGGAGGATATCGCGGGCATAGATCGGCAACAGCGCGGTGACGCCGCCGAACAGCACCGCGAACAGATCGAGCGAGATGGTGCCGAGGATCGCAGGATTGCTGCGGATGAAGCGGACGCCCGCGAAGATATTGTCCGAGCTCGTTCCCTCCTTCGCGATCGCCTGTGGGCGCGGATGGATGAAGCCGGTCAGGATCATCCCGAGAATCCAGAACAAGACCATGACCGCATAGGCAAGAGGCGGCGCCACTGCATAGGCGAAGCCGCCGAGTGCCGGACCTGTGATGGTTGCGACCTGCGCCGCGCCGCTGGAGACCGCGGTGGCGCGCTGGAGCGAGCCCTCCGGCGCGATCAGCGGCAGCAGCGCCGCCGTGGTCCGGCTCTCGAAGGCGCCGGCGATGCCGAGCACGAAGGTCGCGATGAAGATCTGCACCTCGCTGGCCGCGCCGAGATAGGTGATGAGTGCGAGATAGAGCGCGGTCGCGGCTTCCGCGAGCTGGCACAGCTGGACGACGCGCTTGCGCTCGTAACGGTCGGCGGCATGGCCGGCGACGAACACCAGGAACGCGGTGGGGAGGAACTGGACGAGACCGACCATGCCGAGGTCGAAGGCGGAGCCGGTGAGATCGTAGATCTGCCAGCCGATAGCGACCGCCGCGATCTGGCTGGAGAAGCGCGACAGGCTGCGCGAGAGGAGGAAGAACAGGAAGGCCCGGTGGGAGAGCAGCGCGCGGGCGCTGACCGGCGGATGTCCCGATATTGGCTGCTCTGGCATCGCCTCTTGGATCGTCTTCTGGGTCACCCTTGGACGACCGCCCCCTGATCTTCTCGTGCCCCCGCGTGACTGAGGCTGAACGGCTTGTCAACAGCGGGACGTCTCCCGCATTGCCCGGCATTGCCTTTGCATCGCAGGCGCGGCCATAATCATTGGGGGTTTTGGGGACATCATGCTGCGCCTGCAATCGGCACTCGGCATTTTCGCATTGCTGCTGGTCGCCTTCGCGCTCGCGGAGAACCGCCGTGCCGTCTCACTGCGGCAGGCGGCGATCGGCCTCGTCGCGACCTTCGTCACAGCGGTCGTGCTCCTGAAGCTGCCGATCGTCGCGCGCGCCTTCGGCGCCATCAACGAGGCGGTCGGAGCGATCTCCGCAGCCTCGCGCGCCGGCTCCTCGTTCGTGTTCGGCTACGTCGGCGGCGGCACCCTGCCGTTCGATCTGAAAGTGCCGGGTGCCGATTTCATCCTGGCGTTCCAGGCGCTGCCGATCGTGCTGGTGATGAGCGTGCTGACGACGCTACTGTTCTACTGGCGCGTGCTGCCGCCGATCGTGCGCGGCATGGCCTGGCTGCTCGAGCGCACGCTGGGCGTCGGCGGCGCGGTGGGGTTGTCGACCGCCGCCAACATCTTCCTCGGCATGGTCGAGGCGCCGCTGTTCGTGCGGCCGTATCTTGCGCAGATGACCCGCAGCGAGCTCTTCCTGGTGATGACCGGCGGCATGGCCGGCATCGCGGGCACCGTGCTGGTGCTCTATGCGACGTTCCTTGCCCCCCTCATCCCCGACGCAGCCGCGCATTTCGTCATCGCCTCGGTGCTGGGCGCGCCGGCTGCGATCCTGGTTAGCCTGATCATGGTGCCGGAGACCTCAGACAAGCGCACCGGCGGTTCGCTGGAGGATCCCGAGATGGAGCTCTCCGGCACGATGGATGCGATCGTGAAGGGCACGAGCGCGGGGATCGAGCTCCTGATCAACATCGTCGCGATGCTGCTGGTGCTGGTGGCGCTGGTCTATCTCGTCAACGCCGTGCTCGGCTTGCTGCCGAACATGGGCGGCGCCGCGATCTCGTTGCAGCGCCTGCTTGGCCTCGCGATGGCGCCCGTGTGCTGGCTGATGGGATTGCCGTGGGATCAGGCGGTGACGGCCGGCAGCCTGATGGGCACCAAGACCGTGCTCAACGAGCTGATCGCCTATGTCGACTTCTCCAAGCTGCCGCCCGAGGCGCTCGATCCGCGCTCGCGCCTGATCATGCTCTATGCGATGTGCGGCTTCGCCAATTTCGCCAGCCTCGGCATCATGATCGGCGGCCTCGGCGTGATGGCGCCGCAGCGGCGCGAGGAGATCAACGCGCTCGGGCTGAAGTCGATCGTGTCGGGGACGCTGACAACGTGTCTGATGGGCGCGGTGGTGGGGGTGTTGGCGTAGGTCCTGCGCCGTCATGCCCGGGCTTGTCCCGTCATCCACGTTCTTTCTCTGCGGCCAAGACGTCCATGCCCGGGACAAGCCCGGGCATGACGACAGAGAGACCGGCGTGGCGTCGTCACCTACGCCTTCAGCTCCACGGTCTTGAACTCCGCCGGCAGGATGACTTCCAGCAGTTCGACGTCGTCCGAATAGTCCAAAATCATGTGCTTGATCTTCGGCGGCTGGGTCCAGGCGCTGCCTTCCTTCATCAAGGTCTCGCCCTGCCCCTCCATATAGGTCTTCACCCAGCCCTTGAGCACATAGACCATCTGGAATTCGACGTCGTGGAAGTGCAGCTTCGACACTGCGGCCGGATCGCAGGGACCTTGCAGGCGGATGACGTGAGCTTGCGCGAGGCCGTGGCTCGCTTCGGCAATGCCGAGGTCGCGGTACTTGGCGTAGGCGCGCAGGCCGTCGGCCTTGAAATCTTCCTCGCGGTGATGGCTGATCGCGATGCGTTGCTTGGGACGCGCGAGCTTCTTCGGTGCGGCCGCGCCCGCCTTCGCCTTCACGGCCTTGCGCGCCGGGGATCGCGCCGCGGTCTTGACGCCGCTCCGCTTCTTCAGTGCGGTCTTCGTTGCGGGTCTTGATGCCTTTTGCCTGGCCATTGTCTGCCTCCCTGTTTGAGCCGCGTCCACCGGATGGGTCCATCCCGAAGACAGACTATCCAGTCTTGGAGGAAGCAGCAATTGTCGCGGACGAGTTTGTAACCCCCTGACGATCCGGTCGGCCGAAGCTTGTCCGAAGCTGTCGTGGCGAACGGCCGTCGTCTCGTCCTGGTTGTCACGCTGAACTAGTCTTGCCGCGAGATTCTGGGGGAATTGATTCATGGGCAACAGCGTCGGTCAGCGTGCATTTCACAAGGCCCGGCTCGAGAAACGGCAAAAAGCCGAGATCCTGCCAATGCTCGGGCACGCGTTGCAGCTGCACAAGATGGGGCTTCTCCCCGAGGCTCAGACCGCCTATCGGCAGCTCCTGCAGCTCGCGCCCAACCAATTCATCGCACTGCACATGCTCGGCATTCTGGAGTCCGATGCCAAGAACTATCAGCAAGCCGAAATCCTTTTGAGCCGAGCGGTTGCCGTGGATCCGCGATCTGCCGATGCTCATATGAGCCTGGGCGTCGCCCTCAACGGACTACGGCGTCACGACGCGGCCTGCGCGAGCTATCGAAAGGCCCTCGCCTTGCGGCCCAACCACGCCGTAACCTTCTCCAATCTCGGTAATGCGAGCGTGGCCCTTGAACTTCACGAGGAGGCTTTGCACAGCTACGACAAGGCGCTTGCGCTCAACCCGGATCTTGCCGAAGCCCATAACGGCCGGGGCTGGGCGCTCTGCCGCCGGCGCAACTATGACGAGGCCATCGCAAGCCTGAACCGCGCGCTGTCGATCAAGCCCGATTATGCGGCGGCGCTCGCAAACCGCGCCATCGCTTTGCGGGAACTTCAGCGGTTTGACGAAGCCCTGGCGGACGCCAATCGGGCGATCGCGCTGGCCCCCGACGACGCGAATGGTTGGCTCGCACGAGCCGGCGTGCTGCTCCAGATACAGCAAATTGCCCAGGCGTCGCACGATTGCGAGCAGGCGCTCGCGATCGATCCCAGTTCGATTCAAGCTCACATGATACAGGGCCTTTGCCTCGCCGGACTTGGCCGGGTCGACGAGGCCCTCGCCAGTTTCGACAGGGCGCTCGACATCCAGCCTGACCTGCAGAGCGCGATCTCCAACAAGATATTCACGCTCGACTTTGCGGAGGACGCCACCGTCGAACGGCATCAGCAAGCGCGGCAGGTGTGGTGGGAGCGTGTCGGTTCGAAGATCGCCTCCGAATCGTCGGCGCCTCACGACAACAGCCGCGAGCCGGACCGCCGTCTGGTGCTTGGTTATGTCTCGTCGGATTTCAACGCGCATTCAGCCGCGTTCATCTTCAAGCCGGTGCTGGAGCACCATGACCGGACGCAGTTCGAGATCGTGTGCTACGCCTGTTCGTCGAAAATGGATGCGACGACGAGCGAGTTCAAGAAAATCGCCGATCGCTGGCGTGACGCTTCGCAATGGACCGACGATCGTCTCGCGGCCGAGATCCGCGCCGATGGCGTCGACATCCTGATCGATCTGTCCGGCCACACCAGAGGAAACCGCCTCGGCGTGTTTGCGCGCAAGCCGGCGCCGATTCAGGTGCACGGCTGGGGCCATGGCACCGGCACCGGGCTGCCGACGATCGATTATCTGTTCTCGGATCCCGTCGCCATTCCGTCCGCGGTCCGGCATTTGTTTGCGGAAACCATCGTCGACCTGCCGTGCTTCGTGACGCTGGCGCCTCTGCCCGACGGGATTGCGCGGACACCGGCGCCGGCGATGTCGAACGGCTTCGTCACGTTCGGCGTCTTCAACCGCATCAGCAAGATCTCGGACGAGGCCGTGGACGTCTGGTCCAGGATTCTCGAGCGGGTGCCGGGCTCACGACTCCTGATCAAGGATGTTGCGCTTGACGATCAGCTGGTCCGCGGCAATCTGCTGGCGCGGTTTGCCGCTTGCCGATTGCCGGCCGAACGCGTCGATCTGCTCGGAGCCACTTTGCGAAGCGAGCATCTGGCTTCGTTCAATCGCGTCGATATCTGCCTCGACCCGTTCCCGCAGAATGGCGGCGTCAGCACATGGGAAGCCCTGCAGATGGGCGTGCCAGTGGTGGCGAAGCTCGGAAGCAGTCTGCCCAGCCGCGCCGCCGGCGCCATCCTCACCGCACTCGGCCTGCCGGACTGGGTCGCCGACAGCGAGGAGGCCTATGTCGAGATCGCGGCAACCCGTGCAGCCGGGATCGCCGACCTCGACAGATTGCGCCGCGACTTGCCCGGACGGATCAACGCCTCGGCTGCCGGCAACGCCTTCTCATATGCGCGCGGGGCGGATGCCGCATACCGCGCGATGTGGAAGCGCTACTGCGACCGCGGGGCCTGATCGCTCAATGCAGCCGGAACACGCCGTCCACAGCGCGCAGCTCGGTCGGCTTGATCAGCTTGGAATGCGCCACAGTGACTGAATGGAGCGGACCGTCGAGCTTTTCCTGCCAGAACGCCAGGAAATCCTTCAGCGCCGGAAATTTCGGAAACATGTCGTAATTCTGCCAGACGTAGGTCTGGAGCAGCGAGGGATGATCCGGCATGCGATAGAGGATTTGCGCCGTCGTCAGCCCGTAACCCAGCATCTGTTTCCGGAAGTCCTCGGAAACGCCCCCACTCCGCAGTCCCATGCCAAACCTCCTTTGCAGGAGCGCATCGAGGGGCGGCTTGGTCGGTGTGCCCTAAGAGCCACCCGGTCCTGATGCGCTCACATGAGAGAAATGTGACGCAAACTGACAACCCATCTCAAGCCCAAAAGTTTAACAAGCTGTTGAAATTCAACGCGTTAGCAGCAGATGTAGCACCGTGCTAATACGGGCGCGGTCTCGGTTAACGCTAGGAAATAGATTCTGGCAGTCCGTGCTTCCGGGTGCTGATTTTTCTGCTAGAAGCCCTTGCCCCCGCAAAATTCCTGTCCTATTTCAGGCTCGCCCGTGCTAGCACTCACGGGCATCGATTGCTAACAATCTTGAAATCTCAACCCGAGCAAATGCTTAGGAGGACTGCATGAAATTCCGTCCGCTTCACGACCGCGTCGTGGTCAAGCGCATCGACGCAGAAGAGAAGACCGCTGGCGGCATCATCATTCCCGACACTGCCAAGGAAAAGCCCTCCCAGGGCGAAGTCGTCGCCGTCGGTCCCGGTGGCCGCGACGAAGCTGGCAAGCTGATCCCGATCGACCTGAAGATCGGCGACCGCGTGCTGTTCGGCAAGTGGTCCGGCACCGAGGTCAAGATCGACGGCCAGGACCTGCTGATCATGAAGGAGAGCGACGTGATGGGCGTTCTCGAGGTCACCGAGTCCAAGAAGAAGGCGGCTTAAGAGCCCCTCTCCTCCCTCCAGTCAAACATCTCAAGGAAAATTCCAGATGGCAGCCAAAGAAGTCAAATTCTCGGTTGAAGCGCGCGACAAGATGCTGCGCGGCGTCGATGTTCTCGCCAACGCGGTGAAGGTCACGCTCGGTCCGAAGGGCCGCAACGTCGTGCTCGACAAGTCGTTCGGCGCTCCCCGCATCACCAAGGACGGCGTCACCGTCGCCAAGGAGATCGAACTCGACGACAAGTTCGAGAACATGGGCGCGCAGATGGTGCGCGAAGTCGCCTCCAAGTCCGCTGACGCGGCCGGCGACGGCACCACCACCGCCACCGTGCTTGCCCAGGCGATCGTGAAGGAAGGCGCCAAGTCGGTCGCTGCCGGCATGAACCCGATGGACCTCAAGCGCGGTATCGACCTCGCGGTCGAGGCCGTCGTTGCGGACCTCCAGAAGAACTCCAAGAAGGTCACCTCGAACGACGAGATCGCCCAGGTCGGCACCATCTCGGCCAACGGCGACCAGGAGATCGGCAAGTTCCTCTCCGACGCCATGAAGAAGGTCGGCAACGAGGGTGTCATCACCGTCGAGGAAGCCAAGTCGCTCGAGACCGAGCTCGACGTCGTCGAGGGCATGCAGTTCGACCGCGGCTACATCTCGCCCTACTTCGTCACCAACGCCGACAAGATGCGCGTTGAGATGGACGACGCCTACATCCTCATCAACGAGAAGAAGCT
>NZ_JAVIFX010000027.1 GCF_031157255.1 Bradyrhizobium sp. LHD-71 | reverse complement strand
GCATCTGACTCCAGGCCAGGATGCCGATATCGCTGCGGCTCCCGATGTCCTGGCGCTCGCGCCACCCATGAGCGTGCTCCTCGCCGACAAAGGGTATGATGGCGACAAGCTTCGCGGCGAAATCATTCGTCGTGGCGCCAAGCCCGTAATCCCCAATAAATCTAACCGTGTCGTCATCCATCGCTTCAACAAACGCGCCTACAAAGGACGAAATGTCATCGAACGCTGCTTTTGCAGGCTCAAGGACTTCCGGCGCATCGCCACGCGATATGACAAGCTCGCCCGTAATTTTTTGGCCGCTGTTCATCTCGCCGCTCTCGTCGCATATTGGCTCAATTGAGTCTGGACCCTAAGCCCACAGTCCAGCACATCGGGCATCCGCGTAGCGCGACGAGGGCGGCAATTCCCGCGCCTAGGGATGGCCAGGGGTGCGCGGCCTGGTGGACGATGGCCCAAGTGAGTAGCGCCGCCGCAGCCGCGCCGCGCATCAGGTGTGCGCCCAGGAAGGCGCTTCCGAACATGCCGACTCCACGAAAGTAACTCATGTGCTTTCTCGTCCGCTGTCCTTTGTGCCGAGCAGGTATTCGCGCACCAATGCGCGGGCGCGGCGCAGGCGGCTTTTGACCGCTTCGCGCGTCACGCCGAGCCGCCCGGCAATTTCCCCAATCGTCAGATCTTCGAGATCTCGCAGGAGCAGCACTTCGCGATGCGACGGCGAAAGCGACTCGATCGCATTGACCAGGTCCATGCGTAACTCGTCCGGCGGGACCTTCGCGAGCTCGCGTGACTCTTCCAGGGTGGCGAGTTCCTCGACTCCCCGCATCAGCATCAGCGCCGGCAGCATGCAAAGGCGCGCGATGACCGTTAGCAGCCAGCCAGCGAGTGCGGCTGGACTGCGGATCGTGCCCACGCGCCGGTACACGACGATGAGCGCTTCTTGCACCACATCTTCGATGACCGAGGCACGGTAGCAAAGGCGCCGAGCGTAGCGCCGAATGTCCGGCTGCAGCGCCACCAAGAGCTGTGTGAGCGCGTGCCGGTCGCCCGACTGTGCCGCGAGCACGAGATCGTCTGATACGCGCGCCAAGGCGGTCACCCCTTCAGTGGCTCGCGCCCGGCGACGGCGCAAGCAGGACAATAGCCGAACACGCCAGTGGCCAGCGTCACCACACCCGCACCGCTGAGCAAAAGCCCGAGCGGCGAAGCGTGCAGCGCAACCACGCCGCAGATGACCATCAAGCCCCCGCCGATCAGTCTGGCCGCGCGCTCCCACCCGCCAACGTTCTTCCTGTACCACATGGTTCTGTGCTCCGGTTCGTGACACGCCGGTATGGCGCATTCATCTGGACAGGAGGGCGCAAACCCGGCGCCGGGGTCGCGGCACGAAAAAAAATTTGCGGGGGTCGCAGCTTCCGCAGGCTGGCGTGGGCGGCGGGGCGCGCCGCCATCGCAAACTGGCCTGTCGAAACGGGTCATCAACCATAGCGTCACGGCGAAACGATAGTTGCCCATCTTCATCGGCCGCGGAGCGCCATTGCGTAGTAAGTACGTCCCATGCGTACCCTCGATCGCCTGCTCTCCTGTCTCGCCCTGTTCCTTGCAATGGCCGCCGTCACTGCGCTTCCCGCGCGCGCGGCCGAAACCTGCCCATTCATCAGCGCCCAGGAGCTCGCCCGCGCGATGCCGGCGCTCAAATGGTCACTGATTTCCAATCAGGATGGCCGCGGCTGCATCTACCAGGCCGGGCGCGGCGGCACGATGATGCTGACCGTGTTCCGCAATCCCGACAAGGACCGCGCCAGGGAATTGTACGCGACCTTCGTCAAGACGCTCGGTGAACGCATGAAGCTGAGCGCAGTGGCGGGGATCGGCGAGGAAGGCCAGGGCGGAGCGACCGCGGCCGGCGCCGAGCGCCAGGAGGCCTCGGTCGTCGCGCTGTCCGGCGACTACATTCTGCAGATCACCGTCCATCCGACCGGCCGGCGTGCCGACGATGCGCTGCTCGGACCGCTCACCGAGGCTGCGCGCATTGCCGTTGGCAATGTGGACAAGAGCAGCGAGCGGTTCGGCAATTGCGAGTGGCTCACGGCCGCGGATGCCGACGGTTTTCTCGACACGAAAACGCTGACGGTCCAACGCACCGGCGCGGGCAGCTGCATGATGTTCGATCGCGAGGCCAACACGATGATCACCGCGGTGATCACGACCTCGCGCGACACCGCCGTCCAGATGATGAAGCGCGCAGGCCCGTGCAAGCATGTGACGATCCCTGAGCTCGGCAGCGAAGCCTTCGGCGAGCATTCCTGCACAAAGGGTAACGGCAACGCCGTCACCATCTATGTCTGGAAGAATGGCAAGCAGGCCTCGATCGTGTTCGCTCCGGTCAAACCGCATCCGCAGTCCGGCTCCGTCGAGCGCCTGAAGGCGGTCGCAGGGCGGGTCTATGGGAAATTGTAACGGCGGGGTGTGACCGCCTCCGCTCCGATTGGCTCAGCGCGAGCCACCCCCGTCATCCGCCCGCCAGCACCTCCTTGCACTTGGCCGCGAAGGCGTTGAGGTGCGCGCCGATCTGGTGCGCCAGCGCGTCGGACCGATCGACATTCTGCAAGCTCATGTTGAGGGCGTAGACGGGAAGTCCCGCCAGCACGATGGGCGTTGCGACGGCGAGAACGGCGGGCTGCCACGACACCGCACAATAGCCTTCGCGTCCGACGGCGCTGATCGATCTCCTGACGTCTGCGAGCAGCGCCTTGGTGGCCGCAGTGCTGCGCCGCTTGAACAGTTTCAGCAATCGCTCGCGCTCGGTCTCTGCGACGCCGGCCAGGTAGGCGCGACCCAGCGACGTCAACTCCATCGGCACCTGCTGGCCTGCGACCACGTTGCGCAGCGCCGCGCGCGGACTGTAGCGGATCGATTCGAGATAGACCATCATGGTGCGATCTGCCGTCGCGAGCCCGACGTTCAGCCGGCGCTTGGCCGATTCCGCCCGCATCATCGGGCCGATCGCGTTGAGCACGGGTGATCCCGTCCGCATCGCGTGGCCGACGCTGATGACGGACGCGGCAAGACGGTAGGCCCGCTCGGCGCGGACCTCATCGAGCATCCCGGAATTGACCAGCGTTCGCGTCAGCCGGCTGACCGTCGAGCGCGGCAAGCCGGTCCGCTCGGCGATCTCGCCATTGCCGAGCGTGTCGATGCCGGGTCGGAAAGCCCGGAGGATTTCGATACCCCGTTCGAGCGAGCGGTTGCCATCGACGCCGCCCGCATATCTGCGCATCTGCGCCATATCCAGCCTCCCGGCATTTCCACTTAGTGGAATTAAGGGGATGTTTGCAAAGGTGCAAGCCGCTATAGGCGAAGGCAAGAAGAATGCCTGGGCTGTGCAGGGCTCGACGAGGAAACGGCTCCGCCTGAACGGCATTCGGATGCCCGCGCATCATCTGCGCCGCGCTGATCGATCCGACTCAAACCCGGAAAGTCTGCCATGTCCTATCAGCTCATCGAATTTTCCGTCGAAGCCGGTGTTGCGACCATCGCGTTCAACCGGCCGGATCGGCGCAACGCCATGAGCGACGAGATGCGTTCCGAGTTCACCGGCGCTCTCGAAACCGTGTCCCGCGACAAGGCGATCAAGGCCCTGGTACTGACGGGACGAGGCAATGCCTTCTGCGCCGGCGGCGACATCAGCGGCATGAGGCGCCGGCTCGAGGCGCCGCAGGGGGACGTCGCATTCAACGGATGGAGCCGTCAGCAGGGCGTCCATCACGTGCAGACGCTGCTGCTGGGCTTGCCGAAGCCGACCGTTGCCGCAGTCAACGGCGCCGCGGCGGGCCTCGGTGCCGACACCGCGCTGGCCTGCGACTTCGTCATGGCGACGGAGCGATCGAAATTCACCTGGTCCTACATCAAGCGCGGCTTGATACCCGACGGCGGCGGCCTGTATTTCCTGCCGCGCCGAGTGGGCCTTGCGAGAGCGAAGGAGCTGATCTTCACCGGACGCGTCGTCGAAGCCGACGAAGCGCTCGCGCTCGGGATCGTGGATCGCAAGGTGGCGGCGGCCGAGCTGATGTCGGCCGCGCAGGCCTGGGCGGCCGAACTGGCGCAGGGCTCTCCGACCGCGCTCGCTCTGAGCAAGACGATCCTGAACGAGACGTTCGAGCATTCCGCGCACGACATCTTCAATCTCGGCAGCCAGGCGCAGGCCATCTGCTACACCAGCGCGGAGCATCGCGAGGCCGTGACGGCTTTCCTCGCGCAATCCTCGTCGAAGGGTTGAGCGATGAACGCGATCGAGCGCCTGATCCGCCCGCGCAGCATCGCCGTCATCGGCGCCTCCGCCGACCCGGGCAAGACCTCGGGGCGGCCTGTTGCGTATCTCAAGAAGCATGGCTTTGGGGGTGCGATCTATCCCGTCAATCCCAAGGTCGGAGAGATCGGCGGCCTGCGCTGCTATGCCGACGTCGCTTCGCTGCCGGATGTGCCGGACGTCGGCCTAGTCCTGCTCGGCGCGGAACGCGCCCATGTCGCCGTGCGCGAGTTGTCCGAGCGCGGCACTGCGGCGGCGATCGTTCTCGCCAGCGGCTACACCGAGACGGGGGCGGAAGGCGCCGCACGTCAGACGCAGCTCATGCAGGCCGCCGGATCCATGCGCCTTCTCGGGCCGAACACGATCGGGCTCGTCAATCTCACGGACAACATCGTGCTGTCGGCATCCGGCGCGCTGGCGATGGACCATTTTCCGGCCGGCTCGATCGGCCTGGTCTCGCAAAGCGGGGGCATTCTCGGCGCCGTCCTGTCGCGCGCTGCGGCGCGCGGGGTCGGACTGTCCAAGCTGGTGTCGACCAGCAACGAAGCCGATCTCGAACTCGCAGATATCATCGACTTTCTTGCCGACGACAGCGCCACCAGGGTCATCGCGCTCTATATCGAGGCGATCCGCAATCCGGCCCGCTTCCGCGCGGCGGTGCTCAAGGCGCGGCGCGCCGGCAAACCCATCGTCGCCTTCAAGATCGGGAGGTCGGAGGCGGGCGCAAAGGCGGCCGTCTCGCACACGGGAGCGCTTGCCGGCTCCGATCGCATGTACGACGCCTTCTTCAGACAGCTCGGCGTGATCCGCGCGCGGACATTCGAAGACCTGCTCGACATTCCCGCAGCTCTTTCCGCGGGACGGAAGCTGTCCGGCAGGCGCGTGGCGATCCTCACCTCGACCGGCGGCGCCGGCACGATCCTGTCCGACAGTTTGGGGATCGCCGGCTTCGCGACGCCCGCGCCCGACGCGGACTCGGCTGCGCAATTGCGCGCCTTGCAATCGGGATCGCACGCCATGCTCGATCGCAATCCGATCGACGTGACCCTGGCCGGCCTGCAGCCGGATCTGCTTCGCGCCGCCATTCATATCCTGCTTGCTAGCCCTTCCTACGATGCGCTGGCCGTCATTGCAGGCTCCTCAGCCGTGGGATCGCCGGCGCTGCTGGCGGACGCCATCCACGACTGTCTGCCGCTGAGCGACAAGCCCGTGATCGCCTATGTGAGCCCCTACGCGCCCGACGTGGTCTCCGTTCTCACGCAGCGCGGCGTCCCGGCCTACACCTCCGCCGAGAGCTGCGCCCGTGCGCTCGATGGACTTCTCAAGGCGGGAATGCCGGGACAGGTCGAGATATCCGGATCGATGGAGACACTGGTCGATATCAGCGATTTTCCGGTGGGAACGCTGGACGAGGCGCAGGCCAAGGCCTTGTTCGCTCGCTTTGGCGTTCCGGTTGTGACGGAGAAGATCGTCGCTACGGCAGGCGAGGCGGAGCAGGCGGCGCGAGACTTGGGCAGCAAGGTCGTGCTCAAAATTCTCTCGCGCGAGATTGCGCACAAGAGCGACGTCGGGGGCGTCGCGGTCAATCTGACCGCAGAGACGATCGGCGAGCGCCTGGCGGTGATGGCAGAAGAAGTCGCGCCCAAGGCCGGGAAGCGGCCGGAACGATTTCTGGTGCAGGAGATGATTTCAGGTGGCGTCGAGATCATTCTCGGGATGCATCGCGATTCGCTGGGGACAGCCATCCTTCTCGGAATGGGCGGCATCGCCGCCGAGCTGTTCCAGGACACCACGCTGCGTCTGCTTCCGCCGGAAGGCGGCCTGACGCTGACCGAAGCTGGCGCGATGGCGCGGGAGCTCGTCACATGGCCGTTGCTGGATGGCTTTCGCGGCCGGCCGAGGTGCGATGTCGAAGCGCTCGCCGCAGCGATCGTCGCTTTCTCGCGCATGGTTGCGCAGCTGGGCGAGCGCCTCAGTGAAGCTGAGATCAATCCGGTCTTCGTGCTCCCGGCAGGCCAAGGCGTGAAGGCGGCCGACGGGTTGGTCGTTCTCGACGCCAGCACATGACGCCCCATCGCGGACGCGCGCCAAGCTGCGTTCGTGACATGACGAGCCTTGTTTGAAAAATCTGAACCAAGACCGAATGGGAGGTCCACATGGCAATCGGTAACATCATCAGGCGAGACGGCGGTCCCGGCAAGGCAGTCGCTGTGTGGCGCTGGTCGCGCCGGGCCGTCCTCGCCTCGACAGCTTTGCTGGTCGCGGTCGGATCGGGCGTCGCGCCGGCGCGGGCCGAATACCCAGAGAAGATCATCAAGATCGTGGTGCCGTTCGCGGCTGGTGGCGGTACCGACATCGTCGCGCGAACGACCGCCCAGGAAATCCAGACCGACCTCGGCAAGCCCGTGATCATCGAGAACAAGCCGGGCGCAGGCACCATCATCGGAACCCAGACGGTGGCGACGAGCGAGCCTGACGGCTATTCGCTGCTGATGGCGACCTTCGCGCACGCGGTCAATCCCAGCCTGTACAACAAGCTGCCGTTCGATCCGCACAAGGATTTCGCGGCGGTCTCGCTGATTGCACGATCCTTCAATGTCGTCGTCGTCAACCCCGCATCCAAGATCAACTCGATTCCCGATCTGATCGCTGAAGCAAAGGCCAAGCCGGGCAAGCTCAATTTCGGCACGTTCGGCATCGGCACCTCGGCCCATCTCGCCGGCGAGCTGTTCAACGCCATGGCGAACGTCAAGATGACGGCGATCCCCTACAAGGGCGCGGCGCCTGCAATCAGCGATCTCCTGGGCGGGCAGATCGACGTGATGTTCACCACCGTGGCCAGCGCGGCGTCGCTGGTGGCGGCGGGTCAGCTCCGTGCGCTGGCTGTCACATCCGCCGAGCGTTCGGCCGCGTTCCCGCAATTGCCGACGGTCGCCGAGGCTGGAGTGCCCGGCTACGCCGCCGAGTCCTGGTACGGATTGTACGCTCCAGCCAAGACGCCTGCTGCCGTGATTGCGCGTCTCAATCAGGCGGTCGCGAAGGCCGTGCAGTCCGGTGGTTTCAAGCAACTGGCGACCAACGAAGGCCTGATCATGGTGGGTAGCGCTCCCCAGGAGCTCGATCGCTATGTCGCCCAGGAAGAGGAACGCTGGCGCAAGCTGGTCAAGGACGCGAACATCGAGGTGCAATAGTCCGGCTTGACATCCGGGGCCGCTTGGCGGTCCCCGGATGTCGTCCGACTACACCGTCAGCCCGCAAGCCCGCCGGATCGCGATCTGGACCGGCGAGGGCGGCAGCGCCCGATCGAACTCGCCCTTGGGCAGCAGCGGAGGCTGTGCCATGAAGCGGGGCCGCTTTCCCCGATGCGGTTGCGCGGCGTGAACCAGGAACGGGTGACACAGATAGACGCTGCCCGCCGCGCCGGTTGCAAGTTCGACGTCGCAATCCTGCGTCGACGCCCAGTCTCCGGCCGCGAGTTGCCGCAGCGTCGCGCCTGCCTCGCCATAGGGCAGCAGCTCGCGCGCGATGGTCGCATGCGAGCCTTTGCGGATCCGCGTGGGCGCATCGTCGTCGCAGACATCCGAGAGCAGGAACAGCATCAGCAGCGCACGTCCGCTGCTCGTCACATTGGCGCGCCACTCCATGAAATCGGCATTGGACGTGCCAAAGCTCATGTCGACATGCCAGCCATCGTCGCCTGGCGATTGCGATGACGGGAAGCGGATCGGAAAGGTTCCGAGGCCCGCCGGCGCAAGCCAGCGCCCTTCGCCGACGAGCTGATCGTACGCCTTGTGCAAAAGCCGGGTATTCGCCGCTTCAACGAATGGAGGCGAAGCTTTGGCGCCAACGCGGATCACGGGCTGGGTCCAATCTTCGGGCTGGTCCGGCGACAGGCCGATATCCGCCCACAGCTCGTCCCTGCATCGCCTTGCAAGGTCGGCGCTGAAGGCATTCCCGAGTTTGACGAAGCCGTCGTCGATGAAGCTCTGAACCTGACAAGGCGTCAGGCCGGTTTGTTCGGTCTTGGGCATTTCACATCTCTCCGTTCGGCTAGCGCATCGCGCGCAGCCGTTTGATCTGGTTGGCGCCGGAGCGCCGGAACGACGTTCTGCCGTTCAGATCAGCGGAAAAAATGTGGAGGTGAACATCATGGCGGGAACGTATAGCGCGGCGGAGCGCGGAATCAAGACACGCTCACCGCTTCGCGAGCGCAGGCCCGTGGCGGCAGCCTCTAGCGGAACGAGAAGGCTGCCGCAGCTTTACACGTGCCTCACGGGCAAGGGTGACGGAGACCGTCGCGGCCGAGATAGGTGCCCGAGCCGGGATCGTAGGAGCGGAAGCGCTGCGCGCAGTAGGAGGCGGCGTTGCTTTGAGCCTGGCTGTTGGCGATGGCGCCGCCGATGATCGCGCCCGCCGCGAGGCCGCCGAGGACGGCTGCGCCGGTGCCGTAATGGCCGTGGTGATGCCTGTGACCGTAATAGCCATGCCGATGTCCGTGTCCGTGCCAATGCCGGTACTGCACCTGCTGCACGCCTGAGTCCGGCCCGGGATTGCCGATCGGCAGCGGTGCCGCGAGCACCGGCGAGGCAGCCGTCGAGAGCATTGCTCCGGCGGCCGCGAGGACGACGAAAGTTCTATGCATTATCATGTCGGGCTCCATGTTGGTGAGGATGCCGGAGCAACGGCAGGTAGCCCGCTCCGTTCCTCCATGACGAGGCGAGCGTCAGAGGGTCGCAGAAAATGAATTGTTCGTAAGGATGCGGCCCGAGGAGGACGGGCGTGCGCGGCCGGAGAGATGCAGCACGCAAGCACGCCTCGCGGCTATGTGTCTTCGCCGTCCCGCTGGCGGAAGGGATCGGCGACATCATCGTGACCGCTGCGGCTGCTGAAGAACATCAGGGCCATCAGCCCGCAGCCGATGAGCAGGGAGAAGAAGGCTCCGAGGCCAAGCGCGATCCAGCCATGCTTGCCCATCTCAACCCCGCTGCTGGCTCCCCAGACCGAGAATCCCCAAACGCCCGTGAGGATCAACATGGCTCCGAGAGCGACCAACAGGGCAATCTGACCGGCACCGATGTTCTTCATGGCGGTTCCCGTTGTTGTGCCTGACGAGACTCAATCGTGGAGAGCGCGGAGGCGTTCCTGTTACGAGGCTGAGCTTCGTGGCTCGTTTGAGCGGCAGGCGGAACGCGCCTGACCGGCGCGCTCCTGTCCTCAGTTGATTGGCGTACAGCCTCACTCGGAGACGGCGAGAACGGTCAGCCCTCTTGTTCGCTTGTCGGGCGTCTCGAATTCGATGCGCTGTCCCTCCGAAAGGCCGATCAGGGCCGCTCCGACGGGCGTCAGGATCGAGATCCGGTTGAGCTCGATGTTTGCTTCGTGCGGATAGACGAGCACGATCTCCCGGCTCGCGCCGGACCCGTCATCGCGGTAGCTCACTTTGGAACCCATCCTGACCACGCCGCGCAAATCGTCCGCTTGCGCGATGGTTGCGCGTTCCACTTCCCGAGCCAGAAACTGGGCGACGCGAGGAAACAGGTCCATGGTCGAATTCGCCAGCGAGCTGAGACGCCGCGATTCATCCTCTGTGATTTTGATCGGAGGCAAGATCGTCTGCCCTTGCTGACTCTCTGCTTCGAGCTTGCGCATGTGATGTCTCCTACGCGGCAGTTGGTCCGGGATCGTCATCGAACGGCTTGCTTTGATGCGGCCGCCGGAAGAACGGCACGACGTTCGAGCGAGATTGGGTGATGCTTTGAACCCTGACGACGTTCAGACAGCCCGCCACGAAATATGGCATCTGATCGCCGACCCGCAGTCCGATCAATGCCGCCCCCAAAGGTGTCAGGACCGAAATGCTTTCCGGATTCCAGCACGCCTCGGGCCAGACCAATTGCACGGTGCGACGCGGAACGCCCCAATTCGTGCAATACGTGACCCATGATCCCATGGTGACGACTGAGCTTAGATCGTCGGACGCATCCGGCACGATCTCGGCGCGGTTGATTTCACCTGTAAGGAAGATCCCGTCCAGATCGCCTTTTTGTGCGGCAAGACGGGCAAGCTGTTCGAGCCGCGGATAATCCGCTGCGGTGAGCATGATTTTTGGAAGAGGCAGCACGGCGCACTCCTTCTGCTTCAATTCGACCTCTCGGTGGAGGTAACGAAAGCTGGAAAAGAGCCCGGACGGCGCGCAGCCGTCCGGCTAACCGCCTGCTTGGAGGCGGCCGGCGTGAAGAGCAAAACGCGCGGTGCGCGCGTCTATGTCGACGACATATGCCATGACGCACTGACTATAGTGATTTAGCCCGCTGGAAACATTGCGGCGAAACCGCACAGCCACGCGCAGAGTGTCATGCAAGTGCGCTTCCTGGTCACCGCAGGCCCTGCTCGTCGATCAGGATGCGGTGGATCTCGATGCGCTCGGGCAGCTCGATCAGGAACTCCGCATCGCGCGCGAGATGATGGACCTTGGTCGGCTCGCCCTTGGTGAAGGCCGTCATGGCCGCGATGTCCGCCCAATAGGAGATGGTGGTGAACCACGTCTCATCGTCTCGGTCCTCGCGCAATTGCTGCACGCCAAGCGCGGTCTTTCGCAGCGGTGGAATGCCCTCGGCCTGCAGATAGGCCTGGTAGGCGTCGGCGAGATCGCGGCGGGTGCAGCCGCGCCAGATGCGGGCGATGGTCGGTTTGGTCGGCATGATGAGCTCCCTTGCGGCGTCTGGAACACGGCCAGACTCGCCTGCCTCAATAACGCGGTGCTTCGCTTTGCCGTTTCAGGCGCCAGGATATGGTTCGCCCATTCCAGGCGCAGCACGCAAGATCACCTGTAATCTGCTTCACACGCAAACGCGCTCAACGACGCTACACGAATCAGACCGCGCGCTCCGCGCGGGTGGTTCGGAGCTGGCGATGATGGCCGCATTGGCAAGGGCAATATCCCGCGCGACGAGAACCGACATCGACGCCGAAACCCTGAAGATTCTCATGGTCTTCGCGGGAGCGGCCGCGCTGCTCTCCTTCGCGGCCGCGATGATCTACCGACAGGCCCTGAAAGCCGCTTTGCTGTGACAGGATGGGTGCGTCGGGCCCCGCATGAAGCGTCGCCGCGTCAAAGGAACTTCCATTTTTTCCCGGCGTTGAACATCGGCCCCCACAAGCGGCCGGTCCGCACGATGAAGAACTTTTCCAACGCCGAGTTTTCCCCCGAGGTGATCGAGCTGATGACCGCCGCGCTGGAATCTGCGGTCGCCACGCTGCCGGAGCCGGTGCATTCCTCGCATGTCAATGCGCTCGCCGAATCCATCCTGCGCACCGCCGGCGCCGGTGAACGCAATCCCGCTGCGCTCCAGCGCATCGCCCTGATGGAGCTGCAACTGGCGCCCCGCAATTGATGAGGCCGACATGAAGCGACTTGCTGCTGCGATCGTCGCGCTCTGTGCGACATCATCTGTCGCCAGCGCCAACGGCTGGACCACCTACCGCATCCCGGAATCCGGAACTTCGGTCGACATCCCCGCCTCGATCTTCACGGAGCCGGCCGGCCGGCCCGACGGATACGGCCAGCATTTTCGCAGCTCCGACGGCAGCGCAGACCTCACCGTTCAGGCCGTCGTGAACCAGCAAGGCGTTTCGCCGGCTGAATTCCTGGCCCGGAAGAACCCTCCGTCGGGAATCATCTACAAGCGGATCACGTCGAACTTCTTCGTGGTGTCCAGCATCAAGCGCGACAAGGTCTGGTACAACCGCTGTAACTTCACTCGCGGCTATGTCCACTGCGTCCTGATCAATTATCCCGCCGCCGAGAAGCGTCGCTGGGACGCCGTGGTGACCCGGATCAGCCACAGCCTGCACGGCGGCTGACAGGTCACAACACAAAAGCTGCCCGAACAAGTCGGGCAGCAGCTGCGGAATGAATGCACGAATTGCGTCTAGCGCGCAGTCGTTGTCGTCCTCGACATGGTCGGCTTCGAGCCCGGCACATGCGACATGGTCTTGGTGGTGGAGCCGACCTCTTCGCCGGCCTTGACCTTGGTGCGCGTATGCGAGCGGCTGAACGTGCCACCCTCATGGGCCTGCGCCCGCGCGTTGGAGTTCATCACCGGACCGTTGCCCTTGTTCATGCTGACGCCGGTCTTGGCTTTGCCGTCCACGGCGGCGGCGCTTCCGCCGGCCGCAATCGACGAGCCGGTGCGGCCGGTCGCAGAGGTTGAGGTACCACCGGTGCCGACGGTGGAGGCGGATGTGCCGCCCGCTGCGGCCGAGCCGCCCGTTCCGCCCGTCATGCTGGTCTGTGCAAGAGCTGGTGTCGCGGCAGCGAGCAGAATTGCCACTGCCGAAGTCGTCAGGAGCGTTCTCATGTTTCCATCCTTCATGAATGTCAGGGTGACGAGGTCGAGATCGTGCAGCCGTTGACGGTGATGGTGCTGGCGCTGGTGGAGCCAGGCCCGCCCGCCGTCGACGATGAGCTCGAAACGCTGCCGCCGCCGGCCTGCACGTTCACCGATGATCCGCCTGCCGAGCTCGAGCTCGACAGCGAGCCGCTCGACGAGGTCGATCCGGTCGTGCCCGAACGCGACGAGCCGGCTGCAGTGATGCTGCCGTCCGCATGTTTCTCGACCGTGACCTTGCAGTTCTGGCCGGATGCCGTCTTGCCGGTTTTTTCCATGGTTTCTGCCGATGCAGCGCTGCTCATCAGAGCCAGTGCCGTAATCGCAACGATTGATCTGTTCATTGCGTGTCCTCCTCAACATGGACGAAGGGAGCGGCACGTGGCCGCTCCCGGGATCGGACTAGTTCTTGTCCTTCTTCCACTCGTCCTTGTTGTGGCCCTTGCCCTTCTCCATGCCCTTGTCGCTGGCATGACCGGCAGACGAGCCGGCGGCGCCGACAGTCGAGCCGCTCTTGCCGTCACCGGCTGACGAGCCACCGGTGCCGACCGTCGATGCGGAGTTCGAGCCCGAGCCCGCTGCGGATCCGCCGGTGCCGACGCTGGACGAGCTCTTGCCGCCGCCGGCCGATGAGCCACCGGTACCGAGCGTCGAAGCCGAGCCGCTGCCGGAGCCGCTACCCGCCGCGGAGCCGCCGGTGCCGACGGTCGAGCTGCTGGTGCCGCCGCCCGCCGAGGAGCCGCCGGTGCCGAGTGTCGAGGCCGAGCCGGAGCCGCTGCCGCCAGCCGAAGAGCCGCCGGTGCCGACGGTCGAGTTGCTGGTGCCGCCGCCGGCCGACGAACCGCCGGTACCGACCGTCGAGCTCGATTGCGCAACGGCGAGCGCCGTGCCCGCCAACAGCGCGGCCGCAGCCGCAGAAAGCTTCAGGATCCTCATGTCCGTTTTCCTCCAGTGGGTTTCCAAAACAAAAGCGCCAGATCAGGCTCGGGATAAACTGGCAATTGCGCAAACGTTCCTCATGTCGAGAACTTTGACGCCAATGATCGCTGCATCATGCCGTTCCGGGACGCATAACGTTGGCGCGATGCCCGTTCATTCATCCACTGTTCATCCAGGTCGGGTGTTCGGGCCGTGCGTCTGTTGCCGCGCAATCACGCGACGCCAGCGCCGTTCAGAATGCGCCGACCATCACATGGCGATCCATCACTTGGCGATCGTAGAGCCGACGCGAGGCCGCCGAGCGGGCCGTGCGATTTGGGCGGAGGTCGGCTGCCCGCGTCGCGTTGCGTCGAGGTGCGGGTATGATTTTCGTCTCCGGCTTCGGCGAGTCGGCCAACGCCAATGCATCGCCCGCAGTGTGGCTTGGGGCCTCGGCGATCAGAGGTGAGGAAGCCGCGGCAACAATCCCGGTGGACGTGTCCAGGATGATCTTCTCTGGCCAAGCGCGGGCGGAGTGGATGCGAATGGTCGTCCGGTCGACATCAGGCACCGCGGATGCTTTCGCCGTCGGCGCCAGATTGCGCTCGAGCAGGAACAGCAGCGCCACGACGAATGCGCCTGCAAAGATGAAATATCGAATGATGGGCATCAGGCGCTACCGCGAAACGAACCAAGGGCGGGTGGGCGGGCCGCCGTGTGACGGCCCGCCAGGCGACGCAGCTAGTCCACCGCTTGGACGACCATGCGGGTCTCGGGATCGACCAGCATCACGCGGCTGCCCGAATAGACGTAGCGATACTTGGTGAGCGAAGGGCCCCAGTCGCTCGGAACGGCCACGAGCTCGACGTCGCGCGGCACCGGCGAGCCGACGACGATCTTCTCGCGCGTCTCGACCGGACGGATCTTTTGCTCGGTGACGTAGGAGCGGATCCTGGTGCGATACTCCGGCTCGATCTGCACGGTCGCGCCGGGAGCCGCGCCCGTGGTGGTGACGACGGTGGACTGTGCCATCGCGCTCGTCGACACGAGCAGGGCGGCGGCTGATATCAGCATGAACTTCTTCATCGCATTCTCCCTCGCCGCTTCATGCGGCGCAGCGATGAACTCGCTACCAGCATGACCGTTCCGAGCAGCGCGGAACATTTGCTACTTTTTCCCGTTACCTTGCCGGGAGCAGTCATTGGAGGAGAGGACAATGCCCGTATTGATTCTTTGGGCCGTGCCGGCGATCCTGGTCGTCGGCGGTGGCATCTATCTCATTAGCCACATGCATTGATGTGAAGGGGCCCGTTTTCGACAATAGAGAAAATCGGGCCCTTACTTTCTTTCTGTTCGATCATCGCTACGAATGCGGATAAATCGACGATCGCCCACGCAATTCACCGCCACCCCAACGCCGGCGCCACATGCGTCAGGATCGCCTCGATCGCATGCGCGCAGTAATCGACGCCGAGCTGGTTGGGGATCGTCAGCAGCAGCGTATCGGCTTCCGCGATCGCCTCGTCCTGCCGCAACTGCTCGATCAGCACCTCCGGCTCCGCCGCATAAGAGCGTCCGAAGATCGCCCGCGTGCGCGGGTCGATGAAGCCGATCTGGTCTTCGCCTTCGCCACTTCTGCCGAAATAGGCGCGGTCACGATCGTCCAGCAACGCGAAAATGCTGCGGCTGACGGAGACGCGCGGCTCGTGGCTGTGCCCCGCCTCTTTCCATGCCGCGCGAAAGCTACGGATTTGCGCCGCCTGCTGCACGTGAAAGGCTTCGCCGGTCTCGTCGTTCTTCAACGTCGAGCTCTGCAGATTCATGCCGAGCTTGGCGGCCCACACCGCGGTCGCGTTCGAGCCGGCGCCCCACCAGATCCGCTCGCGCAAGCCCTGCGAATGCGGCTCGATGCGCAACAGCCCGGGCGGATTGGGAAACATCGGCTGCGGATTGGGCTCGGCAAAGCCTTCGCCGCGGAGCAGGTCGAGGAAGACTTCGGCGTGGCGCCGCCCCAAATCGGCATCGCTCTGGCCCTCGGCCGGCCGATAGCCGAAATAGCGCCAGCCGTCGATCACCTGCTCGGGCGAGCCGCGACTGATGCCGAGCTGCAGCCGGCCGCCGGCGATGAGGTCGGCGCTCCCCGCGTCCTCCACCATGTAGAGCGGGTTCTCGTAGCGCATGTCGATCACGGCCGTGCCGATCTCGATCCTATGAGTCTTCGCGCCGACGGCCGCGAGCAGCGGAAACGGCGAGGCGAGCTGGCGCGCGAAATGATGCACGCGGAAATAGGCGCCGTCGGCCCCCAACTGTTCTGCGGCAACCGCAAGCTCGATCGATTGCAGCAGCGTGTCGCTGGCAGAGCGGGTCTGCGATTGCGGCGAGGGGGTCCAGTGCCCGAAGGAAAGAAATCCGATCTTTTTCATGAGGGCAACATATGGATGATCGGAAGCATTTGCGAGGCGTCGATCGGAGGAAAGATGGCGACACGGGTGTGCAACCGTAAGCGCCCCTTGGGGATGAACCAGCCCCTGGCCAGCTGATGCTTCCGAACTCAGAGCGCTCGGCTTCGATCTGCCGCGCCGGGACGCGCGCTCAGATTTCGCAGCCGTTGAAATTCAATGCCTTGAGCAAGCCGCCAAACGCCTTCAGCCGGCAGGGCTCGGCATTTCCTGCGGTCTTCGAGCGCGGGACGTCGGCGGTTCGCTTGACGACGGTCGCCTTCGGCTTCGGCTTCGGCTTGGGACGTTCTGCGGCCGCGATCTTTTTCGGAGTATGCCGAGGACGAACGGCCGGCTCCGGTCCGGGAGAGCCGGCATGGGTCTCTTCCGCCGGAGCCATGCTGCTTTCGACCGGAGCCTGTGCCGGCATCGCGCTGATCGCAGGGGTAAGGTCGAGGCGATCGGCCTTCGCCAAGGCGTCGTGTGAAGCGGACATGCCTGCGTCTTGCTCGGCAAGCGGTTGCACGATCGCAGCCGCGCGACGCGGCGGTGCGCTCAGCTCCATCGCCGACAGCACGCCTGCACTCAACAGGATGAGGAGGCCCAACAACGCCATTCTCAGCATAATGCGCCTCTGACAGAGGTTCGTGCCGCTGAAAATTCTCCGCGCCAATGAGGCAATCTGTCGGCGGCTGCGGAATCATTTGCCGATAGGGTTAACGTCGGTGCTGCTCCCGCGCGTGGCGTTAGCGTTTCGAAAAACATCTCTTAAGCCTGTACAGATAACGTCGTGCTCTCCCCGTCGTCAGTGCCAGGGACCGACGCGCATATTCGCAAGCCCGCCATGAACGAAGCACGATACGAAGAGAGCCAGGCTCAACGGTTCGCAAATTGGCCGCGATGGAAACGGTGGTTTGCCAAGGTCGGTGTTCTCGATCGCCGCGTCTTGCTCATGAGCGACGCCGAGCGCCGGAAGATGAGATCAGAGGTTCTCGACCGCTTGGCTGCTCGCCCGCTTTGGGAGAAGTGCATGGCGATAGCAGGGCTTGTAACAGCCGCAATTTCGGTTGCCCTGTATCCCTATCTATTCGGACGCCTGACGATCGGCTGGGAAAATCTGGGCCTCGTCAGAACGATTGTTCCGTCCCGAGAGCCGGTCCTGTTCACGGCCACGCTGTTGTTTACCGAGAGCCTCCTTATTGCCGCGCTCTGCTTTTTGGCCAAGCTTTACTTCTTTCGGGGCAGGGACGGAGGCACTCGTTCCTGACCAGTCGCGGCGAATGCCCGGTCATAGCCCATAGCGGTCGTCGGCGCGCGCGATGCGCCGACCCGTAGGTCCTGGGTGAAGATCGATGGCGAACGTAACCTGGAGTGGGCTGCCAGGCAGCCCAAAGCCGCAACCCTCCATCGGCGCTTGCTGAAGCAGCCGTGACGGGGCGGCGGGTCGTCATTGGCCCTAACCGGACACTACACCACAAGAACTTTATTAGAGCGGTCGCCTGCGCCGCTTGGCCCAAATACCTCGGACTTCCGATCGTTTGCCGCTGCTTCTCTCGACGGTCTTCGATATACGAACGCGGAGGTTTCGGAGTTCTGCAAGTTGAGAGTTGAGAAAACAGACCCGTTGGTTCAAAATGACCATACGGTCGCAAATCCGACCACTACTCATTAGGAGCCCCAATAGCTGCAACTGCTGAAAAACACTGACATTGGTAAAAGGGCGTTCGATTGGATCGTAGCGTTGTTTCACGTAAAAGATGTGAAACGGCACACATGCGGCAGGAAAGATATTTCACCTGCCGCGTTTCTGAAAACGTGCTTTGGGCACTAGCGACCGAGTTGGTGCAGGAAGAAGGCCCGAAATAGGGTCGCCTCAGTGTCGCGGTCATAAATTTGTAATGTTAGAGCAGAGAACCCTCTCAGGGGTGCCAGCCCCGTGAACGTGCGGCGCGCGGCCCGCCGTCGCACTGCAAAGTCGATATCGGTCAGCCAGGTTTGTCGGCATGCAAACGGGCACCAAACTCGGCGGCTCAAATGACGAATCCAGAGCCAAAGGCTTGTCGGAGCTGGTTTGCGGAAGCTGTCGCAGATTTTGCCCCTGTGCTGAGGCACAGAGGCACGCGATCTTGCGGCTCGCGTTGCCGGATACTCGTATCGGAACGCTAAGTCACTCCAAGCCGAGAAAGTAGCGCCACTCCGTACCCATATTGTCGTCCGTAATGAGCTTTTGGCCGGCAGTAGCCTCCAGCAGCTGCGGACATGGTTCGATCGTAGGACCATCCTGACGGAAGTCGGCCATCAGCGCATCCAGCCGAGCGCGGTCAGCCTCATCGGAAGCAAACTCGGGTTTTCCGTCAATGCTGTAGGTTTCCAGCGTTCGTCGCCAGCGAGCATGATCCCAAGCGATCGGCGTCTGCGACAGCACCATATGATTCAAGAACCGGGCGCCATGGGAAATGCAGTGCAGCCCGTGCGCTGCGCCCGCCGCGAATTGGTGGTGTTGTAGAAGTAGACTCCACCGGGCTTCAGGTGTTGCTGCACGAGGCCCAGGAATTCCGACGAGAGCAAATTGGCGGCGTTGGCCCGAAAGTGCCACGTCGTGTTGGAGACGACCGCATCGAACTGAGCGTCGGGATGATGGCGCAGCCAACGGCGTCCGTCATCCTCGATAATCCTGATCTTGGGATTGTTCAGGATCGATTTGACATTGTCGTGTTTGGCGATCAACTCGACATATCCGCGATTGATCTCGACGATCGTGAGCGATTCCACATCCGGATTGTTGGCGATGACTTGGGCCCACGAACCGGAGGAGAGACCGATCATCAGCACCTGTCGTGGCGCAGGGTGGAAGAGGCTCAGCGCGTAGGGGCGGACGATGCCGTTGCGATCGGACTTCAGGTCTGTGTTGAAGCGGCCGTCATACATGCCGTTGCCGAAGACGGTGCCCTCGTTGTCGACGGTGATGATGCCGCTATGATTCTCGACAACATGGAGGAAGTCGCGGTCGCTGACCGCCTTCGCCTGCAAATTCTCCAATAGCCGCTGGCTCAACAAGGAGTTTGCGCCGAGGCCGAGCACGAGAACCGCAATGGCAAGTCGGCCAAGAAGATACCGCTCCTGCCGGGTTGTTTCGCTGACCGCAATCAATGCAAATGCGGACATCGTGCCGCCAACGAGCAATATTGCCGAGATTTGCCGGATTCCGAAGTAGTCCGTCAGCACGAAGCCGGTGAGGATAGCCCCGCTGGCGCAGCCTACGATGTTGGCGAAATACAGGAGCGCCGTCCGCTGACCAACCTGTTCGTCCGCAGCGATGCCAAATTGCGAGAGATAGGGGAGCAGTGCGCCCCATTGCCGCGCTATCAGGTAGGTAATGACGACTGCAACGCTGATTGCGCCGGCGCCGGTCCATGCCAATTGCGTCATCAAAGGAAGAAACAGCGCACCGAACAAGTTGGCCCAGATGAGATCGCTCGCGGCTTTGCGGAGCGCAGCCTGCGGCGCGAGTGTCCTGCAGGACTGTCCGGCCTGTCGGGCGCCGACCGCGATCCCGGTCAGAAAAGCATATAGCGTGATCGCAAAAGCCAGCGAACTCGATCCCGAGGCGAACGACATCACGCGGAACAGGTAGATCTCGTAGGACAGCGAGATGAATCCCCCCGCCATTGCGAGCAGCACGACCAAGCCCGTGCCGAGAATTGGCGGTGTTCCTGATGCGTTGCCCGACTTTGGCGAACCGTTCGTCGTGCTGCGGCCAGGCAGGACGTGCGCCGCGATTGCCCCGGCGCCGACCGCAATATTGATTCCAGCCGCGATCGTGATCGCCGCATGCATGCCGAGAAAGGGGAAAATCAGGATGGCGCATACGAGACACGCGGCACCGGCACCGAGCGTGTTGACGAAATAGAGAGTGCCGACGGCGTCGCCGATCTGTCCGGAAAGTCGTGCCAGATAGGCGACCAGGATCGGCAGCGTTGCGCCCATCAGAAGGGTTGGCACCAGCACCAGGACAAGGTTGATGGCGGCAAGGGCGGGCAACGGCAGGTCAGCCACCTGAGCGCCCACCTTTTCGAAGATCTGGAGGGAGGCCAATCCGAATGCAGCAGTCGCAAGCTCGATTACTCCTAGAAGCAACAATGGCCTGACGTTGGTGCGCCGGGATATCCAGCCGCCACACAAGCTGCCGAGTCCGAGTCCGAGCATGAACGCGGTCACGATAATCGTCACCGATTCCGAATTGACGCCGAAGATCCGGAACAGGCTCCGTTGCCAGGTCAATTGATAGATCAGCGCCGGAAAGCCGGAGAAGAAGAAGAGGATGCAAAGAATGCGGACATGGGGCGCAGCGGATGTCTGCGCCGGCGTATCCGCGGGCAATTCGACGGTGGTCATGACGGAACCCTTCTCCCAGACCATTGCAACCTAGAGGAGAAAGGTAATCAAATGTTGCGGTTGGTTGCTGAACCGCGCTGGGATTGACGGCTCAATCCGGCAACGCGATGCGCAAGGTTAACCCATTGCGAACCGCGGGCAAGAAATGACCGCTTCGCCACGTGGCACCGGCGCCTTTCCGGACCAAGCTCGGGAAAAATTGGCATCCATTGTTGCAAGTTGTTCCCGATCTGTGATGCACGCCTGTGTTGTACGTTTATTAATGGTTGTATTGGCAGAAACATTCCCCTGGAATGCAGGAATGTCAGATGACAACCACAAAGGGTGGACGACGTTTCGGATCAGCCAGGATGCTCTCAAACGTAAAGGGAGACGTGGAGCTTTCCCTGAGGCTGTTCCAGCTGAACTGGATCATCATCGGCGTGGTCTTGGTCTTGCTCGCACTCGGCGTTCTGCTGACCAGCTTCCGGATGGAACCCAAGGGCTACATCGTTATCCTGGGAATGACCGGGCTTTACGGATACATCGGACATCGCAACGCGAGATCCGGGCGCGGCAATCCGCGAGTCTATGCGACGCTGTTCACCTTAGCGCAGATCATCCTGATCCTCATACTCGTCACATCGCTGGGCTATATCGCGGCGTCGGCGGCTCTCCCAATGCAGGAAGCCAGACTGCTTGCATTCGATCGAGCGCTGGGGTTGGATTTTCGAGCATATCTGTCGTTTGTGAACGACCGGCCGGGATTGATCCGCGCGCTTGCCCCGACCTACAATTCCATATTCGTGCAGCTTGCCGTGCTGGTCGTTCTTCTGCCCTTGTGCGGTTTCTATCGACGGGCTGCAGAATTCGTTCTCTGCTTCGCACTGACGCTGATCGTCACCACGGTCATTTCAACACTGGTTCCTGCCACAGGCGTTTATCATGCGTTGGGCCTGCTGCCGGCGGATCATCCGAACATCGAGCCTTCCGTTTACTATGACACCCTGCGCGAGCTTCCCCTTGTGCGTGATGGTACCACCAGGGTGCTGGACGCGTTCAGCCTGGGTCCCCTTCTGACATTTCCGAGCTTCCACGCCATCACGGCCGTCCTTTACGCATGGGCGCTATGGCCGATCGGTTGGCTGAGAGTCGCAGGGACCTTGTGGAATGCCGTCGTGTTGGCGGCGACCCCGATTGGTGGTGGACACTTCTTCGTCGACGTCATTGCCGGCGTGGGCATCGCGTTTGCGACGATCTATGCGACGCATCGGCTTGGGAATTATTTCGCACGGGGCCAATCGCAGAAGCAGCAGCCGGTATTGGTCCCCTCGCATGCATCAGCAAACCGGATTTGATTTGATCATCAGCGCAGACACCCGCGTTGCACATCTGGCGGCTGCGCTCGCGAAACCAACCTGGGCTCTGCTTGTCTTCTCAGGCAAAGTGAGGGCCGGGCGTATTTCAGCGTCATCAACCTCTCGGTCGGGAAGAAAGCCCCCGGGGGGACGTTAGTCGGACCGTACGGCCGACTCGTCAATTTCCATGATCGGCCGGCCTGCCTTGACCTGCTGGCCGACGCGGTCACGCGCGATTCAAGTTTTGTTTTTTGATCTTGGGGCAGGCAAATATCCGCCCGCGCGGCCGCTGCCACCGTGCGCGGCGATGAACATGGCGACGGCCGACCGGCAATAGGATTCGATCTCGTTGTCGTCCTCTGCTCTCGCCTGATCGAAACGTGCGATCATCAGGAGATCGGATCCTTTGAAAAGCGCGGCAAACAAGCGGGCGGACCGGAGAGGATCGGGCACATTCAGAAGCGCCTTCGCGTGCAACTGACGCAGCACGGCTTCGATCTGGGCGATGACATGGGCGGGGCCGGCTTCGAAATGGAGCTTGCTCAACGCGTTTTGACTGGTCTTGTCGGCCATGACCATGGCTTCGACACTGCGCACGTCCGGTCTCAACAGCGTGCGAAGCAGTAATGATCCAATCGCCATGAGCTGATCTTCGACCGAACCGTCGCCTCCTTCAGGAAGAGCCTGTGGTGCGAACAACTGACGGCAGCCGGCCGCCATGGCCGCACCGAACAGCGCCTCCTTGTTCTCGTAGTGCCTGTAGATGCTGAGCTTGGATATTTTCGCCCGCTGCGCGACCTTGTCCAATGTCGTCGCTTGAAAACCCAATTCCACAAAGAGTTCGCGCGCAGCGTCGACGATCGTTTGGCCAAGCGCCTCGTTGGCGGGCCGGCCGCGCCGGCCCTGGCTGTTTTCGGTCACGACAATTCCAGTACTTGACAGTGTTCTAATCCCGACATTAAGATACCACGTAGTATCTGAAATGTGCAAGCCAATCGGCAGGTTTCAACCAGTCCTCCAAACGGAGTCTCGACCATGGATGACGTCATCATCATCGGCGGCAGCTTTGCCGGTCTCGCCGGCGCCCTGCAGCTCGGCCGTGCCCGCCGCAAGGTGACCGTTCTCGATACCGGCCTGCCGCGCAACCGCTTCGCTGAGCACTCGCATGGTCTGCTCGGCCACGATCCACAAGCCACCGTTGGACATCCTGGCCGAGGCGCGGCAGCAGCTGGCGCGTTATCCCACGGTCAGGCTGGTCAACGCCCGGGCTGACAGCATCTCTGGCACCATCGACAAATTCTCCGTCCTCACTGGCGATGGCGAAAGCCTTGGGGCGCGCCGCCTCATCCTGAGCTATGGCATCGTTGACCAGATGCCTGACGTTCCGGGTTTTGCCGAAGGCTGGGGCGGGTCTATCGTGCCTCGCCCCTATTGCGACGGCTTTGAAGTCGCCGGCCAGCATTGGGGCCTCGTCTGGTCCGGCCCGCAGTCGCACAATCAGGTCAGGCTGTTCCGCGATTGGACCGACAAGCTGACGCTCTTCGCCGATGGTCACGACATTCCGCCCGATATCCGGGCCGATCTGGCTCGCCGCAACGTCCCTGTCGTCGATGGCCGGATCACCGGGATCGCCCAACGCGGGGCCCGTAACGCCACCGTCAAGCTCGATACCGGCCCCGATGTCGCGGTCGACATCCTGTTCGCGCATCCGCGCAACAAGCCGTCCGCAAGCCTGCATGAATCACTGGGCCTCGCCACGGTGAAGACACCCCTCGGCATCATTCTCAAGGTCGACGAGCGCCGCGAAACCAGCATGCCCGGCATCTACGCCGCCGGCGACCTCGCCAACCCCATCACGCCGCCATCGGTCACCCTGGCATCGTCGCACGGCGCGATGGCGGGTATCTTCGCCCAGCAGTCGATGGTGGTTTGACAGCTCAGATGCAGGATGAGCATGGCCGTCGAACGAGACAGCGCGGGTGTGCGCTTCCCTCCGCCCCTCGTCTATCTGGGCGCGCTGCTGTTGGGGCTGGCGGCGGAGCGGTTCGTCACCCTGCGCTCTTTCGGCATCGACTGGCGGTTGCTGCTCGCGGCGGGCGCGCTGCTGTTCGTTGCCGGCGCGGCGATGATGCTTGCGGCGGCGGGGCTGTTCCGGCGGCTGGGCACCAACGTTCCGCCGTCGCAGCCAACGACCCTCATCGCAACGACCGGTCCTTATCGGTGGACCCGCAATCCCATGTATCTCGGCATGACGCTTGTCTATGCCGGCCTTGCGATCGGCTTCGACGGGCCGATCGCCTTGGCCTTGCTCCCGTTGGTGCTGATCGCGATCCAGACGCAGGTGATCGCCCGCGAGGAGCGCTATCTCGAAGCGAAGTTCGGCGACGACTACCGCCGCTACAAGGCCGAGGTTCGCCGCTGGCTCTGACTATTGCGCCGCCGCCGCCTGCGGGGCCGCCCGTCAGCCAGCTGTCCGAACAGATCGCCGTCGTGACCCGGAGCAGCTGTCAGTATCTGGAAGTATCCATCCGTCTTGCAGAGCCGTCGGCTAACAGGTGGCATCAATGGTCTACAGTCTCATTGTCAAAAAAGAGATCCGCAGGAGCTTCGATCATGTCAACAACCAGCGTTGGGATGATGCTGCAAAGGACCTAACACCAAACGCGTATCACTGGGTTGCCGGAGATCATGCGTTGGGGGGTGAGCGACATGGAAAGCAATCGGTAAAGCAATGGTTCGAGCGCATGGGCCGTGTTTTCCCGAAGCTTCACATAGATATTGAGCAGGTCGAAGTGACGGGTTGGCCATGGAACACCACAGTGTTCGTCAAGTGGCGGGCCAATGCGAGGCTACTCGACGGCCAAAGCTCGTATGTGAACAGGGGTGTCCACGTCTTCAAGCTGCGATGGGGCAAGGTTTATTCGATCGAGGAATACTTCGACTCGCAGGCTGCAGAACGAAGCCTCGCTATCCAGGCTCGTGCCGGTTTGGAAGAAGCTGCGGCTGGACCAATCGTGAGCTAACGCGGATCATTCGTGTGATGCCGCCATCAGAACAAGGATATGTCATGGCGCAGCACAATGCCGATCGGGTCGCAGCCAGGAACGCGGAATACCGCGACAGCCATAGCGGGCGCTCCTCCTCGCCACTGGGCGCGCTCAAATGAGCTACCACGAAAGCCGCGCCCGGCTTCAGCCGGCGGCGGATCTCGGAGGCGATGCGGCGGCGCTCTGCGACGTCGACGAAGTGCAGCGTCAAAAGGCAGCTGGCACCGTCGAACGGTCCCGCCGGCGCATCGTCGATATAGCCCTGGTGAAGATGCGCGCGCGGCGCCAGCGGGCCCAGGGTCTGTTTCGCGAGCCCCAGCATCGCCGCGGACGGGTCCACGCCGTCGAAGCGCCAGCGCGGCTGCGCCTGCGCAAACGTCCTCAGCTCCAGGCCGCCGCCGGCACCGAGGACGAGAATCCGCGCATCGTTACGCGCGCGCTCGGCCAGCAGGATCGCCGCCATCGACAGCATCGCATTGTAGCCGGGCACGAAGCGCGGCGGGCCTTCCGTGTAGCGCGCCACGGCCTGCGGATCGGAGAACATGTCTTGAATGTTGGTCATGGCGTCGTCCTTGCTGATGCGGCGGTCACGCGCCATGGGCGCGCAGGCCCTGATGTTTGCGCGAGCCGAGGCGCTTGCGACAATCCTCGCTCAGCATCGCCAGCGTCACCTCGCCGAGGCGCGACAGCAGCAACGCTTCCGCATCGTGAAAGGCCTGGTCGAGCGCGGCATTGACGGCCTGCTCGACGAGACAGCCCGGCGACTCCGTCCTGTTGCCCATGGCCAGCAGCGCTGGGCTGCCGAGCGCGGCGTAGACGTCGCGCAGCGTCACCTTCGCGAGGTCACACGCAAGCCGCCAGCCGCCGCCATGCCCCTTCTCGGAGCGGACGTAACCGAGCTCGCGCAGGCCCGCCATGATGCGGCGGATCACCACCGGGTTGGTGTCCATCGCCTTCGCCAAGGTCTCGGACGTGAACGGGCCGGGCTGTTGCGCCATGTGCAGCAGCACGTGGAGCACGCCGGACAATCGGGAATCGCGTCTCATGTAACTTCATATGTTGCATATAGGGGCCAAAGTCAACGGCCCGCTGTCGCACGTCAGTGCGGCCTGCCGAGCAACGAGGATGCCGTGCGATTGTCGGGATGAGCGGCACTGCTAGTAGAGCGCCAATTGGACGTCACGCATCTGCGTCCGATCATGCCATCATGCCGCTGCTTTGCCCGACGGGGCAACGCCGCTCTGCCCGACGCGTCAGCGTTGCAGCGCTGCGGCTAAGTCATTGATCCCGTTCATGCCGTCTACTGTGCATGGGGTTGTTTTCGCACTTTGTTTTCGGCGGTCTGAAAAGACCGAGATCGCCACGCTGATTTGTCACGGTGACGGCGCCGCGCGCGAGGGCGACAATCGGCTGGGCGACCATGTGGACTTTTCGTTCCCGACCTCGCGTGGCGCCCGTTTTCATCCATTCATTTTTTTCGGAGGCGCATCATGCAGGTTTACAACGTGGTCAAGTTCAAGGTGAAGCCGGGCGAGGAAGCCGCCTTCCTCGACGCGCACCGGAACGGCAAGGCCAAATGGCCCGGGCTGGAGCACGGCGTCATCATCAAGACCGGCGATCAGACCTTCTGCCTCATCGGCACCTGGGCCAGCCAGGATGCGATGGTCGCGGCCCGCCCTGCGATGATCAAGACCCTCGACAGTTTCAGGTCCGTGCTCGAGGATCAGGGCAATGGACGCGGCGTGACGGATGCGGTCTCGGGCGAGGTCGTGCTCGCGCTGTAGCAGGCGCGTAGCGCCCGCTACTTCATCACCCGCAGACCCTTGGTCGTGAAGCGCTGCGTCTTGCCGCCGGGGCGAACGGGGCGTTTGGTGCCGGCGGCCTTGCCGGTGCCGGGCGGCTGGTGCGCAGGCACGAGCTGGTGCGGCTGCGAGCCGATCAGGTCGCGGCGGCCCATCTCGATCAGGGCCTCGCGCAGCACCGGCCAATTGTCGGGATCGTGATAGCGCAGGAACGCCTTGTGCAGGCGGCGCTGGCGCAGGCCCTTGATCGCCTCCACCTTGTCGCTGCCGCCATGCCGCACGCCGCGCAAGGGATTGACGCCGGTGTGATACATCGCCGTCGCGGTCGCCATCGGCGAGGGCAGGAAGGTCTGCACCTGGTCGGCGCGATAGCGGTTCTTCTTGAGCCAGAGCGCGAGGTTCATCATGTCCTCGTCCGTCGTGCCCGGATGCGCCGCGATGAAATAGGGGATCAGGTAATATTTCTTGCCGGCGCGCTCGGCCGCTTCATCGAACATCCGCTTGAACTTGTTGTAGGCGCCGATGCCCGGCTTCATCATCTTGTCCAGCGGGCCGCGCTCGGTATGTTCGGGCGCGATCTTCAGATAGCCGCCGACGTGATGGGTGACGAGCTCCTTGATGTATTCGGGGCTCTCGACCGCAAGGTCGTAGCGCACGCCGGAGGCGACCATCACCTTCTTGATGCCCTTGGTCTCGCGCACCTTGCGATAGAGCCGGATCAGGTCGTCATGCGAGGTGTTGAGGTTCGGGCAGATCTCGGGGAAGACGCAGGACGGCCGCCGGCATGCCGCCTCGACCTTGGGGTCCTTGCAGGCCATCCGGTACATGTTGGCGGTGGGGCCGCCGATGTCGGAGATCACGCCAGTGAAGCCCGGCGTCTTGTCGCGGATCTTCTCGATCTCGCGCAGGATCGAGCCTTCCGAGCGGTTCTGGATGATGCGGCCCTCGTGCTCGGTGATCGAGCAGAAGGTGCAGCCGCCGAAGCAGCCGCGCATGATCGTCACCGAGAACTTGATCATGTCCCAGGCGGGGATCTTCGCGTCCCCATAGGATGGATGCGGCGCGCGCGCGTAAGGCAAATCGTAGACCGCGTCCATCTCGTCGCTGGTCAGCGGGATCGGCGGCGGGTTGAGCCAGAGATCACGATCACCATGACGCTGCACCAGCGGCCTGGCATTGCCGGGATTGCTCTCACGATGCAGCACGCGCGAGGCGCGGGCGTAAGCTTCCTTGTCCTGCTCGACCTGCTCCAGCGCGGGCAGCCGGATCACGATCGCGCCCTTCTGGCGCGTTGCGCCCTCGTCGGCAGAATCGAGATCGTCGGCGTGCAGCTCGGTGTAACCTTCCGGCACGCGGCGGAACAGTGCGACGCCCCTGATGTCATCGAGCTCGCGCGGAGCCTCGCCGGCGGCAAGGCGCTGTGCCACCTCGACGACGGCGCGCTCGGCATTGCCGTAGAGCAGGAGGTCGGCCTTGGCGTCGGCGAGCACCGAGCGGCGCACCTTGTCGGACCAGTAGTCGTAATGCGCGATCCGGCGCAGCGAGGCCTCGATGCCGCCGAGCACGATCGGCACATCCTTGAACGCCTCGCGGCAGCGCTGGGCGTAGACGATGGTGCAGCGGTCCGGCCGCTTGCCGCCTTCGCCGCCGGCCGTGTAGGCGTCGTCATGGCGCAGGCGCCGGTCCGCGGTGTAGCGGTTCACCATGGAATCCATGTTGCCGCCGGTGACGCCGAAGAATACGCGCGGCTTGCCCAATGCCCTAAACGGCTCGGCCGAGTGCCAATCCGGCTGCGCGATGATGCCGACGCGGAAGCCTTGCGCTTCCAGCAGCCGGCCAATGATGGCCATGCCGAAACTGGGATGATCGACATAGGCGTCCCCGGTCACCAGCACGATGTCGCAGGCGTCCCAGCCGAGCGCGTCCATCTCGGCGCGGCTCATGGGGAGGAACGGCGCCGGCTTGCGCGGCCGGGCCTGGGCCATCAGGGGCTTTTCGGCGGCGATGATCTGGATGTCCATGCGCTTACGCATAGGACTCGAGGCCCGCGAATTCAACCGACGGGCGCGTGAAATCGGCGGTTCCGCCTCATGTCGTCCGCCCGTGTCCGCGTCAAGCACCGTATCCATGCGCGGTGAGCCCGATCGGCTTTGAGCGCTGCAATCGTCGCATGCGGCGATCCGGGTTCTCACCGTAGCGGCCATGGCGTATTCGGTCGCTCCATGGGCAAGGGATCATCAGACGGCGGCAGCGGTGCGGTCGCGAGCGCAGCGCCATCCACCGGCACCTGGCTCGGCGCGATTGCGCTGATCGGCTTCATTGTGGTGGCGACCGCGCAGGCCTCCAATCAGATTCTCGCGCGCGGGCTTGCGGGCTCGGTCCCGTCCTTTGCGCTCGCCTTCTTTCGCTGGAGCATCGTCGCCATCGGGCTCGCGCCGATCGCGCTCAAGGAGATCCGCGAAGGCCAGGTGCCGCTCGGCAACATCTGGCCGATTCTTGCCGCCGGCTTCATGGGCATGTTTCTGTGCGGCGGTCCGGTCTATGCCGCGGGCGTGTCGACGACGGCGATCCACATCGCGCTGATCATGGCGCTCTCGCCGATCACGGTGCTGATGATCTCTGCGGCGCTCAAGATCGAGCATGTCGGCTTGCTGCAATGGCTCGGTACGGCGCTCGCGCTATCGGGTGCGCTGCTGATCATTTCCGGCGGCCATCCGGCCACGTTGTTCGAACTGGAGACGGCGGCCGGCGACGGCCTGGTCGTGATCGCGATGCTGGGCTGGTCCGGCTATACGCTGCTGCAATCGCGCGCCGCACCGAAGGCGTCGCTGCTTGCACGCATCAGCCTGTTCTCGGCCGCCGGCGCCTTGTTCTCGCTGCCGCTCGCGGCCTGGGAAATGTGGGCCATGCCCGCCCAAATCTTCAGCACCAAGGCGCTATCGGCCTATGTCTTCGCCGGGATCGTTCCTGGCCTGCTTGCCTATGCCGGCTTTGCCTGGCTCGGTGCCAAATTCGGTTCGGTGCGGACCTCGCTCGTCCTCTACCTCGGACCGGTTGCAAGCGCCCTGTTGTCTTTCGCGATCCTCGGTGAGCCGCCGGGGCTGATTCATCTCGTCGGCGGGCTGCTGATCCTCGGCGGCGTCTGGGCCAGCCTGCGCCGATAGTTCCATCTGAACGAGTCCTGGTTCAAGCGCAGGAACCATCCGCGGCTGCGAACATTCTGATTAGGGGTCCGTGCGGGCCCGGTTGCGCGCGCCTCCATCATGTCGGCGTTCGCGGCGTCGCCTCTGGCGATGGGGGACCTGTGAGTACAGTCATTGAGAACTTGCTATTGCGGAAGCAGAAGCTTGTGGAACAGCTCGAAAGGGTGCCGTCGGTCGAGGACCGCGACAAGATCGAGCACCAGCTCGAGCAGATCAACACCGCTCTGGATTTCCTGGACAGGCCGGGATCCAAGGACGCTCACTAGGCGCCTTCAGTCCGCTCCCACTTTCAGGGCCTTGGCATAGACCACGCCCGAATTGGTGATATGCATCGTCATCAGCGCCTCGAATGAAGCGTGCTCGCCGCGCGCGAACAGGTCGAGCAGCTTGCGATGCTCGTCGAAGGAGGTGCGGGTGCGCACGTCGATCGGCGAAGTCAGATTGGTGCGCAGCGCGGCGACGCGGCTGGAGGCGAGCTGATAGGATTCGGCGAGATAGCGGTTGCCGCAATGGGTGAACAGCGCCTCGTGGAAGGCGGTATCGGCCCGGCCATAGGCGATGTTGTCCTTTGCGGCAATCGCCGGCTCCATCGCCGCGATCGCGTCGTTCATCGCCGTAATGGCGCCGTCGCGATCATGGCGAAAGGCGAGCTCGGCCGCCCTGGGTTCGAGTGCGATCCGGAAGGTGCAGAGCGCGGTGATGTCTTCCGCACTCGGCGTAAAGACGAAACTGCCGACCTGCGGCCGGATCACCACCAGCCCCTGTGCCTGCAACAGGCCCATCGCCTCGCGCACCGGCGTGCGGCTGACGCCGAAGGAGTTCGCCACCATCTCCTCGGAGATGGCAGCCCCTAACGCGAATTCGCCGTCGATGATGGCCTGACGCAGCCGCTGCATCACCCGCTGGGACAGCGATTTCGGCGTATCGAGCTTGAGCGAGCGCATATGCCCTCAGATCACCTTGCCGGGATTGAGCAGATGATCAGGATCGAGCGCAGCCTTCAGCGTCCGCATCAGCGCGATCTCGGCCTCGCTGCGGGCGTGCCCCAGCCATTGCTTCTTCAGCGTGCCGATGCCGTGCTCGGCGGAAACGCTGCCGCCAAGCTCGCGCACCAGACCATAGATGATCGCATCCATCTCTTCCTTCGGCTGCTGCTCGACCGGAAGTCCTGTGACCCAGGAGACGAGGTGCAGATTGCCGTCGCCGATATGGCCGTAATAGACACTCTCGCAGCCTTTGATGCCGGCGGCGAGCGCGGCCTTGCAGCGCGTGGTGAACTCGTCCATCCGCGCCACCGCAAGGCCGATGTCGTAGGAGATGTGCGGACCCAGCACCTGGCCGAATTCGGCGCAGATGTCGCGCACGCGCCAGAAGCTCTGCGTTTGCGCCAGCGACTGCGCCACGGCGGCATCCGCCAGCAGCCCGCGCTCCATCAGCTCTTCGAGCCAGGCCTGGAAGCGCGGCGCATCGAGGCTTTCGTCGGTGCCCTGCGCTTCGACCAGCACGTAGAGGCCGTGGCCCGCCGCGACCGGCGGCTTCACGCCGGCGCGAGTCGTGATGACGTCCCAGTAGTCCGGCCACATCACCTCGAAGGCCGACAGCAACGGGCCGAGCCCGCTGCGCGCGGCGCCGAGCAGCGCGACCACCGCAGCATAATCCTTGAGCGCGCAGAGCGCGGCCATGGTCGAGCGCGGCTTTGGAAACAGTTTCAGCACCACGCGGGTGATGATGCCGAGCGTGCCTTCCGAGCCGATGAAGAGATGCTTCAGATCGTACCCGGCATTGTTCTTCATCAGCTTGTTAAGGCTGGTGATGATGGTGCCGTCGGGCAGCACCACTTCGAGACCGAGCACCAGCTCGCGCGTCATGCCGTAGCGGATCACGCGGTTGCCGCCGGCATTGGTGGAGAGATTGCCGCCGATCGCACAGGAGCCGCGCGAGCCGAGATCGAGCGGGAAGAAGAAGCCGGCCTCGTCGGCGGCCTTCTGGATCGTCTCCAGCGGCGTGCCCGCCTTCACCGTCATCGTCGCCGAGGCGGGATCGATCTCCTCGATCCCGGTCATGCGCTCCAGCGAGATCGCGACCCAGCCCGCTTCAGGCGAGGCGCCGCGGCACAGCCCGGTCAAGCCGCCCTGCGGCACGAACGGCAGCCGGGCCTCTCGGCAGGTCGCGATCGCATGGGCAACGCCTTGCGCATCGCGCGGACGGATCACCGCCAGCGGCGTCTGCGGCAGGCTCGCGCTCCAATCGTTGCAATTGCGCGCCGGCACTTCGCTGCCGGTCAGCACCGCAGCCGCGCCGAGCCTGTCACGCAGTGCGCCGAGCAGGTGGTCGGCACGCCCAGGGGGAGTTGCCATGTCCATGCGAGACCTCCGCTAAAATCAGTTGCGCCTTATGCGCGCCGCGAGGGTGGAAAGGAATTGCGCCACTCTTGTATGTAAGGTACAAGGTCAAAAGTAAAGTAAAAATAGTGACTCAGGACACAGCCTAAGATCCTTCCGAATCAAAGGCTTGGGTCCCGGCTCGCAGCAAAAAGGGCGATGGGATGACGGAGGCAATTCGCGGCTTATGGGTGGCGTCGGCGACGCCGCTGGCGGCGGACGGCAGCGTGGACGCGGCCAAGCTCGCGGCTCATGCCAAGCAGCTCTTCGGCAAGGGCGTCGACGGTGTCGTGCTGTTCGGCACCACCGGCGAGGGCACCTCGTTCAATGTCACTGAGCGCGTTGCGACCATCGAAGCCCTGCTCAAGGCGGGCGTCGCGCCGGAGCGCATGGGCATCGGCGGCGGCTTCCCCGCCATCACCGACGGCGTCGCGCTGTCGCGCACCGTGCTCGGCCTCGGCCTGCGCCACGTGCTGGTGCTGCCGCCATACTTCGACCGCGGCGTCACGCCCGAGGGCGTTGAGGACGCCTTCGCCGCGATCATCGACGGCGTCGCCGACGATCGCCTGCGCGCCTATCTCTATCACATCCCGCAGGTCTCGGGCGTTGCGATCCCGACCAGTGTCGCCGCCAACTTACGCAAACGCTACGGCAAGATCGTTGCAGGCCTGAAGGACTCCAGCGGCGACTTCAAGCAGTTTCAGGCGTTCCGTGCGGCCGCGCCCGAGCTCGCCATCACCGTCGGCAACGAGGCTGATATCGCCCGTGCGGTCGCCGCCGGCGGCGCCGGCACCATCTGCGGCATGGCCAACATCGTGCCCGAGCTGGTCAAGGGCATGCTCGACGGCGGGGATGTCGAGGCGCGCATGCAGGCCGCGATTGACGTCGTGTTGAAGACGCCGTCCTTCCTCCCGACGCTGAAGGCGATCCTGGCGGCGCAGACGGGCGATGCGGGCTGGCTGCGCGTGCGTCCGCCGCTTCGTGCGTTGTCCGACGGTGCCGCGTTCAAGCGACAGCTCGACGACCTGACGGCGCCCGTCATCGCGTGATTACGCAGCAAATTCGCGCGTTGCGTGCCGCGGAAGCCGCGGCCGCAATTGCTGATTGCGGTCCGATGCGCTGTGTCTTTAGAACGCTTCAATACTAGAGCTATTCAAGCCGACTTACGGTTCTCTTGACGCGCTGCGACTGTTAGACGCGCCAGCTTCAATGCTGCGTCTGACCTGGAAGTGAATCGTGCCTGCTTATCTGGACGGCCAACCTGTCGATGGCCGTCGAACTCGTGGCGGCAAGAGCCGTGCAAGTCTTCTCATTGGCGCGGCCGTGCTGCTCGCTGAATCCTCCTCCAGCACGACGATTGCGCAGGCGCAATCGGCACTGCCGCCGGTGACGGTGGAGGCCCCCGTGCAGCGACCGCGGCCGGCGCGCGCATCCGAACAATCGCCACGCCGCGCGCAAACTGCCACGCGCCAGCGCAGTCGCACTTCCAGTCCGGCGCCCACCGTACCGACGCTCTCGGAGCGCGCTGCGGCGGAAGCCGCCGCGCAACAGGCCGCGAAGCTCGGCTATCGCGCGATGCCGAGCGCGACCACGCTACGCAGCGGCGCTTCGCCGCTGAACACCTCGCAGGCGGTCAACGTCGTGCCAGAGCAGGTGTTGAAGGACCAGTTGCCGCGCAACATCGACGATGCGCTCATCAACGTCTCCGGCATCACCCAGACCAATACACTCGCGGGCAGCCAGGACGCCGTGATCCGCCGCGGCTTCGGCGACAACCGCGACGGCTCGATCATGCGCAACGGCATGCCGCTGGTGCAGGGCCGCAGCTTCAATCCCGCCGTCGAAAGCGTGGAGGTGCTCAAGGGACCGGCCTCGCTGCTCTACGGCATCATGGATCCCGGCGGCATCGTCAACACCATCAGCAAGCGTCCCGAGCTCTACCAGCACGGCTCGGTCACGCTGCTCGGCTCGGCCTACAGCGCCTCGAAAACCGGCGCCGACGGCCTGCTCGACGTCACCGGTCCGATCGGCGACCAGGGCCTCGCCTATCGCTTCATCGGCTACGGCGTCAGTGAGGACTATTGGCGCAATTTCGGCCGGCACCGCGAGATGCTGGTGGCGCCGTCACTGGCCTGGTACGGCCAGGACACCACGGTGCAGCTCAACTACGAGCATCGCGAGTTCATCTATCCATTCGACCGCGGCACCGCATTCAATCCGGTGACCAAGGCGCCGCTCGCCGTGCCCGCCACGCGAAGGCTGGACGAGCCGTTCAACAACACCTGGGGAACCTCCGACCTGATCCAGGCCTCGGTCGAGCACCGTTTCAATCAGGATTGGAAGCTCTACGCCGGTTACAGCTACAACACCGAAACCTTCAGCGCCAACCAGCTCCGCATCACCGGTATCAACTTCACGACCGGCAACGAGACGCGCAGCAATGACGGCACGCAGGGCTCGCTCAGCAATGTCAGCTACGGAACGTCCTACGTCTCCGGCGGCTTCTGGCTGGGCAACATGCGCAACGAGGTGCTGTTCGGCGGCGACGGCCAGTATCGCACCATCTACCGCGACAATCTGATCCGGCAGGCCACGCCGCCCATCAATGTTTACAATCCCATTTACGGTTTGATCGGACCGGGGACAACCGTCTCGAACAGCGACAGCGCCCAAACCGACAAGCTCGGCCAGTGGTCACTGTTCTTCCAGGACACGCTGCATCTGACCGAGCGGTTCGCGCTGGTCGGCGGCGTGCGTTATATGGACTACGATCAGATCGCCGGGCGTGGAAAGCCTTTCATCGTCAACACCAACGTCTCCCAGGACAAGGTGCTGCCGCTCGGAGGTGCGATCCTCAAGCTCACCGACGAGCTTTCGCTCTATGCGAGCTATACCCAGTCGCTGAAGCCGAATTCGACGATTGCTCCGTTGGCAAATAGCGGCGGCTTCGTGCTGGGTTCGAACATCGCTCCGGAAGAAGGCACGCAGTACGAGACCGGTCTCAAGTTCGATAACAAGCGTCTCTCAGGTACGCTTGCGGTCTACGAGGTCGAGAAGCAGAACGTGTTGGTCAGCCAATTTAACCCCGCGCTCGGCCTAAACGTCTATACGACGGCCGGCAAGGCACGCGCGCGCGGGGTCGAGATCGACGTCACCGGGAGGCTCACGGACAGCTGGGCCGTGATCGGAAGCTATGGCTATACCGATGCGCGAGTGACGGCTTCCCAGGATCTGACGCTGCTCGGCAAGAAGCTGCAAAACGTCGCCCTGAACACGGCCTCGCTCTATCTCGTCTACGACTTCGGGACGGCGTTGCCAGGTCAGCTCCGCCTCGGAGGCGGCGCCCGCTATGTCGGCGACCGTCCCGGTGATGCCATCAACACCTTCTTCCTGCCGTCCTACGTGGTCGCCGACATCTTCGCGACCTACGAGACCAGGTACGAGCAATTCCCGGTGATCTATCAATTCAACGTCAAGAACCTGTTCGACAAGGTCTATTATCCCTCCGCCGTCAACAATCTGAACGTCGCCGTCGGCGATGCCCGGCGCGTGTCGCTCTCGGCGACGGTGAAGTTCTAGCGATGTCGATGCGGCACATAGCCATCGCGATCCTGATCGCCCTGGCGGCTGCCTGCACGACGGCCCCAAGCCGCGCCGAAGAGATGACGCTCTACTCGACCAGGGAGGCCGCTCTGGTCGCGCCGGTTGCTGGGGCTTTTACGGAAGCCAGCGGCATCGGCGTGAAAATCGTCTTCATCGAGGACAGTCTCATCAGGCGTCTCGTATCGGAAGGCGAGGCATCGCCCGCCGATGTCCTGTTGACCATCGGGCTCGACAAGACCACCCAGCTTGCCGCGCATGGCCTGACCCAGGTCTTCACTTCGACGCATATCGAACGGGCCGTGCCGGCAAACCTGCGCGGCAACGGCGCGCAATGGGTTGCGCTTGCGATCCGCCCCCGCGTCGCATTCGTGCGCAAGGACAGCGCGCTTGCTCAGATCGACTATGAAGATCTGGTCGATCCCCGATGGCGCGGCAAGCTGTGCATGCGCTCGGCGCTGCATCAGAACAATGTCGCGCTGGTTGCGGCCTATCACGTCCATCACGGTGATGCCGCGACCGAGGTCTGGCTCGCCGGGCTGAAGGCTAACCTCGCCCACAGGCCTGAGGGCAAGGACAATGACGTAATCCGCGAGATCGCGGAGGGCAGATGCGAGATCGGCATCGGCAACACCGTTGCGCTGGCGCAATTGCGCGACGGACGGGAGGGGCCTGACTGGCGCGCCTGGGCCGAGGCGGTCAGGGCTGTTCCGACCGCCTTCAAAGGTGGCGGCGCGCATGTGAACCTCGCCGGCGCAGCCCTCGCGAAGCATGCGCCACATCCGGAGGCTGCGCAGAAATTCGTCGAGTTCCTCGTCACGCCGGCGGCGCAGCGGATTTTCGCTGCCGCTGAGCTCGAATACCCTGTGCTGGCCTCGGCAAGGCAGGCCCCGATCGTCGCCGATATGGGCGCGTTCACAGCAGATGCACTGCCGATCGATGAGATCGCCGCGCATCAGCAGGCCGCGATCGTCCTGATCAAGAAGGTCGGCTTCGATGAGTAGAGCGGGCCACACAATCAAGGCGGCCCTGCTTCAGGTCCATTCCATCGCCGGCCTCGTGCTCGCGCTGCTGCTCGCCCTGATCGCGCTGACCGGTGCGGTCATGAGCTTCGAGGATGAAATCCTCGATCATCTCAACGCCGATATCATGCACGTCGCGCCACGCCCAGCGTCGGCGCTGATGCCGGACGAACTGGTCGCGCGGCTCAAGGCGGCGCAGGACGCCGGCAAAGTCTCCGCCGTCGCGCTGTCGAGCGACCCGTCGGCAGCGGTGCGGGTTCGCTTCGGCCGCGACGAGCAGGGCGCAAGGCCGTCCTCGCTCTACGTCGACCCCTATGACGCGCGCGTGCTGGGCTCCCCGCGCGGCGAGGAATTCTTCGCGACCGTGCGCAGGCTGCATCGCTGGCTGCTCATCCCCGGCGATGCCAAGGGCTGGGGGCGCCAGGTCACTGGCGTCGCCGCGCTCGGCCTGATCGTGATGCTGATCTCCGGCCTCGTGCTGCGCTGGCCGCGCCGCGCCGGCAGCGTGAAGATGTGGCTCAAACCCAATCTCGGTCTCAGTGGGCGCGGTCTGCATCGCTCGCTGCACGCCGTCATCGGCACCTGGGTGTTTCCGGTCTATCTGTTAATGACGCTCACCGGGCTCTGGTACTCGTTCGACTGGTACAAGGATGGCGTGGTCTGGCTGCTGTCGCGGCCGCATGTCGCCGCGGCCAAGATGCAGCCCAAGATGTCTGCAAAGCCGCCGCGTGAGGCCGGCCGTATCGAGGCGCAAGCGATCGGTTTCGACCAGGCGTGGACGACGTTCCGGCGCGAGGAGGGCGGCCACTTCTCGAAGGCGTTGCTGACGCTGCCGGCCGGCGCCGGCACAGCGATCCGGATCCGATCGTGGTCGAAGGAGACGACGCTCGACACCTCGCGCGACGAATTCCGCATCGATGCCGTCTCGGGACAATTGGTTTCCGCGGAGCGGTACGCCGACAAGTCTTTTGGCGAGAAGATCATCGCTAACATGCTCGACATCCACCGCGGTGCCATCCTGGGCTGGCCCGGCAAGCTCGCCTTCATGATCGCGGCGGCGCTGATGCCGTTGTTCTCGGTCACCGGCGTCCTGCTCTATCTGTCGCGCCGCAGGCTGCGGCGCCCGGCGCAGCCGCCGCTCGGCCGGCTCGTTCCGGGCGAGTGAGCGGACACGAAGGCTAGCCAAGCGCGCGACAATCGTTCAAAAGCCCATGGCCTGTTCTCGTCAAGGTCCGCGCCATGAAGCTTTCCACCGTCACTCCCGCCGAGATCCGCCGCGCGCTGCTGCTGCGCGAAGAGATCGCGCTGCTCGATCTCAGATATGAGGCGGCGTTCGCGACCGGACATCCGCTGTTCGCCGCCAACATGGCGGCCGGCCGGATCGCCGTCGAGGCCGAGATCAGGCTGCCGCGCGAGGACGTTCCGATCGTACTTTACGATGACGGCGAAGGCCTCGTCGCTGTGGGTGCGGAGCGGCTTGCGGCGCTGGGTTACACCAATATCAGCGCGCTGGACGGTGGACTGAAGTCCTGGCGCGCGGCGGGCTATCAGGTCTTCGAGGACGTCAATTCCTATTCCAAGGCATTCGGCGAACTGGTCGAGTCGCGCCGTCACACGCCCTCGTTCAGTGCCGACGAAGTGGCAAAGCTGATCGCTGACAAGGCCAACATTGCCATCCTCGACGTCCGCCGCTTCGACGAATACGCGACCATGAACATTCCGGGCTCGGTCAGCGTGCCCGGCGCCGAGTTGGTCTTGCGGGCCGGGCAGGCTGCGCCCGATCCTGAAACCACCATCATCGTCAATTGCGCCGGCCGCACGCGCTCGATCATCGGCACCCAGTCGCTGATCAATGCCGGTGTGCCCAACAAGGTGCGCGCGCTGCGCAACGGCACGATCGGCTGGACGCTGGCGAGACACACGCTTGACCACGGTGCCGACAGGCGCGGCGCGATCGGACCGTTCGAGGGCGGTCCGGCCAATGCCCGCGACGTCGCCTATCGTGCCGGCGTTCGTCATATCGGTGCGAGCGAGATGGCGGCGCTGCTCGCGCAAACTGATCACACGCTCTATCGCTTCGACGTGCGCGACGCCGAGGAATATGCCGCCGGCCATCTGCCGGGCTTTCGTCATTATCCCGGCGGCCAGCTCGTTCAGGAGACCGACATGGCGGCGCCGGTCCGCGGCGCGCGAATTTTGCTGACCGACGACAAGGGCGTCCGTGCCGACATGACGGCATCATGGCTCGCCCAGATGGGCTGGGAGGTCTATGTGCTCGAAGGCGGCTATGACGGCGCGCTCGAGATCGCCCCGCCGCTGGTGCTGCCGAAGCCCGACCCGGCGCATCGTTACCGCCGGCCCTATGAAGGTACCGACGTCGCCGAAGCCGCGATGCAAGCCTATCTCGACTGGGAGTACGGCTTGGTCGAACAGCTCCGGCTCGACGCGACGCACGGATTCTACGTGATTTGATTCTGTCGTCCGTCAACTCCGCGCAAAGGCGATGCCGTTTGGTAGGCCGTCCCTGCCGCCCGCCATCTTCTCCCCGTATCCACGCCCTATTGTGCCGCGCACCGTCCGCGGTCTAAGAGCTGCGGCAAAGCTGTGACTGACGGAGACACCATGCCAGCCCCAGGCCAAAGCCCCGAGCGGACTGCGAAGGCGCTGCTGCTCGAAGGCGTCAATGATAGCGCTGTCGAGCTGTTCAAGAGCGCGGGCTTTACCAATGTCGAACGCCTGACCAAGGCGCTGGACGGAGAGCATCTGCGCAAAGCGCTCAAGGGCGTGTCGCTGCTCGGCATCCGTTCGCGCACCCAGATCACCGATGACGTGCTCGGCGCCGCCGACCAGCTGCTCGCGGTCGGCTGCTTCAGCGTCGGCACCAACCAGGTCGATCTCCTGGCGGCGCGCAAGCGCGGCATTCCTGTGTTCAACGCACCGTTCTCCAACACGCGCAGCGTCGCCGAGCTCGTGATCGGCGAGATCGTGATGCTGCTGCGGCGGATCTTTCCGCGCTCGGTATCGGCGCATGGGGGCGGCTGGGACAAGTCGGCGACCGGCAGCCGCGAGGTGCGCGGCCGCACGCTCGGCATCGTCGGCTACGGCAATATCGGCTCGCAGCTGTCCACGCTCGCCGAAGCCATGGGCATGCGCGTGATCTATTTCGACCGCACCGACAAGCTTCGCCACGGCAACACCGAGCCGGTCGAGCGACTGGAAGATCTGCTGGCGCAGAGCGACGTCGTCAGCCTGCACGTGCCCGAGACGCCGGAAACCGCCGGGATGATCGGCGAGAAGGAGCTACGGGCGATGAAGCCGGGCTCGTTCCTGATCAACAACAGCCGCGGCACCGTGGTCGATCTCGATGCGCTCGCGCGCGCGTTGCGTGAGGGTCATCTCGCCGGCGCCGCCGTCGACGTGTTTCCGGTCGAGCCGTCCTCGAATTCGGATCGTTTCAACAGCCCGGTGCAGGGCGTGGAGAACGTCATCCTCACGCCGCATATCGGCGGCTCGACCGAGGAGGCGCAGGAGCGCATCGGCGGGGAGGTCGCACGCAAGCTGGTCGACTATTTCATCACGGGATCGACCATGGGCGCGGTGAACTTCCCCGAGGTGCAGCTGCATCTTCGCCCCTCCGGCGCGCGCTTCAGCCATGTCCATCGCAACGTGCCGGGCATGCTGCGGCGCCTGAACGAGGTCTTCCTGCAGCGCGACATCAACATCGCCGCGCAATATCTCGAGACCGCCGGCGACCTCGGCTATGTCGTGCTCGATGCCGATCTCGCCGGCCAGGATTCGGCGGCGCTGCTCGATCAGATCCGCAGCCTCGAAGGCACGGTCGGAGCGCGGCTGGTGTTCGAGCACTAGAGCGTCATTGACGGCCGGCCGGCGGTCGACTTCAATGCGGCCTCCTGATCGAACCAGAAGAGAACCGGGGGGAAACAATGGCGCAACTGCGTGCGAAGCTCTGTGCATTGCCCGTCGGCGCGGCGACCTTGCTGGCTGCAAACTGCGCCTCGGCGGCGACGCTGGCTGAAGACGCCGAGGCCGTCTGCAAGGGTCTCGTTGGCGGCGCTGACGCCGTGAAGATCGATGCCGCGACTTTGCAGTCGCCATCGCCTCTCGCCGTCGCCGAGCGCGGACCGACCCCGTCGGGGCGCGTCACGCCGGCCAATCCCGTCTTCTGCAAGGTGCTCGGACACATCGACCCCGCCGATCCCAAGGCGCCGCCGATCAAATTCCAGGTCAATCTTCCCGTCGAGTGGAACGGCCGCTCGCTGCAATATGGCGGCGGCGGCTTCAACGGCGTGCTGATCACCGGCTTGGCGCTGCCGCCGGCCTATCCCTTCGACAAGCCGTCGCCGCTCGCGCGCGGCTTCGTCACCTACGGCACCGATTCCGGCCACGAGACCAAGCAGGGCGAGCCGCCGCAGGTTTTCGCGCTCAACGACGAAGCGTTCGAGAACTTTGCTCATCGTTCCTACAAGAAGGTGCGCGATGCCGCCGTCGCGCTGATGCAGCGTGCTTACGGCAAGATGCCTGAAAAGATGTATTTCATGGGCTCGTCCGAGGGCGGCCGCGAGGGCCTCACCATGGCGCAGCGCTATCCCGACGATTTCGACGGCATCTTCGCCCGCGTGCCCGTGATCAATTGGGTCGGCCTGCAGCATGCCGGCACGCGCGGGGGCCTTGCGACCATGGGCGAGGGCTGGATCAATCCGGCGCAGGTCAAGCTCGTGGGCGATGCGGTGCGTTCGGCTTGCGACAAGGCCGACGGCTCCGACGATGCGCTGGTGCAGGATCCCGTTTCCTGCAAGGCGGCGTTCAAGATCGAGACGCTGCGCTGCGCGGCGGGCCAGAGCGGCGATCAGTGCCTCACCGAGGCGCAGATCAAGGCCGTCAACACGCTGCATGGGACCTACAAATTCCCGTTCCCGCTCGCCAATGGTCTCGACGATTATCCGGGTTGGGGCATCTCCGGCGAGGACATCCCGGCCGTTGGCCCGACCGGCGGCTGGGTCGCCTGGTGGCTCGGCACCGCGCCGCCCGCGCAGCCGCCTGCGCCCAACAACGGCATCGCCTGGATCTACGGCGCCGGCGGCATTCAATATGTGTTCGCACGCGATCCCAAGCTCGACGTCACCACCTACAAGGTGGAGGACCACAAGGCGCGGCTGCTCGAGGTCTCCAGGCTGATGGATTCGACCGATCCCGATCTCAGCCGTTTTCGCGCGCGCGGTGGCCGGCTTATCATGCTCGAGCACATGGCCGATTACGCGCAGAGCCCCTATGCCGGCATCCGCTATTTCGAGAGCGTCGAGCGCAAGCTCGGCAAGGCCGAGACCGCGGAGTTCGCCCGCCTCTATACCGCGCCCGGCGTCGACCATGTCGGCTCCGGCGCGCCGGCCAATGTCGACATGCTGAGTGTGCTGGTCGACTGGGTCGAGAAGGGCAAGGCGCCCGGCGATCTCGAGGTCACCGAGCAGAAGGTAGAGGCGCCGTCATTTGCAGTGACGCGTGCGCTGCCGCTGTGCCGCTGGCCGTCCTGGCCGCACTACAAGAGTGGTTCGGTGACGGAGGCTTCGAGCTTTACCTGCGCGCCCTGAGAGGCGACGAGGCGAATGGATGACGGCGAACGTTACCCCGCTGCCATCGCCTGCGCCCCGCCGAGCAGGCGCGCATTCAGCCGGCCGCCGGAGAACAGCATGTCGTCGAGGGCTTCGTCGATGTCGGCCGAGACGGTCGAGTTGCCGCCGTCGCGCGCCAGGCTGGCTTGCGCCAGCCGCCGCATCAATTCCTTGATGAAGGCGCAGCTTGTCCCCTCGCTGCGGCGGGCAGCTTCGATGACGATCGCGTCGTCGAGCGGCAATTCCTTGCCATAGAGGCGCACCAGCTTGCTGCGGCCACTCTCGTCCGGGAGCGGCACTTCGATGGCCTGGTCGATGCGGCCGGGGCGACCGGCCAGGGCAGCTTCCAGGTCCTGCGGCCTATTGGTGGTGAGAACGAAAAGGATGTCGGCATCCTGCTTCAGTCCGTCCATCTCGTTGAGCAGCCTGTTGAGCAGGGGTTCTTCGCATGGCCCCATGTTGCGGCGGTCGCGCGCGATCAGGTCGACGTCCTCGATCACCACCATCGCAGGCTGCAGCAGCCGCGCCAGGCCCATATAGGCGCTGAGCAGGCCGATCTGCTCGGCCGTGATAATCAGGGTCGTATGTCCAGGCAGATGTGTTGCGAGATAGCGGATCGTATGGGTCTTACCTGTGCCGGGCGGTCCATAAAGCAGGATGCCCTTGCGCGTTGATTGCCCGAGCCGCCGCAATTGATCGCGCGTGTTGACGAAATTCAGCACGTTGCGATCGAGCAGCTGCAGAGTCCGCTCCGGCAGGATTACCTCGTCGCGCCCGACGGTCGGCAGCCGATGCACATTGATGCCGCGGGATTCGCCGCGGTAGTTGGAAGACTCCTCGAGCGACAGGATCTTGCCGCGATAGGTGCGCGCGGACTGCACGGCGTCTTCGAGCGCGCCGAAGCAGCGCTGCACCACGGCCGCCCCCGCGCTTCCCGCGGACACCATGATTTCGATCCGTATGCCGGGCTCGCGACGGGATTCCCGATTGGCGCAGAGCAGTACCGCATGGCGCAAACCGTCTTGCTCGCAGAGCCACAAACCATTGTCGAGGCACCGGGACGGATTGCCCTCGCCGATATCGACGTCGGAATATTGCAGCGGCGCGATCGGCACGGCGCTTCGATCGTCGCGGAGCAGGCGCGCAAACGACAGCGCGTCATAGCTTTCCTCGGCAAGTCCGAGCAAGTCGATGTGCGCTCCCAGCAGCTTGTCGAGCGCGGCCTGGACGTCCACCCGCATATGGCCGGGAAACTGCCGGGTGGTGGTCACGAGCTTACTGAGCGGGAAGCCTTCGAAGTACGCGTCCAGAACTCCGAAGGCATAGGCATGCTCACCCTCCGTTTCGTGCTCCTGGTCCTGCTCTTCCGCTTGCGCCAATCTCTCCACCAGGGTGTGCCTCTTTGTCTGCAACTAAAACGGGTACAGAACAAATAAGGAACACACGCGTGCGATGACGTCAAGCCCTTTGACAAGGAAACCGGCAGCAGCTATCTATTTCGCATGCGAAATAATAACGCCGGCGCGCGGCATCATCGGCTGATCTACCTGCTGAGCGTCGCACACCGCCGGCTGCAGCGCTGGATGGCGACGCGGCCCGAGAGCGAGGTGACGCCGGCGCAGGCCGGTCTGTTGTTCATCCTCGGCCGGCAAGACGGTGTATTGATGGGCGAGGCGGGCGCGGCTCTGGATCTTGGGCCGGCCGGCATTTCCGGCCTGGTCGATCGCACCGAGTTGGCGAAACTGATAGAGCGGCGGGCCGACCGTGAGGACGGACGCGCCTGGCGGATCTGGCTGACGCCGAAGGGACGCACCGCGCTGGCTCAGGCGAAGGCCGGCGCGGCGGAGGTCAATGCGGCGCTGACGGAAGGATTCACGGCCGCCGAGATCGACATCGTCGCGCGCTGGCTGACGAGCATTCAGGACAAGTTTCCAAGAGGAGCAGAGCAATGACCGACCACGTCCGGATCGAGAACAACGGTGGAATTCTCACCCTCACGCTGGCGCGCCCCGACAAGAAGAACGCGCTGACGGATGCGATGTACGGCAAGCTCGCCGACGCCATCGAATCCGCCGAGTTCGATCCATCGGCCCGCGTGATCCTGATCCGCGGCGAGGGCGACATGTTCACCGCGGGCAACGACGTTGGTGAATTCGCGGCCGTCGCAGCCGGAAAATCGGAAGGCAGCCGCAACGTCGTGCGCTTCATCCAGTCGCTGGCGCGTTGCACCCGGCCGCTGGTTGCGGCGGTGCAGGGCCGCGCGGTCGGCGTCGGCACCACCATGCTGCTGCATTGCGATCTCGTCGTGCTCGCGGATAACGCGCAACTGTCGACGCCCTTCGTCAGCCTCGCGCTGGTGCCGGAAGCGGCGTCCAGCCTGTTGATGCCGGCGCGCATCGGCTATGCCCGCGCCTATGAGATGTTCGCGCTCGGCGAGACCGTTGCCGCCAAATCGGCGCTGGAGTGGGGCATCGCCAACCGCGTGGTGCCGCTCGACAGGCTCGACGGCGAGGCGCTGGCACTCGCGCAGCGCCTCGCCCGCCAGCCGGCCGGCGCGCTCACGGCCACCAAGAAGCTGATGCGAAACGGTGAGGCACTTGTCGCGCAGATGCAGGCCGAAGGCGAGCAGTTCGCGCAGCGCCTGCGCACCGCGGAAGCACGCGAGGCTTTCACCGCCTTTGCCGAGCGCCGGCCGCCGGATTTCACCAGGGTTGCGTGAGGGAACACAGCCCTGCGGGAGGGGCGCAGCGGCGCAACCGCAGGTATTTGATTAAAGTCTTAACCAAACCTTGGCATGTCGCGGTGCAGGGTGGCCTCCTCGTGACGAGTAGGCCGCCCCACCCATGGCATTGTTTAAGAAATCGGTAAGCACGCTTCTCCTCGTCCTGATGGCCCTGCTGGCGGTCGGTGCGCTGACCAGCACGGCGATCCAGATGTTCGGGGCGTTCGGCCGCTACAGCGACAGCCTGGAGACCGAGCGGCTGGCGAACGCCGACAAGGCGATCTTCCAGGGCGTGCTGTCCTTGCGCAACAATCGCGGCGATGCCCAGAGCGCGCTGCTCGGCGAGGACGATCCGCGCGCCAAGCTCGGCACCGCCGAGAAGTCGGAGCAGGCCGGCTTCGACGCCATCATGGCCGCGCTCGCCACCGTCGAATTTGCCCGCCGCGACGAGCTCGCAAGCACGCTGAAGCAGCGCTGGAGCGAGGCCGCGCCGAAGTTCCAGCTGTTCTACGACGAGGCCAAGCTGCCGCGCGCCGAGCGCAAGGTCGAGCGCACCGCACCCTGGTACGATGCGGTCACCAAGGTGATCGAGACCGCCAATCTCGCGTCCACCGCGGTGTCGAACCGTGCCTGGATGAACGATCCCTACATCGCCCGCATGATTCAGGCGCGCCGCCTCGCCTGGCAGGTGCGTGATCGCTACGGCATCCAGTGCTCGACATTGCGCTCGAACGTCAACAGCTCGAAGCCGCTCGACGACGCACAAAAGCAGACCGTCGCCGGCTGGAACGGTATCGTCACCGCCGGCTGGACCGGCATGGAGGAGCTGCTGGCCGCGCCCGACGTGACGCCTGACCTCGTCAACACGGCCAAGGAGGCACGCGCCAAGACTGACGGCGTCGTCAAGCAGATTGGTGATATCACCAAAAATCTCGACGGCAGCGGCCGGCCGGCGATGCCGGCCTCGGAATGGAACGCGCTGTGCCAATCGCCGTTTGCGTCCATCGTCGCGGTCGCACACAAGGCGCTCGACCTGTCGATCGCGCGCGCGGAGACGGTTCAGGAGAAAGCCCTCACCAATCTCATCGTGCAATCGTTCGCGTTCGTGCTGGCGCTGGCCGTGACCCTGGCCGGTGTCTACGTGGTGCGCAACCGCCTCATGCGCCCGGTGCGCGCCATCCTCGATGCCATCGCCCGCATCAGCGCACGCGACTATGCGACGCCGGTGCCGCAATCCCGTCATCCCGACGAGTTCGGCACCATGGCTGCCGCGCTGGAAAGCCTGCGCGAGAGCGCGGCGACCGCGGAACGCCTGGGCCAGGAACGCGAATCGCAGCAGGCGCTGCAGCTCGCCCGCTCCGGCACGGTCGATGCGGCCTGCCGCAGCTTCGACGATACGGTGCAGGCCGTCATCCACAGCGTTGCGGCGTCCACGCGGGAGCTCGATGCCACCGCAACCAACGTGCGCTCGCTGGTCGCGGAATCCAGCAGCCAGACTGCGGCGGTCTCCTCGGCGGCCGAGCAGGCCACCAACAATCTCGAGACCATCGCCGCCGCGACGGAGGAGCTCTCCGCATCCGTCGGCGAGATCTCCGCGCAGGTGCAGTCGAGCGCGCGCGAGGCCCGCGAGGCCGTCGCGCAGGCCGAGCAGACCAACGCGACCGTCGAGATTCTCGACCAGACCGCAAGCCGCATCGGCGAGGTCGTCAAGATGATCAATGCCATCGCCGCCCAGACCAATCTCCTGGCTCTGAATGCCACGATCGAGGCGGCGCGCGCGGGCGAAGCCGGCCGCGGCTTCGCCGTGGTCGCCGGCGAGGTCAAGAGTCTCGCGGCGCAGACCGCGACCGCGACGGAGGAGATCTCGCGCCAGGTCGCGGAGATCCAGGGCGCCACCGGCCAGGCCGTGGCGGCCATCCGCTCGATCGGCGGTGCCATCAGCGGCATCGACGAGAAGATGACCGCGATTGCCGCCGCGGTCGAAGAGCAGCGCGCGGCCACCACCGAGATCTCGCGCAACTTCCAGCAGGCGGCCCAGGGCACCCGCGAGGTCACCGACACCATCGGCAGCGTCGCCAGCCTCAACCAGGAAACCGGCAACGCCGGCACGGTGCTGTCGGACTCCGTCAGGAAGATGTCGGCCGACGCCGATCGTCTCCGCGTCGCGTCGAGGGCTTCCTGGGCGCGGTGAAGACCGCGTAGCCTCGATTGCACCTCCGTCCAGATGTAATGTGATCGGCATTGCCGCCGGTCGGCGTGGCGAGTACATCTGTCCGCAGCGCGCGTGAGCGCTTGCTGTAGACGTAACATGGGATGGAGAGTTCGATGCCGGTCACGCCACAACACAAGGCCCAGCGCCCCTATCGCGGTGTGTTCCCGGTCGCGCCCACCATCTTCGACGAGCGCGGCGAGCTCGACCTCGAGGGCCAGCGCCGCTGCATCGATTTCATGATCGACGCCGGCTCGCACGGCCTCTGCATCCTCGCCAATTTCTCCGAGCAGTTCGTCCTCACCGACGCCGAGCGCGAGACCGTGATGCATGCGGTGCTGGAACACGTCGCCGGCCGGGTTCCCGTGATCGTCACCACCACGCATTTCAGCTCGTCCGTCTGCGCCGCGCGCAGCAAGCAGGCCGAGGCGGCGGGCGCCGCCATGGTGATGGTGATGCCGCCCTATCACGGCGCGACCTTCCGCGTGCCCGAGAAGGGCATCATCGAGTTCTTCAAGGTGCTCTCCGGCGCGATCGACATCCCCATCATGATCCAGGACGCGCCGGTCGCCGGCACGCCGCTCTCGGTCGAGCTGCTGGCGCGGTTGTCGCGCGATTTCTCCAACATCCGCTATTTCAAGATCGAGGTGCCCGGCGCGGCTTCGAAGCTGCGCAGCCTGATCGAGGCGGGGGGCAAGGACATCGAGGGGCCCTGGGACGGCGAGGAGGCGATTACGCTCTTGGCCGATCTTGATGCCGGTGCCACCGGCGCGATGACCGGCGGCGGCTATCCCGACGGCATCCGCCAGATCATCGATCCCTATTTCGCCGGCAAGCGCGAGGAGGCCAAAGCCGCCTATGAGCGCTGGCTGCCGCTGATCAATTACGAGAACCGTCAATGCGGCCTGATCGCCTGCAAGGTCATGATGCAGGCCGGCGGCGTGATCAGATCGGACGCAGTGCGCCACCCACTGCAGCCGCTGCATCCGGCGACGCGCGCGGGCCTGTTGGAGCTCGCCAAGGAGCGCGACGCCCTGGCGCTGCGGTGGGGGAAGTAGGCGAAGCGACGAAGCAATCCAGACTGTCTAGGAGGAGAAGACCTGGATTGCTTCGCTTCGCTCGCAATGACGGAACTAGTTGAGCCGATCTCCCTCCACAACGTCGTCCCGGCAAGCGAGGCGGCGACGGCGCCAATTTGGGCTGAAGCGCCGAGTCGGCGCGATTCAGCCAGTTTCCCCCGGCCCGGCGATCAAGTATCGTAAGCTCGCCAACCAAGCCGCGGAGCAGTCTCAAGACATCGCCCAACACCTCTTCATTATGCCGTTATCCCGAGCCAGGTTGGCGCGAACCGACAGAACAGGGAGGCAGTGCCATGACGATGAGGCCGGATCCCACGTTCCACGCATCGCCCAGGCTTGCGATGGAAGCACCTGCGGAGAACTTTGCCTACACTTTGCTGCTCAGCCCGGATTTCTCGAAGCCCGATGCTCTCGCGGTCATCGACGTCAAGCCGGGATCGCCGACCTACAGCCAGATCGTCCACACCGTGACGATGCCCAACAAGGGCGACGAATTTCATCACTTCGGCTGGAATGCCTGCTCCTCCGCTCTGTCGCCGCTCACCGGCCACGCCTTCATCGAGCGGCGCTATCTCATCATCCCCGGGCTGCGCTCGTCGCGGATCTACATCATCGACACCAAGCCCGATCCGACCCAAGCCAAGATTCACAAGATCATCGAGCCCGATGAAGTCTTCAAGAAGACCGGCTACTCGCGGCCGCACACGATCCATTGCGGGCCGGACGGCATTTACGTCAGCACGCTGGGCGGCGGCGGCAAGGACGGCACCAGCGGACCTCCAGGCGTTTTCATCATGGATTGCGAGACGTTTGAAGTTCTTGGACGATGGGAGATCGACCGCGGTCCGCAGACGCTGCATTATGACTTCTGGTGGAACCTGCCGCGCGACTACATGGTGACGAGCGAGTGGGCGTTGCCGCCGCAGTTCGAGAACGGGATCGTCCCTGAGGATCTGCTCGCGAACAAATATGGCCACCGTCTCCACTTCTGGGATCTTCGCGCCCGTCGCAACGTCCAGACCATCGACCTCGGCGCAAATCATCAAATGGCGCTGGAAGTACGACCGGCGCATGATCCGGTTCGCGAATACGGCTTCGTTGGTGTCGTGGTCGACACCACCAACCTCGAGGCGTCGATCTGGACGTGGTGGCGCGAAGGCGGAAAATTCCATGCCGAGAAGACGGCGACGATCCCGCCCGAGCCCGCGCCAAAGGAGAAGCTCCCGCCGCTGCTGCAGGGTTTTGGCGCGGTGCCGCCGCTGGTGACCGACATCGACCTGTCGATGGATGACCGGTTCCTCTATGTCTCGTGCTGGGGCACGGGTGAAATGCGCCAGTATGACGTCAGCGATCCCAGAAAGCCGAGGCTTGCGGGCTCGGTCCATATCGGCGGCATCGCGCGCCGCACGGCGCATCCAAACGGCAAGGCCTTTGCGGCCGGTCCGCAGATGGTCGAGATCAGCCGCGACGGCCGGCGCGTTTACTGGACCAATTCGCTCTATTCCACCTGGGATGACCAGTTCTATCCCGACGGGGTTCCGGGCGTTGAGGTCATGGCCAATGCGGGTCGCGACGGCGGTCTCGAACTCGCCAAGGATTATTTCGTAAGTTTCCCCGACGGATATCGTGCGCACCAGATCAGGCTCGAGGGCGGCGATTGTTCGACGGACTCTTTTTGCTACCCGTCGGTCTAGATTGGGGGCAGGCGAGCCCGGCGATTGGCTGGCTCTGGCTGGCGCTTGTTGCGAGCGGTCTCTACCACGGGATCAATCCGGGGATGGGATGGCCGCTCGCCGTTTCGGCCGGGCTCATGGACAAGAGTCCACGCGCGCTCTTCCGCGCGTTGTGGGCCCTGTCGGCCGGCCATCTCCTGGCAACGCTTCTCGTGCTGCTGCCATTCGCGTTCCTGCTCGTGCTGGCCGAGTGGCAGCGTTCGCTCCAGATCAGTGCAAGCCTTCTCGTCATCGGCTTCGGCGTCTATCGGTTGGTCGCGCGGCGCCATCCGCGCGCGCTGGCACGAATTCCGCCGACGCAATTGGCGCTCTGGTCATTTGCCGTTGCCATTGCACATGGCGCCGCCTTGATGCTCGTGCCGATCTATCTCGGACTCTGCCAGGCCTTCGAGCTCGATGCCGGCCATCAGGCCGCGGGCGCGCTGATGAAGGCAAGCTTGGGGATGGTGGTGCTGGTGTCCCTGGTGCACGTGATCGCCATGGTCGGCGCCGGCGGATGTCTGGCGTGGCAGGTCTACCGACATCTGGGATTGAAGTTCGTCTCGCGAAGCTGGTTCAATCTGGATGCTGTCTGGGCGACCAGCCTCATTATGGTCGGCGCGGTCGCGCTCGCCTTCAATGCTGCGAGCTGACAGGGAAGCCTACCGCGTCAATGCCCACTCGCCGATGATGCGGAAGCGCGCCTTGGCATCGTCCTGCCTGAACAGCGCGATGCGGTCGATCGTCAGCGCATCAAGCTTCAGCGCCGCAAACCGCTTCCGCAGCATCTCCAGAACCGGCCCGCGTCGCTCGGCATCCAGCCGCCCCGTCAGCGTCATGTGGAAGCGGAATTCCTCCATCACGTAAGGGTAGCCCCAGCGGTCGAGATGGTCGTGTTGCCGCTCGCTCAGCTTCTCAGGTCTCCGCCGCGCGCGATCCTCTGCCGTGAGCGGGGCGCGGAAGGAATCGAAAGCGCGGACACAATCGGCGGCGAGCTGTTGCAGCGTATTGGTCGGCTCGGCCGGAATGACGGCAATGAAGCCGCTGATGGAATCGACGATCGGCCGGATCGTCGGGATAGGCCGCGGCGTCCCGGCGAAGGCCGCGCAAGCCACCGCGAGCCCGGCCTCCGTCTGGCCTGGCGCGAGCGCCATCGGTGCCTTCAACGTGGCGTGGAAGCCGTATTTACGGGGATCGGCGGTGATGTCGCGCCAATCCGGCGCGATATCCAGTGCCTGACGCGGAAACGGCAGCTCGTCGCCGGCGTAGGCATCATAGCCGAGCAGCTCGGCGCCGTAGCGGGAGAGGGCGCTGTCAGAGCCGGCGGCAAAATAGATCGCGTAGCGGGGAAAGCCTGTCATCGCCTCAGCATAACCAATTCAAGCCGCGACGACAGCCTCGCGTGGCGCCGCCATTGCTGCGAGCAGCCGCGTCGCATCGGTGAGGTGCACGAGCTTGCCGCCCGAGATCACCGCGATGAGCCGTGGCCGCAGCGCCACGCTGTCGTCGACCAGCAGGATGTCGGCGCGGCGTCCCTCGGCGAGCACACCGCGATCGGTCAGGCCGGTGGCACGCGCGGGGCCGGCGGAGACCAGGTCCCAGGCTTCCGTCAACGCCAGCACGCCGTCGGCGGCGAGGCGGAATGCGGCGAGCAGCTGTGCAGGATAGTAATAGTCCGACGCCAGCACCGAGCAGAGGCCCTTGGCGATCATGTCCGACGCCTTGGTCCAGCCGGTGTGGCTGCCGCCGCGCACGACGTTCGGCGCGCCGTAGACGATGGCATCGCCGTGGCTTGCGGCTGCACGCGCCGTCTCCTCATTGATCGGAAACTCGGCGATCAATGCACCGAGCTCGCGAAACTCCTGACGCATCGCCGGCGTCGCATCGTCGTGCGAGAGCATCCGCACCCCTGAGGCGCGAGCCGTCGCGGCCAGTCGCGCCACCGAGGCCGGCACGTCGTCAGCGCGCGAGACCACGCGTTCGACCAGCCGGTCGAAATCCTCGCTCGAAAGGCCGGTCCGCTCCACCATGCGGTTGCGCTTGCGGGGCTTGGCCATGTCGGCGACGGTGCCGTCCATGTGGTCGTTGAAGGCGAACAGGTCGACGCGGCCTTCGGCGAGCCACTGGCTGATCTCGGGCTCCGCATCGAGATTGTAGGTCTCGTGGCGCAGGTGGAAGCGGGTGTCGGCGGCGAATTGCGGGCGCTGCCGCTCGATCGCTTCCATCAGGCCGCGCGCATTGTCGGCGCTGCGCAGGCCCGGCTCCCACGAGCAGGTCGTGGCGTGAAACACGGTGGTGATGCCGTTGCTGATCGCCTGACGGTCACTGTCGGCGAGCGCGACGTCGATCGGAAAGTCGACGCCGGCGCGTGGCATCATCTGGCGCTCGAAGGCGTCGCCATGCAGATCGACGATGCCGGGGAGCACGAGCAGGTTGCGCGCATCGATCGCCAGCCGCGAACGGCCGCGTGAGCCATCGATCTCTGCAATGTCCGTTCCGGACACGAGGAGTGAGGTTTCGACGAGCTCGGTGCCGATCAGAGCCCGGCCGCCTTCGAGGAATATCTCTGTCACGCGACCGCGCTTCGTTTGCTGGGAGAACCGGGGAAGGAGCTCGCCTGTGCTTCGTATGTCGCAAGGAAATCTTCAATCCCGAGCTTGCGGAAATCGGGCAGCGCTTTGCGCAATTTGTCGTGATCCCAGTCCCACCAAGCCAGCTTCGCGAGCCGTCCGGAAATCTCCTCCGAGAACCGCCGCCGCAGAATGCGGGCCGGATTGCCGGCGACGATGCTGTAGGCCGGCACGTCCTTGGTGACGATGGCGCCGGCCGCGATCACCGCGCCGGTGCCGATGTTGCGGCCTGGCAGCACGATCGCGCCGTGACCGATCCAGACGTCATGGCCGATATGGACGTGATGCCGGCGCCGCCAGGCGAAGAATTCGGCGTCGTCGCTCTCGCCCTCGAAATAGGCGCTGGATCGGTAGGTGAAGTGCGCCTGTGTCGCGCGGTGCATCGGATGATTGCCGGGGTTGATGCGTGTCATCGCCGCGATCGAGCAGAATTTTCCGATGGTGGTGTAGGTGATCTGCGCATCGTTGACGACATAGGAGTAATCACCCATCGCCACTTCATGCAGGATCGTGCGCGCGCCGACCTCGGTATAGGCACCGAGCCTCGTCTCGTGCAGTGTGGCCGAAGGGTCGACGGTCGGCTGAACCGAAAGAGCTTTGACGGCCATGTCGTATCCGAAGCGGGAGAGCGGGCGTTTCTCTTCGAGTGGCTTGATGACGATGTCATGACAAGGCGATGACAGTGGACGAGCTGTGCAGGATCGCCGCACCGCAATGCGGATGTCACACAAGTGTCAAGCGCCGGCGTTAGCGGTGGGTCCCAGCTACTCTGGAGCCCTGCATGCTGGTGGTTGAAGGTCTGACGTGCCGCTTCGGCGCAAAAGCCGCGGTGGACGACGCTTCGTTTCAAATCTCTCCTGGCGCTTTCGTCGGCGTGATAGGACGTTCCGGTGCCGGCAAATCGACGCTGCTCCGGGCCGTCAACCGTCTGGTGACGCCGACGCAGGGCAAGATCCTGTTCGACGGCCTCGACGTCACCGCGCTGCGCGGCAAGGAGCTGCGCCAGTGGCGGGCGCGTTCGGCGATGATCTTCCAGCAGTTCAACCTGGTCGGCCGGCTCGATGTGCTGACCAATGTCCTGATGGGGCGCCTCGCCACGATGCCGGCCTGGCGCTCGCTCTCGCAAATCTGGCCGGAGCAGGACAAGGCGCTGGCGATGTCCGCGCTGGAGCAGTTCGACATCGCGACGCTCGCCGCGCAGCGCGCCGACCAGCTCTCCGGCGGCCAGCAACAGCGCGTCGCGATCGCCCGTGCCCTGGTGCAGCAGCCCGACATCATCCTCGCCGACGAGCCGATCGCCTCGCTCGATCCGCGCAACACCAAGATCGTGATGGATGCGCTGCTGCGCATCAACAAGCATTTCGGCATCACGGTGCTCTGTAACCTGCATTCGCTCGATCTCGCGCGCAGCTATTGCGATCGCCTGATCGGCATGGCCGCGGGCCGCGTGGTGTTCGACGGCGCACCGGCCGCCCTGACTGACCGCGTCGCGCGCGAGCTCTACGATCTCGAAGCCGCCGACGTCATGGGCGGCGCGCCTGTCCCGGCGCCTGAGGGTGTTCCGGCACTTGGAACGGCTGCGGCTGCCTGAGCCGCGCCTGTTGTGTTGCAAGTCTTTTGCGTCAACCGACCCCAAACGATGATGAAGAGGGTATCATGATCACTCGCAGATTAGTCCTCGCCGGCGCCGCTGCGCTCGCTTTCACGGCCTCCGCTTCCGCGAACGACTGGAAGGCCAAATATCCCGAGCTGACCTTCGCGGTTGTTCCGGCCGAGAACGCCTCCGGCGTCACCGAGCGCTGGGCGCCGTTCGTCAGCTATCTCTCCAAGGAACTGGGCGTAAAGGTCACGCTGCGCATTGCCAACGACTACGCCGCCGTCATCGAAGGCCAGCGCGCTGGCAACATCCAGATCGCGAGCTACGGCTCGGCCTCGTTCGCCCGCGCCCGCCTGACCGGCGTCAAGACCGACGCCTTCGCCAACGACATCAACGCCGACGGCTCGACCGGTTATTACTCGGTGTTCTTCGTCAAGGCAGGCAGCGCCTACAAGAAGATCGACGACCTCAAGGGCAAGAACCTCGGCCTCGTCGACCCGAACTCGACCTCGGGCAACAACGTGCCGCGCTTCGAGCTCGACAAATTGGGCATCCACGACGCCGACACCTATTTCAGCAAGGTCGTCTTCACCGGCAGCCACGAGAACGCGATGCTGGCCCTGGCGCAGGGCACGGTCGACGTCGCCGCCAACCAATGGACCAGCGACAACGATTCCACGCTGGCGCAGATGCTGACCAAGGGCATGCTGAAGAATGCCGACGGCTCGCCGATGAAGAAGGACGATTTCCGCATCGTCCACAAATCGGCGCCGATCATCAACGGACCCTATGCCTATAATTCCGACCTGCCCGATGACGCCAAAGCTGCCATCGCCAAAGCGTTCTTCGATGCGCCGGCCAAGGACAAGGCCGCGTTCGACCGTCTCTCCGACGGCCAGAAGAAGGGCTTTCATGCCGCCACGACCAAGGACTGGGACGGCACGATCGAGCTGATCAAGTTCGTCGACGCGCTACGCAAGAAGAAGGCGTCCTGATCTCAGGACGATGCAACTGGAGCCGGGTCGATGGACCCGGCTCTTTCTCTTTTTTACGGGCCAGTTCCTGACAAGATGACCGTCGCGGTTTCGATCCTTCCCGAGCAGCAGCTCGCCGTGCTCAACGCGGCCTATCGTCAGGCGGTCGCGCGCAGGCGATGGCGCCTCTTTCTGGGAACAGTGGTCTTTGCCGCGGCGCTCCTTCTCGCCGCGGTCGGCGCCGAGGTGAATCTGCGCACGCTGTTCACCTATTTCGGCAATTTCGTCAGCTATTTCGACCGCATCCTCACGCTCGACAGCGGCCAGCGCGTCTGGACCGATGTCGGCGAGTGGCTGTGGGGCTGGCGCAAATGGCTGAAGATGCTCGCCGAGACGCTGCTGATCTCCTATGTCGGCACGCTGATCGGCGCCACCTTCGCCTTCGTCCTGAACTTCTTCGCGGCCGAGAACACCTCGCCCGCGCCCTGGCTGCGCTTCGTCGTGCGGCGCCTGCTCGAATTCGCCCGCACCGTTCCCGGCATCGTCTTCGCGCTCGTCTTCGTCATCGCCTTCGGGCTCGGTCCGATGGCGGGCGTGCTCGCGATCGCCATCCACTCCACCGGCGCGCTCGGCAAGTTGTTCTCGGAGATCGTCGAGAATGCCGACATGAAGCCGGTCGAGGGCATCCGCTCCACCGGCGCGAGCTGGCTCTCCTGCATGCGCTTCGCCGTCGTGCCGCAGGTGACTGCGGGCTATGCCAGTTATGCGCTGCTGCGCTTCGAGATCAATGTCCGCGAGGCCTCGGTGATGGGCTTCGTCGGTGCCGGCGGCATCGGCCAGGAGCTCGTCGTCGCGATCCGCAAATTCTACTACTCCGACGTCAGCGCGATCCTGCTCACCATCATCGTCACCGTCTTCGTCATCGACATCACCACCGGCTGGCTGCGCGGCCGCCTGTTCGGCAAGGAGGCGCGGGCGTGACGAAGCAGGAGATCGACACGCGAGAGATGCGTGCGCGCTACCCTGATGTGTTCGACCGGCCCGCCTCGGCGCGGCTGGCGACGCCTGCGATGATCGTGGCGGCGTTCGCGATTCTCATCTACGGCCTCGTCGATCTCGACTTCTCGCCGTCACGCTTCTTCGCCGGTCTCAGCCAGCTTGGCTGGATCGGCCTGATGATGATCCCGCCGGATCCCGGCTCCTCGCTGCCGGTCTATCTGAAGGCGCTGGGCGAGACGCTGTCGATCGCGCTGCTCGGCACCACGCTTGCGGCCATCTTCGCGCTCCCCGTCAGTCTGCTCGCCGCGCGCAACGTGGTGGCGTCGAACATCCTGCGCTTCCCGGTCCGCCGTGTCCTCGATTCGATCCGCGGCGTCGACACGCTGATCTGGGCGCTGGTCTGGATCAACGTGGTCGGGCTCGGCCCGTTCGCCGGCGTGCTCGCCATCGCGGTCGCGGATTTCGGCGCGTTCGGCAAGCTGTTCTCGGAAGCGATCGAAGGCGCCGACCAGAAGCAGGTCGAAGGCATCCGCGCCTCCGGCGGCAGCGCGCTGCACGAGATCCGCTTCGGCCTTTTGCCGCAGGTCCTGCCCGTGATCGCAGGCCAGGTGCTCTATTTCATCGAATCCAACACCCGCTCGGCCACCATCATCGGCATCGTCGGTGCTGGCGGCATCGGCCTGCAGCTCGCCGAGCAGATCCGCGTGCTGGAATGGCAGAAGGTATCGTTCCTGATCCTGATGATCCTGGTCGCGGTCGCCGCGATCGATTTCATCTCGGGCAAGCTGCGCTTTGCGATCATCGGGCGGCGCGCGGTGGCGTGATCGACGGTGCCGTAGGGTGGGCAAAGCGCAGCGTGCCCACCACTTTGCGATCGACAATGATCGTGGGCACGGCGCTGTCGCGCCTTTGCCCACCCTGCGGCTCCGGTGTCGTGGATAGAATCCCCTACGACTCCACGAGAAATTCCACCCGCTCCGCCGCGAAGCGCGAGTGCTTGGTCACCAGTGGCTTGCCGTCGAGATCGTGGTCGGTCGCATCGACCACGAGGATCGGGCGGCCCAGCGCGAGATCCAGCCGTGCGGCGTCGGTCGCGTCGACGATGCCGGCGGTGATCCGGGTCGCGCCGCGGCGGTAGTCGCGGACACCATAATGTTCGAGCAGCTTGGTCATGGAGCGCGTCGCGGCGAACACGGCGCCCGCGTCAGGAAACCGCTCCGCTGACAACCAGGTGGTGGAGACGCAGATCGGGGTGCGGTCGGCGAGGCGGATCGCCTCGATCCGTAGCAAAGGCGCGCCGGATTTCAAGCCGAGTTCCCGCGCGAGTTCGCGCGTCGCGACATCGTCGGTCGCCTCGATCAGCCGGCCATGCGGTTCGCGTCCCTCCGCGCCGACGATCTCGGAGAAGCGCGTGCGCGAGCGCAGCGGATAGGCGAGCTTCTGGGCCTCGACATAGGTCCCGCTGCCACGCTCGGCCCGCACCAGGCCGCGCTCGGCCAGCGCCGCCAGCGCGCGCCGCACGGTGTGGCGGTTCACGCGATAGGTTTCCGCGATCTCCACTTCGCCCGGCAGCTTGTCCCCGGCGGCGAAGCGGCCGTCGGCGATGCCGCGCTCGATGCCGTCGGCGACGAGGCGCCACAACGCCACGCCCGACGATGCAGTGTCTTGCATGCTCATATCGCTGGTCAGCCTAGCCCGAAAATCACGGCTTTGTCACGAAACAGTCATGGCGCTCCCGTATGAAGTTGTCTAGTATCATAGACAACTTGAACGCGGCAAGTTCGGTGAATCAGGTGACCCTGCACAACAATCAACAAGCCCAGCGCAAGGCCGCGATGGCCGTGCTGGCGCACGCGGAGGCGGGCGAGATCGCCGCCCGCCTCCGCAACTTGGCCCTGCCGGAGCATCAGGATCTGCGGACGCCCGAAAGCGGTCTCGTCATGCTGCGCGGCCGAATCGGCGGCGACGGTGCGCCGTTCAACCTCGGTGAAGCCACCGTGTCGCGTGCTGCGGTGCGGCTTGCCAGCGGCGAGGTCGGCTTCGGCTACACGCTCGGCCGCGACGGTGAAAAGGCGCGGCTGATCGCGCTTTGCGACGCGCTGGTGCAATCCGGTGATTTCGGCGCCGTCGTCGAGCGCGACGTAATCGCGCCGTTGCGCGAGCAGCTTATGATTCGCCGTGAACAGGCCGCGGCCGAGACCGCCGCGACCAAGGTTGATTTCTACACCATGGTGCGCGGTGAGGGGTGAGATCATGACCACGATTGCGGAACTGCCGCCGGGTTTCGCCGACAAGGTGTTGTCGGCGCAGTCGACCTTTCGCTCGGTGATGGACGCGATGGCGCGGCCGGGTTCGGTCCAGCGCATCGTGCCGATGGCGGGAGCGCCCGCGGCGATGATGCGCGGCGCCGCCGCGATCGCGCTGACGCTGTTCGATCACGACACGCCGCTCTGGCTCGATGCGCGCATGGCGGAAAGCGCCGAATTGGTGAAATGGCTCAAGTTCCACACCGGTGCACCGGTGGTGCAGGACACCTCGATCGCGAGCTTCGCGCTGATCAGTGACGGCGCGGCGCTGCCGCCGCTCGAGCGTTTCGCGCTCGGCACCAACGAATATCCGGATCGCTCGACCACGTTGATCCTGCAGGTCGACCGTCTGGATTCCGGTCGCAGCTTCGAGCTGCGCGGCCCCGGCATCGACGGTGTCGCGACGCTGCAGGGGTCGATCAAGCCGTTCGATCTGTTCGAGCGCCTGCGCTTCAACGAAGCGCTGTTTCCGCGCGGCATCGACCTGGTGCTGGTCGCCGATGATGCGGTGGTCGCGATTCCCCGCACCACGCGCGTCGCGAGCAAGGGAAGCTGAACCATGTATGTCGCAGTCAAGGGTGGCGAGCGCGCCATCGAGAACGCTCATCGCCTGCTCGCGCATGCGCGGCGCGGCGACCAAAGCGTTCCGGAATTAACGCTCGACCAGATCTCGGAGCAACTCGGCCTTGCCGTCGATCGCGTCATGAGCGAAGGCTCGCTCTATGACCGCGAGCTTGCTTCGCTCGCGATCAAACAGGCGCGCGGCGATCTGATCGAGGCGATCTTCCTGGTCCGCGCCTTCCGCGCCACGCTGCCGCGCTTCGGCGCCAGCGAGCCGGTCGACACCGGCGCGATGCGGGTGCAGCGGCGGGTGTCCTCGACCTTCAAGGACATCCCCGGCGGCCAGATCCTCGGGCCGACCTTCGACTATACCCACCGCCTGCTCGATCCCTCGCTCGCGGAAGGTTTTGTGCCAGAGGTGCCGGCGACAGCCGAAGCCTCGACCGCGGCCACGCCGCGCGTGACTGATATTCTCGGTCGCGACGGGCTGATCGAATCATCGCCGGAGGCCGAGGACGGCGCCAGCGTTGGCGATCTCACCCGCGAGCCGCTGAATTTTCCAGCGGATCGCGACCTGCGCCTGCAGAACCTCGCGCGCGGCGACGAGGGCTTCCTGCTGGCGATGGGCTATTCCACCCAGCGCGGCTATGGCCGCAACCATCCATTCGCCGGTGAGATCCGGTTCGGCGAGGTCGAGGTCGAATTCTTCGCGGAAGACGTCGGCTTCGCCGTCCCGCTCGGTTCGATCGAGCTCACCGAGTGCCAGATGGTCAACCAGTTCAAGGGCTCGGCGACCGAAGCGCCGTGCTTCACCCGCGGCTATGGCCTCGCCTTCGGCCAGAGCGAGCGCAAGACCATGTCGATGGCGCTGGTCGACCGCGCGTTGCGTGCCCGCGAGCTCGGTGAAGAGACGCTCGCTCCCGCGCAGGATGAAGAATTCGTGATGTCCCATTCGGACAACGTCCAGGCGACCGGCTTCGTCGAGCATCTCAAGCTGCCGCATTATGTCGACTTCCAGTCCGAGCTGGGTCTTCTGCGCAAGCTGCGGAAGGAATTTGCCGAAGCCAATACGCCCGATGCCATGAAGGAGGCCGCGGAATGAACGCGCCCGCCTATAATTTCGCTTATCTCGACGAGCAGACCAAGCGGATGATCCGCCGCGCGATCCTGAAAGCGATCGCGATCCCCGGCTATCAGGTGCCGTTCGCCAGCCGCGAGATGCCGATGCCCTATGGCTGGGGCACCGGCGGCGTGCAGGTCACGGCCGCGATCCTCGGTCTTGACGATGTGCTGAAGGTGATCGACCAGGGCTCCGACGACACCACCAATGCGATCTCGATCCGCAAGTTCTTTGCGAAAACCGCCGGCGTTGCCACGACCACGTCGACCCATGATGCGACCGTGATCCAGACCCGCCACCGCATTCCCGAGGCGGAGCTGAACGCGAATCAGGTGCTGGTCTATCAGGTGCCGATCCCCGAGCCCTTGCGCTTCCTCGAGCCGCGCGAGACCGAGACGCGGCGCATGCATGCGCTGGCCGAATACGGGCTGATGCATGTGAAGCTCTATGAGGACATCGCGCGGTTCGGTCATATCGCGACCGCCTATGCCTATCCGGTCAAGGTCAACGCGCGCTACGTGATGGACCCGTCACCCACGCCGAAATTCGACAATCCCAAGATGGACAATTGCGCGGCGCTGCAACTCTTCGGCGCCGGCCGCGAGAAGCGCATCTATGCGATCCCGCCTTACACGCAGGTGGTGTCGCTCGATTTCGAGGATCATCCGTTCGAGCCCTACCGCTTCAACGCGCCTTGCGCGCTGTGCGGGGCGGAGAACTCCTATCTCGACGAGATCGTCACCGACGACAAGGGCGGCCGCATGTTCGTCTGTTCCGACACCGATTATTGCGAGGGCCGCCAGGCCGCAGGCCATCACGGCAGCCTCAGCGCCGCGCCGTACAAGGAGAAGGCGGGCTCCCATGGTTGATACGCTTGAGAATGATCAGCCGCTTCTGATCGCGGAGAAGCTCAGCAAGTCCTTCGGCCGCATCGCGGCGTGTCGCGACGTGTCGTTCTCGCTCTATCCCGGCGAGGTGCTGGCCATCGTCGGCGAGTCCGGATCGGGCAAGTCGACGCTGCTGCAGATGCTGTCGGGCCAGCTCGCAGCCAGCGCCGGCCATGTGTCCTACCGGATGCGCGACGGCATCACCCGCGATCTCGCCACGCTGGGCGAGGCGGAGCGGCGCTTTTTGTTCCGCACCGACTGGGGCTATGTGCACCAGGATCCTGCCCAGGGCCTGCGCATGGCGGTCTCGGCCGGCGCCAATGTCGGCGAGCGGCTGATGGCGGTCGGCTGGAATCACTATGGCCGCATCCGCGATACCGCGTCGGACTGGTTGACCCGTGTCGAGATCGACACAGCTCGCATCGACGACGCGCCGCGGACCTATTCCGGCGGCATGCGTCAGCGGCTCCAGATCGCGCGCAACCTCGTCACCGAGCCTCGCCTGGTGTTCATGGACGAGCCGACCGGCGGGCTCGACGTCTCGGTGCAGGCCCGCCTGCTCGATCTCCTGCGCAGCCTGGTCGCCGAGCTGCACCTCGCCGTCATCATCGTCACCCACGACCTCGCGGTCGCGCGTCTGTTGTCGCACCGCGTGATGGTGATGAAGGGCGGCCGCGTCGTCGAGACCGGCCTCACCGATCAGGTTCTCGACGATCCCCGCGAGCCCTATACCCAGCTCCTCGTCTCCTCGATCCTGCCGCCATGAACTTTCCCAGATGAGTGTTCCGATGACTGCCATGATCGACGTCACCGATGCCCGAAAGGCCTTCACGATGCACCTGCAGGGCGGCATCGAGCTGCCCGTCGTCAGCGGCGTGACCTTTCACGTCAATCCGGGTGAATGCGTCGTGCTGTCGGGCCCGTCGGGCGCCGGCAAATCGTCGATCCTGAAGATGATCTTCGGCAATTACCGCTGTGACTCGGGGCGCATCGGCATCCGTCATCGCGGCGCGGTGATCGATCTCGCCAGCGCCGAGCCGCGGCAGGTCCTCAACGTCCGCCGCTCCACCATCGGCTATGTCAGCCAGTTCCTGCGGGCGGTGCCGCGGGTTGCTACGATCGATGTCGTGGCCGAGCCGCTGATCGTAAATGGCATGTCGCGGGCCGATGCGCAGGTCCGCGCCGGCGAGCTGCTGCATCGTCTCAACATCCCCGAGCGCCTCTGGCAGCTGCCTCCCGCGACCTTCTCCGGCGGCGAGCAGCAGCGTGTCAACATCGCGCGGGGCTTCATCTCCGACCTCCCCATCCTGCTGCTGGACGAGCCGACCGCTTCGCTGGATGCCGCCAACCGCGCCGTCGTGGTCGAGCTCGTCGCTGAAAAGAAACGCCGGGGCGTCGCCATGGTTGCCATTGTCCATGACGACGAAATCCGTCATCTGATTGCCGACCGCATCGTCGACGTCACCAGCTTCGCCGCGGCGGCCTGAGGAAAATGGACATGAACGCCAAGGATACCGTCATCGCCAATGCCAGGATCGTGCTCGCCGACCAGGTGATCGAGCAGGGCTGGCTCGCGCTCGTCGATGGCCGCATCGCCGAGATCGGCGAGGGCAGGGCGCCCGCCGGCGCCGAGAATGCCGGCGGCGATCTGATCATGCCCGGCCTGATCGAGCTCCACACCGATCATCTCGAAGCGCACTACGTGCCGCGGCCGAAAGTGTTCTGGAATCCGGTCGCGGCCGTCATCTCCTATGACGGCCAGCTCGCCACCTCGGGCATCACCACGGTATTCGATTCGCTCCGGGTCTGGCGCGAGGACGGCGCCGAGGAAGTCGACGGCCGCTCCGGCGTGCTTGCCGCCGCGATCACGACCGCGCGCGACGCCAATTTGCTGCGCGCCGATCACTTCCTGCATCTGCGCTGCGAGATCCCGATGCCGAGCGTGGTCGAGGAGGCCAAGGAGCTGATCGACCGTCCCGACGTCAAGCTGATGTCGCTGATGGATCACACGCCCGGCCAACGCCAGTTCCGCGACGAGGTGAAGCTGCGCGACTATTATCGCGGCAAGGGCGGCGGCAAGACCGACGCAGAGCTCGACGAGCTGTTCGCCAAGCGCTTCGAGTACCAGAAGCAATATGCCGCGACCAACATGCGCGAGATCGTGGCGCTGGCGCAGGCCTACAAGATCCCGCTCGCGAGCCACGACGACACCACCGAGGAGAACGTCGCGGACGCCGTGCGCGACGGCGTCGCGGTGGCGGAATTCCCGACCACGCTGGAAGCCGCGCGCGGCCTGCACCAGGCCGGCATCGACATCTTGATGGGCGCGCCCAACGTCGTGCGCGGCGGTTCGCATTCCGGCAACATCGCCGCGGTCGATCTCGCCCGCGAAGGCCTGCTCGACATCCTGTCGTCCGATTACATCCCGTCGAGCCTGTTGATGGGCGCGCTGCAGCTGCCCGAGCACGTGCCCGCGATCAGTCTTCCGGCTGCGATCCGCACCGTGACCAAGGCGCCTGCCGATGCCGTCGGCCTCACCGACCGAGGTGAGATCGCAATCGGCAAGCGCGCCGATCTGATCCGCGTGCACGTGGCCGGCAGCGTGCCCGTGGTCCGCAGCGTCTGGCGCGAAGGACACCGCGTCGCATGAGCGAGATCGTCGCCACGGCGCAGGATGCAGCAGGCGGGATCGGTTCCGGCCGGCTCGTGCTCGTGGTCGGCCCCAGCGGCGCCGGCAAGGACACGCTGCTGCGGCTGGCGCGGGCGGCGTGCGTCGATGACCACGACATCGTCTTTCCGCGCCGGATCGTCACGCGGGAAGCCTCCGCCGACGAGGACAACGTCGCGGTGACGCCCCAAGAATTCCGCCGCGCGCGGGAGCACGGCGATTTCGCCATGCATTGGAAAGCACACGGGCATTCCTACGCCTTGCCGGCCGAGATCAACGACGATATCCGCGCCGGACGCACGGTCGTGGTCAACGTTTCGCGCACCGTGCTTGGTGCACTGCGCCAGGCCTATGCCAACGTCGTCGTCGTCGCGATCACCGCGCCGCCGGATGTGCTGGCAGCGCGGCTTGCCGCGCGGGGGCGCAAGAGCGACGGCGACATTGCCGAGCGTCTCACCCGCAGCGTCGACGACGCCTCGGCGCGTGCCGATGTCACCATCCTCAATGCGGGCAGCGCGGAGTATCACGGTCGCCAGCTGCTGCGTGTGATCAGGAACGAAGGCTGGCACGAATAGCCGGCACGGCCAGGGAGAACGGAATGTCGGTGATCGAAACGGTCGAGCAGCTCGAAGCCATTTACGCTGCCACCAATGACGCCTCGACCGTGAAAGTCGCCGACCATGTCACGCCGCTCTACCGCGTCTTCATCGAGAAGGCGCCATTTGCTGCGCTTGCGACCATCGGTCCCGAAGGCATCGATTGCTCGCCGCGCGGCGACCTGCCCGGCTTCGTCCGCATCCATGATCGCAAGACCTTGATGCTGCCGGACCGCCGCGGCAACAACCGGGTCGATTCCTTGCGCAACATCGTGCGTGATCCCCGGGTGTCGCTGATGTTCCTGATTCCCGGCTCCGGCAACGCCGTCCGCGCCAATGGCCGCGCGCATCTGTCGATCGATCCGGAGCTGCTGGCCTCGTTCAAGGTCGAAGATAAGGCGCCGCGCAGCGTCATGGTGATGCATGTGGACGAGATCTACTTCCAATGCGCCCGCGCCATCGTCCGCTCCGACCTCTGGAATCCCGACAAGCGCGTCGATCCGAAGACGCTGCCGACGCCCGGCCAGATCCTCGCCGAGATGAGCGACAACAAGGTTGGCGGCGCGGAGTACGACCGCATCTGGCCGGAACGAGCGGCCGCGACGATGTGGTGAAGTCCCATAGTTGCCAAATGATCGTCATGTCCGGGCGTGTCCCGCCTGCGCGGCCGAAGCCGCTTCGGCGAGGCGAAGGCCCGGGCATCCACGTTCTTCGCACCACCTGAAAGGCGTGGATGGCCGGGACAAGCCTGGCCATGACGGTGTACCCTCTAATTAAACGCCATCCCGCCGCTCAGCGCGACGGTCTGCCCGGTCATGTAGGCGTTGTCGACCAGCAGCATCACGGCCTTCGCCACCTCGTCCGCCGTGCCGAAGCGGCCGAGCGGGATGCGGCTTACGAGCTGCGTCTGTCCGCTCATCATGTCGGTCTCGATCAGCGACGGCGCCACGGCGTTGACGGTGATGCCGTCCTTCACCAGCCGCGCCGCATAGCCCCGCGTGAGGCCCTCCAGACCGGCCTTGGACGCATTGTAGTGCGGTCCGATCGAGCCGGCGCCACGCGCCGCGCCCGAGGAGATGTTGACGATGCGGCCCCATTTCCGCGCGCGCATCGCCGGCAGCACCGCCTGCGTGCACAGGAAGGCGGACTTCAGATTGACCAGGATGGTCCGGTCGAAATCGTCCTCGGTAAGATCGTCGACCCCGCGCGTGATGGCAATGCCGGCATTGTTGATGAGGATGTCGATCGGCCCGAGTCCGGCCGTGACGCGCTCGACCATGCCGGCCACGGCCTCGCGCCGCGAGACGTCGGCGGCAACGACGATGGCGCGGCCGCCTTGCTTGCCGATGTCGCCTGCCAGCTGCTCGGCCTGTCCGATCTGCTCGCGGCAGTTGATCGCCACGGCCGCGCCGACCTCGGCCAGCGCGCGGCAGACGGCTGCGCCGATCCCGCGCGAGCCGCCGGTCACGAGCGCAGTGCGTCCTTTCAGATCGTTCGCCATCTCTGGACCTCCCGGTTCTTCTGTTCTGTGGCTGCTGAAACGTATCACGCCAGCCGCGCGCACGCGTTGAACTCATCGCGAGATGAATCCGGCTGCCGGTGCTTGCCGCGGGAGAAACGCTCAAGCGCCCTCACGGCAAATATGGATAGCCATTTCATTGACCAACCAGGCCGATCGCACGATATTCGCAGGCCACGAAACTGCTCCTCGAGCCCGCCGCGATATGAGAACCGATCACCAGCGCAATCAGAACGACATGCATGCCTGCATGACGCGGCGCTGCTTCTCGGCGGCAACGGGCGCCTGTTGTTGTTGCTGACCGCTTCCTAACAGCTCCCAACATCGCACGATCCAAGTCAGGAACGCCGAAATTCCGGCGAATGAGCAGTCATGTCCCAAGCACAGCATCAAGCCCAATCGAACGCCTACATCATCGAGATCCACGACCGCGCCGCCGGCATCGTCACGCGAGATGCGCGCGGCTTCCGCTTCTTCTCCTCCGAGCGTCTGTTCGACAGCCTCGAAGGCCGCCAGTTCAGCTCGGCGCGCGAGGCCGAGCGCGCCGCTCGTGCGGTGTTCTCTGAGCGGAGCCGTCGCGCGAGCTCGCAACTTTTCGCCAACTAATCCCAACGAAAGGACCGCGTTATGATCAATCGACGACACATTCTGGCAACGACGCTGTCGCTTGCGACGGCCCTAGCTGCACCCGCGCGCGCCGAGGACAAGCCGGCGGAAATCCGCATCGGCACGCAGAAGGGCGGCTTTTTCCCGGCGGTGCGCCAGCGCCAGACACTGGAAAACGCCTTCAAGCCGCTCGGCATCGAGATCAAGTGGATCGACTTCCAGTTCGGTCCGCCGCTGCTGGAGGCCATCAATGTCGGCAGCGTCGATTTCGGCTATGTCGGCGACTCCCCGCCGATCTTCGCGCAGGCCGGCGGCGCCAGGATCCGCTACGTTGCCGCGGTGAAATCGGACGGCAACACCCAGACGATCATCGTACCGAAGGATTCGGCCATCAAGACGCTCGCCGATCTCAAGGGTAAGCGCGTCGCCTTCGGCAAGGGATCTAGCGCGCATAATCTGCTGGTCGCTGCGCTCGAGAAGGCCGGCCTGTCCTGGTCCGACATCACGCCGGCACCGCTTGCCCCGGCGGATGCGACGGCCGCCTTCATCAAGGGCTCGGTCGACGCCTGGTCGATCTGGGATCCGTATCTGGCGCTCGCCGAGCTGAAGGAGAACGCCCGCGTCATCGCTTTCGACAAGGACGTGCACAGGCCGAATGCGTTCTACATCGCCAACACGGATTTCGTTGATAAATATCCTTCGCTGGTGGCGAAGCTCAACACCACCTTCGCCTCCGAAGGGGTCTGGGCCAACGAACACCACGAGGACGTCGCCAAAGCGCAGGCAGACGCGACCGGCGTCGACATCGAGGCGGTCAGGCGTTTCGTGGATCGCTCCAACTTCCGCGTGGTGCCGCTCGACGCCGAGGTGGTCAGGAGCCAGCAGGCGGTCGCCGATCGTTTCGCAAAGTTGGGCCTGATCCCGAAGCCCGTCAACGTCTCCGACATCGTCTGGAAGTGGACGCCCGGTTCTTGAACCGGCGCGACTGATCAGCTCCGGCGGCGCGCGCGGGTGCGTGCCGCCTTCTTGGCAGCAGCGGAGCGAACCTTGGCGCCCTTGGTGTGGCTTGCCTTTCGCGCGGCGGCCGAGCGGGATGCTGCGGTTCGACGGCTTGCAGCACGCTTGGCCTGTTTCGACAGCGCGCCGCGCGATGCGGTGGAGCGCGGCTCCTTCTTCAGGACGTTCGTGACGGCGCGCGACACTTTTGGCCGACGCTTCGGCGTGCGCTTGCCCTGACCGACTTCGTAAGCGTATTTGGCGCTGCGGCGTGTCGATTTCTTGGTTCGACCTTTGCGCGGCGGCGGCAGATCGACGCCGGCGCGGCGCGCCTCCGAGAGGCCGATGGCAATGGCCTGCTTGGTCGAGCGTGCGCCGTGCTTTCCTTTCCTGATCTTGTCGATCTGGTCCTTGACGAATTCGCCGGCCTGCGTGCTCGCAGATTTTCCGGCGCGCTTGTCCTGCTTCGCTTTGCGGATGACTTCTTGACTTGGCATGCGGCGAGTTCCCTCAAGATGCAGGGATGTCTCACGGCAACGCGCAAAATGATCGATTGATCCTTTTCAGTTCCTTAAAGCCGCCAGCAGTTCATCAGGGCGCTCAGCCATGATCATGTGCCCGGCGCCCCGCACTACGACAGTCTTCGCATGCGGAATGGCGGCCGCAAGCGCCTTGCCGGCCTTGGCCGGTGTCATCATGTCCCGTTCGCCAAGAATGAGCGTGGTCGGCACCTTCACGCTCGCGGCAGCGGTCAGCGCGTTCGCATAGGCATTGCAGGCGGACAGATCCCTAAAGAGCACGCCCGGCTCGCAAGCCTTCAGCACGGCCTGCGCGCCGCCATGCATCCACAGGCCCGGCGCGAGGCTGCCGCCGAGTTCGGCGTTGAAGCCGAGGCCCCAGATCGAGACCATGTCGTTGGCATCCTGCGAGTTGGCCTCGGCGGCCTTCAAAAGATCCGGGCCGACCGTCATGGTCGCGGCGGTGCCGATCAGGCTCAGCGCGGAGACCTTGCCGGGATGGCGGGCTGCCGTTTCCAGTGATATCAGCGATCCCATGGAATGGCCGATCAGATGCGCCCTTGCGCTTCCCGCCGCATCCAGCAGCGCGGCGGTCCAGTCGGCCATCTCGGCGATATCAGACAGCGACGGTCCGGCCGAGCGGCCATGGCCGGGCAGATCAGGCGCCAGCACGCCAAAGCCGTGATGGGCGAACCAGCGCGTGTGCAGCGCCCAGGTCGAATGATCGAAGCCGGCGCCGTGGATGAAGACGACCGTGGGCAGGGACTTGTCGAACTCGCGGCCGCCGGTTGCGGCGAACACCTCGGTGCCGTTGACGGAGAGCTTCATGGCTTAAACCTTCTGCGAGATGCGGAGCGCCTGGGCGAGATCGTCGATGATGTCGCTTGCCGTCTCGATGCCGACCGAGAGCCGCACCAGCTCCTCGCCGATGCCGGCGGCCTTGAGCTGCTCGGCATCCATCTGCTGATGCGTGGTCGAGGCGGGGTGGATCACCAGCGACTTGGCGTCGCCGACATTGGCGAGATGGCTGATCATGCGCAGCTGCTCGATAAATTTGCGGCCCGCGGGCCGGCCGCCCTTGATGCCGAAGGAGACGATGGAGCCGGCGCCGCGCGGCAGCAGCGTCTTGGCAAGCTGATAGTCCGTGTGATTTTCCAGCGAGGGATGCAGCACCCAGTCGACGGCCTTGTTGGCCTTGAGGGCCTCCAGTACGAGATGCGTGTTCTGCATATGCCGGTCCATGCGCACGCCGAGCGTCTCGACGCCTTGCAGCAGCTGAAATGCATTGGTCGGCGACAGGCAGGCGCCGAAATCGCGCAGGCCTTCGGTGCGGGCGCGCATGATGAAAGCCGCGGTACCGAATTGCTCGTCGAAGACGATGCCGTGATAGCCGCCATAGGGCTCGGTCAGCACGCCGAATTTGCCGGACCCGCGCCAGTCGAACCGGCCGCCGTCGATGATGGCGCCGCCGATCGCGATGCCGTGGCCGCCGATCCATTTGGTCGCCGAATGCATGACGATGTCGGCCCCGAGCTCGATCGGGCGGCTGAGATAGGGCGTGGCGAAGGTGTTGTCGATCAGCAGCGGTATCTTCGCCTCATGCGCGATCGCCGCGACCTTGGGAATGTCGAGGACTTCCAGCCCGGGATTGCCGATGGTCTCGCCGATCACGAGCCTGGTGTTCGGCTTGATCGCGCTGCGGAACGCGTCGAGGTCGCGCGGCTTGACGAAGCTCGTGGTGATGCCGAAGCGCGGCAGCGTGTGCGCCAGGAGGTTGATGGTGCCGCCATAGAGCGAGCTCGACGCGACGATGTGGTCGCCGGCATTGAGCAGCGTCGCGATGGCCAGATGCAGCGCGGCCATGCCGCTGGCGGTGCAGATCGCGCCGACGCCGCCTTCCAGCGCCGCAAGCCGCTCCTCCAGCACACCCGTGGTCGGATTGGAGATGCGCGTATAGATATGGCCAGCGCGCTCCAAATTGAACAGCGCCGCGGCGTGATCGGAATCCTGGAACACGTAGGAGGTGGTCTGGAAGATCGGCACCGCCCGGGCGCCGGTTGCGGGATCTGGATGCTGGCCCGCATGCAGGCTCAGGGTCTCGAAGGCAGGCGGTTTCGGCGCGGGCATGCGTGGCCTCGTTGGTCGATCGGTGGAGGTGGTTCTTGTGCCACAAAATGGCATGCGGCGTCAGCCCATTGACAGCGCCGCCTAACCTCGGATCGCCTGCTCGATGATCCCAGCCTCGCGCAGCAATATCTCCGCGACCTCCTGCTCGCGGCGGGGGCCGAGCCTGGTGCGAACGGCGGAGACCGTCATCGCGGCGGCCGGCCGGCCGTCCGGCGTCTTGATCCAGGTCGAGATCGATTTCGTGCCCTGCACGAGGCCGATCTCCCGCTTGCCGTAGCCCAGCCGTCTTGCGGCCGTCACCTCGCCCATCACCGTCGCCACATCGGTCCGGTAGGCTTCGAATCGCTTCTCGTTGGCTGCGACGATTTTGCGCGCGTCCTGTGCCGGCATCGCGGCGAGGATCGCGACGCCGGCGCTTGAGACGCCGAGCGGCCGGCGCGCGCCGACCTCGATCGACAGCACCTGGATCGGATAGACGCCGATCCTGCGGTCGACGCACAGCGTGTCGTTGCCGGTGCGCACCGTCAGGAACAGCGTGTCGCCGATCTCGGTCGAGGCGCGTCGCAGCGACGGATTGGCGGCAACCAGGAGCCGCGACGGCCGGGGACGCGCGAGCGCCAGCTCCGGCACCTGGTTGCCGATCGCGTAGCGGCCAGTCCGCTCGTGCCGCTCGACGATGCCTTCCTCGATCAGCACGTGGACGATGCGATGCACGGTCGGGCGGGTGAGGCCCGTGGCCCTAACCACCTCGGCCAGCGGGACGCCGTCTTCGCGCCCTGCGGCCAGAATGCGCAGCACGGCGAGCGCGCGGCGGATCGCCTGCGCGCCCTCGCGCGGTTCCGTTGCATTGCGAGCGAGTGCCGTTCTGTCCATAATATGGACAAGAACGCCACAATTCCCTCGACAGAACAAGCACGCATTTGAAGATTGCGCCGAGGTCGGATTGCCCCGCACGACGTCAGGGCACCGAAGGAATTTAGAAGCGCTGCTGGGAGGTTAACATGAGAATAATCTGGATTGGCATTGCCGCCGTGGCGGCGATGCTGGCGGGGCCCGCCTCTGGGCAGGAATGGCCCGCGCGCAACGTCAAGCTGATCGTGCCGTATCCGGCCGGCGGCAATGTCGACAGCGCCGCGCGCATCATCGCCGACAAGCTCCAGGAAAAGCTCGGCCAGCCCTTCGTCATCGAGAACAAGGCCGGCGCCGGCGGCATGATCGCGGGCGAGGCCTTCGCGAAATCCGCGCCCGACGGCTACACGCTGTTCGTCGGCGCCAACGGCCCGGTGCTGTTCGCGACCGAGATCAACAAGCGCGAGGCCTATAATTGGAAGAAGGACTTCCTGCCGATCTCGACCATCTCGATGACGCCGCTGGTGCTCGAGGTGCATCCCTCGGTACAGGCGACGAGCTTCAAGGAGTTCATCGACCTCGCCAAGCGCGAGCCCGGCAAGCTGACCATGGCCTCGCCCGGCCCCGGCACCACCAACCACCTGCTCAGCGAGCTGATGCAGTCGAACCTCGAGCTGCAATGGGTCACGGCGCATTACCGCGGCAACGCGCCGGCGATCAACGATCTGCTCGGCGGCCAGGTGCAGTTCGCATTCGACCAGCTCACGGTCAGCCTCCAGCACATCAAGGCCGGCCTGTTCCGCCCGCTCGCGGTCACCAGCCCGCACCGCCTGAAGTCGCTGCCTGATGTGCCGACCTTCGCCGAGCTCGGCTACAAGGATTTCGACGGCCAGACCTTCACCGGCCTGTTCGCGCCCGCGGGCACGCCGGCACCAATCGTCGAGAAGCTGCACACGACGCTGGTCGCGATCTTGAAGGACCCGGCCATCGCCGACAAGTTCGAGAAGCTCGGCGGCGAAGCGACCGCGATGACGCCCGACGAGTTCAAGGCCTATCTCGTGCGCGAGGACGCCAAATGGATTCCGGTCGTGCGCAAGGCCAACATCAGGGCTGATTGATCGATGCGGATCGACCCCACCGAGCTCGGCGCGGAGCGCATCTACCGGCTGATGACCGGCATCGTGGTGCCGCGCCCGATCGCTTGGGTCACCAGCCTGTCGCGCAGCGGCGTGCTCAACCTCGCGCCGTTCAGCGCCTTCACCTTCGTCTCGCAGAAGCCGCCGATGCTGGCCATCAGCGTCGGCCGCAAGGGCGCCGACTACAAGGACACCGCGCACAACATCCTCGATACCGAGGAATATGTGATCCACATCGCCGATACGCCGCTGATGAATGCGGTGCACGACTCATCGGTCGAGCATCCGCCTGAAATCAGCGAGGTCGAGCATCTCGGTCTGGAGACGATGCCCTGCGAGCGCATCAAGGTGCCCAGGCTCGCCGCAGCTCCCGTTGCGATGGAGTGCCGCTTCCGGCAGTGCCTCGAATTCGGCGATGCCAAGAGCCGGCTCATCGTCGGCGAGGTCGTGATGTTCCACCTGCGCGACGGGCTCGTCAATGACGGCAAGGTCGAGACCAAGGCGCTCGATCCGATCGCGCGCATCGGCGGCCCGCGCTACGCCCGGCTCGGCGACATCGTGACGCTCAACACCGTGTTCCAGACGCCCAAATCAAAAGACTGAGTGCGCGGGCCGGTCATCCCGCCCAGCCGCCTCGAGATCATCGGAGGAAATGACAATGCGAGTGCTGAGCTATCTCCTGGACGGAGAGCCGCGCTACGGCGCGGCCGTCGACGGCGGCGTGGTCGATCTGACCGGGCGCATCGGCCGCGACTATTCCGATGTGAAGGCGCTGATTGCGGCCAACGCCCTCGCCGACGCGCAGGAAGCGGTCGCCGGGCAAAAGCCGGACCACGCGCTCGACGAGCTCGTCCTGCTGCCGCCGGTGCTGGCGCCGGAAAAGCTCTGGTGCATCGGCGTCAACTACGCCGAGCGCAATGCGGAATACAAAGACGATTCGGACCTGCCCAAATATCCCAGCCTGTTCGTGCGCAGCATGTCCTCGATGACCGGCTCCGGCCAGCCGCTCGAGAAGCCCAAGGTTTCCGACCAGCTCGACTACGAAGGCGAGCTCGTCATCGTGATCGGGCAGGGCGGCCGCCACATTCCGCGCGACAAGGCGTGGTCGCACATCTTCGGCATGACGCTGTGCAATGAGGGCACGATCCGCGACTGGCTGCGCCACGGCAAGTTCAACGTCACGCAGGGCAAGAATTTCGACCGCTCCGGCAGCATCGGCCCGTGGATCGTCACGTCGGACGAGCTCGATCCGCGCGGTCCGCACGACATCGTCACGCGCGTCAACGGCGAGGTGCGGCAGCAGGACACCACCGAGCGGCTGATGTTTCCGTTCGATTTCCTGATCTCCTATCTCTCCACTTTCGCGACGCTGAAGCCCGGCGACATGATCGTGACGGGCACGCCGACGGGCGCGGGTGCGCGCTTCGATCCGCCGCGCTGGCTCAAGGCGGGTGACGTCGTCGAGGTCGAGTCGAGCCGCATCGGCGTGCTGCGCAACACCGTGGCCGCGGAGCAATAGACGATGCTGGATGCCGCCACGATCGAACGCCTCGCCGCGCGCCTCGACGAGGCCGAGCGCACCAAATCGCTGATCCCGATGTTCACGAAGGAATATCCCGACTTCGGCATCGAGGATGCCTATGCAATCCAGCGCGCCTGGACCAAGCTTCAGCTCGGGCGCGGCCGCGTCATCAAGGGCCACAAGATCGGCCTGACCTCGAAGGCGATGCAGAACGCGGTCGGCATCAACGAGCCCGATTACGGCGTGCTGTTCGCCGACATGTTCTACGCCGACGCGACGCCGATCCCGTTCGACCGCTTCCACGCACCGCGGATCGAGGTCGAGCTCGCCTTCGTGCTGAAGGCGCCGCTGCGCGGGCCCGACTGCACCATCTTCGACGTGCTCAACGCCACCGACTACGTCACGCCCGCACTCGAAATCCTGGAGACGCGCATGCATCGCGTCGACCCCGAGACGGGCAAGACGCGCAAGGTGATGGACACGATCTCGGACAATGCCGCGAATGCGGCGCTGGTGCTCGGCGGAAGGCCGTTCCGCCCCCTGGATGCGGATCTGCGCTGGATCGGCGCGCTGCTGTTCCGCAACGGCGAGGTTGAGGAAACCGGGCTTGCCGCGGGCGTGCTCAATCACCCGGCGAGCGGCATCGCCTGGCTCGCCAACCGCCTCGCGCCGCATGACGAACATCTCGCGGCCGGCGAGGTGGTGCTGGCGGGCTCGTTCACGCGCCCGGTCGACATCCGTCGCGGCGACACCTTCCATGCCGATTACGGCGCGTTCGGCTCGGTGTCGTGCCGGTTCGTTTGAAGCAATAACAAGCAGGGAGCGCACCATGACGGGTCACCAGCGGCGCAGGAGCATCCACATCGGCGGCTTCAAGCACGTCAACCCCATTCCGAACGCCTGCCGCATCGGCAATCTCGTGATGTCGGGCGTCATCCTCGGCCGCGATCCCGCGACCAATGCGATGCCCGAGAGCCTCGACGCCCAATGCGCCAACATGTTCGCGCATATGAAGGCGACGGTGGAGGCCGCCGGCGGCACCACCGACGACATCATCAAGATGACGGTGTGGCTGAAGGACCGCTCGCAGCGCGGGCCCGTCAATGTCGAGTGGCTGAAGATGTTTCCGGACGAGCATTCCCGGCCCGCGCGTCACGCGCTGCCGATGGACAACATGGACGGCGGCGCGCTGGTGCAGTGCGACTTCACCGCCGTGATCGACTGAAGGAGCGCCTGCATGCCGACCTATCTGCCGTTCGATCCCAATCCGCGCCGCCCGGTCAAGGCTCCGCCGCCGAAGACCATCGACAGCCAGTTTCACGTGCTGGGCCCGATCGAGAAATATCCGGAGCGGCCCGGTGCGGCCTATCGGATGCCGACCGCGACCTGGGAAGCGGCGCTGCGCATGCACAAGCAGCTCGGCATCGAGCGCGGCATCATCGTGCAAACCACCACTTACGGCGCCGACCATGCCGTCGTGCTCGACGGACTCAAAGCGATGGGCCCGAACTATCGCGGCTGCGCCAACGCGCTGGTGTTCGCCGAGGCGAACGATTCTTATCTCGCCAGGCTGCATGACGCCGGCGTCCGCGGCGCCCGCTTCAGCTTCCGCCAGGAGCTCGGCGCGGTGCTGTCGGACGCCGATTTTGCGCGCGCCATCGCCCGCATCCGCGAGCTCGGCTGGTACGCCAAGATCCAGCCGGAGAAGGACGGCATCATGTCCAGCGTCGCCAAGTACGAGAACCTGGACGTGCCCGTGCTGATCGACCACATGGCGCGCCCTGATCCGGAAGCCGGCAAGGCCGATCCGAATCTGCGCAAGATGCTGGAGCTGCTCGCCAAGGGCAATTTCTGGGTCATGCTGTCGCTCGGCGAGAAAACCTCAAAAGCCGGCGCTCCTTACGACGACGTCATCCCGATCGCGCGCGCCTATATCGAGGCCGCGCCCGACCGCTGCGTCTGGGCCAGCGACTGGCCGCATCCGGTCTCGGTGAAGCAGCCGCCGAACGATGCCGATCTGCTCGAGCTGATGTACCGCTACGCGCCCGACCAGGCCGAGCTGGAGAAGATTCTGGTGCACAATCCGGCCAGGCTGTTCGGGTTTACGGATTAGACGGCCCCGCCGTCATTGCGAAGAGCGAAGCGACGAAGCAATCCAGACTGTTTCCGCGGAGGCAGCCTGGATTGCTTCGCTTCGCTCGTAATGACAAGCACGATCCCGCTCACACCGCCGGCTGTTTCGCCAACCTCTCCCGCACCTCCGCCGCGATCTCGAACGAGCGCAGTCGCGCGGAATGGTCGTAGATCTGCCCCGTCGTCATCAGCTCGTCCGCTCCGGTCTCGGCAATCAGCGCCTTCAGCCTCTCTTCCACCGCGGCGGGCGAGCCCACCGCCGAGCACGATAGCGACTGCGCAACGCCAGCCTTCTCCGCCGGCGACCACAGCGTGTCCATGTCGTCGACCGGCGGCGGCAGCGGGCCGGGCGTGCCGCGGCGCAAATTGATGAACTGCTGCTGCAGCGATGAGAACATCCGCCGCGCCTCTTCGTCGCTGTCGGCCGCGAACACGTTGACGCCGATCATCGCATAGGGCTTGTCGAGCTGCGCCGATGGCTCGAAGCGCGCGCGATATTCGCGTAGCGCCGGCATCATCATCTGCGGCGCGAAATGCGAGGCGAAGGCGAAGGGCAGTCCGAGCATCGCCGCAAGCTGCGCGCCAAACGTGCTCGATCCCAGGATCCACAGCGGCACCTTGGTGCCCATGCCTGGCACGGCGCGGATGGCCTGATTAGGCTGCACGTCGCCGAGCAGCGCCTGCAATTCCAGCACGTCATGCGGAAAATTCTCGGACGTGGTGGCGAGGTCGCGCCGCAATGCACGCGCCGTGAACTGGTCGGTGCCCGGCGCGCGGCCGAGCCCGAGATCGATCCGCCCGGGATAGAGCGATTCCAGCGTGCCGAACTGCTCGGCGATGACCAGCGGCGAATGGTTCGGCAGCATGATCCCGCCGGAGCCGACGCGGATCGTCTTGGTCCCGCCCGCGACATGCCCGATCACCACCGACGTCGCCGCGCTCGCGATCCCCGTCATGTTGTGATGCTCGGCAAGCCAGAACCGCTTGTAGCCCCATTTCTCCGCATGCTGGGCGAGATCGAGCGAGTTGCGAAACGCCTGCGACGCGTCGCCGCCCTGGCGAATGGGCGCGAGGTCGAGCACGGAAAAGGGGATCATGTGGGAAACCTGACGTGAGGGGATCTGCGCGGCGAGGCGCGTAAGGACACATGTAGTGTCAGGAAGACACTCTCGCTTGAAGGTTCGGACAGCCCCCGTCCCCGTTCACAACACTGTTATTGCGACCCTTGGCGCCCTTCGTCGCAACTGGGCGTTTTGCGCCTGTTGTTGTAGCCTGCGGAGGCAGCCGCAGGGGTGCCAGGAGGAACCGACATGACCACGGTATTCAACCGCCGCAATCTCCTCGTCGCCGGCGGCTCCGTCCTCGCAACCGGCGTCTTGGCATCCGCCGTTCCCGGCCTCTTGTTGCCCGCCCGTGCGGCAGGCCTCGCGCCGACCGAAACGATGTCGGGTGGAGCGAACAACTATCGAAAGGGCGCGGCGATCGTGGAGCGGATCGGCAAGGGCGGCTTCTGGATGAGCGGCACCGTCCGCCGTGCCGGCGATGGCGCGCCGCTCTCCGGCCAGCGCATCCAGATCTGGGCGCACACGGTGGAAGGGCAGGAGCACGAGCCGCAGAGCCACGGCGCCACGCTCACCGACAAGGACGGCAAGTTCCGGCTCGAAATGCCGCAGATCATTCCCATCTTCGGCCAGCCGCACGGCCACCTCGCCTATGACAGCGGCGAGTTCAAGACGGTGTTCCTGCGGCCGGTGATGCGCAGCGCAAAGGAAACCAGCCTCGAGGCGCACTTCGTGCTGCAGCCGGCCTGATCGGGCCAGCGAATGACGGGGTGGAGTTCGGCGCGGGGGATCCTGATCTGGGTCGCCCTTGCCTTGGCCATCGGCGTGCCGGTCGCGCTGGCTGCGACCAGCGAGCAGCTCGCTTGGCGCGGTCCGGTCTACATCCTCGCCGGCTTCGCCGGGATCATCGCCCTCGGTCTCGTGCTGATGCAGCCGCTGCTGATCGGCGGATATCTGCCGGGCCTGTCGGCCTATCGCGGCCGGCGCGCCCATCACTGGATCGGCGGCACGCTGGTGCTGGCTGTGGTGATCCACGTCGCCGGCCTCTGGATCACCAGCCCGCCCGACATGATCGATGCGCTGACCTATGCATCGCCGACCCCGTTCTCCCCCTTCGGCGTCACCGCGATGTGGGCCATCTTCATCGTCGCGCTTCTGGCGCTCCTGCGCCGGCGATTGGGCCTGCGGCTGCGAACCTGGCGCATCATCCATATTCCGCTTGCCATCGTCATCGTCGCAGGCAGCGTGGTCCATTGCCTCTTGATCGAGGGGACGATGGAGACGATCTCGAAAGCGGCACTGTGCGTGCTGGTGGTTATGGCGGCCGCAAAGGTGATGGCCGATCTTTGGCGGAGGCGGACGCTCCGCGGCGAGGGTGTCGCACGGCAGTAGAGTAGGCCAATGCGGGCCAAGGTCCACCAGACACTTTCCCGATCCCAACCTTTGTGCGCAGAATGAGCGCGTCAAGGATCGTCATCGGGCCGGGAGGATCTCGACATGGCAGAGCAGACAATTCGTTTCGACGACGGTGCCGCCTACGAGCAGATGATGGGAATTTGGAGCCGCTTCGCCGGCAATATATTCCTTGACTGGCTGGCACCTCCCGCGGGCTTGCGGTGGATCGACATCGGTTGCGGCAACGGGGCCTTTACTGAGCTGTTGGTCGAGCGATGCAGTCCCGCCGAAGTCCAGGGTATCGATCCCTCGGCGGAGCAACTCGCTTTTGCACGTACTCGGCCCGGCGCGCGCGTGGCAAATTTTAGCCAGGGCGATGCCATGGCCCTCCCTTTCGCCGATGGCAGCTTCGATGCGGCTGTGATGGCGCTGGTTCTCGTGTTCGTTCCGGATCCCGCCAAGGGTATCAGCGAAATGGTGCGAGTCGTTGCTCCCGGCGGCGTCGTCGCGACGTATATGTGGGACATGTTGGGCGGCGGCTTTCCGCTTGATCCGATCTACGAGCAGATAAAGGCCATGGGTCTTGAGGCGACCCGTCCGCCGCGGATGGACGCGTCCCGGATGCAAGCGTTGCAAGACCTGTGGATCGGAGCAGGTCTGGAGGAGGTGCAAACGCGAGAGATCACCGTGCACCGGACTTTCGCAGATTTCGATGATTTCTGGATCACAGGCCTGAAGTCTCCCGCGCTTCGGCCTACCGTCGCCGCGATGAAGCCCGGCGAGGTCGAGATGCTCATCTCACGCGTCCGTGCGAACCTGCCGGCGGGGGCCGATGGCCGCATCACCTGTAGTGCGCGCGCGCACGCGATCAAGGGGCGCAAGCCCGGATAGCTCGCAGCGCGGAGGATGGTCATGGCTGTCAGCGCTCCCGACCTGAAAGCGTTCCTGCTCGCGACGCCATTCTTCGGCGGCCTTTCGGACGGAAGCCTCGATCTCCTCATCTCGATGCTGGTCGAGCGCCGCTTCGATGCCGGCGCGAGCGTCGTCGCGGAAGGCGAGCCGGGCCGTTCGATGTTCATCGTCAGGTCCGGTCGGCTGGCGGTGAGCAAGCGGACGCAGGCGGGAAGCGTCATCCGCATGTCCGTTCTGGAGCGAGGCGATTTCTTCGGCGAGATGACGCTGATCGAAATGCAGAACCGCTCCGCCACCGTAATCGCGGAAAGTGCGACGGTGCTGTACGAGCTGACCGCGCAGAATCTCTACGCCTGCTACAAGGCCGACGTCCACGCCTATGTGATCGTCCTGCAGAACATCAACCGCGAGCTAAGCCGGCGGCTGCGCCGGGCGGATGAGCGGTTCACCGCGCGTCAGGTGCACGGCGACGATTGACGATGCGTAGGATGGGTAGAGCGCTGGCGAAACCCATCGTTTTTGGTCGCGCTGTAAGGAGGTGATGGGTTTCGCTGCGCTCTACCCATCCTACGAGCTGCGCTCCGGCGCATAAATTGCTCGCACTCATCCGGCGCGCCGGCGCCTCGATACGGCTACAGCAACGCCATCGAATGCAGCGAGTTCCGATGAAAGCCGAAGGCAACAATGCCGGAAAGAAGCAACGCGGTCCCAATCACGATCAGGCAAAACGCAAGCACTATCGGAGCCCCCTGGTTCGTCATGAATGACAAAGACGATAATGGATAAAATTTTACCGACAATCGAAAGGAAGTATTAACCTTACCTGCGCCGGCCGATCGCGACCCGTCGGGCAAAACACCTAGGGCCCCGTCAAGTCCCCGCCTCAAAATATTCTACTTTACCGAAATTCGGTTTTGGCGTGTGTATCGCCCATCCCGGCCCACCAAGAGGGGCGATCTCGAGGTCGTCTTGATCGCGAGCCGGGCTTGCGGTGGACGCGGCAGCGTCGGCATGAGATTGGGGCGGGCAGGGCGGGTAGTCCCTGTGAGCCCGACACCCGCGTGCGGACGAGCGGCGCTGTTCAGTTCGTCGCGCCGACATTTCGATGGCGATGTGCACAATGCCGTCGAACCCTGTGGCGCCGACGAATGCGCGTACGGCAAAACCGTGTGGTCCTGGCCGTCGTTGCTACGGTCAAGCCTTTCGCGGAGATGCGAGCGAGCCCAACCGGGCAGACTGCATCAAATCGCGGGGCGAGGGAGGCCAGAAGGAACTCGGCTCCCGGGAGAGCACGGCATAAGCCGTCCGACCATCGCGCAGGGAAGGCCGAGTGATCGGCACCACCTGTATGCTGCTGTGCGGTTCTTCCTGCGTGTGCATTTCGCGCAGCAGACCGCGGGTGCCTGTCGGCACCCGGCCTTCCCTGCGCCCTCTTCAAGGAAGAGGGTCAAGGAAACGGGCAAAACTCGGGCGCTTCCAGCCGCGAGAACGCTGCGTCATGTGTGGACATCAGAATGACCGAGCGCTTGCGCCTCGCCTCGTGCGCTTTCTCAGCGACGCGCCGCAATCGCAGTCAGCTCCAGCTTGACGCCCGGGCCGAGATCCGCAACGCCGAGCGCGGCGCGCGCCGGCAGATGGTCCGCGGTGAAATAGCGCTTCCACACCTGGTTGAGCGCGGCCTTGTCGGCGAGATCGGTCACGAAGATCGTCACCTGGAGAACGCAGGAGAGATCGGAGCCGGCCCCTTCGAGCAAGGTCTTCAACTGGCGCAGCACGTCGTCGGCTTGGCCCGCCATGTCGAGGGCGGTATCCTCGGGAACGATGCCGCCGAGATAGAGCACGCCATTGTGCTCGACGATCTCGTGGAGCAGTCCTTCATAGGGCAGGGAACGTTTGATCACGATGGCATCCGTACGGTGTTGCGCACGCTTCAATGGGGGGAAAGCTGGTGCTGCCGGACAGGATTGAACTGTCGACCTCTCCCTTACCAAGGGAGTGCTCTACCACTGAGCTACGGCAGCAAATGCTGGCACAGAATCGGGCCGCGACCGGGCCCGCCAAGCGGGGCGATGGATGCCACAAGGCCCCCTCATGTGCAAGCTTGGCGGCCCCGTCAAATCGAGAAAATCGGCGGCGTTGCGGCCGGAATCGGCCTGTTTGCCCCGAAATGACCGATTTTGGACGATTTTGGTCCCGCTGATGTCCCAGCCAACTGGTCAGTTGGCCGTGCCGGCGGATTTGGCCCATTTTGAAGTTCGCACGATCAGCTTCGCAGGCCTCCTGAGCTGTCGTATTCCTTGGGCATGCTACATGACGATCTGGATGAGCCCAGAGATGACCGACGACACCGATAAAGCCGCGGCACGCGGCCAGGACGGGCGGCAGGACCGGCTGAAATCGGCCCTGCGCGAAAACCTGAAGCGGCGGAAGCTGCAGGCGCGCGAGCGCGCCGCAATGACAGGCCCCTCGCAGAACGACGATGGTTCCCTAGATGAGGGGGCCGCCGGCAAGACCGGGAATTGAAGTCCGGCAATCGAAGCTCGGCGATCGGGGCCGGCTCGAATTTTTTTGGAGTGCATGACAGTGGCCATGGGGCAGGACGAACAGCAACGAACCGACCGCGACGCGCAGATGGCGCGGTTCACCCGCCCCGAGCAGACCTTTCCGGCGCTGACGCCGGCCGAGATCGAGCGCATCAGGCATTTCGGCGAGGTCCGCAGCTACCAGGACGGCGAGTTCCTGTTCGAGACCGGCAAGCCCGGTCCCGGCATGTTCGTCGTGCTGAAAGGCCATGTCGCCATCACTCAGCGCGACGGGCTCGGTCATGTTACCCCGGTGATCGACCAGGGGCCGGGACAATTCCTGGCCGAGCTCAGCCAGCTCTCCGGACAGCCGGCGCTGGTCGACGGCCGCGCCGAGGGCGATGTCGAGACGTTGGTGCTGCCGCCGGACCGGCTGCGCGCGCTGCTGGTGGCCGAGGCCGAGCTCGGCGAGCGCATCATGCGCGCGCTGATCCTGCGCCGGGTCAATCTGATTCAGGGCGGCGTCGGCGGCCCGGTGCTGATCGGCCCGTCGCATTCGGCCGGCGTGGTGCGCCTGCAGGGCTTTCTCACCCGCAACGGTCAGCCGCATCATCTGCTCGATCCCGAGCATGACACCGACGCCGCCGAATTGATCGCGCGCTATTCGCCGAAGCCGGAAGACTGGCCGCTGGTCGTCGCCGCCGACGGCACGGTGCTGCGCAATCCCAACGAGACCGCGCTTGCCCGTGCCATCGGCATGATCGGCGGGGCGAAGGGGGATCGCATCTACGATGTTGCCGTCGTCGGCTGCGGTCCGGCCGGGCTCGCCACCGCCGTGTACGCGGCGTCCGAAGGTCTGTCCGTCGCCGTGCTCGACATCCGCGCCTTCGGAGGCCAGGCCGGCGCCAGCGCACGCATCGAGAACTATCTGGGCTTTCCGACTGGCATTTCCGGTCAGGCCCTGACCGCGCGCGCCTTCACCCAGGCGCAGAAGTTCGGCGCCGACATCATGATCCCCGTCACGGTGAAGTCACTCGATTGCACGCGCAAGGACGGCGCATTTTCGGTGGCGCTCGACGGCAGCGATCCCTTGCGCTCGCGCGCGGTGGTGGTCGCGAGCGGCGCGCGTTATCGCCGGCCTGAGATCGAGAACCTCGACAAGTTCGAGGGACGCGGCGTCTGGTACTGGGCCTCGCCGGTCGAGGCACGGCTCTGCGCCGGCGAGGAGGTGGCTCTGGTCGGTGCCGGCAATTCGGCCGGGCAGGCGGCCGTGTTTCTCTCGGGCCATGCCAAAAAAGTGCTGATGATCATCCGCGGCGGCGGCTTAGGGGCCAGCATGTCGCGCTATCTCATCGAGCGCATCGAAGCGACGCCGAACATCGAATTGATGTTCAACACCGAGATCACGGCGCTCGAAGGCGATGAGGCCTCGCTGCTGCGGCGCATCCGGTGGAAGAGCCGGCTGTCGTCGGATGAGGACGCTGCCGACATCCGCAATCTCTTCCTGTTCGTCGGCGCCGATCCCGCCACCGCCTGGCTCGACGGCTGCGGCGTCACGCTCGATCGCGGCGGCTTCGTCGTGACGGGCGCGCAGTCCGAGCAGAACCAGGGGCGGCTCGTGGCGCCGCTCGAGACCTCCGTGCCCGGCGTCTACGCCGTCGGCGACGTCCGCTCCGGCTCCGTCAAGCGCGTCGGCGGCGCCATCGGCGAAGGGGCGCAGGTCGTGGCGTCCCTGCACGGCTATCTCGGCGACGCCGCAAAACCGGCGCTTTAGGCAAGGACAAGACAAGCGAATGGCAAGCGGAATCCGGCTTGCCATACGCGCCGTATCCTGGAGACTATCGCCTCGTCGCGAGGCTAATGGCGCGTCGAAGAACAAAGATTCACACGGGAGGACCAAATGGCCGAAATCGTCGTGCTCTACAAGACGCCCAAGGATGCTGCCGCCTTCGACAAATATTATGCCGAGACCCACATTCCCCTCGCCAAGAAACTTCCCGGCCTGAAGAAATATGCCGTTAGCAAGGGACCGGTCGCCTCCCCCGCTGGTCCCTCCGGAATCCACCTCGTCGCGATTCTCACCTTCGACAGCGTCGCCGACATCCAGGCGGCGTTCGGCAGCCCGGAAGGCAAGGCGACCGGCGCCGACGTGCCGAAATTCGCCAGCGGCGGTGCCGATCTGCTGATCTTCGACACCAAGGAAGTTTGAAGCAACGATTCAACTTTCGTCGAAAGCCTGAGCGCTCGTAGCCCGGATGGAGCGAAGCGTAATCCGGGACAGTACGATCCAAGCGCGAGAACCCGGATTTCGCTGCGCTCCATCCGGGGTACAATCTGCTGTCGATCCATGACAGCACTGCAAAAATCCGGGCAGGCGTTGTCAATTCGCACGACCGCGCATGGCTTGTTGCGCTCATGCGGCGATAGCGCATGTGGCAATCCGATGAGGACCGTAATACTACTCTCGTCATCTCAATGCTGAGAGTAGGAGAGATGCCATGATGCTTGGATTGAGCCTGCAAGCCCTGACGCTGATCCATGTCATCATCAGCCTGATCGCCATCGCTGCTGGCCTCGTGGTGATGTTCGGCCTGCTCGGCTCGAAGCCGATGCCGGCCCTCACCGCGACCTTCCTGCTGTTCACCATTCTCACCAGCGCCACCGGCTTCCTGTTTCCGTTCAAGGAGCTGTTGCCCTCGCACGTCATCGGCATCATCTCCCTGGTGCTGCTCGCCATCGCCTGCTTCTCGCTCTACAGCATGAAGCTCAAAGGTGTCTGGCGTCCGGTCTACATCGTGACCGCGATGATCTCGCTCTATTTCAACGTGTTCGTGCTGGTGATCCAGTCGTTCCTGAAGGTGCCGGCGCTCGCCGCGCTCGCACCCGCCGTGCCACCGGCGCCGCCATCGGGCCCGGTCTTCGCCGTGGTGCAGGGCATCGTGCTGGTGTTCTTCGTCGTGCTCACCATCGGCGCCTGGCGCCGCTACAAGCCGATGGCGTTTGCCTGATCGCCCAATCTCTCGTCATTCCGGGGCATCGCGCAGCGATGAGCCCTGGTGCGCAATCGCGCACCTGAGAATCTCGATCAGCAATCTCCAGATTCCGGGTTCGCGCTGGTGCGCGCCCCGGAATGACCTTATCTATTCAAAGGAGTCCACAATGCCCACCATCACCACCAAAGACGGCGTCGAGATCTTCTACAAGGATTGGGGCTCGGGCCAGCCGATCGTGTTCAGCCATGGCTGGCCGCTGTCGTCGGACGATTGGGACGCGCAGATGCTGTATTTCGTCGCGCGCGGCTATCGCGTGATCGCCCATGACCGCCGCGGCCATGGCCGCTCGGCGCAGGTCGCCGATGGCCACGACATGGACCATTATGCCGACGACCTCGCCGCGCTCACCGCGCATCTCGACCTCAAGAACGCCATTCACGTCGGCCACTCCACCGGCGGCGGCGAGGTCGTGCACTACATCGCGCGTCACGGTGAGAGCCGGGTGGCGAAGGCCGCGATCCTCTCGGCGGTGCCGCCGCTGATGGTGCAGACCGCAGCCAATCCGGGCGGCCTGCCGAAGAGCGTGTTCGACGATCTCCAGAAACAACTCGCCGCGAGCCGCACGCAATTTTACCGCGACCTCCCCGCCGGCCCGTTCTACGGCTACAACCGTCCCGGCGCAAAACCGTCGGAAGCCGTGATTCAGAACTGGTGGCGCCAGGGCATGATGGGCGGCGCCAAGGCGCACTACGACGGCATCGTCGCGTTCTCTCAGACCGATTTCACCGAGGATCTGAAGAAGATCAACGTGCCCGTGCTGGTGATGCATGGCGACGACGATCAGATCGTGCCTTACGCCGATTCCGCGCCGCTGTCGGCCAAGCTGCTGAAGCAGGGCACGCTGAAAACCTACAAGGGCTTCCCGCACGGCATGCCGACCACGCACGCTGAGATCATCAACGCGGACCTGCTGGCATTTTTCCAGGCGTAAAGCTTCGAGAAGATGGGGCTCGCGGTCGGAGCTGCGAGCCCCATGAGACCGTTCCGATGAAAGTCATCGTCTTCGGCGCGACGGGTATGGTCGGGCAGGGCGTCTTGCGCGAATGCCTGGTTGATCGCGGCATCGACCGCGTGCTCGTGGTCGGACGCAGCCCGACCGGCGTGCGCAACGCCAAGTTGGCCGAGATCACCCACGACGATTTCACGGACTATTCGGCGATCGAGGCGGAGCTCACGGGCTTCGATGCCTGCTTTTTCTGCCTCGGCGTCTCCTCGATCGGCATGAGCGAGCAGCGCTACCGTCACCTGACCTATGATCTCACGCTCGCCGCTGCGACAGCGCTGGCGAAGCTCAATCCGCAGATGACGTTCGTCTATGTCACCGGCGCCGGCACCGATTCCAGCGAGCAGAGTTCGCGGATGTGGGCGCGGATCAAGGGCAAGACCGAGAACGATCTGTTCAAGCTGCCGTTCAGGGCCGCCTACATGTTCCGGCCCGGTGCGATCCAGCCCCTGCACGGCGCCCGGTCCAAAACCGCCTGGGTGCAGGCCGTGTATACCGCAACCTGGCCACTCTGGTCGGTGCTGCGCCGGATCGCGCCGTCGCTCGTGACCTCGACCGAGCAGATCGGCCGCGCCATGATCCGCGTCGCCCGGGAGGGATATAAGCGGAAAGTCCTGGAGATGGAGGATATCAATGGCCTCTAGGCCGCTGCCTCGTTAGCTTGTCGCGGAAATTTCGGCGCCCGCGTGCGTTGAGTCCCCCCATCCTGAAGGAGGAGCGCCGGCGATGTCTCCCCAGCTCAAACTGATTGCACTGGACGCCGACGATCTCGCGGTCATCTCGACCCATGTGCAGGACGCCCGTGTCCAGGCCTCCGACATCATCTGGCGGCAGAACGAGAAGCGGCTCGTCGTCGGCATGAGCCGGCTGGACTGGGAGCAGACGCTGGAAGGCGAGACCGAGCCGCGCCGCCTGGTTGCCGCGCTCCGCTTCGACCGCGTGCTCGCCTGCAAGTCGCGCAATATCGACCTCGCCGCGCCAGACAAGCTTCTGGACCTCGTCGGCATCGAATTTCACCCCCGGGACGGCCGCAACGAGGAGCCTGGCGGCAGTGCCCTGCTCTTGTTTGCCCAGGGCGGCGCCATCCGCCTCGACGTCGAATGCCTGGAATGCGAGCTGACCGACCTCGGGGCGGACGCGCTGGGAACGGGCGTGGGGATCGAGGGGGAGGGGTGAGGTGGACCCCAGCGCCGGGGCGACAGCAGTGGAAGGGTTGACGGCGGGTGGCCGTCGCGCCATTGAGCAGGGGGGCGGGTCAGCCAGCCCGCTCTCCAAAAGCCCAGCCAAAAGACCATCATAAAATGCCCGTTCGTCTCGACCGCAGCAGCGCCGATTTTGACCAGCGATTCTCGGCCTTCCTCGCCGCCAAGCGCGAGGTCTCGGCCGATGTGGAGGCCGCCGCGCGCGCGATCGTTGACGACGTTGCCAAGCGCGGCGATGCGGCCCTGCTCGAGGCCACGCAGAAATTCGACCGGCTGACGCTGGATGCGGCGTCCCTGCGCGTCACCGCCGCCGAGATCGATGCTGCGACGAAGGCCTGCGATGCCGCGACGCTGGGCGCGCTCCAGCTCGCGCGCGACCGCATCGAGACCTATCACCGGCGTCAGCTTCCGGCGGACGAGCGCTTCACTGACCCGCTCGGCGTCGAGCTCGGCTGGCGCTATACCGCGATCGAATCCGCCGGCCTGTATGTGCCCGGCGGCACCGCGGCCTATCCGTCCTCGGTGCTGATGAACGCCGTGCCCGCCAAGGTCGCCGGCGTCGCGCGCCTGGTCATGGTGGTGCCTTCGCCTGACGGCAAGCTCAACCCGCTGGTGCTGGCGGCCGCCCATCTCGGCGGCGTCACCGAGATCTATCGCGTCGGTGGTGCGCAGGCCGTGGCCGCGCTCGCGCACGGCACCGCGACCATCGCGCCGGTCGCCAAGATCGTCGGCCCCGGCAATGCCTATGTCGCCGCCGCCAAGCGGCTGGTATTCGGCAAGGTCGGCATCGACATGATCGCCGGCCCCTCCGAGGTGCTCGTCATCGCCGACGACACCGGCAATGCCGACTGGATCGCGGCAGACTTGCTGGCGCAGGCCGAGCATGACGCGAGCGCGCAGTCGATCCTGATCACCGATTCCGCACGGCTTGCCGCCGACGTCGAGAAGGCGGTCGCGGCGCAGCTCAAGACGCTGCCGCGCGCCGCGATCGCCGGCGCCTCGTGGAACGATTTCGGCGCCATCATCATGGTGAGAAATCTGACCGATGCCATCCCGCTCGCGGACGCCATCGCCGCCGAGCATCTCGAGATCATGACTGTCGATCCCGACGCGCTCGCTACAAAGATCCGCAACGCCGGTGCGGTGTTCCTCGGCGCTCATACGCCGGAGGCCATCGGCGACTATGTCGGCGGCTCCAACCACGTGCTGCCGACCGCGCGCTCGGCGCGATTCTCCTCAGGCCTATCGGTACACGACTTCATGAAGCGCACCTCGATCCTGAAATGCGGCCCGGACCAGCTGCGTGCGCTCGGCCCTGCCGCGATGACGCTCGGACAAGCGGAGGGGCTGGATGCCCATTCGCGCTCGATTGGATTGCGCCTCAATCTGTCATGACAAAGCCGCCCGAACAGGACGACTCGACCAATCGCATCGTCGGCGTCACGCTCGACGAGGACTCGATCGGCCGTTCCGGCCCGGACATCGAGCATGAGCGCGCGATTGCGATCTACGACCTGATCGAGCAGAACCTGTTCGCGCCCGACGGCGCGGAGGGGCAGGGCCCGTTCACGCTGCATATCGGCATCACGGGCAACCGCCTGATGTTCGACATCCGCCGCGAGGACGGCACGCCCGTCGTCGCGCATCTGTTGTCGCTGACGCCGTTCCGGCGGATCGTGAAGGACTATTTCATGATCTGCGACAGCTATTATCAGGCGATCCGCACCGCGACGCCGGACAAGATCGAGGCCATCGACATGGGTCGCCGCGGCATCCATGACGAGGGATCGCGCACGCTGCAGGAGCGTCTGAAGGGCAAGGTGCGGGTCGATTTCGAGACCTCGCGCCGGCTGTTCACGCTCATCACCGTCCTGCACTGGAAAGGCTAGTCGCGGATGGCTGCGCCCCCACGCGCAAGCAATCCGCAGTCCGTGCTGTTCGCCTGCGCGATGAACAGCGTGCGATCGCCGATGGCCGAGAGCCTGTTGCAGCACATGTTTCCGCAAGGGCTCTACGTCAAATCGGCCGGGACCAGAAAGGGCGAGCTCGATCCGTTTGCGGTGTCCGTGATGGCCGAGCTCGGCCAGGACATCTCCGCCCACAAGCCGCAGACCTTCGAGGAGCTGGAGGACTGGGAGGGGTTGAACTTCGACCTCATCATCACGCTGTCGCCTGAGGCGCACCACAAGGCCCTGGAGCTGACGCGGACCCTCGCGGCCGATGTCGAATATTGGCCGACCATGGATCCCACCACCATCGAAGGCAGCCGCGACCAGAAGCTCGCCGCCTATCGCGAGGTCTGCGATCAGCTGTTGATGCGCATCCGCCGGCGATTCGCGAAGGTGGGCGCGGCGAGCGGGTAGCAAGCGGCGTTCGTAACACCCGCGTCACAGACTAAGGGCACACGCGTGATGGCAAGCTCGAATCACCAAACCTTTAGGTTCCCGGGTTGTGAAATCAGCCCCCTTCCGATAGGTTCCGCGCGCAATTCACCCCGCTTCATCCCCCAAATCACCTGATGCTCGGCCGCCCCAAATTCGTACTTGCCTCCGGTTCGCCGCGTCGGCTGTCGCTGCTCAACCAGGCCGGCATCGAGCCGGACGCGCTCCGGCCGGCCGATGTCGACGAGACGCCGAGGCGGGGCGAGCTGCCGCGCGCCTGCGCCAACCGGCTCGCCCGGGCCAAGGCCGATGCGGCGCTCAAATCGGTGCAGCTGGATGACGAGCTGCGCGGCGCCTTCATCCTCTCCGCCGACACCGTTGTCGCGGTCGGCCGCCGCATCCTGCCCAAGGCGAACCTCGTCGACGAAGCGGCGCAGTGCCTGCGGCTGCTGTCGGGCCGCAACCACCGCGTCTACACCGCGATCTGCCTCGTCACGCCGCGCGAGGCCTTCCGCCAGCGCCTGGTCGAGACTCGCGTCCGCTTCAAGCGCCTCTCGGAGGACGACATCCAGGCCTATATCGGCTCCGGCGAATGGCGCGGCAAAGCCGGCGGTTACGCGGTGCAGGGCATCGCCGGCTCTTTCGTGGTGAAGATGGTGGGCTCCTACACCAACGTCGTCGGGCTGCCGCTCTACGAGACCGCCACGCTGCTCGGCGGCGAGGGCTTTCCGATCCGCTTCGGCTGGCTCAATGCCACCACCGCGGTGTGAGCCGGCAAGCCTGCGGCGCAAATCGCGAAAACAACCCCATTGCACCGTAGAATGGCGCTACCGCATGCCGGCGCGCTGGAGCGGGTGGAACCCGTTTGCCGGCACGCGCTTGAATCGCCCTACTCAATGTAAGCTGCAGCGACCATGAACGATCATGTCAAACCGCCCGCCGCCCCGCTCAAAACCTGCCCGATCTGCGGCAAGCCGCAGTCAGAGGCTACCCGTCCCTTTTGCTCGCCGCGCTGCCGCGACGTCGACCTGAACCGCTGGCTGAAAGGCTCCTACGTCATCCCCGGCCGCGACGATGAAGTGGACGACGTGGAATAGATGAATAATATCAATATTTTGTCTTAGCGAGCGCCTCTCCGCCCGCCAGCCGCGAAAACCCCGCCCGACCTTGTGCACAGCCGGGCCGCGCCCGGCGAAGCCTCTTGGCGAAGCCGGGTGGACAGGCCGCCCCGAGCCCACTATAAACCGCCCGCTCGATGGGCTTTGGCCCCTCTCTTCGAGCACGCCCAGGTAGCTCAGTTGGTAGAGCATGCGACTGAAAATCGCAGTGTCGGTGGTTCGATTCCGCCCCTGGGCACCATGCCCGTGACGTCGGACGTCCGTGAGATGTGGCTGCTCCTGAGGCACGACCCTCGTTCGCTATACGTGACCCGCGGCGGCTGATATGATCCTTGGACGGTAAACGGCAGCTCGCCACCATACTTTTCCTGCGATGCCGGCCTTCTGATCGAACCTCGATCCCGCTCGCGCCCTTTTGCCTCGATAGAACGCTGAACAAATCGTCAAGGCTGCCGCGTCCCCGCTCACATTGGGAGATGTGCCATGGCTGCGTCTGACTGGCGTCTCGAAGGCGAATGGTTGAAGAACTGCACCTGCGCGTTTGGCTGCCCCTGCGATTTCAATGCACGGCCGACCCAAGGCTATTGCAAGGGAATGGTCGCCATGCGGATCGCCAAGGGACATTTCGAAGGGACCAGGCTCGATGGTCTCTGCTTTGCGATCACGGTCGATTTCCCAGGGCCGCTGCATGAGGGCAATGGGACAATCCAGCCCATCATCGACGAACGCGCCACGGCGGAGCAGCGTCAGGCGTTGTTCGATATCTTTTCCGGCAAGCATTCGGCCGAAGGCACGCTTTTCCAGATCGTCAGCATGATCGTTACCAAGATCCACGATCCGGTGTTCGCACCGTTCGAGTTTTCCTTCGACAAAGCCGGACGCGTCGCAAAACTCGTTGCCAAGGGCGTGCTCGAGACTGAAGTCGAGCCGATCAAGAATCCGGTCACCGGTGATCCGCACCGCATTCAGGTGGTCATGCCGGAGGGATTCGAACATCGGGCGGCCGAGGTCGCATCCGCCAACATCCGCTCGACCGGCGCTATCCTGTTCGAGGCCCGGGGTACGCATAGCTCGCTCGCCAATGTCGTGCAGACGCCCGAGGGGGTTGCCGCATGATACGGCGCTGACACCGACACAAAACCTCGGTGTCAGCTCCTTATCGCTTGGACAAGTCGATGCACGGGCGCTCGATACTGGAACACCTGCTACACCGCGATCGGCTGATCGTCGCGATCGGGACCGTAACAGTGGTGGCGCTCGCCTGGGCCTATCTTGCCGCGGGCGCCGGCATGGACACCGAGATGATGGCCGACATGCCGGACATGGCGCCGATGCCGTGGACGCCGTTCTATGGCGTGCTGCTGTTCGTGATGTGGTGGGTGATGATGGTCGCGATGATGGCGCCGAGCGCGGCGCCCACCGTTCTCTTGTATGCGACCGCCAAGCGCAAGCAGGAGACGGCCTCCCGCGCCGCAATCGATAGCTGGATCTTTCTCGCCGGCTATCTCGTGACGTGGGCGGGGTTCAGTCTCGCTGCGGTCCTGGTGCAAGGAGCGTTTGAACACTTCGGATTGCTGTCGATGGCGATGGCAAGCACCAGCGCGCTTCTGGGCGGCTGCGTTCTGATTGCAGCAGGGCTTTATCAGTTCACGCCTTTCAAGCAGGCGTGCCTGCGCTACTGCGAGAGCCCGCTGTTGTTTCTCAGCCGACATTGGCGGCCCGGCACGCGCGGCGCATTGCGAATGGGACTTCGCCACGGCAGCTACTGCGTCGGCTGCTGCTGGTTTCTGATGCTATTGCTGTTCGTCGGTGGCGTGATGAACCTGGCCTGGATCATCGGCATCGCGCTCTATGTCGCCGGCGAGAAGCTGCTGCCGTTCGGCCGAAGATTGAGCTATGCGGCAGGGGGCATCCTCATCCTGTCCGGCGCGATTGTTCTTGCGCGCGCGGGATGAGGCCGCGCAACGGCCACGCGGGAAAAACAGTGCCTGCCCAATATGCAAATACCGCCCGGTTGCTCAATAGCGGGCTAACCTCCGTGATCATACGGGCGTCGCAAGCCCAAGAATTGAGCTTGATTCCAACCAAAACTTAAGGATGTCTTGACTAGCTTCGGGCCAGGGAGAGGCCCGCGTCCCGTTTCCGGCCGTGGCCGTCCCTGTGCAATCGAGACGGAGAGAGGCGGTGCTGTTTCCGGCAATGCGCATTGTACTTCCTCTGCGGTCGACGCGGGAGCGGGCATGATGGTGCTCGGGAGAGCAATCCGCAGGGCGGCGCAGACGATCTTGCGCAATGCCCCGCTGCAGGTCGCATTATTCTTCCTACCGCTGGTCTGGATCGGCTACTTCGCGATCACCTCATCAGAGCGGGCGGACGCAGTCGAGCAGGCGCGCTCGCACGGCGACAGCGTCGCCGAACTGTTCGAGGAAAACACCGAACGCATCTTCGAGCGCGTCGATCAGTCATTGCTGGTGGTACGAGCGCTCTACGCCCAGGATCCGCTCACCTTCAGCTTGAAGTCATGGTCGGACAAGGCCCGCATTGCGACCGGCGACGTGGTTCAGTTCGCGCTGATCGGATCGGACGGATACATGATCGAGACGACCGCGGGCTATTCCGGCCCGCCGCTTTATCTTGGCGACCGGGAGCACTTCATCAGTGTCACGGCGCAAGCGGACGATCGCCTCTACGTCGCCAAGCCGGTGCTGGGAAGGGCCTCGAACAAATGGACGATCCAGCTCGCAAGAAAGTTGTTCGACCTCGCGCGGAATCCGGCCGGGGTGGTCGTCGGCTCGATCAGCGTCGACGTGGTCGGCAAGTTCTACGACACGGCAAAGCTCGGCGTGGGAGGAACGCTGGTGCTCAGAAATGCCAACTACGTCGTGCTCGCCGCCCGGGGCGTGGACCAGGGCTCTGTGCTCGGACAACGCGCACCCAGCCGCGTTGAGCGCGAGCTCGGTGACGGCTTCTATGTGCAATATTGGAACGAGAACCGACCGAACCGCAGCGACCGGCTGATCACGGCGCGCAGGTCGCGCGCCTTTCCGCTCATCTTCACCGTCGGCATTTCGGAGCAGGAGATTTATTCTCGCTCCGCCTTTAGGCAGAAGGTCTATCTCGGCGGCGCGCTGCTGCTTACGTTCATTATCCTCGCCGCGACGACGTTCCATTGGCGACGGCAGCAAGCGCTGGATCGCGCTCACCGCGAACGGCGCGATCTTGCCAGCAAGTTCGAGGATGCGCTCAGGAATCTCCCCCAGGGCTTGAGCATGTTCGATGGCCGTGACCGCCTGATCGCATTCAACCGGCAATGGCTCGAACTCTATGGCCTCCTGCCGGAAGACATTCGGATCGGCATGCATTTCCGGGATGTATTCGCAAAACAGACCGCCGTGCTCGACGTCGAGGCCTATCTCGTCGATTTGAAGAACCGGCTCGCCGGGTCGGAGCAGATCTCGAACACCGTGCAGTTTCCCGATGGACGGGTCGTCTACATCTCCTACGGCCGGCGCGAGGGCGGCGGCTGGGTCGCTACTCATGAGGACATCACCGAGCGCAAGGCGTCGGCGGACCGCATCGAGCGGCTGGCGCATTACGACAGCCTGACCGGCCTTGCCAACCGCAACCTGTTCAAGGAGCGCATCGACGAGGCGCTGGCCCGCTTGCGCCGGCCGGAGCCTGCGTTCGCGGTACTCCTGCTCGACCTTGACAAGTTCAAGTCCGTCAATGATGCGCTCGGCCATCAATGCGGCGACGCGTTGCTGAAGCAGGTGGCCGACCGAATCAAGGCGCAGATTCGTGATGCCGACACGGCGGCGCGAATTGGCGGCGACGAGTTTGCCGTGATCGTGGCCGCGACGCGCGACGGCGCTGCAAGCCTAGCCGAGCGGCTGATCCAGGCCATTGCTGAGCCCTATGACATCGATGGCCATCCCGTCGTGATCGGCTGTAGCATTGGCCTTGCGCTCGTGCCCGAGCACGGTACCAGGGTCGATGAGATCCTTCGCAACGCCGATCTTGCGCTCTACAGGTCGAAGAATGCCGGCCGCAGCTGCTTCCACCTCTATTCAGCGGAGCTCAAGGCGGAAGCGGATCAGCGCAACGTGCTCGAGATCGAGCTGCGCGAAGCGATCTGGCGCGATGAGATGGAGGTGTTTTATCAGCCCGTGATCGAGCTCGGCACCGGCCGGGTAAAGTCGGTCGAAGCCCTGGCGCGCTGGCATCACCGCACCAGGGGCTACATTCCTCCGGCTGAGTTCATTGCGGTTGCGGAGGCGGGGGGCTTGATCGTCGAACTCGGCAATCAGGTGCTTGCCCGGGCCTGCCGCGATGCGATGAGCATGCCGGCCGACGTTAAGGTCGCTGTCAATCTCTCTGCCCTGCAATTTGCCAGCACCAATCTGGTCGACACCGTAGCGTTTGCGTTGGCGCAGAGCGGCCTTCCGCAAACCCGGCTCGAGCTCGAGATCACCGAGAGCGTATTCCTCGCCGACACCGAGGAGAACCTCAAGACGCTCCAGCGCCTCAAGGCGCTCGGCGTCTCAATTGCCCTCGACGATTTCGGTGTCGGATACTCGTCTTTGTCCTATTTGACGGCCTTTCCTTTCGACAAGGTCAAGATCGACAAATCGTTCATCGACAGGATCGATCGCTGCGAGACCGTCGCCGTGCTGAAGTCCATCGTGCAGCTCGCGAAGACCTTGAAGCTCTCGATCGTCGCCGAGGGGATCGAGGCCTCCGAGCAGGTTAAGCGGCTCCAGTCACTCGGCATCCCGCTCGGCCAGGGATTTCACTTCAGCAAGCCCGTGCCGCTCGCTGGCCTGTCGTGGCAAGCCCCCCCGGCGCGACGGAAACGGCGGGCGGCGTGAGCTGAATACCCTCCGGCGTTGTCATCATCGTCGCTGCCTAAGAGTAGGAAAGCCGAGCAGGTGAAGCCAACTTGGAAGCACGCAAGACGTGATGGTCCCCTGGCACGTTCAGCTTCCGCTGAGCGCCGAAGGGCCGCACCGTGCGGAGCGGATTCCGCCCCCAATCGCCCCGCCCTGTCTGGCACTCTGCTTGCTCAATCGTGACCAAAGCCGGGCTCAGTGGAGAGGCCCGTTTCAGATTGAGGCAAAGCGATGCAGGAAGTGTCCCGTTCTGGTGCTGTTGGCGAACTCAAACTCGATGCGTTGATCGCGGATCTGTGGTGGCGCGTCCGGCTCATCAACACCGACATTCTCGAGGAAGAAGCCCGAGCCGGGGTGTTCGACGCGAGTCAGCCGACATACCCGCTGCTCGCGCTGAACCTTCGCGCGCGACGCGACAATCTGGTGTCGACGATCGGCGTGCTCGAGCAGCGCGCGAGATCGATGTCGGAAGCGGCTTGAGAGCAGTCCTTGGTCGCGCCGGCATCGTCAGCCACGTCGCCGGTGATGCCGGATTGATCTGTCGCGGGACCAGAGTTGTCGGCTGGTTGTAGGAGATCCAACTTCAACTTTCATGCGAATGCGATATCCTCGTCATGGAGGGCGGAATGGACCGTCCTCTTGTTGGGAAGGACATCGTCATGACGTTTCCGTTACGCCTGATTGCGCGTCCCGCTCTCGCCGTCTCATCGATCACGCTGCTCGTGTGCTCCCTCGGTGGCACGGCAATGTCGCAACCGACGCCGGCAGGTGCCAACATCGAGCTTCCTGGCGTCACGGTCGAAGCGCCGAAGCACATCGCGAGGCCTCACAGGCCACTGCGTTCTGCGGTCGGCCGCAGTACCAAGTCTGCCGCAATCTCACCGACGCAGGCAACGGTCGCACCGCACTCCGAGGCCGCGAAGCTTGCCAAGCTCGCCGCCACCACGAACAATTGCGTCGGCGGCTGCCAGTCGAGCTTCAAGTCGGGCGACAAGCCATGGGTCGGCTGTAACGTATCGGGCGGCGTATACTCGGCAACATGCCGCAACGTCGGCAATTACAAGAGCTATGACGAGTGCAAGGAGGCGGGTCGGCTCACCGGCTGGCGGTCGGGCGAGACATCGGCGTATTGCAGCAGCGTGGCGATCGTGGCGGGCTGGCGTTGAAGTGGACGCGCGGAGCGCGGCTGAAAGCTAACGGATCGCGACGGAGCCGAACCAGGCTGGCTCGGCTCATCTTCGCCAGCTCCGCGACTCCGGCGCCCGTCTGCACGTAGCGCCTAAGCCCATTCGCAATTGTGAGACTCGCGCGTGAGCCGCAGACGCGCCTCCATGCTATGGCTGCTCTCGTAAGTCTTGCGCGAGGACATCCATGCTTCCCCTTCCTGCCGACATCTTCACCGAGCCCGAGCACGTCTCGCCCGACGGCCTTGCCAATCTCGGCCCGCTTCGCCCGCTGGCTGGCAGCTGGCAGGCGAACAAGGGTATCGACGTCAATCCGAAGGCGGCGGGACCGGAGCGGCGCACCTTCATCGAGCGTATCCGCATGGACCCGATCGATCCGCAGGCCAACGGGCCGCAGCTGTTCTACGGGCTGCGCTATCACATCCACATCAACACGCCCGAGGAGGACATCACCTTCCACGACCAGGTCGGCTATTGGCTGTGGGAGCCGGCGACCGGGCTGATCATGCAGACGCTGGCGATCCCGCGCGGGCAGGTGCTGCTCGCCTCGGGCAAGGCCGGACCGGACGACAGGAAGATCTCCGTCAGCGCGAAGCGCGGCGACACCGCTTACGGGATCTGCTCGACCGATTTCCTGGAGCAGGCCTTCCGCACCGATTCCTATCGCTGCGACATCAGCTTCAACGAGGACGGCAGCTGGACCTATCTGATCCAGACCGAGTTGTTCGTGCGCGGCGCGCCGTTCAATCACCGCGACACCAACACGCTCGAGCTGGTCGCGCCGCCAAAGCTCAATCCGCTGGCGGTGATCCTGAACGATCGCGCCAAGGCGGGTGGGTCGGCGGCTTGAGATTCGGAGAAGCACATGAAGCCTTACGTCGTTTGTCTCATGCATTCGAGCCTGGACGGCCGCACCCATCCGAGCCGCTGGCGGCCGAAGGGTGCGGGCACGGACTGGTTCGAGAAGATCCATGACGAACTCGGCGGCGATGCCTGGGTGATCGGCCGCGTCACTGGCTCGGAATTTGCCAAGGGCAAGCCGTACCCGACCGAAGCGCGCGAAAAATTCCGCGCGAAAACTGGTTGGTCCGACGCGATGCGAAAACCTATGGCGTCGTTCTCGATGCGCAGGGCAAGATCGGCTGGGGCCGCTCCGACATCGGCGGCGATCCGATCGTCGTGGTGCTCACCGAAAGCGTGCCGGATTCGCATCTCGCGGGGCTCCGCGGCGAAGGCGTGTCCTACATTTTCGCCGGCAAGTCCGAGATCGATCTGGCGCTCACGCTGGACATCCTCGGCCGCGAATTCGGCGTGAAGCGCCTGCTGGTGGAGGGCGGCGGCGTTGCCAATGGCGCGTTCCTGCGCGCCGGCCTCATCGATGAATTCAATCTGATCCTCAGCCCCGCCATCGACGGCGCGAAGGGTGCACCCTTCGTGTTCGACTCGACGGAAGCGGACAGCGACAAGCGTGCACCACTCGCGGCGATGACGCTGGAGAGCACGCGTCAGCTCGGCGGCGGTGTCCTCTTGCTGCGCTATCTGATCCAGAACGATCCGCAAGCCGGGGCCAGTTGAGCGCCGGCATGTCGCAACAATCGGAGCACATCGTCATCGTCGGCGCCGGCGCCGGCGCCGCCGGGCTGACGGCGGCGCGGGAGCTGGCGCGCGCGGGCCGGCGCGTGACCATCCTGGAAGCGCGCGAGCGCTGCGGCGGGCGCATCCATCCGCTGTCGGCCTCGCAGTTCGGCTACCCCGCCGATGGCGGCGCCGAGTTCGTCCATGGCGAGGCGCCGGTCACGCGGGCCTTGCTGCGCGAAGCCGGGTTGTCCCTCCGGGAGATCGCAGGCACGCAATGGAGCTTCGACGGCATGGGCCTTTCACGCGAAGACCGCCACGATCTGCATGGGGCGGAGCTGCAAGCCATGCTCAGGGTCTTGAAGGACGATCTCCCTGTGGCCGATTTCCTGCGCCGTCATTTTGCCGGAGCGGACTATGCACCGCTGCGCCAATCGATCGAGCGCATGGTCGAGGGCTATGACGCGGCAGACCCCGAGCGCGCCTCGACGTTGGCGCTGCGCGAGGAGTGGATGGATGGCGGTCACGCGCCGCAGGCCCGCATCGAGGGCGGCTATGGCGCGCTGATCGACGTTCTGGCGGCCGAATGCCGCTGCCTCGGCGTTGCGATCCGGCTCGGTTGCACGGTGTCGGCGATCGAGGAGGAGGGCGGTGCCGTGGCGATTCGCTGCGCCGGCGACGACGGGCTGGCCGGCGATCGCGCGATCCTCACCGTGCCCCTGCCTCTGTTGCGCGAGATCGCGCTGCCGCCGAGCGCGCGTGCGAGGGCCGCGGCCGCCGACGACATCGGCTTCGGCAACGTCATCAAGATCCTGCTCCGCTTCACGCGACCATGGTGGCGCGACCAAGGCGAATATCTCGCCGACATGACCTTCCTGCTCTCGGAGGAGACGATTCCAGTGTGGTGGACGCGATATCCGGACCAGCATCCGCTGCTCACCGGATGGTTCGGCGGCCCGCGGACGGCGGAGCTGTCGCGTCTTGATCCGCAAGGACTGATCGCGGCCGGGCTCGATTCGCTCGCCGCCATCTTCAAGCTACCGCGCGAGGTCATTGCACATGACCTCATGGCGTCGGCGGCGATCAATTGGACGCACGATCCCTTCGCCCGCGGCGCCTATTCCTGGGCAACACCACGTACGCGGCAGGCGCAGGCGGTTCTTGCGCGCGCCGACGGGATGATTCTGTTTTCCGGAGAAGCGCTCTATCGCGGCCGTGACATGGGCACGGTTGAAGCGGCGCTGGCGAGCGGCCTCGCGACGGCGGAAATGATGCTGAGGCGATGAGAAAAAGGCCCGCATCTCTGCGGGCCTCCTGTCTCTCGGCTGCGTCTGGCTTACCAGCGTCCGCCGCCGAAGCTGAACGTCACGCCGGGACCACCGCCGTAGTAACCGTACGGACCGCCGCCGTAATAACCGTGGTGCCGCGGGTAATACCCATAGCTCCGATAATAGGGCCGGTAGTGGCTGTGATGGTGCCGCCAATGATGGCGGTGACCATGCCAATGATGATGCCTGCGGTGTGCGCTGATGTCGGTCGTCTGGCTTTCCTGCGCGGTCTGCTTCGCGCTGGAACCACCGGCCGCGTTCGCCGCTGATCCGCCGGCGAGCGCCGCAGCACCGACGGCAAACGCGACAAAGAGATATTTCATGTCATCACTCCAGTTGAATGTCGTGTGACAACAGATGAGCATCCGGCGCGTTCCGGCCAGTGCGGGCGTCGAAACGACGCAGAGTGCGACGTTCATGTGAATGAACGGAGTCTCGCGGAGGTTTATTGCCGCATCCTGGCGTGTTGTCGCCATCACTTCGTCGCGAATGAGGCAACCATCTCGGGCATCCCTCACGGATGCGGATCGGGAAAGCCGTGGCGCTCGGAGAGCGCGGCGAGAATCGCATCCTTGTCGGCGATGAAGGCGCGGCCCTGATGGCTGCCGGTCTGGTACTGCGACGTCGCGCCATCCGCCAGCACGAGCAGCGGCAGTAATTGGTTCTGTTCGCCGACCAGTGCGATCACGGCTTGCCGCGGCCGCGCCCAGGCGATGCGTTCGACGTCGAGCTTGCTGCGAGCGACGGAAACGAGGCGAGCACGCCCTCCATCAGCGCGCAATGCCAGCAATAGAACCGTTGGCCCGGATAGGCGGGATCCTCGAAATCGGGGCGCAGCAGAAACAGGCGATCGCGCATCATGGTTGGTCCCGTGGCATCACCACGATCGTACACACTGATGCCGGCAGAGCATGCCGCTACTTGAAAGGATCCTGGATCGACGGCGCCGACTGGCGGATGCGGCGCACGCTCACGGGGGTGCCATCGGAGACGAACAGGAGCTCATATTTGCGGCCCTCGCTGTCGGTCGCCGAGCAGGTGACGTCGTTCACCTTCCTAGCGGCGAAATTACCGGTCTGGCGGCAGACCCCGGTGGAGGTCTGCTGCGCCGGTACCGGCAGACCGTCGACCTTGGGGCGGTCCTTGGAGTTGAGCAGCATGCGGTCGACCGGCAGCTCATAGGAATTGTCGTCGGCGCGCTTGCCGTTCTCGCCGGAGAACGACACCACGTGATTGGCGTCAGTGGGATCGTCGACCGCGACCGCGAAATTGACCCGGCCCTTATCGCCGTGGGCGTAGGCTACCGTCCTACACGCCAAGGTCCGCCCGGCGATCTTCAGCGTCTTGCAATGGCCGGACATCAGCGCCAGCAGGTCAATAAAGTCGTTCTGCTGCGCCGGCGGGTTGTTGACCGGGATGGGAGCAGAAGGCTCGGCAAAACAAGGGCTTGCCACGGCGAGAAGGGCAACACCAAGGACCGGCCAGCGGAGGCGCATCGGAGGGCTCACATGCCAGGGAACCATGGAAAAGTTCCGTTCGATAACGATCGAACCACAAATTGGTTGCGATCCCGTTTTTCTTGCTGAACCCGATTGGAATACCACCGCGCCACCTCAAAGCGATTTGCCGAAATCGCCCAGCCCCACCCGTCGTCACTTGCCGTCAGTCTGGTGTTTTTTTCGTGGCAGAGCCTAGCCCATCGCGGCCTGCCAGCGCCGATCGCGCAGGGAGGGCCGGCGATGCAGGCGGGCCTCCAGCAGGCCGCGAGCGCGAGGCAGCTCGCCGCTGCGCATGAGAGCGACGATATAGGTGTCCTCAATCAGCTCGCGCTGGGCATGACTGCCGCCGATGCGCACGACGTCGGTGAGAACCGGCGCGAGCACCTGCACGCAGGCCGCGTAGTCCTCATCCGCGAAGGCCAGAAGCGCGCGGCAGATCGCTGGCACCACCGGGCCGGCCGGCAGCTTGCCCTCCGCCAGCCGCTGTTCGATCACGGCAAGGCGCGCGGCTAGGGCTTCGTGGTTCTGCGTTGCCGCGGCAAACAGCGCCATGTGGACGTCGGCGAACGGCAAGCCGGATTTCGGGAATAGCTTTTGCGCAGCGGCGTCGGCATCGCGCCAGAGCGCGTCTGGCACGGCGTGGCCGTAGGCCAACAGGCGCCACAGCAGCGAGGCGCCGTCTGTGACCACATTGAGCGGCGGCGCCTGCGTGACTGACGGCTGGAGCACGTCGGCATAGATCGAAAGCGCCCGCGCCGCATCGCCCTGTTCGAGCGCGCCGAGGGCCTGGTGCCAGCGGATATGGCCGTGCAAAATTCCGGCGCGGTCGTAACCGGGGATCCAGTCGTCGACGAGGCGATCGGCCGCCTCGATCGAGCCGTCCTCGAACATCGCATGCAGCACGGCATGCGCGGCGTGGGCATTGGCGCGGCGCAGATTGAATCCGCGCTCGGTAACGCCACGGCCACGCGCAACATCGCCATTCTCAGTCATCGCCCAGCCATACATGGTGAGAAACCACCAGTCCTCGCCATAGTGCTGCGCGACGCGCTCGCACAGCTCGTGCCGCGCGCGGTCGTGATCGGCCATGCCGGAGAAGGCGAACAGGCCGAAGGCGCCGAGCGGCAGCGACAGCACCACTGCATCGCGCGGCCATGCCTCGACATGTTCGCGCATCGCCGCAATCGCCTCGGGCAGCCGCCCCTCGATCGCCAGCGCCAGCGTCTCGACATGCGAGCGCTCGCGCTCCGTGCCGCGCCGCGCGACGAGCTTGCGCGCGACCGCCGCCTTCTGCCGTGCGAGATCGCCCTGCTGGTAGAACGCGTGGACGCGAGCGCGGGCGATATGGGCCAGCGCGAAATCCGGATCGATTGCAATCGCGCGCTCCAGCGCTTCCGCCGTGCCGGTCCACCCCGCGAGCATGAGGTCGACGCCCTCGCGATAGCTGGATGCCGCCTCGTGCGCAGAGGTCGAGAGCGGAAGGCCCAAACGATCTTCCAGCGGCATGGCCGTCTCCTCGGTTCACGCCGTCCGCGCGCGGCGGCCTTCGATCGGGTAGGCAGGATCGTTGTAGCCCGGTGTCGAGGGATGGCCCGGCACGACCAGGCGATCGACCAGGCGTTCGTCATCCGCAGTGAAGCGGTAGTCGAGCGCGCGGATATAATCGTCCCACTGCTCTTCGGTGCGGGGGCCGGCGATGATGGAGGTCACGAACGCGGAGTTCAGCACCCAGGCGACCGCGAACTGGCCGGCGGTGATGCCTCTCTTCTCGGCGTGGGCTTTGATCTCCTGCGCGAGCTGAAGCGATTCCGGCCGCCATTCGGTCTGCATCATGCGAGTGTCGTTACGACCCGCGCGCGTCTCCTTGTCCGGCGCAGCATCGGGCTTGTACTTGCCGGTGAGGACGCCGCGCGCCAGCGGGCTGTAGGGCACGATACCGAGACCGTAGTAAGAGCAGGCCGGAAAATGCTCGACCTCGGGCATGCGGTTCATCGCGTTGTAATAAGGCTGGCTCACCGCGGGCCGGTCGATGCCGAGCCGGTCGCAGATGTTGCAGATCTCGGCGACGCGCCACGCGCGGTAGTTCGAGACGCCGAAATAGCGCACCTTGCCGGCGCGGATCAAATCACCCATCGCGCGCACCGTCTCTTCCAGCGGCGTCGCATGGTCTTCCTTGTGCAGATAGTAGACGTCGATGTGGTCGGTGCCGAGCCGCGTCAGGCTCTCGTCCGCGGCCTGCAACACCCAGCGCCGCGACAGCCCACCGCGATTGGGATCTTCACCCATGGGATTGGCGAGTTTTGTCGCGAGCACCCAGGCGTGGCGGTTGCTGGCGATGGCGCGACCGACGACCTCTTCGGACGCACCCTTCGAATAGGCATCCGCCGTGTCGATGAAATTGATGCCGGCATCGCGTGCCTTCGCGATGATGCGCCTGGAGCCGGCCTCATCGGTCGGCCCGCCGAACATCATGGTGCCCAGACAAATCGGCGACACTTTCAGGCCGCTGCGGCCGAGCTGGCGGTATTGCATGGGCTGTCCTTGCTGCTTCTGCTGACAACAGCATAGCTGTCTCACTCCGTCATTGCGAGCGCAGCGAAGCAATCCAGAGATGCATCCGCGGACAGATGCTGGATTGCTTCGCTGCGCTCGCAATGACGGTGAGGGTACGCTCGGGCCCATACTCGACGACAGCGGTGGGTGTGGTTGGCCGCGGCGGCAGCCAGACCGAGCGCCTATCCCGGCCCCTTCAGGATCTTGAACACGCCGTTCGCCATCACGATGCAGCGGTCGTCCACCGTCACTTCGGTGCTCATGAAGATCAGGCTGCGCGTCGAGCGCACCACGCGCGGGCGGGAGATCAGGATGTCGCCGATCTGTCCGGCCTCGACGAAATGGGTGTCGAGCTGCACCGTCGCCAAGTACTCCTTGCCGGAGACGTAGCGGGCGGACATGCCGCAGGTGCGATCGGCGAAGGTCATCATCACGCCGCCCTGGACCATGCCGCGGCGATTGTGGTGCTTGTCTTCGGTGGCAAGCGCGAACTCGTATTGGCCGCCGACCTTGCGCTCCCACAAGGGGCCGATCAGGTGCAGGAAGCCCGTGGTCTCCAGGATGCTCCAGCCCTCTGATTTCAGCCTTGCGGCGGTTTTGTTGGTCATCCCGTCGTCCATTGCTCTGCTTGCGAGCTCATTTCATCGAGGCCGGACGTGGTGTAGTCAAGCATCATGAGACCGTTCGAAGATGCCACACGGCGGAATATCGCTGATGCCTGCGCCGCCTTCGCGCGCCTGCCGGAGGGCAACGCGCCGTCGTACTTGAAGCGCGCCGCGGTGGCGGTCGCGCTGACGGCAGCAGACGAGGGCGATGACACTGCATTGCTGCTCACGCTACGCGCGTCGCACTTGCGCGCTCATCGCGGCCAATGGGCCTTGCCGGGCGGGCGCTGCGATGCTGGCGAGACGCCGATCGAGGCCGCGCTGCGCGAACTCGACGAGGAGCTCGGTCTTCGCCTCACCAGCGCCGACGTGCTCGGCACGCTCGACGATTATCCGACCCGCTCCGGCTATCTGATCACACCTGTCGTGGTCTGGGCCGCCGACAGCGCCGCGATCAGGTCGAACCCGGACGAAGTCGCCTCCGTCCATCGCATCGCGCTCACCACGATCGAGCGCGAGGACGCCTTCGACTTCATCGCGATCCCCGAGAGCGCGCGACGCGTGATCCGCTTCCATCACCAGACGAGCCTGATCCACGCGCCGACGGCGGCCCTGATCTACCAGTTCCGCGAGGTGCTGGCAGGGCGACACACCCGCGTGACCGAGCTGGAACAGCCGGTTTTCGCCTGGAAATGACATGGTAAACGGCACGTTAACGTGACGGTTACCGGATGCCTGCTAAGACGGCGGCATGCATCGTTCGATTCGACATCGCCTTGCGCTGGTTCCACTCGCGCTCGTCCTGCTCGCGCCTGCCGCGCGGGGCCGTGAGGCCGACGCGCTGCCGCCGGCCGTCCGCAATGCCAATGCCCAGCTGCTGTCGCAGTTCTTTGCGCAAGGCGGGGCCTCGCCCGCCGTGCTCGAATATCGCCGCAAGCTGGCGGAATATCAGGCGGCGCGCGCGGCCTTCGACGCCGAGGCCGGCGCCTATTGGAGCCAGATCTCCGAGAAGCGTCGCGGCCGCAACGCCAAGCGCCGCAGCGGGCAGCAGATCACCCTCGACGACTACGTGCTGGAGCATCCGCCGCTCTACAACGGGCCGAAGCGGCCGGTGAACCCGGAGCCGGAGGAAACGCCGGACCGTCCCGCGAGGAAACCGATCCCCGTCGTCGCCGATTTCCTGCGCGCGGCGCAGGAGCTCTACCAGTTCACGCCGCAGCGTCCCTCCAGCGAGCTAGAGTTCAAGCGCGCCTATGCGCGCTACGCGCTGGCCCATGGCCTGACGCGCGAGCAGGCGGTGCGGGTCTATTCGTTCGAGACCGGCGGCACGGGGACCTACGACGTCCAAGCGGGAATCGAGCACGGCGGCAAGCGCGCGATCTCCACCGCGATGGGTTACAATCAGCTTCTCACCACCAACAGCGTCGAGCTGCTCGCCGAGCAGGGCCATGAACTCATCCGCGCGCTCTCGGAGAAGGTGGCGCGGACGTCGGGGCCGGCGCGGCATGCGCTGGAGCACAAGCTCACTGTGTTGAAGAAGATGGTCGCACACGCCAAGTCGGTGCCCGATACCTGGTCGGATCACGAGAAGATGGGCGCCACCCCGCAGGGTTGGGCCATGCATGCGATGGTGCTCGACGTCGACATCGGCCCTATGCTGCAGACCCACAAGCTGCTGACCTCGGTGCTGTTCGCGCGCGCCAAGGGCTACACCCGCCCGCTCTCCGCCGCCGAGCTCGAGATGATGAATCTCACCGGCGACGGCACCGGCCTCGACATGGTGACGATGCCGCAGGCGATGCGCGAGCGGGTGCCGACCTCGAATTTCTTCCAGCGCGGCGGCTACGAGCGCAACCCGGTCGCGATCCGCCACAACACGGTGGCGAAGCTGCTCGCGGTGACGGATGAGCGGATGGACGTGAACAGCGGCAAGCCCGGCGCGAAGGAGCTGGCGGGCGCGTTCTAAGATCGCTCGCTCTTGCCGCATCTTCCGCTGTCATGCCCCGCGAAGGCGGGCATCCAGTACGCCGCGGGCTCTCGATTCATCACTGCGGCCTCTGGAATACTGGATCGTCCGCCTCCGCGGACGATGACACCGAGTAAGTGGCGACGCCGACGCTCGCCCTTACCGGCTACTGATCCGGTCCGAACTTGAACTTGCCGTCGCCTTCGAGATAAGGGCCCGTGCGCATATAGAGCTGGCCGTTGTGTCCGATGAAGAACAGCGTGCCCTTCGGCACTTTCTTGGCGCCCTTGAGCAGTTCGCCGGCATTGCTGGTGCCCATCTTGTAGGAGTAGGTCTTACCCTCCTTGTCATAGGCGTAGCCCATATCGGACTTGAGCTCCCACGGTGTTGCCGGGGCCTGCGCCAATGCGGGCGCGGCAAAGGTGCCGAGCGCGGCTGCGATTGCAAATGAATTGATTGAAAATGCCGTCATTCCCATCCTCCCACGGTCGGGACATCCAGGCTTGAACAAATCACGAACGGCGCTTCAAGGTCAATTCGCGAAAGCGCCGCAGCGCATCACAGCTTGCCCAGCAGTTTGTGATTTTCCCTTCGTTCCCTCGCGACTATGTTCCGCTTTCCGTCTAGAACGCAACTCCACAAAATTTTGGTTAGGGATGATTCGGATGCGCCATGTGATCAAACTCTGCTGGGCTGCTGCATTGTCGCTGACTGCGCTGGCGCCGGCTGCGCGTGCCGATGATTACCAGCTCAGCCACAATCAACGCATCTCGTGCAGCCGCGGCCTTGCTCCGGGCAAGCTGAACACCGCGACTTGCAAGTCCTACACCTATCTTTTCAACACCAAGACCTCTGAATATTTCCGCTGCCAGGTCTCGCTGGCGCTGACCCGCGACAACAAGGAAGTCATCAACGTCCAGACCGACGGCGGCTGCACCAGGAAGCCGCGCATCTTCGAGACCGACGGCAAATATGATTTCGACGCCACCGAGACCGAGCCGCCGAACACCAACTCGTTCTTCGGCCCCGGCGGCTATTCGGTCTGGGCCGCCGACGTGGGCGCGCAGAAGGTGCGCGGCTGCATCATCATCTCCTCGGGCCTTGGCTCCGACATCTCCAAATGCCTGGACATGACGTTCCAGTGAGGGGAGCGCGCGCCCGGACGTGATGGACTGGGCGTGCGGCGCGACCGCCGCGCTACCCTCGCCGCACCGTCCGGTTCCCAAAAATCGGCTGATCGATCGCTGGTTTCAATGGACGCCGCGGCGTCCGCCGTTGCCGGAGGTCGTGCTCGGCAATTCGGGCGCGGCGGGGGAGTGGCGGCTGTGCCATGATGGACAGTGCCGGACGCTGTCGGAGATTGTCGGGCATCGGATCGGTGCTAACGTCACCACGATGAAAGTTTGCGACAATCCGTAGCCCGCATGAGCGGAGCGACATGCGGGCTACAAGAACAACAACAAGGAGAACACGGGATGGATCGGCTCAAGGGCAAGGTTGCGATGGTGGTGGGGGCCGGCTCGATCGGTCCGGGCTGGGGCAACGGCAAGGCCACCGCGGTGACCTTCGCGCGCGAGGGCGCGCAGGTGTTCTGCGTCGATCGCAATGGCGCGGCGGCGGAGGAGACCGCCAAGATCATCGCCGGCGAAGGCGGCAAGGCGACCGCGTTCACGGCCGACGTCTCGCGGCCGACCGAGATCGAGGCGATGATCGCATCATGTCTGAAAGCTTATGGCCGCATCGACGTGCTCGACAACAATGTCGGCATCGCCGAAATGGGCAGCGTGGTCGATGTCGCCGAGGAGAGCTGGGACCGCGTCTTCACCGTCAATCTCAAGAGCGCTTATCTCGCCATGAAGCATGTCATCCCCGTGATGGTGAAGCAGGGCGGCGGCTCGATCATCAACATCTCCTCGATCGCCTCGATTCGCCACGTCGGGATTTCCTATGTCAGCTATAACGCCAGCAAAGCGGCGATGAACCAGTTGACGCGCTCCACCGCGATCGAATTCGCGAAGAGCCATGTGCGGGTGAACGCCATCCTGCCCGGCCTGATGAAGACGCCGATGGTCGAGCATTCCGCAGGGCTGGCCAACAGCTACGCCAAGGGCGATGTCGAAGCGATGTGGCGCGCCCGCGACGCGCAGGTGCCGATGGGCCATATGGGCGATGCCTTCGACGTCGCCAACGCCGCGCTGTTCCTGGCCTCGGACGAGTCGAAGTATGTGACGGGGATCGAACTGGTGGTCGACGGCGGGATCACCTGCAAGGCGGGGGCGTAGGCGTCGCCTCACTCTCCGCCGTCGTCCCGGGGCGCGCAAAGCGCGACCCGGGACCCATAACCACAGCGAGCAGTTTTTTGCCGCCTGGTAGCTCCGAGTCTTCGCCCAACCGTGGGCAGTGGCTATGGTCCCGGATCGGCGCGCGCTTGCGGCGCGCTTGTCCGGGACGACACCGAGAGTTACTGCGCCAGAGCCAATATCCCGCCGGCAAACGTATGCCACGCCGCCGTCTCGCTGACCGGCCAGTTCAGCACCTTCAGCGCCAGCAGCGCGAGCGTGCCGTAGATGTAGACCGGATGCACGCGGCCTTCGCTGCGCCAGTCGCGCACCATGGCGACGACGAGCAGTAGGGAGGCGACGACGGCGGGAGCGATGGTGACCGGCACCGGGGGCGGGCCCGGCGGTCCTGGAGGCGCGAGGAAGGTGAGAAACCAGCGCGCGATGGCGGCGTCGAGAATCGAGATCGCGGCGAGCAGCATCAGGCGCTTGTGGATCTCCGGCCTGCGCGTGCTCACGATCGCGAGCGCGAACACGACCGCGAAGAACGCGATTCCGCTCATCGGTACGATCGAGAAGGTGATGCCCGCTTCCTTCTGGCCGAGCGCGGCGGCATGCTTCATCAGGTGCACGGAGGTGAGGAATCCGAAGATTGTCATCGCGGTTGCCAGCGAGACGCCGGCGATGCCGAGCGAACGATGATTGACTACGCGGCCGGAGGCGGCGAGCCAGCTCTGGAGCACGAAATAGAGCGACCAGGTGAAGAACAACAATCCGTGAAAATGAACCACCGGGCTGGCCGAAAGTGTCCGGTTGGCGAGGGGGATCCAATAGGTCGGTGCGAAGCCGAGGAACGCGGTGGCAGCGCAGGCCAGCGACATGTGGAGGTAGAAATATCGTGCAGGCGACGCATCACGCGCGCGAACACGACGGTCGTCGATCAGAGTCGTCATCTGGAGTGTGTCTGGGGAGGAACGGTTTGGTTCAAGCTCCACTGTCGACTTCGAAGCGGCTGCTCACATCATCCTCCCGCGCTCAACTCTGCGCGATCGAGCTCTTCCTCGAGCCGATGAAACGCATCGTCGCCGATCACCTCGGTGGCGCGGAGATCGAAGATGGATTTGCGGGCGGCCTCGATGGCGCGGCGGCGCAGGGGATCGGCGGGCAGTTCGCCATTGGCAATGCCGCCGTTGGGATCGTTCTCGGTCTGCATGAGGATGGCGCGATATTCGAGCCGCAGGATTTCCGCTTCCTCCGACGGATCGCTTTCGATGACATCGAGCGCCGCGCGATAGGCGACCGCGCGTCCACGCGCGACCTCGGTGCCGACCGGATCGTCGTCCTGGAGGCGAAAGGCCAGGATCAGCGGCCGCAGCGTCAGGCCCTGGATCACCAGTGATCCCAGCACCACCGCAAAGGCGATGAAGACGATGAAGTCGCGATAGGGGAAGTTTTCCGGCAGGGCGAAGGCGGCCGCAAGCGTGACGAGGCCGCGCATGCCGCACCAGGAGATGATGAGCCCGCCTTTGACTGAAGCGACCTGCTTCGGATCCTTCGGATGATAGATGCCTTGGGCGACCAGCGCCCGCAGCGTCGTGCGGTAGAACGTCACCCAGAACAGGCGGACCAGGACGACGGTGAGCAGGATCCAGGCGGCGGCGACGCAGTATTCCCAGCGCACTTCGGCATCGAGCCGCGTCCAGATCGGCCGCATCTGCATGCCGATCAGCATGAAGGCGAGCACATTGAGCACGAACACCATCGTCTCCCAGACCGCATAGGACGGCACCCGCAGCCGTGCCGGGATGCGCGCTGGCGCTGTGCGCGCAACCGTGATGCCATAGACCACGATGGTGAGGATGCCGGAGAGGCCGAGATGCTCGGCCGCGATCCAGACCAGGAAGGTGGTGGCGAACTGCAAGATGATGGCGCTCGGCGCTTCCTTCACCCGCTCCATGAACAACGGAATGATGCGGCCTGCAGCGAGTCCTGCGACGACGCTGCCGACTAGCGCGAGGGCCATGGTCGGTGCGACCTGGCTCCATGTCAGGTGCTCGGTGGCAACCGCGCCAACCGCGATGCGATAGATCAGCAGCGCGGTGGCGTCGTTGAGCAGGCTCTCGCCCTCCAGGACCTTGACCATGCGATGCGGCAGCTTCACCTGGCTCAGGATCGCGACCGCCGCCGCCGCATCCGGCGGTGCCACGATGGCCCCGAGCGCGATCGCAGCGGCCCAGGGCATGTCGGGCATCAGCCGGTGCGCGACGAAGGCGACGCCCGCTGTGGTCAACCCGACCGCGGCGACGACCAGGGTGGAGACCGGAACCCAATTGTTGCGCAGGTCCCGCAGCGAGGTGTCGAAGGCGGCGTCGAGCAGCACCGGTGCGACAAAAAGCGCCAATGCCAGGTCCGGCTCCAACGTCCAGGACGGGCTCGACGGCACGAAGGCGATCAGGGCGCCTCCGATGGCGAGGAAGGTCGGGTAGGGGACCTTGATCCGCCGCGCCAGCGCCGATAAGCCAACCGCGCCGAGCAGAAGCACGATGATCCATTCGAATGTCGACACGATGATCCCCGAAACCGATGTGAGCGGCGCCACAAGCTAGCACCAATCCGGCCGTATTGTTCGATCATGCGGCCGCAAAGCAAGGTTGAAGGCGAGACTGGCGGAAACCTGACGACGACGCTGAAGGCAAGATCTCCGACTGCAACGAGCATGCGTTCCTTTCTCATTCGCCTCTCAGGTGCCGGACTCATTTGCGTGCTCTCGCTCGCCGAGGCCCATGCCAGGACGGGCGGTGAGCCGGTCGCGGTGCCGCAGATCGACCTCGCGCCATGCCTTGCGGCAGCCGCAGCCGACGACATGGACAAGGCGGCGCCGGCCTGCGCGGCGGTGATCGAGAACGAGAAGACCGCGAAGGAAGATCTGATCAAGGCGCTCATCGCGCGCGGCGCGCTCTATGCGCGGCGCGGCCAGATCGACCGCGCGATCGCCGACGACAGCCGCGCGCTTCTGCTCGATCCGGGCCTCGCCGATGTCTTCAATGCACGCGGCGAGCTGTGGCTGAAGAAGGGCGACAAGCCCAAGGCGGTGCAGGATTTCGGCGCGGCGCTCAAGATCGATCCGAATCACGAAAAGGCCAAGGCCAATCACAAGGCGATGGCGCGTGAGCTCGAGCGGCTCGGGGCGCAGATGGCGCTGGCCGGCAAGCCCAGCTTCAATTGCGCGCGAGCGCGCAAGACGGTGGAAAGGGCGATCTGCGGCAATCGTGAGCTCGCCGATCTCGACCGGGAGATATTTGCAGCGAATGCCCGCGTGATCCGCGAGGCGCGAAATCCTGCCGGGGCGAAAGCGCTTCAGCGCGAGCAGGACGATTTCATTGCACGCCGCAATGCAGAATTCGGGCGGCCGGGCTATGATCTAAGGAAGGCGATGCAGGAGCGCTTGCAGAGGATCAACGGGGTGGATGGGTATTGAGGCGGTCTTCGCCTCGTGAGAGGTCGTCATGCCCGGGCTTGTCCCGGGCATCCACGTTCTTTGGTCCGCGGCCAAGGCGTGGATCGGGACAAGCCCGGCCATGACGGCGCCGACAGCCACCGATTTGAACCCATCCCTTGCCAGCCGCGACAATGGTGAGAACCCGACGCCCCGGAGACCTACGCCATGTGCGGCACGCATTCTTCCGCGCAAATGCCCGCGTTTGCCAAAATCTCGCTTCGCGCCTTCCTCCTCGGCGCCGCCATGAGCGTGGCCCTCATCGGCCCGGCTTTCGCCGACGCTGATTGCGTCCTGAACAGCAAAGCTGCTCCCGCAGACCTGATCTCCGCATGCAGCGTCATCATCGACCAGACGACAAATTCCGCGTCTGAACGTTCCCTGGCGCTCGTTGCGCGCGCCGAAGCCAATGCGCGAACCTCCGGAGGCCTGTCGCAGGCGCTGCGCGACCTGGACCGCGCCATCGCGCTTGACGGCAGGAACGCAAAGGCCTGGCGCGTGCGCGGTGACCTCCTGCGCGAGGCGGGCGGCGACCTCAATCGTGCCGCGGCGGATCTGACCAAGGCGATCGAGCTCGACCCAAAGGATGCGGAAGCTTACGAGCTGCGCGGCGTGGTCTACACCAATCAGCGCCGGCTCGACCGCGCGCTCGCTGATTACGACCAGGCAATCAAGCTGAAGCCGGACGATGCGCAGGCCTGGTCCGATCGCGGCGTGGCCTATTATCTCGGCGGCGACAACGAGAAGGCGGTCAAGAATTTCGACGAGGCATTGCGCCTCGATCCCAACCGCGCGCGCACCTACACCAATCGTGGGGCGGCCTACAAGAAGCTCGGCCAGCTCGACAAGGCGGTCGCCGATGACGGCGAGGCGATCAGGCTCGATCCGAAGGTTCCGGAGTATTACGACAATCGCGGCCTGACCTATGCCGCGATGGGCGAGTACGACAAGGCGATTGCCGATTACGACCAGGCGATCCGGCGCGAGCAGCGCGCCAACTTCCTGACCAACCGCGGCGATTCCTATCAGTTCAAGGGCGAGCTCGGGGCGGCGCTGAGCGACTACGAGGCCGCGCTGAAGCTCGATCCGAATTTCGCGAAGACCTACAACAACCGCGCCGTGCTCTACAAGAAGATGGGGGAGCGCAAGAAAGCGCTGGCCGACTACGAGACCGCGCTGAAGCTCGATCCCGGTAACGAGAATGCCGCGAACGGCCGCCGTGCAATGATCGCCGAGATCGCGAAGTTTGGCGCCGAGCCGCCGCGTGCCCTGAATGCGGAGGCGGGTAACGGCCCGTCCTTCAACTGTGCCACCGCCAGGCGCGAGGTCGAGAAGGTGATCTGTGCCGATGCGCAGCTCGGCGTGCTCGACCGCCAGATCGCCGAGACTTATGAACGCGTGCTGAGGGCTTCGAAGGGACGTTCCGCCAGCGACCTGCGCAAGACCCAGCGCGAGTTCCTCATGACGCGCAATGCGAGCTTCCGCCGCCCCGGCTACGATCTGAAGAAGATCATGCAGGACCGCTTGCAGCGGCTGAATGCGATGGAGAGCTAGAAGGACACGAAGTCGCGCCGACTGCTCGGTCACCTCTCCCGCTTGCGGGGGAGGTCTACGCGCTCGTAGAGCGCGGCGGGTGGGGGCTCTCTCCTCTCGGGGACTTTCTCTATGACACTCGCGCAATCCCGACGCGGACACAGCCCTCTCCCCACCCCTCTCCCGCAAGCGGGAGAGGGAGCGCACCGCCGACGCGGCCGCGACCGTCTCTCTCCCAAGAGACCATCCTTTTCAGCTTGAACCGCGGCCCGTTCCCGGGAGAATACTCTCCAAACGAGGCCGGCGATTGATCCTGGTCATGGCGGGACGCCCGTCCTGTCGTCAGGTCAGGGCCAGGCGCACAAAGGAACGGGAGCGCGGGCATGAACGTCCAGGGCAAGAGCATCTATCACGAGGTCCACGCGCGCTCGCTGGCGGATCCGGAAGGATTCTGGGCCGAGGCGGCCAAGGACATCGACTGGATCGAGCCGCCGAAGTCCATCTTCGATGCCAGCCGAGGAACCTATGGCCGCTGGTTCGCCGGCGGTGTGGTCAACACCTGCTACAATGCGCTCGATCGCCATGTCGAACGTGGCCGCGCCGACCAGGTCGCGCTGATCCATGATTCTCCGCTGACCAGCAGCGTCACCAGATTCACCTACGCCGAACTCCTGAAGGAAGTGCAGGCGCTCGCCGCCATCATGCAGGATTTCGGCGTCGCCAAGGGCGAACGCGTCATCCTCTATATGCCGATGGTGCCCGAGGCCGTGGTCGCGATGCTCGCCTGTGCGCGCATCGGCGCGGTGCATTCCGTGGTGTTCGGCGGCTTCGCCGCCAAGGAGCTCGCCACCCGCATCGACGACGCCGAGCCGAAGCTCATTCTCTCCGCGAGCTGCGGCATCGAGCCCGGTCGCATCGTGCAATACAAGCCGCTGCTCGACGAGGCGATCAGGCTCGCGGGCACGAAGCCGAAGGCCTGCATCGTGCTGCAGCGTCCGCAGCACACCTGCGACCTGACGCCGGGGCGCGACTACGATTGGGCGAGCCTGCGCCGCAAGGCGCTGAATGACGGCAAGGCGGCTCCTTGTGTACCCGTCGCCGCCACCGATCCGCTCTACATCCTCTACACGTCGGGCACCACGGGCATTCCCAAGGGCGTGGTGCGCGACAATGGCGGGCACCTCGTCGCGGTGAAATGGTCGATGTTCAACCTCTATGGCGTCAAGCCGGGCGAGGTCTGGTGGTGCGGCTCCGACATCGGCTGGGTGGTCGGCCACAGCTATATCGTCTACGGCCCGCTGCTGCATGGTGCGACCTCGATCATGTATGAGGGCAAGCCGGTCGGCACGCCCGACGCCGGCGCGTTCTGGCGCGTCATCAGCGAGCACAAGGCGGTGGCTTTCTTCACTGCCCCGACCGCATTCCGCGCGATCCGCAAGGAAGACCCGGAAGGAAAATTCATCCGGAAATACGATCTCTCCAAATTCCGCACGCTGTTCCTCGCCGGCGAGCGCGCCGATCCGCCGACGGTGGAATGGGCGGAGCAGCAGCTGAAGGTGCCGGTGATCGACCATTGGTGGCAGACCGAGACGGGCTGGTGCATCGCCGGCAATCCGGTCGGGCTCGGCATGCTGCCGGTGAAGCACGGCTCGCCGACGGTGCCGATGCCGGGCTATCAGGTCGACATCGTCGACGAAGCGGCAAAGCCGGTCGGCCCCAACACCATGGGGTCGATCGTCATCAAGCTGCCGATGCCGCCGGGCTGCCTGCCGACGCTATGGAATCAGGATACGCGCTTCAAGGAAGCGTATCTGAGCGAATTCCCCGGCTATTACAAAACCTCCGACGCCGGCTACAAGGACGAGGACGGCTATGTCTTCGTCATGGGGCGCACCGACGACATCATCAACGTCGCCGGCCATCGCCTCTCCACCGGCGGCATGGAGGAGATTCTGGCTTCGCATCCGGATGTGGCCGAATGCGCCGTGCTCGGCGTCAAGGACGCGATCAAGGGCGAGGTGCCCTGCGGCTTCCTGGTGCTGAAAGCCGGCGTGACGCGCGCGCCCGCCGAAATCGAGAAGGAGATCGTCGCGCTGGTGCGCGACAAGCTCGGCCCGGTCGCCGCCTTCAAGCTCGCGATCACCGTCGGCCGCCTGCCCAAGACGCGATCGGGAAAAATCCTGCGCGGCACCATCAAGAAGATCGCCGATGGCGAAGCCTGGACCATGCCGGCGACGATCGAGGATCCCAAGGCGCTGGACGAGATCGGCGAGGCGCTGAAGGGGCGGGTGTGAGGTTTGCTCTTCCGTCAGGCCCGGGCTTGCCGTCGTCGCATCTGCTTCGCCGGCCCCGAACTGAATTGCCCGGCATGGCCTTGGCGCGCCGGGACCCGGGCATCCATCAATGAGCAAGCAAATGCCTTGATTTCGATGGATTGCCGGGTCAAGCCCGGCAATGACCATGAGACAGGACCGATCAATGTCAGCCAACCTCGTGCGGTACGGCGCCATCTCGCTGCTCGCCATCGCTCTCTCCGCCTGCTCCTCGCGCTACCAGACGCCGGTTGCGGTGGGCGGCGACGACGATGACGCCGTGTGCCAGAGCCGCGGCTATGCGCAGGGCTCGGCGGAATATGCGGCCTGCCGCAAGGACCGCGACGTCCAGCGCAATGCCGCCACCGCCCGCGCCGACCGCCGTCAGCGCGATCTCGGCGAATACATGCTGAACAATCCGGTGCGGCCGTGATGTGCGGTTCGGCACTATCGTGCCGCAGCGCTGGCCTGTGATTGCGTTTTCTGTTGCGAGAAGAGTTGGTTGAAGGAGGGCGCAGACTAGCTCGCGTGCACTGTCCGCGGATGCCGCTCATGCAGCAGCTTCGCCAGAGCGTCACGATCGCCGGGGCGGTCCTTGACGGCGATTTCGAACAAGGCTTCCTGGATATCTCGGGGCATGTCGCCCCACGCTGCCAGAACGGCGCGTCCCAGCATCGGAGCAAAATGGTCTTCGTCGTGCTGCATCGCTGATCCTCCGCGCTGAAAACAATGCAGGCTCGGCTACATCGTTCCTGCTCGCGGCATCGCAAAAGCTGCGCTCGCAAACAAAAACGCGGCGGATCGCTCCGCCGCGTTCGAACCGATGTCCGTGCAGGGAGGAAAATTACTCCTCCTCGTCCTCCTGCTTCTTGCCGCCGAGCGTCTTCAGCTTGGCGAACACGGCGTCGACATTGAGGTCGTCGCTGGATTTCTCCGCGGGCTCGTACTCGTCCTTGCGGGTGGTCTCGGAGGCCGGCAGCAGGGTGGCGCCGCCATAGGCTGCGTCGATCGGCTTTTCCTTGGCCGCGCGCTGCACCTCGAAATCGAGCTCGATCTGCGAGCACAGGCCGAGGGTGACGGGGTCGATCGGGGTCAGGGACGACGTGTTCCAATGGGTGCGGTCGCGCACGCTGGCGATCGTGCTCTTGGTGGTGCCGACCAGGCGCATGATCTGGGCGTCCTTGAGCTCGGCATGGTTGCGCAGCAGCCAGAGGATGGCGCTCGGGCGCTCGTGGCGGCGCGAGACGGGGGTGTAGCGCGGGCCCTTGCGCTTGGGCTGGGGCGGCAGCACCACCTTGCTCTCCTGGAGGCGGAGCCGATAATCCGGGTTGTTCTCGCCCTTTTCGATCTCCTCGCGGGTCAGCTGGCCATTGGAGAGCGGATCCATGCCCTTGATGCCCTGGGCAGCGTCGCCGTCGGCGATCGCGCGCACCTCGAGGGGATGCATCTTGGTGAAATCGGCGACCTGGTCGAAGGTCAGCGCGGTGTTGTCGAGCAGCCAAACGGCGGTCGCCTTGGGCATCAGAGGTGCGTTGCTCATGGCAAATCTCCTTTGTGCTTCGCCCACCCCTCTGGAGGCGAAACCGGTGGTCATCAGCGATGACAGGGAATTCGCGCTATATAAGCCCGGAGGGGGTGGACACGCAATGGTTCTGCTATAGATAGTGCCTTGACAGCGCCCGAAAGGGGGGCCCAATTCCTTTGAACCGCCGTACGGTTCGAGCCGACCCTTTCAAGCCAATTCCATCCATCGACCGCCCCCGCCAGAAGGCGAAACGGGTGATTCGGTCCCGAGATCGCTCAATGTCAGCCAAACCAGACCTCAAGATCGTGCTTTGTTCTCCCCGCGGCTTCTGTGCCGGCGTGGTCCGGGCGATCGACACCGTGGAACGGGCGCTCGATAAATACGGCGCCCCCGTCTATGTTCGCCACGAGATTGTGCACAACAAATACGTCGTCGACGGGTTGAAGAAGAAGGGTGCCATCTTCGTCGAAGAGCTGGCCGAAATCCCCGAAAACACCACCGCCCCCGTGGTGTTCTCGGCCCATGGCGTGCCGAAATCGGTTCCGTCCGATGCCCAGTCGCGCAATCTGTTCTCGCTGGATGCGACCTGCCCGCTGGTGACCAAGGTGCACCGCGAGGCCGCGATCCACTTCAAGCGCGGCCGCGAGATCTTCCTGATCGGCCATTCGCACCACCCCGAAGTGGTCGGCACGCTCGGCCAGCTTCCGGTCGGCGCCGTGACCCTGATCGAGACCGCCGAGGACGCCAAGACCATCACGCCGAAGAACCCCGACAACCTCGCCTTCGTGACCCAGACCACGCTGTCGATCGACGACACCGCGGAGATCGTGGCGTTGCTCAAGGAACGCTTCCCGAACATCAACGGTCCGCACAAGGAAGACATCTGCTACGCCACCACCAACCGCCAGCTCGCGGTGAAGAAGGTGGCGCCGGTGGTGGACGCGCTGATCGTTGTCGGTGCTCCCAATTCGTCGAACTCGCAGCGCCTGCGCGAGGTCGCCGAGCGCGAGGGCTGCAAGATCGCGGTGCTGGCGCAGCGCGCCACCGACATCGACTGGGACAAGTTCGGCAACATCACCAGCCTCGGCATCACCGCGGGCGCATCCGCGCCCGAAGTGATCGTCGAGGAGATCATGGACGCGTTCGCCGAGCGCTACACCCTGCATGTGGAGACGGTCTCGGCCGCGGAAGAGAACGAGTTCTTCCCGCTGCCCCGTCAGGTGCGCCCCGAAGCCGCCGCCGAGTAGACCTTTATGGCGGTCTACACCGACGTTGCCGCCGACGAGCTTGCGGATTTTCTGAAGCAATATGATCTCGGCGAATTGCTCTCCTACAAGGGCATCGCCGAGGGCGTCGAGAATTCCAACTTCCTGCTGCACACGAGCGCGGGTTCGTTCATCCTCACGCTCTATGAGAAGCGCGTGGCGAAGAACGATTTGCCGTTCTTCCTCGCGCTGATGACGCATCTGGCCGAGCACGGCATCAACTGCCCCCTGCCGGTGAAGGCGAGGGACGGCGAGGCGCTGCGCGAGCTGTCGGGCCGCCCGGCCGCGATCATCACCTTTCTCGAAGGCATGTGGCCGCGCAAGCCGAACGTGAGCCATTGCGCCGGCGTCGGCGAGGCGCTGGCGAAGATGCATCTGGCCGGCGCCAACTTCACGATCAAGCGCGCCAATGCGCTCTCCGTCTCCGGCTGGCGGCCGCTGTTCGATGCGGCTGCGAGCCGTGCCGACGAGGTGCAACCAGGCCTGCGCGGTTTTCTGGCCGCCGAGCTCGATCATCTCTCGAGCGGGGTCTGGCCCACCGATCTGCCGGAGGGCGTGATCCACGCCGATCTCTTCAACGACAACGTCTTCTTTCTCGGCGACCGGCTCTCGGGCATCATCGACTTCACCTTCGCCTGCAACGACATGCTGGCCTATGACGTCGCGATCTGCCTCAACGCCTGGTGCTTCGAGCCGGATCATTCCTTCAACGTCACCAAGGCGCGCGCCTTCCTCAACGCCTATGGCCGGGTGCGAAAGCTGACGGCGTCGGAAGAGGCGGCGCTGCCGCTGCTCGCGCGCGGCGCCGCGATCCGTTTCCTGCTGACGCGGCTGGTGGACTGGCTTAACGTTCCGCCCGGGGCGCTGGTGAAGCCGAAGGATCCCCTGGAATATGTCCGCAAGCTGCGCTTCCACCAGAGCGTGACGAGCGCACGCGATTACGGGCTGATGCCGTCAGGACTGGTGGCGTGAGCGAGCTTCCCAACGTCACGATCTATACCGACGGTGCCTGCTCGGGAAATCCCGGGCCCGGCGGCTGGGGCGCGATCCTGAAGTTCGGCGACAAGGAGAAGGAGCTGAACGGCGGCCAGCCGCACACCACCAACAATCAGATGGAATTGATGGCGGCGATCTCCGCGCTCGAAGCGCTGAAGCGGCCGTGCACGGTCGATCTCTACACCGACAGCCAGTATGTCCGGCAGGGCATCACCGGCTGGATCTTCGGCTGGAAGCGCAACGGCTGGCGCACCGCCGACAAGAAGCCGGTGAAGAACGTCGAGTTATGGCAACGCCTCGACGCTGCGCTGAAGCAGCACGAGGTCCGCTGGCATTGGGTCAAGGGCCATGCCGGTCACCCCGAGAACGAGCGCGCCGATCAGCTGGCGCGCGACGGGATCGTGAAGGCAAGGCTGCAGACCCGGATCAGCGAGTAGCGAGGGGGCTGGCTCTCTCCATTCGTCATGGCCGGGCTTGACTCGGCCATCCAAGCCTTGCCGCGCGGAGCCAAGAACGTGGATGCCCGGGACAAGCCCGGGCATGACGTCGTCCTTGGATAGAGCGTGCCTAAAGCTGTCGTCCGTTAAGAAGCCGGATTGATCGAGGCTGGCCGGGCGAGCGTGCGCCATAGCTGGGCCAGGAACAGGCACAAGAGATATCTCAGCCAGGCGAGGATGCGGCGGAAGTTGTG
>NZ_JAVIFX010000026.1 GCF_031157255.1 Bradyrhizobium sp. LHD-71 | reverse complement strand
CCTCCTTGCCCTTGGTCAGTTCGGTTCCAACACCAACCGGCGTGAAGAACGCGGGAATTCCCGCCCCGCCGGCGCGGATCGCCTCCGCCAAGGTGCCCTGCGGCAAACAGATCAACTCGATCTTGCCGTCCTTCCAGAGCTGCTCGAATGGCGAAAGAGCCTTCTCGCGTCCGCGCGCAGCGCTGCAAACCACCTTGCGCACAAGCCCTGCCTCGATCAGCTCATGTGTATAGGACAGTCGATGCGTCGCCGAGTTGACGATCAGCGTGAGATCCTTCGGAGCGCGATCACGCAGCGCACGAATGAGAAAATTCGGAAAACCTGCGCCTCCAAAACCGGAAATCATCACGGTCGAGCCGTCACGGACATCCGCGAGGGCTTCCTGCGCGGAGCCGACATTTTTGTTGATGGGCATGATCCTCCCGTTGGCTCATCTATCGTCGCTGGGGAGCCGGCCGATGGCCGGAGAAGCGAAGCGTGTTGCTCAAAAGACTTTAGGACACCGCGACCGGCCTGCACAAGCTCTGACCGCAGTGCGGAATTGCATGACGCGTTGTACCGGATGTGTGGCGCCGTTCCGTGAGACGGTGCGACGTCGCGTCAGGATCGCTTTCCGCCAAGCTCTGCCGCGTAGATATCCGGCTTGAAACCGACGACGAGGTTTCTACCCGTCTCCAGCACCGGGCGCTTGATCATCGAGGGCTGATCAAGCATCAGCGCGGTCGCTTTCGCTGCCGTCAATCCCTGCTTGTCCTTCTCCGGCAGCTTGCGGAATGTCGTACCTGCGCGGTTGAGTAGCGCTTCCCAGCCGACCTCCTTCGCCCAACCTTCGAGGCGCTTCTTGTCAATGCCTTCCACCTTATAGTCGTGAAAGCTGTAAGCGACGCGATGCGCGTCGAGCCACGCCCTCGCTTTCTTCATCGTGTCGCAATTCTTGATGCCGTAAATAATCAGGCCCACGCCGCGCTCCCATTGTTCGGCGCCACTATGCCGCGATGAACTGCGTCAGACAAATCGCTTGACGGCCGACCATCACCTATATAACCATATAGTTATATAAACGAAGAGTTATCATATGACGCCGTCCGCTCGCCTTGATGCAACGTTCGCAGCGTTGGCCGATCCGACCCGGCGGGCGATCATCGCGCGGCTCGCCGCCGGTGAAGCGTCTGTGATGGAACTTGCGAAGCCGTTTGCGATGAGCCAGCCGGCAATATCGAGGCACCTGAAGGTACTCGAGCAAGCCGGCCTGATCTCGCGCGGTCGCGACGCGCAGCGGCGTCCTTGCCGGATCGAAGCGAAACGACTGGAAGAAGCAAACCAGTGGCTCGAGCGCTACAGCGCATTCTGGGACGCGAGCTTGCAGCGCCTCGATGCACTGCTGGGCGAGACGCAGCCGGGCCCAAGCCCGCGCAGGCGGCGAAAAGCGAAACTGTGACCGTACCGAACGATGGGGCGTGGGTGGCGTTGTCGCACAAAGCACGGAGGACCACAGATGAAGCAAACACTGAAACCTGCAGCCGAACTCGTAAAGGCTAACGGCGTCCGCTTTCCGAATGAATCGCCCGCCTATAGGGCCGCCCGCGACGCCCTGCTGGCCGAAGAAATCGAACTTCGCCGGCATATCGAACGTGTCGCCGAGCAGCGTCGCAACCTGCCGCCCGGCGGCGAAGTGAAGAAAGCCTACACTTTCGAAGGCGAGAAGGGTCGCATCTCTTTCGCCGATCTGTTTGGCGACAAGCAATCTCTGGTCGTCTACAGCTACATGTATGGCCCGCAGCGCGAACAGCCCTGCCCGATGTGCACATCGTTGCTCAGTGCGTGGGACGGCGAAACGCCTGATCTCCAGCAGCGCGTCGCTCTCGCCGTCGTTGCGCGTTCACCGATTGAGCGGCTCGTTGGATTCAAACGCGCGCGGGGCTGGCACCATCTGCCTCTTTATTCCGATACGAGCGGCGACTTCAGCCGCGACTATCATGCCCTCACCAAGGAAGGTGGCGACGATGCCGCATTCAATGTTTTCACCCGGCGCGACGGCACGATCCGGCACTTCTGGGGCGGCGAAATGGGCTTTGCCACTGCCGACCCCGGCCAGGACCCACGCGGTGCGCCGGACCTGATGCCCATCTGGACCATTCTCGATGCGACTCCCGAAGGGCGCGGCGGAAACTGGTATCCAAAACTGACCTATTAGAGGTCGACACCTGAACGCCCCCGTTCCCGATTTCAAGCACCCATCAAGGAGTGAATAGATGCGAAACATCGCCCCCTGTCTCTGGTTCGACGACAACGCCGAAGAGGCGGTAAATCATTACACCTCGATCTTCGAGAACTCGAAGATCGAGAACGTCCTGCGTTGGGGCGAAGGCTGGGGCGAGCATGGCGCCGGCAAGAAGGGAAAAGTGCTGGCGATCGACTTCACCATCGAAGGCCGCCCGTTCAAGGCGATCAACGGCGGCCCGCTCTTCAAGTTCAACGAGGCAGTCTCGTTCTCCGTTGAATGCAAGGATCAGGCCGAGGTCGACACGTTTTGGGACAAGCTGACCGCCGATGGCGGCACTCCGTCGCAATGCGGCTGGCTCAAGGACAGGTTCGGTCTGTCGTGGCAGATCGTGCCAGGCCGCTTGATGACACTGATGGCGGATCCGGATGCGAACAAGGCGGCGCGCGTGACCCAGGCGATGTTGAAGATGCAGAAGATCGACATTGCGGCGTTGGAGAAGGCGGCCGCCTAAGCTCCCTTCTCCACCTCGCGCTCTGCTGAACGAATGCGGAGCGACCGGCGCGCCAGATCACTCAACGGTGAGCGCGCTTGCAATACTGAAGTATTGCCCTTCTCGACCCCCTGCTGTGCTACGCTGTGCACAGAAGGAACGAAGGCGCTGACCTGTGCACGGCGACATGAGACCATCTCGCCGCGCACCACGAGACCTGGCGTTTGCCTTGGCTGCCTGCGAGCGCCCGTCGGTCTCATGTCGTCACGCCTGACGAAAGGTCCTGGGGAGGAACGTTATGCCGGATCAAGCACAACTGCGGCCTGCTGCATTGAGGCCGGACGACATCAGCGCCACAGCGCACTCGGACAGATTCCAGACCTCTCGGCGCATGTTGCTCGGCAGCAGCCTCATCGCTATCGGCGCCGCCGCAAGTCTCGGTCCGCCTGTCGGCAACGACCGACGCTTCAACTTCATATCGACGGCATCCGCGCAGAGCGCAACACCGCCGCCAGCGGCCTTGTCCAAGGCGCCACAACCTTTCGACTATCCTGGAAAAGACAAGGGACTTGCCCTGCTCGGCGATCGGCCGCTGGTGGCCGAGACGCCGGAGAGCCTCCTGAACGACGACACCACGCCTACGGCGAAGTTCTTCATTCGCAACAACGGTCAGATACCGGAGGAAAGCAAGCAAGGCGACGCCTGGAGTTTGAAGGTCGAGGGCGACGTCGAGAAGCCGCTGACGCTCAGTATCGCGGAATTGAAGTCGCGATTCACGCCGCAGACGCTGCGCATGGTCATGGAATGCGGCGGCAACGGCCGTTCCTTCTACCAGCCGGCCGCACGCGGAAACCCGTGGACCAATGGCGGCGCCGGCTGCGCCGAGTGGACCGGCGTCAAACTCGCCGATGTGCTCAAGGCCGCAGGCCTGAAGGACACTGCGAAGTTCACGGGCCATTACGGAGCGGACCCGCATCTTTCCGGCGACACCGGCAAGGACGCGATTTCACGCGGCATGCCGATCGAAAAGGCAATGGAGCCGCATTCGATGATCGTCTGGGCGATGAACGGCGAGCCGCTGCCGCATATCCATGGCGGACCGTTACGACTGGTCATCCCGGGCTGGCCGGGCTCACTCTCCTCAAAGTGGTTGACGCGCGTGCTCGTGCGCAAAGATCCCCATGACGGCCAGGGCATGGGCGGAACGTCGTACCGAGTCCCGACGGTTCCGATCGTTCCGGGTTCGACCGCCGACGGAAAGACCAATTTCACGGACATGACGTCGATGCCGACGCGGTCGATCATCACCTCGCCGGCCAATGGCGCCCGATTTGCTGCGGGGACGAGGCAGCTGCCGCTCCGCGGCGCCGCCTGGGCGGGCGACCACGAGGTGCAACGTGTCGACGTCTCCTTCGACGCTGGTCAGCGCTGGCACCCTATGGAAATGACCAAGCCCAAGAACCGCTACGACTGGGTTCGCTGGACCGGCACGCTCGCCCTTCCAAGCGACGGATATTTCGAACTTTGGGTGCGTGCGACGGACTCGCGCGGTGTCGCCCAGCCGCACATCGCGACGAACTGGAATCCCCAAGGCTACGGGGCCAACCCGTTTCACCGCATCGCGGTGCTGGTGGGCTAGGCATGCGTGGTTTCATTTGCGGCCTGACGGCTGCGTGCACAGCAGCAGTCGCCGCCGCATTCATTGCCGGCGCCTCGGCCCAGAACTCCATCGCATCCGAGGAAACCGCGGAATCCCTACCTGACTTCAAGGGCCGCGAGGAAACTTTCGGATACTGCATCGGCTGCCACTCGTTCAAAGTCGTCGGCCGTCAAGGTATGGATCGTGCTCGCTGGGACGACACGCTGAACTGGATGACCGAGAAGCACGGCATGCCGCCTCCGGACACCGAAACGCGGAAACTCCTGCTCGACTATCTCGTCCAGGCCTATCCGCCCGGATCCGCCACCGGGACTGGCGGCTGGGTCAATCCTTTTGCACCAAAGTGAGCTCATCGCCTCACCCGACGGGCCGTAGCGGACCGCCGACAGCAACGTTGATCAGCCCTTCAGCGGCCATCGCGCCATCGTCGCATGACGACTTTGCCCGATGAGACTGTCGATCAGGGCGAACTCGCGCACGCGGAAACGAATTCCTTCGATTTCGCGCGGACGCGCAAAGCGCGTGTCATAGAGCAAGGTGATATGCGGTGTGAACTGCAGCGAGATCCAGCGGCCCAGGCCAACAAGCGTCATCGCCGCGGCCAACGCACGATGGAACAGAGACAGCGCGTCGATATCGTCGAGTGAGCGCAGCACGAACGGAAACCTGCCGTCCCTACCGCTTCGAAAACTTCCGACACAATCGAACGTGATGTCGAATTCCGGGAACGAGACTGATTCACCTGCCTCGCGTGCTGCATGCACGAGATGCCCGGGAAGCGCTCGATGAAGGCCAAGGCCGTGGAGCGAAATATGGAGCCGATCCGCCGACCTGAGCGCGCCGCCTAATCCGGCACGACGACAAAGGTCTTGCGCATGACGGACGATCCGCGATGCGTCGGACCGCGAAGGTAGAATTGCGAAGAACGGGCAGTGACTCGCGTTCGTTGGGCCACCGGCCTCCACAAATCCAAACGGCTTTTGCATCATAAGCACCGATTTTCGTTCACTAACGCGGAACATATCATGAACACTCGATCGAAGCTAAGCACTTATTTTCTGAAAATCTTGAACCTCATCGCCGCTTGCTATTACTTAGGTAAAAGCCTAAGTAATGCCGACCCCGAAACCGGAGCTTGGTGGTGCAAGCACGAGCCGACAGCACAGGCGCACATTCGATCGATGGCGTATTCCGCGCGCTCGCCGATCCGACTCGTCGCCACGTGCTCGAACGCTTGAGCCGAAGCCCGGCCTCGGTGACCGAGCTGGCAAAACCGTTCGACATGGCCCTGCCATCGTTCCTTGAACATCTGAAGATCCTCGAGGGCTATGGGCTCGTGCGTTCCGGCAAAACCGGCCGCGTCAGGACCTACCAGCTTGTCCCCAAGCGCCTGCGACAGGCCGAAGACTGGTTGATGCGACAACGCACCATCTGGACGACACGCCTCGATCAACTCGACAGCTATCTCATCGAACTCAAGGAGAAAAACACATGACGAAATCGTCGGTCATCAAGCCCGATCCGAAGCTCGACCTCGTGTTGGAGCGCGAGATCGACGTGCCACGCGAACTGATCTGGAAAGCATGGACGACACCCGAGCTCTTGCGGCCCTGGTTCTGCCCCCGACCATGGACGACCACCGACTGCGAGATCGATCTCAGGCCCGGCGGCATCTTCCGTACCGTGATGCGCTCACCGGAAGGCCAAGAGTTTCCGAACGTCGGCTGCTATCTCGAGGTCGTTCCGCACGAGCGCCTGGTCTGGACCGACGCGCTGTTGCCGGGCTACCGCCCCTCACCGGCGCCGTTCATGACGGCCGTGCTGACCTTCGAGCCCAGCGGCAAGGGAACGCGCTACGTCGCGACGGCAATCCATCGCGATGAGGACGGCCGCAAGAAGCATGAAGAGATGGGCTTCCACGAAGGCTGGGGCACCGTGCTCGATCAGCTCGTGGCCTATGTGAAGAAGGAAATGTGAGAAGCCATCCTCCCGCGGCGGGCGGGAGCAACGGCCTCGACGTTGAGTGCGGCCGCGTCTCGAAAGCCGGCGCGGATCATCGAATGACTGTCATGTTCCTTGGCGCGTCGGTTTGCCGAGCGCCGGGGACTTTGCAAGGAAAGCGCCAAGTTCGGCGAGAAACGTGGATCGCCCGCGTTCTGCGCGGTCGAGATGGACATGGTGCGTCGCCTGCGGAATCGTCACAGCACGAACGCTGGCGGCGTTCGTCAGATCGGCTTCAAGCGTCACCACGTCTTCCGGACGGCTCCAGAAGTCGTTTGCTGACCGAAGGACCAGGACGTGCGCGGTGATGGCATTGGCGTGCCAAAGCTTGCGGCCGGACGCGAGCTCGAACGAGTCAGCCATGGCGCCGGAAGGCGCGCGAAAGGCCGGCGGATTGCGGGAGGCCGACGCCGGATCGGACGCCAGCGCTGCGCTCCGATATGCTTCAGCCACCTTGGGGTCTCGCCACGCGTCCTTGTCGTTGGTCGGAATCGAACTGTCCCACGCCGGCATCAGCGACGCCGCCGTGTTCAGCCGATAAGCGCCGAACTTTGCGAAGTTGAACCGACGCGGGTCCTGCGGATCGGCGGTGTCACTGCCCGGGCCAAGTGCCTTGTGCCCTGCCTGAGCACCGTAGAGACTGTTGTAGATCACGACATGGCTGACGTTCTCCGGCGCGCGGCTGGCATACATGCCGGCCCAATGGCCGCCTGTCGCCCAGCCGACCAGTGCGACGCGCTCGGCGCCAGTGCTGGCCTTGACCGCGTTCACGACGGCGCCGAGATCGGCAATGACGTCTTCCGAGCGACTGAGCGGCGGACCATCCGCCGGGCCTTCCTGACCAGGCCGGGTCGAGCCCCCATACCCGCGCGCGTCCATCACGAAGACGCGATGCCCTGCACGCGCGAGATCGGCCGCAAGCGAGCCGCCTTCAACAGGCAGATCGAACGAGGCAATGCCCGGCACACGTGCACCATGCAGCAGGATAACCGGCGGCTTGGCGCTTGACGGCGTATTCTCGCTGATCTCCCGGACAAACAATCTTGAGCCATCCGGACCGGCCACGAACGAGTCAGCACGTCGGAGCTCGGCCCTCGCCTGCAGCGGTAATGCGAAGGAACCGGCGAGCAAACCTGCCATGGCGAGCTGGAGCATCGACGACATCTGTGTTTCTCCTTGGTTGCGCAACCTGGAAACAAAGATGGATGACGCCTACGATACTTCCAGTCGCAACTTAGATATCAGACGATATGGATGAGATATCGAACGTCGAGCTTCGCACGCTCCGTTACTTCGTCGTGCTGGCAGAGGAGCTTCATTTCCGTCGCGCTGCCGGGCGCCTTGGCATGGCCCAGCCGCCGTTAAGCCAGGCAATACAACGGCTCGAGCGCGACATTGGCGCAGAACTTTTCGATCGCTCGCAACGGCACGTTCGGCTGACGGAAGCCGGCAGCGTCTTTCTCGCGGAAGCACGCCGGCTTTTGGCACAGGCCGAACGCTCTGTGCGTGCCGCGCGACGCGCTGCCCAGGGATTGGTCGGCTCGATACGGGTCACGTATGTCGGAGCGGCGACGTACGATTTCTTGCCGCGGCTCGTTCGCTCCTATCGGGCAAATCATCCGGATGTGGAATTGCAGCTCCTCGAGCGCACGACATCCAGCCAGGTCCGCGCGCTGCAGCTCGGAGAAGCCGATGTCGGTCTCGTTCGTCCGCCGGTATTCAATGCCGACGATCTGCGCTGCGAGACTGTTCTGTCCGAGAGCATTGTCGTCGCGCTGCCGGACGATCACCCGCTGTCTGCCCGGCAAACGATCGAGTTGAGGGATCTCGCCGGAGAGAGCTTCATAATGTTTCCGGCCCATGATGGCCCGAGCTTTCATGCTCGTCTCGTCACGGTGTGCGAGGAAGCCGGCTTCTCGATGCGCGTGGCCCAAGAAGCGATCCAGATGCACGCCATCATCAGCCTTGTCGTCGCCGGGCTTGGCATCGCGCTGGTCCCCGCCTCGATGCGCAATTTGCGCCAGGTCGGGGTGAGCTATCACAACCTGAAAACGGCCTCCGCGCCGCTGCACGTCGATCTCGCCGTGATGTGGCGTCGCGGCGAGCCGTCTTCGGTCGTCACAGGCTTTCTCGACACAATAAGATCACTCGATCGCAACGTGAGCCAAAAGCGATCCATCGCATGACTTGATCGGTTGCGGCCATATGCGGCGTCGACGATCAGGTGGCGCTTGAAAGGGTTTCGGTAAGCCAGCTGCGCCACTTGTGGTCGCTTGCTGTAACAAGGGCCTGGGCGTCATCGCCGTAAAAGAAGATGAACATGCTGACATTGACGCGATCACCCGTGCCGTACGTGCCGATCATCACTACGCCAGGCGCTGGCGCGTCGAGCCGCATCGTAATGACGCGTACCTTGCCATCTTGTTGAACACGCTCGATCACGCCGGACAATGATTCAGTGGCGTGCGATGCGGTCCGAACTTCGCCGACATTGGCATCGACCAGATTGAGCTCCTTCGTCAACCGCTTCCAGATCGCAAGTTCATTGCCTTCGACACTGACCATGGCCTGGAAGGATGCAGCCTTCCGTCCGGCAAAGTGCGAAAGATAGATACGCAACACTTCGAAGAAGCCCGGCCAACCGCCCTCGAAGCCTTCCATCTGATCATCCCAATCGTCGGAGGATGAAAACAGCGAATGAACCATGCGCACGACGCAGCGATCGCCGGACCGGCTCGTGATGGTGATTTCGGTAGCCACCGGCGGCGCGCCTTCACTCCACTCGCGTTCCACATAGCCAAACCGATGCGGCGGCTCCCATGCAGTCACTTCGCCTGACGTGCTTGTACCCTCGCCAAAATCGAAACGGACAGCGCCGCCGACCTGCTCTTCGATGACCGCCTTGGTGAACCAGGCCGTGTTGCCGGCGCCGGTCGCCATCGCTTCCCACACCTGCTCGGGCGTCCCCGGCGCGATGAATTCCATCTCGACCCAGCGTTTGCCGGTGCCGTCCTTCTTGATCGGCATGTCATGTCCTTTCCGGTTTCAGGATTTCGCCCGGCCAGGTGCGGGATAGGACGCCACCACGAGCCGATGCGGGCGCCCGTGTGGCGCGGTCTCGTCGTGATAGCGTGCCGCAAGGCTGGTGATCGCGTTCGTAAGATCGGCGGTGAACGCGGCGCGTTCGGCAGGAGACCTGAAGCAAACGATCGTATCGAACGAGAGCGTCGCAAGAGGCTTCTCGTTTCTGCGCGCCGCGCGCCAAAGCTCGCCGACCTCGCGCACGATACGTGCCGCCAGCGCAATAAGGTAGCTTGCGGAGAGCTGATCGCGGCTGCGCGCCGGATCCGCGCCAATCGGCCCCAGCGCTGCCGGTGAGACGACGTAGGAGGTCGCGGTCGCGACCATGAGGCGCTCGGTCAGGCCTCCCCACTGACGCTCCTCGACCGGTTCGACGAGTTGATGATCTTCGAGCGCGCGCAGATGATAGTTCACCTTCTGCCGGGTGAGCCCGACTCGTCCGGCCAGCGTGGCTGCAGAAGCAGGCGCCGCAAGCTCTGCCAGCAGTCGCCGCTTGATCGGATCAAGCGCGAGCGCAGCCTGCGCCGGATCATCAATGACATCGAGCTCCAACATGTCTGTGGTGTCGCATTGACAACTTTTTTTGTCAATGGCTCGCGATTAAGCTCGCCTGGCGACCTACCACCGGACGGCGCCGAGAATGAATCGTCTATCAGTCCGCGAGGGGTTACGCGCGCTTTCGCCTGCGCAGAATCTTTCGAGCCCGCTTCCACCGATCACGCGAATGCATTGATTTGTATCGCCAATCTCGCCCCGTACTGTGGTCATCGGGGGAGTAGGAGATCGGCGCCAACGGTTTCGCTTCGGCCGGGACACCGATAGATCGCTTCTCCTGCGTCCGGGTGTTGCGGCCAGCATATTCAGGTCGTTCCCCGATAGCTCGCGCCATTTCTCCGCTTACGTAATCCGTTGTTCAAGAGAACAGTCGCTGGGTTTGGCCCAATTCAACGCCAACGTCTGTCGATCTTCCGCGCATTGGAAATCAATGCGGTCGATTTGCGGAGACGGCGAGGTGCGAGTCGACCCACTCGATGTAACTGCGCAAGGAACGTAGCGGGACTGCGCGTTGTGCCTTGCCATCCCGAATGGAGACCACAATGTTGAACGCAGCAAGATGTGCGGCAGCGCTCGTTCTGGCCGGAGCAACGCTGGTGCTGACGGCGCCTTCCCATGCCCAGAGTCTGTCGCCGCGCTACGCCGACGGCGGCTACACGGATTACTACGGTACCACCACCGGTCCTGCCCCGCGCTTTTCTGGCTCCCGCTATACCTACACTGGTCCCTACGCCGCCGCGACTGATGCTTATGCGGCTGTGGGTCCGGTCGTCAGGCAACGTCGATTTGTGACGACGCCGAATTGGTCGACCGGGCTTCAGGCGCCGGATTGGGTCGCGATCCACGGTTCGGCCTTCTGACTTCGAACGATCGGCCCGGTCGGGAACGAAGAACGACCGCTGCAATACAAAAGGGACGAACGACGATGTCGTTCGTCCCTTTTGTTGTCAGAGGTTTGCCGGTCTGAAGATCAGGACCGAGGCGGTGGGCTGGCGACCTCACGGAACATTCGTCGAGGCGACCACCCACCGAAATCCAAAGCAACCGACCCGATCAGGGGCGCACACCTTTGCGCTGGGCGCAGCCCCTGTAGGCGGTTTCCCGCTGCTTCTGCACGCTGATTTCCCCGCCCGGCCCCGGGAACCTCGCCTGGGCCTCCCGGAAGCATTCTTGCCGTGCTGCAAGGGCCGCATCGCTGGCCTGGTTCTTGCCGCGCATGCTTTGCGCGTCGGCGGCCGACGCAACAATCAGCAACGGAAAAGCGAAGACGGCCGCGAAGGATCGATATGAACGCACCATGATAGTCCTCCCATGTGCGACTGGATCAGAGATTACATCGGAGTTTGGACACGGTGACGATCCGGGAAAACACTGGTTCTTCGCGCTGAAGTTTTGAGACGACGGGTTGGCGGCGCCTTCGTTTCCGCCGAAAATGATCGTTAAATTTTGACTGGAAGGCCGACAGACGAACAGTCATGCTCGGTAGGTGATCGAGGACACGAGCAGATGCCTGCCAGATACCGTCCGCCTCTCCAGGCACTCGTGAGCTGTCGATGACCACTCCAGCCCATCCGAACAGACCTCCCTCTCGCGAGCCTTCGATTTCCGACGCGACATCTGACCGCTGGCGCGGCGCTCTTTCGACTGGTTTCGTCTTGCTCGCGACGGCGGCAGGCTTGTTCTTCATCTGGCAGATGGCGGCGAGCCTGCTTCTGATTTTCGCGGGTGTTCTGTTTGCAGCTTTCTTTGACGCATGCGCACGCGCAATCAAGCCGGTCATTCCCCTCAGCCGCGGATGGCGGCTTGCCCTTGTGCTGGTGATCCTGGGCGCACTTGCGGCGCTGAGCATCATTTGGGGAGCGGGACACCTTCCAGAACAGCTTCGCTATCTCGTTCGAGTAATAGATGCACAACTCGACATTCTACAAAACTACCTGCTGAACTTCGGGATCGAATTGTTCGGTCCGGAAGGCGGTCGCGATTTCTCAAGCTGGTTTCCCGATCACAGCAAACTGTTCGGGCATGCGCAGACGGCGGTCGGAACGGCATCGAGTTTTCTGGCGAATACCGCCATCATGCTGTTTCTGGGGATGCTCTTCGCCTTCAGTCCGCATCTTTATCGTGAAAGCATTGTCCTGCTCGTGCGGCCCTCGTACCGCGCACGCGTGCGCGATGTCCTGAACGAAATGGGCGGCGTGCTGCAGCTATGGCTCGTGGGACAGGTCGCTCGCATCGTCCTGATGACGATATGCGTCTGGATCGTTCTCTATCTCATGGGCCTTCCTGGTGCTTTCCTGCTCGGTGTACAGGCCGGTTTGTCGAACTTCATCCCGTATTTAGGTCCGATTGCGGCGGCCATCCCGATCGGACTGGTAGCGATGCCGCTTGGCCTGTCGATGTTGATCTGGTCGGTCGGCGTCTACACGATCGTGCAATCGATCGAAGGCTACGTGATCGGCCCGCTCATTCTGCGCCAAGCCGTCGAGATTCCGCCGGCCTGGATACTGGTCGCGATCGTTCTGTTCGGTTCGCTGTTCGGCGTGATGGGAATAGCGCTTGCGGTGCCGCTCGTCGCGATCGGCCGCATCGCCGTCTTGCGATTCTATGTGGAGGATTGCCTTGGTGACGGAGCTGCGCCGGCAACGAAAGAAATCGATCCAGCCCAACCCGTAACCATACCGGGGCGATCTTGATCCGCTGCGCCGCCATCTCCTTCCAATTGCCCGGCGAGCGCCGGATATGAACCCTCTGGTCGATCCCCGCCGCGGCGACATCGAAGACGACGCCTCCAGCACCAAGCGCCGATCCATGCTGTCACTGGCTGGCAGCCTGTTTGCAGAAATCAGCCCGGCCAAACTGGTTCTGTCATGGACGATGCTTTTCGTCCTCCCAGGTCTCCTGCTAGGTCTCACACCACTGATTGTCTCGGCATGGATCGTCCTCATCAAGGACAGGATCGCGTCGCCTCTGATAGGGATCTGGCCTATCCTGCTGCTTGCCTTTTTGGCGGTGCTAGGGCTATGGGGCGCCAGGTCAGTTCTCAGACTGGCGGAAAGCAGCTTCTGGGCGCTGAACGCAATCGTTGTCGAGCCCGTATATGCAATCTGCCGCGAGACCATGCGGCATTTGACCGGCAAATTGTTCACGTTGCGAACCGGTCAAACTCGAAGCTTCGCCTTCAGCATCTTCACATCGATGGCGGCAGGTGCGATCATGTTCTGCGCTGCAGCGGGCATCGCATGGCTCGCATGGCCGGCGTCGCGCTGGCTGGGCACTGTCTCGGACCTCGCCTCGCCCCGTTCACTCGTTTCAATCGCACTCGCCAACAGTGTTGTCCTTGTGACGACGTATCTGGCGATCGCCTCGCTCATCTGGGCATACGCGGACGCAATCATGCCGCAGCCGCGCGACTTCAACGCGTGTTCTGGAGATCAGAATGTCAGGCGCAAATGGCGCCTTGTCCATCTTTCCGATCTTCATGCGGTTGGCGAGCGATACGGCTTTCGTATTGAAAGCGGACGGTCAGGACCACGCGGCAATATCCGCCTGCGTCAGATACTTGCGAAGCTCGACGTGATTCATTCGCGGACTCCTGTCGATGTCGTTCTGATTACAGGAGACCTGACCGACGCGGGCCGCTCCGCTGAGTGGTCGGAACTGCTCGATGAACTGCAGAAGTTTCCCCGGCTTCTGGAACGCATCCTGATCCTGCCCGGCAACCACGATCTCAATATCGTCGATCGCGCCAACCCTGCCCGTCTCGATCTGCCTACAAGCCCGAATAGACGGTTGCGACGGTTGCGGTTTCTGTCGGCGGCTGATTTCATCCAAGGCCAGCGTGTTCGTGTGATCGACCAAGCTCACGGACATGTCGGGGCAAGCCTCTCGGCCGCATTGGAACCAAATCGCGTGGGAATCGCCAGATTCTCCGACATCGCGAAACCGCTCCTGGCCAGGCGTCTCGACGACCTTTGGGCAACTGCCTTTCCGATGATCGTGCCGCCCGACAGCAGTGACGGCCTCGGCATCGTTCTTTTGAATTCGAATGCAGATACTCATTTTTCGTTCACCAATGCCCTCGGAATGATGACGTCCGAACAGATGCGAGGGATTGAAATCGCGGCGGCCCAGTACCCGAAGGCATGCTGGGTTCTGGCCCTCCATCACCATGTCGTCGAGTATCCGAGACCGGCCAAGGTGCTGTCGGAACGGATCGGCACGGCGCTGGTCAATGGAAGCTGGTTCGTGCGTCGACTCCGCAAAGTCTCCGGCCGCGTGGTGTTGATGCATGGTCATCGCCACACCGATTGGCTCGGCGAATGCGAAAATATTCCGATCGTCTCGGCGCCATCACCGGTCATGGAGGCGACCGACGAAGAGGATAGTTTCTTCTACATCCACACGCTGGGCGTGAGCGATGATCACAAGATTTGCCTGCTGTCGTGGGAACGCGTGACAGTCGAAGGCGAGGTCTCAACCTGATTTTCAGCCTACAATCCAACCGTTTCTGGTGGGCTAACTGCGTTCGTGCACGGCTTTAGGGTCTTACGGGGGCATATTCAGGTCGATCCCCGATGGTTCGCGACACCCCCTGCCTATGTAATCACGACGTTCAGAAGGAACAGTCGCTGGGGTCTGGCCCAATTCGAAGCCGACGCTCTGCGGGTCGCCGGCGCATCTGATCGGTGCGCACGATTCGCGAGAGGCGGCAAGATGCGGCCGGCCCGATCGATGCAACTGTGCAAGGACACGGCCGCTGCATGTCGTGCCTTGCCAATCTCGAATGGAGATAACATGAACGCGACGAAATTTGCGGCCGCGCTGGTTCTGGCCGGGGCAATGCTGGTGCCAGCAGAGCCTGCTTCTGCCCAGGTCCTCCAGAACAATTGGAGGGCTGCGGCTCCCTATTATCCCGAACCCTACACTGACTACTATCAGACGACGACTGGCCCTGGCCGCTCCGGCGCCAGCGGCATCCCGGAAAGCGCCTACTCTGCCGCTGTCCCGAACATCGACTCGTATGCCGCCATGGGCCCCGTCGTACCGCGTCCGGTTCTGACGCCGCGGGAATGGGGGACGGGACTTCGCGCACCGGATTGGACGGCAATCCACGGCGGGTAAAGCACTCCGGCGGAGTGCGCGATCATATCAACGACATTGCAGCGACCAAGGAGGAGAATGGCCCCATTCTCCTCCTTCTTCATTCGACAACCCACCATGTCGCACCTCTTCCCTGACGTGATTGCGAGACTCGAAATAATCGTTCCAGCATTTTAAGCGCATTAGACCATTCAGCGCGGTGCCCCATCTCCGCCGATAAGCTCTCAAATTGACTCTCAATCGATGCTTAGGGTCTTGCAGACCGGCACTCAGGTTATTCCCCAATAGTCGAACGGCCGCCGCGCCTGTGTAATGGCGACGTTCGAGAGGAATGGTCGCTGGGACCTGCAAACGGAGACAATAATGCTGGCCAACACACTGCTGAGCACAATGACGCTCCTCGCCGTTCTCGGCCTTGCCGCGGCAATCCTCATGCCAACGCAGAGTGCGCGCCGTGCCCGCTCGTCCGGGGGCGTGTTCGGCGCAAATGCCGCCTTCAATTCCAACCTGACCCGGCCTGTAAGAGTGCGGAGTTCCTGGTCGGCCCAGTCGTCGCAGGACTGGAGCCTCACTCGCCGCGATTAGCCTCGTGAGACACTGCCGCAGCAATCTTTGAGGACAAAGTCATGAGCACCCTGATCGTACTTGGCTTCGATGGCATCCACACTGCGGACGAGGTCCTGAACAAGGCGCGCTCGATGCAGAAGGAGAAGTTGATCGACCTCGAGGACGCCTGCGTGGTCGAGCGGACCAAGGACGGCAAGGTTCACATCAAGCAGGCCGTGAACCTCGCCGCCATCGGCGCGGCGAGCGGCGGATCGCTCGGCGCGTTGTGGGGAACGCTGGTCGGGCTCCTCCTTCTGAATCCCCTCGCAGGATTAGCGCTCGGTGCCCTCGCCGGCGCCGGCACCGGCGCGCTGTCAGGTGCGCTGACGGATTACGGGATCAACGACGAGTTCATCAAGAAGCTTGGTGAAACCATCCCGCCCGAGTCATCGGCCCTCTTCGTTCAGGTCAAGGACATGACCGAAGACAAGGTTCTCGCCGAAATCGAACCCTTCAAACCTCGCGTGCTCAGAACTTCACTGTCGAACGCCAACGAAGAGAAGCTGAAAGCAGCGCTGCAGAAGGCAGCCTGAGGCCGCCCTCACCTCCAATTGTCGATCCTGACATCGTTGGGATAGGGCCGACCCGTCCCCGTTTCGACCAGCGCCTTCAGGCTCAGCATAAAGACGGCCCACTTGGTGCTGCAATGGTGCATGGACTCCGTCGGCGCCTTCCAGCCTTGGTGCTTGAAAAGGACGATGGTCCAGTCCCCGTCCTGTTCGAGATCGAAACCCACTTTCGTGCCGATCCATTCGGCCGGACCGTCCAGGACCTGCCATAGCACACGCTTGCCGGGCTCGAGCTCAAGCACCTTCATGTCGAAAGAACTCTGAGAACCGAAGCGGAACGTGATCACACCACCGACTTTGCTGTCGCCCTGCGTATCGTCGGTCCACCAGCCGGAGAGTCCCTCAATTGTGGCCAACGCCTTGTAGGCCTCGTTTGGCGACGGTGATTTGATTCCGGTCCTGTGTAAAATATCCGGCATTTGCGGTTTCTCCTTCCGGTGTAAGTTTCTGCACGTCAGGGATTTCGTCGTCGGCACCACTTCGCCGCGACGAACTCGTTGTGAGCATGAGGTAGACTAAGGCCGGGGCATCGAACGGTGGGAGTGACAAGTGTGGCGGGATTCAAATGGATTCGCTGATCACAGCCGCGGCGCGTGCGCTCGCCGCGGGCGACCCTCTCGGCGCCCTGAACCGGGTCGCCTTGCGTGACGACGCCGCCGCACTGGCGTTGCGAGGCATCGCGATGGCGCAGCTCGGCGATCTCGTAAAGGCGAAAGATCTCCTGCGACGCGCCGCGCGCGCTTTCGGATCCAAAGAAGCGGTCGCGCGTGCAAGGTGCATTGTCGCCGAGGCCGAGATCGCGCTCGTCTCACGCGACCTGGGCTGGCCCGCAAAGGCCCTCGACGCAGCGCGGGCGACGCTCGAACAGCACGGCGACAAGCTGAACGCCGCGCATGCACGCTATCTCGACGTCCGCCGGCTGCTGCTGATCGGGCGTCTCGACGAGGCCGAGCAAAAGCTCGCCGAGCTCGATCCCGCGCCCCTTCCCGCCGCGTTGAAAGCTGCCCACGGGCTGGTGGTTGCCGGAATCGCCATGCGACGCCTGCGGACAAAGACTGCACGCGCGGCGCTCGCTGACGCCGGACATGCCGCGCGCGAGGCTGCCATCCCTGCATTGATGGCAGAGGTCGAGAACGCATCCCTCGTCCTGAACACCCCTGCCGCACGCCTGATTGCGCGCGGCGAAGAACGACCACTTTTGCTCGAGGAAGTTGAAGCGCTGCTGGCGTCGAAGGCTCTGGTCGTCGACGCATGCCGACACGTGGTGCACGAGGCAGGCACGGTGGTTTCGCTCGCAAGGCGTCCAGTGCTGTTCGCACTCGCACGTGCACTGGCCGAAACGTCACCGCAAGATGTGCCAAGAGGCACGCTTATCGCGCGAGCATTCCGGGCAAAGCATGCGGATGAATCGAATCGTGCGCGCTTGCGGGTCGAAATCGGGCGGCTTCGGGCGACGCTTCGAACGCTCGCGAGCGTCAGCGCGACGACGCAAGGGTTCGCACTGTTGCCGCGCCGGGCGCAAGAGATCGTCGTACTGGCGCGGCCCATCGACGAGGCTCATGCAGCGGTGCTGGCGTTGCTTGGCGACGGTGAATCGTGGTCGAGCTCGGCGCTGGCACTCGCGCTCGGAGCCAGCCAGCGTACGGTGCAGCGCTCCCTCGACGAGCTCGCCGCAGCAGGCAAAATACAATCGTTTGGCCGCGGGCGTGCGCGCCGTTGGATGACACCACCCCTGCCCGGATTCGCGACGACCTTGTTACTCCCGGCACCGCTTCCGGGCGGCTAGGATGGCGTCATGAAACGAACAGCAGCCGAAATCCTCCGTGAGTATGGCCCATTTCGGGGTAACGACAACGTGCATGGCGTCACATACGATGGTCAGCACGTCTGGTTTGCGTCCGGCGACAAGCTGAACGCTTTCGATCCGGCAAGCGGCAAATTGGTGCGCTCGATCGATGTTGCCGCGCATGCAGGAACGGCTTTCGATGGTCAGCACCTGTTTCAGATCGCCGAGGATCGCATCCAGAAGATCGATCCGGGCACCGGCCAGGTGCTTGCCTCGATCCCGGCACCCGGGGCCGGCGCGGACTCGGGACTCGCGTGGGCCGAAGGGACGCTGTGGGTGGGGCAATACCGGGATCGGAAGATCCATCAAGTCGACCCGCAAAGTGGAGCCGTTCTTCGCACCATCGAGTCCAATCGCTTTGTGACCGGAGTCACCTGGGTCGATGGCGAACTCTGGCACGCCACCTGGGAGGGCGACGAAAGCGAGTTGAGGCGGATAGATCCGCGCACAGGAGAGGTGCTGGAGCGGCTCGAGATGCCGCCCGGGGCGGACGTGTCCGGCCTCGAGTCCGACGGCGGCGATCAGTTCTTTTGCGGTGGTGCGAACAGCGGCAAGGTCAGAGCCGTCCGTCGGCCCAATCGAGGTGCACCGACCCGCAGCAGTTCGGAGAAGCGCGGCACGTCAAAACGCAAGTAATCTTCTTGCACGCGAGGTTCGCCAAACCTGGCGGACGCTTCAAGGCGACACTGATCCCAAGTGACACTGATCCCAAGTAAGGCCGCCGAAAGGCAAGCGCTCGATGCTACGGCGCGGCGGCTGGCGGAACGCTCATTCCGGAAAGCGCATCGAAAGGAAGAACCCACCCGACTTTCCAGGACCCTAGCGCCAGAGCATCTCCCGGCGGAGAGAATGCTGCGTCGCTTGGGAACGGAAGAGCCAGCCTGTGGAGTTCCTGCAGACCCGGCCAAGCGTATACGACGACCGCTTCGTCTTGGACCGAGACGAGCAGCCGGCCGTCGGAAGACCAACGGACCGCGGCGCTTGTCCCCCCAACCGCGACGGGGATCGTTGCTGCACGAGCACCATTTCTGAGCTGAAACACCGACAGGCTATCTGGAGGCGCGCCATGAACGACGGCCAGATATTGTCCATCGATGCTGATCGCCAGCGATCGGGCGAGAGAGAAAGGGATTCTCAGCGGCAGGACCTGGTGCGTGCCGCGCCGAAAAGGCCACTCCCACATGGAGAAATAGTCTGGTGGCGGCGGCCGGTCATATGTCTTCGCTATCGGGCTGTGCGCCACGATCCAGCGCTGTCCGTTCTGAAAGCTGCGAATCCCGCGGATCATGTCGCCCGGAAACTCCTGAACGAACTCGCGCGATGCCGACTCCGCGCACCTCACGATCAGACGGCCGTTCCAGGCACCATCAATGATGTAGTCGCCACACGGCGAGTACTGGAGGTTCGCCCCTTCTCCTTCACCGCTGTTGTCGAAGTCGACGGCCGTTTGACCGGATTCCACATCGATGATGGCAATGTGTCCCGACGTGCTCTTGACGGCAAGCCGGCCGGCATCCGGGGAAAACGCGGCATCGCAAGGATGCGAGACGGGATGGGTGCGCACCGACTTCGATCGCTTCGCGACCGTCCAGATCCATACGTCGCGCCCGAGCGTTGCGAGCAGCCGGCCATCGCCCGAGAAGGCGACGCCATAACTCTTACCGATCTTCCAGGACTTCATCAGGATCCTCACCACGGCGTTATAACCTGCCTGCGCGAGCCGATCCAACTGCAGCCACACCGCGCCGTCGTCAAGACGGCGCAAGCCGTCAACAGCGGTCATAACAGCGGCGTTCAAGCGAGAACAGTCAGCAAACCCATTCCAGAGCATCGGCACACGGCGTTGCGCCGGTCGCAGGCTCCGCGAAGCAAGGCAGCCAGTCAGGTGATCTCCTTGATCACGTCGATGAGCGCCCGAGGCGCGGCCGGCACGCGACGATGCCCCGGATAATAAAGACGCAGCCCCGGGACCGGCGGAGACCAATCCTCGAGCAACGCGGTCAATTTCCCATTGTCGATCGACGATCGCGCCGCCGTCTCCGGAACATACGCAATTCCTAGTCCATCTGCCGCCGCCTCCACCATCACCAAGGTGTGGTTGAGCGTCAGCACTCCCGGCACATCGATCGAGACTTCCTGTCCGTGTTTCTCGAATTCCCAGCGATATATCTTGCCGCTCGGGAGGCGCTGGCGGATGCAACGATGGCTGCGCAGGTCGTCAGGAACGACCGGTCGCGCATGTGCAGCCAGATAGTCCGGCGCTGCGACGGCAAGAAACCGGAGCTCTTTGCCGATCGGAACGGCAACCATATCCTGAGGCACCGCCTCGGCAAGCCTGATGCCGGCGTCAAAGCCCTCCTCAACGATATCGACGAGGCGCCCCTCTGAAACGATGTCGAGAGACACTTGCGGATAGCGACCGAGAAACCGAGGCACGACAGTCTTCAACAGGAGTCGTACTGCCCCCTCGCCGCCGTTGATCCGGATCATCCCTCTGGGATGCCCTCCATGGTCGACGACCGTATCGATGGCATCGTCCAGGTCCTGCAGGACCGGCTTCAGCCGCCTCAGCAGCCGCTCTCCCGCCTCGGTTAGCGCGACGCTACGGGTCGTCCGATGAAGCAGACGGACTCCAAGATTGCGCTCAAGCGCCAGGATCGTGTGGCTGAGCGACGATCGCGACACCCCCAGAACATCGGCTGCGGCGCGAAAACTTCGGTGGTCTGCAACGGCCGAGAATGCGGTGAGATCCGAGAGGGACGGCCGATGCATTGGTGCTTTTCCTTCACCAGGTCATACGAATTGTTGTGCATTTTCGCACAAAGGTACAGTCACCATGTGCTCCGCGTCAGGGCCAGCTCCATGTCGAAGGGTCACAGCATGAAAAGATGCCTCACCGCGTTTCTCATCAGCGGCGCAGTTGCGCTCTTCACGGCAGGCGCGGCTCCGGCACAGAGTCCGAACAAGATTATCGGAACGTGGCGAATGGTTTCCGCCCAGATCGATCCGCAAGGCGAAAATCGGCCGGCCTATGGGCCCAATCCGCACGGCTGGCTCGTGTTCACGGAGGAACTGACTTTTATCGAGGTCCTCACCGATCCTCGCGTGCCGAAATTCGCCTCCGACGTGCGGGGACGCGGCACGGATGAGGAGAACCGCGCGGCGGTGGCAGGAAGCATTGGCTTCTTCGGCCGATACACCGTCGACGCGGACGGCGAGTTCAGTGGCAACCGTGTCGAAGGCTCCACCTTTCCGAACTGGGTCGGACACGCGCGCACGCGCGAGCAATTGCGGATGATCGTCGACGGCGATCAGATGACGGAATACTTCCGACGTCCCGAAGGCACCGAAATCCGGATCGTCTGGGAGCGTGTAAAGTAAACACCGGAAAAGGCGAAGGATGGACTGCCTCAGTCCCCGACAGCGACCATGCATCCGCAGGTGGTGGCGCCGCCGAGCTTATGCGGTCAACACGCCATGCCGATCGGCTCTTGATCTCGGCACGCGTCGGAGCATGGCGCGCATGGTACATGCTGAACGTCTCGCACAAACGAAGCCACTACTCGGGCGTGTCGAGTCAATTCCTCGAATGCCTCCGCCCGCCCGGTTATTGGCGAACAGAGCGCTTTTGTCTCGGCATCATCAGCCGTGCTATGATGATCGGCAGGGAGGATCGTTCGAGCATAGTACGCCTCAAACGATCAAAAAAAGCGAACTGAAATCTCGCACTGGCGTGTCGGAATGGAAATCTTCGATTATGTCATCGTCGGCGCCGGCTCTGCCGGGAGTGTCCTGACCCATCGGCTCAGCCAGAACAGCAGCACGACGATCTGCGTGCTCGAGGCCGGTCCGTCCGACTGGTATCCCTACATCCACCTGCCCGCAGGCTTCATCAAGACGTTCTACGAGCCCACCGTCAACTGGTGCTATTCTCAGGACCCCGGCGCGTGGACCGGCGGGAGGCGCATCTATGCGCCTCGCGGCAAGACACTTGGCGGATCGAGCTCGATCAACGGCCACATCTACAACCGCGGTCAGCGCCAGGATTTCGACACGTGGGCGCAATTCGGAAATCGCGGCTGGGGTTACGCGGACGTCCTGCCGTATTTCAAGCGGCTCGAGCGACGCATCGGTGATGGTGACGAAGTCTACCGTGGTCGCGATGGTAGCCTGGTCGTGACGGATATCAGCTGGCGCCATCCGTTATGCGAGGCCTTCATCGCCGGAGCCATGGAGCTCGGCATTCCTCGCAACGCTGATTACAATGGGACAGTTCAGGAAGGCGTCGCTTACGCGCAGACGACCATCCACAAGGGACGTCGCGTCAGCGCTGCCACCGCATTTCTTCGCCCTGCGATGAAGCGGCCGAATGTCGAGGTTCGGACACACGCGCACACCACTTCCATCGTGTTCGATGGCCGCAAGGCCATCGGGGTACGCTACGCCAAAGGCGGCCGTGGCGGCGCGACTGTCGAGGTCCGTGCGCGGCGGGAAGTCATCCTGGCCGCCGGAGCCTATAACTCACCGCAGCTGTTACAGCTCTCCGGCGTGGGTTCACCATCGCTGCTGCAATCGCTCGGCATTCCCGTCCACCACGCCTTGGCCGGCGTCGGCGAAGGTCTTCAGGACCACTACGCGCCGCGCACGGTCGCGCGCGTCAAGAACATCAAGACAATCAACGAGCGGGTGCGCGGGCTTGAGCTAGCGCTGGAGGCGATCAAATGGGGTTTTGCCCGCCGCGGCATTCTCAGCCTTTCGCCGACTCTGGTCTATTGCTTCTGGCACTCCGGGGAAACTGCGGAGTCGTCCGACCTGCAACTGACGTTCACGCCGGCGAGCTACAAGGAAGGCGAGCAAGGCAAGCTCGAAGACGATCCGGGAATGACGGTGGCCTGCTGGCAGCAACGCCCCGAAAGCCGAGGCTACGTTCGTTGCCGGTCGAGCGACCCGTTCGAACCGCCGAGCATCCAGACCAACTACCTGGCTGAAGAGATCGACCGGCGCGTGCTGGTCGCCGGCATGCGGCTGGCGCGACGCCTGCTGGCTTCGGCACCGCTTGCTCCCTATTATGCTTACGAGGATTTCCCCGGACCTCAGGCGCAAACGCCTGACGAACTCCTGGCCGCAGCGTCCAAGCGCGCACAGACGACCTTTCATCCGGGATGTACGTGCCGCATGGGTCCGCCTAGCGATCCGACAACTGTCGTCGACGATCAGCTGAAAGTGCACGGCCTCGAGGCCTTGCGGGTGGTGGACGCGTCGATCATGCCGAGGATGATTTCCGCAAATCTCAATGCATCGACGATGATGATCGCGGACAAGGCTTCCGACCTCATCACCGGACAGCAACCACTTCCGTCAGCGATCGTCCCGGATTTCATGGAAGCGCCGCGCGTCTGACGCCGGGCGTCTCACGGCGCGGCGCTGCTCGACGCAGCGATCGTCACTCCTTCCATACGCCCCAAGGAATGGGACGGTCGGCGGCCCAGGTCGCATAGCCGTGCACGTTGGGCCGCGTCGCGTCGATATTGGGATCGAAATAGCAGCCGATGATCGGCACCTGCTCCGCCATCATCTTGTGGAGCTTGAGGAAGATCTCCTTGCGTTTGCCTTCGTCGCCCGTCCGCAAGCTCTCGGCGAGCATTTCGATCGCGGCGGGGTCGTCCCACTGCGCTGATTTCAGCCTCGACTTGTCGCCGATGACAGCGGCATACATCAAGGCGGGATCGAGACGCGAGGAGTATCCGAACGACTGCACCTGGAAATTTCCCTTGATGTAGTTGTCGAGTTGCGTCGCCCAGTCGAGCATCTCGAGTTCGACCTTGAACCCGGCCGCCGTCAGCATGGCCTGCGCGATCACCGACCGCTCGTACATGCCGGTATAGCGCTTGTTGGTCTGGAGCTTGATCACCTGACCTGCGTATCCCGCCTCCTTGAGAAGCGCCGCCGCACGTGCCGGATCGAATTTCGGCCACGCGAGAAATTGCTTGTCGAAGTAAATGCTCGACTCGCTCACGACCGAAGGATTTCCCGTCGCCAGTCCGTCGGTGCGCGCCGCTGCGATCTGGTCAAGGTCGATCGCATGGGCCATCGCGCGGCGGATCTTGACGTTCGACATCAGCGGATCCTGCGTCTGGATCAAGAGCGGCCCCCAGTTCAAGCCAGGTGTGCTCTGGACGGTCATGCCGCGGGTCTTGAGATCGTCGACCCGCGCCGGTTCGACCGCCGGCAGGATGTCGATGGCGCCGGTCAGCAGCGCCGCCTCGGCCGCGCTGGCGTCGGGAATGACGCGAAAGACGACGAGATCGGCGTAGGCCATGCGGCCACCGGCATAGCCGTCCCGCTTCTCGGCCGACGGCTTGTAGCCGTCATGGCGCTCCAACGTGATCAGCTCGCCTCGCTTCCATTCCTTCAGCTTGTACGGTCCGGATCCCACCGGAGAGACCCACTTGCCGTCAGGCCCGGCGCTGGATGGGTGGGCGACCAACACGTGACATTGCACGTTCGCGAGCTGTTTGAGGAAGATCGCCTGCGGCGCTTCCAGTGTGTACACGACGGTGGCGGGATCAGGCGCCTCGACGCCCAATACCTTAAGCCCGGCACCGCCGTCGAAATTGCGCTTGCACGCCCAGCCGGTCTGAGACATCAGCCGATCCCAGGTCCATTTGACTTCGGCCGACGTCACCGGCGCACCATTGTGGAAGCGGGCACCGTCGCGCAGCTTGAACGTATACGTCTTGCCATCGTCCGACACCGCCCACGATTGCGCCAGCGCTGGACCGACGCTGAGATCGGCGCGATGGGCGACCAGGCCTTCGAACAGGATCTGAATCACCGTGTCAGTATTGGCGTCGCGATTGATGCCCAGCTCGAGGCTGCGGATGTCCGAATTGAGCGCGAAGGTGAGCGTACCGCCACTCTTCTGCGCTGCAGCTGACGAGACGATCGACAAGGCCAAGACGGCCGCCAACACGATTGTCTTCATTGCCCTGCTCCCTGTGTTCTGCGGTTCAGCGGCCGGCCTCCACGAATACATCCGCAAGAAAATCCGTGACTGCGGGAATCATCGGCTCGACCCAGTGCGCGGCCCCTGGCACGACGTCATGGCGCACCGCGATGCCGGCCGCCTCGAAGCTCGCCTTGAGCAGTCGCAGCCGGTTCCGGCGGTCGCCTGCAGCAAGGTCGGCGCCGTCCATCCACCAGCCGCCGCCCGGCCGCAGCGTGATTTCCCATGTCTCGGTATCGTTGTCGCCGACCACCATGTGAACCGGCACCGTGCGCATGGTGTCGATGTCGAGCTTCTTGCCGAACACGGCCTCGAAGTTGCGCACGCCGACCCAGAAATCGTGATCGCGATCGAGCAAGGTCACGACTCCCGGCGCGCCGATCGAGACCGCCGACAGGCGTTCGGGATGAAGATAGAAAAAGCGATGAGCGAAATGCCCGCCGCCGGAGAATCCAAACAAGGCGAAGCGGCCGACATCGATCCGATATTTCGCGGCGATCTCGTCAACCATGGACAGCAGGATGGCATCGTAGTGCAGCGCGCCGGTGCGCAGCAGCTTGTAGCTCGACAGATCGTCGGTGGAGGTGATGCCGCCGGGGAAAAGCGGTGCCAGAACGATGAAACGATGCTGGTCCGCAAAGGCGGCAAAGACGTCGCGATAGAGCGTCATCAGCCGGCCGGTGCCATGCACGGCGACCAGCAGGTGGTAATGATGGGCCGTCGCCGGCTCGAAGGATTCCGGCACGTAAGCACACCAGCTGAAGCGCGGGTCGGCTCGGCACGCCCAGATTGTCGTGCGCCTGCGATCATAATAGCCCAGCGCGACATTGCCGCCGTCCGCCATCGTGCCGCGTCTCCCCTGAGGCTTTCCTTCGGGCCTGAAGTCAGCCATATTTTTGTAGCGACGAAAAGCACCTTTTTTGGTCAGACGACAGCAGTACGGTTCCATACAAGGAGGACGATTTGGCGAAGACGCAGAGCGCAGCCGGCGGCGCCACGCCGCTGCAGAACGAACTGGCTCGGCAGATTCTCGCCCACATCGGCAAGGAAGCGTTGCCCGCCGGCGCGCCGGTGCGCGAGCTGGTTCTGGCGCGCGCCTTCGGCGTTTCGCGCACGCCGGTGCGTGCGGCCCTGGGTGTGCTCGAGAGTCTTGGTTACGTGCGGCTGATGCCCGGCCGCGGCTTCGTCCTGTCGCGCAAGGTCGACGGCACCAAGACGGTCGCCGCGCAACTGCCTCCCTCGCCTTTCGATGAGATCGGCGCCGCGTTGCTCGCCGACCGTGGCCGCGGGCGTATCCCTGCAGAGGTCTCCGAAACCGAGTTGATGCCGCGCTATGGTGTGTCGCGCGGCGCGTTGCGGCGCGTGCTCATGAAACTGGCCGACGACGGGCTGATCCGGCGGCAGCCCGGCCACGGCTGGCGGTTCGCCGAAGCGCTGGAATCGCGTGAGGCCGTCGGCGAGAGTTACCGCTTCCGGATGATCGTCGAATGTGCGGGCCTGCGCGAACCCACCTTCGCCGTTGACCCGGGCGAGCTCCAGCGACTGCGCGACGCCCATCAGGCGCTGCTGCGCAGGGACCGGGCCGTCGACCCACGCATGTGGATCGAGACCAATAGCGTTTTCCACGAAACGCTCGCGGCCTGGTCGGGCAACCGCTACCTTCTGCAGGCGGTAGCCCGGCAGAACGCGCTGCGCCGGTTCGGCGAATACAGCACCTTCCCGCGCCTCGCGCCCGAACGTGTCGCCCAATCGTCAAGGGAACACCTGGCGATCCTCGACGCGATCGCATCGGGCGATCTAGAATGGGCGGCGATGCTCCTCCACCGCCACCTCGAGCTGACGGCGCGCGTCTATGGCGGTGCGGGCGGAGCCCCCTCAAGCGAGACCGATCAGGAAAAGAACGGGTCGACCGGTGTCCGCAAGCCGGCCCGCGCCTCGATCGCCGCCGCGGCCGCAAGGCAAAGATCCTCGCGGTAGCGTCCCGCGATCAATTGCACGCCCACCGGCAGGCCCCTGGCGATTCCCGTCGGCACGGAGATCGCCGGCAAACCGAGGGCGGGCACGGCGAGTTCGGTCGACTGCGCCGTCATCATGCGCCTGGTGGTCGGCGCGTCGACCAGGTCAAGCCCGACCTTGAACGGCAGTTCCGCGCAACTGTGCGTCAGGATCAGCGGCCGCTCCTCGAGGAAGAGCTGCCACAGGCGCAACAGCCGGTCGCGATCGGCAAGCGCAACAAGCACCTCGCGTGCTTCTCGGGCGGGAAAGACGGCACGCCACAACCCGAGCGACGTTTTGATCGCCTGATCGCCCAGCTTGGCGACCGACGGCTCGAGGCCGGCGATCACGTCGTCCATGGCCATCCGGCTCCACAGGTCGATGACCGCGCCGAACTCCGGCGGTGAAACCTCCTCGACGGCATAGCCTGCTTCGGTCAACCAGCCGGCGGCCTGGCGGATCGCCGCGGCGACTTCAGGCGCCACACCGCCGCGCTCGGCGGGATCGACGACCATGGCGACGCGAATGGGCCGGCTCACAGGCGGCCCCTCGAGCGGCACGTCGACCCAACGATTGTCATAGGGGCTGCCTACCGACATGGCCGCCAGTGCCGCACGAGCGTCACGCACGGTGCGCGTCAGCGGTCCCTGCACGGCCATCAGCGTCGACGAGATTGCCCGGTTGCCGGTGGCGGTAAAGTTGAAAGCCGGGATGCGTCCAAAGGTCGGCCGCAGGCCGACGAGGCCGCAACAATAGGCGGGAAACCGGACCGAGCCGGCGATGTCGTTGCCCTGGGCGATGGCGCCGATGCCGGCCGCAGTCGCCGCCGCTGCGCCGCCACTCGACCCTCCTGCCGTGTGATTGCGATTCCACGGATTGAGGGTGGCGCCATGCAGCTCATTGTCGGTGAACCAGCGCATCGAGAACGCCGGTGTATTCGTGCGGCCGACGATGATCATGCCCGCCGCGCGCATATTGGCGATCACAGGATTGTCGCGGTCCGCAACTGCATCCTTGAACGCAACGACACCGCCATCGGTCGGACAGCCTTTCTGGTCGAGGTTGATCTTGGTGGTAGCAGGCACGCCGTGCAGCGAACCGACCGCATCGCCCCGCGCGAGCGCCCGATCGGCCTCGTCGGCGGCGGCAAGCGCTTCCTCATGCAAGGCCAGCACGACGCCGTTGATTGTAGGGTTGACCGCATCCAGTCGCGCCAACGTCGCAGTGATCACCTCGCGCGCCGAAACCTTCCGCCCACGGATCAGTGCGGCGGTTTCCACACCGTCGAGCTTCCAAAGATCAGTCATCAGCGCCCCTCCGGCAGCAGCGGGTTTCGCTCATTTGCAGCCGACGCGGTTCGACCATCAGCGCCACCCCTCGCTTCTTTCTTCCGTACACCCGCAGACATCGTCCTTTCCCTCCCGTCTTGAAAAGTGCATTTTGTAGGCATGATACACACTACGATTCCAAGCCGGCTCCGATCCTTCCCGCATCGTGGCGGCAGCGTCCGACCGCCGCGAAGGGCCTGCGTCGCGATCGGAAAGACCTGGCTGTTGTCCCGCGACCGTTTCCATCCCTGATCCGCTTGCATGAGGAGTCCGACATGAACGTCATGACACCGCCGAACCGCAGCCGCATGGAATCCTACTGGCTCCCCTTCACCGCAAACCGTGCCTTCAAGGCCACGCCCAAGCTGTTCGCAGGTGCTGACGGCATGTATTACACAACCACGGACGGGCGGCAGGTGCTGGACGGCATGGCCGGCCTGTGGTGCGTCAATGCCGGACACAACCAGCGACCAATCGTGCAGGCGATCAAGACGGCTGCCGAACAGCTCGACTATGTGTCGTCCTTTCAGATGAGCCATCCGCTGGCGTTCGAGTTCGCAGCGCGCCTGACGGAGATCGCTCCCGCCGGCATGGACCATGTGTTCTTCGTGAACTCGGGATCCGAAGCCGTCGACACGGCTCTGAAGATCGCGCGTGCCTATTACCGCGCGCGCGGCGAAGCCGGCCGAACGCGCTTCATCGGCCGGGCCAAAGGCTATCACGGCATGGGATGGGGCGGTCTTTCGGTCTCAGGCATCGGTCGGCACCGTAAGGATTTCGGACCATTTCTTCCGGAGACCGACCATCTCAATCACACGCTGGACCTCGCGCACAATGCCTTCTCGAAAGGTCAGCCTGCCTGGGGGGCGCACCTTGCCGATGAGCTCGAGTCGATTGCCGCCCTGCACGACCCGTCGACCATCGCAGCGGTGATCGTCGAGCCGGTCACCGGCTCTGGCGGCGTGCTGCCGCCGCCGCAGGGCTACCTCGAGCGACTGCGCGAGATTTGCGACAGGCACGGCATCCTGCTGATCTTCGACGAGGTCATCACCGGCTTTGGCCGGCTGGGCGGCGCCTTCGCTTCGAGCGTCTTCGGCGTAACGCCCGACATCATGACCTGCGCCAAGGGCATGACCAACGGAGCTGTTCCGATGGGCGGCGTGTTCGCACACGACAAAGTGTGGGACACGTTCATGCGCGGGCCAGAAAACATGATCGAGCTGTTCCACGGCTACACCTATTCGGGCCATCCGCTGGCATGCGCTGCCGGCATCGCCACGCTCGACGTCTACCGTGATCAGAACATCTTCGAGCGTGCCGCGACTGCTGCGTCGCGTTGGGAATCGGCGGCGCATGCGTTAAGGGACCTGCCGCAGGTCATCGATATCCGCAACATCGGCGTGCTCGGGGCGATCGAGATGGAGCCACGCCCCGATGCTCCCGGCATGCGCGCGATTGATGCGGCCAATCGCTGCTTCGAGAAAGGCGTCCTCGTGCGCTCGGCCGGCGACGCCCTGGTGTTGTCGCCGCCTCTCATCATTGCCGACGCCGAAATCGATCGCCTGTTCACGACGATTGCCGAGGCTATTCGGCAGATCCAGTGACGCGATGCTGGTCGAACGTGCCCGGACCCGATGGATCGGCGCCGGGTCTTTCGATCCCGTGCAGATGCCGATCCAGCAACATCGTGGCGCGCTGGTGGTTGCGTCCGGCAACGGCAGCGAGGATCTGCCGATGCTCATGATTGGAGCGCGGCTGCCAGATCTCCGACCGGTCCATGGCGATGACGATGCGTGAATGGGCGAGGCGCAGCTGGTCGAGCAGCGCGAGCAGCCACCGCATCTGACATGGCGCAACCAGCGCTGCGTGAAACTCGCGATTGGCCCGCTCCCACTCGGCAATCGATTGCGCGCGCTCGCCGGCTTCCACCGCTGCCTCGATCGGCGACGTATGCTTGCTGTTGAAGCGTCGACACGCATGGCGAAACGCGAGCAGCTCCAGTGCGGCACGCATCTCGATGACCTCCTGCTGATGCGCCGAGTCCATCGGCGCAACGCGAATGCCACGCCGCGCTTCGCTCACAGCCAGGCCCTGTGCCCGTACGAGCTGAAGAGCTTCCCGCGCAGGCACGTGGCTCGCACCGAATTCCGCCGCCACATGGTCCTGCCGGAGCGGGGTGCCAGGCGATATTTCGCCCGCAACAATTCGCTCAATCAAGGCGGCGGCGATGCGCTGAGCTACAGGCGGCGATCGTTTAGGCTCGATGCCCATCATAGATTATCTATTAAGATTCCTCGTGCGGGATAAACCATTCATCGATATCGTAGTCTCCGTCAACAGAATCATAGATAGTTTTGGAGAGCCGATGTCCGACGCTCTGCCCCCTCACCTGGAAACGCGGCCCGGGACCAGCGAACTGATCCGGACCGACTGGAGCCGAGAGGAAATCCAGGCGATTCACGATCTGCCACTGCCTGAGCTCGTTCACCGTGCGCAGACCGTGCACCGCCTGTTCTTCAATCCAACACAGATCGAAGCCGCGAGCCTGCTCAGCGTAAAGACCGGCGGCTGCCCGGAAGATTGCGGCTACTGCTCCCAGAGCGCCCACTACGAAACCGGTGTGAAAGCTACGCGCTTGATGGATGTCGAGGTCGTGGTCGAGGCCGCACGTGCCGCGCGCGATGCCGGCGCGTCGAGGTTCTGCATGGGCGCCGCGTGGCGGAGTCCCAAAGACCGCGACATGAGCGAAGTTTGCGAGATGATCGAGCGCGTCCGCGCGCTCGGCATGCAGACCTGCGTGACACTCGGAATGCTGACCGCTGAGCAGGCCGTCAGGCTTCGCGATGCCGGACTCGACTTCTACAGCCACAATGTCGATACGTCTCCTGAATATTATGGCCGTATCATCACAACGCGGACGCTTCAGGATCGGCTGGAAACGATTGAGCGCGTTCGCAACGCAGGCATCAAGCTCTGCTGCGGCGGCATTGTCGGAATGGGCGAGGTGCTTTCGGACCGGCTCGGCATGCTGCATCTGCTGGCCTCTCTCGACCCGCATCCTGAGAGCGTCCCGATCAATCAGTGGAACGAGGTGCGCGGGGTTCCCGTCGCAGGGACCGCCGAAAAGCTGGACCCGGTCGGTTTCGTCCGCCTCATCGCAGTGGCGCGGATCGTCATGCCGCGCAGTGTGGTTCGTTTGTCGGCAGGGCGCACGGCGATGAGCGAAGAACTGCAGGCGCTGTGTTTCACCGCCGGTGCAAATTCGATCTTCATTGGCGATCGCCTGCTCACGACAAAGAATCCCGTGCGCGATCGGGATTTCGCCATGTTGAGGAAAATGGGCCTGGACGTCGTCTCTTCGCTTCCCGCCGAGACAGTGGAAGCATAGGTCATTCAACCGCCCTCGCCGGCGAGCCCCTTTGCGAGAGCATCGACAAAGCTGCGGGCGATGGTGCCGGTCGCGTCCAGCCTGGGATTGAAGACGGTGATGTCGATGCCCAGCACCCGGTCCGAACCGATCGCCTGCCGCAGAACGGTTGACAGTTCGTCCCAGCGAAGACCGCCGGGCATGCGGTAATCGACCGCCGGCATCACTGCATCGTCAAGCACATCAGCGTCGAGGTGGATCCAGAAGCCATCGAGCTCCCGGCCGCGGAGACGATCAAGGGCCTGTTCGGCGGCAGCGGGCGCGCCAAGCTGCCGGAACGCAGCAAGATCGATCATCGCGATGTCCGTGTCCTCGACACGCTGGCTGCCGTACTCATCCGCAATGTCCGCATCGCGGCGGCCGAGCACGACGACATCCTGATCCCGGACGAGCGGGCGCAGTCCTTCGATGCTCGTCACCATATCGGGGCCACGCCCGGTGGCGAGCGCGAGCTCCATCGATGCCGCCTCACCATTGGGCTCCGCTTCGGGCTGATAAAAGTCGGCATGGCCATCGAGGAACAGAAGCCCCGCGCGTCCACGTCGCCGCGTCGCAAGGAGGCAACCGAGCAAGATCGAGCAGTCTCCGCCGAGGACAAGCGGGACGTCGCCGCGATCCCGCAACGGCATGATCGTATCCGCCAGCGCGCGCGAATAATCCACGATCCCATGAGGATTCAGCAACCCGGTTGCCTGGTCGCGCTGCGGATCATACGGCGGCGGCTGGGCGCGACCGGCTCGGCTCGCGCCAATGCGTTCCGCCAAGCCGGCGGCGAGCAGCGTCTCAGACAAGATTTCCACGCCCCCGGGGAATAGCCCCAGCACAGACGGAGCCTCAATGATTGCATAGCGAGGACCGGCCATGCGTACGTCCTTCCGATCCGGACAGCGGACGGCCACAATAAGTGGCGCCTGGTCCCACTCAAATGTTCACAAGTGTGGGCGTCCGCAACCAGCGGACTGACCCATCATGCCGGCACGGTCCGATCCACAAGGCTCGGCCGCGCGGCGCTGCCGCAGGCCCGCTCCACGCAGCGACTGGCGCGAAGGATCTTCTCTTCGCTGAACATCGGCCCCACGATCTGCAGCCCGATCGGCAAACCGTCGACAAATCCGCAAGGCACCGAAGCGGCCGGTTGACGGGTCAGGTTGAACGGCCAGGTCAGCGGCGTCCAGTCAAGCCATCGCGGGAACCGTCTCGTGTCGGGGCTGTCGATGCCGGCAGCAAAGGCGGTGATGGGAACAGTCGGTGTCAGCAGCAGGTCATGGTCCCGGTGGAACAGTTGCATCGTCTGGCCAAGCGCGCGCATCTCCGCATACGCCGCCTGCAGCTCGCTTGCCGAAATATCCTGCGCCGCGACGATCAGTCGGAGCAGACCTGGATCCAGTGACGCCAATTGCGCACCGTCGAAGTTGCGCACGATGGCCGCATGCGATGCGCCCCAGATCACGTCAACCGCATGCTGCGCGGCGGAAAGATCCAGCGAAACACTCTTCACCTCGGCGCCAGCCTTCACGAGTGCATCGATCGCCGGCTGCATGCCGGCAACAACAGCCGGGTCGCTGACCCGAAAACCGAGATCCGGCGACCAGGCGATCCGCATTCCCGCCACTCCACTGTCGAGGCCGTCGAGATAGTCAATGCTACGATACGGAATGGCGAAGGAATCGCGATCGTCCGGCCGCGTCAGCACGTTCAGCAGCAACGCGCTGTCAGTGACGTCGCGCGACAGGCCGCCATAGACCGCAAGGGTACCCATGGGCCCCAGGAGATTCGGGACGAGGCCGTAGCTCGGCTTCAGTCCGAACACGCCGCTGAACGCTGCGGGGATGCGGATGGAGCCGCCACCGTCGCCGCCGGTCGCTATGGGTACGACTCCAGCCGCCACCAATGCGGCCGATCCGCCACTGGAACCGCCGGGCGTGCGGGAGAGGTCCCAGGGATTGCGCGTGATGCCGGTCAGCGGACCGTGCGTAACGCCTTTCCAGCCGAATTCCGGGCTCGTCGTCTTGCAGAAGAACACCGCCCCCGCCTCGCGCAGACGGGCAACGCCGGGCGTATCCTCCGGACTAGGTGTCTCCGCGGTCGCGCGGGAGCCGAAGCGCAATGGCCAACCGGCAACATGCGCCGAGTCCTTGATCGCGACAGGCACACCATCGAGTGACCCGAGCGGCGTACCGCGACGCCAGCGCTCCGCCGACTCGGCCGCCAGGCGCCGCCCCTGCGCCTCGTCCAGCAGACAGACAGCGTTCAGAAGTGGATCGACCGCCTGCAGTCGCGCCAGAGTGGCTTCCAAGACGTCGACCGGCGACAGCTCCCGTTTGGCAAAGCGTCGCATCATCTCGCGGGCGGAAAGCCAGCACAGATCATTGAACACAGCGTTCATTGCCCCTCCTCCCAGGCGATTGCTTTCCGCCGCTGAACCCCGGCCTACTTTTTTCCGATGCGGAGCTGAACATCCGCCGTCCAGTCCGTCAAAGGTTTGCGCTATGCGCTGCCCCGCAGAGGCTCTCCGAACCACGTGGTGAGCGCATCAACGAGTCCCCGCTGCGTCAGATCATCCACCCAGGCTACATATCCGTCGGGCCGGATCAACACGGCTGCGGGTGCGGCGACGGCGCCGAACACCGGCAGTTCCCACGCGCCCGCATATCGAGCGTCGACCTGCTGAACACGATCTGCCCATGGCGCAATGTCGAAGCTTTCGGCTTCACCGAGATTGAGGAGCAGCGGACGGGCACCGTGCAGCAGAGTAAAGAGCCGCACCGTTCCGCTGGCGGTGATCAGGTCGAGATCAGGCATGCGACGCCCAAGCAACGGATGGCCCTCGCCGAGATCGTAATGAACGCCGAGACCAGACATCTCGGCAGCGAGTCGTCTGCGCGGCTCGTCCAGGCCGAGGAGTTCGGACATGGTTTGGCGCAGCGCCCTGCCGTGATCATCGACAGGGCGCAGCAGTGCGACCTGCGCCATCGTGTTGTGCAACACGCGCGCCGCGACCGGATGACGCTCGGCATGATAGGTATCCAGCAAACCTTCCGGCGACGTCGCTTTCACGACCTGGGCGAGCTTCCACCCGAGATTCACCGCATCCTGAACGCCGATGTTGAGGCCCTGCCCGCCTGTGGGGTAGTGCACATGCGCCGCGTCGCCGGCGAGCAGCACCCGCCCCTTCCGATAAGTTGCCGCCTGTCGCGCCATGTCGGTAAATCTGGAGATCCAGACGGGACTGTGAATCCCATAATCGGTGCCGTAAACCGCGATCAGCGCCTCGCTGAGATCGGCCAAAGACGGTTTGCCGACCCGACCGAGCTGCTGTTCGGTCACCAAGATCCGCACAGTTGCTCCGTCATCCGATTTGCTGAAGGAATGGATGCCGCGCGCATCGTGGCGCAAACCCCATTCCGGCTCCTTGGCTATCTTGGTTTCGGCGATCAGATTGCTGGTTGTGGCGTCCCAGCCTGCGAACGTGATGCCCGCTGTCTTGCGGATCAGACTGCGCCCGCCATCGCAGCCGACGAGATAGGCCGCCCGCAGCGATGAGCCGTCCGATAGCTGGACGCCTACGCCGCTGTCGTCCTGCGCGAACCCGGTCACCTCACGTCCGCGATAGATGGGTACTTCCAGCTCGTCGACCCAGCCGGCGAGCAGGCGCTCGATATGGTTCTGCCACAGTGCGAGTCCGTAATTGTGCCGGGTGGGAAAATCGCTGATGTCCAAGCGTATCCAGGCGAACCCCGCGACCTGGGCCACCTGCCCCTGCGAGAGGAACCGATCAGCAATCCCGCGCTGATCGAGAACCTCGATCGTGCGCGAATGCAGTCCGCCTGCACGCGAGCCGACCAGATCCTGGTTGGCACGACGCTCGACGATGGCCACGTCGATCCCTGCCAACGCCAACTCACCCGCCAACACCAGCCCGGTCGGGCCTCCTCCGGCGATCAGCACCGCATGCTCGGTCATCGCCGCACTCCGATCGTTCCAGCGACGACCAGCTCGGCCGCGTACGACCAGCGCCTCGCCAACAATGCAATCATTTCGCGCCCCGCAGGTTGACTTCGATCGCCACTTCTACGGGATGACCGGGATCTTGAAGCAAGCCCGTTGCGCACCACATATTATAGTGGGAGACGCGCACTCCTTTCCGGCGTCCACGACGAACGGACGAACCGGCCGCAAGCACGCGGCCCAGCCACATCACTTCCCGCCGCCCTTGAGGTTGCTGCAATGCTCCCCGAGCTGCCGAAGACCTGGGCGGGGGATCTTGCCGGCTATGCGTGGCGGGCGCAGACGATCGGCCGTTCGGATGCAGCAGTCTTCCGGCTTGAGGCAGAGGGCAGACCGAACTTGTTTACGAAAACGGCGCCAGCCGGCCCGTTCTGCGAATTGCCTGACGAGATCGCGCGGCTCCGCTGGCTCGCGGGGCAGCACATCGCGTGTCCGCAGGTCATCGCCGAAGCGCAAGAGGCGCAGCGGTGTTGGCTCCTCATGAGCGCAGTGCCCGGCCGTGATCTCGCCTCGTCCGATCTCGCGCCCGGGCGCGTCGTTGCCGACGCGCTGCGCGACCTGCACGCGTGCGACGCCCGCGCCTGCCCCTTTGACCATCGGGCCAACAACCGCATCGCTCTGGCACAAGCGCGCATGGACGCGAGGCTTGTTGATGAGGATGATTTCGACGAGGAACGCATCGGCCGAACGGCTGCCGATCTATTCGAAGAGCTTCTGGCCCGAAGACCACAGCATGAGGACCTCGTTGTGACACACGGCGACGCCTGCTTGCCCAACCTGCTTGCGGCAGATGGCCAGTTCACAGGCTTTGTCGATTGTAGCAGACTAGGCGTCGCCGATCGGCACCAGGATCTCGCGCTGGCGAGCTGGAGCATCCGGTACAATCTCGGCGAGGAATGGGTCGGGCCCTTCCTGCGCCATTATGGCGGGAGCGCCGATCCCGAGCGGCTGGCCTTCTATCGCCTGCTCGACGAGTTCTTTTGAGAGCGCCCTTTTGCGTCGGTTGCAGGCGCGGCCGGCAAGATCGTCCTCCTTGCCGATACCGCGCCGCTGCCGCTGGCTATTTTTCCCGCTGTCGCGAGCTTCCCTGCTGCCGCAACGCAATCCAGTTGCCGTCGGGATCCAAAGCCGTGACGCGCACCCCCCAGGTATAGTCTTCAGGCTCCGGCTCCACGAACGTGACACCGCGCGCCTTGAGCTCGGCGAAGTCTTTGCGAAGATCGTCCGATTGAAGAAAGATCGTGCCCATCCTGTCCGCCTCGGACGCCGGACGTCCTCCTGTACCGGGCCATAGCAGCACCGGCCATCCCTGACCTTTGTAGCTCATCAACAGGAAACGGCCCTCTGGCCCGGGATTATCGGCCATCTTCTCGAAACCGAAGTTGCCGGTGTAGAAGTCGAGAGCCTTGTCTTGATCTGATACGTACAAGGTGGCGAACATGATTTTGCTGAACATCTTCATTTCCTCTTCGATCCGGTGCCAGCACCGGCTTTGACCGAGACGACGCCACCGCTGGAATCGACCTTTGTCACATCCGCCAGGTTTCGTTCGTCATGCACATGACGGAACGAGTGGAGGAAATGTGACCGATGGAAGCAAAAAAAATCCCGCTGGAGCAGTTCGAGGCCAATCGCCCTCACCTGCGCGCTGTCGCCTGCCGCCTGCTCGGTTCGCTGACTGAGGCGGAGGACGCGGTGCAGGAAACCTGGCTGCGCCTCTCTCAGGTTGAGGCCCGCGACATCACCAACGTGGGCGGCTGGTTGACCACCACCACTGCCCGGATCTGCCTTGACATGCTTCGCTCACGCAAGACGCGACGCGAGGAATCTCTCGACAAGGTCGAAGACAGGCCCGTCACTCGCGAACCCGGCAAGACGCCGGAGGATCAAATCGCGGCCGCCGATTCGATTGGCCTCGCTCTGTTTGTGGTTCTCGAAAGGCTTGCGCCCGCTGAGCGTCTGGCATTCGTTCTGCACGACGTGTTCGCCGTTCCGTTCAGTGAGATCGCTCCCATTGTCCGCCGGTCCGAGGGCGCCACACGTCAGCTCGCAAGCCGTGCCCGAAGCCGCGTGCAAGCTTCACCCATCGCCGGCGATGCGAAGCGGAACCGGCATTGGAAGCTGGTCGAAGCCTTTCTTAAGGCAGCCCAGGGCGGTGATTTCGATGCGCTTCTTTCTGTGCTCGATCCGGACGCGGTCTTTCGGGCCGATGACGAGGCTATTCGTCAGGGTTCAGTTCCTGAGATCCGTGGCGCCGCAGCGGTGGCAGCAGCTTTCAAGGGGCGCGCGCGCAGTGCACTGCCGGCGCTTGTGGACGGCGGCTTTGGCCTCGTGATCGCTCCCGACGAGCACCGTCACGTGGTGCTCCATCTCACGTTCAGAAATGGAAGGATCGCCGAGATTTGGGCAATCGCGAATCCAGAACGCCTCGCACGGCTCGAACTGGCCCTGCTGCCGGATTAAAGGCGACTGCCTGCCTCCTTGTCGACCAAAGCCACAAGGAGGCAAGCAGGCTACAACCGACAGTCTCGGTCGCCGCTGAGGTTCTCCCGCGTCCGGTCATCGATTTCCGCGACGCCCGGCATCGGGTTCCGGCAGCAAATCAGCCATCTCATACAGCGGCCGGATTTCGATCTCGCTCGGTCCCGGCATGGGATTGGGGCAACGCTTCACCCAGGCGACGGCCTCATCCATGTCCTTGACGTCCCAGAGCCAGAAGCCGGCGACCAGCTCGCGAGTCTCGGCGAAAGGCCCATCAGTAACCGTGCGGTTGGAACCATCGAACGCAATGCGTTTGCCCTGCGAGGAAGGCGTGAGGCCGTCGGCGGCGCGCAGGATGCCGGCCTTGCGCAGTTCCTCGTTGAATTTGCCCATCTCCTCCATCGCTTCCATGTTCTCGGGCGTGGGGACAAAGCCCTTTTCACTGTCGTCGGTCGCCTTCACGAGCACCATCACACGCATCGTCTGTCTCCTTCTTCGCGCCGATTTTACCGGCCTGACATTCGAACGACGAACGGGGTTCGCGGAAATCGACATCTTCCGGGAAATTTTTTCGGCGCTGGTGCCCGTGCGTCGCTTGGCGCCATCTGATCGATGAGTAGAAACCCTCGCAGACGATGCACGTCCGCGTCCCATGCCGTCACATGGCTGTAACCCGGCCGCGCCACAAATCATCCGAATGTTTTGTGCCGGGTTCGATCCAGGAGGATGGGCAGTGGGGATTGGTCGGCGTCAATTCTTTGCAGGCATTGCCGCAAGCGCGGTTGCAAGCACCATCACCGCACGGCGGGCTTGGTCGACCGATGCCCAAGTGGTGATTTCAAGCACGTGGGGCGCGGACAAGCCCTTTCAGAAGGTCGTCGATGCGTTCAACGGGAAAAAGCTCGGCGTAACCGTGGCGAACCGCTTCGATGGCGACTACGAAGCGGCGGTCGCCAAAGCCGTAGCGAGCACGGCGGCGGGCCGGCCCCCTGCCATGATGATTACCGGCTGGAAGTTCGGCTATTTCGCCCGACGCACGCTCGGTGCGCGAGATTTGCGCGAGATCGGCGCTTCGGACGCGATCCTTGCGAAGTTTCAGCCTTCCGTCTTGCCGCTCGTCACGATCGACGGCGCGCTGATCGGACTACCCTGGGCGATGTCAACGCCGATCACGTTCATCAACAAGGCGTTGTGGCAAGAGGCAGGTCTCGACCCGGCCCTGCCGCAAAACCCGGATATCGACTGGCTCTACAGTGCCGCCCGTACGCTTGATGGCAAGCTCAAGGGCAGGCATCCAAGCTATCGCTCGCCGCTCGCGCTTTCCAACAACGAATGGACGAGCCAGTCGTTCATCCAGAATGCCGGCGGCCACATCATCGATCCCGACGGCAAGCTCGCACTGAACAGCCCCGAAGCCATCGCCGGCATGAAAGCCTATTGCTCACCCGCTTTCGAAGGACTTTGGGTCCCCATCGGTGCCAAGGAGCAGGACGCTGCCTTTGAATCCGGCGCACTCGCCATCTGCACCACGAGCTCGACGCGCGCAACTGTCTTCCCCTTCGGTGCAGCCGAGGCGGTCACCACCAAATTCCCGGGCCTCGCGGGGCATCCGCGCCGAATGAACAGCGGCGGCAATTTCCTTGCGATCTACGCCCGAGAGAAGGAGCAGGCCGAGGCCTCACTCTCCTTCCTGGCCTTCTGTGCTTCGAAGGAAGGGCAGTCGATCTGGTCGGAGGTCGGTTACCTCAACACTTCCGTGCACGAGATTCCGCTGATCAACGCGTTCATGAAGCCGGCCGCCGAACAGCTCGCCGACGGGCTGACGGCCGAGACCATCTGGCCGGGCAAGCGCGGGCTGGAAGGCCAGGCGATCTGGCGCAAATGGGTTTCGCGCATGCTGCTCAAGGAGGTCGGCATCGCCGAGGGCATGAAGGCGGCCGACCAGGAGCTCCACACTTTAATCTCGGCCTGACCGGCACTGCCATGCGGTCGCCTTTTGGCAGCATCGCTCCCTATCTTTTTGTGGGGCCGGCCGTCCTTTCGGTCGCGATCTTTCTGTATGGGCCGCTCATCGCCTCGGCACTGCTGTCGCTGCTCGACTGGAATCTCTTGTCGTCCGAATTGCGCTATGTCGGCTTCGGCAATTACGCGACCATCCTCGATAACAACGACTTCAGGCTCGCAGCGTGGAACACGGTGATTTACTGCGCGGTTCTGATCCCGCCGCAGATCGTCCTGCCACTGCTGCTCGCTCTGCTGATCCATGCTGTCCGCGACACGTCGGCGCAGAGCATCTATCGCGGCGCGCTGTTCCTGCCGACGATCCTCGCCTATTCCGTCGCGGGCGTCGCCTGGTCCTGGCTGCTCAATCCGGTGAACGGTCTGTTCAACGAGCTCTTCGGCTATTTCGGCTTTCCGAAATCCCGCTGGCATACCGATCCTGACCTCGCCCTGCTCTGCGTCTGTCTCGTCACGTTCTGGAAGACCTTCGGACTCAACATGCTGCTCTGGCTTGCAGCGCTCGCCAACGTACCGCATGACTTACGCGAGGCTTCTCAACTCGATGGCGCCAACGCCACGCGCCATTTCTTCACCATCAGCCTTCCCCTGATGACACCGACAGCCTTCTTCATCACCGTGACGACGATATTCCATGTGCTTGACGACATCGTCGGCGTCATCGACGTGCTGACGCAAGGCGGACCGGCAGGCCGCAGCTCGAGCGTGCTCTATTTCCTCTGGCAGCAGGGATTGCAGTTCTTCCAGTTCGGGCCGGCCAGCGCCGTCGCCGTCCTCATCATCGCGGTCGTCCTATCCGTGACGTGGCTGCAGTTTCGCGTCGGCGAGAGGCGGGTTCACTACGGATGAACGGTGCGCGCTACCTGACCCGGCTGACGGTGCACGCTGTCCTCTTCGTCACGTGCGCGGCGACGGTCTTTCCGCTGATCTGGATGGTCTCTTCCGCTTTCACACCCAACGAGCTGATCTCGGCAAAAACCGTGCGGCTCTGGCCCGAGACGCCGACGCTCTCGAACTTCGTCCTCGCTGCCGAACGCCAGCCGATCTGGACGTGGATGTGGAACTCCATCCTCACGGCGACGCTGATCACGCTCGGCAAGCTCGCTCTCGCGGTCCCGGCCGGCTTCGCCTTTGGGCGGGGCGCGTTTCCGGGACATCAGGTGCTGTTCTGGTTCGTCATCGCGACGATGTCGTTCCCGACCGCCCTTGCGATCATCCCGACATACATCGCCATTGTGAAGATCCAGGCCTTCGACACCTACGGCGCCATGGTCATCCCCTCGATCCCCTATATCGGCTTCTACGTCTTCTACATGCGCCAGGCCTTCCGCAACCTGCCCGGATCGATGTTCGAAGCGGCGCAGATCGATGGCGCCGGCATCTGGCGGCAGTTCTTGCAGATCGGCATCCCCAATGTCCTGCCCGCAATCGCCGCACTCTCCGTCATCGCTTTCATGGGTGCGTGGAATATCTATCTCTGGGGCCAGCTTGTTCTGGAGGACCGCTTCAAGAAAACGCTGACCACGGGGATCGCCTCCTTCGCCGATCTGGAGGGCACTGATCGCGTGTGGGGTCCGCTGATGGCGACCAGCCTGTTGTCGATCGTACCTGTGCTAATCATGTTCCTGATCGCGCAACGTTTCATCGTCGATGCGCTCTCTCCCGGCATCGACGACCGCTGAGGGCCTTAAGATGCATCACGTGCTCGTCATCGGTGGCGTCCATCCCGATACGATATGGCAGCTCGATGCGCCTCTGGTCCCGGGCGGGCGATTGAGAACCTGCGGAAAAAGCGTGGTGTTCGGCGGAGGCGGCTTTCATACCGGCAGCGCACTGATCGCGCTCGGCGCCAAAGTTACTCTGATATCCCGACTCATGCGCGACACGTGGGGCCTATCTGCATTCGAGACGCTCCAAAGCGCCGGTTTCGACATGCGCCATGTCGAGCTATCGGCAGGTGAGACCCAGCCGCTCGACATCTTGCTCGATCCGAACGGCGAACGGACAATCCTCGCTCCAGTCCGCTCCGGCCAGGCGCCGTTGTGTGTCAAAGGGCCTCTGTGCACGGCGGCCGCCTATCTTAACGCGCTGCAGCTCGACCAAACCCTGCTGCAGGTTCTTCAACGGACGCCGCTCGTCATCTCGCAACTGCCGCTGCGTCCAGCTACGCCGCGGCCGGCGGATTACGTCGTCACATCGCGCGCCGATGCAGGAACGGATATCGCCAACACCTGGACACGCGCGAAAGCGCTGGCCGGCGTGCGGCTCAAGGCCCTCGTCGTCACGGACGGACCGCGACCTGTCACGGTCTATGACGGCGCCGCGCCTTTCGCGGTCGACACGAGACCAGTGGACAAATTTCGCAACAGCATTGGTGCAGGAGACCGCTTCTGCGGCGCCCTGCTGCTGGCGCTGCTCGACGGAGCGCCGGTCGGCGAGGCGGCCGCCATAGCGTCCAGCAACATTGCCGACTGGCTTAGCAGGCAGGCGTCCACTTGAGTTAGTCAATGCGGGATTGGGGGTGCAGATGGGCCGAGATGCATGGCGAGCTATTCGAGACCGAATCTCGGATGAGATAGCTTCGGGGGTCCTCCTCCCGGGCACCCGATTGCCGACAGAGCCCGAGCTTCGCCGCATCTTCGATACGGGCCGCCACTCGGTGCGTCGCGCCATGGCGGCGCTCGCAATGGAGGGAAAGCTGCGCGTCGAACAAGGTCGTGGAACCTTCGTCGAAGATGCGCCGAAGTTGAACTATCACGTCGGCCGGCGCACGCGCTTCCGGCAGAACCTGCGCTCTCAGGGGTTCGAGCCGAGCGGCGAGACCATTTCCGAGGAGATCGTGCCGGCTTCGTGCAGGGTGGCCGATGCTCTGCAACTCGCCGAAGGCGCGCCCGTGCATCGGCTGCTGCGGCGAGACATGGCCGATGGCGTGCCCATCAATCTCGGTTTCACCTTTCAGTGCGCAACCCGGTTTCCCGATTGGGCGGCGCTGCGTCGCGAAGGTCAGTCGGTCACGGAAGCCTATCGCGCGCATGGCATAATTGAATACTTCCGCCGCTCGACCAGCGTCCATTCCCGGCGAGCCCGCGAAGAGGAAGCAGAGCTTCTCCAACAGCACATCGACCAGCCGGTTCTGGTCGTGCGCAAGGTCGACGTCGATCGGCACGGAGTGCCGATTGGCCACTCCGAAGGCATTTGGGCGGCGAGCCGCGTCCAGTTCGTCTTCGACGGAGCAGACGATGTTCCTCTCCGACCTCATTCACCACAGCAAGTTGCACTCACGACTGATGGATCCTCGTGAATGGCACAGATCGTGATCGCCGGCGGCGGGATCATGGGCTCCTGCATCGCCTATTATCTGGCGCTGGCCGGTGCGGCATCCGCGGTCACGGTGCTGGAGCCTGACCCAGCTTACGAATTTGCCGCCACGCCGCGCGCGGTGGGCGCAATCCGCCTGCAGCACGGACTGCGCGAGAACGTCGAAATGTCGATCTATGGCGATCAGGTCTATTCCGCTTTCGCCGAGCACGTGCGTGGCGGCAAGATCGAGTTCGACCCGCAATTTCGCCGTTGCGGCTACATGTATCAGGTACACGGCACGGAAGGTATCGCGGCGCTTGAAGCCAATGTCCGCATGCAGCGAGAGGTCGGTGTGGAGGTGCAGCTCCTCGATGCCGACGAACTCCGCCGGCGTTATCCTTCCTTTCGCTTTGTCGGTGTCGATTGCGCCGCGTTGTCGCTCGCCGACGGGCAGATTGATCCCTACGCTGCGCTGATGGGGTTCCGTCGGGCAGCGGAAGGACTTGGCGTCACGTATATCCAGGACCGGCTCGTCGCGCTGGACCTGTCTGGCACGCTGGTAACCGACGCGTACCTCGCCTCGGGCCTCAGCCTGCCCGTCGACACGCTGGTCAATGCAGCCAATTGCTGGGCCTCAGAGATATGCGCCATGGTCGGCATGTCGGTGCCGATCGAGCCGATGCGTCGCCAACAGTTCTATTTTCTGACGCAGCAGCGCATCGAACCAATTCCGGCGATGCGCCGCATGGACGGTCCTGGAGTTCGCATGCACCAGGACGGCTATCTTTCGGGATTCACGAACCACCAGCAACCGAGCGGCCTCAACTGGGACCTGGAGCTTGAGATGTTTGAAACCGTGCTGTGGCCGCAGCTCGCCGACCAATGCGACGCATTCGAAGCAATCAAGCTGAAGGGTGGCTGGGTCGGCCACTACGATATGAACCGGCTGGACAACAACCCAATTATCGACCGCTTCGACAAGGTGTCGAACTTCATCCTGGCCGCCGGATTTTCCGGTCACGGTTTAATGCACGCGCCGGCCGTGGGACGCGCCGTCAAGGAGCTGATCCTGGACGGCGGATTTCGTTCCATCGATCTGTCGCGCCTGTCCTGGCGCCGCGTGATGGATGGCCATGCCTTGCGTGTGACGGACTGAAGCTGCCGTGTAGACGTCGAGCGCTCTGTCCTGATCCAAAACAAACAGGGCGGCGAACATGATTTTGCTGAACACCTTCATTCCCTCTTCGGCCGGGTGTGAGCACCGGCTTTGAAGCTCATCGAGACAATGTTGCCAGATCTATGCCGCAACAATGTCATGATCTGGCGCGGAACGGTATCGTGCGATCTGCGTTGGCGCACCAGGGGCCGCCGGCTAGTGACTCAATCGGATCGTTTTGAAAGTTTGGACGCGTGGAGGGGCGTGTGCGCCCTGCTGGTCGCGTTCTATCATTATGTCTACTCGCTGCCGAACGATCTCCAGGACGTCCGGTTTCTTCATAACTCGTACCTGTTCGTCGATTTCTTTTTTGTGTTGAGCGGCTTCGTCATCTTCCACGCCTATCGTGACCGCATCGACAGCGATACCGAGGCATGGATCTTCGTGATTCGACGCCTTGGCCGAGTGTGGCCCGCGCACCTCGCTACGCTGGCTGGATTTGTGGCCGTTGTTGCAGCAATCGGCGCGTTGCCGCATCCGAACACTCTCAGTATCTCGTCGGGTCAGGGCGAATACTCGATCCCTGGATTGCTGCTGCAAGTGGTTCTGCTCAATGCCATGGGTCTGCAGGGCACGGCGACATGGAATGGACCAGCCTGGAGTATCGGTGCAGAATTCTACACCTATCTCCTGTTCGCCTGCGTGGTCTTGTGCGGACAGCGGCGGCTGGTGATCGTATCGATCGGGCTGTCGGCCCTCGCCCTTGCCGTCATCATGTGGCGCGCACCCACCTACATGAATTCGACCTTTGATTATGGATTTCTTCGCTGCGTTGCAGGTTTCTTCGCCGGCGGCGTTGCCTATCACGTGCACGAACGCTGTCGCGCCGCGCAGCTCAAATTCGCGACGATTGCCGAGATCGTCAGCCTCACGGCCGTGGTGTTGCTCGTCGTCAGTGCTGGCCGCAATCCGGATGCCGTCTCGGCTGGTAGTCTTGCGGCGCCGGTTGTCTTCGCTGTCGTGATCCTGATATTTGCGCGCGAACAGGGTGTCCTTTCACGGCTCCTCAAACTCGCGCCGTTCCGTACGGTCGCGCGCTACTCGTACTCCATCTACATCACGCACAAGCTCGTGCTGGTGATGATAGTCTACCTGGCCTGGCTCACCGGGATCCGGGAGGTGTCGGCTCCGCCGCAACAACTCGGCATGTTCCAGTCGTGGCCTCCGGGTATGCTGCCATTCGTGTTCCTCGCAGTCGTTCTGCTGCTCTCGGCCGCCTCGTATCGCTTTGTCGAGGTGCCTGGCCGTAACCATTTCAACCGCATGGCCACACGCCTCCAAGAGAACGCCCGTGAACCGCAACCGCATGGCCTCGCCAGGCGATATTTGCCTGCATCGTCTAGCATCTTGATCAGGTAGGACACGCGGGCGGCTCGGACGTGGGCCGATATGGGGCCGTCGCGTCAGCGGTCGCCTTCGCTCTTCCGCACATTGAGCGTGAGAGGTCGCTCCAGCGACAACACCAATTCCGGCTCAAGAGCCGCCGCTCGGTTTCACATACTTCGCGGCGCCTGACAGAGCTGCGTGAGGACGCAGAATCTGGTCGATCGGGATGTCCTCCAGATGTGATCGGAGAGGCCCCTTCGCGATGAATGCGTGGGTGAGCTTGTCTCTGTCCAACAGCGGCCGTAGCCCGCGGCAGAGTCCGCCGGTGATGAACACTCCGCCCCTGGTCAAAAGGGTCAGAGCAAGATTCCCAGCGGTCGAACCGAGAATGGATGAAAAGATCTTCATCGTCTCGCGGCAGATGGCGCATTCACCCGTTGCTGCGCGCGCCGAAACGTCTCTTGGATCGCGCACGTCGATGTTCTGGCCGTTTATTTCGGCCAAGGTTCTCGCAATCACCAGCAATCCTGGTCCGGACAGCAATCGCTCAACTGGCACATGCCCGTGTTGGCCCTGGAGACGCGCTAGGATTTCCGTCTGAACACGATCTGTCGGGGCAAACGTGGCGTGTCCGGCCTCGCTCGGAACGCCGACAAGTGTACCGGCATTGTTCAGAAGAAAGGCAACGCCCAAGCCGGTTCCGGGACCGATCACGAGCACAGGCTGTCTTGGATCGCGGGTTCCCGACTTTAGCGCGCCGATCTCATCGGGCGACAGTGACGCGACGGATAACGCGTGCGCAACGAGATCATTGATGATGACCAGCCTGCGCAATCCGAGCCGGATGCGCACATCTTCAATCGAAAATCGCCAGGCGCTGTTGCTGAACGCAACCTCATCGCCCACAATGGGTCCCGCCACGGCAAGCACCGCCTCGTCCAGCATTGGGACACCAGACAGATAATCCTGCACTGCCTCGACAAGGCCGGGATACTGCGCGATAGCCAGCTTGCGTACATTGGACGGCTGATTACCAGGCTCCGCAATTCCGAACCTTGCGTTGGTGCCGCCAATGTCTCCGACCAGTCGCATGATGCTCATCCTCTCCAGGATGGGGTACTCAGTATCCTATTTCCAGGCAAGAATGCTGGCAACATTTGCAACGGCCGAGATGCACCGAGGTGCCGTTGATCCGTTTTCTGTTCCAACTCAATAATGTTCTCATTTGCGTTCTTCGGTACCGGCTTCATCAAATTGATGCTGAATCTTCGGATCGACGCGTTGACTATCTTCGGCGTCGTGACTACGCCGCCTGGGTGGCGTTCGCTTCGGTTCTGTTGGCTGTTGAACTAACAGGAGGTCGGGATGCGCCGGCGCACTGTCATCGTCAACGACAAGATGCAGAAAGGTTATCGCTACACATTGTCTGCGGCGACGGGCCGTGGTTTCGACCCGCAATTCCGGCCCGATTTGACGCCCAAACAGATGCTTCAACTCGGCGTGTTCTGCGGCAAATACCTGACCGACTGCCGTAGCGAGTTTCCAGCGAGTTGGTTCGCGCGCGCGAAACTATCGCCTTCGGACCGCGACTGCTCCTTGAATTACTTCGGCGTGGATGCCAGTCAACCGTTGTCGGAATGGCGGCGAAAGGGCTGGATTCACCCAGACGATCCGCGCGGCTGGTTCCAATGGTACTGCCGCTACTACATGGGCCGGCGCCTGCCTGACGAGGACGCGCGCCAGATCGGCCGCTGGAAGGCGATCAGCCGACACGTTTCACAGATCAGAAAGCATTGTGAACCGGGCGACCCGACCTGCCGGCCACGCCAGCGCCAAGCCCTTTTGCATTGGGCTTACGACAGCCGAAAAATTTAGAGCCTGCTCGCGTCGGCGCAGTTCGTGCCGCCTGTCGCGCGATCATGCAGGAACGTATGTCAACCTGATCACGTCCTCATCAATCAGATCGCTGGCCACAAGGCGGAGCGGCGGCCGAGGGCCGGCAAAGAATGGCTTGCCATGACCAAGCACGACGGGATGAAAGTAGAGCCGATACTCGTCAATAAGTCCAAGGTCAGTCAGGCTTTGTGCCAGCTCGGTCCGGAAACAGCGATCTCCCCATCAAGCCGAGACTTCAGGTCACGCACCACCGCCCCGACATCATCCCCGACAAGCGTGGCGTTGGGGCCGACCGACTTCAACGAACGCGAGACAACCCATTTCGGTTGCCGCCGCCACGCGGCTGCGAACTCGCGTTGCTCGTCGCTCCACTCCGGATCGTCTTCGTCCCAATAACGCATGACCTCGTACATGCGGCGACCGTACACACTACCGGTCAGATCGCGCACGTGCTCTATCCAGTGCCGAAAAAGCGCGGGTCCTGTCCGCATCTCCGAATGGTCGACATAGCCGTCCAGGGACTGGTTCATTCCAAATACGAACGTCGCCATGCTACGAAATCTCCGCACCTGGCTTCAGAGTAGCATGAGTGCTAGCCTCCGATGTCCAGCATCATCTCGTTCGTCGCACAGGTGCACGACGGCTCCTCCGGCGACCCGCCTCCTCGCATGCCGACATCCAGATGACGCAGGCGATCGTCGACGTGGCGAAGTCGCCCGGCATTGGTGCACGATCACATCATTATGGGCAAGGACGGGAGTGCGAGCTTGAAGAGCTGAAGTTGATCTAGCTATCCAGAGTTAGACAACCTGTCAGCGTTCCTTTTTCAGGCGCCTGCGGTGCGCAGCCTGTTTGGCGCGATTGCCGCAGATCGCCATGCTGCACCATCTTCTCGCCCGCCTCCGCGTATGGTCGGCGAACACCAGGGTGCAGCGATGTCCCTCGCATACTTTGATGTCGGCGAAGTTTTCTTCACACACAAACTTCGCCAACGCTTCGCCGATCGGTAGCAGCAGGGACTCAGGAGATCGCCAGCGCCGCACCATTTGCAGCTCGAGGCGATCACCGCCATCATGGCGATACCTTGATATCCGGCCGAACGCCTCGTCACGCTCCAAGAGCTTGTTCAGAGGTCCCAGTTCGTTCAGCGCCTTGGGCGGAAGCGGCTGGCCCATATGCTTATGTACGAAGCCTCTGAACCACTCGCGTAGATCTCGAGCCTGGCCTGCGACCTTGTCCAGTGCAGCTGGCATCGCCTGAGCCTTCAGCTCATCCAATGCATCCGCTGGCACAAGCTTGGCTTGAGCCAGCCACTTCAAGAGACCGTCGCCACTGTCGAGCCAGTCCACAGGTGCATCGGCCGGCGTCGCGATGGAATTCAGAAAATCGAGGCCGAGCGAGTCGGCGAGAAACATTGCAGGCGGTCTGTCTTGCACGGATGACCCCGTCGAAGCAGGCCAATCGCATAACCGCTTAAATGACAATTGACAAGTTATACCTCACCGAAGTAACCTGTTAGAGTAATTTAAGCTGGTTATGGCTGGAGCGGATCTCGAGACGAACCTTCAATCGCAAAGGAGTCGGCCCTATGAAGCCTTCAACAGAGCTCGGCAGCGCCGCTAACAAAATCTCTGCGGCATTTCCGTACAAAAAGAAGCGACGGCAGGTGCTCGACCGCGAGATGGCATACGTGGAGGTGGGAGAGGGTGACCCCGTCGTGCTGCTGCATGGCAATCCCACTTCGTCGTACCTCTGGCGCAACGTGTTGCCGCACCTGCAGCCGCGAGGCCGCTGCATCGCCCCCGACCTGATCGGCATGGGCGACTCCGACAAGCTGCCTGACAGTGGCCCCGGCTCGTATCGCTTCGTCGAGCACCGTCGCTACCTCGACGCTCTGCTCGAGGCCCTGGATGTGCGCGAGCGGGTCACCTTGGTCATCCACGACTGGGGTTCGGCCCTCGGCTTCGACTGGGCCAACCGTCACCGCGAGGCCGTGAAGGGCATCGCGTTCATGGAGGCGATCGTGCGGCCGCAGGGCTGGGACCACTGGGACAAGATAAACATGCGTTCAGCCTTGCAGGCGCTGCGTTCGGAGGCTGGCGAGGAGATGGTCCTGCGGGACAACTTCTTCATCGAGCGCATCTTGCCGGGGGCGATCCTGCGCACCCTCTCCGCCGAGGAGATGGCGCACTACCGACGGCCGTTCGCCGAGTCCGGCGAGGGACGACGGCCGACGCTGACGTGGCCCCGGCAGATTCCCGTCGATGGTGAGCCGCCCGACGTGGCGGCGATCGTGTCCGCCTCTGCGGACTGGCTGTCGACGAGCCCGGTGCCCAAGCTGTTCTTCAGGGCAGAGCCCGGCGCAATCCTCGCCAACGACGAGGATCTAGCCTTCATCCGCGGGTTGCCAGCGCTGACCGAGGTGACGGTTGCGGGGCGCCATTACGTCCAGGAAGACTCGCCGGACGAGATTGGGCAGTCCATCTCGCGGTGGATGGGGACGTTGGGCTGAGGAAAGCGGTGCGGGGCGGCCGTTTGGTGCTGGTCCATGGCGCTAGTTGCTGGAGAGGACCGGATGATCGTCCATGAGACGCAGCGCTACATGGCGGAGCGCATGAATGCGAAGACAACGCTGCACGCCGTCGATCACGCACCCAGCGTCACCGCTGCCTCGGCTATCGTCGACATTACTCGCGACGTGATGCGCTCCGTAACCAGCAATTGAGACGAGCCTCACAGGTCATAATCGAAGGCTCATCGCTCCTCTCACAACAATCGTCTCGATGCAATGAAGGTCATAGACGGAGGAGGTTTTCATGGCGGACGTCAGATACCGCTGGGCCAATGTTGACGGTCTCAAGGTCTTTTATCGCCAAGCGGGAACAACCAATGGCCCGAAGCTGCTGTTGCTGCACGGCTTCCCGAGCGCTGCTCGCCGACAGATTTCATATGGTCGCTCCGGACCTTCCTGGTTTCGGTCAATCCGACATGCCGCCGCGGGAAAAGTTCAAATACACATTCGACAACATCGCCGACGTGATCGACCGCTTTACCGAGGTCATCGGCTTCGACCGGTTTGCGGTGTATGTCTTCGACTACGGCGCGCCGACGGGTTTCCGGCTCGCTGTCCGCCATCCCAAGCGGATAACCGCCATCATTTCGCAGAACGGCAACGCCTACGAGGAGGGTCTCAGTGACGGCTGGACTCCGATCCGGGCCTACTGGCAGGACCCGTCACAGGCGAACCGACAAGCGCTGCGCGCCTTCCTCACGCCGGAGATGACCCACTGGCAATACACGCACGGCGTACCTGACAAGACGGTGGTATCACCGGATGGTCCGAACCTCGACGACTTTTATTTGGCCCGTCCTGGTGCGGATGAAGTGCAACTCGACCTCTTGGGCGACTATAAGAGCAACGTCGCGCTGTATCCGTCATTCCAGAAATACTTCCGCACCCACAAACCTCCGCTTTTAGCGGTGTGGGGCAAGAACGATCCGTTCTTCCTGCGGCCGGGCGCCGAGGCATTCAAGCGCGACATTCCCCATGCCGTGGTCCGCTTCTTCGATACTGGCCACTTTGCAATAGAGACGCATGCCACACAGATTGCCGAAAATATCCGCGACTTCCTGAAGTAATCGTAGGTTGGGCGCGACATCGCGAACTGAGCGCCGTCTATACCTCGGAAGAACGCCGAAACGCGCGGCCCGTGTGTTCACGGATTTCCTGGCGGAGGCTCTGCGAAATGCGTGATCCCTCGGACGAGCTGCTGCTTCGGCCGCGTTTTGGCTGACGGCCTTCTACGATTTATTGCAGCGTATGGCGTGATGTTGATCTCGGAACGGTAGGTGGCAGCAAGCAATCTGCTTGATCGGGTGTCGGCGACCTTCAAAGACTATCGCCGCCTCTATCCTCTACTATCCGATACCCGTCCTTTTCGACTCCCCCGTCACTCCCACTCGATCGTGCCCGGCGGCTTGCTTGTCACGTCGTAGACGACGCGGTTGACGCCTTTCACTTCGTTGATGATGCGGGTGGCGGTTGTCCCTAAGAACTTCATGTCGAAAGGATAGAAGTCTGCGGTCATGCCGTCGGTCGATGTCACGGCGCGCAGGCCGACGACGTAATCGTAGGTGCGGCCGTCACCCATCACGCCGACGGTCTTCACCGGCAGTAGCACGGCGAACGCCTGCCAGATCGTGTCGTAGAGGCCGGCGCGACGAATCTCCTCGATGTAGATCGCGTCAGCCTTGCGCAGGATGTCGAGCTTTTCCGGCGTGATGTCGCTGGGGCAGCGGATCGCAAGGCCCGGTCCAGGAAACGGATGGCGACCGACGAATGCGTCGGGAAGGCCGAGCTCGCGGCCCAGCACGCGCACCTCGTCCTTGAACAGTTCGCGTAAGGGCTCGACCAGCTTCATGTTCATGCGGGCCGGCAAGCCGCCGACATTGTGATGCGACTTGATCGTCACTGACGGTCCGCCAGTGAACGACACGCTCTCGATCACGTCCGGATAGAGCGTGCCCTGCGCGAGAAACTCCGCGCCGCCGATCTTCTTCGCTTCCGCCTCGAAGACGTCGATGAACAGCCTGCCGATGGTCTTGCGCTTCTGCTCCGGGTCGGTGACGCCGGCGAGCTCGCCCAAGAATTGCTTCGACGCATCAACGTGAACCAGCGGGATGTTGTAGTGATTGCGGAACAGGTTCACGACCGTCTCAGCTTCGGCGAGCCGCAGCAGGCCGTGATCGACAAACACGCAGGTCAGCTGATCGCCGATCGCCTCGTGGATCAGCACCGCAGCGACCGCAGAATCCACCCCGCCCGACAATCCGCAGATCACCCTAGCCTTGCCGACCTGCGCGCGGATCTTCTCGATCGCCTCGTCGCGGAAAGCGCGCATGGTCCAGTCGCCTTTCAGGCCTGCAACCTTGCGGACGAAATTGCGGATCAGCTTCGCGCCGTCGGGCGTGTGCACCACCTCCGGATGGAACATCAGCCCGTAGTATTTGCGGGTTTCGTCCTGGATGATCGCGAACGGCGCGTTCTGCGAGACGCCGGCCACCTCGAAACCCGGCGGCATCTGGGTGATGCGATCGCCGTGGCTCATCCAGACCTGATGCCGCTCGCCGACCTTCCAATCGGTCTCGAACAGCTTGCTCTTCGCCTTGACCTCAAGATCGGCCCGGCCGAATTCGCGGTGATGCCCGCCTTCGACCATGCCGCCGAGCTGCGCGGCCATGGTCATCTGTCCGTAGCAGATGCCGAGCACCGGCACGCCGGCCTCGAAAATAAGTTGCGGCGCCCGGGGCGAGCCGGTCTCGTGCACCGACTCGGGACCTCCGGACAGGATCACCGCCTTCGGCTTCATCTCCCGGAAGGCGGTTTCAGCCTTCTGGAACGGCACGATCTCGGAATAAACGCCCTCCTCGCGCACACGCCGCGCAATCAGCTGCGTTACCTGGCTGCCGAAATCGATGATAAGAATCTTGTCATGCGCCGCCACCGGAGGCGGCGCCGACTCAAAGCTTGCATTGGCTGGTGTCATGGACAGCAATTAAACGCATCGGTGCGCCGCGGCAACAGTTGCACGGGCCCGACTACCGACTATCCGCAATTCTGACGCGGCAACCGGCATATGTCAATAATACTGACCTATTTTCCAGGCTCCCAGACACCGTTGTCGCGCAACACCTTCTGGCAGGCTCCCGAAAGCTTGGTCCGGTTCTTCTGCAGACAAGCCAGCACGGTCATGTCGCTTTCATTGATCACCGCCTTGCAGAACCGCGAAGCGTCGCGACCGCATGCGCGTTCTCCGGCTTCGCGCGTGTTGGTCTGCGCGAAGGCGCCTGTCGCAGCCGAGCTCGCGAGGAAGGTCAGAAGCAGAGCCTTTTTCAAGGTCTTCAAGTTCGGCGTCTTCAAGTTCAACGTCGTATTCCTTTCATAGCGGAGACAACACAACGTCGCCGCATGCAACATTAGCGTCTAGGAGCGCCCCGCTAATGCGGTCTTTTCAAGACGGACACAAAAAACCCGTCGGTTTTCGTCCGCTGTGGCGTAAGCAACACACCCTCACTTGAGAGCAACGCCGCATCGCGAAATGCAATTGCGCGCTCGCCCAACGGAGCGGTGAAATCTGTCGCATTCACGATTTCGAAATCCGGATGGCGGGAAATGAAGTGCCGAATCTGCTCCCCGTTTTCCTGCGGCAGCACAGAACAGGTGATGTAGGCAACGCGGCCGCCTGGCTTGACAAGCCGGGCGGCGCGATCGAGCACTTCGATCTGATCTTTCACGCGCTGCTCGAGCGCGCCGGGCCGCATGCGCCATTTCGCATCCGGATTGCGCCGCCAGGTTCCGGTGCCGGTGCAAGGCGCATCAATGACGACAAGATCCGAACTGCCATCCAGGCCCGCGAGCGGGTCGCCATCCTTCGGCGTCCGGACATCGGCATTGTGAACGCCGGCGCGGGATAGCCGCTCGTGGATGGGCGCGAGCTGACGCTTGTCGCGGTCCGTCGCGATCAGGCGGCCGCGACCGCCCATCATGGCCGCCAGCGCCAACGTCTTGCCGCCGGCTCCGGCGCATAGATCGATCACCTGCTCGCCGGACTTCGCGGCGGTGAAGAGCGCCGCAAGCTGCGACCCCTCGTCCTGAATCTCGACCGCCCCCTTGATGAAATCGGGCTCCGCCTGAATGCCGGGACTGCGTGCATCGGCATCCAGTTCGATACGCAAACCGAACGGCGACCAGGGGGTCGGTTGTGCGCCGAGGTGACGCAACGACGCCCTCACCTTGTCCCGATCGCTTTTCAACGTGTTGACGCGCAGGTCGAGCGGCGCGCGGCGCGCCATTGCGCTAGTCTCAGGGATGCGGTTGTCGCCGAAGACTTTCGCAAACGCGTCGTCGAGCCACTCGGGAAAATCGCCCGCGACATGAGCAGGCGCGCCATCAAGCGTGCGCGAGGCAAGAGCCGCGCGCTCATCGTCGCTCAGCGGCGCCGGCGCAAAGCGGGCACCGTCGCAGAGCCTGCTGATCCGTTCCACGTCGAAGCCGCGCTCGAGCTTCAGCATCCCCAGCACGCGCGCGCGGGGTGAATCGTCGTCCATCAGCCAGGCGGATGACGAGCGCCGCCGCAGCACATCGTAAACAAGGCCGGAGATCGCCGCGCGATCGCCGGACCCCGCGAAGCGATGCGCCACACCCCAATCCTTCAACGCGTTCGTGGCCGGAATGCGTTGTGTATCGATCGCGGCGATCACTTCCATCGCGGCAGAAAGGCGGGCGGCAGGCGTCATGCACGCTCAGTAGACGCGAAGGATTCCGAAAGCAAACAGAGATCCACACCGTCGGGCACGACTATCGGCCAAAGGACGACCAGGCCCCGTTGCCGGCAAGCCGCGGCACTCGTTTTCGCCGTGGAAAGTTCCCTCCGTCCCGTATTTCAAGATGAAATGAACTGTGACGCAGCGACCTTGAACCTTGCCGCAGACGGGCAGACCAACGGAAGTCGCCCGACCCAATCTTCGGCCACTTGCCGCCGGTTTGAGATCATCATGATCTATCCTCTTGTTGCAGGTTCTGCCGGCGCCCTGCTCGTGATCGCCATCGCCTTGCGCGTCTCCGGCCGAATCCGGTCGATGCGCCAGGGCCAGCGCAACAGCGTGGTGATCGGAATAAGCCTCGCCGTCCTCATCCTCGCCGCCGCCGGCTCGAGCCTGCGGCTTAGCGCCATGGAGCATCTTGGACTGGCGGTCGGCGCTCGCGCGATCGAGTTCGAGATCCGCCTCCCGCGCGTGATCGCGGCAGGCTCGTCGAAACGCGAAGCGCAGGTCGAATTGCACACGGACGTCAATCAGACAATGGCGCAACTGCGCGGGGGTGCGTGGTCAGCGGTCACCGACGGCCGCGCGACCCTGAAAGGCACCGTGCCGATCAACGTCCACACCGGCCGACGAGTCCTCGTGCTCAGCATGCCGGGCCAGCCGCAGCGGCAATTCACGATCGAGCTCGCTGCAAAGCCCGATCGCTCGACCGAATTTGGCCCCTGGCATCCGTCCGACGTCATTGCCAACACCAAGAGCAGCGACGAACGCTCGATGCACGACGACAATTTTGCGATCCGCTATCGCGTCATCTGACAATCCATCAGCGACCTCGATAGAACGTCGTGGACACCCCGCGCAGCCAACGCTAGGCTTCACCTGTTGCAGTGAGGGACAGCGCGCGATGTCGATGCAGCCGACCGAAAACGGCACCGATCCGAGGACCTGGGCGATGATCGTCTGGGGCCTTTATATCGCCTCCTACTTCACGGCTTTCATCACCATGGTGGTCGGTCTGGTTATCGCCTACACGAAGCGCGGCCAGCTCGTCGGGACCGGATTCGATACGCACATGACATCGGCGATCCGCACGTTCTGGATCAGCCTGGTCGGCCTCGTCATCGGCGGGCTTTTGACGATCGTCGGGGTCGGCTTTCTGATCCTCGCCGTCCTCGCCGTCTGGCAGATCTTCCGCGTCATCCGCGGCATGGTTCGCGCTATCGACGGCCGTCCGATCGAAGATCCGACCGGCTGGCTCTAAGCGGAATCTGGATTTGCAGCTCGCAAATCTTGTTGTCCTGGGGACCCGGTCCCGGAGCGTCAGTGCTCAAATCGCAAGAGCTGCGGCTTACTGGATGCCCGCCGGAGCCCTGTCATCGGCTGCGCCGCGCGGAGCCGATGACAGGGCATGACGGTAGCGATTTGGCTTGATCCGATTACGGATCAACGTCCGTCCTCACCCCTTGTCCGGTCCGACGCGCACCAGTTGCTTGCCGAAATTTTCGCCGCGCAGCATGCCCATGAACGCCCGCGGCGCATTGGCGAGCCCGTCCTCGACCGTTTCGCGATACTTCAACTTTCCCTCGCCGAACCATTTCGTCATGTCGGTGATGAAATCGCCATAGCGTGACGCAAAATCGCTGACGATGAAGCCGCGGATGGCCAGCCGCTTGGTCAGCACGTTGCGCATCAGGAACGACATGGCCTTGCCGCCCTTCTCTTCCTCGAAGGCGTTGTATTGCGCGATCAGGCCGCAAACCGGAATCCGTGCAAACGGATTCAGGAGCGGCAGTACGGCCTCGAACACCTTGCCGCCGACGTTCTCGAAATACACGTCGATGCCCTTCGGGCACGCGGCCTTGAGCTTGGCGGCCATGTCGGGATCGCGGTGATCGAGACAATCATCGAAGCCGAGCACATCCTTGACGTACTTGCACTTCTCAGCGCCGCCAGCGATGCCGATCGCGCGAGCGCCTTTGATCTTCGCAATCTGCCCCACGGCAGAGCCGACAGCCCCTGATGCCGCGGCGACCACGACCGTCTCGCCGGGCTGCGGCTTGCCGATGTCGAGCAAGCCCGTGTACGCGGTCATGCCGGGCATGCCCAGCACACCCAGCGCCGTCGACGTCGGCGCGGCTTTGGCGTCGACCTTGCGCAGGCCCTTGCCGTCCGAAATGAAATGCGTCTGCCAGCCGGCGCGGCTCAACACCACCTCGCCCGCCTTGAAATCCGGGTGATTGGAGGCTGCGACCTCGCTGACCGTCCCGCCCTCCATCACCTGGTCGATCTGCACCGGCTGCGCGTAGGATGGCGCATCGCTCATGCGCCCGCGCATATAGGGATCAAGCGAGAGCCAGATCGTCCGCAGCAGCACCTGCCCGGGTCCCGGCGACGGCACCGGGACGTCCTCGAGGCGAAAGTTCTCAGGCTTCGGTTCGCCGACCGGGCGGGAGGCAAGGACGATGCGTTGTGCGGTGGCCATGGGCGATTTCCTCTTCTACTTGATTGCCGACGAAGCTTTTCTGGAATCGAAAAATTGCCAGGCGGTGGCGAGGATGAGCGCGGCCGCCATCAGCGAGTATGTGGGCGTCGAGCCGAGTGACGCAACACCGACTGTGCCGAGAAACGCTCCGCCGGCGAGACCGACATCGGTCCAGGTCGCGTAGGACGCAAGCGCCGCGATGCGATCGGAGGATTTCTCGGCCGCGAGCACCGGGCCGACCGTCTGCAGGAGGCCGCGCGAGAAGATGATCAGGATCGCGCCGACGTAGATGAAGCCGGCCGCGACGATCAAAAGCCCGACGATGACGGACAGCGTGCAGGGTAGCAGCAGGCGGTGTGCGCCAAGCCGGTCGGTGATCGGGCCGCTGATGAAGGCCAGCGAGATGCCGAGCAGTTGCCGAAGGGCCATGATCAGCCCGGCGCCGATGATCGCCTGCGACGTCGGCATGAATCCCGAGAGCAGCACGGAGATCGTCGTGCCCAACACGCCGTCGGCGGCAAAGGCAAGGCCGAAGAAAAGGATATTCAGCGGCGTCGGCCGCCAGCGTTTCTCAGGCCCGGCATCGCCCTTCGGCTCCGCCCGCATCGGCGGCAGCATGAAGGCGATCGGAATCGCGATCAGGCTCAGCACCCCGTACAGGACGAACATCTGGTGCGGGCCGATCGCGACACAGAGCGGCCCGACCGCAACAAGCGCCAGCATTGGCCCGACAATGCTGGCCGCCCGCGCCACGCCGATACGTTTGCCGGCTCCGCGCCCGTCACCATACGCATAGGCCGTCATCGTCAGGTTGAGGATACCCCACGCGCCGCCCCATATGCAGCGAACCACGAAGAATACGGCAAAGCTTGTCGCAACGCCGTAGCCAATCGTCGTCAGCGCCGCGGCGGTGCATGCAGCCGCAGTCAGCATATTGGCGCCGAAGCGTCGCGCCAGTGGCGCGACCCAGCCGTAGCCGAGAATGCGCACGACTCGGTTGCACGAGAGCAAAACGCCGACCAGCACCGCATCGAGGCCGAACGAGGCCGCGTAGAGCGGCAAGGTGATGTAGATGACGCTGTCGCCGAACCAGGCGATGCTCAGGCAGGCGCCGGAGATGATGGTGTTGCGATAACCCTGCTCGGGGGCGGCCTGTTCCGGCTCGTCGTTCTGTTCTAGCGCCGCCACCCGTCCTGCCGCTCCCGAAATCCCGGCACGCTTGAAACCGCGCGCGTCTCGTTGCGCGGCGATCATCTATCGCGCCGGTCGCAATGGCAAGCGGTCTGGCGTCATTGCGAGCGGAGCGAATCCAGTACGACGGTTGCGAGGAATTGTAGCCCGCATGAGCGTAGCGACATGCGGGACAACATTAGTGGTCTGCGAAGCCGTTCCCGCATATCGCTTCGCTCATGCGGGCTACAGCGCTTCGCAACTTCACTCGCAGACCTCTATGCCCCGCCCGGGTAGTTCGGGGCCTCGCGGGTAATCGTCACGTCATGCACGTGGCTCTCGCGCAATCCCGCGCCGGTGATGCGGACGAACTCGGCCTTCTCGTGAAATTCATCGAGGTTCTTGGCGCCGACATAACCCATCGCGGCGCGCAAGCCGCCGACAAGCTGGTGCACGACATTGGCGACCGGCCCTTTGTAGGGCACCTGTCCTTCGATGCCTTCGGGCACGAGCTTCAACGTGTCCTTGATGTCCTGCTGGAAGTAGCGGTCCGCCGAACCGCGGGCCATTGCGCCGACCGAACCCATCCCGCGATAGGCCTTGTAGGAACGGCCCTGCCACAGGAAGACTTCACCCGGCGTCTCGTCGCTGCCCGCAAGCAGCGAACCGACCATCACCACATCGGCACCTGCCGCCAGCGCCTTGGCGAGGTCGCCGGAATACTTGATGCCGCCATCCGCGATCACCGGAATGCCGCCCTTCTTGGCGGCTTCCACCGCGTCCATGATCGCTGTGAGTTGCGGCACGCCGACGCCGGCGACGACGCGCGTCGTACAGATCGAGCCGGGGCCGATGCCGACCTTGATCGCATCCGCCCCCGAATCGATCAGCGCCTGCGTGCCTTCGGTCGTCGCGACGTTGCCGGCGACCACCTGGACCGCGTTCGACAGCCGCTTGATGCGGTTCACCGCCTCCAGCACGCGCGAGGAGTGCCCATGCGCCGTGTCCACCACGACGACATCGACGCCAGCATCGATCAGCCTTTCCGTGCGTTCGAAGCCGTTGTCGCCGACAGTGGTCGCCGCAGCCACCCGCAGGCGGCCCTGCTCGTCCTTGCTGGCGTTCGGATAAGCGACGGCCTTTTCGATGTCCTTCACCGTAATCAGGCCGACGCAGCGATACTGGTCGTCGACGACCAGCAGCTTCTCGATCCGATGGTGATGAAGCAGCCGTTTTGCTTCGCTCTGGCCGACGCTCTCGCGCACCGTGACGAGGTTGTCCTTCGTCATCAGTTCCGAGACCTTCTGCTCGGGATCGGTGGCGAAGCGCACGTCGCGGTTGGTCAGGATGCCGACGAGCTTGCCCGGCTTGCCGCCTGTGGCACCGACAACGACCGGAATGCCGGAGATGCCGTGATCTTTCATCAAATTCAACGCATCGACGAGCTTTTCATCGGGCCCGATGGTGAGCGGGTTCACCACCATGCCGGATTCGTACTTCTTGACCTGGCGGACCTGCGCCGCCTGCCCGTCGATGTCGAAATTGCGATGGATGACGCCGATGCCTCCGGCCTGGGCCATGGCGATCGCCATGCGCGCCTCGGTGACGGTATCCATGGCGGACGCGATGACAGGGATGTTTAAGGGAACAGCGCGCGTCAAGCGGGATCGGACGTCCGCCTCCGAAGGGAGGATTTCCGAAAGTCCAGGCTTCAACAAGACATCGTCGAAAGTGAATGCTTCGCGAATGCCCTTACGCCAGCCTTCAACACTGTTCATCGCCACATCCTCCGGTTCCGCACCTGCCTGCGAAACGATGATAGCTCTCCACCCGGTCTGCGGGGGCCGCGACCGAATCGAGAACCGTTCGTTTGGATTGGCGCTGGTGGTTAGCACGGCAGTCACGCCGTGCATAGGGCATCGCGCGCGAAATTATCCATGTTTGACGGGGTTTTTCCTGGGATGGCAGGCCTGCATCACGCGCCGGTGACAGGTCCGCATGGACCAACTACGACAGCCCGGCCGAGCCATTCGCCCCGCGACGCTTCATACTGACTTGACCAAGAAATCCGACGCGCGTGCAGCGAGGTCGGTGCGGTCAATCATTTCATGACCTCGATGCGAAAAGAAAGAATCATTCCCTTAATCGTCGCCGCGGCTCTGTTCATGGAGAACATGGACGCAACGGTCATCGCAACGTCGCTTCCTGCCATCGCCGCCGACATCGGCACCAGCCCGCTGACGCTGAAGCTCGCAATCACCTCGTATCTTCTGGCCCTCGCCGTCTTCATCCCGGCGAGCGGCTGGGTTGCGGATCGCTTCGGCGCCCGTCGGGTGTTCACCAGCGCCATCGTCGTCTTCATGCTCGGCTCGATCGGCTGTGCGCTGGCGCAGAGCATCCATCATTTCGTGCTGGCGCGCACCATCGAGGGAATCGGCGGGGCGATGATGACGCCGGTTGGGCGCCTGGTGCTGCTTCGTTCGATCGAAAAACGCGAGCTCGTTTCGGCGATGGCCTGGGTAACCGCGCCCGCGTTGATCGGCCCCGTGGTCGGTCCGGCGCTCGGCGGCTTCATCACCACATATTTCTCCTGGCACTATATCTTCCTGATCAACATCCCGATCGGCATCATCGGCATCTATATGGCGCAGCGCTATATCGACCCGATCAAGAGTGACGATATTCAGCCGTTCGACTTCAAGGGCTTCTTCCTCGCCGGCATCGGCCTCGGCGGCATCGCCTTCGGACTGTCGGTCGCCGGTCTGAATGTCCTGCCGTGGCCGGTCGTGATCGGCTTCATCGTCTGCGGCGCGATCTCGATAACGCTCTATATCCTGCACTACAAGCGCGTGCCCTTCCCCGTGCTGGATTTCAGCCTGCTGCGCTTGAAGACGATGCGCGCCGCCATCATGGGCGGCTTTCTGTTCCGCCTCGGTATCGGCGCGCTGCCGTTTCTGTTGCCGCTGTTGCTGCAGGTCGGCTTCGGCCTGTCGCCATTCCAGTCCGGCCTCATCACGTTCGGCTCGGCAGTCGGCGCATTGTTCATGAAGGGGCTGGCGGCCCGCATGATCGCCACCTTCGGCTTTCGCAACATCATGGTGACCGATGCGCTGGTCAGCGCGGGATTTCTCGCGGTCTGTGCGCTGTTCACGCCGGACACGCCGCTTTCGCTGATCTTGGTCCTGCTGATCATCGGCGGTTTCTTCCGCTCGCTGCAGTTCACCGCGATCAATACCATCGGCTATGCCGAAGTGGACATGGCGCGCATGAGCCGGGCCACGACGCTTGTCAGCGTCACGCAGCAACTCGCCATCTCGGCCGGTGTAGCCGTCGGCGCATTCTCGGTCGAGCTGACAGTTTTGATGCGCAAGGGTGGCGAGCTGACGGCGGCCGACTTCGGGCCAGCCTTCATCGTCGTCGCGCTGATCTCTGCGTCCTCGGCGATCGTCTTCTTCATGATGCCGTCAGACGCGGGGCATCAGGTCTCGGGCCGGCGCGCCAAGGAAATCTCCAGCCGCAAGGAGGTCGACAAGGCTGCGCAGAAGGCTGCCATCGAAGAGACCGAGGACGCACGCGACCAGCGGCTGGGATAGGTTGCTGGGCACGCCTCTCCGAGGTAGCAATTCGGTTTTCGTGCTGAGGATGCCATTGGTTCGCTCGAACAACGCGATCCCGAGTTGCTCCTCCAGAGGTCTGACTCTGCGGCTGAGATTAGACTGCTCGAGGGCGCGAAAGTCCGCCGCCTTGCGAAAGCTTCCGCGGCGTTCCACTGCATTGGGCCGCCGCGACCCTTGATCGCAATGGCCAGTTCGGGGCCGCCGCTCATCCGAGGGTCAGCAGCGTTTCGGATTCGATCCGGGTCAGCTTCTCCGGGTTTCGGACGTAGTAAAGGCCGGTGATGCGCGCGTCCTCGACCCGGACGGCGAGGATGCCGTCGATCTTCCCATCAAGGCGCATGATCAGTGCCGGGTTGCCGTTGACTACTGTGGGTTCGCCAGCGAGCGCACCTTCGATTTTTGGGAGACCGTGGAGGAGCACCCGGATGATCCTCTCTGCCCCGATGATCGGCCGCAGCGCAGCCTGCTTTACGCCGCCGCCGTCGCTCACAAAGACGATGTCGGGCGCGAGCACATCGATGAGGTCCTGCGGATTCCCGGATTCGAGTGCGCGGCGAAACAACTCCAGTACCCTCCGCGTCTCTCCCGGGGAGACTACCTGGCGAGGACGTCGCGAGTTGACGTGCTGGCGGGCGCGATGCGCTATTTGACGGACGGCCGTGGGGTTCTTGTCGACGATGGCGGCGATCTCGTCATAGCTAACATCAAAGGCCCCACGAAGAACGAAGACGGCGCGCTCGATCGGTGACAGCGTCTCGAGAACGATCATGAGCGCCATCGATACACTCTCGGCGAGCTCAAGGTCCTCGGCCATGTCTGGCGCAGTGATTAACGGCTCGGGTAGCCACGGGCCGACATACTCCTCCTTGCGGCGCTTCAGTGTGCGGAGCCGGTTCAGCGCCTGCCGTGTCGTAATTCGAAAAAGATAGGCGCGCTGGTCGCGTACCTGTGCCAAATCAACCTTGACCCACCTCAGCCAGGTTTCTTGAAGGACGTCTTCAGCGTCGGATGCCGATCCGAGCATTTCGTATGCGACGGTGAATAGAAGATCGCGGTAGGCTACGAAAGCCTTCGTCGCAGCATCAATCGCGTGGCTGTTCAATTCTCGTTCCTTCTTCTTCCGACCGCTGCCTTTCGTTGCCGAAGGTGTTACCGCAGCTTCATCAGCACCGGCGCTACGACGGCGGAATTGAGTTTGGCAGTAATGATCGGTCTTCCTTCAGTTAGTTCCCATCATGACGATCCAGGATATTCCCACGCGTCTCAGATCTCGAAAGTTCAGGCGGAGGATGCACCGGCCTTTGGATCGAACTTGCCGTGAGCCTCCAGCGAGAGATCCCGCCAGTCGGCCCAGGTCTTGAGCCGGTCGGCGTAGACCTGTTGCAGCATCGGGTAGAAGCCCTGGCCAAAGAGTACCCGCAGGGGCGGGTTGTCGGAATCGACGATCTTGAGGAGTGCCTGGGCCGCGGCGGCCGGATCGCCAGGAGGCTGCTTGCCGGCGAGCCCGGCGAGACGCTGGCGGAGTCCATCGTAGACCGGGTTCGCCTTGGCCATGTGGCCATTGGCTAGTGGATGTGGGTTCTTGCCGGACCTGGTGGCGAAGCCGGTGGGCTCGACCACGGTCACCTTAATTCCAAAGTCGGCGACTTCCTGGGCAAGTGAGTCATTCAGCGCTTCGAGAGGCCACTTCGAGGCGTGGTATGCGCCGCCGAGCGGCATTGCGATGAGTCCGGCGATGGAGGACATCTGGATGATGTGTCCTGCGCCCTGCTCGCGCAGGTAAGGCAGCGCGGCCTGAATGACCCACACGGCGCCGAACACGTTGGTCTCAAATTGGTCACGCAGTTGTTGCTCGGTCAGTTCCTCGATCGCGCCGATCTGCGCGTAACCTGCATTGTTTACGATGACGTCGAGACGGCCGAAGCGCTTCTTGGCCCGCTTCACGCTTTCGAAGACTGCAACCCTGTCGGTCACGTCCAGCTCGAGCGGAAGCAACGCGTCGCCGTAGGCGGTGACCAGCCCATCAAGACTCAGGATGTTTCTGGCGCTCGCGGCCACCCTGTCGCCGCGAGACAGCGCCGCCTCGACGAAGCTGCGGCCCAAACCACGCGAAGAACCGGTGACGAACCAGATTTTGCTCATGATGTCTTCCTTTTCGTCGTTGATTGCTATCGAGCATTCGATTTGCAGCTTCGAGTAGCAGGACCGGCGCGTGCAGGGCTTCGCGAATACTCGTGACGCGGCCCAAAACCATCCCTCAACGCGCGCGGACATTTGCCGGCTCGCACGCGCGCTTAGGCAAGCCCGGCCTTGTCCAGACCGATTTCCTTATCGTACTTGCCAGGCGGGGTGCGGAAGGCCACGTTGGCGCGGTTCGCCGCGTTGATGCCTATCACGCGGAAGGTCAGCGTCGAGAGTTCCTTTTCGCTGAACTGCTCGCGCAGCTCGGCGTAGAGGTCATCGGAGACGCCGGTCGGCGCGATCTGGGTCAGCGCCTCGGTCCAGGCCAGCGCGGCACGTTCCTTGGGCGAAAACAGCGGCGACTCGCGCCAGACCGCGATGTGATACAGGCGCAACTCGCGCTCGCCGACCAGCTTGGCCTGCTTGACGTGCATATCCAGGCAGGCGGCGCAGCCGTTGATCTGAGAGGCACGGATGTCCACCAGCTGGCCCAGCCCCGGCTCGATGTGACTGCTGGCAGCGATGGCCATGCCAAGGTCCTTTAGCTTGTTGAAAAGATCGGGCGACTGCTGCATGAAATTCAGGCGGGATCGGGCGGTGGCGTGGCTCACAATCGTTCTCCTCGTGAGGGTGATCACGCCCTTAAGACACCCCGGCCTGGCGCCTTGTGACATCGGCGCTGACGAAATTCAGTTCACTCGTGCCCGAATCTCAGAAAATCGAAGGCCAGCGGGTATTCGCGCGGCAGTCGCTGTGCCGCCGATAATGGGTGGCATGCCTAGCGCGATCTCGGGCGAATATCGCCCTCTCGCTGACGATGGCGAGCGGCGCAGCTTCCGTGATCTCGCAGCGAGGCACGCAGCCTCCCGGACCCGCCGCGCCACATTACGATTTTGTACGATACTGCCGTACCGATCTGCTCCTGCGGTACCCGCTGGCTGGTGCGGTGACCAATGATCCACCCTTCCGCGCCGAAGAGATCGATCGATCAAGCCTCGTTCTCGTAAGCTGCATCGAAGAAGGCCCGTTCGAGCGCGACGGCTCGCAGGAAGAAGTCCTTGCTGATCCTCTCCTCCGCCGGGCCGACACGATCCAATTCTGCACGCAGGAAGGCGACGAACTCGCGGAAGTCGGGATTGTCGTGCAGCATGATCCACTCGGCATGCACGAAGTTCGATGGCAAGGATTTCGGCGCCTTCATGGCCCAGTCGAGATAGAGCCATTCGGCGACGTTGAGCACGGCGAGCGCGGCAACGTAGGAACGAGTCGCGGCCGCCTCGCGCATGATCGCCTTGAAGCCGGCCGTCGGGTTCGTATCGGGCGCCTCAGTGCGCTGTCTCTCTGTGACGCCAAGCGCCTCGAAGGCGCGCAGGAAGTAGGTGTTTTCCTCACCCGAGACCATCCCGATGAAGCGGCCGAAGCGCAGCCGCGCCTCCAAGCCGTCGGCCCTGGCGATGGCTGCGCCCAGCAGCATCAGGAAGCTGTCGAGGAACCGATGGTCCTGGATCAGATAGCTGGCCATGACGCGATCGGGGATCGTTCCCGCGAACAGTTCCATGACGAAACGATGCTGAACGGCATGCGACCAAGTGGGCTCGCTCACGCGGCGGAGGGTTTCGGTGAAGCGTTCGGTCATCTTGCTGATCCTTGCTGGCGGTGTCAGTTCAAGTCGTTGCGCTCTCCCAGGTCGGCGAGCGAGAGGGCATGGGCTTGCCGTGCGACATGAGTCACGCCGAAGCTCATGGCGAGATCCGCGCTTTCCAGGCCGGCGAGATCGAACCAGCGTGCCTCCAGCGCGTCGTCGCCGCCGATCGGCTGGCCCGATAGCCAGCGGCAGAGAACTGCGATCAGAATGAAGTGACGCCGCACCCCGCCGTGCTCGTCGCGCTCGAAGGCATCGACGGCGGTGAAGACGCGCCTCGCCTCGCCTTGAATCCCGGTTTCCTCGTACAGTTCGCGGACGGCCGCAGCCTCAATGGTCTCGCCTGCATTGATCTTTCCGCCAGGAAAGCCCCAAAGCCCGGCATCGGGCGGGTTCGCGCGACGGACCATCAAAATCTGGCCTTGGTGGATGACGGCCGCGATGCTTGCCGCTATTGGAGATTGCGTTCCGAAGGTTGGAGGGCACACGTTCGAATATATCCACGTTCACGCTGGCAGATGGAGGACCGTCATGCTTCTGGAACACAAAGGCGCCGTTCCGAAAATCTATCCAGCCGACCATCGCTCCTAATACCGTCCTCTGTGGTCAAGTGACAATCGGTGCGAATAGTTCAATGCTTCGGGGCCGTGCTTTCCGCCCAAGTGGCGAGCGTGGGATCATAACGCCGCGGCGAAACAGTAGTGCCCATCTTCATCGACCGTGGCGCGCTAGTTCCGCCGAATCCACGGTTTCCCTCGAAACGCTGCGCTGAGTTATTCCAGACAAGAACTCGTTGTCGGAGGGCGGGCGGTGTTCGGTGGCATTCGGCGCTCTCATCAAACTCATTGTTCCTCGGCTGGTAGTGCCGTGACAAACGCCAAGAGGTCACCATTTGACGCGCCCCACGAAAAGCAGACCTTCACGAAGCGGCGGGATTCGAACATTGTAGACATTCAGGTGGAGCGTGGAGCAACAAAGTTTGCGCCTGATGCGAAACGCGACGCGAACTGACGTCTGCGAGATGACCGCCCCTGACGGGCCGAGGCGCGGACCGCTCGTCAGTCGCATTGAGCAAATGGAGGCCGTGACGGAGCCTCCTTGATTTTATGCAACGAGTGTCGCGTGATTTTCCCTCGTCATCGAGGCGTCGCGAAAAAGAAACTCCAGTTTCGCTCGACGTCGACGCTTACCGATTTCTACAAATTGAACGATTACAGAATGTTCAACGCGACATCTCTTGTGTTTCGGGAGCAGCGGACCATGTCCAAAGCCGCGCCGTGGCGGTTGAACATGGCTTGGCCGTCCGTGGTGCTCAACATCGTTGGAACCCAGAGAATCAGGAGACAGATGTATGATCAGCAACAAGTGGAAACTGGCGACGGCTCTAGGCGTTGTGGGCGCTATCGCATTTTCCGTTGCGTCGGCGGACGCGCGCACCAAGCGCAACCCAGCGAACGCGCGTGGCGCTATCGTTGGCACCGTCGACGGCGCTCCGTACGCCTCTAAGCGGCCGTTCAACAGGTCCTATAACTCCTACCGTCCATCTAACCGCTCATCGACGGGATATTTTGGGTCCGGAACATTCAGCTCCGGCCAAAGGGTCCCCGGCACCAACTTCAATCCCAATGGAGATTGAATGACGCCATGGGGTATGCGGCGACGAAGTTTGGTGCCGGCAACCGCGATCTCTGCCTGGACGCAAGCCGGCACCATCATTCATGACGAGATGACAAAGCGCGAGTGCGAACGCGAGCCTTCGCGACGATCAGCGGCACTCCATGACCGGATCCGGCGGCAGATCGATTAGGTACGCAATGCCTCGACATGGCGCGCGAGTTTTTCGAGCGTCTGATAACCGTATTCGACTGCGCCGAAGCCGATGCCCGCGTCGCGCCTCGCTTTGGTTGGATGCAACTGACGCAATGTAATCACGGTCTTGCCATCGCCCTGTTCGTCGAACGTGATGGTTGTCCGGAACTGCCCCGGATCGTCATCGCTGTCCGCTCCGTGATCGAACTCGATGAGAGTCGGTCGTTCGATGCGACGGAACTTCATCCGGTTGGTGAAGCGCTGGCCATCAGGTGCAATCATGTCGAAGCGCCACAGACCGCCGACGCGTATGTCGATTTCCTTGGTCTCGATTTTGAAACCGGTTGGCCCGAACCAGCTCGGCAGATGTTCCGGGTCGGTCCAGGCAGAAAACACAACGTCGCGTCGCGCATCGATGACCCGCGAGAGAACGATTTCGCGATCGAGCGCCCATTGCGAGAGCGCAGCGTTGGTGGACGAGGTCATGGTCAAATCCTTTGATTGGGATGGGGCATGCGACAGTGAGTGTTAGTAACCTGGCGAACTCCCGGAGATCGTGACCGCAGCGAGGAGCGGCCACCGTTTGCGAACTCGGTCATTTCAACCTTCTTTTCCCGGACTTCTTCTCGATTGCCTTCACGTAGGCCTCGAGCCGATCCAGGCGTGCTTCCCAAACCGCACGCTGCTCAACCAGCCAACGTTCAGCTTCGGTCATCGCAGCCGGCTTCAACCGGCAGGTGCGAACACGCCCACTCTTCTGAGTTTCCACGAGACCGACGGCCTCGAGTACCCGGACGTGCTTCATAAGGCTCGGCAGCGCCATGTCGAATGGCTGGGCGAGTTCGCCGATCGAAGCCTCGCCCTCGCCCAGACGCTCGAGGACCGCTCTTCTGGTTGGGTCAGCAAGGGCCCCGAATACAAGGTCGAGACTCGATGAAAAGTTATCCATACGGCTAACTATATATGCGCGCCGCCGGCTGTCAATAACAGTTATCCATCTGGCTTACTAATCGTGCCGAGGGTAGACGATGACGGTGCAAGCTAGCCAATTACGCTCTTTATTTTGGAAGCCGCAGCCATCGATGACGGTGGCGTCGCTGCTACGCGAGACCGTCGGACGACGAGCATTCGCCGGTCACGGAGCGAACGGACTGGACTGCGCGCCGCCGAAGCCGCTGTGCTCCGCGGGTGTGGTTTTGGCGGGCCTTTGATACTCGCGGTTGGATTGCGCGTCGGCGGCGAGAACATCAGAGTGCGAAAGCGGAAACTTAGTTATCAGTTTCATCTGCGCTGGCGCACCAGCTCGCTGTCGTAAGCCGCCTGTCCCGGAAGTGCGTACCGGTTTTCCGGTCAGGACATGCCGCAAACAAGAATCTAGAGCACATCCTGATTCCCAGTGAGCATTTGGGCTGCACGGGCCATGCGCTTACGGTAACCGCGCCGGAGGTGGTTACCCACACACGGAGATCGCCGCGTTCCAACGAACTCCGACTTCAGCTGTCCGTGTCGAAGTCAATCATGAGGCCATCGGCGGCGAACTCGGCATCAAACTTACGCCCGTCGGAAAGACGGCCTTCGATCTCGATTCGACCCGCGCTCTCGAACTCGATCTTTTCCAACCGGGCATCAGCAGGCCATGATGCATTCTTGGTGACCGGGGCCGGGATAAGGCTTTTGATGGTGGCGACGGGAAAGAGTCTGTCCCCGCGAGATTCGATTTCTTTGATGACACCATTCCGATCAAGATCGATCTCGACACGGGAGCCGCCCGGTAACGTGCCATGCACGTTGCGGCCATATTCCGCGCGTGGCTTCTCGCGAATTTGGATGTCAGTCAGGCGGAGATCGGTGACAGCCTGCGGCAAGTCTTGCGCGACAGCGATGCCAAGAGAAGCAAGGCACGCAGCTACGACAACGATCGGATATGCGTATTTCATGGACTTTACTTCCTTCTGATCTGTCTGCTGGCAAGGTCAGAAGCTTGTCTGGGAATCAATAAATAATAGGTGGAGCATGGCTGAGAGATATATTTCGACTTTAATCAAAGCAGTGCCCGAAACGACCAGCCCCGTCGCCATGCTGCGGTCGTAGTAACTTTGGCGAACTTGGGTTGTAATCGGTGGCATTCACGAGCCGGAGACGGCGATATCATGGTGTTTCGGAGGAAACGTAGTTCTCATTTTCTTCCATGCTGGCGCGCCGCCTCCTCCACGATTCCTTCAATGCGCTTCACCAGACCACATTGAACGAAATTCGTTATCGTAGCGTGGGCGGTGTTCGGCGGCCTCGTCAGCTCATTTCTTTCGGCAGACAACGCCGTCACAGCCGCACTCCCCGGCCCTCGAGACTTCTCCGAAAGCGGGACCCGCTGCTGTGCGGCTGGAATCGGCCTTACCGAGTTCTCTTCGGCGCGACGACGACTTCGGTCTCGACGTGTTCGTTGAAAACACCGGCCGGATTGAGGCTGAGCAGCGCCCGGGATAGCTCCGCCTCGAACGCCTTAGTGTCGTCGCCGAATAATGATCTGGTGGAGTTTGAAGTCGAGTAGATACATCCGATGATCGAACTCACGTCCCGCGCAATCGTGCTCGGAAACTCACGAGCTGTGAATTGCGAGAAGTATTCTGACCGGCGCAGCGCTGGTTCGTGTTCAGGTTCTTGCGGATTGGATTTCGGATGCCGAGTTCGCGGACCAAGGAACTCGGCGACGATCTCGCTGGCCACGGGCTCCCAGCTCTCTTGTGGACGCCGCCTGCCGGGGTTCACCAGCGCCAGTCCTCCGCCGTCCGCCGTGAGGATTGCGAGCTTTCGGAGCACCTCGTCACGATCCATCCAGTGAAAAGCTTGTCCGATTGTGGCGACTCGAAAAGGCCCTGCTTCGGGCGAAATGTCCTCGGCCCTGGACTGCAGCCACCGAATGTTCTGTTGACCCCTGGATGCGGCCAAGCGTCGACCTTCCGCGATCATGTCTGCATCTGGATCGACGGCAATGACCTCTGCGACAGCGCAGGAAAGCGGGATGGTGATCGTGCCCGGCCCGCATCCCAAATCCAGAGCACGCACGCCCTCACTGAGATCGTAGGTTTCGATTATGAAATCGATTGCCGCCTGCGCGTACGGCGCACGGAAACGATCATAGTACTGTGCCGTGCCGGCAAACGGCGAGGCGTCCAGGCAAAGGGGCATGCCCCAGGGGAGCACAAAGTTCTTGTCGGAACAAGCGGACGCAGCGTAGCGACTTCCGCTTTCGACCAGCTATCGACCTTGCATTTCGCCGAGCACGGAACAGCAAAGGTTACGCTCACTGACAGTTGTAGGCTGTGGGCCTTGTGTGAGTGGGAGTCGAACGACCTTCACCCGTCTACGCACACCGGCGGAGACGTAGCTATCGGTTTCAGCTACGCTGGGCGCGAGCCCGGCACAGTTGGCTGGAATGGCCCGTAGCCGCCCAAACTGCGATCTCGTCATTCAACTTTGAACGATCGGGCACCTTCGTAGTTGTGGCGGTTGTGGCGCCCCATCGACGTCCTGCCGCTCAAAATCGTAGAGGAGCACGCTGCATGATCACGATCTCCGCTTTCAAATGGGTTCCGGACTTCGCCCAGGGCCAGGTGCGCGATCTGCGCGCGCGCTGGGCTCTGGAAGAGGCTGGCCTGCCCTACGGAACACGCCTTCTTGAGCAGGGCGATCAGGACAAGCCGGACTATCGCGCACTACAGCCCTTCGGGCAGGTGCCGATTCTCGAGGAAGATGGCCTCGTCCTCTTCGAATCCGGCGCTATCGTGCTCTATATCGGCGAACGGAGCGAGGCGCTCCTGCCGAAAGACGCGGGCGCGCGCTGCCGCGCGACGCAATGGCTAATCTCGGCGCTCAATTCCATCGAGCCTTTCGCCATGAACGTCGCGTTGATCGATCTTTTCTACGCGAACGAGGACTGGGCGAAGCTGCGGCGGCCGGGAGCCGTGGAGTTCGTGCAGAAGCGCCTGTCCTCCCTCTCCAAGTCGCTCGGCGACAAGCCCTATCTCGATGGCGACCGCTTCACGTGTGGCGATCTAATGATGACGACGGTGCTGCGCATCCTGAAACACACGAACATTGTCACGAGCGACAAGCGCCTCGCAGCCTATGTCGAGCGTTGCACCGCGCGACCGGCCTTCAAGCGTGCGTTCGATGCGCAGATTAGAGATTTCAAGGAGGCTGCATAGCAGGAATGGAAGGCGACTTGGACATCTTCCAGTGTCCTGATCGAATCCGAAGTTCGCTCTGAGCTCGCTGCAAAGTATAGCGAACTTCGGATTCGGGACACTAGCATCTGCATGCGGTAATGCGTCGGCCCGTGAGGCACCGGCCCCTCCTGCGAGGCCGAAAGACTAGATCACTACGAGATGAAATGCGTTCAGCGTCATTGCGAGCGAAGCGAAGCAATCCAGCGCGCGCCCGCAGGCGCGCCCTCAAAGAAGAGCCTTTGAAGTGGCGCGCTTCGCGCGCGGCTGGATTGCTTCGTCGCCTTCGGCTCCTCGCAATGACGGATCGCTCGATTCAACTTCAACCCATCACGCTTTAGAGCTCGTTTCACGCAGGGCCCCGGATCGCAAGTCTAGACCGCAGCGAGGGCGCCGACGGCCTGCTGACGCTTGCGGCGTAGCAGCCAGACTACGGTCGCCATGTTCACGACGTTCCAGGCAATGCCATTGACCAGCGCCGCTGAGTAGGAACCGGTCCAGTCGTAGATCGCACCAGCCAGCCAGCCCCCTAACGCCATGCCAGCGAGCGTGACTGAGATGGCAAGGCTGACGCGAAAACCGGCTTCCTGCGCCGGAAACAGCTCACGGATAATCACCGCATAACTCGGCACGATGCCACCCTGCGCCAGGCCAAAAAAGGCGGAAATGACGTAGAGCGAAACCAGCCCGTCGAACGGTAGATAAAGCACAAGTGCAATGGCCTGCATGGTCGAGCCCAGCAGCAAGGTCGGCAGGCCGCCGATAAGGTTCAGCACCCAGCCGAAGATCAGACGGCTCGTCACGCCGAAGCCAAGCATGACCGCCAGCATCTCAGCACCGCGCGCGGCGCCGTATCCCAGATCGCCGCAGTAGGCAACGAGGTGCGCCTGCGGCATCGACATGGCGACGCAGCAGCACAGGCCCGCAAATGCCAGCAGGCCTTGGGTGACACCAGGAGTCAGGCCTACGGCTTGAATCGTCATGCCGGTGCTCGCCACTTCGGCCGCAGGCTTGTGGAATACCGGCCGTCGAAGCAGAAGCAGCGAGAGCGGGAGCATCGTTGCCAGGCAGAATACACCGATGCCGATATGGGTCTGGCGCCAGCCGACCTCGGCGATGAAATGCTGGATGATTGGTGGCCAGACCACGCCGGCAAGAGAACTGCCGGCAGTCGCCAGCGAAATGGCGAGGCCGCGGTGCCTGTCGAACCACAACGAAGCGTCGGCTACCAATGGCGCGAAGCTCGCTGCGCTACCGAGGCCGATCGTGACGCCGGAGACAACTGCAAAGATGGGCAGGCTCGGCGCGGTGGCAGTGATGACGTAGCCGAGGCTCATTAAGATCGTGCCCCCGGCGAGTGGTGGCAAGATGCCGAATCGATCGGCCAGTCGGCCGACAAAGATGCCGCCGATCATGAAACCGATCATGGTGAATGTGTAAGGCAGAGCCGCGTCGGCTCGCGCCACGTTGAAATCGGCTTGCACTGCCGGCAGCGCCACGACCAGAGACCACATGCCCACGCAGCCCAGCGTGCTGAGCGTGATCGAGACGGCGAGGCGAATCCAGGAATACGAAGTTTCGATCGACCGCAGTTCAGGCAGCACTTTGCTAGACTTCCTCGATGTCCGTTGTCTCGGTCAGCCATACGGCCCGCCTTCAGCAGCGACAAAGCAGATTTTCTCTTTTGTAGAACGAGCGAAACTCATGCACCCTGCGTGCCCTACCGCCCAGCTCGGAGCCGGCCATGACGTATCTGCTGCCGCCACTCAATGCCCTGCGCGCCTTCGAGGCCGCCGGCCGCCATCTCAGCTTCAAGCAGGCCGCCCACGAGCTGCACGTCACTGCCGGTGCCGTCAGCCAGCAAGTCCGCCTGCTCGAGGAGCGGTTGGGCGTGCAGCTGTTCGAGCGGCTGACGCGGCAAATCATCCTGACTTCCCGCGGCGAGGCCTATCTAATTCGAGTACGTGAGGCGTTTCGTTGCCTCGCCGACGCCACTGCCGACCTCAGGCCTGAGGACATCACAAGCCTGCTGCATATTGGCGTACATGCCAGTTTCGACATTGATGGGTTGCGGGCGCGCCTCGCCCAGTTTCGCCGGGCCCAGCCTCAGATAGCCATTCGCCTCAGCCAGCCCGCGGGCCTGCACGAACTGCTCGAGGGCAAGGTCGATGTGGTGATCGCCGAAAGGCTGCGGCGCTATCCCGGTTACAGATGCGAGCCTCTCGAGAGCGGCTTCCTGATCTGCCCGTCCGGCACGGCGGATTGCCCGGAGATCGAAATCTTGCGGTCCTGCCTGCTTGACCACGTGGAGCTTGAACCCACCGCAAAAACCAAGCGGCCGCCGGTCATCGACACAGCAAGCCGAGCGGCCAGAGCATCTAAGCGTTTCTTTTCCGTCTGAACACGGCGCTTCTAACTCTTACAACCTGCTCGGAGTTCGAATCGCCTCGGGCGCGCCGGACAGGATGAAACTGCGAACACCTATGTCATTGCAATTTCTGTGTGAATTGTGCCAAGCGTCCGAGTTAACGGAATTTGCCATCGGGACCTCAAGCACCGAGACTGGCTTGCAGGATCAAAGCGCGGATGGTGTGCGCTGCTGAGCCCGAAGGTCCGCAATCAATGCCCTGGGCGACGGCATGCGGACCGGCGTGCAAGGGATACCCCGCTCGCTGACATCGGCAACGCCTGAGCGGAGGGGAAGCGTCAGGGCACGTTGTCTGGATGCTCCAGGCGCACCCAAGTCTTGCCGTTGAAGCTAACGATATCATCGTAGCCGAAACTCCAGAGCACGCCGTCTTTCACATCGAGAACAAGGCAAGTCTCGGCCAAGTCGGCGGCAACGCGCTTCACACAATCGTTCTGGTCGTCATACACAAAGAGGCCTTCGCTCGATCCAATGTAAGTCTTGTTTTCGAAGCGGGTGATCGTGGTGAAAATTGCCGTGTCACTGCCGGAACTGATGGCCGCGAACCCATCCTGAGAATTGCCGCGCAGCAGGACGCCATTAAATCCGCATGCCCATACATCGTTTCCGTCGGCGCAATGGATCGCAGTCAAGATTTCCGTCGTGGCGGTTTGGCAGCGCTGCCACGTCTTCCCATCGAAGTGATGTATTTCACCGTTACCGCTAGCTACGTATATGTCGCCTAGTCCGAAACCGTCGAAGTCGGAAAAATCGTGCTGGCCAATAGCCTCCGTCGACCCGAGGCCCGCGGGAGACTTCAGGCTTTCAGCAATATGGCTCCAACCATCTTGCCCTCGCCTGTAAACTTGGCCTCCTGTCCCGCAAGCGTGGAGAACGCCGTCGATTTCCCGGATAGAGCTGGTGTAGCCGTATGCTGGCCCATGCGCTTCCTTCAGTCCCGCCCCATCGATTGTCTCGATTACGCTGCCGCCCGGCCATGTGTATTCAATCTCACCATGCTTCGAGAGAGCTGCATATTTGCGTGTTCCGTCATGCATATCCTTGAAAACGCAAACCGAAACTACCGTCCAGTTTGGCAGGTCGTGGCGAACCCATGGAGCAGAACTGTTCTGTCCGTCGTAGAAAAACATCCGGCTATACTCTTCCTCGCTGTCGAGGCTGTTCGGCTTCGCGGCGACATAGAGATAGTTGCGCTCGATGATGCAGCCTGCGCGGAAAGTAACGGGTTCTTTCAAAGCCAAAATCTTGCTCCACAAGCCTGATCAGAGGATGGCCGCCACCCGATGTCCCCGGCCAAAGTTAGGGAATTCTATGCGAGCCGTGTACGAAATGTCTCGACCGGTGAACGCCTCAGCCATCGCCGTCCGCCTTCCCCATCACCACCTTTCAAAGGACCTAGGTTTCGCCCTCGAACCATGCACAAGTGTCTTCGCCGCCGAGCGCTTTTTTGGCCGCAGGAGATTCGGCCTTTGGCGAAATCGAAGGCGAGGCCGTGGGCCTGCCGGATCTGCCGGAGCCAGTCCGGAAAGGCGGCGAGCTTGCCGAGCGGCTCAAGCCTGCCGTCGTTCAGGGTCACCTTGCCGTTGTACTCGGAGAGGCGATGCCCGGCTTGGGATCGTCGAGACGATCGACCTCTGGGCCAAGCCGCTGTGCTCCGCCCATCTGTCAAATGGAGTGGTCGCGACAGAAGACTCGGTGATTTGCGCCTTCGAACCATATCAACTAGCGTCCCAAAGTCGGGTTTCCGGTCCAGACCGCCATACTACACTGGGGGCCAAGTGAGCATCGCTAACGCCGCTGGACGCTTGTTCGATCTTCTTGGTGCGCGAGACACACATTTTACGAAGTACTTGCGGCCTGGTCTCACGCTAGATCGGATCGAGGAAATCGCCGCACCCTTGGGGCGTCCACTGCCCCCCGAGGTTGTCGCCAGCGCACCCCCAAGGTGAAGAATGCCGGCCGCAGATCACCGGTGTGCGCACGTATTGATGCCTTGTCGCATATTTGTCGCACGTGGCGGGGATTTTCGCGACAAATGGAGAATGCTGATGACCGGTTTCATAAAGAGGCTTTTCGGCGGCAGGATAGCGGAACAATGACTCCGCTGAAGCCGCCGCCCTTGGTTGATCCCGATCAACCGCTCCTTGACGGTTACGTCATACGTCTCCCGTTCCCGATGGCGCGGCGTATCGATGACGGTTCCTTGGTGTTCTGGCACACACCCAAAGGGCTGACCTTCTGGATTGACGCCGGCAAACGGAAGGACGATCGCGCCGATCCCGTAGACGGATGGCGGTTGGCACGATCGGGCGAGGCAACAGATGAATGTATCGAGCGTGACGGCGCGCTAACTCGTTTTGGCTACCGGCTAGCAGAAGAGAGCGATGACGGTCGGCAACCAGCATTCTATGGCTTCGTCGCTCAGGGGATAAACGAGTTCACGTTGGCTGCTTATTTCAATGCGCCAGAGACGATCGACGCAGTGATGGCGACATGGCGCAGCATCCGCCTCGGAGCCTGAGAGCTTCGTCTGTGACTGTCTCCATATAGGTGGGGAAGAAGGGTTGGTTCCGCTACACTATGATGTTGGTACGTCATTTGGCCACAGTCCGCCGAACTATAAAGCTCTCGAAAAGTTACTTTCGGAAGTTCAGGGGGAGTAAGCCTATTATCATCATTTTACTGCAACGGCATTCTTATCAAGCGGCAGATCGATGACCATCTCAGAATCGCCTCGTATAATCTCGAAAATTGGCGTTTCGTTCCTGCTGAAAGTAAGTCGGACAAACCTTTCATAAGGCTCATTAGCCCTCGTATTCCCCGGCAGCAACTCGAATGACAACTGGTATTTCCCGCTACCGATTGTTGTGGAACGTTCATTCAAGATCGACGCTATGGCGACGTCATCATTTGGGGCATCGAACGGTACTAAAATAAACCGTGTCGGCTCCCCCACAAGCTGGCTTTGCTCTCCATCGGTCAGTACCTCGACAAAAACTCTATTGCCGTCTGGAATGGCAAACGAGACGCTGCCCTCGCGCCACGAGAAACCCTGGGTGTAGTGGCGATCGTTCCAGTCGTTAAATGGAGTTTCCATATCCAGATCGAACACCGCAATCTGAGCATAGCTGATGGAGAGAGGAAAGCGATCAGTCATGGGTTATAGCTCCACTATCAGGAGGGTAGACATACTTTGACAGATGCAATGGCGATGTGCCGCACCCTTGGCTTCTTGACGGTTCGATACCGAGTGCGGGGTTGACCGCTCTTTCACGAAGCAATGGATATTACTATAGCCGTCGCGGTCGGAAGCCTTCTTGAACGGGCCGATAGCAAACGAACGGGAACACCATCCGGTCAACTGTGTCCGCATCATTGTCAACGAGGGGACGCCATATGGCATACGCGCAGCAGATGGCCGCCCGGATGCCGGCCGCGATGCCGTTGCCGGACGAGTTCCGGGAGCTGTTCGGCTGGATGGAGGCAAACGGCCTCTTCACGCCGAGCGACGCCTATCCGGGGGATATGCTCGGCCTGCTCGGCACGAACGACGACCTGCAATCGGATCGCGTGACGGCGATCTTTTTCCGGGTCGCGACGCCCGAGCAGGCGCACGGCAACGGACATGACTGGTTCGGTGACGTCGTTCCGAACATCGAGGACCGGCTCGTTCTCTTCGCGCGGACCGGCGGCGACGGCTCCCATGCCGCCTTCTGGCTCGATGACCAGGGCGGCCGACAGATCGTGCATCTCGGCTCTGAAGGACTCGTCTGCCTCCTCGGCCACACGCCGCTCGATTTCCTGCGGCTAATGGCGATCGGTTATGAGGAGATCAGCGGGGATTGCGCGGGCATGCCGCACAAGCCGCCCCGGGAGGGCGGCCGCAACGCGGCCTATCGGGCCTGGCTGACCGGGCGCTACGGCGTCACGATCCCCGAAACGGCTACGGAGATACTGGACGAGATTCCCGAACCTTTCGCCGAAACGTCGAACGATCCGTTCTGGCGCTGGGTCAAAAAGCATCAGGACGAGCGGGACAGGGACGCCTGATCGGCCCGCGCTTGCATGGCTCCGCCCGCCGCGCCTGGAGAGCGTTGGACCAACGATTGCGCATCGCCCGCTCGGTTGTATTTCTTCGCTGATCCGCCGGATACCGGCAAGCACATGCAGGAAAGAGAACTTTTGATCGGCAACGCTTTTCGCTGGCGACCCGGTGAAGGTCCCGACATCACCGCACTTGAGCGGATGCACGCCGCTTTCCCGAGGCCGGCGAAGCCGATGGGCGAGGCATGGTTCATGAGCAAGACACGCCACATGTTCACGAACCTGATGGGCGATATCGACGCCGTTCCGGTCAACGAGTTCGAGAAGGCGCTGGAGGAGATCGCCGGCGGAACCAGCTCGTTCGGCCCCTATGACGAGTGGCGGGAGTGGTTCCATTACCTTCTTCCGCGTCTCGTGCTGCGCGCGAACGAAAGCGACATTTGGGCATTGAATGAGCTGCTTGTCACCGGCTTCATGACGCAATATCCATCGGGCGTTGCGGATGCGCCTTACCCCGCTTTCCGGGAAGACGTCCTGAATACGCTCGGCCGGACGATCATGGATCGCAATTGCTGGCGGGACGGCAATGTGGTCCTCGGCACGTTGCTGCGCAGGCACAACAGATGGCCGAGCGGCCTGTGGGGCTGGAACGATGCGAGCGGTGATCTGTCCGCAGCCTTGTTCTTCAACATCAAATACCTGCCTGAAGAAAGTCTGCGGCCCTGGATGACGTCGGTCCTCTCCATCGCGTGTCCCTACTGGCGCGCCCAGTTGATCGCCTGGTTCGTCGGCGCGCACGACGTGCTTACAGGGCAGGTAAGGCAACCACCGGATTTCACGGGCGACCCGGATATCGACTGGGAATGGTCACATTGCCTGAAGCTCGAGAACCTTGTCCCGGGTGAGAGTTCGTTCTTCCCGGAACCGAATTGCCGGGCGGTGCTGGAGGTTCTCGCGGCGACGATGACCGAGGATGTGTTCCTGCAATGGCTTTTATCGGTCGCCGAAAAGCCGGACCTCGAAGCGGAGCTTTTCGACCTGCCCGACCGCTTCTCCACCCTCTATCTATGAGCCAATCACAAGCGCCAAAACCGAAGAGGCATATCGATGCGTTTCCTGTCGCCACGCGGCTGGGCCGCCTTCGCATGGCAGTCCGACTACTCGCAGTTCTACCTCATCGACCGTGATGACCTGAGCTTCACGCCGCCGGTCGAGATAACGCCCGAAATGGAGCGCCGCAGCTTCTTCGTTCCGCCGGCCGGCCTTGTGGTTTATACGCTGGGTTGTCTCCAGCAGCACATCCGTATCGCGATCTACGATACCGAGCCGGACCATGCCCCGGCAGAACCGATGAGGGGCAATCCATGGACGCGCGTCGAGACAACCGCCGCCCGGTTCCCCTCGCGCAAGTTTGCTATTTCCAGCCCGTCCATGCCCGATTCGCTGCCCGCCGGACCGATATTCCTGCTGGACAGCACGGATGTTGCGGTCCGCATCGCCTGGATGGAGTTTCAGGGCAGCCGGGACGACAGCGTGCCGGTCGAGCCGGATGTGATCGAGATCACGATGTGGCCACGCTGATCGTCCTTCATACGCAAAATCCGGCGAAGGACCACTGGCGTGGCGATGTGGTTGTCGACGTGTTGATTGACGTCTGCTCATACAAGCACCCTGACATGGACCGCCCGTTCTTCGTCACTTTGTCGGAAGAAGGCGCGGTCTGGCTACAGTTCCCGCATGACCTGTACGAACAGGTGCCGGATGCGGGGCTGCGCCGGGAAGGCGCTAGAAGACGCGGCTACGTAAGCCGTATAAGGCAGATTGGCGACGACCTCTTTGTGTCGGGCATGTTGGGGCAGTTTTACCGTCTAAGGCCGGACGGAAACCGGTCACATGCTGATGACGGCCTCTTGGACAAAGGTATTCCAGCGGTCGTAGCGTCCTCGATCCTCTGTCGCGTAGTTCCCGCAAACTGCGACAAACATATGTGACGTAGCGGGTTTTAGGAGTTGCGCGACGTTCTACGAAGAGGGCCAAACTAGTTCCAATCAAACTGCATGTCCCGGAAATCGAGTTGCCCGCTACGGCCCCCGAAGTTGAAGCCGCCGAAATGATCTGCGAACTCGATATAATACGGGCTGAACATGAGACTGGTATCTTCCGATTGCATCGTGCCGCCAATGTGGCTTAGCTCGTGGTCCCGTGCCCAATCGTGGAGGCTGTAATTGCCGCCTTGTTCAGGACGATGCCAGCACGACACGTAGCCCTGATCTCCATCAAGGGATTTCCACCGCGGCGGCACACCGGCATTGGGATCGCTTCTTCGTGGAGTCCAGCGAATGGCGCGGGTATAGCCGAGATCAGGCGGCGGTATTTCGCCAAGGTCGCGAACAATGTAGCTCCCCTCGGGTGTGAGGACACTGTGGCTGCTTTCCTGCACGCAGGATGCAGCCGCTCCCATTGTCATCCAATCCGGCGGGCGGGGTGTCTCGATCAACGGCTTAGGCGGGAGGCAGGCAGGGCCGTCAAACTCGGTTTGCGTCAGCAAGATCAGCGCATACTCGCAATCGAGCATATCCTGAAAGCGGTGAAGTCGGGGATGGACGGGTAACGCCAGAACCTGCTCTCGCAGCCCGGCGATTTCGAAGGGTGCGCCATCGTTGTGATCGGGCGCTGTCCCGAAGAAGCTCAGTGCAACGATCTCCGGCCCGTGAGCCCGGTAGTCTTCGGGCAGCAGCACAGTGAAGCCATGCATCAGCGGGTAGCCATTGTTCGGGTCGAGCGGCCATTGCTGCGGTGTGATGCCCGGTGGCAACCCGAACACCCAGCCCTGACAATCGGGTCCCTTCTCTGCCCGACGGTGCAGCATCTCCATATCGTACGCATTCAATGGTTGATTTTCTCCTTTCGGGAGCTTTCGCAATTTGCGCGAGAAGGTCGGTGGCATACGTGCAGGCGAGACTGCTCATAGCCGCCTGAATTAGAACTTTCCTGTGAGAGAACGTTCTTTGCATTCCTTCCATTATGCTACTCAAGGTTCACGAATATCCCGATTTTCTCAGCGATTGGATCGCAGAGCTTCGTGACGAGCGAAAGTCAGCAATTTCGCGAATTCATGTACTGATAGTATAGGGGTTAAGATTGGAGCTGTTGCCGATAGGGAAGCCATGAGCGACGATCTCGCGCGAATGCTGCTCCTCACCAAGGCAGCGCTGAATGAACTGGCATCACGCAACGGAATACACTGGAAGGAGGCCGTTGGCGAGTTGCAGTCGCAGTACAATGAAATCGTCATCTGGGTTCTCCTCTACGTGGACGGCGATCTTCCGCAGACTCATGCGGCGCTGTGCGAGACGCTGCGCCCTCACATGAACGCGCTCGCGCCGCTGCAAATCGTGCTGTTTTACGAGGTTGCCATCGATGCCAAGGTGATGGGGGCGAGTGCGTTCGCGGCGAAGCTGGACGGCAGCGACGCTGTCTTCTCCGCCGGAACGGACGGCAAGATAGACCTGTGGTGGTTTCCTCTGTCGAGCGGCCTCTCTACGGTATTCACCGCGCGCGACTCCAGGCGAAATGCCTGAGGAGTGGCGCAGCAAACATTGACTGGGAACGCTAGAGGCACGAATGGCCGTGGATAGAAACTTCGGGTAGCGCGCGGGGAACAGCGGAACAGCGTCAGATCCGGAATGTCGCAATTGCCGAAGAGACGATATCCCAGACCAGGATAGCGCTCTACATGCGTATCCTCCCAGCCATGGACGATCTTCATCCTGCCGTCCCGCATGGTCATCGGCTTGCCGACATAGCTGAGGACCGCCGATGTGGTCGCCGGCCCGCGGTTGGTGTGCTGCGCCGCGCTGATGCCATAGTCGACAGCTTCCAGCCGGGTAAAAGCGGGCAGGTAGGCGTCGATCACCGCTGCCGTCAGGCACGGGACCGTTCGCCCACCGGGACAGCCCACGCGTACCCAAATCGCAGTTTTGTGGCGGGATCCGTGCCATCTGAGGCGGTGTTAGCGTAGAACGGAATGCGATATCATAGTGCTCCAGCGAAGATGTAGTTATCAGTTTCATCCACGCTGGGGCGCCAATTCGGTAAAAACGGGGTGCTTCAAAGGCTCCCCTTCTTGCACCTGACACCTGACGCAGCGACAAACGTACAGGTGCAGGCTTGTCGACCCCACAATCAGGCAGACTTCTATCCCATTTGATTGAGGCGAGGTGAAAGGACTGAAACGACTGGCGACGAATGCAACGCCTTTGCGGTCCAAAGAACTGCGACATCCGCGATCGGTTCGATCAAGATGACCGGCAGGTAGGCAACCGCAAACCGACCCAGCGACTCTAGATTGGCAGCCTCGACTCCGCTTCCATACAGCACCCAAAAGGCGACCCATGCGACGATGCCTGTCTGATACGCGGCCGACAGCGACAGCATCTGCTTGTAAGTGATGTCCACATAAGCCGTTTCGCGCGCAATCAGTCGCTCTGCCAGAGCGCTCACGACAAACAGCGGCACGAGCAAGGTGGTGACATTCACGAAGTATTGCGGGAGATCATTCGGCGCCATCAATATGCCTTGCAGCAGCAGACCGAAGGCCAGTCCAAAAGCGGCCGGGGCAACCCCAAGCAGCAGAAATATCGTCGAGCCGAAGATGAAGTGAACTTCCGACACGCCTGCAGAGAAATGCGGCAGCACTTCGAAAAAAACAAATACGAACGCGGTCGCTATGATCGAACGTACCAGAAGCAGAGCGCCCCCTCCCTGCCGGGCTTCCTTCGCGGCGTACCAACAGGCATAGGCACCGGCCGCAGCCGCCGTCGCATAGCTGAGAATGATCTTGGGCTCTTGTACAAGGCCTGGTTCAATGTGCATGGGGCGTCCTTCTGCAGTACGGAGCGATCGGCGACGAACGATGCACTATCGCAGTGCTCGCTGGCCAACACAAACTCGTCGATGCGGCCAAACCGTATCGATCCTTAGTGAAGGAGCCAACGAAAATCCAGGGGCGGAAGGACCGCTCCTGAACGTCGTCCCACGCAACTGACGTGTCGTCCCACACAATGTCGTCCCACTGCTCTTTCAGGACTACGCTCGCCGGCGGAGTGCCATCGAGCGATCAGGTCAAATCGATCCAGCGTGTTACGCGCGGATGCCAAGGTGACACTCGCTCGCGTGGTTGCAAAAACAGCACTTGCTTTGCGGATAACGCGACACGACACCGGTCAGCCCGTGCCCGCACCGTTGACTTTCTTTCGGATCTAAAACTATCGTCATCACGATGGTTCCTTCGGGATTAAAATGGGAATGCGGTGAGGGCGTGAGCCCAGTTCCGCAGCTGCCCCCGCAACTGTAAGCGGCGAGCCTTCGCCAAATGCCACTGGGTTCATTGCCCGGGAAGGCGGCGAAAGGCACTGACCCGCGAGCCAGGAGACCTGCCGTCAGTCGTGGTCACACGCGAGCACATTGGGCGGGGTGTCCTGGTGGAAGTCACTCTGCTTCGTTGAGGAGCAGAAGGCTTAGTTTGCGGTGACGTGCCACGTTGTCGCGAGCTTTTAGATGCCATTTGTCACCTTTCCTGCATTCAAACGCTACAATCCATTTCTTTTCTCCGTTGCAGCTTCCTGCTTGCTGTTGCCCGCCGAAGGGCGATCGCAAAGCGCCCAGCCGGGCCGGATGCTCGAGCCTGTGGAGATCGTACAGCCACCAGCGAGACCATCGGCCGCGCGCCGCAGTACACCCCGCAGCAATGTCAGACACTCACGCCCGCGGCGCGACGTCGCGAGCAACACCAGTGCGCCGGTGGTAACGGCAACCGATCCAGTCTTCGCGGCACCGACGCTCAATCTTACCGGCACCACATCGACGGGCAGCCGCCTGGGCCTGACCCGCTTGCAGACACCAGCCAGTGTTGAGGTGATCTCGGCCGAGACCATGGCCGAGCGCGGCCAGCAAAACGTGATTGATGCGGTGACGCAGAACGCCACCGGTTTTACGGCGAGTCCGGCGCCGGGCAATGGCGGCCTGTCCTTCAACACGCGCGGCTTCACCGGCAACGGAACCGTAATGACGCTGTATGACGGAACGCGTCTCTACGTCGGCTCGGGCACGCTCACCTTTCCCTATGACACCTGGTCCGCAGAGCGGATTGAGGTGCTGCGCGGTCCCGCCTCCGTCATGTATGGCGAAGGCGCAATCGGCGGCGCGATCAACGTGATCTCGAAAATGCCGCTCTGGCTTCCGCGCAACCAAGCTGAGCTTTCGTTCGACACCAATCTGACGCCCCGCGTCGCGGTGGATAGCGGCGGACCGATCAGCGAGAACGTTGCCTATCGAATAGCGGCAACGGCCAACCTGTCCGACGGTTGGGTCGACCGCGACAGAACCTCCAATGTCGCGTTGCATGCGGCAGTCCAGATCAAGCAGAGCGAAGACGTCACGTGGACAATCTCCACAGACTATGGCGACCGCCGCCCTTCACGCTATTTCGGCACGCCGCTGATCAGCGGCAGGCTCGACGAGTCCCTGCGCTTCCAGAACTACAACGCAATCGATAGCCACATCCGCTATCAAGACAGCTGGAATCAGGTGAAGACGGAATGGCAGGTCGCCGACGGCATCTCCATCCGAAACACGCTATATTATCTGAACAGTCAGCGGCACTGGAGAGATATCGAAAGCTATGTCTACAGCCCTGCAACGCAGCGCATCAACCGCAGCGATTACATCGAGATCTTCCACGATCAGGAACAGATCGGCGATCGCATGGACGCCACCATCCGCGGCCACATATTCGGGATGAAGAACGAACTCGTCGTCGGCTTTGACGTCAACAAAATCAACTTCACGCACACCAACAACTCACCCTATGGCGGCTCGTCTTCGGTCGCCCTGTTCGACTTCGATCCGGGCATATTCAACAGCCCGAACAGGACGGTGCCGTCGTTCTCCACAAGCACCCACCAGTATGGACTATTTGCGGAGAACCGGCTTTCGGTGACCGATCAGCTGTCTCTGGTTGGCGGTATCCGGCAGGACGAACCAACGGTCGTCCGTACCGATTACATCAATCCCGCCAACAGCTTTGAAAAATCATACCCGGCCACCAGTTGGCGGGCCGGCGCGGTCTATACGCCGATCAAGGATCTTGCGTTCTACGGTCAATACTCGGTCGCGGTTGATCCCGTCAGCAACCTGATAACCATGTCGGCAGCGAACCGCAATTTCGAGCTCTCAGACGGCAAGCAGATTGAGATCGGCGTCAAGCAGTCCTTCTGGGGTGGCCGTGGTGAGTGGACGCTGGCCGGTTACGAGATCGTCAAGAACAATCTGCTCGCACGCGATCCTGACCGACCAACCGTTACGGTTCAGGTGGGGCAGCAATCGTCGCGGGGTATTGAAGCTTCGATCGGTCTCGCACTCGCTTATGGTTGGCGTATCGATGCGAATACCGCCATACTGCGCGCCAAGTACGATGATTTCGTGCAATCCGTCGGCGGCGTTCCGGTAAACTACGCCGGCAATGTACCCGTAAACGTACCCCAAAATGTCTCCAACATCTGGGTGACATGGGCATTTGCGCCGAACTGGTCGGCCAGTGCTGGCGTACAGTTTGTCGGCCGCACCTACGCGGATGCCGCCAACACGCTCGCGCGGCCGGCATACAACATCGTGAATGCAGGCCTGCAATGGAAGCCTGATCTGAACACGACGTTGTCGCTCCGAATCTACAATCTGTTCGACACGGTCTATGCGACGTCCGGCGGCACCAACCAGTGGCTGCTCGGACTGCCCCGCACCGCTCAAGTCGCTCTGAATGTGAAGTTCTAACGGTGCGCCGCGGGCCGGTACGCACGGCAAGAAGGTGGCTGTATATCGGCCACCGTTGGCTCGGCATTGTTACCTGCCTGTTCTTCGCCATGTGGTTCATCTCAGGCGTCGTGATGATGTATGTCGCGTTTCCTGGCCTCTCCGACAAGGAGAGGCTGGCGGCGCTGCCTGAGATCGTATGGCAAAGAGTAGCGCTGTCCCCCGACGATGCCATGAAGGCGGCAAACGCCACGCGCTATCCGCGTGATCTCCGGCTGACCATGCTCGCAGAGGAGCCGGTCTATCGCTTTATCGATTGGGACGGGAAGCGGCAGGTCATCTCCGCCGTTGACGGTCGGCCAATTACGCAGGTCTCGGAACAGACTGCTCTCGCAGTCGCCAAGCATCATCCCGCCAGCAAATCGCCTGAACTCGAAGAGGTCGTCGATCGCGACCAATGGAGCGTGACCGCGCGATATAATCCCGCACGGCCGCTCTATCTGGTCGCGTTGGCTGACGATGCCGGTACGAAGCTCTACGTGTCGTCACGCTCCGGTGAGATTGTACTCGACACTGACCGCGCCGAGCGCTTCTGGAATTGGCTCGGGTCAATACCGCACTGGATATATCCCACCGTGCTGCGGAAGGACGGCCCACTATGGCGCCTGGTGGTGTTGTGGATTTCCGGAATCTGCCTGATCGTCGGCATGACCGGCATCTGGGTCGGCATTCTCCGCGTGCGCCTGCGTCGGCGTTATGCCAGCGGTCACATTACCCCTTATCGCGACTGGATGGCATGGCATCACGTCACCGGCCTGATCGCCGGCATCTTTGTGCTGACCTGGATGTTTTCCGGGTGGCTATCGCTCAACCCTGGCGACTATTTTGCCAGTCGCAACACGCCTCGCGAAGTGTTGCAGCGTTATGCCGGCCATGACGCACCAACCATCGCTGCGAAATTGCCGGCGCCGCAACGTGCCTCGGTCGAAGCGCGCTTCGTTTGGCTCGACGGCACACCAACGACGATCCTCGCGTCGCGCGACGGCACGCTAACACCGACCGATGTGACGTCAGGCGATGTCGCACCGCTCCCGCAAGATCGCCTCTGGACCGCCGCGACAAAGCTACTGCCACAAGCAAGTCTTGTGAACCGGAGCATCGTCGAACAGTACGACGCCTACTGGTACGCACATCATCAGCACCGCGAACTCCCCGTGCTGCGTGCGATGTTCGACGACGACGCGCAAACCTGGTTTCATATTAGCCCGGTCACCGGCGAGATCGTCGGTCGCACAGATAGCAGCCGGCGCACCTATCGCTGGCTGTTCAATGCGCTCCACAGTTTCGATTTTCAGCTACTGCTGATGCACCGTCCCGCCTGGGACATCGTTGTATTGCTGCTATCGGTCGTCGGCACGATCGTCTCGGTGAGCGGAATCGTCATTGGTTGGCGCTATCTGAGGCGCAGAACCAGATATCGAGCAGCGAATTGATGGTCTTGCGCCCATGACGGTGGCCCGCACCGCGTGACGATCATGGCCTTTGCTGACCCCTGAACCCCGTCGCAAGCAGATACCTTTCCGACGAATCCTGGCGGCTTGCTGCGGGTTTGACATGGCGGATCGTCGTGAAATCGCGCTTGAGCTGCGCGAGCAGCTCTGCTTCAGCGCCGCTCTGAAAAACCTTTGCGAGAAACGCGCCGCCCGGTTTCAGCACCTCGCAGGCGAAAGCCGCCGCCGTCTCCACCAGCCCGACAATGCGCAACTGATCGGTCTTGCGGTGACCGGTGGTGTTCGCCGCCATATCCGACATCACGAGGTCCGCGCCGCCGCCGAGCATGGCGCGCAGCTTTTCGGGCGCTTCGTCGTCGAGGAAGTCGAGCTGCGCGAAGATGACGCCGGGGATTTCCGCCATCTCGAGGAGATCGATCGCGACCACCCTGCCCTTGCGGTCCACGGCCCCCACCTTCGCCGCTGCGATCTGGCTCCAACCGCCAGGAGCGGCACCAAGATCGACCACCGCCATGCCCGGCTTGAGCAGTTTGTATTTGTCGTCGATCTCCTTCAGCTTGTAGGCCGCACGCGACCGAAATCCCTCGCGCTTCGCCCGCACGACATAAGGGTCGTTGAGCTGGCGCTCCAGCCACAGCTTCGAGGAGAGCTTGCGCTTGCGCCCGCTCCTGACGGTGACGTGGAGCCGGCCGGTCTTGTCCTTGGTCACTTCAGGCTATCCGCAAGAGGCCGTCTTCGCGCATCATTTGCACCAGCATGCCCTCACGCAAGCCCCGATCGGCGATGCGCAGTCGCGGACAGGGAAACGCATTCCGGATCGCGTCGAGGATCGCACAGCCGGCGAGAACCAGGTCGCCGCGCTCGGTGCCGATGCAGGCGTTGTTCACGCGCTGCTCATAGCTCATCGCCAGCAGCCGCTGCACAGTGCGCGTGACCTCCACATCATCCATCCAGATCCCGTCCACCTGTCGGCGATCGTACCGTGGCAGGTTGAGAAAGATTCCCGCCACAGTCGTCACCGTGCCGGACGTGCCGAGCAGATGCATGCCGGCGAGGTCATCACCATGGATCTTCGCGAACGGTGCCAGCATTGCGGCGACCTCGTCGACCATCGCGGCATAGGACTCGTTCGTGACATGTACGCCGCCGCGCCGCTCCGCCAACGTGACCACGCCCACGGGCAGCGAAATCCATCCGGAGATCTTCGGCACAGCCTGCGGTCGTGCCGGGTCGCGGTCCAGACGTACCAGCTCGGACGAGCCGCCACCAATATCGAAGAGGATTGCCCCGGAGGCCTGCGGATCGAGCAACGGCAGACAACCGGTGACAGCGAGCATCGCCTCGGTCTCTCGGTCGATCACTTCCAGGCGGATGCCCAGCTCACGATCCACCCGATCCCGGAAATCCTCCCGGTTTGAAGCAGCGCGGCAGGCCTCCGTCGCGATCAGCCGCGTCCGCGCCGCGCGCCTCGTGACGATCTTGTCGCGGCACACGCGCAGGGCCGAAAGCGCACGATCGATCGCCGCCTCCGAGATCCGTCCGGTCTGGGAGATGCCTTCGCCGAGGCGAATAATGCGCGAAAAGGAGTCGACGATGCGGAAACCGCTATCGGTCGGCCGCGCGATCAGGAGGCGGCAGTTGTTGGTACCGAGATCAAGCGCCGCATAGGCCGTGTCATGCGGATGCCGTCGTGGCTCTCCGCGAGGCGCCGCCTGTTCGCGCGTCACGTGCCCGTGCGCCTCATTGCGCGGCACCGCGCCACCGCGCGGCCACGACTCCTGTTCCATCTCAAGTTCCTGCGGCCGCGGACTACTGCCCAGGCGGCTCGAATGTTTCCGATTCAGGCAAAGTCTAGCAGTGCCGGAATTCGGTGCAAGGCGCGGAAACCGGACCGATTGTGGCCAAGATCGGAGCACTGCGGCTCCTCTCCGGGGTCCAGGCGCACTGGCGGCACGGGCGTCATGCCGCAATCGTCATTGTCGCTGCCGGGGCGATTCATTAGCTTCGTGCGTACGCGCAGCCGCCAAACTCATCCAAATTTCGCTTCCAAGGCCTGGATTCCGCAATGCAAGACCACCTGTCGTCACGTTCTGTCGAAAATACCATTGCAGCGCAAAAGTACGGCATCGGCCAGCCCGTGGTCCGCAAGGAGGACGACACGCTGGTCCGCGGCAAGGGCAGATATACCGACGACCTGAACCTCTCCGGCCAGGCCCACGCCGTGATGGTGCGCTCGACGCATCCGCATGGCGTGCTCAGAAAGGTCGATGTCACTGAGGCAAAGACGATGCCCGGCGTGCTCGGCATCTGGACAGGCGAAGACATGGTGGCGGCGGGTTATGGAAATTTCGTCAGCCGCATGCCGCTCAAGAGCAAGGATGGCTCGCCGCTGCTGCAATCCAACAAGCCCATCCTGGCGGTCGGCAAAGTGCGCTTTGTCGGTGATCCAATTGCCGTCGTGGTTGCCGGAACATTGGCGCAAGCCAAAGATGCGGCAGAGGCCGTGTCCGTCGATATCGACCCCCTGCCCGCGGTGACGCGCGCCGAAGATGCGATCAAGCCTGACGCACCACAGCTTTACGAAAGCGTGCCGAACAACATGGTGCTCGACTTTCACTATGGTGACACCGCCAAGGTGGACGATGCATTCGCCAAGGCCGCGCATGTCGCGAGGCTTGACCTCGACAATACCCGCGTCGCGGTCGTCGCCATGGAGCCCCGTTCAGGCATCGGCGTCTACGACAAGGCGCGCGACTTCTACACGCTGCACGTGCCGACCCAGGGCGTCGCCGGCAACCGCATCCTGCTCGCGACTCTGTTGAAGGTGAAGGCGGAGCAGATCCGCATCCTCACCGGAAATGTCGGCGGTTCGTTCGGCATGAAGTCTGTCAATTATCCCGAATACACGTCCATTCTGCATGCCTCGAAGATGCTCGGGCGGCCCGTGAAATGGACCGACGAGCGCTCGGGCAGCTTTCTCTCCGACAGCCACGGCCGCGCCAGCGAAGTGACGGCCGAACTTGCGCTCGATAAGGACGGGCACTTCCTGGCCGTGCGCGTCAAGGGCTTCGGCAATGTCGGCGGCTACCTTGCGGGCGTGATGCCGAGCCCGCTCTCGCTCGGCATCGCCAAGAACATCGCTAGCGTCTACAAGACCCGGCTGATCGAGGTGAACATCAAGTGCGTGCTCACCAATACGTCCGTGATGGGCGCTTATCGTGGCGCTGGCCGCCCCGAAGCGAACTATTTCATGGAGCGGCTGATCGAACGGGCGGCCGAGGAGATGAACATCGACCGCATTGCGCTCCGCAAGAAGAACCTCGTCAAGAGCGCGCAGATGCCGTTCATGGCCTCCTCCGGCCTCCAATATGACAGCGGTGATTTCCCGGGCGTGATGGCGAACGCGTTGACGGCAGCCGACTACGCCGGCTTCGCCAGGCGCAAGAAGGAGAGCCGCAAGCGAGGCAAGCTGCGTGGCATTGCCGTCGGCGCCTATCTTGAAGTCACCGCACCACCGAGCAAGGAACTCGGCAAGATCGTGTTCGACAAGGACGGCGGCGTGACGCTGATCACGGGCACGCTGGACTATGGCCAAGGCCATGCCTCGCCATATGCACAGGTGCTGGCCGAGCGCCTTGGTGTGCCGTTCGAGAAGATCCGTCTCGTACAGGGCGACAGCGATGTCGTGCACGCCGGCAACGGCACGGGCGGATCGCGCTCGATCACGGCCAGCGGCCAGGCGATCGTTGAAGCGTCCGACCTTGTTATCGAGAAGGGCAAACAAGCCGCAGCGCACATCCTCGAAGCGGCATCCGCCGACATCGAGTTCTCCGAAGGCCACTTCAACATCGTCGGCACCGACCGCGGCATCAACATTCTCGATCTCGCGAAGCAGTTGCAGGACGGCCAGAACAACGGCGGACCCGCCTCACTCGACGTTGATCATGTCACCGGCGATATCCAGGCGACGTTCCCGAACGGCTGTCACGTCGCCGAGGTCGAGGTCGATCCTGAGACAGGCACGATCGCAATCGTGAAGTACACCGGCATCAACGACTTCGGGGTGGTCGTGAATCCGCTGATGGTCGCGGGTCAGGTGCATGGCGGCGTCGCCCAGGGCATCGGCCAGGCGCTGATGGAATGCGTCAGCTACGACGAGAGCGGCCAGCCGGTCACCGGCTCATTGATGGACTATGCCCTGCCGCGCGCGGTCGACATTCCCGAGGTCGTGCTCGATAGCCATCCGTCGCCGGCGACGACCAACCCGCTCGGCACGAAAGGCTGCGGCGAAGCTGGCTGCGCCGGTAGCCTTTCCACAGTCGTCAATGCTGTCATGGATGCGCTCGCCGAGGTCGGCGTCAAGCACATCAACATGCCGCTGACACCCGAGCGCGTCTGGCAGGCGATCCAGCAGGCCAAGTCGAAGGCAGCCTAAGCGCCTAGCGAAGCCGGCACTTCGTCATCGCGAGCCGCAAAGCGGCGCGGTAATCCAGCGCGACATTTGCCGCGAGAAGGCTTGTAGCCCGGGTGAGCAAAGCGACACCCACCGCCGTCATTGCGAGGCATAGCCGGTCGAAGAACGGCGTCGCTTCGCTCGCCTATGGCGACGAAGCAATCCAGTACAGCGGTTGCGTCAGGCTCAGCGCTGGATTGCTTCGCTGCGCTCGCAATGACGGGCCGTGACGATACGCACAGGATGTTCACAGCAAGTTCGTTTTTTCCGAAATTATTCTTGCAGCTCTCCGTGCGCCAGCTATCCTCCTCCCGTCCCGCTCCAATGGAAGGGCGCGTCGCGATCGTCTTATCGATGCGGAGCGGGATGCGATGGCCGTTACGATGCCGGGCCTATGGAAAGCGCCGGAGAAATCCGTGTGATGCCTGAAGGAAAGACGCCGGTACGACGGACGGACGGTCCAAGTGCATGTCCGGGCGACAGTTCGCACGAACCGGGCGAAGCCAGCGAAAGTGGCGAGGCCTGGGGACATGCAGCAAGCCGTTAAAAGAACCATCGCGTGCGGAGCGCAGGCGTTGAGCCTCCTCCGTGGCATGCCGTGTGCCCAAAAGGCATACGGTTGCCGTGTGCTTCCCAAAGGCATACGGCTGCCATGTGCTTCCCAAGAGCACATGGCGCCGCGGGCGCGGTGAAACGCCCTTGCGTTCCGCACAGCCCTTTCGGGCAAGGGACGGCAAAGAAGACCGGCAAGCCTCAGGCCGGACAAAGAACGGGGGCGACGATGCACGTCTGTAGCCCGCATGAGCGAAGCGATATGCGGGCCCGACTCTGCGACACGTCTCACCCGGATGTCGCTTCGCTCATCCGGGCTACAGGTCACAGGCTGTTTGACAATTGAATCAGAGCCGCAGGCCGGATGGATGGCCTGCGGCAACGTCCGAGCTAGGCCGCCCTCACCTGCCGCGGTTCGTAAATCGCAGCGTGCGTGACACGGGCGATCGGCGTCTTGTTGTTGGCGATCACCAGCGCGTCGAGCTCGACGATCTTGTGGCCCTTGTTTTCGAAGTTCTTCGACACTTGCGCTCGCACAGAAATCTCGTCACCGACATGACCCGGCGTCAGGTGCTGGAGAGTGCTGCCGACGTGAATCCACGGCCCCATCTTGGCGTTGTGGGTCAGCACCCAGTTGCAGGCGCGCAGGATCGTACCGGGATGAATGATGCCTTCCTTGGCATAGATCGGATCGGCTTCGCAGATGCTCTTCAAGTATTCCGCCTGCTGGTCCGGCGAAAATGTGAAGGGATGGATATTCAGCCACGCCCCGGCCCTGTAGCTCTGCGCGTCGGCGGGCGGGCGCTGCTCGTGATCCGGCGGCGTCGAAAGCTTGAAGTCGTCGAGCACTGCGGATGACGGTGCCGCCGGCAGTGTCGCCCGGCCGGTGCCACAGACGACGCCGCGGCTTTCAATCTGGATGTCCAGGCCGCCGTCGCGCTCCGCCGCGGTCACAGTTGCTGTCTCGCCGTCGTAGATCGGCTTACCGAAGCGGCCTTCCATATGGCCGCGCTCAAGGAACGCGCGCCCCCAGACCGTGAGTGGTGCATGGCTCATATAGGCGTAGACGTCGACGCCCGGCACCAGGCCGCCGGTGAAGCCGAACTTCTTCGCCACGGTGTCGTCGTGCATCTTGTTTTCGGAGAGCTTCGCCGCATTGAACGCCACGATGCTGTAGGGGGCGAACGGTGTCGACATGGCCAAATCTCCTGAGGATGCACGTTGTCGTCAGTCGTCGGTCGGCGCGAGCCCGCCGGCCTCCGACAGCAATTCCATGTGGTGATCGAGATCGCCGAACAGGGTCTGGATCGAGACCAGCCGCCGGAAATAATGCCCGGCCTTGTATTCCATCGTCATGGCGATGCCGCCATGCAGCTGAATCGCCTGCTCGCCAACGTAGCGCGACGCCTTGCAGAGATGCACCTTGGCACCGGAGATCGACTTCCGCCGCTCGCTGTTGTCGGACTGATCCGACATCACCGTCGCCAGGATCGACATGCTGCGCGCCTGCTCGACGTTCATTAGCATGTCGACCGCACGATGCTGCAGCGCCTGGAAGGTGCCGATCGGTCGGCCGAACTGCTCGCGGGTCTTCAGGTATTCCGTCGTGGTGGCCAGCAGTTCGTCCATGCAGCCGATCGATTCGGAGATGGTCGCAGCGATCGCCCGATCGACCACCCGCTCGATCAGCGGGTAAGCCCGGCCTGGTTCGCCGATCACGTCGTCGGCACCGACTTTGACGCCTTTCAGGAAGATATCCGCGCCCTGGTGGCTGTCGGCGAGTTTCATGGCCTTGCGCGTGAGGCCGGCCGCATTCGCATCGACGATGAAGAGTCCAATACCGTCCTTGTCCCGTTGATTGCCCGAAACCCGCGCAGTGACGATGATCTTGTCGGCGGTGTCGCCATGCCACACCAGCGCCTTCTCGCCATCCAGCACCCACCCCTTGCCGTCCTTGCGCGCTCTCGTGGTGATGTCGGCAAGGTCGTAACGGGAGTGCCGCTCGGTGTAGGCGAAGGCCAGCAACAACTTGCCTTCCGCGATCGCAGGCAGCATTTCCGCCTTCTGCTTGTCGCTGCCACCGGCCTGGATAAAGCCGCCGCCGATCACGACCGTCGGTACATAGGGCTCCAGCGCGATCGAGCGGCCGAGCGCTTCCATGACGATCGAGGTTTCCACCGGCCCACCGCCGATGCCGCCATGCTCCTCGCCGAACGCAACGCCCAACAGGCCGAGCTCGGCATACTGGTTCCACATTTCGCGGCTCCAGCCGAGCTTGCTCTCGGAGAACTTCTTGCGGGCGTTGAAGTCGTACCTTTCGGCCAGCAGCCGATCGACGCTGTCTTTCAGCAGCTTCTGTTCGTCGTTGAGACCGAAATCCATGAGCTCCCCCTCTGCGCCACGGTTACGTCCAGGGGACGCCGGGTCTTCTTAAGTCCAGCAAGACAACGGCGCGGAAGGCTCACCATCCGCGCCGCACGTCTCTTGATCAATCCGGCGCGAAGGCCGGGATCGGTGGGCCTTCCTTGGCCGGCTTGAAGACGACATGCACCTTCTGCCCGATCTTCAGTGCGTCGAAGTCACAGTCGACGATGTTGGTCAGCATTTTCGGGCCTTCGGCCAGCGTCACATAGGCGAGCGCGTAAGGCTCCGGCACGCGGCGCATGGTCGAGTGCGAATAGATTTCGCCCTTGCCCGACGCTTCCTTCCACTCGGTGTCCGAGCTGCCGCAGAACGGGCAGATCGAGCGCGGGTAGAAGAAGTTCTTCTTGCAGCCCTTGCAGGCCTTGAGCAGCAGCTTGCCCTTTGCCGCCGCGTCCCAATAGGGCTGGCTCTCCGGGTTGGCGATTGCCGCTGGAAATTGACGCTCCGCCATCACACGCGCTCCATGATAAGGGTTGCCGCGCCGTGGCGAACGCCGAGCGAGCCGCCCGTGCCATGTGCCAGCGCGATATCACAATTCTTGACCTGCACCTTGGGATGCGCCTCGCCGCGCAGCTGCCGCACCGCTTCGATCACCTTGGTGATGCCGCCACGGTTGGCCGGATGGTTGTTGCACAGGCCGCCGCCATCGGTATTGAACGGCAGCTTGCCGACGCCCGAGATCAGGTTGCCGTCGGAGACGAACTTGCCGCCCTGGCCCTTTTCGCAGAAGCCGAGATCCTCGATCTGCATCAGCACCGTGATGGTGAAGCTGTCGTAGATCGACGCGTACTTGATGTCGGAGTGCTTCACGCCGGCTTCCGCAAACGCGATCGGGCCGGACCAGCGCGCACCCGAGTAGGTCAGATCGGTATCGCCGCCCGCCTGGCCCTTCGGCGCTTCGCCGGCGCCCATCACCCGCACCAGCGGGCGCTTCAGGCTCTTCGCCACTTCAGGACTCGTGACAACCAGTGCGCCACCGCCGTCGGTGATCACGCAGCAATCGAGCCGGTGCAGCGGGTTCGAGATCATCGGCGAGTTGACCACCTGCTCGACCGTCACGACATCGCGCAGGAACGCGTGCTCGTTGTACTGCGCATGATGGGAGGCCGCGACCTTGATCCAGGCGAGCTGCTCGCTGGTCGTGCCGTATTCGTGCATGTGGCGCATCGCGCACATGCCGTAGGAATTGGCGACGACGATGCCATACGGCGACTCATACGACGCATCCGGCGCCGTCGGGATCACGGCACGCGGAACGGGAGACGTCAGAGGTTTGCCGGCGAGCGTGATCAGCGCGACCGAGCATTTGCCAGCGGCGATCGCTTCGGCCGCGTGCGCGACATGCAGGATGTAGGAGGAACCGCCGACGTCAGTCGAATCGACGTGCTTCACCTTCAGGCCCATGTAGTCGACCATGCTCAGCGGGCCGAGGCCAGGCGCATCACCCGCGCAGAAGTAGCCGTCCACGTCGTCCTTGGTGAGCCCCGCGTCCTTCAACGCGCCCATGGCCGACTCCGCGTGAATCTGCGGAACGGATTTGTCCGGCGCCTTGCGCGTGGGGTGCTCATAGGCCCCCATGATGTAAGCTTTGCCCTTGATACTCATTCAGGTGTGTCCTGCCCTTCTGTCGAAACACGGATTGCACGATCTAATCACGGCGTAAGCGCCGCGCGCAAATCGTCCTGACCGCGTCGCGAGGTTGACCTCGGGTCTTGAGCCTTGGCGGCATTCGTCCCGCACGACATTTGTCATGGGCACGTGCAGGGCGGCGAGACCAATATTTGCCTTAGGCTCGTGCAAAAATGGAATGGCTTCCAGCAGTGGTCGGCGCACGTGCGCCGTGTATAGTCGCTTGGATATTCGCAACGTAATGCCTGCGCACGACGCGGGCCGACGATTGTGCAAAGCAACAGCCGCGACAAGGCTGTTCCAGAATGCGTAACACGGCCGCGCCGTGTCCTGGGGGAACGTGGAGAAACGCAATGGACATGAGCTTCACCGCCGAAGAGCTGGCGTTTCGCGACGAAGTGCGGGCGTGGATCAAGGCGAACCTGCCGGCCGAGCTCAAGCAGAAGCTGATCGACGGTGTGGTGCCGAACAAGGAGGACATCGTCGGCTGGCATCGCAAGCTCAACGCCAAGGGCTGGGCCGTGCCGCACTGGCCGGTCGAATGGGGCGGTCAGGACTGGTCGACGACAAAGCGCTTTATCTTGCGCGAGGAACTCGAGATGGCGCCCGCGCCCCTGCCGAACGGCATGAATGTCGGGTTGTGTGGGCCGGTGGTCGCCCATTTCGGCACCGAAGAGCAGAAGAAGCGCTTCCTGCCGCGGATGGCCAACTGTGACGATTGGTGGTGCCAGGGTTTCTCCGAGCCCGGCTCCGGCTCCGATCTGGCCTCGTTGCGAACCAGCGCACGCCGCGAGGGCGATTACTACATCGTCAACGGGTCGAAGATGTGGACGACCAACGCGCAGTACGCCGACTGGATCTTCTGCCTCGTCCGCACCGATCCGAAGGCGAAGAAGCAGGAAGGCATTTCCTTCCTCGTCTTCGACATGAAGAGCCCTGGCGTCACCGTGCGCCCGGTGCACACCATGGAGGGCGGCGCCGAAGTCAATCAGTGCTTCTTCGAGGACGTGAAGGTTCCCGTCGATCAACTGATCGGCAAGGAGAACAAGGGTTGGGATTGCGCTAAGTTCCTGCTCGGCAATGAGCGCACCGGTGCCGCGCGTATCGGCGCCATGCGCGAGCGGATGCAGCACCTGCGCAAGCTGGCGATGGCCGAAATGAAGAACGGCAAGCCGATCATCGAGGATCCATCGTTCCGCGGTCGTCTTCTGTCGCTCGAGGTCGAAGCGAAGGCGCATGAGATCACAACCATGCGCATCCTCGACAGCGATTCAAAAAAGAGCCGGGGCGATGCGCCAAACCCCCTCTCCTCGCTTCTGAAGCTGCGCTCCAGCGAACTGCGGCAGGAACTGACACACCTCTACATGGAGGTCGCCGGTCCGTTCGCGCAGCGGCTGGCACTCGAGGCCGAGAGTGACGAGGACGCGATCGGCCCCGACTGGGCCGGCGTTGCGACGGGCGTCTATCTCAACAACCGCAAGGTCACGATCTACGGCGGCACCAGCGAGGTGCAGCACAACATTCTGGCGAAGGCCGTTCTCGGCCTTTGAAGCGATAGATGTCTGAATTGCCTCTGGGGGGATTGCGCGTCGTCGAAATCGGAATCGGCGACGCGCTCAGTTACTGCGGCAAACAATTTTCCGACTTCGGTGCTGAAGTCATCAAGGTCGAACAACCCAGCGGTGATCCATCGCGCGCGCTCGGCGTCCTGGTCGATGTCGGCGGCGGCAAGCGCGAGAGCGCGCATTTCGCCTGGTTGAACACCAACAAGCAGAGCATCACGGCGGACCTCGCCAGGGACGAAGATATTAGGCGAGTCCGCGCACTGCTGCAGACTGCCGATCTGCTGCTCGACGGCCGGCATCCGGACGACATCAAGATCTCGCCCCTCTCGCACGAGAGTCTGCGCCAGTCCGATCCGGGACTCGGCATCACGGCAATCTCGTGGTTCGGGGACACCGGGCCATACAGCAGATACCAGCCGACCGAGGCTGTCGTGCGCAGCCTTGCAGGGATGGTGAAGCTGATCGGCGCGGTCGAAGGGCCGCCGATGCTTGGCCGCGACGGTCAGGCCGCAGTGTTCGGCGGCCTCACCGCATTCATCCCGAGCGTCGCCGCACTGTACAGCCGCGAGCACGGTGCGCGGCGCTACCGCACAAACGTCTATGAGGCATTGCTGCAGGTCACGGAATTCGACACCGCGCTTGCGCTCGAGTTCGGCTTCTCGCGCGTGCGTAGCGGCATCAACATCTTCGGCCGCGGTTATCCCTCCGGCACCTGGGAAACGAAGGACGGCATCCTCGGCGTGACCGTGGCGACGCCGGCGCAGTGGATCGGTTTCTGCCAGATCATCGGCAAGCCCGAGCTCGCCCGCGAGATGAAATATTCGAAGGGTCTCGACCGCTTCATTCACGCGGCCGACTTGCAGCAGATTTTCGCGCCGATCCTGAAGACCCGCACCGCGAGCGAATGGTTCGAGCTCGGTATCGAATATCGTGTGCCGCTGGCCGTCGTTCCGACCATGCGCGAACTGCTGCAGCAGCCGTTTCATCGCGAACGCGGCTCGTTCGGCAAGGTTAGCATCGGCGCGGCCGAATTCGAGGGTCCGGTGCTGCCGCAAGCACTGCTGCGGACGCCACCGAAGCCCAACGGCCCGGCTCCGCTTGCAGGCGAGCATGACGCAACGCCACTGCCCGCACGAATGCGGATTGCCAAGGGTGCGGTCGCTGCCGACGCGGCGCTGCCGCTGAAGGGCGTGCGCATCATCGACCTCACCATGGGCTGGGCGGGCCCATCGGCGACCCGTCAGCTCGCCGATCTCGGCGCCGACGTCATCAAGGTAGAGTCGATACAGTATCCGGACTGGTTTCGCGGCACCGATACGCGGCCGCCCTACCACGAGGAACAGACCTACGAGAAAACGCACTGGATCCAGGTGATGAACCGCAACAAGCGCGGCATCACCCTCGATCTCACGTCCGAAGAGGGCCGCTCACTGCTGAAGCGTTTGCTGCGGGAAGCCAATGCAGTGATCGACAATTATGCGGCCGACGTGCTGCCGCGACTTGGCCTCGACGCCGAGACGATGCTGAAGATCAATCCGAAGCTCGTGGTGGTGACCATGCCGGCCTTCGGCATGAAAGGCCCCTGGCGCAACGGCCGCGCCTACGGTTCGACACTGGAGCAAGCCTCCGGCCTGCCGACGGTGCAAGGCTTCGAGCAAGATCCACCGTCGATGAGCCATATCGCCTATGGCGATCCGATTGGCGGCCTCAACGGCGCGACCGCGCTGCTGCTCGGCTTGATGCATCAGAAGAACACCGGCGAAGGCCAGCACATCGATCTGGCGCAGGTCCAATGCTTGCTGCCGATGGCGGCGCCCTCGATCGTCGAGCAGTCGGCGACCGGCACCACGGCTCCCCGTCTCGGCAACCGCCATCCGCACTATGTACCGCAAGGGTGTTTCCCCGCGATGGGCGAAGACCAGTGGATCACGATCTCGGTGCGCGACGACGATGAGTGGCAGGCGTTGTGCCGAGCGATGCGCCGTCCGGAACTTGCCGCCGATCCCCAGCTCAAGACGGCGCACGGTCGCCGACAGCACGAAGACATGATCGAGGCGGAGATCGCCAAGTGGACGAGCATTGTCCGTCCGGATTCGGCGATGGTGAAGCTGCAGGCCGCGGGCGTTCCCGCCGGTATCGCCAAGGTGCCGATGGACCTCGCGCATGACCCGCATCTTCTCGCCGTCGGCCACTGGCAATCGGTCGACAAAATGTTCGTTGGGCCGCATCTGCTGCCCTTGAATGCCTACCGTGAAGGCGACGCGGACAAGCCCGCTTCGGTGCGCTCGCTCGCGCCCACCCTCGGCCGCGACAATCACGAGGTGTTGCGCGAGGTGCTGGGCCTCACCGATGCGGAGTTGAAAGCGCTGGAAGCGAGCGACGTCATCGGCACCATCGCCCTGCCGCCAAAGCCGAAAAAGAAGGCGGCCGCCCAAGACGCCGCGGAATAGCGCCGGTTCCCCAACCCAGACTTCCCGATTGGCCCGGCATGCTTTAGATGCTGGCGGTCAATGACGGGCCCCCGCGCCCAACAAGACCAAGAAGAAGGAGACACGTGTGTCGCAAGGTTTGTTCGAAGGGCTGAAGGTCATCGATTGCGCGAGCTACATCGCTGCACCGGCCGCAGCGACCGTGCTGTCGGACTTCGGCGCCGAAATCATCAAGATCGAGCCCTTGACCGGGGATCCGTACCGCATCCCGGGACAACCTCCCGTCGGCGCCCGCTCGCCGGTCAATCCGAACTGGCTGATGGATTCGCGCAACAAGAAGAGCCTGGCGATCAATATTGCCTCCGATTCCGGTCGCGACGTGCTTTACAAGCTCGTGGCCGAAGCCGACGTGTTCATCACCAACTTTCCACCGAATGTCCGCAAGCGGCTGCGGCTGACCTATGATGACATTTCTGCCCTCAATCCGCGGCTGATCTACGCATCATTCACCGGATATGGCGAGAGCGGCCCGGAAGCTAACAAGCCAGGCTTTGACGCGACCGTCTGGTGGGCGCGCTCCGGCATGATGGATCTCGTCCGCGCAGGCGACGCGGCGCCGGTGCGGTCGCCACCCGGCATGGGCGATCACCCCTCAGCGATGGGGTTCTATTCGGCCATCGTCACCGCGCTCTACCGCCGCGAGAAGACCGGCAAAGGCGCCCATGTCGGCTCGTCGCTTCTGGCGAACGGGCTTTGGGCCAACGCCTGCTCGGTCCAGTCTGCGCTGTGCGGCGACACCGTCGAGCGTCAGCCGGCGCGCGCGGAGCATATGATGCCGTGGCGGAACAGCTACCGCTGCAGCGACGGCAAATGGCTGGTGCTGTCGATCGTGCACAATGACGGGCGGTGGGATGTGTTCCGCACAGCGGTCCAATCGCCACTGCTCGACGATCCGAGATTTCAGACAACGGCCGACCGCAAGGAACACGCCATCGCGCTGGCCTCGACGCTCGACAAGATTTTCGCCGAGAAGACGGCTGCGGAATGGGGCGCCATCCTCGACCACCACGGCGTCGTATTTGGCGCAGTCTATGCCATGTCGGACGTGCCGAACGACGAGCAGGCCAAGATCTCCGGCGCTCTGGTGCCGTCCGAGGATGGCTCGATGCTGACGGTCTCGAGCCCGTTCTGGATCGAAGGCGAGGACAAGACGAAGCCGAAGCGCGCCCCGACGATCGGTCAGCACAATGAGGAGGTGCTCTCGGCTGCCGGGTTCAGCGCCGACGACGTCCGCAAGCTGCGCGACGACGGGATCGTGAAATAAGCTCGTTTCGGTCACTCAGCCCGGTCGGACAGATAGCCCGACCACAGCTCGCGTCCGACATCCGCTTCGTCCCAAACGCCGATGAGAATTCCTCGCTTCTCGGCGCCGCCCCGCATGTTGACGATCTGCTGATCGGAACGGGTTTGCCGCTGCGACAACCGTAGCGCCCAGGCTGACAGCACAGCGGCAAGACGCTGGCGAACCGCCTCATGACTCGGGTCCGCGCCGAGGTCATGGAGTTCGTCCGGATCGGCCGACAGGTCGAACAGCATCGGACGAAAACCGATGGCGTGGATGTATTTCCAGCTACGGTCGGCGACCATGAACATGCGCGCGTCCTGCGGCGCAACACCGAGCGCTGCGCAGGCAGACTGCACGGAGTAATCGTATTCGCTGATCACATGATTGCGCCAGTCCGCGGGGCGCGCGCCACGCACGAGCGGCAGCAGCGACCTCCCCTCGAGGCGATGAGTCTGCTCAACCGGAACGCCGCCGAATACCTCCAGGAACGTCGGCAACAGGTCGATGCTTTCCACCAGCTCATCGCAGGTCGCCCCGCGTGTCTGGTCGGCTGCGCGCGAAGGATCGTAGACGATGAGCGGAATCTTCACTGAAGGATCGTGGAACAGCTCCTTCTCGCCGAGCCAGTGATCGCCGAGATAGTCGCCGTGATCCGACGTGAACACGATCATCGTATTCTCGAAATATCCGTTCTCCTCAAGGAAGCGAAACAGAACACCCATCTGGTCGTCAATCTGCTTGATCAGGCCCATGTAGACCGGGACAACTTCGTTGCGCACTTCGTCCCTGGCGAAGGTGCGGCTCACGCGGCGCGATATGAACTCGCGATAGACCGGATGCGCCTCCTGCCGTTCTTTTTCCGAACGCACGACCGGAACGAGATCGTCGGCGCTGTACATGTCGTTGTATGGCGCCGGCGCGACGTACGGCCAGTGCGGCTTGATATAGGAAAGGTGCAGGCACCAGGGCCTCTCTCCGCTTTCACGGATGAAGTCAATCGCGCGCCGGGTCATGTACGGCGTCTCGGAGTGTTCTTCACTGACGCGCGCCGGTTTGCGGGCATGCCGCATGGCCCATCCGGATGCGATCCCTCCACCCTCGTCCGCGGCGGAATTTGCCCAGTCGTGCCACGGATTGTCGCCACCATAGCCCTGCTCGTTCAGAAAGCGGTCGTAGCGCGCCCGTTTCGTCTGCCCGCCTCCCATGCCGTTCCTGCCGCGCAGGCCATCGTCGCGCTCATAAGGATCGAACCCGCATTCGGACACGCGCACGCCGATGATTGAATCAGGCGCAACGCCAAGCCGCTCCATGCCTTCGCGATCGGCAACCATATGGGTCTTTCCAACCAGCACCGTCTGCACGCCCAGCGGCCGCAGATAGTCGCCCATGGTCAGTTCGCCGACCTGCAGCGGAATCCCGTTCCAGGTCGAACCGTGCGAGTGCATGTAGCGGCCGGTATAGAAGCTCATGCGAGACGGACCACAGATCGGCGACTGAACATAAGCGCGCGTGAAACGCACGCCGCGTGCCGCCAATGCGTCGATGTGCGGCGTGTGGAGCGTCGGATGTCCGGCACACGACAGGTAGTCCCAGCGCAGCTGATCACACATGATGAACAGGACATTCTTGACGGTTGAAGGCACGAGATTGGACCCCTTCACAGGTGCATCGGAATTGCAGCTCGGCAAGCGTCAGTCGAGCGTGAAGCCGGACGCCTTGATGATCGGCCCCCACTTGCCGAAATCAGCGCGTTGAATCGCGGCAAGCTCTTCGGGTGACGTGCCGGTCGGCTTCAGGCCACGCACGGCAATCTGCTCCCGGATCGCGGGCGATCTCAGCGTTTCAACGACGACGTTGTTGAGCCGATCGATGACGACGCGCGACGTATTCGCCGGCGCGTAGAGGCCAAACCAGCCCGTACCGACAATGTCGATGCCGCTTTCCTTGAAGGTCGGCACATCTGGAAGACCGGAGAATCTTTGCTGGTCGGTCGTGGCGATCACGCGAACCTTTCCGTCCTTGTGCAGCGGAGCCAAATCGCTGGCCAGCGCAACCATCATTGGCAGCTGTCCACCCAGCACATCCGTGATGACATTCGTCGTTCCCTTGTAGGCCACATGGGTCATCTCGACGCCTGCAGCCTGACCGACGAGCAGGCCGAAGAAATGCGGTAGCCCTCCGCTGCCCGGGCCGCCAAACATCGCCTTGTCCGGATTCTGCTTCAACCAGCTCAGCAGCTCCTTCGGCGTGCTGACAGGAACATCCACGTTGACGGCGAGGCCGAAACTGAAGCTGGCCGCCTGTGCTATCGGCGCAAAATCCTTCACGGGATCATAGTCCAGCGACTTGTGGACATGCGGAAGCAACGTCATCGGCGCCATCTGCGTCAACAACAAGGTCGTCCCGTCCGCAGGGGCGTACTTCACGGTCAAGAGCCCCATCCTGCCGGCACCGCCGGGACGGTTCTCGACGACCACCGTTTGCCCAAGTTCACTGCGCATGCGATCTGCCAGCAGACGCGCTAACGTGTCGCCGCTGCCGCCCGCGCCGGACGGAAAGACAATGCGGATGGTCGACGAGGATGTCTGCGAGATCGCCGGCGCCGTGGTCAATGTCAGCCATGCGGCAAGTGCGAGCTTCGCAGAGCTCGTGAAAAACGCTGTCATACTGTGACCTTGTGCACGGGAACGATGCCAACAAGACTAGGATTTCGCATCGACCGGAGCAGCGTCTTTCTGGGCTCCGTCCATCAGACGGACAACGTCGCAACAGTCCTGATCTGCGGCGATCAATCCCGTTCGAGCTTCGCCGATTGCACGATGTTGCCGAACATCTCCGATTGCGCACGCATGTAACCCACCAGATGCTGCGGCGTGGTGTTCGAACGGTCGACATACACACCGAGATCCTTCATCCGCGTGACGAGATCCTCGATCTCCAGCGCCGCCTGCACGTCCTTGTTGACCCGCTGCAGGATGGTGGACGAAACGCCCTTTGGCGCGAGCACGGCGAACCAGCCCGAGATCGCAAACCCCGGAAGCGTCTCGTTCACGAGGGGCAGTGCTTCGAGCCCAGGCAACTTGCGCTCGGAGGTCACGCCCAAAGCGACGAGATTGCCCGCGTTCACCTGCGGAAGCAGCGCCGGCACACCGTCGACCACGAGGTCGACCACGCCCGTCATCGTATCGGTGACGGCCTGGGTATTGGCGCGATACGAGACGTGCTGCATCTCGATACCGGTCATCGATTTGAGCAACTCGCCGGTCAGATGCGGCACATCTTTCACGCCCGGCGTCGCATAAGAGAGTCTGCCATGGCTCGTCTTCGCCTTCGCGATCAGCTCCTTGATGCTCCTGACGCCAAGCTTCGGCGATGCCGCGATCAGCATCGGGCCGTCGCCAACGAATGTGACCGGATCGAAATCCTTCTCGACATCGTATGGGATCTGCTTGAACAGATGCTGGTTGAGCGTCAGCGGTGTCGCCTGGCTGAACAACAAGGTGTAGCCATCCGGCGCTGCGCGCGCAGCGGCGGCAACGCCGATGTTTCCACCGGCCCCCGGCTGGTTCTCGACGATCACCTGCTGGCCCCAGACCTGCGTCAGCCGATCCGCGATGAAGCGCGCCATCACGTCAGGCGCGCTGCCCGGCGAGCCGGGCACGATCATCTTGATGAAGCGCGCCGGCCACTCCTGCGCGCCAGCATCAGACGCGGCGAGGACCGCAAGCAAAAGCGCGCACGCGCGCATCAGGCGGCACATCCTGTCTTCTCCCAGATAATGCTCTGATTGATGAATTCAGTCGTGCCTGACCTGCTCCAGCCAGGCGCAGTTGACCGGGGCGCGCACGCCGCGTGCGGCCGCATCGAGCCGCATTTGCCGGAAGCTATCCCGCTGCTCGGGCGGAAGATTCAAGCGCTCGTGGCCCCAGAAGCTTGGCCCATCGAAGGTCTCGTGCGGCTGCCAGGTCGCGGGGTCGATGACGCGACCGCCCCATCCATACTCGATGAAGAAATCAGACGGCGTCCGCATGTAGAACGACGTCATGTGATCGTTTGTGTGCCGACCGAGCGAGTACGCAATGCGGTCCGCCTGCGTCTGCGCGAGGTCGTAACCCTGCCCGACGTCATCCAGACTTCCGAGCTCCACCATGAAATGGTGCAGGGTCTGCTTGCCCGACTCCACCATCGCAAAGCTGTGGTGCCGTCCGTTCACGTGGAAAAAGTAGAGCTTGTAGGGCTTCAGGCTGTAGTCGCTGATCCCGAAGCCCAACAGGTCGCGATAGAAGGGTAACAGACGATCGATACCGCTCACGTTCAGCACCACATGGCCCATGCCGAGCGGTCCGGTACGAAAGCCCGATATGGGCCGGCCCGGCACGAACGGTGTGTCGGCAACTTCCGGCTTCCAAAAGACTTCGAGCCGGTTTCCGCCCGGGTCCGCGAACGTGATCAGATCTGCGACGCGGCGCTGTTCGGCCAGGGCACGCGACCCATGCGCGACGGCAGTACCGGCAGCTTCAAGCCGTGACGCGAGCGAGCCGAGATCACTCTGAGCCTCGACTTCCCACCCCATAAAGCCCAGGCCGTCCGCGCCATCGTTGGATACGATGTACCTCTGCTTGCGGTCATCCATCCGGAATGTGCGCAGGCTTTTCGCCTGATCGACCGGCTGCATGCCGAGCAGCCTGACCGCAACTTCGCTCCAGTCGGCCAGCTTGTCGGACCGGACGCCGATATATCCAAGCGACTTCAGTTCAGTATTTGCTGACATGTTTGCTGACATGGGCCCTCGCGGCCTTCGTGCACCGCAACAACAGCGACGCTCGGTTTACAAGCTCTCGCCAACGCCATTACATCAGGCGGAGGCATCGGCTCAACCGATCCTCAAGTTCTGTCCATTAGGTGGACAGCTTCAACCGATTGTCCAGGGCTTCCGCAAACAGCTTATGTCAACCACAGCCGACAAGCGCACCGACGGCGTCCGGTCCATTCAGCGCGGCCTCGATGTCCTGCTGGAGGTCAACCGTTCGGGCGGAATCCGCGTGAGCGAACTTGCGCAGCGGCTCGATTTGGCACGACCTACAGTCTACCGGTTGCTCGAAACGTTGGAGGAGCTCGGCTACGTCGCCCGCAGCGCCTCGGACGACCGCTTTCGTGTCACAAGAAAGGCCGCCAGCCTCGGCGATGGCTACGACCCGAGCATGTTGATCAGCGAGGCCGCTGCCCCGGTCATTGGCGAACTCTCGAAGCGGCTCGTCTGGCCGGTCGATCTGTCGACCTACGAGAATGCAGCGATGGTCGTTCAGGAGACGACGCACGCGCGGAGTCCGCTTTCGATCGATCGCGGCATGATCGGGCGGCGACTACCTATGCTGCGGACTTCGAGCGGCCGCGCTTACCTCGCCTTTTGTCCGGCCGCCGAGCGCGAGATCATCCTGAAGCACATTTCCCGTGCGGAGGATCCTGACGATCAACCCTTTCTAGCAAAGGATCATCTTGACCGCATGCTTCTTGAAACTCGCGCCCGCGGCTTCGGGGTGCGGACAGACGGAGAATACAACTCGCGAACATCGAGCATCGCCGTTCCGATCGTCAAGGAAGGCTTCGTTCTTGGCTGCATGTCCATCATCTGGATCCGCATCGCGCTCGATCCGCGGGACGCCATCTCGCAATTTGCTCCGCCGATGATGGAGGCAGCCACTCGGCTCGGCGCACCGACCTAGCTGGTCGCGAGCCGAGGAAACAAACGCATGGCATTGCCGGCCTTGATCAGCGTCTTTCCAGCGTCTGTGAAGCCCTCAAATGCATCCAGAGTCGACGCCTGCGGCGCGATTGTCGCCTCCGGTCGAAACGGATAATCATAGCCGACCAGCAGCCGGTCGACCGGGACGAATTCCTTCAAGAGCGCGAGGTTGCCCGGCTCGCCCATGGCGGTCAGGTCATAATGGACCGTGCGAAGCAGCCGCATGGCTTCGTCCGGCGCGGTTCTCACGCCCTTCTGGAAGCCAGCCGAGGCCGCGCGGGCTATCCGCGACGCCAGATAAGGAACGGCACCACCGCCATGCGGCACGATCAGCTTGATGCGCTGATATCGCGCGAGCGCACCTGAATAGAGCAGACTCGCCAGCATTCGCGTGCTGTCGAACGGATACTCCAGGATCGGCGACGGGAGTCCGAGACCGAAATGCGCGAATGCCGGCGGCTGCGCGGGATGGATAAAGAGGACGGCCTCCCGACGATTCAACTCTGCAAGAAGCCGTTCAAAACGCGGGTCCCCGAGATAGACTCCGTCGACATTGCTGTAGAGACCTACTCCATCAAGATGCAGTTCATCGAGGGCGTAGCCGACCTCTTGCAGCGACGCCTCAACGTCTGACAACGGCAGAACGGCGAGAGCGGCAAATCGCGTGGAGTGAGCGCGGACAATATCCGCCATAGCCTCGTTCAGCAGACGCGCGAGCCTCCTCGCGGCCGCCCCTTTCAGAAATTGCACGCCCGGCGCGGTGATGGAAAGCACACTGGCCCGAACCCGGTGACGCTCCATCACGCACAAGGTGTCTTCGAGGCTCCAGACAGGAAACGGAAAACCATCGCCCACCACCTGCCCGCGTGCATTCGCGAGCCCGGCGTCGCGCATGGCCTCGAGATACGCATCCGGCAGAATGTGCGCATGAACGTCGATCACATCCTGCGACATAGGCTTTGCTCCACTTCGAGGGTAACAGACCGCATATCATACTTCCTGCGAGACCGACCGGCCGAGCGAACGACTGTCCGCCTCGCGGACAGAAGCCGAACCCGCCTTGCGTCCCGCCAACTGGTCGCCGATTGATGCGGTCATGACGCAGAGCTCGCAACACCGCGACCTAGAGGTCGAGGTTGTCATCATCGGATACGGCCCGGTTGGGGCTACGCTCGCCAATCTTCTCGGACTGCGTGGCGTCAGGACACTTGTGCTGGAGCGGGAGTCCGCAGCCTATCATCTGCCGCGTGCCGTGCACTTCGATGATGAGGTAATGCGAATTTTCCAAACGATCGGGCTGAGTGACGCGATCAACCGGAATGCCATACCCTCAATCGGCATGCACTTCGTCGACGCTGACGGCAAGCTCATCCTCGATTGGTCGCGTTCGTCTGAAATCGCATCGCAAGGATGGCATCCCAGCTATCGGTTTCATCAGCCCGATCTTGAATCGGCTTTGCGCAGCGGCCTCAAACGCTGGCCGAGCGTTTCCGTCATGACGCGCTGCGACGTCTTTGCCCTGGAGGAGGAAGCTTGTGACGTCGTCGTTCGGTTCGAGGATCTGTCTACCGGACGGCTCGCAAAATGCCGGGCGAAGTACGTCGTCGGCTGTGATGGCGCGCGTTCGCTGGTTCGCAGGTTCATGGGCGTGTCGATGGACGATCTCGGCTTCCATGAGCGCTGGCTGGTGATCGATTTCCTACTGAGCCGCCCGCGTCCGGACCTTGGCGATTACAGCGTGCAGTACTGCGATCCGACCCGGCCGGCGACCTACGTCCGTGGCACAAACAACCGTCGACGCTGGGAGATCACCCTGCTTTCCGACGAGGATGTCCATGTGATGACGACCCCGGACCGCATCTGGCCGCTCCTGCGCCGCTGGGTCGGGCCTGAAGACGGCGCGATCGAGCGCGCTGCCGTCTATACCTTCCACTCCGTTGTGGCCGAACACTGGCGCGTCGGCCGGCTTTTGCTCGCCGGCGACTCCGCGCACCAGACGCCTCCGTTTCTGGGACAGGGCATGTGCGCCGGCATTCGCGATGCGTCGAACCTTGCCTGGAAACTCGCCGATGTCGTCGCGCGACGCAGTCCGGACAGCCTCCTGGACAGCTATGAGAGCGAACGCTCCCCTCACGTCCGGGAATACATCGAGCGGGCGATACGGCTCGGCGGCATCATCAATACGAAGAACGCGAGCGTGGCGCTGACCGCGCTCGGGCGCAAGGGTGATGAGACCGTGAAATTCACGTCGGCGAAACCGCGCCTCGGACCCGGGTTGTGGATCAGCGATGACAGCCTCGGCGGTCAACTGGCTCCACAACCCGCGCTGATCGGCGGAACGCAACTCGACCATGTCGTCGGTTACGACTTTGCCCTGCTTGCGGCGCCAGCGTTCGCACACTCGCTTTCCCAGCGGGCAAAGGCGGCCGCTCGCGAGATCGGCATTCGCATTATCGATGACGCCGCAAGCGCGCTTCAGCTCTGGCTTGACCAAAACAGCGTCAACGCCGCGCTCGTCCGACCCGACCGCTATGTGGTGGGGACCGCGATGACGGAAGACGATTTCACCGCGCTGCTGCGATTGTTGCCGGCACCCATCCAATCCCGGCACGCACTGGCTGCCCAGCTCTGATCACGACGCAAGGAATGCAATGAAACTCGCTTCTTACGAATATGCCGGCAAGCCGTCCTACGGCGTCGTGAAAGACGGGCACCTCATTGACCTCGGCGCCCGCCTGGCGACCAGCGGGCACAAGACCTTGCGGCAGCTGCTGACGAACAGCGGCCTTGACACCGCACGGGAGATCGCAGGATCGGCCAGTCCGGACATCCCCCTGTCAGACGTGACGCTGTTGCCGGTGATCCCCGACCCGGACAAGATCATCTGTGTCGGGATGAATTATCATGATCATGTCGCGGAGATCGGGCGCGCCGTCACAGCGAAGCCGGCCCTGTTCGCCCGTTTCGCTGGCAGCCAGGTTGGCCATTTGCGACCGATGATCAAGCCGGCCGTTTCCGAGGAGTTCGACTACGAAGGCGAGCTCGCCGTCGTTATCGGGCGCGGCGGCCGTCACATCAAGGAGGACGATGCGCTGCGACACGTCGCTGGCTATGCCTGCTACAATGAAGGCAGCATCCGCGACTGGCAGCGCCACACCTCGCAGTTTCTTGCAGGCAAGACATTCGCAGCCACTGGCGCGTTTGGCCCCTGGCTTGTGACGGCTGACGAGATTTCCGATCCGGCAACGCTCACACTTGAGACGCGGCTGAACGGCCAACGCGTGCAGCACACGACCACCGACAAGCTGATTACGAGCGTCCCGGCACTCATCGCCTATTGTTCGACGATCATTCCGCTGCTGGCCGGTGATGTGATCGTGACCGGCACGCCGGGCGGCGTCGGCCTCAAGCGCACGCCGCCACTGTTCATGAAACCAGGCGACACTGTGGAGGTCGAGATTTCGGGCATCGGGGTCCTGCGCAATCCCGTCGTTGGCGAATAGCGCGCCAGACCGGCCAAGACGTTTTGGCCGCGCAACATATCGTCTTGACCAGATGATCGTTCGTCACCCTGGCAATATGGTCGGCCGGCGCCAACTCCCGGCCGACCGCATAGTGTACACGCGAAGCGCGTGACATATATTTACCGTGAAATGAGCCTCAGATGAAGGTTGGCGATGCTCCCTGCCCGGCGCATCGCAGATCGCTTGGATGCGCGATATGCAGCGGATCAAAGCTCACCTTTCGGTCTGGTTGCTTGCCGGCATGCTGGCAGCGGTCTGCCCCGTGCCGGAGCTCGGATCGATTGCCCGCGCCGAGCAGCCTGCGGCCTCGCAGCGAACAGAAGCCCAGGCGTCTTCCGTTGATCTGCCGGCGCTGTTCGACGCCGTGGTCGGAACCATCGATCGACGGTTTGTGGACAGCGAGCTGTTGAAATCGCTCGATTGGCAGGCACGCGCGCGCGCCGCGCGCCCAGCCATTGTTTCAGCAAGCAGCGAAAACGAAGCAGTCTCTCTGATCAATGCATTGCTCGCTGAACTCCACACATCGCACACCGGCCTCTATACGCCGGACGAATTTCGCTACTATCTTACGCTTGATGCGCTGCGCGGGGCCGGCGGCACGGCCGGCTTGATCGAAGACAGATTCTGGGGCACCGGGCCTTACTTCCCCGGTATCGGCGCGTTCACGACCGCGATCGACGGCCGTCACTTCGTCGACGGCGTTCTGGAAGGATCGCCCGCGGACAAAGCAGGACTGAAATTCGGCGACGAGATTCTCGCCGTCGACGGTCAGACCTACAGCCCGATCGCCGCATTCCGCGGCAAGATTGGCAGCAGCGTCGAAATCGAAATCCGCCGCACCCGCGGCGCAGCGCCGGTACGTATCGGCGTGCCGGTCGTTCCCATCGTCCCCTCCGTCGCCTTCTCCGCAGCGACGAAGGCCAGCGCGCGCATCATCGAGAAGGATGGCCGCCGGATCGGTTACATTCACGTGTGGGCGGTCAACGAGACCAGAACCTTCAGGGCAGCGCTGGCGGACCTCGATCCGTCCACGGTCGATCCGCCGCGCGATCACGGCCCACCGCTGGACGCGCTGATCGTCGATATGCGGGGCCGCGTCGGCGGCAGTATCGACGCGGCGGCGCAACTGCTCGATATGATTGGCACCGCGCAAAGACCTTACTGGGGATCGCTGCGCTTCATCGATCGATCGGGCAAGGACAGTGCTGCAGGCGGCGACCACGGAGCGCGCGCGACCGGAGTGCGGTCGTTCCGCGGACGCTCGGCCATACTGATCGACCATCAGACCCGTAGCGCGGGCGAGATCGTCGCGTACGGCTATCAGCGCAGCGGCTTTGGCCGCACGATCGGCACGCAGACGGCAGGTGCCGTATCGAGTGGCAGTCCGTATGCCATGCCGGGCGGATTAATGCTGTACGTCGCCACCAGTTCACTCACGTTCGATGGACAACGCCTGGAAGGTGCCGGTGTCGCCCCGGACATCAGGGTCGAACGGCCTGTGCCTTACGCGGCCGGCGCTGATCCTGTTCTCGAAGCGGCAGTCGCGCAGCTGGCCACCGGCTTCGAAGCCCAATAGGCGACGCTAGCCCCCTGCCCCCTCTAAATGTCCCTGAAGGTGCGACACGCGGCGGGCTTACTGACGCAGCCCGTCTTTGCGCACGGTGCGTTTCCTTCGGTGTCGCTCACCAGTGTGACCTGTTCGGCTACCCGCTCGTCGGGGCCGAGCGCCAGATTCAGCGCATTGCCGACCGACGAAATCTCGACCGTCTCGAGAACCGAGAAAGTGAGGAAAAGCAGTGCCGGCAACGCGAACGAAAGCTTGCGGCGGTAATAGGTGCGCTTCATGTTTGATCCTCTCCCGTTTCCGAAATCACGAAACGCTTCGAGACGACGTTCGACTGCAATGGAGCTGGCGTGTCTGACGGCTTGAATGTGATCCGCTTCGGACACGGCCAGCCTCTGAATAGCACGAGCGGCGACCCGACCGAGATCAACTTCCACTCAAACAAATGTGCGTCGCGCGCGATCGCCTTTCGGTGAGGCTGGACTCGCCGCGATGGTCATGAGCGGAACGGCCATGTCACAACACCGCCATATTGCTTGCCGGGATACGGCGCCTGACGAAGCGCCATGTCAAAACCCGGGATGTTTTCCATGTGCTTTGCCATCCGTCCACGCATCGCCTGGTCGGGCATTTCACCGTAAAGCGCGCCCATGTTGTCGGTGAGATGCTCGGGATTGCTGGTCGCCGGAATGACGCAGGTGACGGACGGATGCGAAACAACGAATTTTAGGAAATACTGCGCCCAGCTGCGTGCCCCGATATCACGAGCCAATTCGGGAACGGCTTGTTTCGCGACCGGTGTGAACAATCGCGCCTTCTCAAACGGCATGTTGACCTGCACCGCGACGCCGTGATCGGCGCAAGCGGGCAGGATTCGCTGCTCGGCCGCCCGGTTGAGTATCGAATAATTGATCTGGATGAAATCGAGACCGCCGCTGCGGACAAGGCGCTCGACGATCGGATGATATTCATTGCTCCACTGGGTCACGCCGACGTAGCGGACGCGGCCTTGCTGCTTCCATCTCCGCAGCAGATGAAGAACCTGATCGTGATTCTCCAGGCTATGTACCTGTTGCACGTCCATCGCCTTGCGCCACAGCCGTTCGCTGGACTTGCGAAACTGCGCTTCGGAGTGGCTGTCGTCAGACAGCCACTCGCCCGTCGTCCACGTCTTGTTGGTGATGAACAGGTCACCTGATATTCCGAGTTCGTTTGCAAAATCGCCGACGCTGACTTCGGACATGCCGTAGAGCGGCGATGTGTCGACGACGCGACCTCCGGCCGCGTGGAATCGCCGGATGACTTCCCTGATGTGCTCACGAGGTTCGCCCGGATTGACGTCAAAGGTCTCGAACGTTCCCAGGCCGATGACAGGCACTCGTTCTCCGGTCCTGGGCACGGCGCGTGTGATCGGCGTTCCCGCCTGGCCGAACGCCAAGTGCGGCAAAGACGAACTGCACGCGAACGCCAGGCCGCCAGCGCCGAGCGCGCGCATGACCGACCGGCGGCTGTACGTGCTGCGCAAACCGTGATGATGGGACATATGCGATCTCCAGTTTGAAGCCAAAGCCGACCTGACTTAAGGCACCAAGCTGTCGATCCGCGCGCGCATTCCTGATGAAATGCTCCATTTCCGATATTTTCGCCCGAGGTGAAGGACGTAAGGCGACCAGCGGCCACGCAGCCTCAGTCGTAAGCGCAGCGAAACCCGATATACACGGCGTAAAAATCGGCGCTTTTCCATTGCGCCGCTTCTGACCTGGTTTGCGCAGCCCCATACCAGAAGGAGCCGCCTGCGGTCAGCGCCTCGCCGTTACGGCGGTCGGCGACCCACTCCCAGACATTGCCGCCCATATCATAGAGCCCGTTGATCCCAGCTTTCGTGGTTCCAACCGGGGCAAGCCGAGGCCAACCGTCCGCGTCGGCCGTGTTCATGCCATTGGATTCAGCGCCGACCGGATAGGGAAACGTCTGTCGCCTCCGCCCGTCACCATCGCCTGCCTCGCGAAATTCTGTATAGGCCGCGAGCTTCCACTCTTCGAAGGTCGGCAACCTGCCGCCGACGAACCTGCAATATGCGTCGGCCTCGGCCCAAGTGAGATGGGTGGCCGGTTCATCATCCCGACCGGTGACGCCAAATGGCGCACGAAATGACCATCCCGGCCTCCTCTGCCAGCCCTGAACGAACTCATGCCCGCCGCCATCGCGCTCGGCGGCAGTCGTCACGCCTCTGTTATGAACAAAATCAAGATAGCGGGCGATGGTGACCTCGGTTCGGTCGATGAGAAACGCATCGATCCGCACACGATCGGACTGAGCAGCAAGCGCCGGACACGCATCGAGAGCTGCGAGTAGCGCAACTACGCCAACAACCGAGCGCTTCATTCCTTCCTCATGCCAGGAGAAGAGATCTCCGCAACGGGACGCGCCTTGTCAGGTGCTTCAAGGCGATATCTGAGAGGCGTCGTGCCGACCAGACTTCGGAAGACCCGGGCAAAATGACTTGGGCTGACAAATCCGACGTGCGCAGCAACCTCGAGGATAGGCGCATCGGTCCGCGAGAGCAGTTCCAACGCCCGTTGCACCCGGCAGAAGTTCACGAAGGCAAGCGGCGACTGCCCTGTCGCCATCTTGAAGGCGCGCTGGAAATGCCCCTCCGATAGTCCGACGAGTGTCGCGAGCTCCGCAATACGCAAGCGCACGGCAAGGTTGGCGTCGACGTATTCCACGACGCGGGACACCTGTCGCCGCGTCAAGCCGACGTGCTCTGCAACGGGAGGCACGCTGAAGTAACGATGGGCGACGTACTGCACCAGGGCCTCGGTCATCGCCTCGCAGTAGAGCGGATCAACCGCGCCATCTGCGCGGACCAGGCGATAGAATTCGCCAAGTGCACCGAACACGAAGCTATCTTCAGCACAACTAAAGGCACGAAGCGAGCCGTGTTCGGTCAGTATCGGCACTGCTTCAGGGTCGAGCGCCAATGACGCCCAGTCCCATGCGACGTCCCGCAACCGCAACTGCCTCGCGCAACCGGCCGGCAGGAATGAGACCGAGCCGGGCCGGTCTGCCCCATGATAGCGAAAGCCGCAATCCGCGACGTATTCGTGTTGGCGCGCTCCTCCATGTAACGTCACCATCAGAAGATGGCGCTTCGGCGAAATCGCACCCTCGACCGCCTGGGTATAGCCGCGGCGAGCGCTCTCGAAGCACGCGCCATCCCATTCGAACCTTTTGTGGTCCGAGGGTAGCGGACTGACTTTCCAGGCCTCGTTGGCGGAAGACCGTGACATGCAAGACGCTCTTGATCGGGCTTTCCTGCACCACTGCACGAATGCCGGCCAAAATCGTAGGCTTCGGCGAAGCGCGTTTTCAACGTGACTGCCGAACAATAATCTGTGAGGATTCGTTGCCGACCTCGCCGTCGATTGACAATCGAGGGCCCGGATCCAGAGCATTCTGTCGAAGCTGCTGACACGCGGCGGGATGTCGCTGGTCAGGACGTCGCGTCATGCGATGCAGCACAAGGGAGAAGAAAATGAGCCAGGAACCACATATCGCCATCATCGTCGAATACGATGTGCCCGAGCAGAACCGCAACGTGTTCATGGACCGGCTGATCGAGAATTGCGCGGCAACATTGAAAGACGACGGCTGTTTGCGGATGGAAGTGTCGCAACCGATCGGCGGTGATGGGCGTGTCGTCTTCCTCACGGAGCGCTGGCGCGATCAGGCTTCCATTGATAAGCATCGCCAGCAGCCGGGCCATGATGAGCAGCACGAGCGGATTGACAAGCTGCTGACCGGCAAGCGCGTGGCCAAGTGCCACATCCTTAACGACTGAACCTTGCTATGAAAGGCTCTGAAGTGATTACCAGACACGAACCGTCGTCCATTCTGTCCGGTGTCGTTCGACACCAGAATACTCTGTATCTCGCCGGTGTCGTTGCCGACGATCTCACGCTCGATATGGCCGGGCAAGCAGCAGACGTCTTCGCCCAGATCGATGAACTTCTCGAGAAGCACGGCTCCGACAAGCATCATATCCTGGCCGCCACGATCTTCGTGACCGACATCGCCGAAAAGGCCCAGATGAACCCGGTGTGGACCAACTGGTTGCCGAAGAACGCGCTGCCGGCCCGCGCTACCATCGGGATCAACGATCTTGGCGAGGGTGTGCGGATCGAAGTCGTCGTCACGGCCGCGGTGAAGGTCTCTTAGTTTGCGCATTAAGCTGCATCTCAACGTCGTCCCCGCGAACGCGGGGACGTATGACCACCGCGCTCATTGTTGAGCGCTGCTGTTGAAATCAAGTCAATGAGTCATTTCTGCCTCATTGACGACACGGCGTATGGGTCCCCGCTTTCGCGGGGGACGACACTGAAGCCGCGACCTCATCACGGCGAGGCCGCTTCATGCCGGCACCTTGTTTCCATATTGGAGAACCTGAACTTTCTCCAGCGTCACGAGGCCGCTGGTCGTCATCATCTCATCGAGAACAGGCAGGAAGCGGTTGATGTTATCCTCGCTATCGATGATTTCGATGACCAGCGGCAAATCCTCCGAGAGCCGAAGTATCTTCGTGGTGTGAAGCCGGCTCGACTTGCCGTAGCCCATTGCTCCTCGCAACACGGTTGCGCCGGCAAGATGCAGTTCCCGCGCCTTGAGCACGATGGCCTCATACAGCGGCGATGCGCCGAAGCTGTCGCTTTCACCAATGAAGATGCGGAGCTGAAGCGCTTCTCTTGGTATCTGCATTGTCATGTCCCTCTGATACGATTGAGGCGATCCGCCAGAATATGGCCGATCCAAACCGCGAGGAGTGAAGCAACGACTGATGCGGAGATATTCATCAGCGCGGCGCCTGCCAAGCCGGCCTCCAGCAGCCTGAAGGTCTCAAGACTGAAGGTCGAGAAGGTCGTGTATCCTCCGCAGAACCCCGTCATCACGAACTGTCGTTGCGCGGCACGGGCGAACAGTCGTCCGTCGGGACCGCTGAGGGTTGCGTAGAAGCCGATGATGAAGGAACCGCTGACGTTGACGAACAATGTCGCCCACGGAAATGCCGGTCCGAACTGAAGCGCGATCGACACAAGATAACGCGCGATGCCCCCGAGCACACTGCCTAGCGCTACCCAGCCATAGAGCTGCGCCGTCTTGTTCAAGCCAGACGACGCCAGGCGTCGTTGTTCGGGCGGGGCTGCATCATTCATGCGAGCAACCTCGTGACGCCGAAGCCGCAGGCAACGGCGCCAAGGCAAAGCAGCACGGACAGCAGGACATTGCCTGCCGCGCGGTTGATATCGCCGTCGCGGGCAAGCGCCAACGTTTGCAGGCTGAAGGATGACACCGTCGTGTAGCAGCCAAGAAAGCCTGTCACGGCAAACAGCCACGGATTGCTGGACGCGAACAGTGAACTGCCGTCTGCCGCCAGTGCGCCGAGAATACCGACCAGAAAGGCCCCGCTGACATTCACGGTCATCGTGCCCCAGGGGAATGTCTCGCCCAATCGCCGTGCCACCACGCCCGAGACAAAATAGCGGGCGATCCCGCCAAGCGCGCTACCGATCGCGACGCACATCAAGCTGATTAGCACGTTGCCCAACGCTCCCATCAATCGGCGGCCACCCTGCCCGTCACGCCGCGCATCGCGACCAGTACGCCAAGCGTCAGCACCGCGAATGCGCCGCCAACGAGGAAGGTAGCGGCTGGACCGTAAGCGTCCCATAGCGCACCCGCCATGACGCTGGCGACAAGCATGGCGACGCCAGTCAATAGGTTGAAGTAGCCATATGCTGTGCCGCGCAAGGCGGCAGGCGCCGTATCGGCAACGAGCGTCGCGAGCAGCCCTTGTGTGAATCCCATATGCAGACCCCACAAGATCACGCCGAGCGCCACGCCGCCCAGGTTCGGCATCAGCGCAAGCGCCAGATCGGCCGCCACCAGCAGCACGAGGCCGGCAGCGAGAAGTCCCTTCCGGTTCGTGCGGTCGAAGAGCACCCCCGCCGGGAAAGCTGACAGCCCATAGGCAACGTTCATCAGCACGAGCACGACCGGCACAAAAGTCAGACTCAGCCCGACATCTTGAGCACGGAAAATCAGGAAGGCCTCGCTGAAGCGGGCAAGCGTAAGCACGACGCCGACCAGAACGACCAGCCAGTAGGCGGCTCCGAGCCGCTTGATAGCCGCGAGACTCAACGGATTCTTGCCGTCCCGAGCGCCGGGCTGCCGCATCGGCTCGTGAACCGCAAACAACAACAACGTCAGCGCGAGGAATGCCGGGATCACCGCGACCCAGAACACGGCGTGGAAGCTCGCCGTCAACCACATCAGGCAGATCGCAAGCAGCGGGCCGAGGAACGCCCCAACCGTATCGAGCGACTGGCGCAGGCCGAAGCTCGCCCCGCGCAGTTGCGCCGGCGCAAGATCTGCGACGAGTGCATCGCGCGGGGCACCACGAATGCCCTTGCCGACACGGTCGACAAAGCGAGCAGCGACCAGCCAGCCGATCGATGGTGCAAGCGGAAAGACCGGCTTGGTAAAGGCCGCCAGTCCATAACCAATCACCGCGAGAAGCTTCCGCTTGCCGAGCCAATCGGAGAGCGCACCAGAGAAGATCTTGGTGATCGACGCGGTGGCCTCGGCAATTCCCTCGATAAGCCCGACGGTCACCATCGATGCGCCGAGCACAGTTACCAGGTAGACTGGCAGAAGCGCGTGGATCATCTCCGACGAGATGTCCATCAGCATGGACACAAAACCCAGCACCCAAACCCCTTTCGGGATCTGACCCAATACGGAACTGGGTTTGGTCGTCTCTGCCACGCAGCTGCCTCACGTCCACATCAAGGCAACAAAAAACCCGCCATCGGCGGGTCTACACCATGCTCCCGCCGCGACGAGGCCTTGCAGCCCCACCATCAGCAGGAGTCATCAGCCCACGACGGGCGGGTATCGGGGGACTCCATCCCCATCTGATGGCTCGAGCCTAGCACATAGACGTAACGAAAAGAAAGGTCGGCCTGTAGCCCAGGCATCTCAAGCCGCTACGGCACTATTTTCTTCGACTGCTTCCGGCACTATCGGAGCGTGGGATCCGTCACCGACGGGAGACCCTCGCTCTGTCGGACATCGTTGATAATTTGCAAGACGCGGCTTCTGAAGGGCGCGTATTGAACGCCGAATTCCTCGATCAGGCGGGTATTGTCGATCAGAAAGTTGGCTGACTGCGCGAGCCCACCGGCGTCCTTCTCAAATGTTATGTCAGCCTGGGGCAGAAATTCCGCAACGAGGTCTGCAAGCTCACCCATGCTGAGCGGCGTCCCTCCTGAATTGTAAATAGCGTGCACCGGCCGATCCGTTACCGCAATCCTGGCGAAGACTTCCGCAATGTCATCCACGTGAATGGGAATACGCATCGCATCCCGGAAAGGAAACTTAACCGGACGACCGCGAGCCGGCAGAGTTATACAATTTACGTGATCGATCGATCCCCGCACTTTATCCGGACCGGTTACGTTGGTGGGACGAACGCCGGTAATCACCATGCCATACTTCTGATGGTAATCATGAGCCTGCCACTCGTTGAATATCTTGTGCATCGCATATTGATTGCTTCCGAACTTACCGTCGGTTTCCTTCGACTTGTTTTTTCCGAAGTGAGACTGCAGGCCGCTGACGGCGAGCGAACTCGCATAGATGGTGTGCTTGACGTCAAACAGCCTTGCTGCCTCAAAGCAATTGTCCATGCCGACGATGTTCAGCTTGGTCGCCAGATGAGGAGCCA
>NZ_JAVIFX010000025.1 GCF_031157255.1 Bradyrhizobium sp. LHD-71 | reverse complement strand
GCGCCATCGTTGCCGCGAGTCCATCGTGCGAATTTCTGATCCATAAACGACACTAGAATCATAAACTTGCTAGTGTCCTGATCGAATCCGAAGTTCGCTCTGAGCTCGCTGCAAAGTACAGCGAACTTCGGATTCGGGACACTAGGGCGTTCAGGCTCGCCTTGCCATCAGCCCTCGTTATGAGCCCCATGCAGATCTTCGGGAGGCGCCGGCGGCAGCTTGGAACCCATGGCGCAAGCCGACCGCATAGAAAAGATGGTTTCAGATGGTGATGAAAAATCGCCCGGGAGAGGCGGACAAGGCCGGGCCTTTGTCGTTTCCGGCACAGGACAAGCGGCCCGGCTTGATGCCGGACCGCCGCCTTTAGGCTCCCTAGACTTGAGCCGCCGCTCGGGCTGCTTCTGGGCCGCTCGTTCGCGCGGGCGGACCTCTTTTCAGGTCGTTCGCGTACTGAACATTCGGGCCGCAAAGATCAGGATGCATGCGCCGATGAATCCGGCGATCAGGTACCCCAGCCAGCCGCCGAGATTGATTCCGAGCAGTCCGAACAGGAAACTGGCGACAGCCGCGCCGATGATCCCGAGGACGATGTTCATGATCATCCCCATGTTGCTGTGCATGAATTGCTCGGCAAGCCACCCGGCAATGCCGCCGATAATGATCGCTGCGATCCACCCGACGCCTTGGTCGTCCATCTTCGCCTCCAGCACTGTGAGTCACGAAGGTAAACGATTAATGCTGGCCCGGGTTCCATACATCTAGGCGGTTTAAGGGCAGGCTCCTACCGTAATGGACGGAAGACCGGCAGCTCGTATCTCTGCCGGGCATCAAAGATGATCGATGTCTCGATGCGCGTGACGCCGGCCCGGTTGGTGAACTGGTCCAGGGCCAGATCCTTCAGGTGCTGCGTATCCTGCACGACGACATGGACCACGATGTCGTAGCGTCCGGTGACGAGAAAGGCCGAGCGCACCTCGGGCACGTTGACAATGTCATCCATGAACTTGTCGACCGTGCCGCGCTTGTGCTTCGCCAGCTCGATCATGAACAGGGCTTCGAGCCCGATCCCGAGCGCTTTCGGGTCCACTTCGACATGCGTGCCGCGAAGGATGCCGCTATCGCGCATCCGTCGGATTCGCTCATGCGTCGAGGAGGGCGCGAGGCCAACCTCCGCGGCGATCTCCTTCACGGACAGCCGGGCATTATTCTGCAGCAGGCTCAGAATGCCGACATCCGTTCGGTCAAGGTCGGTATCTAGCGCCGGATTCCGTAATTCATTCGTTCGAGCATCGTTCATGCCGACGATAATATCGCATTATCGCAAAATGAACAGACGGACATCGGCATGCCCGCTTTTGACCTGCCCCTTCTCACCCGCCTCAGTGAGGCTGACATCGAACGCTTCCGTCGCGATGGCTATCTGATCGTCGAACGCTTCTTGAGCGACGATCGGATCGCCGCTTTGCGCGAGAGCTTCCCCAATCTCTTCGCCGGCAAGTTCGACACCGGCGTCTATCCGGATGAATGGTACTGGCGCGAGGGCATGAGCCTTCCCGATGTGACGCGTCATATGGCCAATGCCTGGAAGGCGGATCTCACCGTCGCGAAGCTCGCGCTCTCCGCCGACGTCGGCCGTGCGGCTGCGCGATTGACGGGATGGCGAGGTGTCCGGCTCGGACAGGACACGATCTGGTGGAAGGCGCCAAAGACCAGGTCGATCGCTTATCATCAGGACTCATCGTTCATGGATTTCCTCGACCCGGCGCTGACGGTGACATGCTGGGTGACGCTCGACGACACGCATCGGGATGCAGGGACGCTGGAATATGTTGCCGGCTCGCACCTGTGGCCGCTCACGCCGTTGCCGGAGACATTTCACGGGCAGGATGATTATCGCGCGCAGATGAAAGCCGCCGCCGTCAGTGCCGGCGTCGCGCTTCCGGAGCCGGTGTTGATCGAGGTGCCTGCCGGATCTTGCGTCTTCCATGCCGGCGAGATCTGGCATGGCTCCGGTCCCAATACGACCGGCGATCGCATGCGTCGCTCCATCGGCATTCACATGGTGCCCGCCGATGCACGCTTCAGCGATCGGCCCGGCGGCTACATCTATCGCCGCTATCAGCGGACCGATGATCCTTCACTCGACGAGAGCTTCTTTCCATTGCTGTGGTCGGATGACGCGACGCGGACGGCGTGGCTCGACGGTTATTGCGACAGCGGCAGGCGTCGGAATCCTAAGCCGGTCGTTGCGGCATGATGGCGGCTGTCCTGACCGCAACTGGACCGGGCGATGCTTGCGGATTCGAGGGCAAAGCGTTCTGAAACATTCCGCGTCGTCGTGCAGAAAGTCGCTCGAACATTCCGCCGCGAATCCATCGGTACTTCCGAATCCTTGAGCGACGCGGGAATTGTGACCTGCCGGTGTCCTTATCGAATCCGAAGTTTGCTCTTGAGGCGGCCGCATTCAGGATCAGTTGCGCCAACGTGTGCATGCAATCCACTTTCTGCGCAGTTCCAGGAACGATCGGCAAAGTGTTGGGTTTGCCTCCATTAACCATCGCAGAGGGATGCGTCATGAAGAAGCTACTGATCTCGGCCGCCATTGGTGCAAGTGCCTTGGGTGCAAGTGTCTTGCTCGGCACCAATGCGCAAGCCGCCGACAACTTGATGACCTCTGAATATTATGCCGGCCAGGCGCCGATGGTCGAACGTGTTCGCATGGTCTGCGACGAGTTCGACCGCTGCTGGCGTGAACCGCGCCGCAAGACCGTGATCATCGAGCGTGACGACGACGATGATGACGATTACGCACCGCCGCAGCGCTACATCGAGTACGACGCTGCACCGCGCGCGCGAGTAATCGAGCGCCGTTACCATGATCACCGTCCGCCTGCTGACATCGGCATTCATGCGCCTGGTGTGACCGTCGGCGTCGGGACTGGAGGCTATCGCTGGTAGCCGATAAACGCAGCGCGTGATCGCGCGCTGTTTTTCGCGAAATTGGTGGAGGCCGGTCACGTGTCCCGTGACCGGCCTCGATCATGATATGAACTGCGGCGCAGACTCGCCCAGCCGCTGGTCGTTCTCACAACGGCCCCCGGACTTGTGGATGACGAGTTGAAAGCCTGTCGGCCTGTTCATTTGGCGAGGTAAGACTAACGTCCCGGTAATAGTCGCATACTCAAATGTAGCCGTTTGAGAGGGACGTCCATTGTTCTCTGGCATTTCGCTTTACACCGCCTCGGTCTGGATCCTGCCTGTTCTGCTGGCGATCACCTTTCACGAGGCGGCGCACGGGTTCGTGGCGCGATATTTCGGCGACGAAACGGCCTCGCGGCTCGGCCGGGTCAGCCTGAACCCGCTCAAGCACATCGATCTGTTCGGCACGGTCATTCTGCCGGGCGTGCTCGTTCTGTCGCAGTCGCCGTTCATCTTCGGCTATGCGAAACCGGTGCCTGTGAACTTCTCGGCCTTGCGCAACCCGCGGGCCGACATGGCGTGGGTCGCGATCGCGGGCCCCGCGACGAACATCGCGCTCGCCATCCTGGCCGCGCTGTCGTTTCACCTGCTTGGGCTGGCGCCGACCGCCGCCGCGCAATGGATCTTCGACAACCTGAAGAATGCGGTGCTGATCAACGCGATCCTGGCGGTGTTCAACATGTTTCCGTTACCCCCGCTCGACGGTGGGCGGATCGCGGTGAGCATCCTTCCGGACGTCATCGCCCGTCCGCTCGCACGGCTCGAGCCTTACGGGATGCTGATCCTGATCACGCTCGTCATCCTCATTCCTCTGTTGGGAAGTCAGCTCGGCGCCAATCTCAACTTTGCGTCTCAGGCCATCAGCGCGGCGACGGGCTTCGTCATTCGCATGGTCTTGCTGGTGACCGGCAACACCTGAAGGGTGTGGCTGCTCGCGCCCTTTCGCACGTAGAACAAAATTCTACGCGCGCTTCCGCACCTGCAACATCTCTCCCGTAAACCATTGAGCTTCGGGCCCTTTTTCTGGCTGCCCCGTTGTATAGCAAGGCCTGCCCGTTCACGAGGCATCGCCAGATTTTTCAAGCCATGCAGGAGTTTCGAAGATGGCCCGCCTGTCCCTGCCCACAATCGAGAATGCCGCCGAAGAGGCAAGGCCGAGATTGCAGGCCGCGCTGAAGAACAACGGCTTCTTGCCGAACCTCGTGCGTGTTCTCGCCAACGCGCCTGTTGCACTGGAGACTTATCAGACGGTCGGCGCCATCAATGCGCGGAGCTCTCTGTCGCTCGCCGAGCGTGAGGCGGTGCAGATCACCGCTGCCGCCGTTCATGGTTGCGGCTTCTGCGTCGCGGGGCACACCGCGATCGCCTATAAGCAGGCCAAGCTGACCGATGACGTCGTCGACGCATTGCGCAATGGCACCAAGGTCTCGGATGAGCGCCTCAACGCGGTTGCGGACTTCACGCGCGCGGTCATCCGCTCGCGTGGCAATGTCGACGATGCGGAGCTTGCAGCGTTTCGTGGCGCCGGTTTCACCGAAGCCAACGCCCTCGAGGTCATCCTCGGCGTGAGCCTCGCCACGCTGTGCAACTTCGCCAACAATCTCGCCCAGACCGATCTCAATCCCGAGCTGTCGCAATATGCGTGGCAGAGCCCGGTCCAGGCCGCGGCAGAGTAGAGGCGGGACCTGTAACGATGTCAGGATCGCCGAACGACCTGGAAGTCTGGCTCGCCGGAAATGCGACGCGGCTCGACGAAAGCGCCGTCGAGGCGGCGAGCGTGCTGCCGGCGCTGGCGGCCGCGTCGCTGTTCGGCATTGGAGTCCCCAAGGACATCGGCGGAAGCGGTGGCGACGTTGTCGATGCCATCGAGTCCCTCGCCACGGTGTCCGAGCAATCGCTGGCCGCGGGCTTCGTGTTCTGGGGTCACCGGACCTTCATCGAGTATCTGCTGCAAAGCCCGAACGCGGCGCTTCGCGAGCGGCTGCTGCCTGACCTGATCGCGGGGCGCCGAGCCGGCGCGACCGGTCTCTCCAACGCCATGAAGTTCCTCGCGGGCATCGAAGAGTTGCAAATCAAGGCGCGCGACGCCGGTGACGGCAGGCACCTCGTTCTCGACGGCAAGATGCCGTGGGTCACGAACCTGCGGCCGCAGGGCTTCGACGTTGCCGCGGCGGTCGAAGGCGCGGGACATGGCCCGGCCTTCGTTGCCGTGCTGTCGTCCGAAGACGAAGGCCTCCTGCGCTCGCCCGATCTCGAACTGATGGCGATGCGGGCGACCAACACCGCGGCTGCTGCCATTCAGGGCGTGCAAATCGGACCCGACCGGATCCTGCACATGAATGCCAGCGAATGGCTGCCGCGCGTGCGTCCGGCCTTCCTTGGATTGCAATGTGGCATGTCGATCGGTCTGGCGCGTCGTGCCTTGAAGGAAACGAAAAGCAAGCTCGGCAAGGCCCGCGGCATTCTGCATGAACCGGCGGAACACCTCTCCGTGAGTTTGCAAACCCAGGTGGCATCGCTTGCGGACGGATTGCGACGCGGACGATTTGTCGAGCAGGCGGCAAGCCTGTTCCAGATCCGTATCGCGCTGGCCGATATTGCTGCCGAGGCTTTGCAGCTTGAGCTGCAGGCCTGCGGCGGTGCCGCCTATCTGTTGAAGCCGGGTGAGGGGACCCAGCGTCGGCTGCGCGAAGTCGCATTCATTCCGCTGATCACGCCGAGCCTGGTCCAGCTTAAATCCGCGCTCCATGCGCAGGCCGAGATGCGAGCCGCCAGCGAGGTTGCGTGATGTTGGCGAACGATGCGGTTCTCGCAGCGAAAGGGATCGGCCTTCGCTATCCCGGCCAGAGCGCAAACCTGCTGTCCGACTTCGATCTTCTGTTGCGACGGGGAGAGATCGTGTCGCTGCTTGGTCCAAGCGGTGTCGGCAAGTCGAGCCTCCTGCGCGTGCTCGCCGGGTTGCAGCAGTCGATCGACGGTGTCGTGACGATCAACCAGAATCCCGTGCAGGGCGTGCATCCGCGCGTCGCGATCGCGTTTCAGGACCCGAGCCTGTTGCCGTGGCTGACGCTGGAAAAGAACGTCGCCTTTGGGCTCGACTTCAAGCATCAGCCGAAGTTGAGCGCGGCCGAACGGCGCGCACGCGTCGATGTCGCGATCAACGAGGTCGGCCTGTCACATGCGCGGTCCCTCTATCCTTCGGCGCTCTCCGGCGGCATGGCGCAGCGCACGGCGCTTGCGCGCTGTCTCGCGCGTAAGCCGGAAATCCTGTTGCTCGACGAGCCGTTCGGCGCGCTCGACGAAGTGACGCGGTCGGAAATGCAGCAGCTCCTGCTTAAGATCGTGCGCGACTTCGACACCGCGGCGCTGCTCATCACCCATGACATCGACGAGGCGCTGCTCGTCTCGGACCGTATCGTGCTGCTTGGCGGCGGGCCCGCACGCGAAGTCGGGCATTGGACCATCGAGCTTCCCAAGCCGCGCGAAGACTACGTTGCCGAGCTCGGCGCGCTGCGAGTCGAGGTCCTGACGACATTGCGCCGTGCGATGGCCCGGCGTCACTGAGCTTTGAAGGAAGTACCGATGCCCACAGACGATTTCAGCCGTCGTGACATGCTGCGTCTCTCCGCGTTGCTCACCGCGAGCGGCGCGCTGCCTTTCCTGCGTACTTATGAGGCGCGCGCCCAGGAGGCCGACGCGCCGCTGCGCATCGGTTACCTGCCGATCACGGATGCGACGCCGCTGCTCGTGGCGCACGCAAAGGGCCTGTTCGAGGCCGAGGGCGTGAAGGTGGAGAAGCCCGTGCTCTTCCGCAGCTGGGCACAGATCGCCGAGGCGTTCATTGCCGGTCAGGTCAACGTTGTCCATCTTCTGTCGCCCATTACGGTGTGGGCGCGGTTCGGCAGCAAGGTGCCGGCGAAGGTGGTGGCCTGGAATCATACCAGCGGCTCGGGCCTCAGCGTCGCGAACGACGTCAACTCGGTGAAGGAGCTGGGCGGCAAGACCGTCGCCATTCCGTTCTGGTACTCGATCCACAACGTCGTGCTTCAGGCGATGCTGCGCGAGAACGGCCTCGTGCCGGTGCAGAAGCGCACCGGTTCGGCACCCTCCGCAAACGAGGTCGAGCTGGTCGTAATGTCGCCGTCCGACATGGTGCCCGCGCTCGCGAACAAGCGGATCGCCGGCTACATCGTCGCCGAGCCGTTCAACGCTGCGGCCGAGACGCTCGGCGTCGGCAAGGTGCTCCGCTTCACCAGCGACGTCTGGAAGGCCCACGCCTGCTGCGTCGTCTTCATGCATGAAAAAGATCTCACGACGCGGCCGGAATGGACGCAGAAGGTCGTCAACGCAATGGTGAAGGCGCAGCTCTGGACTCGCGACAACCGCGCGGAGACTGCTGCAATGCTGTCGAAGGACGGCGAGAACAAGTATACGCCACACACCAAAGAGGTGCTCGCCAAGGTGCTCGCGCCTTCGGACGCCGACATTGCAGCCTATGTCAAATCCGGCGCGATCCAGCACCCGGACTGGAAGGAGCGACGGATCGATTTCCAGCCCTATCCGTTCCCGAGCTATACCGAAGAGCTGGTGCGCCGTCTGAAGGATACGCTGGTGGATGGCGACCGCTCATTCCTGGCACAGCTCGACCCGGCCGCAGCGGCGCGCGAGCTGGTGGACGACACCTTCGTCAAGAAGGCCGTCACCGCGGCCGGTGGCCTAGCCGCCTTCGGCCTGCCGAACGATTTCTCGCGTCAGGAGGTCGTTGTCGCGTGACACTGGTTGCAACCGCACCTCAGCGAACACGGGACGCATCTGCGGATGTGAGAGCGGGACTGCATCCCGCGCTCACCCGATTTGCGCTTGCCCTGGCCGGGCTTGCGGTTCTGCTCGGCCTCTGGTGGATCGGCACCGATATCCTGCCGCCGGAAGGCAGCTTCGCGCGGAAGTTTTCACCCGGGACTGCAATCCCGACGCTGGGATCGCTGCTGATCGGCTCCGATCTTCCGGTCCATATCCTCGTCAGCCTGAAGCGCGTGCTGGTCGGATTGCTGCTGGCGCTTGCGATCGGCGTTCCGGTCGGGCTTGCCGTCGGAAGCTGGTCGAAGCTGAACGAGGCGACGTCGCCGGCGTTTCAGTTCCTGCGCATGATCTCGCCGCTCTCGTGGATGCCGCTTGCGGTCATGGTGTTCGGCGTCGGCGATCCGCCGATCTATTTCCTGCTTGCCTTCGCAGCGGTCTGGCCGATCCTGCTCAACACGGCGGATGCGGTGCGCAAGCTGGATCCGAGCTGGCTGCGGCTTTCGCAAAGCCTCGCCGCGACGCGCTGGGAGACGCTGCGGACCATCATCGTGCCCGGCGTGCTGAGCCACATCCTGACGGGATTGCGGCTTGCCATCGGCGTCATCTGGATCGTTCTGGTGCCTTGCGAGATGCTCGGCGTTTCGGCGGGCCTCGGCTACTTCATCCTGGATACCCGCGACCGGCTGGCCTATTCCGAATTGATGGCAGTCGTGCTGCTGATCGGATTTCTCGGCTTCCTGCTCGATATGTCTGCGCGTGCGCTGTACCAGCTTGCCGCACCCGGCTCACGCCAACCGCGCGTGTCGTAGGGGGATCGGAGCAGTATCGGTCAGCAGGGCTAGATTCTATGCGCCATCCGTTGCGGCCTCTGCCGGCCGGGCGCCCGCCAAGACCGGTGGATTCATGCAGGCATAGACTTCGCGTGGCACCTTGTAGACCTGCAGGACATGGCCGATGTTGTTGAGACCGCAAGCCTCGCGTTGCACGGCGAAGTGCCAGAGCGCATGTCCCGCCTGCTCGACGAGATGCCTGCGGGTCTTCTGATCGGAATCGGCAGTTCGCGGATGCGCAGCAAGCGCGGTCAGCGCGCTCTCCAATTGCTGGCCCAGCCGCGCGAGCGCCGACGCCTTCTCCTGGGCGATCTCGTATTCGAGCGTTGCGTATCCGGACTGCAGTAGACTCGACGCCATAGGGAGCTGCTCCTGCCAGGCTCCCTTATTCTATTGGCGGGCAGGAGGTTCTTCAACGGCAACGGCTGTCGTGGGGAGGAGCCCGGGCCGGATCAGGTCCCGAGATGGCATCGGTTTTTGGAAAATCTGCGCCCGCACCGCAAGGCTCGTTCTTTCGACGGCTTGCGTTCCCGCCCTGATTGCGGAATCATCCTTGCGGGCTAGGGGAGTTTACGTCGTGTTTAAATGGGGGATGGTGGCTATCGCCGCCTTGCCGCTTGTCGGCTGCGTCACACAAGAAACAGTTTCATTCCGGGCGTCGAACGCCAATCAACAAGCGATCATTCGGGACGGTCGAAACGCCCTTGTTTCGCGCCAGAAGAACTCGCTGGTTCTCGTCAGTCCGGCTTCGCGCCAGGTTCAAACGGGTGGGCGGCCGGTCTTCGTTGTCGGCATCAACAACATGTCGCCGAAGCCGGTGAATTTCCTGACGTCGCAAGTCGAAGCCAACCAGATGGTCGGCGAGCAAGCCTATCCGATGCAGGTCATCACCTATGATGCGCTTGTGCAGGAAGAGCGCAATCGCCAGGTTGGCCGCGCCATATTGGCCGGCCTCGTCGTCGGCGCGAATGCGTACAACGCGTCGCGCGCCGGTTATGGATCATACGAGTCCACAACAATCGGCCCGCGCGGCCGCACGTACACCACCAGCGGCACGTTCTACAGCCCAACCGCCGCCGCGATAGCTCAGAACACAGCCGCCGCGCAGAACGAAGCCGTGATCTCCGCGACCATCGAACGCGGCCAAGCGAACATGGCGATGCTCGAACAGTCGGTCATCAAGGACAACACACTGATGCCCGGCGAGTGGTATGGCGGCCAGTTGCACTTGGCTCCGCCCGTTGATGGGGCTGGTGATGCGTCGAAGAACTATGTTCTGACGCTTCAGGTTGGCAACGACCGGCATGTGATTGACGTTTCGCAGGGGCCGGCGAGGTAGCCATGATTTGGTTGCGATTGCGTCAATCAAAGTTTGATCTCCAAGGGGTGAGGGGGCAAGTGCACTGTGCCTGATAGCGTCGACAAGCCTACTTGTGGTCTGATAATGCCGATCTCGGCGCTCGACGGGTTGAGTGAGGCTCATTGGGCCGAGGTGCTCGCAATCCTTTCGGACGCGATCGAAGCCGCAGGCTTTACACCAAATCTCGTCAGCAACGCCGACGATGTTGGGATAATTCAGAAGAGGATCATTCAGAATATCTACGACAATCCCATTGTTGTCTGTGACGTTAGCGGCAAGAATCCGAATGTTATGTTCGAACTAGGCATGCGTCTCGCGTTCGATAAGCCAACGCTCATCGTCAAGGACGATAAGACGACCTACTCGTTCGATACTTCTCCGATTGAGCATATCCCCTATCCGCGCGACTTGCGATTTGCTCAGATCGCGGATTTCAAGCTGAAACTTATCGAGAAAATCAAGGGAACTCACAAAGCCGCTGCGGATCCGAGATACACGACGTTCTTGAAGCACTTTGGCGAATTTACAGTCGCGAAGCTCGAGCAGAAGGAAGTCTCCGGCGAAACATATCTTCTCGAAGAGATGCGAGCTCTAAGAGCAGAAGTGAAGCAAATTGCAATTCAACAGCGGAAGCAAGTAGTGCATCCGGGGCCGGCCGCTAGGGCGTCCACATTCACATTTCCTCTTACCTCTCCAGCAACGGCAGACCAGCAAAAGCGAATACTCGAACAAGTAAGACGGTTACCGGGAGTCGCAAACACAGATTTTACCGATGATGCGATTCTAGAGGCTGCGTTCCGTAGCGGACTCAGCGACGAACAGAGAGATTTACTGGCTCATCAGATTGGAAGGCTCGTTTCTCAAGTCGAGCGATCCTCTGCTTAGTTCGGTATTGATCAAGGAGATCGGAGGTCGGTCCCACTGAAGGGAGATATCGATGGATAAGCTGACGGCAGAGCGTCCGTGCTTCGACACCATCCTCAGAGCGTATGGAACGGTAGGGCGATGCGCGAACGTATGCGGGCACTTGGTGCGGAGGACACACGTTCCGTCAAGTACCCGTCTCGCTACTTCCATTCCGAGTCAAAGCTTATCCGCCGGCCGCCACGATGATTAGCACGTCGCGAGCGGCTTTTTCGTCCGACAACTCAAGGCAATGATGAGGCCGGTGATCGGGTTTTCACTCAGGCCAACTTTGACCGAATGAACGAATTGGCGCATTTTCCCTAACAATCGAGTGGAGACTCGCATGGACCGAGTTACTGAGTCCTTCTTGGCAGATTTCGCATCCGAGCATGAACTGACGGGGTTATCTCCGGATAAGAAGTTTGAACACTTTGCGTCTTTTGTGACGGTGCGTCGCCACTACAACGGGGAGGCCTTCGTGACCGACGAAGTTCACACCGGCGGTTCAGGCGATACCGGTATCGACGCTATTGCAATTCTCGTAAACGGCTCCCTGATAGTCGATGTGGAAAGCCTCGCGGAACATGCGGACCTAAGCGGTCATTTTGACGTCTCATTTATTTTTGTGCAGGCAGATCGGGGGGCCAGCTTTGATGGCAAGAAGCTGAGTGATTTTGGTTTCGGTGTTAAGGATTTTTTTGAACCGACACCAAAGCTCACGCGCAACGAGGCCATCAAGAATGCAGCTGAAATCATGGACGCTTTGTATCGAAGCGGAACGAAGTTTCGGCCAGGCAACCCGATCTGCAGGCTTTATTATGTTACGACTGGAACTTGGCAAAACGATGCTGATCTAGAAGCGCGCCGTGCAGCGATAGAAACTGATCTGCGGTCGCTAAAGATATTTAGGGATGTTTCAATCAGTTGCATTGGCGCCGAGGGCGTTCAGCAACTCTACCGCCAAACCAAGAATGCGGTTAGCGCAGAATTCACTTTCTCAAACCGCACACTCCTGCCTGAAATTACGGGCGTGTCTGAGGCCTACATTGGCTTCATTACACTCAGCGAGTTCATTTCTGTCGTTAGCGATGACGAGGGCGAACTTCTGGGCAGTATCTTCTATGAGAACGTTCGCGACTGGCAAGATTACACGGCCCCCGTCAATGAGGAGATTCGGAGCACCGTCTTGTCCGGTAATAGGGATCGCTTCGTAATCATGAACAATGGAATCACGATGATCGCTCGCTCGCTCCGAGCGCTGCGGCGAGATCGTTTTCAGATCGAGGACTTCCAGATTGTGAATGGATGTCAGACAACACATGTTCTATTTGATAGTCGTGATAAAGCGGATGACTCGCTTCTTATTCCGCTGCGAATTGTCGCGACCCAAGACGAAGACGTCATAAAATCCATAATCCGAGGCACCAATAGACAGACAAAGGTGGAGGACGACCAGTTTTTTGCACTTACGGATTTCGCCGAGCAACTCGAAGATTACTTCCTGACGCAACCGGAGTCGCATAGGCTCTATTATGAGAGACGCTCAGGACAATACTCGCGCCTTCAAAATGTTCATGCGACTCGCATCGTAGCTCATCGCAACTTGGTCCGAGCTGTCGGCGCAATGTTCATGAGCGTCCCTCATCAAACAACTCGCAGCTATCAATCACTTCGCGAAAGTATTGGTAAAGAGATATTCGCCAAAGGACAGCGGCTAGAACCATATTATGTGGCTGCCTATGGGCTCTACAAGCTCGACGTTAACTTCCGAACTCAGCGATTAGATTCAAAACTAAAGGCCGCCCGCTTCCATATTCTGCTTGCGATGCGGCTGCTAGCAAACCCAAGCCAATTGCCGCGGATGAATGCCCACGAGATGCAGAGGTATTGTGACATCGTTCAAAGGGCGCTGTGGGACAACACCAAGGCGGACCATCTCTGCGCCAAGGCAGCTAAAATCGTTGAGAGAGCTGCTGGAGGGGACTTTAATCGCGACAATATACGAACACAGCCATTTACAGAGAAGGTAATTGCTCTATGCGACAGGGCGACGGCGCGCTAACGCGCCTTCCCTTCCACCCCACCGGCCATGCATTGCGCCAGGAAGGCTCTAAATTCACGCTGGTTCGCCCCGACAAGCCGGTCATGAGAAGACTTCGCTAAAAGAAAGCGGGCCCGGCTTTCGCCGGGCCCGCACACCTTATCTCAACTCTCTCACCAACCTCAGCTGTAAATCTCGAACAGCCCCGCGCCGCCCTGGCCGCCGCCGATGCACATGGTCACGACGCCCCACTTGGCCTTGCGGCGGGCGCCTTCCTGGAGGAGGTGGCCGGTACAGCGGGCGCCGGTCATGCCGAAGGGATGGCCGATGGCGATCGAGCCGCCGTTGACGTTGTACTTGGCCGGGTCGATGCCGAGCTGGTCGCGCGAGTAGAGGCACTGGCTGGCGAAAGCCTCGTTCAGCTCCCAGATGTCGATGTCATCGACCTTCAGGCCGTGGCGCTTCAACAGCTTCGGCACGGCGAACACCGGGCCGATGCCCATTTCATCGGGCTCGCAGCCGGCGGTTGCCCAGGCGACGAAACGGCCCAACGGCTTCAGGCCGCGCTTCTCGGCGTCCTTGGCCTCCATCAGCACCACGGCGGCGGCGCCGTCGGAGAGCTGGCTGGCGTTGCCGGCGGTGATGAACTTGCCCGGGCCCTTGACCGGCTCGAGCTTGGCAAGACCTTCCATCGTCGTGTCCGGACGGTTGCACTCGTCACGCGTGACTTCGTAGTCGACGATGCTCTCTTCCTTCGTCTCCTTGTTGACGACCTTCATCTTGGTCTTCATCGGGACGATCTCGTCCTTGAACTTGTTGGCCTGCTGCGCGGCGGCCATGCGGCGCTGCGATTCCAGCGAGTACTCGTCCTGGTATTCGCGGCTGACGTTGTAGCGCTCGGCAACGATGTCGGCGGTGTCGATCATCGCCATGTAGATGTCGGGCGCATACTTCAGGATCTCGGGATCCTGCGCATCCTTCGGGATGCCGCCGCCCGGAAGCGAGATGCTCTCGACGCCGCCGGCGACGATGCAGTCGGCGCCGTCCGAACGGATGTGGTTTGCGGCCATCGCGATGGTCTGCAGGCCCGACGAGCAGAAGCGGTTCACCGAGACGCCGGCGGTCGTCTTCGGCATGCCGGCGAGGAGAGCGGCCTCACGGCCGATGTTGCGGGCGCCATGCGCGCAGTTGCCGAGATAGCAGTCCTCGACATAGTCCTTGTCCACGCCGGCACGCTCGACCGCATGCTTGATCGCATGGGCCGCCATCGTCATGGGCGGCGTGATGTTGAAACCACCGCGGACAGATTTCGCGAGGCCCGTGCGGGCATAGGATACAATGACGGCTTCACGCATTTTTTTGATCTCCTTGGGGAGGGGGCACTATGACCCGCCGGGCTGCGGCTGACAATTCGCTTTTTCCAACCGCACTCGGCGAGTGATTTTCGCTGTGCGGTACGAGGACCGCATAGCGACAACTTTGTGTCTGACTAGCCGATCACGGCTGTCGAGTATGCGGCAATCAGTGTCGCCGCGAACCGAGTCTGCTCCCTCTCCCCGGCGGGGAGAGGGATGGGGTGAGGGGCTACCGAGTTCATTTCGATCTCTGAGTCATGCGGGGTGATCTCGCACGCAGGCACATCGTGAAGAGTCTTCGCACGACCGGCGCCGTGTCCCCCTCACCCTAGCCCTCTCCCCACCGGGGAGAGGGGACGCTGCCGTGCATCTGGCAGGCTTTTCGCGTCACCGCTAGCGATGGCTCTGCTAGCCGACTTTCGACACCGTGTTCCGCGGCACGTCGCGGAACGGCTTGTTGGCGAACGGGTCTGCCTCCTTCGGCATCTGCAGGATGCGCTCGGCGATGATGTTGCGCTGGATCTCGTCGGTGCCGCCGGCGATCGAGGTGGCGGGAACCGAGACGAGGACCTCGGCGATCACGCCGTCCAGCGTGCCGTCGCTGCCGGTGAGCATCGCATTGGCGCCGTCGATCATCGTGTGCACGCGCGCTGCCGCACGTGCGACGTGACTGCCGAGCAGCTTGCCGAGCGAGCCTTCCGGACCCTGCGGCCGGCCGAGTGCCTGGGCCGCGCGCGCACGCATCGCCGTCCATTCGGCGGACTTCGACAGCACCAGAACCTTGGCGAGTTCCTGCCGGACGACCGGATCGTTGATCTTGCCCGTGGCCTTCGCCCGATCGAGCAGCAGGTCGACGCGGCCCGCGCGCTGCGGATACCACTTGTAGGGCTCCATCGTCGTCGCGATCTCGGCGTTCTCTTCCCGGTAGATGCGGCCCGTGCGGGTCGACGGCATCGCCCAGGTGCGCAGCGCGCCGGCGCCGCGGCGCTCATGCATCAGCGTCGTGGTCGCGATCTTCCAGCCTTCGCCGTTCTTGCCCATCTGCAGCTCGGGCTCGATTTCGGCGTCGGTGATGAACACCTGGTTGAACGAGGCGTGGCCGTTCATCTGCTTCAGCGGCTGCGCGTTCACCCCGGGCTGGCGCATGTTGAGCAGGAAGTAGGAGAGGCCCTTGTGCTTCGGCTGATCCCAGTCCGTGCGCGCCAGCAGCAACGCCCAGTCGGCCTTGTGGGCGCTGGTGGTCCACACCTTCTGGCCGTTGACGATCCACTTGTTGCCCTTGAGTTCGGCGCGCGTCGTCGCCGCCGCCATGTCCGAGCCCGAGCCCGGCTCGCTGAACAGCTGGCACCAGGTGTCCTCGCCGGTGAGGATGCGGCGCAGGAATTTCTCTTTATGCAGGTCGGTGCCGTGATCGATGATGGTGGCGGCAGCGAGCGTGCGGATGCCGGCGCGGCAGACGGTGACGGCGCCGATCTTGGCGAACTCCTCGTCGACCACCGCATTGAACTTCACCGGCAGGCCGCGGCCATACCATTCCTTCGGGTAGTGCGGGGCGCCCCAGCCGGACTCGACCAGCTTCAGCCGCCACTCGACCAGGCCGTAATCGGGATTGAAGTTCGCTTTCAGCCAGGCTGAGACCTCGGCGCGGACGTCTGCTTCGGTTGGCTCACTCATCGTGCAATCCTTGAAACGTTGTTTTGTTGGCGCATGCTATTATCCGAAAGCCGTTGCCCGCTTCTCAGCGTGCCAGCCAGCTCCCGTCATTGCGAGCGTAGCGAAGCAATCCAGTCCTAGTTTGCCGCAACCGCAGCGCTGGATTGCTTCGTCGCTCCGCTCCTCGCAATGACGGTGTGCTGCGCAGGATCGTTTTCATGCGGCGGCCCAATGCTGCATCATCAGCTCGCGGTGATAGTTCGCGTCACCGAGAAAGACCTCCGAGCTCTTCGCCCGCTTGAACCAGAGATGAGTGTCTTCGTCCCAGGTGAAGCCGATGCCGCCGCGCACCTGGATCGCGTGGACCGCCGTCTGCAGATAAGCCTCCGCCACGCATGCCTTGGCGAGGGAGGCGACCGCGGTGAGGTCGGCCGCGTTGTCGTCAAACGCTGCGGCTGCGTAATAGGCGGCGGACTTTGCGGTCTCGACATCGACCAGCATGTCGGCCTGCTTGTGCTTCATCGACTGGAACGCGGCGATCGGCCGGCCGAACTGCATGCGCATCTGCGCGTATTCGAGCGAGGTCTCGCGCAAGTGGTCGGCGCCGCCGGCCATCTCGTTGGCAAGGCACACGACCGCCTGGGTCATGGTCTTTGCAAACGGCGCGGCGGCCTGACCGGCCTCGCCCAGCAGCTCCGCCTCGACGTCCTTGAACTCGAGCCGCGCCAGCTTGCGGGTGGCGTCCATCGTCTTCAATGGCGTGCGCTTCAGGCCCGGCGCATCGCCGCGCACGGTGAACAGCGACAGACCCTTGTCGCCGCTCGTGCCCGGCTGCCGTGCCAGCACGACGATCAGGTCCGCGGTGTGGCCGTCGACGACGAAGCTCTTGGTGCCGTTCAGCTTGGTCCCGGTCGCGGTCATCGCCACGCCGGATGCGTCCCACAGGCCGTTGTCTTCGGTGAAGGCGAGGGTCGCGGTCGTGTCGCCGGCGGCGATCGCCGGCAGCAGCTTGCGTTTCTGCTCTTCCGTTCCAGCATTCAGAATGGCGGTCGCCGCCAGCACAACGGAGGAGAAGTAGGGCGCACACAAAAGCACGCGGCCCATCTCTTCCAGCACGATCCCGAGCTCGACGCAGCCGAAACCCTGGCCGCCATAGGCTTCCGGGATGTGGACGGCGGTCAGGCCGAGTTCCTGGTTGAGCTTCTTCCAGGTTTCGCGGTCAAAACCCGCTTCCGTCTCCATCAGCTTGCGGACTTCGGAGGACGGCGACCGGGCGCTGAAAAAGCGCCGGAGGATGCCGCGAAAATCCTCCTGCTCGTTCGTGAAGCTGAATTGCATGCGAGAAAACCCTCCCGGACGAATTGAATTGGGCCGTATGGCCGCGCCGATGTGGGCCCCGATTTAGCACGCCGGGCCCGCCCGTCCACTTCGCCGCACGCATATCTGGAAGAAACGGACGGGGGCACGTGCTTGTAGCCCGGATGAGCGCAGCGACATCCGGGGTGATACTTGGGGAGCGTCAGCCCCGGGTGTCGCTGCGCGCACCCGGGCTACGGCGCACGGGCCGTGCTCTATCACCCAATCCCAACGTTCCTTCGCGGCCGGGCCTCGAGCTGTGCCGGGTCGACCACCGCCAGCGACTCGCGCACGGCGCCGTTGAACACGCCTTTGGCCATCACCGTCGTCTCGGCGGCGGCGCGCTGCTTGTTGACTTCGATGCGGGTGCGATGCGCGTCCGCATTCGCGGGTTCGGCGCGCACGGCGAACTCGGCGAGGTGGCCGGCGAGGCGGAGGTCACCGCTTGCGGCGAGCTCGGCCGCGCGCTGCGCAAGCTTCGCGGCGCCGCCCGCGAGGTGTGCCAGCTCGGTCGCAAGCGCAGACGCTGACGCGGGCTTCAGGTGTGCCGGATCGCCGTCCCACCAGCCGCCATAGAGACGCCAGATGTTGCGGACGAGAAATTCCGGGTCGTCGTAGGTCGGCTGCAGGTAGGGGCGCGTCAGCAGGTCGGTCGGAATCTTCACCGCCTGCACGATCTCATCCAGCGTCTTGCCGGCGTTCATCAGCGTCAGCACCTGGTCGTGCACCGTGTCGAGGAATTTTGCGCCGTCCGCCAGAAGCGTCGCGACGCGGTCGGCGCCGAAGATCGCGGGCCCATGACCGGGCACCAGGATGTCCGCGTTCTTTGCAGCCATGGCGCGAAAAGCCTCGGCCCATGGTTTGGTGTAGCGCTGCACCTTCTGCGGATTGCCGCTGTTGGGCGCGGCCCAGATCACGAAATCACCCGACACGATCACCTTTCGGTCGGCGATCCAGGTCCAGGTGTGATCGTCGGTCTCGCCGAGGCCATGGTTGAGCTCGAAGGTGACGCCGCCGACGCTGAACTCGAGCGTGTCGTCGTAGGTCAGGTCGGGATGGCGGAACTGCTTCGGCCACTGGAAATCCGGCACGCCGAACTGGCGGCCGTTGATGTTGGTGTTGAAGCCTGCGGTCGCAACATAGCGGCGGAAGCGCGCCGGCATGTTGCGCTGGCCGATGAAGCGGATCTTGGGGTGGCCGCGTCTCTTCGCTTCCTCCTCGAACAGCGACGCGCCCATGACGTGATCCACATGGCCATGGGTGAAGATCACCGTGTGGATCGGGCCCGCATCCCAGCCGCGCAGCGTGTCGTAGATCTGCTGCGCGGTGGAGGCGCTGCCGGTGTCGAACACGACGAGGCCGTCCCTGGTGCGAACAGCGGTGATGTTGCCGACCACGCCGCGCGTGGCGATGTAGACCATGTCGTCGGCGACCTGTGTCGCCTTCGAGCTGCCGATGGCGCGCTGCCAGTCGGGAAAGCGGAACGAGCTCCAGCAGGCATCGCCGATGGCACGCAGATCGTCACTCATGATGTCCTCCCTAACCATTATTGCTCGCTGTCTGCTCCGCTCCGAAGCTTGTATTCGCCTCACTTCGCGAGCCGGTGCACCGTGACCCATGAATCCATCAGGATCTCGCGGCGCTGCGCGAACTTGCCGCCCCAGACGTCGCGGTTCGGCTGCGCGTGGTCCTTCGGCTTGGGCTTCCAGTAGCGGGTCGCATCCCAGATCGCGAGGCTTGGATAATAGACGATCATGAGCACGACGGCTTCGCCCTTGGCGTTACGCTCGCGATCGAGCCAGAACCCGGCGATGCGCGCATCGCTGTCGGCCTCCATCGTGTTCCAGGCCTCGACGCTGAGGTCGGTCAATGCCTTGACGTTGTCGGGCGTGACGATGAACCAGCGGTGGGTGTAGATGCCGTCGGCGGTGCACGGCTGCTGGCCGCGCGCCAGCGTATCGAACAGCCGCGTGCGGACGCTGACGATCTGCCCAGAGCCGTAGTTCGCCGCGGGCGGCTCGGCGGTCCAGTTGCTGATGTCGGTCACCACGTTGGCGCTGACACCGATCATCGGCAGGAAGACGCCGAGCGTCTGCGATCCGGCGACGCCGCTCGTCCTGATCTCCTTTGCGACGGCCTCGCCGCAATTGCGTTGAACGGTGAGCTCGTCGAAGCGCAGGACGCGATAGTTCAGGTCTGACAACAGCTATTCCTTTTCAGTGCTTGGGGAATGTCACATGGACTGACGGAGCTCGGCCTGCGGAAAACCGAGCGGATGGTGGCAGGCGACCCGGTGATCGGGCGCGGCCTGGTCGAGCACCGGAGCCTCGATCGCGCAGCGCTCGCTCGCCCGCGTGCAGCGCGTGCGGAAGCGGCAGCCGCTCGGCGGATCGATCAGCGAGGGCAGGTCGCCGCTCAAGACTTCTTCGTCAGGCAGCTTCTGCCCCGGCGCCAGCACCGAGCCGAGCAGGGCGCGCGTATAGGGATGCTGCGGATTGCGATAGACGTCCTCGGTCCGGCCGATCTCGACGATGCGGCCGAGATACATCACCGCGACGCGGTCGCAGATGTTGCGGATCACGGCGAGGTCGTGGCTGATGAAAATCATGCTGAACGAGCGGCGGCTCTTGATGTCGAGCAGCAGGTTCAGGATCTGCGCCTGCACCGAGACGTCGAGCGCCGACACCGGCTCGTCCAGCACCAGCACCGTCGGCTCCAGCATCAGCGCGCGCGCAATCGCGACACGTTGGCATTGGCCGCCGGACATCTCGTGCGGCCGGCGCGACCAGACGGTGTCCGCATCGAATCCGACCTCGTTCAACGCATCGACGATCCGCTGACGGTTTCGCTCCGCGCCGCCGGCACCCCAGATCTCCAGCGGCTCCGCCACCACGTCGGCGATCCGCCGCCGCGGATTGAGCGAGGAGATCGGGTCCTGGAACACCATCTGCAGCCTGCGCCGCGCCTCGCGCCGGGCGCGCGCGGACTGCTGCGACAGCTCTTCGCCGGAAATTCTCACCGAGCCTGAGGTCGGCGGCGGCAGTTGCATCAACGCGCGCGCCAGCGTCGACTTTCCGCAGCCTGACTCGCCGACGAGGCCCAGCGTCTCGTCTTGCGCCAGGGTGAAGCTGACGTCGTCCACCGGCGTCACTAGGCGACCATCAGGACGGTGGAAGCTGCGCTTCAGGTGGGCGACCTCAAGGGCGGGCGAACTGGTCATGCGACGCTCAGGAGCGGGTGGAAACAGGCATAGCGGCGGCCGCTTTCGGCGCGTAGCGGCGGGACGGCCTGCAGGCAGTCCGGCTGCTTGCGCGAGCAGCGCGCGGCGAACGAGCAGCCGGGCGGAAGCGCGGTGAGGTCGGGCGGCCGGCCGCCGATCGCTTCGAGGCGGGCGCCGCGCGGGGCGAACGGGTCGGGCCGCGCCTTCAACAGTGCCTCGCTGTAGGGCATCAGCCGCCGATGGAAGAAGGCATCGGTCGGCGCCTGCTCGACGAAGCGGCCGCCATACATCACCGCGACCTCATCGGCGATGCCGCCGACGGCGGCGAGATCGTGGCTGATGAAGATCATCGCCATGCCGGTCTCGCGCTGCTGGCGCTTCAACAGCACCAGGATCTGCATCTGGATGGTGACGTCGAGCGCGGTGGTCGGCTCGTCGGCGATCAGGAGGCGCGGCCGGCAGGCGAGCGCCATCGCGATCATCACCCGCTGGCGCAACCCGCCGGACAGTTGATGCGGATACTCCTTGAGCCGCTGCTCGGCCGCGGCAATGCCGACCGAGCGCAGCAGCGCGATGGTGCGCTGGCGCCGCTCGGCGGGGCGGAGGCCAAGATGCAGCTCCAGCACTTCGCCGATCTGCTGCTCGATCGTCAGCACCGGATTGAGCGAGGACATCGGATCCTGGAAGATCATGGCGATGTCCTTGCCGCGCACCTTGCGGAGGTCCGGTTCGCGCAGGCTTGCGAGGTCGGTGCCGTCGAACAGGACCTGCCCCGAGCGGCGGGTGGTGGCTTCCGGCAAAAGACGCAGGATCGCGCGCGAGAGCACGCTTTTGCCGGAGCCGGATTCGCCGACGATCGCCAGCGTGCGGCTTGGCATCAGGTCGAAGCTGACATTGTTCACCGCATGTACGAGGCCGCGCGGCGTGTCGAAGCGGATCGAGAGATCACGGACCTTGAGCAGCGGTTCGGTCATAGCGATTGCGCCCTGATGTCGAACAGGCGGCGGGTGGCCTCGCCGAGCCAGTTGATCGCCAGCACGGTGAGGAACATCACCGCGGCCGGAATGAACACCGCGTGTGGCGCTTCGGCGAGGTTGCCGCGCTCGGCGGCGATCATGCCGCCCCAGCTCGGTTGCGGCGGCCGCACCGAGAGGCCGAGAAAGCCGAGAGCGGCTTCGGCGAGGATGGCGACGCCGAGCATGACGACGGCGTAGGAGAGCAGCGCCGGCATCAGGTTGGGCAGGATCTCGCGGATCAGGATGCGCGGCAGCTTCGCGCCGAGGGACTGCGCCGCCAGCACGAACTCGCGGCTGCGCAGGCTCAAGGTGTTGGCACGGGCGATGCGGGCGAACGCCGGAACGAAGATCACGCCGATCGCGAAGGTAACGTTGCCGACGCTCGGGCCGAGGCTGGAGACGAGCGCGATGGCCAGGATGATGCCGGGGAAGCAGAGCAGCACCGTCATCGCCCCCATGATCAGCCGGTCTGGCCAGCGGCCGAAATAGCCGCCGATGAGCCCGAGCGTGCCGCCGAGCGCGAGGCCGATGCCGACGCTGCCGAGCGCCACGGTGAGTGAGACCTGTGCGCCATAGACCGCACGGGCAAAGGTGTCGCGGCCGAGGGAGTCGGTGCCGAGCCAGTGCGCCGCCGTCGGCAGCGACAGGATGTCGAGGAGATCGCCATCATCCGGATTCTGGATGCCGATGATGGGACCGAGCGCGGCCAGCACGACCAGCAGGACGAGCCACGCCAGCGCCAGGACGATGCCGAGTTCGAGGCGGCGGCGGCGCGGTCGCGCAATGGCGGTGGTGTCAGCTATCGACGCCATGACGCACCCGTGGGTCGAGCAGGGCATAGGCCATGTCGACGGCGAGATTGATGAGCACAAAGCCGGTGGCGACCACGAGCACCACGCCCTGAATGGCGAAGTGGTCGTGCTGGTACACGGCGTTGACCAGCATCTGGCCGATGCCGGGAATGGCGAACAGCGTCTCGATGATCACCGCGCCGCCGACCAGGCGGCCGAGGTTGATGCCGATCACCGTGACCAGCGACAGTGAAGAGGGCCGGAGCGCGTGCCCGACCAGGATGTCGCGGACACCGAGGCCCTTTGCGCGCGCGACCAGGATGAAGTCCTGCTGCAGGGTGGCGATCATGTCGGCGCGCAGCAGCCGCATGTAGACGGGAAACTCCGCCAGCGCCAATGTCAGCGCAGGCAGGAACATGCTTTGCAGGTTGCCGAGCACACCGTCGCTCGGTCGCACGTAGCCGGATGCGGGAAACCAGCCCAGCGCGACCGACAGGGTGTAGATCAAGCCGATGCCGATGACGAAGGCGGGCGTCGACAACAGCCCGATCGAAACGCCGCCAAGCGCATGATCGACACCTGAGCGGTTGCGATAGGCGGCGATGATGCCGGCCGGCACCGCAAGGCCGAGCGCAATGATCTGCGTGATGATGATCAGCTCGATCGTGACCGGCAGCCGCTGCGCGATCATCGTCGAGATGTGCTCGCGCGTGCGGTAGGAGCGGCCGAGATCGCCGGTCAGCGCGTTCGAAAGCCAGTCGGCGTAGCGCACGATCAGCGGCCGGTCGAGGCCGAGCTCGGTGCGCAGCGACTTGATCTCCGCTTCCGTCGCCGTGTCGCCGAGGATCGCCACAGCCGCATCGCCGGGCAGGATCTCGGTGACGGCGAAAGTCAGCGCCGTCGCCGCGAAGACGATTGCGACGAGCGTCAAGAGCTGATTGCGGAGGCGGCGCGCGGCCTGCGAGCCGATCATTTGTCCTTCCAGACCGCATGCATGCGCAGCAGGCCGTCGGGCACCGGCGTCAGTCCCTTGACCGCCGGATTGGCGAGCGCAACGTTATCGAAATACCAGAGGAACAGGTACGGCAGTTCCTTCGCCAGGAGATTGTTGACGCTCCGGTAGATCTTCAGCCGCTCCTCCTTGTTGGTGGTGGCGCGGGCGGCATCCAGCAGCTTGTCCATCTCCGGATTGTTGAAGTTGACCCGGTTGACCGTGCCCTTCGAGTGGAAGAACTGGTGCACGTTCTTGTCGGGATCGGCGCCACCGGCCCAGCGGTACAGCATCACCTGGTAGTCGCGCGACGCGGCGGTGCGCACGAGCTGCACCTGCTCGAGCGGGATGATCTCGGTCTCGATGCCGACCTTCTTCCACATCTGCTGCAGGGCCTGGCCCGCAAGCGCGTTGACCGGCGAGGCATTGATCGAGAGCTTGATCTTGATCGGCTTGCCGTACTCTTCAACCAGCTTCTTCGCCTTGGCCGGATCGTAAGCGGGATAGCCGTCGACTGCCTCGTGCGGAAACAGCCCGGTCCCGAACGGCGTGTTGGCGATCTTGTAGAGGCCGCGATTGAGCGCGCGGTTCAGCGCGACGCGGTCGAGCGCGTAGGCGAGGGCCTGGCGGACGCGAATGTCGGAGACATCGGGCGCGCCCATGTTCACCTGGATGAAGCTGGTGGCGAGGCTGCCGGGATTGAGGATCTGGAACCTCTTTTCCTGCGCGGCATCGACCCGGTCGCGCGCGGCGGCGTTGGTGACGATGTCGAGATTGCCGGCCTTGAGGCTGGCGTAGCGCGTCTGCTCGTCGGGCATCGGCCGCAGCACGACCTCGTCGAGATACGGAGGCTTGCGCCAGTAATCCGGGTTGCGTTCGAAGATGACCTGCGCGCCGCGCCGCCATTCCTTCAATTTGAAGGGACCGGCGCCAACGCCATGGTTGCCGAAGTCGGCGCCGTACTTTTCTACCGCTGCGGGTGAGACGACCATGCCGGCGACGTCGGCCAGTGCCGCCGGGAAGTGCGCCGATGGCGACTTCATCTTGATGACGACCTCGAGCGGTCCGGTCGCTTCCAGCGAAGCGATGGTGGACAGGTCCGAGACGCAGCGGCAGCGGTTCTTCGGATCCATTATCCGCTGGAAGTTCTTCACCACGGCGGCGGCGTCATAGGCCGTGCCGTCGGAGAACTTCACCCCGCTGCGCAGCGTCAATTTGAACGACGTCACGTCTTCGGATGCGTCGATCCGCTCGGCGATGTTGGGGATGACGTTACCCTTGGCATCGATGTCGAGCAGGGTGTCGTAGAGGAGGAGGCCGGCATTGCGGTCGTTGAACGAGGCGAAGCCCAGCGGGTCGAGCGTCGGCAGGTCGGATTCCATCGAGATGCTGACGGACCCGCCTTTTTTCGGCTCTTGCGCGCGCGGCGCTCCGGCCGAGACCAGCAGGGCAACAGCGGTTGCGACGAAAGTCGCAAGGCCGATCCTGCCCGCGTTAACGAAGACCGGATGGGATTCTCCCATGACTTCCTCCCCTGACTTCTGGTGCGCTTGTCGCTTATTGTTTGGCGGGCGCCGAGGCGTCGCTTCCTGCCTGTGGCGAAGAAATATTAAATCTCATAACGAAATGCAAATAGTTTGACTTTGGTCTTGCAGCGCACCGAGATTCGGTAGTATCAGCAGGCTGTCACCAGACCGGGGTATGTCAGTTTACGAACGGCGCGAATCGCGCCGCGATGGACTTGCTATTGCGGACGTTGCGACAATGCTCATTGCTCAGGCAAAACTGCTTCTCAGCCGCGCGACGGCCGCGCTTTTGAAAATTTTCGAGCGCAGCTACGAGCCGTCAAAATACTACATGCGCGGGCCGGGCCCGAAGGCGCGAGAGGCCGAGCAGCGGGCCGGGCAGTCCAGCCTAGGAGCATTTTCCGGAAAAGTGGACACCGGTTTTCCGCAGAAAATGCGACCAAACAAACGAATCTAGAGCGCTTTCCGGAAAGCGCTCTAGCGGAATGATCGACCGAACCGGTTTCCCATGATTTCGATCATGGTCAGATCCTTTTCGTTCGGAAGAAGCCTTTCGCGCGCCCAGCCGACGCGTTCGATCGCCGCGAGACCAAGCCCGTAGACCATGCCATGAGCGAAGAGCGCATTCGGAATGAAGACCGTGTGGGCAAGGTTCGTCCGCTTTTCTGATATCGCGAGTGGATGCCAGCGCCCGAGCTGAGGAAAATCGGTCCAGAGGATCGATTCATAGTAGTTCAGCCATGCTGCCGCGTAGCAAACCGTCTGATAGCTGTCGCATCCCGAAATCTGGGTTTCGACTGTAAGGCCGTTGCCCAGCTGACAGTCGCTTTGATCCGTATTGAACCTGACGAGAGCGGTCCCCGCACCAAACGGCGTCTCGAACGACATGCCTTGTTCGGTGCTGAATCCAAGACAGAATTCACTCCTGCCGCACTCCTCGACGTACGCTTCAAACTCGTCTGAGCCACTCCATCTGCTCGGCCCCTTTCCTTGAGGGATGATGCCGTCGTGGTGGACGTTGAGAGCTTCGTCGACGCTCGCGCTCAGCGAGCCCGTCGCCAACGCTGGCGTTCCCCAGGGGTCAAACTGTACTTCTCTTGAATGCAGTTCGGCATTGATCGGCTGCATGATCGACATCCGAGCCAAAAAGCCCGGCATCCATTCGACGTTGTCCTCGTCAACGTATGCCGACGCAAACATGTCCATATCGGCTGGTCGCCCGTCGAAGTATTTCCTGACGACCTCGCTCGGCGGATAGACTTGGGAATAGGTGGGCGAAAATGTTTGGGCCAGGAGCCCCGCCTTGAGGATAAACGGCGTGTCGTGGACCGGCACGGACCGCAGAAATTCCGTCCTGACGGCAACGCGCAATAACGGCGGGCCGACCGCCTCGCGCTCGTCTTCATGAATGCGGACGTGCACGAGATGGCTGCCCGGCAGCCAATCGAAACCCGATTCCGTCGGCGTCACATCATCGGCGTCGACGCTCCAGATCCGCAAGATTTCGCCGAGAGCCCGTTGTCGCACGGCCTCGGTTTCAGCGCACTGCTTCGGCTCGCGCTCGGACATGCGGACTGCCCTCAATCACAGAAAGGAATTCAGTCAGCCAAGAGAAAACAAATAATGGATATAGAACGTGTTGCCGATCAAGCGACGAGAGTGGTCGCAACCCAGATGGGGCAAGCGATTCCTGGGGATACCTGTGGTAGACTTTAGCGGCCCGGATTTCCTGCATACTCCGAAGGGCAGGCATCACCGGTAGAGGAAGACCATCCGGGCTCGCGCTCATTTTCATGGGTGCCGTGGTGCGCGAGATGGCTGATTGGCCGGTTGCGCTTTGCTTCCGTTCTTGGCCGAACTCGTTGATTGCTTCCACGATTGCGCAAATCTCAACCCCGCCCACGCGCGTCGAGGATTTCGCGCATGGTCAGGTTCTTGGCGTCGGGCAGGAGGATGTTCTTCGCCCATTGTGCGCGCGCGAGTGCCCACAGGCCGAAGTTGGTCACAAGGCCCTCGGCATAGAACATATTCGGCACAAAGGAGCTGTGCGCCAGAAACGCCTGGTCCTCGGAGACGGGACGAGAGTACCAGCGGCCCAATTGAGGAAAGTCCGTCCACTCAGTGGATTCAAGATAGTTGAGCCACGCCGCTCTTTTGCAGATTTCGCGGTGAGCGAGGATGGGCCTCATCTGGGTCTCGACCGCGAGACCGCTGCCAAGCGGTGGGAACGCTTCGTTATCCGTCCTGAAGCGGATCAGCGCGGAATCGGAGCCGAACGGTGTTTCCAGCGTCATGCCGGTCTCGTCGGCCGTGCCGAAACAGAAATCGTTCCTGGCGTGATCTTCGATGAAAAACTCGAACTCATCGGAGTCGATCCAATGACTCGGTGCCATCCCTTCCGACTGGATCACAGACGCGACGCCGAGCACCAACTTGTTCGGCTTGTCTCGTTTCGAACCCGTGACGTAAGCCGGCGCGCCGCCTCCAAGCTGATCGCTGATATCATCCGCAAGCCTTTCCGCGCTGAACGGCTGCAGGATGGACATCCGCGCGAGGAAACCAGACAGCCACGGCGCGGTTGTCTCGTCGACATAGGCGGAAGCAAAGAACATCAGGTCGTTCGGCTGGCCCTGTACCCGTCCGTCGGGTGGATAGACCGGCGCGTAGGTCGGGCAAAAGGTGTCGGCGATCAGGGAAGCGGTTTCGACGAATGCCTGCTCGTGCAGAGGCACTGCGCGAAGGACGTCGGTGGAGACGGTGATCCGGTAGCGGGGCAGGCTGCCTGTTTCGGGATTCTTCCCGATCTGAACCCGAACGCGATGGCTGCCCGGCAGCCAATCCAAGCCGGTCTCCGTCAACGTGACTTCCGCGTCCTCTGCGCTCCAGGCTCGCAAAATTTCACGACGCGCGATATCCGGCACGCCATCGGCGCGTGCCTTTTTCTTTCGCCAGAACATGTGGATTGCCCCCAACCCAGAAAAGGAATTCAGTCAACTAAAGAACAAATAATGAACATAAAGCGCGCCGCAAATCAAGCGACAAAAGCGGCTCGTAGCCCAGATGAGCGGAGCGACATCTGGGAGATATGCCGCTGAGGCTTGCCGCGAGTGTGGCCCCGGATTTCGCTTCGCTCATCCGGGCTACTGTTCTTCGCGCTTCAGCGCCTCGACCGGCTCTTGGCCTCGTCTTCCATCTGTTTCAACGCGGCTTCGAGCAGCAGGGCCAGCAGGTCGCGAGCTTCCGAGATGCTGCGGTTGGGGTAGGTGCGCAGTGACTGCCACATCTCCCAGTCGACAAGGGTCGAGATCGCGATCAGCCATTTCTTGCGGCTGGCATCCGACAGTGCGTCGAGCTCGGCCGCGAACCATGTCTCGACGACATTGCGGTAGCGCTGGCGCACCTTGATCCGGTGCTCCTGCAAAAGCTTCGACGTCGCGATCATCGAGTTTGCCGCGCGCCGGTGCGGGGTGAGACCCTCGAGCTGTCGGCAGCGGATTTCCAGAAACGTCTTCATCCGCGCATCCAGCGCGCTATGGGTGGCGAGCTCGGCCGGGGGCGGATCGACCCGGTTCAGACGCGTCAGCTCGTCGAGCACCGCGTGAGTGAGCTGATGTTTTTCCGGGAAATGCTGGAATGCGGTGCGCAGCGAGACGCCGGCACGCTCGGCGATCTGTTGCATCGACGGCCGCATGTTGCCTTCGTTCTGCAGGGCGATGGCGGCATTGACGATGTTGGCGCGCGTGACCTGGGTCCGCTGCCTGCGGCCGTCAATGCGTTCTTCGGGAGCGGTTTCAGACATGCGGGGAGTGACTTTCGTGAACTTTCCAATTCTTAGGCGACTTTGCACCGACTTTACAACCGTGTGGGCGGCGGATTATATCGCATAAAAGAATGCGATAATATCCAGGGAAGCGCTCGATGAGTGGAACGCAGCGGTACCGCATCATCGGCGGGCCGGGTTCACCCTACAGTTTCAAGATGCGGGCCGTCCTGCGCTATCGCCGGATCGCGCACGACTGGGTCGTTCCGCCGAAATTTCGCGATCCTGAAGGCGAACTTGCAAAGGCGGGCAAAGGCATCATTCCAGTGATGCAGCTGCCGGACGGTCGTTACTGGGCCGATTCGACGCCAATGATCCTCGCGCTGGAGCAGATGCATCCCGGTAGCCGCAGCGTTCTGCCGGACGATCCGGCGGATCGGTTCCTTGCGCTGCTGCTCGAAGATATCGCCGACGAGTGGCTCGTATTCGCGATGTTCGATTTTCGCTGGGCGAAGCAAATCGACCAGGAGTTCTGCGCGCGACGGCAGATGGCCGGGTGGTTCGGCGCGATGCCGGCGGACGAGTTCGACAAGATCGTCGCGTTCTTTCGTGACCGGCAGGTCGGCATGCTGGCACGCGCGGGCGACCTCGGGACCAACCGTCCACTTTGGTATGAGGGCTATCGCCGCGTGCTCGAGGCGATCGAATTGCAGGTCCAGCACAGCCGCTTCTTTTTCGGCGGCCGGCCGTCGATCGGCGACTTCGGTCTCTACGGGCAGCTCTCGCAGCTTGCCGTCGATCCGACGCCGTCGGAGATCATGCGGCGCGACGCGGTACGCACCTATCAGTGGCAGCACGATCTCGACGATGCGTCCGGCATCGAGGGAGAGTGGCGCGATCCGCAAGCTCCGCCCGGTGCGGGCCTCGCAGCCCTGCTCGAGCTTGCGGGCGATACCTATCTGCCGTTCCTCGTCGCCAACGCCGCGGCAATCGCTGCCGGCACCAAGCTCTACGGCCTCAAGCTTCGTGGTCGGAGCTATCCGAACCCCACACGCGCCTACAAGAGGCGATGCCTGCTCTGGCTGAAGGCCGCGCTCGCATCCGTCGAGGGCGAACCGCGCGCACGGCTGGAAAAAACCCTCAAACATTATGGATGCTGGGAACCACTGCAGTTCTCGCCGGGCGAGGAGCAGATGGTCCCGCCGCTTGTGCCGCTCTAGATTCGTTTATTCGGTCGCATTTTCTGCGGAAAACCGGGTGTCCATTTTTCCGGAAAATGCTTTAGGCGGCGCGACAATGTTGAATCTTCACTGCAGCAGAGATGGATAAAGGCGATGGACTTCCGGTTCTCCGACAGGAGCATGGTGCTGCAGCAAAGTCTCGAGGACTTTTTCCGCGCTGAAGTGCTGCCGCGCAATCGCGAATGGCACGCGCATGTCGCAAAGGATGGCAATGCGCCTGCATTCCTCGAAACGCTGAAGGCAGAAGCGCGTCGGCGCGGCCTGTGGAATCTCGGACTGCCCGATCTCGCTGCCGATCAGCCGGGCACGCGGCTGACCAACCTCGAATTCGCGCCGCTGGCGGCGATCATGGGCCGGCTGCCGTGGGCGCCGATCGTGTTCAACTGCAACGCGCCGAACGTCCCGAACATGGAAATCCTGCAGAAGTTCGGCTCCGTCGAGCAGAAACGGCAGTGGCTGGCGCCGCTTCTGGACGGCAGGATCTGGACTGCGTTCGGCATGACGGAGCCGGACGTCGCCTCGTCCGACGCGCGCAACATCCGTACGCGTATCCGCAAGGATGGCGGCGACTACGTGATCGATGGCCGCAAGTGGTTCATCTCCGGGGCAGCTCATCCCGGCTGCAAGATGGTGCTGGTCGTTGGCGTCACTGATCCGGACGGGTCGAGCGCTGCGAAGCACTCCATCGTCATCGTGCCGATCGGCACGCCCGGCCTCGAAATCGTCCGGGCGCTGCCGATCTTCGGACGCGGCGAGGAACTCGGCGCGCCGGTGGAACTGGTGCTGCGCAATGTGCGCGTGCCGCAGTCCAACCGGCTCGGCGAAGAGGGGGCAGGTTTTGCCATGGGGCAGGCGCGGCTCGGCGTCGCGCGCATCCACCATTGCATGCGCAGCCTCGGCAGTTGCGACGTGTTGATCCAGCTGATGCGCGAGCGCTCGGCGTCGCGGCGTGCCTTCGGCCGGCCGATCGGCGATTTCGCCAATGTGCAGGATGCGATCGCCCTGTCGCGCATCGAGGTCGAACAGGCCAAACTGCTGGTCTACAAAACCGCATGGCTGCTCGACGAAGGCGGGCCGGAAGCGGCGCGGCGCGAGATCTCCATGATCAAGGTCGCAGTGGCGCGGACCTACAGCGCGATTGCCGATCGCGCGGTGCAGATCTTCGGCGCGATGGGCGTTTCGGACGACACGCCGGCGTCTGCGGCGTACACTGCCGCGCGCACCATGCGCATCTATGACGGCCCCGATGAGGTTCACCTGCGGACGCTCTTCCGCCTCGAACCGCACGAGGTGGTCGGCGAAAGCGCGCATTACCTCCTCGGCGAACGAGGGCTGTGAGGCCAGGAAATGACAACAAGACATTCGCTCGACTCGCTGTTCCGTCCGAAATCGATCGCCGTGATCGGCGCCTCCGGCACTGCCACGAAGATCGGCGGCGTACCGATCGCGCATCTGAAGCGCTATGGCTATCGCGGGGAAATCTACCCGATCAATCCGCAATACGAGTCGATCCAGGACCTCCGCGCCTACAAGAGCGTGAAGGACGTCGGCAAGGAGATCGACCTGGCGATCGTCGCGGTGCCGGCGGCTGTTGCGCTTCAGGCACTGACCGAGGCTGCGGACGCCAAGGTGAAATCCGTGGTGCTGTTCACGTCGGGCTTTGCGGAGGTAGGCGAGGCCGGCGCGAAAGCGCAGCAGAAAATCGCCGAGCTGTCGCGCAACAGCGGCATGCGTATCCTCGGCCCGAATTGCCTCGGCGTGATGAGCGGCGAGAGTGCGGTCTATGCGACCTTCAGTCCGGTCGCGGCCACCGGCATCGCCAAGATCGGCGGCATCGGTCTGGTCAGCCAGTCCGGCGCGTTTGGCGGCTTTGCCTATTCGCTGGCGCGCGAGCGCGGTCTCGGCCTCAGCCATTGGGTGACCACCGGTAACGAGGCCGATGTCGAGCTCGCCGACTGTCTCGACTGGTTGGTGGACGACGCGGCGACGAAGGTCATCCTCGCCTACATGGAGGGCTGCCGGGATGGCGCCAAGCTGACCCGCGTTCTGGAGAAAGCGCGCGCGGCGAAAAAGCCGGTTGTGATCGTCAAGGTCGGCCGTACCGAACTCGGTGCTGCGGCCGCGGCCTCGCACACGGCAGCGCTCGCCGGCGCGGATGCGATCTACGACGCCGTGTTCAGGCAGTATGGGGTCTGGCGTGCCGCGACCATCGAGGAGGCGTTCGACGTTGCCTATGCGGTGTCGGTCGCAGGTGTTGCGCGCGGTAAGTCGATCGGCATGCTGACCGCCTCGGGCGGAGCGGGTGTCCTGATGGCGGATGCAGCCGCAAGCCTCGGACTTGACGCCAAGCCGATGCCGGATGCGGCACAGAGGCAAATTCTGGCGCGCGTTGCGTTCGCCTCGGCGCGAAATCCGGTCGATGTCACGGGCCAGATCACCAGCGACCATGAGCTGATGCCGCTCGCCTATCGGTTGATGCTGGAGGATGGTGACTACGACAGCCTCGTCGTTTTCCAGTCCGCGGCCGGTCTTTCGGCGCGAGGACCGGAACTGGTCCAGCAGGCAATCGACATGCGTGCGAAGCATCCGGATCGGGTGATCGCTCTGTCCAGCCTGTTTACGCCGGAGTTGCATCACAAGCTCGACGAGGGACGGGTGCTGGCTTTCGCCGATCCGAGCCGCGCAGTGCGGGCGATCGCGGCGCTTGCGAGCTACGCCACCAGCAATGCAGCCGCGAAGGCGCAAGCCTTGCCGAAGGTCGATCTGCCGCGCGGCACGGTGAGCGAGGCGGGTGCGCTGGCGAGCCTGAAGGCCGCCGGGATCCCGGTGATGCCGCATCGCCTCGCGCGTAATGCAGCCGAGGCGACTGCTGCTGCGGAGTCGTTCGGTTATCCGGTCGTAGCCAAGATCGTTTCGCCCGACATCCTGCACAAGACCGAGATCGGCGGCGTCATTCTCAACCTGAAAAGCAAGGATGAGGTCGCCAATGCGTTCGATGAGCTGATGTCGCGGGCGAAGACCTCGAAGCCGCAGGCACGAATCGAGGGGGTGCTGATCGCGCCGATGGTCAAGGGTGGCGTCGAATGCATCCTCGGCGTGCAGCGCGACCCCGTGTTCGGCCCGGTCGTGATGTTCGGCCTGGGTGGCGTCCTGGTCGAGGCGCTGCGCGATGTCAGCTTCCGTCTTGCGCCGTTCGACGAGACCGAGGCGCATCGTATGATCGACAGCATCAAAGCGCGCGCGGTGCTGGACGGCTGGCGCGGCGCTCCCGCAGCCGACGTCGACGCGCTCGCCGACACACTGGTTGCGCTGTCGCGCTTTGCGGCCACCGCAGGCGACAGGCTCGAAAGCGTCGATATCAATCCATTCGTCGTCAGGGCCAAGGGCGAGGGCGCTATTGCGCTCGATGCCGTGCTGGTGACGAAGGAATGATGGGACAGAAGAGAATACGAACAAGAAAGGGGGGCGGTATGACCATCCAATATAAAGGCACGATCGGGCGGACGATTCCGGAATCGAAGCCCTGGTGGCCGGATTATCCGCGACCGCGGGAGGGCGCGCCGAACGTGCTCGTCATCCTGTTCGATGATCTCGGCTTCTCGCATCTTGGCTGCTACGGCTCGTCGATCGAGACGCCGAACATCGACAGGCTTGCCGCGGGTGGCCTGCGCTACACGAATTTCCATACGACGGCGCTGTGCTCGCCGACGCGCGCAGCACTGCTGACGGGGCGCAACCACCATTCGGTCGGCATGCGCGGGCTCGCGAACTGGAACACGGGTTTTCCGAACTGCACCGGCACGGTGGCCAAAAGCGCCGGCACCATCGCCGAAATGCTGCGCCCTCATGGCTATTCGACCTTCGCGGTCGGCAAGTGGCACCTGACGCCGATGGAGGAGACCTCGGTCGCTGGACCATTCGACCAGTGGCCGCTGGCGCGCGGCTTCGACCGCTACTACGGCTTCCTGCAGGGCGAAACCGATCAGTTCACGCCGGAGCTCTACGCCGACAACCACCCCGTGGATGCGCCGCGCACGCCCGAACAGGGCTATCATCTGAGCGAGGACCTGATCGATCAGGCGATCGGCATGGTGCGCAGCCAGAAGTCGGCAATCCCGGAGAAGCCATTCTTTCTTTATCTCGCATTCGGTGCGACCCACGCGCCGCACCAGGCGCCGCAAGCCTATATCGACAAATATAAGGGGCGCTTCAACGCAGGCTGGGATGCGATCCGCCAGCAATGGTACGAACGGCAGAAGCAGCTCGGCATCATCCCGCAGGACACCGAACTTGCGCCGCGCAATCCCGGCGTCGAGCCCTGGGACTCGCTGCCCGAGACGCAGAAGGAGCTCGCGCTGAAGCTTCAGGAGGCCTTTGCGGCCTTCCTCGATCATACCGACGCGCAGATCGGCCGGCTGGCCAGGTTCCTCGCCGAGATCGGCGAGCTCGACAACACGCTGATCCTGCTGATGTCCGACAACGGCGCAAGCCAGGAGGGCGGTCCGCTTGGCGTCATCGACACCTTCAAGTACTTCAACGGCATCCCGGAGACACTTGAAGAGATCTCTTCGCGTATGGGCGACATCGGCGGGCCGAAGTCGCAGACAAACTATCCTTGGGGCTGGGCGCAGGCCGGCAACACGCCGAACAAGCGGTACAAGCAGAACACCCATGGCGGCGGCATCCGCGATCCCCTGATCGCGCACTGGCCGAAAGGCATCGCCGATCGCGGCGCCATCCGTCACCAGTTTCATCACGTCACTGACATCACCCCGACCGTGCTCGATGTGCTCGGCATTCAGCCGCCGGAGCAGGTCAATGGCATCGCGCAGATGCCGATGCATGGCGTGAGCCTGGCCTACACGTTTCCGGCGGGGGCAAAGGCCGAGCCGTCGCGCAAAAGCGTGCAATATTTCGAAATGTACGGCCATCGCGGCATCTGGGCCGGCGGATGGAAAGCAGTGGCCTATCATCCACCCGGCAAGCCGTTCGATGAGGATCAATGGGAGCTCTATCATCTGGACAGCGACTTCTCCGAATGCCGGAACCTCGCGAAGGAGAAGCCGGAGAAGCTGAAGGAAATGATCGAGCTCTGGTGGGCTGAGGCCGATCGCTATGGCGCGCTGCCGCTTGACGACCGCCGTGCCGAGCTCTGGCGTCCAACCCCGCGCGCGTTGACGCCGCGCAACCGCCGCCGCTATGTGCTGTATCCGCCGGTCGCGCACATGACCGGCGAGGTGTCGCCCGCACTCGGCAATCGCAGCTTCGTCGCCACCGCCGAAGTCGATCGGCCGACGGCGAAATCGGAGGGCGCGATCTTCGCGCTTGGCACCGGCAACAACGGCATGGCGTTCTACGTGCTCGGCGATCGGCTCGTGTTCGACTACAACCTGTTCACGCGTCACTGCAAAGCGATCTCCGACAGGCCTGTTCCAGCAGGGAAATCCACATTGTCGGTTTCGCTTGAGAAGATCGGCGACAGGGGCAGGGCGACGGTGTCGATCGACGGCGTCGCCTGCGGCAGCGTCGAGATCCCGCGGATCCTGCGCATGATCTCGTCCAACGGCATGGATGCCGGTTGCGATGCAGGTTCGGCCGTGAGCGACGACTACGCCGCCCCGTTCCAGTTCCAGGGCAAGATCACGCGCTTGGTTTTCGATATGGCGAGCCGTTCTGCAAAGGATGAGGCCGAAGCGATGGCGGTGAAGGCGAAGGTGGAGATGGCGCGGCAATGACCGAAGCGCGCGCGTCGTGTTGCGGGCCACAGGCCGCTGCGGCCAGGGCGGTGCGCGCGCGTACCGAAGCGATCGCCGCCGGTGGCGCGCCGGGCGAGGGCGATAGCGACATGGCGATCGTGCCTGCCGGCACGTTCGCCTATGGCTGCGACCGGCGCGAGGGGCACCCGTCCGACGGTGAGGGCCCGTCACGCCGCGTTCACCTGGATGGCTTCCGGATCGACCGGTGCGCGGTGACCAATGCAAGGTTCGCCCGCTTCGTCGAAGCGACGTCCTATGTCACTGACGCCAAGCGCATCGGCTGGTCGTTCGTGTTTGCCGGGCTATTGCCCGACGATTTCGAGGAAACGCGTGGCGTTGCCGCAGCTCCCTGGTGGCGGCAGGTCTTCGGCGCGAGTTGGCGCCGGCCGGAAGGTCCGCGCTCCGATCTTTCGGGACGGGAACAGCTGCCGGTGGTGCACGTGTCGCACGCCGATGCGCTGGCCTTCTGCGCGTGGGCCGGAAAGCGGTTGCCGACGGAAGCCGAATGGGAAAAGGCCGCGCGCGGCGGTCTCGACGCGAGGCGCTTTCCTTGGGGCGATGACGAGACGCCGAATGGCGAACATCGCTGCAATGTCTGGCAGGGGACTTTTCCGAGTCAGAACACGACGGACGATGGCTTTTACGGCCTCGCACCCGCTGGTGCCTTCGCACCGAACGGCTTCGGCTTGCACAACATGGCCGGGAATGTGTGGGAATGGTGCAGCGACTGGTTTTCCAGCCGCCGTTTGGCGGGCAACACCGCGTCGGTGATCATCAATCCGTGCGGCCCTGAGGATGGGACGCACCGGGTGATGCGCGGCGGCAGCTTCCTCTGCCATCCGTCGTATTGCTGGCGTTATCGCAATGCCGCCCGCTCAGCATCGACAGTCGACACGACGACGGGACACGTCGGCTTTCGCTGCGTCCGCGATCTCGGGCAGCCATAGGCAGTCGATGCGCGACCGCTGCAAGCTGCTCGAACGCTCACACGGTGGTCTCTCGGGTTTCGACGGTCCGCATGTTGGAACGGCGGCCTCCTCGCGCAGCTTGCTCCCGGGTTGACGGACGTGCCCTGCTTGCCTTTGATGCCGCCGCGGCGGATCAGCCGCCCAAGTGGAACGAGAGCAAGAAATGACAATCAAAAATCGCGCGTTCATCGTCGGTGCGTATGAGCATCCGACGCGGCATGCGCCCGACAAGTCGCTGGTGCAGTTGCATGCTGAAGTTGCAATTGGTGCGCTCGCCGATGCCGGGCTCAACAAGAACGACATCGATGCCTACTACTTCGCGGGCGACGCGTCCGGTCTCAGCAGCATGTCGATGGTCGACTACCTGAATCTGAAGGTGCGTCATATCGACTCGACCGAGGCCGGCGGAACCTCCTACCTGATGCATGTTGGACATGCGGCGCAGGCGATCGCAGCGGGCAAGTGCAACGCAGCGCTGATCACGCTCGCAGGCCGGCCGCGTTCGGAAGGGTCGAGCGGCGCGGTGCCGCGCGCGACCGGCGACGCCTCGCCTGAGGCCCAGTGGGAAGTGCCGTTCAGCGCCACAACCGTCAATCTCTATGCGATGTGCGCGCAGCGGCACATGTACGAATACGGCACCACGCCCGAACAGCTGGCCTGGGTGAAGGTCGCGGCTTCCCATCACGCGAAGTACAACCCGCATGCGATGCTGAAGAATGTCGTGACGGTGGACGAGGTGCTGGGATCGCCGATGGTGTCCTCGCCGTTGCACCGGCTCGACTGCTGCGTCGTCTCCGACGGCGGCGGCGCGCTGATCGTGGCAAAGCCGGAGATTGCCGCCGCGCTGAAGCGCCCGAAGGTGGCCGTGCTCGGCGCAGGCGAAGCGATCAAGGGACAGAGCGGCGGCGAGATCGACCTGATGACGTCAGGCGCTGCGGTCGCGGGCCCTGCGGCCTTCGCCGAGGCTGGCGTGAAGCCGGCCGACATCAAATATGCGTCGATCTATGACAGCTTCACCATCACGGTTGTCATGCAGCTCGAGGATCTCGGCTTCTGCAAGAAGGGCGAGGGCGGCAAGTTCGTCGCCGACGGCAATCTGATTTCCGGGACCGGCAAGCTGCCGTTCAACACTGACGGTGGCGGCCTGTGCAGCAATCATCCGTCGAACCGTGGCGGCATGACGAAAATCATCGAGGCCGTGCGGCAGTTGCGCGGCGAGGCGCATCCGGCGGTGCAGGTGAAGAATTGTAACCTGGCGCTCGCGCAAGGCACTGGCGGACGGCTCGGCAGCCGGCACGGCAGCGCGACATTGATCATGGAAAGGCAGTAAAGCGATGAGCAAGATTGCATCGCCGGCGGTGACCGCAGAGACCGCACAGTTCTGGAGCCGCGTCAACGACGGCCAGCTCACGGTGCCGCAGTGCAAGTCGTGCGGCAAATTTCACTGGTATCCGCGCGCCAACTGTCCGTTCTGCACCAGCGATAGCATCGAGCTGAAGCCGGCCAAGGGTACGGGCACCATCTACACCTATAGTGTCTCGCGGCGTGGCAAGAACGACTCCTACGTCATCGCCTACGTCACCCTCGACGAGGGCGTGACGGTGATGACCAACATCGTCAACGCGGACGCCGCCAAGCTCGCGATCGGCCAGAAGGTCCGCGTCGCGCTGGTGGAATCGGAGAACGGCCAGCGCGTGCCGATGTTCGAGCCGGCCTGAGCGGGGCAAAGTTTGCAGACCGGATGCAGCCGGCGGTCCATGATCGCCGGCTGCATTATATTTCTTGTCCCCGCTTTGGGCGCGAATTATGCTGCAGGGCATGATCCCGAAGAGCGGGTACCGGTTTTCGGATCAGATCATGCCCAATAAGAAACTTCCTTGCGCAAGACAATTGCCGCTGACACACCAATAATAAAGTACCGAGTGGGGAGACGTTCATGACACATCGCATTCTTTTGCCCGGCTTGACGCGGCGCGGGCTTTTGACCGGCGCGGCCGGTGCTGCGACCCTGGCCGTCGCGCCACAACTTCGTTCGCCCGCGGTCGCGCAAAAGGCGCCGCTCAAGGTCGGCCTGATGCTGCCCTACACCGGCACATACGCGAAGCTCGGCCAGTTCATCGACAACGGGTTTCGTCTTTATGTCGAGCAGAAGGGCGGCAAGCTCGGCGGGCGCGAGATCACCTTCGTGCAGGTCGACGACGAGTCCAAGCCGGAGGCCGCGACCGATAACATGAACCGCCTCGTCGGCCGCGAAAAGGTCGACGTCGTGGTCGGCACCGTGCATTCCGGCGTCGCGATGGCGATGGTGAAGGTTGCGCGCGACAACAACACGCTTCTGATCATACCGAACGCCGGCGCCAATGACGCCACCGGGCCGCAATGCGCGGCGAACATTTTCCGAACCTCGTTCTCCAACTGGCAGCCGTCCTACCCGATGGGCAAGGTGGTGTTTGACGCCGGACTGAAGAACGTCGCGACGATCACCTGGCGCTACGCGGCAGGCGCGGAGTCGACTGGCGCGTTCAAGGAGAACTTCACCAAGCAGGGCGGCAAGATCGTCGAGGAAATGACCTTGCCGTTTCCGGAGGTGGAGTTTCAGGCCCTGCTGACGCGGATTGCGACGCTGAAGCCGGACGCAGTGTTCAGCTTTTTCGCCGGCGGTGGCGCGGTGAAATTCGTCAAGGATTATGCGGCGGCGGGCCTGAACAAGACCATCCCGCTCTATGGTTCGGGCTTCCTGACCGACGGTGTGCTCGAGGCGCAGGGCGAAGCGGCGAACGGTATGAAGACCACGCTGCATTACGCCGACAATCTCGACAATCCGGCGAACAAGGCGTTTCTCGCCGCCTTCAAGGCGAAGACCAAGATGGACGGCGACATCTACGCGGTGCAGGGCTTTGATTCCGCGGCGCTCCTCGATGTCGGGCTGAATGCCGTTGGTGGTGACGACAAGGCGCGCGACAAGATGATCGACGCCATGGCGAAGGCGAAGATCGACTCGCCGCGCGGACCGCTCAGCTTCAACAAGGCACACAACCCGATCCAGCACATCTACCTGCGAGAGGTGCGCAACGGCCGCAACGAGTTCGTCTCGATCGCGCACGAGAGTTTGGACGATCCCGCGCGCGGCTGCCGGATGGCCTAGCGGCCGGCGGGTTCGATGGGGGCAGCGCTTTACCGGAGTGGGCCCGACGGCCCATTCCGCGTTGCCCAAGTGAGCGATGGGCGTGGCCGCTCATTCAGCGGGCTTGACCGGCAGGTTCATATGCTGAAAGGAAATCCGCGCGCAGGGTGGGTTGTGGTTGCGCCTCCAGGACGGATCGTTTGATGGACCTTGCAACGTTCGGCGTTCAGCTCCTGAACGCCATTCAGTATGGAATGGTCCTGTTTCTTGTCGCCAGCGGCCTGACGCTCGTGTTCGGCATCCTCGGCGTGATCAATCTCGCGCACGGCACGTTCTACATGCTCGGCGCCTACATGGCGTACGGCATCGCCGCAGCGACCGGGAGTTTCTGGCTGGCGCTGATTGGCGGCATGGCGATCGCGTTCGTCGCCGGGCTTGCCCTCGAGAACGTCTTCATCCGTCGCCTTTACGGGCGCGATCATCTCGCGCAGGTGCTGCTGTCGTTCGGCCTGATCCTCGTGCTTGACGACATTCGCCAGGTCGTGTTCGGCAAGGACGTGCATTCGGTGGCGCCGCCGGCGTTTCTGTCCGGATCGATCCAGCTCACCGACAACATGTCGTACCCGGTCTATCGGCTGGCGCTCTGTGGGTTCTGTCTCGCCATTGCGGCGGCGATCTTCCTTGTCGTCCAGCGCACGAAGGTCGGCATGGTCATCCGCGCCGGCGCTGAAAATCGCGAGATGACGCGGGCGCTGGGCATCGGCTTTGATCAGATCAACCGTTACGTGTTCGCCACGGGAATTGCGCTCGCCGCGCTGGGCGGCATCCTCGTATCGCCAATCTCGACCGTGTTTCCCGGCATGGGCGACGGCATGCTGATCCTGTCGTTCGTGGTGATCGTGGTCGGCGGCATCGGTTCGATCGCGGGCGCGGCGATCGGTGCGCTGCTGATCGGCCTCACCGACACGTTCGGCAAGGTGTTCTTCCCGAACATTTCGAGCGTTCTCATCTACGTGCTGATGGCGGGCGTGCTGCTGTGGCGGCCGAATGGCATCCTCGGCCGGCGTGAGGCGTAGCGATGGCGGCTTACCGGACCATTATTGCCGTGGCGGTTCTTCTTGCCGTTGCTCTGGCGCTGCCGTTCACGGTGCCGACATACTACGTGCAGTTCGCCAGCAAGGTGCTGATCATGGGCATCCTGGCGATGGCGCTCAATCTCGTGGTCGGCTTCGGCGGTCTCGTCAGCCTGTGCCACGCCGCCTTCTTCGGTCTTGGCGGTTACGCGCTGGCGCTCGCGACGCCGAAATACGATCCGGCGTCGTTCTTCGTGTCGTTTCCGTTTGCCGTCGGCAGCGCCGCGCTCGCGGCGCTGATCATCGGTGCGCTGGCGCTGCGCACCCGCGGCGTCTACTTCATCATGGTGACGCTTGCCTTCGGCGAGATGCTGTTTTTCCTGTTTCACGACACCGCCATCGCCGGCGGCTCCGATGGCACCTTCATCAATTACAAGCCGGAGGTGGCGATTGCCGGCACCATGCTGCTCGATCTCGACAGGCCGCTGGTCTTCTATTTCGCCGTGCTGACGTGTCTGCTGGCGACGATCGCGCTCCTGACGATGCTGGTGCGGTCGCCGTTCGGACACGCGCTGGCGGCGGCGCGCGACAATGAACGCCGTGCCCGCTCGCTCGGCTTTCCGATCTTTCGCCTTCGGCTGACAGCGTTCGTCATCTCCGGCGCGATTGCCGGCGTCGCGGGCTATCTTGCGGCAGCGCAGTTCGGCTACGTCGCGCCGCAGATGCTCGGCTGGCATCTCTCGGCCACCGTGCTGGTGATGGTGCTGATCGGCGGTCTGCGCTCGGTCGCGGGTCCGCTTATCGGCGCATTCGTGCTGCTCGGGCTGGAGGAGGTCCTGAAGACCGCGACCGAGTACTGGAAGCTGATCGAGGGACTTGTCGTCATCGCCATCGTGCTGGCGCTGCCTGATGGCATGCGGCATTTGCTGATCGCGGCGTTCGGCCCGGCGAATGACGATACGCCGACTGTAACGTCTGTCGCCGAGGCGAAGCATGTCTGAGGCCGGGCACTCGCAGACGGTCTCGCTTCAGGCGATCTCCCTGTCGAAGCATTTCGGCGGGCTCAGCGCCGTCGCCGACGTCTCGCTCGATGTGCATTCGGACGAGATTCACGCCGTGATCGGTCCGAACGGCGCCGGCAAGTCGACGCTGATCAACCTCTTGTCGGGCGACATGCAGGCAAGTGCGGGCGCAATCATGCTCGACGGACGCAACGTCACCCGCCTGGCCGCGGAGCGGCGCGCGGGCGCAGGCATGGGCCGATCGTATCAGAAGACGACGATCTTCCAGCAATCCTCAGTGTATCAGAATGTCAGGCTTGCCGCACAGGCGCATTCGAAAGCGCCGTTGCGCATGTTCGGCAGTGCGATGTCGGACGTGGCAGTGAACGACGCCGCGCATGCTGCGCTTGTGCGGACGGGCCTCGCTTCGCGGGCGGCGATGCCCGCTAATAAGCTGAGCCACGGCGAACAGCGCCAGCTCGAGATCGCCATGGTGCTCGCGACCGGTCCGCGCATCATCCTGCTCGATGAGCCGCTCGCCGGCATGGGACTGCAGGAGGCGCGACGCATCGTCGATCTGATCGCATCGCTGCGCGAGGGCCACGCGGTGCTGCTGGTCGAGCACGACATGGACGCGGTGTTCGAACTGGCCGATCGCCTGACGGTGATGCAGGACGGGCGGGTGATCGCGTCCGGGTTGCCGGGCGAAGTGCGGACCGATCCGGCAGTGCGCGCGGCTTATCTCGGCGCTCATGGCGGCGCCGATGGGGGCGCGGCGTGACGACGCTGTTGAAAGCGGAGGGGCTTGAAGCATTTTATGGCGTAAGCCAGGTGCTGCATGGCATCGACCTGGAATTGAAGGGCGGCGAGCAGGTAGCGCTGCTCGGCCGCAACGGCATGGGCAAGACCACCTTGCTGCGATCACTGATGGGCCTCGTCGCCGACTGCCGCGGCAGCGTGACGTTCGCCGGGCGCGACATCGCGCGCGCCGCGCCTGAGGCAGTTGCCCGCGCCGGCGTCGCATTCGTGCCGGAGGGCCGCGGCGTGTTCGGTTCGCTGAGCGTCGTCGAGAACCTTGTGATGGCGGCGCGTGCCGGGACGGACGGCCGCAGAGCCTGGACATTGGAAAAGATCTTCGAACTGTTTCCACGGTTGCGCGAACGTAAGGACAATGGTGGGCTGCAGCTGTCCGGTGGCGAGCAGCAGATGCTCACCATCGGCCGGGCGCTGATGACCAACCCCGACCTGATCCTGATCGATGAGGCGACCGAAGGCCTCGCGCCGATGGTTGCCCTGGACATCTGGCGGACACTCGAGACGATCAAGGCGGAGGGCGTGGCTGCGATCGTCGTCGATCGGGACTTCCGCAACCTCTCGCGCATCGCCGACCGCACGATCTTGCTGTCGAAGGGCGTCGTGGTGTTTTCCGGAACGCCGACAGAGCTCGCCGCGAAGCCCGAGCTGCTGGACAGGTATTTGGGCGTGTGAGTTTCTGTCGTCCCGGCCAAGCGAAGCGCGAGCCGGGACCCATGGCCACCGTCGCAGCGATATCGCAATGACCGCGTACCTGCTTTCGAATTCGGTGGTTATGGGTCCCCGCGTTCGCGGGGACGACTCGGAGAGGGGTCAACGCACCGCACTGACGCGCGGTGGTTCCGCCTTCGCCACCACCGGTGCGACAGCGTCGGCCAAGCGCGCGGCGGCTTCGTCGATGCTCAGGCCGGCGGTGTCGACCTGGGCTGCAGCACGGGCATAGAGTGGCTCGCGGCTCAGAAGGATCGTGCGCAACTCCTGCATCGCCGAGCGATCATCGGCCATCGGCCGGAGGTCGCCCTGGCCGCGCACGCGCGCCATATGCTCTTCAGGCCTGGCCTTCAGCCAGACCGTGTAGAACGACGACAGGATCAGGTCGAAGGTCAGCGGTTCGGAGACGATGCCGCCGCCGGTCGCGAGCACGACCGGGTCTTTGCGCGCAAGTGTTTGCACGAGCGCGATCTGCTCCATGCGGCGGAAGCCTTCCTGGCCGTAGAGGGCGAGGATTTCGGCGACCGACAGACCGTTCTGCCGCTCGATTTCCTTGTTCAGCTCGACGAAGCTCCAACCGACCTCTTCGGAAAGGCGCTTGCCGAGCGTGCTCTTACCGGCGCCGCGCAGGCCGATCAGCGCAATGCCACTGAACGCAAATTTGCGCTGCGTCGCGGATGGCTGGCCCGACAGCGCGTCCTTCGCCTGGGCAACCTGCTGCGGCGTCGCCTTGCGCACCAGCGCGCGGATCACCGGCCAGTCTCCTGAGCCGTCACCGTCGGAAATGAGATCTTCCAACGGCGCGCCGATCGCGTGCGCGAGCCGCCGCAGCAACACGATCGAGACGTTGCCTTTGCCGCTTTCCAGTTGCGCGATGTAGCGTTCGGAAATTCCCGACACTTTCGCCAGCACCTTGCGTGACATGCCGTGCAGGGCGCGCATCGTGCGCACGCGTTGGCCGAGCTCCTGCAGGAAGGTGTCGTCGGAAGACGTCTGCTCAGTCATGACAGGCTTTATCTTGGGGTGTTTCCCACGAACCTGCACCATAGTGCTCAGGCTGATTGACAGCAAGCAGGCCTGATGGCTTTATATGAATTATAATTCAAAGTACCTGGAGGAGCGCCGCATGAGCGAAGCCGATCGCTACAACGCGGTGACGTATCTGCTCGATCGCAACATCGATGCAGGTCGCGGCAACAAGCTCGCATTCACTGATACGGTTGCGGAACTGAGCTATGGCGCACTGCAGACGCAGAGCCGCAAGCTCGCCAACCTCCTGAAGCGGCTTGGTGTCCGGCGCGAGGAACGCGCGGCGATGCTGATGCTCGACACGGTCGAGTTTCCAATCGTGTTTCTCGGCGCGATGCGGGCGGGCGTGGTGCCGGTGCCGCTGAATACGCTTTTGACCGCCGATCAATATGCCTATGTGCTCGCCGACAGCCGCGCGCGCGTGCTGTTCGTTTCCGAGGCGCTGCTTCCCGTGGTGCAGGATCTGCTCGGCCGCATGGCCGACCTCGCGCAGGTCATCGTCGTCGGCAAGAACGCGCACGGCCATCTCCGGTTCGCCGATGAGATTGCACGCGAGAGCGATGCGTTCGACACCGTGGCGACGCATCGCGACGAACCGGCATTCTGGCTCTATTCGTCCGGATCGACCGGCATGCCGAAGGGCGTGCGACATCTGCATTCCAACCTGCAGGCGACCGCGGAGACGTATGCGCACCAGGTGCTCGGCATTCGCGAGAACGACGTCGGCCTGTCGGCGGCAAAACTGTTCTTCGCTTATGGCCTCGGCAACGCGCTGACATTTCCGATGTCGGTCGGCGCGACCACGGTGCTGTATCCGGAGCGGCCGACGCCGGCGGCGATGTTCGGTCTGATGCGCCAGTACGGCGCGACGATCTTCTATGGCGTGCCGACGCTGTTTGCGGCGATGCTGAACGACGAGGCTTGCAGGAACGAGACGCGCTTTGCGCACTTGCGCATCTGCACCTCAGCAGGTGAGGCGTTGCCGGAAGCGGTCGGCAAGGCGTGGAAGCAGCGTTTCGGCGTAGATATTCTCGATGGCGTCGGCTCGACCGAGTTGCTGCACATCTTTCTGTCGAATGCGCCGGACGACATCAAATACGGTTCGTCGGGGCGGCCGGTGCCGGGCTATCGCGTGCGTCTCGTGAACGAGACCGGCGCAGATGTCGCTGACGGCGAGGTCGGCGAACTGCTGGTGGATGCGCCGTCCGCGGCGGAAGGCTACTGGAACCAGCGCAGCAAGAGCCGGCAGACCTTCGAGGGAGGCTGGACGCGCACGGGCGACAAGTACACGCGCGATGCGGACGGCCGCTATACTTTCTGCGGCCGCGCTGACGACATGTTCAAGGTTTCCGGCATCTGGGTCTCGCCGTTCGAGGTTGAAAGCGCGCTGATCACCCATCCGTCCGTCGCCGAGGCTGCAGTGATCGCGGCGCCGGACAAGGAGGGACTCTTGAAGCCCAAGGCGTACGTCGTGCCGAAGGCCGGTGCGTCGCTGGACGGGCTGCACGATACGCTGAAGGAGCACGTCAAGACCAGCATCGGACCTTGGAAATACCCGCGCTGGATCGAAGTGGTCGAGAGCCTGCCGAAGACCGCCACCGGAAAGATCCAGCGCTTCAAGCTGCGAAGCGGCGATTCCGCGTGAGAATGGAGTGTGCGCAATGACAATCTGGAAGGAGGCGGGTCGGCTGACGATCGGCGCGAGTGAACTGGAGTACCGCACGATCGGACCTGCGCCGGATCAGGCGGCGACCATCGTCATGCTGCATGAGGGGCTCGGCAGCGTCGGGCTCTGGGCCGATTTTCCGGATCGGCTGGCGGCCGCTACCGGCTGCGGGGTGTTCGTCTATTCGCGCGCAAGCTACGGCGCATCGAGCCCTGTCACGCTGCCGCGTCCGCTCGACTACATGCACATCGAGGCGCTCGAGGTGTTGCCGAAGGTGCTGGAGCAAATGGGCTTTCGCCGCGGCCTGCTGGTCGGTCACTCGGACGGAGCGTCGATCGCCGCGATCTATGCCGGTGGGATTCAGGATCATCGCATCCGCGGACTGTCGCTGATCGCACCACACTTCATCGTCGAGGACGTGTCGGTCTCCTCGATCGCCGCGATCAAGGCAAACTATGAAGGAGGCGAACTGCGCGCGAAGCTGTCGCGCTGGCACAGCGACGTGGACAACGCGTTCTATGGCTGGAACGGCGCGTGGCTCGATCCGAAATTCCGCGAATGGGATATTTCCGAATATCTCACCTACATCCGCGTGCCGGTGCAGGTCGTGCAGGGGGCCGATGACCAGTACGGCACGGTGCGTCAGATCGAGGTCGCGGAGGCCGAATGCTATTGTCCCGTCGATGTGGCGATGATCTCCAATGCGGCGCATTCGCCGCACCGGGAAGAGCCTGAGGCGACGCTCAAGGCAGTGTCAGACTTTGCCAACCGCATCTTGCAGGGCCACGGCGAGGGGTTGCTCGGCCGCGCGGCATAAAACTGCATCAAAATGCCGAATCTTAAGCCAAAGGCTGGATCATTTCTCGATAATATGCATTATTATGCACCTTTCCGCTTGAAACTCTCAGGATGGTGCGATGGCTGCTGAGGACAAGAAACTCGCCAATGGCGCCACGCACATCGATTTCCAGACCGACCCGTCCCGGTACCGGCACTGGAAGCTCGCGGTCGACGGCGAGATCGCGACGCTGACCATGGACGTCGACGAGAATGGCGGTCTGTTCGATGGTTACCAGCTCAAGCTGAACTCCTACGATCTCGGTGTCGACATCGAGCTAGCAGACGCGCTGCAGCGCTTGCGGTTCGAGCATCCGCAGGTGAAGGCAGTGCTTCTGCGCTCGGGCAAGAACCGTGTGTTCTGCGCCGGAGCCAACATCCGCATGCTTGCGGGCGCAACTCACGCGCATAAGGTCAACTTCTGCAAGTTCACCAACGAAACGCGCAACGGCATCGAGGACTCAAGCGCGAATTCCGGCCAGCACTTCATCTGCGTCGTCAATGGCACCGCAGCCGGCGGCGGCTATGAGCTGGCGCTTGCAGCCGATCACATCGTCCTGGTCGACGATGGTTCGGCGGCGGTATCATTGCCCGAAGTGCCACTGCTGGCAGTGCTGCCAGGCACAGGTGGGCTGACGCGCGTCACCGACAAACGAAAAGTGCGCCGAGACCATGCGGATTATTTCTGCACGTTTGAAGAGGGCGTGAAGGGCAAGCGCGCGGTGCAGTGGCGGCTGGTGGACGAGGTCGTGCCGAACTCGAAACTGGAGGCGCGTGTCGCCGACCGCGCCCGCGCGTTCGCCGCCGCCTCGAAGCGCGACGCGCAAGGCGAGGGCATCAAGCTCACGCCATTGATGCGCACAATCGAGGGCGACAGCATTCGCTATCGCTTTGTCGGCGCCGATATCGATCGCGCTGCACGCACCGCAACGATCTCGATCAAGGCGCCAGAGGTACCGCCACCTGCGGATCCTGAGGCGGTCGTCGTGCAAGGAGCGGCGTTCTGGCCATTGCAGGTGGCGCGCGAACTGGATGACGCGATCCTGCACTTGCGCCTCAACGAACTCGAGATTGCCGTGCTGGTGTTCAAATCCGAAGGCGATCCCGCGCAGGTGCTCGCCTATGACGCGGTGCTCGACGCCTGCAAGGACAACTGGTTCGTCAACGAGGTGCGACATTTCTGGAAGCGCGTGCTGAAGCGCGTCGACGTAACCTCGCGCACGCTGGTGGCGCTGATCGAGCCGGGCTCCTGCTTTGCCGGCTCGCTCGCCGAGCTCGTGTTCGCCGCCGACCGGGCCTATATGTTGATCGGCTCGCGTCAGGGCGACAACCGCGCGCCGCCCAAGCTCATGCTCAGCGCAATGAATTTCGGTCCATATCCGATGAGCCACGGGTTGACGCGGCTTCAATCGCGCTTCCAGGCCGATCCTTCGGAGCTCGATCGCGTCAAAGCTCGTCTGGGCCAGCCGCTGGACGCGGAGACAGCCGAAGAGCTGGGCCTCGTCACGTTCGCGCTCGACGATATCGACTGGGACGACGAGGTTCGGGTGTTCTTCGAAGCACGCACGAGCTTTTCGCCTGACAGCCTCACCGGGCTTGAGGCGAACTTGCGGTTCGTCGGGCCCGAGACGATGGAGTCGAAGATTTTTGCCCGGCTGACCGCCTGGCAAAACTGGATCTTCCAGCGGCCGAACGCAGTGGGGGAAGCGGGCGCCTTGCAGCGCTATGGCACCGGCGAGCGGCCGCAATTCGATATGACCCGGGTGTGAGGCACACATGAACATCATGAACGTCGACTACACGACGAAGATTCCGAACAACGTCAATCTCACCGAGGACCGCCAGGTGCTGAAGGCACTGGAGGGCTGGCATCCGGGCTATCTCGACTGGTGGAACGATATGGGCCCGGAAGGCTTCCAGGAAAGCCTGGTCTATTTGCGCACGGCGGTGAGCGTCGATCCGAAAGGCTGGGCGAAGTTCGACTACGTGCGCATGCCGGAATATCGCTGGGGCGTGCTGCTCGCGCCGCAGGAGGAGGGCCGGCTGGTCAACTTCGGTCAACACATGGGCGAGAAGGCCTGGCAGGAGGTGCCTGGCGAATACCGCGCCATGCTGCGCCGCCTGGTCGTGATCCAGGGCGACACTGAGCCCGCATCAGTCGAACAGCAGCGCCATCTCGGCAAGACCGCGCCATCGCTCTACGACATGCGCAACCTGTTCCAGGTCAATGTCGAAGAGGGCCGCCACCTCTGGGCGATGGTCTACCTCTTGCAGAAATATTTCGGCCGTGACGGCCGCGAGGAGGCGGACGATCTGCTGCGCCGCCGCTCAGGCGATGCGGACTCGCCGCGGATGCTCGGTGCGTTCAACGAGGCGACGCCGGACTGGCTGTCGTTCTTCATGTTCACCTTTTTCACCGACCGCGACGGCAAGATGCAGCTCGAGAGCCTGGCGCAATCTGGTTTCGATCCGCTGTCGCGCACCTGCCGCTTCATGCTGACGGAAGAGGCGCACCATATGTTCGTCGGCGAGACAGGCGTCGGCCGCATCCTGCGCCGCACCTGCGAGGCGATGCGAGAGGCGGGAATCGACGATCCGCACGAAGTCGAGCGCGTGCGCGCGCTCGGCGTGATCGACCTGCCGACCATGCAGAAGAAGGTCAATCTGCATTATTCGCTGTCGCTCGACCTGTTCGGCTCGGAAGTTTCGACCAACGCCGCGAACTTCTACAATGCCGGCCTGAAGGGCCGCTTCCAGGAGACGCGGCTGCGCGACGACCATCGCCTGACCGGCGACACCTATCCGGTGTTGAAATGGGTCGATGGCGCGATCAAGCTCGTCGATGAGCCGGCACTGACCGCGCTCAACATGCGACTGCGCGACGACTACACCAACGACTGCAACAAGGGCATCGAACGCTGGAACAAGATCGTGAAAGCGCTCGGCGTCGATTTCGAGTTCGCGCTGCCGCACACCGCCTTCCATCGCCAGATCGGCGAATTCAAGAACATGCATGCGACGGCCGGCGGCGAGATCGTCAGCGACGCCCAGTGGAAGAAGGTGCGCGACGATTTCCTGCCGTCGACCGAGGACGGCGATTTCATCGCTTCACTGATGACCCCGGTGAGCGAGCCGGGCGAGTTCGCAAGCTGGATCGCGCCGCCGAAGGTTGGCATCGACAACAAGCCCGGCGACTTCGAGTATGTGAAGATCTCGGAATAGGGGCCGGCCGGCAGAGACCGGCCGTGAAGCAGGGGAGGAGATCGATGCAGCTCGCGGACGTGCGCGACCGTGATGTTGCCGAGCTGTTCGCGAAGCCATCGGTGGTCGCGGAGCACCGCACGGACGGCTCGATTGTCGTCCGATCGACCGTTCCGCTTGGACCGGTGGAGCGCGCGGTCGGCGTATGGCTCGAACGGTGGGCGAGCGAGATGCCGGACAAGATGTTCCTTGCCGAACGGACCGATGCGAAAGCGGCGTGGTCAACCATCAGCTACGGTGACACGCGAAGGCGTGTTCGCGCGGCGGCGAGCTGGATGCTCGCCGAGGGCCTCAGCGTAGAGCGTCCGCTTGCGATCCTCTCCGACAACGCCATCGAGCACGCGATCTTCGCTTTGGGTGCGATGCACGCCGGCATTCCGGTGGCGACGATCTCGTCGGCATATTCGCTCGTCTCGAAGGATTACGAGAAGCTGCGCGCGGCCGCGGTGCTGCTCGACCCTGGCGCGATCTACGTTGCCGACGCGGCGTCGTTTGCGCCGGCGCTTGCTGCGATCAAGAGCAGCCATCGCGCTGTCGTCATCGCAGGTGCGAACGCGGACAAGTCGGAGGGGATTCCGGCGTCCGAAGTTCTTGCAACGACGGAGAGCGAAACAGTGGCGCGGGCGTTTGCGGCGATCACGCCCGACACGATCGCGAAGTTCCTGTTTACGTCCGGTTCGACCGGTACGCCGAAGGCGGTCGTCAACACTCACCGCATGCTGACGGCGAGCCAGACGGCGCGGGCCCAGGTCTGGCCGTTCCTCGAGCGAAGCGACCTGGTCGTGCTCGACTGGTTGCCCTGGAGCCACACGTTTGGGGCCAATCACAACTTCAACATGGTCCTGCGCAACGGCGGCACGCTCTATATCGATCAGGGCAAGCCTGCGCCGGGCCTGTTTACGACTTCGCTGGACAACCTGCGCAGCGTGATTCCGACCGTTTATTTCAACGTGCCACGCGGCTTCGACATGCTGCTCGGCGCTCTGCGCGACGACAAGGCGTTGCGCGAGAGGTTTTTCGCCAACGTCCGCTTCGCGTTCTATGCCGCGGCCGCGCTGCCGCAAAACCTGTGGGATGCGATGGAGGACCTTTCGATCAAAACCACCGGGCATGCCATCCCGATGGTGTCCGCCTGGGGATCGACCGAAACCGCGCCACTTGCCACCGATTGTCATTTCCTTGCCGGCCGCCCGGGCAATATCGGTGTGCCCGTGCCGGGCACCGAGTTGAAGCTGGTGCCGTCGGGCCAAAAGCTTGAGGTGCGCGTGCGCGGTGCGAACGTCACACCAGGCTATTGGAAGGCATCGGAGCTCACGGCCGCGGCGTTCGACGCGGAAGGGTATTATCGCATCGGCGATGCCGTCAGGTTCGCCGACGGCGAGCGGCCGGAGGGCGGCCTGTTCTTCGACGGCCGCATCAGCGAGGATTTCAAGCTCTCGTCCGGGACGTGGGTGACGGTCGGCATGCTGCGCGTGGCCGCGGTCGCAGCGCTGGCGCCGCTGGCGCAGGACATCGTGATTGCGGGACACGACGAGGACGAAGTTCGGTTCCTGATTTTTCCGAATGTCGCGGCCAGCCGCGCTGTGTCCGGCCTGCCGGACACAGCGGCGGTCAGCGACGTGCTCGCACACGTGAATGTCCGCGAGGCGATCGCGCGTGGTCTTGCCGGACTGAAGGCGCAAAACAGTGGCTCCGCCGGGCACGCCACACGCGCATTGCTGCTGGTTGAGCCACCATCGATCGACGGAGGCGAAATCACCGATAAGGGGTATATCAACCAGCGCGCAGTGTTGACACGGCGGGCCGACGCGCTCGCCAAGCTGCGCAATGACGCCTCGACGGAATGGATCGGCTGCGGCAGCATCACCTAGTCCGCCATTGCGTGCCCATAGCCGTTCGAAGAACGGCGTCGCTTCACCCGCCTACGGACGTTCGAAGAACGGCGTCGCTTCGCTCCTTGATAACGTCAAATATACTTGCCGGCGAAGCTGATCAGAGGTTGCACATCCGGCGCCTGCGTGAAGGCCACGATGCGGCCGATGGCGATTGTGGTGCCATGCCGTTCGATCGCTTCCTCGAGCTCGCAATCCAGCACTCCGACCGCACCGATCAGCGCCGGTGCGCCAGTCTTCAAGGTGTTCCATTCACCGGGCAGGAACCGGTCCGCGCCCTTGCGGGTGCCCTGGCCGCCAAACTCCTTGGCGAGGTCCTCGCGACTTTTCCCAATATAGTTGATCGCGAAGTGCTTGCTTTCGAGGATCGGTGCCAGCGCCGAGGTGCTTTGGCCGATCGACACCAGCATGGTCGGCGGATTAGCCGTGAGATGCGTCGCTGAAAGCGCGAGGAAACCGGCAGGTCCGCTCGAGCCGCTGGCGGTCACGACCGCAACGCCGATCGCGCGGGATCCAAGCGCGCGCCAGAAGGTTTTTGCATCGGTGATTTGGTCCACGGTGAACTCCTCAACGTTTCGAAATGGTGACGGCTTCACTGGACATTATATGCAATTTTGCTGCCATGATGCACGGGCTGGCGTGGTTCCAGGATCACGGCCATACTCCGGGCGCATCGATTCCTCTCGCGGAGGAGATTGCGCTCGGCGTGAGCAGGGGCATGAACGGTTGAGGCAATGACATTCGCGGCGAATGGCATGAAGAAGCGGGTGACAGTTGCCGACGATTGGTCCGCTGCGTTCGCGGACTACGTGCCGTTGCCGGGCGTACCGGACGAATTCATCGGTGTAGACGGTGCGCCGAAGGCGCAATGGCTGCAATGGATGGAGCGCGTGCCTGCGCGCAACATCGATCGGTCGCTGGCTTTGGCCGAACGTCATATCCGCGATCTCGGCATTTCCTACCGCGTGCGTGGCGAGGCGCAGGAACGCACCTGGCCGCTGAGCGGTCTGCCGCTCCTGATCGACGAAGGCGAATGGGCGGAGATTTCCAAAAGTATCGTCCAGCGCGCGTCATTGTTCGAGGCCTTGCTCAAGGACGTTTATGGGGATGCCTCGCTCGTTTCCAAAGGCATCCTCCCTGCCGCGGTCGTCGCCGGGGCCGGGGAGTTCCTGCGACCGATGGTCGGCGTCAAGCCGCCCGGCGGGCGCTGGATGCATCTCTATGCCGCCGATATCGGCCGCGGACCGGACGGGCGCTGGTGGGTGCTGAACGACCGCGCGCAGGCGCCGTCCGGCGCGGGCTACGCGCTGGAAAATCGGCTCGTCATGTCGCATGCCTATCCCTCGACCTACGCACAGATGAATGTGCAGCGGTTGGCGCCGTTCTTCCGCGCGTTCCGTAATGGCTTGACTGCAATGGCGGCGCGCGCGCAGCCGCGCATCTGCCTCATGACGCCGGGTGCCCATAGCGCGACCTACTTCGAGCAGTCGTATCTGGCTAAATACCTCGGTTTTCTCCTCGTCGAAGGCGACGACCTCATTGTCCACGACGGACAGGTCCATGTGCGCACCATCGCAGGGCTGAAACGCGCGGACGTGTTGTGGCGGCGGGTGGATGCGGACTTCGTCGATCCGATCGAGTTGAACGGCGCTTCGCGCCTTGGCGTACCGCGTCTGCTCTCGGCGATCCGCGACGGCAACACGATCGTTGCCAACATGCCGGGCGCCGGCTTCGTCGAACAGCGGGCGCTGCTTGCGTTCATGCCGACGATCTGCAGGCATCTACTGGGCGAAGACCTTTCAATGCCCAACATCGCCACCTGGTGGTGCGGCCAACCCGACGCGCGAGCGAACGTGTTGAACGACCTGCCGCAGATGTCGATCGCGGCGGCATTCGGCGAGCAGGTTCCGGGCTTCGGCGCGGAACAGCATATCCTGCCCGAAGCGCTGCCGCCGGCGGAGGCCGCCCGGCTGCGCGCCGCGATCGATGCGCGCGGCGTCGATTATGTCGGTCAGGAGATCGTGCGGCTTTCGACCACGCCGGTGTGGGAGGATGGACGGCTGCAGCCGCGCCCCTTCGTGCTGCGTGTCTACGCGGCCGCGACACCCGATGGGTGGCAGGTGATGCCCGGTGGCTTCTGCCTCGTCTCCGACAAGGCCGACGCACGTGCGGTCAGCATGGGCGAAGGCGTGAAGTCCGCCGACGTATGGGTGCTGTCCGAGAAGCCGGCGGTGCTCGAAACGCTTCTGCCGTCACAGGACGAAGTCTCTATCCGCCGCGTTCTCGGCAACCTGCCGAGCCGTGCGGCTGACAACCTGTTCTGGTACGGCCGTTATCTCGAGCGCGCCGAGGCGGTCTTGCGCATCGTTCGCTGCCTGTGCAGCCGCAGCGTCGAACTCGACCTGATGGGCGCCGACGGGCTCGAGGCGCTGAAGCGGCTGAGCCGGCAGCTGATGGCGTGGGGAGCGGCAGCCGCCGGCAAAGGCGAGGGCGATTTCCTCGGCGTCGCAACCGACGCGCTCGGCTCGGAAGAGCACTACGGCTCTGCACTGTCGAACGTGCGCACGGCCTACGGCTCAGCCTCGGTGATCCGCGAACGCCTGTCAGTGGACAGTTTCAAGCTGATCGTCAGCCTCGAGCGGCAATTGAACTTGCGCACGGGCGATCTCGCAACGACCACGGAGGCATTCGAGATCGCCGACCGAGCGCTGGTCTCACTCGCCGCGATCTCCGGTCTCGCCCAGGAGAACGTCAATCGCGTCGCTGGCTGGCGCTTTCTCGACATGGGTCGCCGTGTCGAGCGCGCCATCAATGCCTGCCGCTTCGCGCGCAATTTTGCTGGTGAAACGGCGAGTGCCGACGACCTGGACGTGCTCCTCGACCTGATCGATTCCCAGATCACCTATCGCTCGCGTTATCTGGGCGGAGTCGCGCTCGCGCCGGTTCGCGACATGGCGCTGCTCGACCACTTCAATCCGCGCTCGGCGAGCTTCCAGATCGAACAGATCCGGCGGCACCTCGAGACGTTGCCGACCCTGAACGAAGACGGGCTTCCCGAAGAGCCGAAGCGGATCATCGAACTGATCGCCGGTGAGATCGGCAGCATTGCGGCGCGCGACACCGATGTGTCGGCAATCCTTGCCTTCGAGCAAAAACTGATGAGGTTTGCCGATGCGCTGGCGGCCCGTTACTTCCTGCAACGTCCCGACGAGTTGCAGACCAAGAGCGTGAGTGGCCTTGCGTGATCTACGACATTCGTCATGTGACGAAGTATCTTTATGAGTTTCCGGTCTCTTCGGCGGCGCTGTCGCTGCGCCTGACGCCGCGCTCCGGAGGCGGCCAGCGTTGCCTCGACCATTCGCTGCTGATCGAGCCGCGGCCGAAGGCGCTGCGCTCGGAGCAGGATTTTTTCGGCAACGTCGTCACCACTGCGACGATCGAGACTGGACTGACTGCGCTGAAGATCGAGGCGCGTGCGCGCGTCGACGTCTCGCGTTCCGTCGTCGTGCCGCCCGGCGCGAGCCTCGCCTGGAAAGAAATCGCAGCGGCGGCGCTTGAGCAGACGTCGCTCGGAGCCGACGCGCCGGTGCATTTTCTCTTCGCGAGCCCGCATATCACATTGCCGGCGCCGGTTACGGCCTATGCGGCGGAGAGCTTTCCACCGGGCTTGCCGGTCGTCGACGGCGCGCGTGACCTGGCAAGGCGGATTTGCGCCGACTTCATCTATTCTCCGCAGGTGACGGATGTGTCGACGCCGCTCGATGACGCGTTCGCGCAGCGACGCGGCGTGTGTCAGGATTTCGCGCATATCATGATCGCGGGCTTGCGCGGCCTCGGCCTGCCGGCGGCCTACGTCTCGGGCTATATCCGCACCATTTCGCCGGAAGGACAACCGCGCCTCGAAGGCGCGGACGCGACCCATGCCTGGGTCTCGATCTGGTGCGGCGAGGGAACAGGCTGGCTCGGCATCGATCCGACGAATGCTATGGACGCCGGAGACGATCATATCGTGCTGGCGATCGGCCGCGACTTTTCCGATGTATCGCCGGTCCACGGCGTATTCGTCGGCTCCGGCGCGCACCAGCTCGAGGTCGCCGTGGACGTCACGCCGGCCGGCGCGACTGCTTGACCAGTCAACTCACAGCTTCTCCGTCCAGTGGCCGACCGTCCACGGCGCCAGTCGCTCAGGGGCGAGGTCGAGTCCCGTGCCCGGTCCTTCCGGCACTGCGAGCAATCCGTTTGAGTCGAGTGCCGGAGGCGGACAGAGATCGAGCAGCGGATTGGCCATCGCGTCATACTCCATAAACGGGTAGGGCGCAGGGCCGCCGCCGCGCCGCGGTTCGATCACGGCTGCCATCTGCATCGAGGCATGGAAATTGACGGTTGTGCCGAAGACATGCGGCATCACCGGCAGATCATAGGCGCGCGCCAGCGCGGCAATCTCGCGAAACCCGCTGTAGCCACCACAGACGGCGAGATCAGGTTGCAGGACGGAGAAGGTTCCGGCGGCAAGGAAATCACGAAATGCGCGGGCGTTGCCGAGCGCCTCGCCGCCCGCGATCGCGACGGGAACGGCGCGGGCGACCGTCTGATAGCCTGGAATGTCCTCAGGCTGCACCGGCTCCTCGATCCAGAGCAACTCGGCGTCTTCCATGTGCTGGGCTGACTGGATCGCCGCGCGTGCGGTGTAACCCTGATTGATGTCGACCATCAGCGCCACCTCCGGTCCGGCGAGACGGCGCAACTGCCGGGCCATGACGCCATCGGCGCGCGGCGAGAATCCGCCCCGTGGCTTGATCGCGCGAAAGTTTCTCTTCAGGTAGCCGTCCGCCTCACGCTCGAACTCGCGATAGGGGTCGGTGCGCTCCCGGAAGAAGGGGCCGCTTGCATAGGCGAACAGCCTGTCGCGGACGGCGCCGCCGAGCAGCGAGGCGACGCTGATCCCGTACATCCGCGCTGCAAGATCATGCAGCGCCATGTCGAGCGCTGAGATCGCCATCATGCCTGCACCGCGTCGATCGTAGCCGAGCACGGACGTCATCGCCTGATAATGGCGGCCGAAATCCGCCGGCGATTTGCCGAGCACAAGCCCGGCGAGCCGCGTGCGGATGAAAGTGCCGGCGGCATGCGGAGAGTTGCCTGCTTCACCCCAGCCGCTGACGCCGGCATCGGTGACGACCTGCACCAGCAGCGCTTCGCGCTTGCGGAAGAACGTCAGCGCATTGCCGAGCGGCTCTTTCAGCAGAAAACTAAGGTCGAAGCCGCGGATTTCGATGATCTTCATGGTGATGCAATTTCTGATGGGTGGTCCTTGCGAGAGTCCGTTCGAATCGTATCACGGCGCCGCACCGCGGAAAGGCCTTTCAACCGATCGGCACGATAATTTGCTTCAAATGGTCGGGCGAGCGCGCAAACTGCAGGCGCGTCGGCGTGACGCTCCGCCATCGTCGGCTGGTGAGTGATCGCACGGAAATTTGTGCACCTGGATGGAAACTTGGCTTTCGGATGCGCGTTCTCGCCGCGGTCGGTTGGCTTGAGACGAGACGACCTTAACGATACGGGGTGCTGATCCAAGCTCGACGTGGCCGCAGATGGGTGTCGGCTCGTATCATGCTTGTGAGAACAACAGCTGTCCGGGAGCCGCTGAAGGTCAGTGGACGCTGGGACTTAAACGAGTCGGTGATCGCCGACACGATCGTTCAACGCGACGCTGTCCTGTTCGTCTGGGGAGATTTCCAAGGAAGCCTGACCATCGAGCGCGGCGCTCAGGTCTTCATAGAAGGCTTCATCGACGGAAAAGTCACCAATAAAGGCGGACGCCTTGTCGTTCACGACAAGCGAGTTACGGATCTCACCATAGCTGGTCCGCCGGAAGCGGAAGCTGGTGGCACGCTGAAGATCAACTTGTCCGCGATTGCCGCCAATTGGCGCGCCTTGGCAAAATGCACATTGGCTGAGTGCGCTGCCGTGGTCAAAGCTGACGCTTACGGCTGTGGCATCGATCCGGTCGTCGCCGCATTGGCTAATTGCGGCTGCCGGACCTTTTTTGTCTCGAGCCTGGCAGAGGCCAAACGCGTTCGAGCGGTGGCGGCCCACTCAACCATTTATGTGCTTAACGGATTCTATCCCGACACCGGGCCGGTTTTTGCAGAGATCGACGCAAGACCGGTTATCAGCACGTTGATCGAATTGGCTGAATGGGATGCATTTGTATCATCGAGCGGATGGGCGGGGCGCTTTGCGCTCTACGCCGACACGGGTACCGGACGTGGTGTCTCGATCGACGAAGCGATTGCTCTTGCGAGCAGGACTCATGCGAAGACCCACGGAATAGCCCTGCTGATAAGTGGTCTCGACGACGGCAAGGCACCCCATCACCCGCAGCATGACCGCCAGGTGGCGGTCTTCAGAGACCTGTCGCGGCATTATGTGGGCGTGCCAGCATCACTTGCTAACTCATTCGGAATCTTTTGCGGTTCGAAGACGCATTTTGATCTCGTGCGAGCCGGCGCGGCTCTCTACGGGATCAACCCGATGCTCGATGCGCGCAATCCGATGTTGCCTGTGATCGAACTCCAGGGCCGGATCGCGCAAGTGCGCAACATAGAGCGGGGCGAAACGATCGCCGGCATCGGATGGACCGCGAAGCGGCGGTCTTGCATAGCGCTGGTCGCGGTTGGTTATGCCGATGGCTATCCGGCTATTGTGAGCGGATCCGTTAAGACTCCGCAGGCGGTTATCGAGCACAAAATGTGCCCGATCCTGGGACGCGTTTCGATGGACCTTATAGCCGTCGACATAACCGATCTTCCGAATCCGGCGACGGCGCGTCGCGGCGGGATGGTCACGCTCATTGGCGAGCAGATCAGCATCGATGATCTCGCGGCAGTCGCCAAGTCGACCGGATACGAAGTGCTCAGTCGTTTAGGGCACCGCTTTCATCGCATCTATCGTGCAAGCTGATGAGGTCAACACGTCCGTACCACAAGTGGAAGAAGAGGAAGACAAACATGCTCGAGAGACTGAGAGGCGACATGCCAAAAGACCAGATCAAGGATCCGGCGCCATTTGCGACCAAGGTGGCCGGGACGGTACAACAGCTCCAATCGTCCGCGACCGCACAGCCGGCGGAAACTCCCGCGCCGGCGAATGCTTACTCAGCAATTCACTCCGACACGACGATAACCGGCAAGGTTCGCACGAGCGGCGTCATCAAGATCTCCGGCCGTATCGAAGGTGAGCTCAACGCTGAATCGGCGGAGATTTGCGAAGGCGCGCAAATCGACGGCACGATCATCGCGCGCGAGCTGACCATCCGTGGTCGCGTCAAGGGCACGATCCATGCCATGCGCGTCCGCCTGCTCAGCACAGCGGTGGTCGAAGGCGATATCTTCCATCGAACGTTGTCGATTGAAGAGGAAGCTCTGTTCGAGGGAACGTCGAAGCGGCAGGAGAACCCAACGGAGGTTTCCTCGAACCTGCAGGCGGAACGCAAGCTTCCCCATCACGACTCGCAATCGATTGCGCCGATGGATGCGATCGGGACGCCCGAAACGATGTCAAAGAACTAGTCGGCGGTTGCCATCGCGCTCGCGGAAGAACGTCAGCGCACGGTCGGACGGCTCGACGACGCTCGCGTCGAAGCCGCGGATCTCTGCGATTTTGTCATGACGCATCTATACGGATAACGCGTCGTCCCTGCGAAAGCAGGGACCCGTGCGCCGTGACGGCGTGGTTCGCCAGGATCTCACATCTCAATCCAGCCGGATGTTTGCCTTGTCGATCACGCCTTTCAGCTTGGCCATGTCCTTGACGATGAAATCGCGAAAGGCATCCTTCTTGATGCCGACCATCAGGTTGGCGCCGTTGTCATCGGCGTACTTCTGGATGCTCGGCTCCTTCAGCATCTCCTCGAACGCATTGGCGAGCTTGTCGATCGCTTCCGGCGGCGTGCCGGTGGGTGCGAGCGCCGATGACCACGCCGTCAGCCATACGCCCGGGTAGCCTTGCTCCTCGACGGTCGCTACATCGGGCAGGTGCTTCAGACGCTTGCGCCCGGTGATACCGATCGGAATGAGCTTGCCATCCTTGATCAGCGGCGTGACAACGACCGAGTAATCGAGCACAAGATCGATCTGACTGCCCATCAGGTCGGTGATCTGCTGGGCCGACCCCTTATAGGGTACGACGGTCACCTTCATGCCTGCCGCCTGCTGCAGCATTTCCATGAACAGGTGCGAGCCGGACCCCATGCCGGTCGTGCTGTAATTCAGCTTCTCAGGATTAGCTTTCGCATAGTCCACCAACTCCTTGATCGATTTGAATTTCGAATCCGGTCTGACCACCATGATCATCGGCGATTCCGATAGGCCATGGACCGGGATGAAATCCTTCAGCGGATCGAAGGAGAGCTTCTTGTAGAGCGAGGGGTAGGAGCCAAACGGCCCGCTGGTGCCGTTGAGGAGGGTGTAGCCGTCAGGCTTGGCCCGCGCCACGTTCTCGGTGCCGATAATGCCGCCGGCACCGGGCTTGTTGTCGATCACGAGTTGCTGGCCGAGCTTCTCGCTCAGAACCTTCGCGTAGGTGCGCGAGCCAATGTCGGTGACGCTGCCCGGCGTTCCGGTGACGACCCACGTGATCGGCCGGTTCGGATAATCTTGCGCTGCAGCATTACCGGACGATAATGCAATCAGAAACGCAGCGGCAACGCTCAGACACGCGGTGCGGCCTCCCATGATCTACCTCCCATCTGCACTTGTCTCGTTTCTTGTTTGTGACCAGTTCCTTAAGAGGGACGGTCCGACTCGGATGGTAGTTCAGAGCCGCTAATGGCAACAGATGAATGCGTGCGTCATTTGCGTATTGGCCCTGTGCGGCGATTGCGTAACATGCCGCGGCCCGGAACGACGGTTATGACGGCGTTCGGACTTGCAGAAAGATACGAGACGTTTCAATGAGCCACGACGTGCTGCCAGTTCGCCCGTTCGAGCACCCCGGTGCGGGACGCAGGCGAGCCAAGTCCACGCCCAAGGGGCGTCAGATCGATCCGGCGGCCACTCAAGAGATCGAGCGCCTGCTCGGCGATCGGCCACGCCGCCGCGATCTCCTGATCGAGCATCTGCACCTGATCCAGGACAAGTATCATCAGATTTCAGCCGTACACCTCGCAGCTCTCGCCGACGAGATGAAGCTGTCGTTTGCTGAAGTCTTCGAGACGGCGACCTTCTACGCGCACTTTGACGTGGTGAAGGAAGGGGAGGCCGACATCGCGCCTCTGACCATTCGCATCTGCGATTCGCTGACTTGCGCGATGCTGGGAGCGAACGAACTGCTGCGTCAGCTCGAGGGCAGCGCCGGCCCCGGAATTCGCGTGGTGCGGGCGCCTTGCGTCGGTCGCTGCGACACCGCGCCGGTGGCCGAAATTGGACATCGCTTTGTTGACCAGGCGACTGAAGCGAGTGTGCTTGCGGCGGCGAGGGGCGGTGGCAACCTCGATCTGCCTGACTATGTCGACTACGACGCCTATGTCGCAGGTGGCGGCTATGCGCTGCTCGGGCGTGTGCGTTCGGGCGATCTGCCCAAGGCAGAACTCCTGAAGGAGCTGGATGATGCATCGTTGCGCGGGCTGGGCGGCGCAGGCTTTCCGACGGGACGAAAGTGGCGTGCGGTGCTCGGCGAGCCCGGACCGCGACTGATGGCGGTCAATGCCGATGAAGGAGAGCCTGGAACGTTCAAGGACCGCTGGTACCTCGACCGCGATCCGCATCGCTTTCTCGAAGGGATGCTGATCGGCGCCCATGTGGTGGAGGCATCGGACGTTTACATCTACCTCCGCGATGAATATCCGGCCTCGCGCGAAATTCTCGAACGTGAGATTGCGAAGCTTCCGGCTGGCGGTCCGGCGTTGCACATGCGCCGCGGCGCCGGCGCCTACATCTGTGGTGAGGAGTCCGCGCTGCTGGAAAGCATCGAAGGCAAACGCGGCTTGCCGCGGCGCAAGCCGCCTTATCCGTTCCAGGCCGGATTGTTTGGGCTACCGACACTGATCAACAACGTCGAGACCCTGTGGTGGGTGCGCGACATCGTTGAAAAAGGCGCGGACTGGTGGAAGGCCCATGGCCGCCATGGTCGCCAAGGCCTCCGCAGCTATTCGGTGTCAGGCCGGGTCAAGCATCCCGGTGTGAAGCTGGCGCCGGCCGGGATCACCGTGCGCGAACTGATCGACGACTTTTGCGGCGGCATGGCCGACGGCCATACCTTTTACGCCTACCTGCCGGGAGGCGCGTCCGGTGGCATCCTTCCAGCATCGATGGACGACATTCCGCTCGATTTCGGCACGCTGGAGAAATACGGCTGCTTCATCGGCTCGGCCGCCGTCATCATCATGTCCGAGCAGGACAGCGTGAAGGACGCCGCGCTCAATCTGATGCGCTTCTTCGAGGACGAGAGCTGCGGCCAGTGCACGCCTTGCCGGGTCGGCACGCAGAAAGCGGTCCTGCTGATGGAAAAGCGTGTCTGGAACCGGGAGTTGCTTGTTGAGCTGAGCCAGGTGATGCGGGATGCGTCGATCTGTGGCCTCGGCCAGGCGGCCGCCAATCCTGTGACAGCCGTCATGACGTATTTTCCGGAGCAGTTCATGCCCCACGAGGCCGCGGAATGACGAAGATCCGCTTCGAGCTCGACGGCAAAACGGTCGAGGCCGACGTCGCCGAGACCATCTGGCAGGTCGCCAAACGCCTGGGCACCGACATTCCGCATCTGTGTTTTTCGCCGGAGCCGGACTATCGACCCGACGGCAATTGCCGCGCCTGCATGGTCGAGATCGAAGGCGAGCGTGTGCTGGCGGCCTCCTGCAAGCGGACGCCGACGGTCGGCATGAAAGTGAGGTCGGCGAGCGCGCGGGCCGTCGCCGCGCAGAAAATGGTGTTCGAACTGTTGGTGGCCGATCAGCCGGCGCGCGAAACCTCGCATGACCCGTGCTCGAAGTTCTGGACCTGGGCGGAGAAGGTCGACGTCACCGAAAGCCGTTTCCCGGCCGCCGAGCGTTGGCCAGGCGACACCAGCCATCCGGCCATGAGTGTCAATCTCGACGCGTGCATTCAGTGCGGCCTCTGCGTGCGCGCCTGCCGCGAGGTCCAGGTCAACGACGTAATCGGCATGGCCTATCGCAATCATGCGTCCAAGGTGGTGTTCGATTTCGACGATCCCATGGGTGAATCGACCTGCGTTGCTTGCGGTGAATGCGTGCAGGCTTGCCCAACCGGCGCGCTGATGCCGGCGGTGATGCTCGATGAGAGGCAGCAGCGCGTCACCTATGCCGACAGGACGACGGACTCGCTGTGCCCGTTCTGCGGCGTGGGCTGTCAGGTCACCTATCAGGTGAAGGACGAGAAGATCATTTACGCCGAGGGCCGTGACGGTCCCGCCAATCACAATCGGCTTTGCGTCAAGGGACGCTTTGGCTTCGACTATATCCATCACCCGCATCGTCTCACGAAGCCGCTGATCAGGCTTCCGAATGCGAAGAAGGATGCCAACGATCAGGTAGATCCGGCCAACCCCTTCACGCATTTCCGCGAGGCCTCGTGGGAGGAGGCGCTGGACGTCGCGGCCAAAGGCCTCGCCAGGATTCGCGACGAGATGGGCGCGAAAGCACTTGCCGGCTTCGGCTCGGCCAAGGGATCCAACGAGGAAGCCTACCTGTTCCAGAAGCTGGTGCGCACGGGCTTCGGCTCCAACAACGTCGATCACTGCACGCGGCTGTGCCATGCGTCGTCAGTCGCGGCCCTGATGGAGGGGCTCAATTCCGGCGCGGTCTCCGCGCCGTTCGCCGCTGCCATGGACGCGGAAGTCATCATCGTCATCGGTGCCAATCCGGCCCTGAACCACCCGGTCGCCGCGACATTCATCAAGAATGCGGTCAAGCACGGCGCCAGGCTGGTCGTCATGGATCCGCGCCGGCAGCCGTTGTCGCGGCATGCCGTCAGGCATCTTGCATTCAAGCCCGGCAGCGACGTCGCGATGCTCAATGCGATGCTTCACACGATCATCACCGAGGGCCTGACGGATCAGCAATACATCGCCGGCTACACCGAGGGCTTCGACGACCTCACGGAGCGCATCAAGGAGTTCCCGCCAGAGAAGATGGCGCCGATCTGCGGTATTCCGGCCGATACGCTGCGTGAGGTCGCGCGGATGTATGCGCTCTCGCGCGCCTCGATCATCTTCTGGGGCATGGGCATCAGTCAGCATGTCCATGGCACCGACAACGCCCGCTGCCTGATCGCGCTGGCGCTCGTTACCGGGCAGATCGGCCGGCCTGGGACCGGGCTGCATCCGCTGCGGGGCCAGAACAACGTGCAGGGCGCGTCCGATGCGGGCCTTATCCCGATGTTCCTGCCTGACTACCAGCCGGTCGGCCGCACGGATCTGCGCGAGCCGTTCGAGAAGCTCTGGCATCATGACCTCGACGCCGTCCGCGGCCTCACCGTGGTCGAGATCATGAACGCGATCTATGCGGGTGAAATCAGCGGCATGTACATCGAGGGCGAAAACCCCGCGATGTCGGATCCGGACCTGCAGCATGCCCGGCAGGCCCTGGCGAAGCTCGATCACCTTGTGGTGCAGGATCTGTTCGTCACTGAAACGGCATTCCATGCCGACGTGATCCTGCCGGCGTCCGCGTTCGCCGAAAAATCCGGCAGCTTCACCAACACCGATCGCCGCGTGCAGCTCGCGCGCGAGGTGATCAAACCGCCCGGCGATGCGCGGCAGGATCTGTGGATCATCCAGGAAATCGCCAGGCGCATGGGACTGGACTGGAGCTATGCCGGTCCGGCCGACGTGTTCGCCGAGATGACGCAGGTGATGCCGTCGTTGAAGAACATCACCTGGGAGCGGCTGGAGCGCGAAGGAGCAGTGACCTATCCGGCCGACGATCCGCATCGACCCGGCAACGAAATCATCTTCACCAAGGGCTTCCCGACCGCGAACGGCCGCGGCAAGATCGTGCCGGCGCATGTCCTTCCGCCGGACGAGCTGCCCGACGAGGACTATCCGATGGTGCTGTCCACCGGCCGTGTGCTGGAACACTGGCACACCGGTTCGATGACGCGCCGCTCCCAGGTGCTCGACCAGATCGAGCCGGAAGCGGTGGCCTTCATGTCGCCGAAGGACATGCGGCGATTGAACCTGTGGCCCGGCGACTTCATTCGGCTGGCGACGCGTCGCGGCGCGATCGAGGTGAAGGTTCGTTCCGATCGTGATGTTCCCGAGAACATGGTGTTCATGCCGTTTTGCTATGCGGAAGCCGCCGCGAATCTGCTCACTAATCCGGCACTCGATCCATTCGGCAAGATTCCGGAGTTCAAGTTCTGCGCCGTGCGCGCGGAGTCGCCGTCCTGAACGGTGAACGGCTGCGATCTTTTGCCCTGCGCCGCGCCTCTCGCGGCGCGCAAATCCTCCCAATGGCCCGGGTGACAGGTAAGGAGCGCGGCATATAATCAGCCTCCAATGGCCGCCGGACGGCCGGATCAGACATCACTCGGGAGGGTCTTCCATGACCAATCGCGGCAAATTCGTCATCGCGCTGCTCGCGGCGACGGCTCTTGCAACGGCTGCAGCCGATGCGCGCCAGCTGAAATGGGCGCGCTCGGGCGACTCGCTGACCCTCGATCCGCACGCGCAGAACGAAGGTCCGACCCATGCGCTTGCACATCATATTTACGAGCCGCTGCTGCACCGCGACACGCAAGGCAAGGAGGTGCCGGCGCTCGCCACCTCGTGGAAAATCACTGACGATCCAAACGTATGGGAGTTCAAGCTTCGCCCGAACGTGAAGTACCACAACGGCAATGCCTTCAATGCCGACGACGTGGTGTTTTCGCTGGATCGCGCACGTCAACCGACCTCCGACATGAAGGGATTGCTGACCTCGATCGATACGGTGAGCAAGGTCGACGATCTCACCGTTCACATCAAAACCAAAGGTCCGAACCCGCTGCTGCCGAACAATCTCGGCGACCTGTTCATCATGGACAAGGAGTGGTCGGAGCAGAACAACGTCCAGAAGCCGCAGGATTTCAAGAACAAGGAAGAAAACTTCGCTGTCCGCAATGCGAACGGAACCGGGCCGTTCCAGCTCGTTTCGCGCGAGCCGGACGTCAGAACCGTGATGAAACGCAACGACAGCTACTGGGGCATCGGTCAGGTGCCGCTGCAAGTCACCGAGCTGCTCTATATCCCGATCAAGGCGGATGCGACGCGCCTCGCGGCGCTGCTCTCGGGCGAGGTGGATTTCGTGCAGGACGTGCCGGTGCAGGACATCGAGCGCCTGAAGGCTCAAAAGAACCTGCAGGTTAATGTGGGACCTGAGAACCGCACGATCTTCTTCGGCATGGACGTCGCGTCGGCCGACCTGAAGGGTGATAGCGTCGAGGGCAAGAACCCGTTCGCCGACAAGAAAGTGCGCCAGGCGATGAACATAACGCTGAACCGGCAGGCAATTCAGCGCATCGCCATGCGCGGGCAGTCGGTGCCGACCGGCATCATCATGCCGCCGTTCGTGAACGGCTGGACCAAGGAGTTGGACGCGGCGCCGTCAGGCGACGTCAATGCGGCCAAGAAGCTGCTGGCCGATGCCGGCTATCCGAACGGTTTCAACGTCACGCTGCATTGCCCGAACGACCGCTACGTCAATGACGAAGCGATCTGCCAGGCTGCAGTCGGCATGTGGGGCCAGATCGGTGTGAAGGTGAGCCTCGTTTCGCAGTCGAAGGCGATCCACTTCCCGCTGATCCAGAAGAATCCGCCGGAGACCGAGTTCTATATGGTCGGATGGGGCGTGCCGACGTTCGATTCCGAGTACATCTTCTCGTTCATGTACCATACCCGTGCCGACAAGTACGGCAGCTGGAACGCCACGCGCTACTCCAACCCGGAGGCGGACAAGATGATCGAGCAGCTATCGAGCGAGATCGACAAGGGCAAGCGCGACGCCACGATCGCGAAGCTCTGGGCGCTGTTCAAGGATGAGACGCTCTACCTGCCGGTCCACCACCAGACACTGGCTTACGCCATGAAGGCCGGTCTCGACATTCCCGTGGACGTCTCGAACCAGCCGAAGCTGAAATACGTGTCGTTCAAGACCAACTGATCGCATCGACGGACTGCGGGAGGGCATCAGCTCTCCCGCAGGCGCTTCGTGATGATCGCACACCTCCTTCGCAGCTTGTTGCAAGGCATCCTCGTCATCCTGGCGGTGGGCCTCATCGCCTTTTCCATGTTTCGTTTTGTTGGCGATCCGATCGCCAGCCTGGCCGGCCAGGAATCGACCGACGCAGATCGGGCCGAACTCACCGAGCGGCTCGGATTGAACGATCCGTTCCCGGTCCAGTTCGGACGCTTTCTTGCGCATGCGGCGTCCGGCGACTTCGGCATTTCCTACCGGCAGGCGCGGCCGGTGGCCGACCTCCTGGCCGAACGGTTGCCGGCGACGCTCGAGCTCGCAGTGCTGTCGGCGCTGTTCGCCTTTGTCGTCGGCATCGCCCTCGGCGTCTATGCGGCGATCAACCGGCGCGGGGTGATAGCAAACGGCGTGATGGTTCTCTCCCTGATCGGTGTGTCGCTGCCCACGTTCCTGATCGGCATCGGCCTGATCTACCTGTTCGCGGTCGAGTTGCGGTGGCTGCCCTCGTTCGGCCGTGGCGACGTCGTCCACATCGGCTGGTGGACCACGGGTCTCCTGACGGATACCGGGCGCAAATCACTGGTGCTTCCGGTGCTCACGCTCGGCTTCTTTCAGCTTACGTTGATCATGCGGCTGGTTCGCGCGGAGATGCTCGAGACCATGCGAACGGACTATGTCCGCTTTGCCCGGGCGCGCGGTATTCCTGAGCGGCGCATCCAGTTCCGCCACGCGCTGCGCAACACCATGGTTCCGGTCGTGACGATCGTCGGCCTGCAACTCGGCTCGGTGATCGCTTTTGCCATCGTCACAGAAACCGTATTCCAGTGGCCGGGGCTCGGCGCATTGTTCGTGAACGCGGTCCAGTTCGTCGATATCCCGGTGATGGCGGCGTACCTGATGTTCGTCGCGTTTGTATTCGCGGCGGTGAACTTCCTGACCGACTTCGTCTACCTGCTGATCGATCCGCGGCTGCGGCACTAACTGAGGAAGCGTATGAGCGTCCTGGCCCAACCTCCTGCCGCACAAGCCCATCGGGGACTTCTTGCGCGCGCATGGGATTCCGACATCGGCTACTCTTTCCGTACCTCACCCGTGGCGATCGGCGCCGCCGCGATCACGCTTGTCATTGTGCTGGCGACCGTTTTCGCCGAGTTCATCACGCCGCAGAACCCGTTCGACGCTGCCGCACTTAACCTGATGGACGGCTTTACGCCGCCGGGCGAGGCGGGTGCGGGTTCCGGCATGTATTTCGGCCTCGGCGCCGACAGCCAGGGGCGCGACATGTATTCGGCGATCCTCTATGGCTCGCGCGTTTCGCTTCTGATCGGCACCGCCTCGGTGATCTTCTCGCTGGTGCTTGGCGTTTCGCTCGGGCTGATCGCCGGCTATATCGGCGGGCGGATCGAGGCGCTGATCATGCGCATCGCGGACATCCAGCTGTCATTTCCGGCCATTCTGGTGGCGCTGTTGGTGTTCGGCATAGCCCGCGGCCTGATCCACCCGTCGCTGCATGAGCAGATGACGTTTGCTGTCATGACGATCGCCATCGGCCTGTCCAACTGGGCGCAGTATGCGCGCACGGTGCGCGCGTCGACCCTGGTGGAAAAGCGCAAGGAGTATGTCGATGCAGCTCGCGTCATCGGGCTTCGGGCATTCCCTGTGATGATCAAGCACGTGCTGCCGAACGTCGCCGGGCCGATTCTGGTCATTGCAACCATCAACCTTGCACTTGCCGTGCTCGAGGAGGCGACGCTGTCGTTTCTCGGCGTTGGCATGCCGCCGACCCAACCGTCACTCGGTACGCTGATCAGGATTGGACAGCAGTTCCTGTTCTCAGGAGAGTGGTGGATCCTGTTGTTTCCGTCGCTTGCGCTGGTGACCATCGCGCTGTCGATCAACCTGTTCGGTGACTGGTTGCGCGACGCGCTCAATCCGAAACTCAGATGACCGAACCGCTCCTGTCCATTCGCGAACTGCGGGTCGAATTTCCGACCCGGCGCGGCATTCTGACGGCGGTCGACGGCGTGTCGTTCGACATTGCGCCAGGCGAGGTTCTGGGCGTGGTCGGCGAATCCGGAGCTGGAAAGTCGCTGACTGGCGCGGCCATCATCGGCCTGCTGGATCCACCGGGCCGCATTGCCGGCGGTGAAGTCCTGCTGAAGGGGCAGCGGATCGACAACCTGCCGCCCGAAGGGCTGCGCCGGATCCGCGGCAAGCGCATCGGCATGGTGTTCCAGGATCCACTCACCTCGCTCAATCCGCTGTTTCGCATCGGTGAACAGTTGATCGAAACGATTCAGCTTCACACCGGAATGAACGCGGCGCAGGCGCGCGATCGCGCCATTGCACTCCTGGTCGACGTCGGCATTCCGGCGGCCGAGCGCAGGATCGACGCCTATCCCTATCAATTCTCCGGCGGCATGCGGCAGCGCGTCGTGCTGGCGCTGGCATTGGCGGCCGATCCGGAATTGATCATCGCCGACGAGCCGACCACGGCGCTCGATGTCTCGGTGCAGGCGCAGATCATCGCTTTGATGAAACGGCTCTGCCGCGAACACAACGTGGCGATCATGCTGATCACCCATGACATGGGCGTGATCGCCGAAACCGCCGATCGCGTTGCGGTGATGTATGCCGGCCGTATTGCCGAGATCGGTCCGGTGCGCGATGTGATCGGCCGGGCGCACCATCCCTACACCCAGGGCCTGATGGGCTCCATTCCGACGCTGACGGCGACTGCCGAAAGGCTGACGCAGATCCCGGGATCAATGCCGCGGCTGACCGACATCCCGACCGGCTGTGCCTTCAATCCGCGCTGTCCGCACGTCTTCGATCGCTGCCGCGTCGAGCGGCCGGAGCTGTTGCCCGCCGAACGCACGCTCGCTGCATGCTGGCTCTACGCGGCTGACCGGCGGGCGACCGCATGAGCACCGCGATCGTAGAACAGCCGAACGAGGTTTTCGCGGGCACGGCCGGCCCGCTGGTAAAGGTGGATCATCTGACCTGTGTCTTTGACGTGTCGCGGCCATGGCTGGAGCGCACGCTGGCCGGCGCACCCAAGCAGATGCTCACCGCGGTCGCCGACCTCTCGTTCGAGATTGCTCGGCGCGAAACCTTCGCGCTGGTCGGCGAGTCGGGCTCTGGAAAATCGACGGTGGCGCGCATGGTGGTCGGGTTGTTGTCGCCGACGGCGGGGCAGGTGACCATCGACGGCGTTTCAATGTCTGACCCGCGTCTGGCTGCCGCGCGGGAAAAGCTGCGCCGGCGCATTCAGATGATTTTTCAGGATCCGTTCGCGAGCCTGAACCCGCGCTGGCGGGTGGATCGCATCGTCGCCGAGCCGATCCGTGCTTTCGGCATCACCAGGAATGACGCGGAGGTCGAGGCGCGGGTCAGCGAGCTCCTGAAGCTGGTCCGGCTCGATCCTGCCGACGGCCGCAAGTATCCGCACGAATTTTCCGGTGGTCAGCGTCAACGCATCGCCATTGCCCGCGCTCTGTCAGCCAACCCGGAGTTCATCGTCTGCGACGAGCCCACCTCGGCGCTCGACGTTTCGGTGCAGGCGCAGATCCTGAACCTGATGCGCGACCTGCAGGATCGGCTCGGGCTGACTTATCTGTTTATCTCGCACAACCTTGCCGTCGTCCGCCATATGGCGACGCGGATCGGCGTCATGTATCTCGGCAGGCTGGTCGAGGTCGCGCCTGCGCGCGATATCTTCGCTCATCCACGCCATCCCTACACGCGCATGCTGCTGGATGCCGTGCCGGACCTCGCGATGGCGGGCCGGCAGCGCAAGCCGGTCGACGGCGAAACGCCGAACCCGATCGCGCCTCCGCCCGGTTGTCCTTTCCACCCGCGATGCCCGTTCGCCGCCGAGCGCTGCCGGACGGAGCGGCCACACGCTATTGTCACGGGCTCGGTGAGTGTCGCGTGCCATGCGGTTGAGGAGGGACGAATCTAGCGCGGAGCCCGGCACCATCGCGGATCAGTTGCTGTTACTGATCGATGGGGCGTTCATCAATACGTTACTGTTCGCCAAGGCCGGCGCAGCCAGGCAACTGGTCAAGGCCGGCGCTTGCCTGATCGGGGCGTCAGCCTAGCTCTTGGGTGGCCTCACCGCCGGAGCTCGCGCGACATTTTTTGAGGTTCTCAGTGCCAGAACGGGACGCGTCTGCTCGAGACTTGCCTGCGGGTCAGGCGTGGGATGCCGGTTTCCAGTCAGATCATGCCTGGCAAATGAGGCCCGACGCTGCGCGGTTGGCGAAGATTTCACTGTTGCCTTTAACCGCCGATGAAGGATCCGTGCGATTCAATTCGCGAATTGCCGTTGCCATCCGCGATTTTGACGTTGCCAGGGTCACGTCTTGCGTGCCCTCGCGGGTGGGGAGAGAGACCCATGTTCCGCCTGAGGGACGAGGAAGTGCCGGCATTGCTCCGGCCAATGGGTGCGTGGCGCCCGGCCGTGGGCTGGGGCCGGGCCCCCTTTGCGATCCTGCTGATCTGCCTTTGCTTCTGCGGCATCTGTGGCTGGATCATCCTTGACGCCCGGCAAGCGGCTTGGAAGCACGCCGGCATCGTCGGGTCGACGGTGGTGGCCGCTTTGGCAGCCGACCTGGCGCGCAACATCGAGACGCTCGACCTGTCGATCCTGGGAGCGATGGAGAACCTCAAGTTGCGAGGGATCGAAACTCTCCCGCCGCAGTATCGGCAACGGCTCTTGTTCGACCGTTCGGTTGCGGCCCGACATGTGAGCGCAATTCTTGTCATCAAGGAGGATGGCCAGATCCGCTACGATTCAAGGATGGCGGATCCGCTCAAGGCCGACCTTTCGGATCGCGATTACTTCAAGATCCACAAAAACAACGACGCGGTCGGCTTGTTCATTGCCAAGCCCATCATCTCGCGGATTACCGGCGTTGCATTGATCCCGTTCAGCCGCCGCCTGGCCAAGCCCGACGGCTCATTCGGTGGTGTCGTTGTCGGCTCGATGCGACTGGACTACTTCGAAAAAACCTTCGGCGCCATTGCGCTCGGGCCCGGAGCGACGGTAACGCTGGCGCGGCGCGACGGCATCGTTCTCGTGCGTTCGCCGCCCGATTCCGAATTCATCGAGCGTGACAAGAATCCGGACCAGCTCATCGATATGTTCTCGGAGTCGCCGGTTGGGCAGTTCGAAACGACCTCGGTTACCGACGGCACGCGCAAGCTGTTCAACTACAGCCAGGTCGGCCAGCTGCCCCTGGTGGTGGCGACCGGGCAGTCGTTCAAGGATATCTTCGCGCAGTGGTGGCGCCAGGCCTCGGCGATCGGCGCGTTGATTGCAGCATTGGTCGCATCCACCATCGCGTTGGTAGCGTCGCTGAACCGCAATCTCAGGCTGCGGGAGCGGGCGGAGGCGGAACTTGCGGCGCTGGCGACGACCGATGCTCTGACGGGCCTTGCCAACCGGCGTTCATTCAACGATGCATTGGACTTGCATTGGCGTGCCGCTGCACGAAACGCATCGCCAGTGTCACTGTTGATGATCGATTCGGATTATTTCAAGATCTACAACGACACCTTCGGCCACCAGGCGGGCGATAAGTTGCTGATGCAGATGGGCCTGGCAATCTCAGCTTCGCTGAAGCGTCCGGGAGATCTCGGTGCTCGCTATGGCGGTGATGAATTCGCGGTCCTGCTGCCGGGGTCGTTTGTCGAAGGGGCGGCCGCGGTGGCACAGAAGATCCGCCAGACTTATGTGAGCGCGTGCCATGTCGACGGCATCTCCGCCAGATACTCGCGGCTCAGCATCGGTGTGGCGAGCCTGGTGCCTGGCGAGGGCACGCAGATGCGCGACCTTATCGCGGCTGCCGACGAAGCGCTCTACCGCGCGAAGGAGCTCGGCCGCAACCGCACCGAACTGCAGGCGAAAACGGTGACGCCCGAGACATCGCTGGCTCGGGCGAAGACATAGCACTCAGCGGCTCGCGAGCCTCTGCCGTCCGAAAGGACGGCACCGATTATGCGTCCTCAGAGCAGATCGCCGCCGGCGGCCGATGCCGTCGTGCCGTGCTTCCGGTAGGCCTTGATGACATTGCGGCCGATGGTCCACTTGTGGACTTCGTCGGGCCCGTCGACGAGACGCTGGGAGCGGATCTGCGTGTACCAGCGAGCCAGCGGCATGTCCTGCGAGTAGCCGAGCGCGCCGTGCAATTGGATCGCAGTGTCGACCACCTTGTGCACCATGTGTGCAAGGAAGATCTTGGCGATCGAATTCTCCTGCCGAAGGTCCATGCCTTTCTCGGCTTTGTAGGCGATGTGCAGCAGCATCAGCCGCGCTATGTAGAGTTCGCTGGCGCAATCGGCGAGCATGAACTGAACGGCCTGGCGGTCGGCGAGCAGGGTGCCGAATGTCGAGCGCTGGGTGACACGGGCTGTCGCCATGTCGAGTGCGCGCTGTGCCTTGGCGATGTTGTGCATGCCGTGCCGCAGACGTCCGTAGGCGAGGCGATGTTGGCCCATGTCGAAGCCGTTGCCTTCGCCGCCGAGCAGGTTGTCGGCGGGCACCTTCAGATCCTTGATGATGATCTCCGAATGGCCGCCGGACAGCTTGTCGTAGTGCGGCCCCTCGATCGCCATGTTCTTCACGTTGCGCTTGATCTGATAGCCGGGGTTGGGCAGCTCGACGATGAAGGTCGAAAATTGCTTGCGACGGGGTGCGTCCGGGTCGGTCTTCGCCATCACGATGGCGATGTCGGCGACGCTCGCCGAAGACGAAAACCACTTCTCGCCATTCAGGATGTAGTTTTCGTTGCCGTCCTTCGCCGCGGTGGTTTGCATTCCGGTGGCGTCCGCGCCGGAGGCCTTCTCGGTCATCGAGAAGCAGACGCGCTTTTCGCCGTTCAGGAGCGGCTTCAAGAACTTCTCCTTCTGATGCTCGGTTCCGTGCGCGAGCAGCGTCAGCATTGAGGCATCATCGGGGCCTTGCGTGTTCATCGACAAGGCGCCTAGCGAGCTTTCGCCGAGCTCCATCTGCACCAGCGCGTTGGCAAGCGGGCCGAGGCCCATGCCGCCATACTCCTTCGGGATGAAGGGGCACCACAGGCCCTGCGCACGCGCCTTCTTGCGCAGGCGGCCAAGCACCTCGTCGAGGGGTTTCGTATCCAGTTCCTTTTCCGCGGGAATGCACTCCTCCTGCACCCACTTGCGAACCTTCTCGCGGATGGCTTTGGCCTCGGCCGGAATTTCGAAATCGATCGACATCGCGTTCCCTCGTTCTTGTCATTCTTGCTGAATGGGCGGGGTCTTAGCCGAATTTCCGAGGCGCGACAAAATGTTTGCCGCCGGACAAAGCTGATCTGAAATTTTGCAACCTGCGGCGGCGCGCCGCCAGAGTGGCGGTGGAGCACCTTTGACTGTAGCGTCCGGCCATGAAACCTTGCCGCCCAAGAAGATGAGTGAAGCGCGTCGGGAGTATGACATGCGGGGACTTGCAGGACGGCGGGCGATTCTGACTGGCGGCGCCAGTGGAATTGGTCGTGCGACGGCCATCCGTCTTGTCGAAGAGGGCTGTCATGTCGGCATTTTCGACCTGGATTTTGCCGGCGCCGAGCAGACGGCGCGGTTGTGCGCGGGCAAACCGGGTCGAGTTTTGATCTATAAGGTCGACATCACCGACCGGGATGCGGTCGTGACCGCGACCGATGTGTTCGAGAACGATGCCGGTCCGGTGGAGTTGCTCGCTAACGTCGCCGGTTGGGATATCCCGGTCCCGTTCCTCGACACCGATCGCGCGTTCTGGGACAAGGTCATCGGCATCAACCTCTACGGACCGCTGAACCTGCATCATGTGGTTGTGAAGCGCATGGTCGATCGCGGCTTCGGTCGGGTCGTCACCGTTTCGTCCGATGCCGGCCGTGTCGGCTCGTCCGGCGAGGCGGTCTACTCCGCCTGCAAGGGCGGCGTGATCGCTTTCACCAAGACGATGGCGCGGGAACTTGCGCGCAAGAACGTCATTCTCAACGTCGTCTGTCCCGGCCCGACCGACACGCCGTTGTTCGACAACTTCAAGAGCAGCTCGCCATCGGGGGGCAAGCTCGCCGAAAGCCTGGCGCGCGCCATCCCCTTGCGTCGTTTGGGCACGCCCGACGATTATCCTGGAATGATCGCGTTCCTGCTCAGCGACGATGCCGGTTTCATCACCGGGCAGACCATCAGCGTCTCCGGCGGCTTGACGATGCACGGCTGAAGCCGGCGACAAAGACCTCTCAAAACGCAAGGAAACAAGACATGGATATTGTCGGGCTCGGCCTGTTCTACGAGGATTTGCCGCTCGGGCGGAAATTCAAGACCGTCGGCCGCACCATCACCGAGACGGACATTGTCAACTTCGTCAACTGCACAGGCATGACGGAAGTGCTGTTCACCGATATCGAGTTCCTCAAGACCGAATCCGATATCAAGGGGCGGCCGGCGCCGGGAGCGCTGGTCTACTGCTTCGCCGAAGGCCTGTTGATGCAGGCGACGATGCAGCACACGGGCTTCGCCTTTCTCAACATGCAGCTCGACATCAAGGGACCGATCGTCGCCGGCGACACGATCCATGTCGAGTGCGAGGTGATCGAGGCCCGCCGCAGCAAGAACCGCGGTAATCGCGGGCTCGTGCGCACGCGCAACATCGTCGTCAAACAGGACGGGTCGCAGGTGATGGAGTACACGCCGCTGCGCCTGGTTGCCGCGCGCACGCCAGCGTGAGTTTCTACGTCCGCAAAGATCAACAAGAACACGGAGCAAGAACGCCATGAGCGCCTACGACCTGAAACTGATCGACATCCAGATCGCCGACCACGTCGCGGTGGCGACGATGAACAACCCGCCCGTCAATGCCTTGAGCCGGCAAATGCAGGATGAGATGGCGCTGGCATTTGACCTCATGTCCGACGACGACAACGTGCGAGTGATCGTGTTGACCGGGGCGGGCAAGCTCTTTTGCGCGGGCGCGGATATCAAGGCGCGCTCGAGCGGCGAGCCGCCACCAGGCGGTCCGCGCGGCCATCTGCGCAGTGCGCGTGAGTGCTTCCACGCGATCGTCGAATGCCGCAAGCCGGTGATCGCTGCGATCAACGGTGCGGCGCTGGGGGCAGGGCTTGCCATCGCCGCGTCCTGCGACATCCTCCTCGCCTCCGAGCAGGCTTCGCTCGGTATGCCGGAAATCGACGTCGGCTTGATGGGCGGCGGCCGCCACGCGATGCGCCTGTTCGGTCATTCGCGTTTGCGACGGATGGCCGTGACCGGATATCGCGTTCCGGGACCAGAGCTTTATCGGCTCGGCATCGTCGAAGCCTGCCTTCCATCTGCCGAACTGATGCCGGCGGCGATGGCGTTTGCCAAGGATATCGCCTCCAAGGCGCCGCTTGCGGTGCAACTGTTCAAGCAGTCGCTCAACGCGATCGAGGAGATGAGCCTGCGCGATGGGTATCGCTATGAGCAGGACATGACGGTGCAGATCGGCAAGACCGAGGATTCGAAGGAGGCGATGCGAGCTTTCGTCGAGAAGCGCAAACCGGTCTTTCACGGCCGCTAGCGGCGGGCGCTCGTGCGCCGGACCTGAAGCCGCGTTCGCATGACCCGGTCGCCGAAACGGTAATGCGAACGCGAAGCGCGGGGCACTAGCGCATCTGCTGGTCGGACGTGCGGCCAAAGCAGAGCCAAACCCTTGAAATCAATGTGTTTGACGGGCTAATGACGGGTCGATGATGGGCGCTTGCCCGGGTCCGAAAAAGCAACAAACGCCTGATTCAAATCCAGGGGAAAACAAGAATGTCTTCGCTTCCGCTCACCGGCATCAAGGTGCTCGACCTGACGCGCGTGCTCGCTGGCCCGTTGTCTGCTCAGATGCTTGCCGACCTCGGCGCCGAGGTGATTAAGATCGAGCGCCCGGGCGGCGGTGACGACGCCCGCATCTTCGGACCTCCCTATCTGGTCGATCCGGCAGGCAAGGCCAACAATAACAACTCGTTCTACCTTTGCGCGAACCGCAACAAGCACTCGGTCGCGGTCGACATCGCCAAGCCGCAGGGGCAGGAGATTGTCCGTGAACTGGCGAAATCCGCCGACATCATGATGGAGAATTTCAAGGTCGGTGACTTGAAACGCTACGGCCTTGACTATGAAACGATCCGCAAGATCAATCCCGGCATCATCTATTGCTCGGTGACTGGCTACGGCCAGACCGGCCCCTACAAGGCGCGTCCCGGCTACGACGCGATCTTCCAGGCCGCGGGCGGGTTGATGAGCGTCACCGGCCACCCGGACGGCGAGCCCGGTGCCGGGCCGATGAAGGTCGGCCCAAGCATCGCCGACGTGATGACCGGCATGAATGCCTCGATCGGCATCCTCGCCGCGCTGTTCCATCGCAAGGCCAATGGCGGCGCCGGTCAGCATATCGACGTCTGCCTGATGGATACGGTGATCGCCTCGCTGACGCATTATGCGCAGATCTATCTGGTCAACGGCGAGACTCCGCCGCGGCGCGGCACCTCCGGCAATGGCGGCGTGCCCGCGCGCGTGTTCACCTGCGCCGACCAGGACATCATGCTGGTGGTCGGCAACGACTCGCAGTTCGAGAAGTGCTGCGGCGTGCTCGGCCATCCCGAGCTCGCGAAGGATCCGCGCTTCGTCAAGAACAACGATCGCGTCGCGCACCGCACCGAGCTGATGAAAATTCTCGAAGACCTGTTCATTACCAAGCCGGCGAAATACTGGCTCGATGAACTGGAGCGGGTGGGCGTTCCGGCAGGCCCGATCAACGACTTCAAGCAGGTGTTCAACGACGAGCAGGTGAAGCATCGCGGCATGGAGGTGAAGGTGAACCACCCGCTGCGGGAGGATCTGTCGTTGATCCGCAACGCGCTGACCTTCTCCGAGACGCCGATCAAGGAGTATCGCGCGCCGCCGCTGCTTGGCCAGAACACCGAGGACGTCCTCAAGGGCAAACTCGGCTATTCGGATGCGAAGCTCACCGAACTGCGCTCGGCCGGTATCATCCAGCAGGCGGGCTGACCCAGCGTCATTGCGAACGGCTACTGGCGGGCGAAGCGCGTCGCCCGTCAGACCGGCGAGTCCTTCGGAAAATCCGGCTTGCGCTTGCCCTTGAACGCGGCGACGCCTTCGCGCGCTTCCGGGCCCGTGAAGCCCAGGAACTCCAGGGCGAGCGAAGCGTCGAACGAAGGACCCATCTGCCTGAGCCAGTTGTTGAGTGTGTACTTCGTCCAGCGGATCGCGCTTGGTGGGCCGTCGGCGAGTCGCGTCGCGATCTCCAGCGCCTTCGCGTCGAGCTCCGCGTCCTCGACCGCGAGCGACACCAGGCCGATCCGTTCGGCTTCCTCGCCGCTCAGCGCATCGCAGAGCAGGAGATAGTACTTCGCCTTGGCAAGGCCGCAAAGCAGCGGCCAGACGATCGCTGCATGATCGCCCGCGGCGACGCCGAGCTTGGTGTGGCCGTCGATGATGCGGGCCTTCTTCGCCGCGATCGAGATATCGGCGAGCAGGCCGCACACGAGGCCCGCGCCGACCGCCGGGCCCCGGATGGCACTGACGACCGGCTTTGAGCAGTTGATGATGTTGTAGACGATATCCTTCGCTTCCTTCCAGTTGCGGGCGCGCGCCTGGAAGTCGTTCATGATCGTATCGATCATCGCCATGTCGCCGCCGGCGGAGAATGCGTCGCCGGCACCGGTCAGGAGCGCTGCCGACACGTTCGGGTCCTCGTCCACGTCACGCCAGATCGCGGCGAGCTCGCCGTGCATGATCTGGTCCGCGGCATTCAGCTTGCCGGGATTGTTCATGCGGATGCGCAACACCCGCTCTGCCGGCCAGTCGAACTGCAGGCGCTGATAGCGGGCGTAACGGTCCGACACGGCAGTCCTCCCCGTCAAAGGATCGGCGGCGCGTATTGGATGCCGCCGGCATTCCACAGCTGGTTAAGGCCGCGCGGAATGCCGAGCGGCGACTCCGCGCCGAGATTGCGCTCATAGACCTCGGCATAATTGCCGACATGACGGATGATGCGCGCCGCCCAGTCCTTCGTCAATCGCATGTCCTCGCCGTAGGTTCCCTCGGTGCCGACGAAGCGCATCACTTCGGGCTTGGTCGATTTCATCGCCTCATCGATGTTCGACGACGTGATGCCGAGCTCTTCCGCGTTCAGCATCGCAAAGAACGTCCATTTCACGAGCAGCAGCCAGTCGTCATCCTTGTGGCGGACGACCGGCGCCAGCGGGTCCTTCGAGATCACGTCGGCGAGGATCACATGGTCGCGCGGGTTCGCCAGTCGCAGGCGCTGGGCGTAAAGCTGCGACACGTCGCTGGTCACGACGTCGCACTGGCCGGAGTCGTAGGCTTTCACCACGTCCTCGAGCCTGTCGAAGCTTGTCTCCTGATACTTCATATTGTTGCTGCGGAAGTAGTCGGCGAGATTGCGCTGCGTGGTCGTGCCCGTCTGGAAACAGACCTTGCTGCCGTCCAGCTCGAGTGCGCTCTCGGCGTTTTTCGACCGGCGGACCATGAAGCCCTGGCCGTCATAGTACGACACCGCTGCGAAATGCAGGCCGAAGCCGAGTTCGCGCGATAGATTCCAGGTGGAGTTGCGCGACAGCACATCCACCTTGCGATCGCGCAATTCCTTGAACCGTTCGCTCGCGTCGAGCGGCACGAACTTCACCTTGGTCGGATCATCGAAGATGGCAGCGGCGATGGCGCGGCAGAAGTCGACGTCAAATCCGGTCCAGTTCCCCTGCGCGTCGGGATTGGAGAAACCGGGCAGGCCGGTGTTGACGCCGCACAGGAGCTCGCCGCGTGCGCGCACCTTGCGCAGCGTATTGGCATCGTAGCGGATGTAGGTCCAGGCGGCGGCGATCACCGCCACGGCGACGGCGAGCCCGATTGCAAGGCCCGATCGAAATGTCTTCTGCATGGAAGTGTCTCGCTTTGCGTTGTCCGGTTGTCTGTCTGGTGCGCGGTTACCGATTACAACTCGGGCCGCTGACGGACGACGACCTTGGTGCCGACCGGTACGCGCTCGAACAGGTCGATCACGTCATTATTGACCAGGCGGAAGCATCCAGACGACACGGCGCTGCCGATGGTATGCGGCTGGTTTGTGCCGTGAATGCGGTAGACGGTGGTGCCGAGATAGAGGGCGCGCGCGCCCATCGGATTGCCGGGACCACCGGCCATGAAGCGCGGCAGATAAGGCTGACGCGCGATCATCTCCGAAGGCGGGGTCCAGTCCGGCCACTCCTGCTTGCGGGTGATCTTTAACAGGCCCTGCCATTGAAAGCCTTCCCGGCCGACGCCGATGCCATAGCGCATGGCGCGGCCGTTGCCCTGTACGAGGTAGAGAAAGCGCTCGGAGGTGTGGACGATGATCGTGCCCGGCGGCTCGGTGGTTCGGTAAAGCACCATCTGGCGCTGAAATTGCGGGGGCAACTGCTCGTCGACCTCGCTGGGGACGAAGCCGGGCTGGTCTTCAAGTTCGGTGAAGTCGCGCTCGGCCGAGGCAGGGGCGTGCGTCAGGGTCAGGATGGCGATACAGGCCGCCAGAGCAAGCAGGCCGCGTCCAGACTTAATCATTTCGGTATCTCGCGTTGATGTCGCCTTGACGGCACTCCGGATCGTTCCCCTGCCTAGCCCTAGGGTGACCAAATCGCATCGCCGGCGCACTGGCAAGCCTATATCGCCATTGACAAAATCCGCGTTCGCGTGCGCCCGACCAGGCGTGTTGTTCGTACAACACTTGTTCCCGAAACGCCTTTCTGTGCGCGTTAGCGTACCGACATCGAAAGTGCGCGCCGAGAAGGCATGCGCGATGTTTTTCTCGCGACAGAGGGGGGCATCCCGAGTCGTCCCGTCAAGGTTTCGCTCAAAGTCGCTCGCGCCGAAGCGGGGGTTCGAGAGGCGCGAAGCGGATGGGGAAACGCAAACTTTGGAGGTTTGAGATGACGATGATTAGGAGCCTACTCCTCGGCTCTGCGGCGGGAGTGGTCGCATTGACGGGGGCGCAGGCGGCCGACCTACCGGTGAAGGCCAAGCCGGTCGAATACGTAAAGATCTGTTCTCTGTATGGCGCAGGATTCTATTACATCCCCGGCACTGACACCTGTATCCGGATCGGCGGTCACATCCGCGCCGAACTCAATTTCAATGCGCGTGGTACGCTTCTGCAGCAGTGGACGACGGACGGCACCGGCAACAACACGCGCACGCGCGATCGGGACCACTTCTTCGCTCGTAGCCGCGTGTTCACTAACGTCGATACACGCACGCAGACAGCGTTCGGCACGTTGCGCACGTTCTCGGTGGTGCGCGCCGAGGTCAACACGCCGAATGGCCTTCTGACGTCTGGCCCCGGCTCGAGCGCCGGGGTCATCGCGATCGACTCGGGCATCATCCAGTGGGGCGGCTTCACCATCGGCCGCGCCGGCACGTCGTACTTCGACAACCCGTGGGCCTATGCCTACAAGTGGGGCACCAACGGCTGGCTCGGCAATCCGGACACCGCCGGCGGCCGCTTCGTTGCCGCTTACACGTATCAGTTCGGCAATGGCGTCTCCGGCACCCTGTCGGTGGAAGATGGCAAGGAGCGCAAGCGGGGCAACTATAACGGCGCCAACCCGCTGACGATTCTCGGCCTCACCTCAGGACTTGACACCCGCGGCGGCAACACCTGGCCGGAGATCGTCGGTCAGCTCCGCATCGACCAGGCCTGGGGTGGCTTCCACCTGTCCGGCATGGTCGTCAACAACCACGTCGCCTACAATTGCGGCGGTGTCTCCGGCACCACCACGGTTCTCCTCGGCGGCTGCTCCGAGCTTGCCGGCGCCCCGTCCGACAAGGTCGGCTATGGCGTGAACGCGGCCTTCAAGTTCAACGTCCCAACCGGTATCAACGACGCTCTGTATATCGGCGGCACGTATTCGAAGGGTGCGACCACCGACGTATTCGCCAACATCGGCCAGGGCTCGGCGTTCGGCATCTACGGCGGCTCGAACGGCCTCCTCACCTACGGTAGTATCGCCGGTACGTACCTCTTCGACTCCGTGTACACCTCGGGGCCGCGTACCGGCGCAGGCATCGCAGTTGGCCCGACCGGCCAGGAGCTGACGACCGCCTATGGCGGATCGATCGCCTTCGAGCACGGCTGGACCCCTGAGTGGCGGACCTCGGTGTTCGGCGGCGCTCAGGTGCTGGACTACAGCGACACGGCCAATGCGATCCTGTGCTCGCGGTTCGGGATCGGCAGCACCACCGGCACGCTCACCGTGGGTGGTGTCAATATCTCCAACACCGGCGCCTGCAACTTCGACTACCGCATCTACGGTGCCGGTACCCGGACGTACTGGACGCCTGTTCGCGACCTGACGATCGGCGTGGAGTTCATGTGGACCAACCACCACGTGAGCCATGGCGACAACGTCGTCTACAACCAGCCGGTGATCTCGGGCTTCAAGCCGAACGCTGCCTACGAGATCAGAGACCAGAACGTATTCTCGGGCATTTTCTCGGTTCGACGCTTCTTCTGATCGGTCTTGTCTGAGACGGCATAAGAAAATCCCCGGCAGGGCAACCTGCCGGGGATTTTTTCTGGATCAGGAGTCCGGCTGGAGACGATGCTCATAATGCGTCATCGCGCGCTGCCAGGAAAATCGGTCGTCGATGATCTTGTAGCACTCGCAGGCCTGCGCCTTGAGCGCCTCGCGGCTGACGATCCTGAGCGCCCCCCTGGCTTTGGAGATTACGCCCTTGTCCTCGAGCTCGGCGAGCGCTTCGGAGATGCCGGCGCGCCGGACGCCAAGCATCATCGCCAACAGATCGTGCGTGACCGGAAGCTGATTGCCTGCGACGCGATCATGGGCCAGCAGCAGCCAACGGGCCACACGCTTGTCGATTTCATGCTTGGCATTGCAGAGCGCGACTTGCGCCTTCTGGTTCATGAGCAGTTGCACGTAGCGAAGCAGGTGGTCTCTGATCGTCGGGTTTTTCGCCATGATCGCTTGCAGATCGGCCGCCGGGATGCGCAGCGCCGATCCCGGAATCTGCACCACAGTCCGATGCAGGGCGATGTTGGTGCCGAGGATGACGGACAGGCCCACCAGGCCGGAGCGGCCGACGACGGCGACCTCGACCGCGCCGTCGGCCTGCGTTCGCGCAACGCGCGACACGATGCCGCTCTCCACGAAATAGACCGCATCGACTGGCTTGTTCGCTTCGTGAATGATTGCGTGCCGCTTCAGCTCGACCGGCTGGAGGAAGGGTCGCAGGTGTTCGAAGTCCGCGGGACAGAGGGTCGCCAGAAAATCGTTCTGAACAACCCCGCCCCGGTGCGGGGCGTCAGTCGTACGGTCTCTGAATCTCAGCATCCATGCACTCCCCCCAAAATTGTGTCGGCTTTCGGCGATTATGCGGAACGTACAGCACGTAAGCACTGCACGAAGGACGCGCGCTTCTTCTTGTTGTGACCAGAAAGCGTTTCTACGCTCTTTAGCAGGCACCGCTGTTGTCGCGGTTTCGTCAAGTCAACACGCACCGCTTCTGTTTGGCAAGCGATGTTGCGCGATGGAGTCTATGACTTGTTGCGTTGCGCCGCAGCGACGAGTGGCTTCGCAGGCCAAATGCCGACGAGCAAGGTTGCTGCAGAATGTCTGCACAACGACCCGATTGCGCACGGCTGTGCTGCCGGAAAGGAAGCAATAGACGCGGCCGAAAATGTCGTGCGCTATTGCTGTGCGAAATCAGATCATCGCAAAGGTGCGCTTGTTCAGGTCCGAGATCAGCGCGGCTCAATCTTGCCGAGTGTTACGGCCGTGCGCCAGACCTCGATCTGCTGCTTGTTGAACGCCGCAAGCTCAGCCGGCGTGGATGGGACTAGGTCGTAGCCAGCTGTCTTGAGCGCCTTTACGACGTCCGCCTCGGAATAGGCGGCGAGCACCGCCTTGTTCAGCTTGTCGATGATTGCGGCTGGCAGCTTTGCCGGGCCGTACAGCGCCGCCCACGAATTCAGCACGAGTTCGCTTACGCCGGCCTCACGCATCGTCGGCAGTGCAGGCACGAGATCGGATCGGCTGACGCCTGTTACGGCGAGTCCGGTAAGCCTTCCGTCCTGCACCAGCGGTGCGACATTGGCCTGATCGCCGAAGGTGAGCTGCACATGATTTGCGAGCAGGTCGGCAACGGCGCGTGGTGCCGAGGCATAGTTGACCCGGACGATTTCGAGATCCTTCAATGCGGCCAGCCATGCCATCGCCACCGTCGAAGTCGCGTTGGCGGTCGCATAGCTGTACTTGCCCGGGTTGGCCTTGATGTGTCCGATGAGTTCGTCGACGCTCTTGGCCGGCACCGTGGGATTGACGGCGAGAATGAACTGTCCGGAGGTCAGGCGGCTGATCGGGCTGAAATCCCTGAGCGGATCGTAGGGCAGCGATTTGAACAGGCTGACATTTGCTGCCTGCGAGGTGTGGGTGGTCACGAACAGCGTGTTGCCGTCCGGCTCGGCCGCGATCACGGCCTGAGCTGCGATCACGCCGTCGGCGCCGGCCTTGTTCTCGACGATGAATGGCTGTCCGAGCTGTCGCTGCAGATCCTTGGCCAGAACCCGTGCCAGCACGTCGGTCGATGACCCGGCGGCGAACGGAACGATGATCTTCACCGGCCTCGACGGATAGTCCTGAGCGGCCGCCACCTGCCAACCGGTGAGGAGCGCGACCAGCACGACGAACGTCCGAAGGATGCGCATGCTCTAGAAACCTTTCAACTCGGGGTCGAGCGTTTGCCCCTTGTCGAGCTGCACGCCGAACGTGTTCAGGATCATCGACACCTGCGTGTACTGCCCGGCGGTGAACACCACATCCATGCATTGCTTCTCGGTGAAATTGTTCCGCAGCGCGGACCAAGTTGCGTCGCTAATGAATTGATCGTGGTGCAGTTCGTCGCTGGCATTGAGCAGCGCTGCGTCGGCGGCGCTCCAGCCTGGCGCATTGGCGCCGACCTTGATGCGCGCGATCTCGTCCTCGCTCAGGCCCGCCTTGATCGCGATGCGCGTATGCTGCGTCCATTCGTAACCGGATTTGCAAAGAAAGCCGATGCGCAGGATGACGATTTCGCGCTCGCGCGCGGGCAAATCATTGCGGCGCGACAGCACGTAGTTCGCCCACGCGAAGAAGCCCTTCGCGGCCTTTGGTGCGGTCACGAGCGTGCGAAAAATGTTCAGCACACGCCCGCTCTCGAGCATGGGCGCCAGCAGTTCGGCCTGATCCGCGCTCAACTTGTCGTCCGGCACCGGCTCGATGCGGGGCTTTGCCAGTCTCATGCGCTCATTCCACCCTGTTATTGTCTTGTCGCGCGTCTTGAACTTGACGTTCCTTGCTCGTGCACTTGGTTCTCGCATTTTCGCAGACGAGATCGCCGCAAAGCGACGCGAACGCGAGCCGGCACACTGGCGCAGGCATTCTGCACACCGGCGAAGCCAAGGAAAGGGTGCAATGCGATTGAGCGTGGCGCGGCATGCGCGGTCGGAGGCTCCCCATGTCGCGTCGCTCTTGCTAGCCTCGGTCGTTACAAGAGCCCGGCGCGGTAGTACGGGCCGCAGCATCAAGGGAGTGATCGGATGGTGTCCTCGAGCGTCGTCGTGCCGAAGAGCGGTCTCTATGCCGAGCCGCGCGCAGACTGGCTGGCCCAGTACAGCGAGGAGATCATCGATCCGGCCCGGCGCATCATCGATCCGCATCATCATTTGTGGGATCGTCAAGGCGGCCGCTACCTGCTCGAGGAGCTCACCGACGACGTGGCCTCGGGCCACAACGTCGTTGCCACTGTTTATGTCGATTGCCGTTCGATGTATCGCGCAAACGGACCGGACGCCTTCAAACCGGTTGGCGAAGTCGAGTTCGCCAATGGCGTCGCCGCGCAGAGTGCGAGCGGCGGCTACGGCGAATGTCAAGTGAATGCCGCGATCGTCAGCCACGTCGATCTCCTGCTGGGTGACGACGCGAAACCGGTGCTCGAGGCGCAGATCAAGGCCGGCAACGGTCGCTATCGTGGCATCCGCCATTCGTCTGCCTGGGACGCCGACCCGGTCGTTGCCGGCACTTACGCGATGCGGCCAAAGGAGCTGCTGGCCGATCCGCGGTTTCGCAAAGGCTTTGCCCAACTCGGTCCGCTCGGGCTGACCTTCGATGCGTGGCTTTTCCACCCGCAGATTCCAGAGCTTGCCGCTCTGGCCCGCGCGTTTCCGGATCAGCGCATCATCATGGACCATTGCGGTGGCCCGGTTGGGCTCGGTGTCTACGCAAACCGGCGTGATGAAATCTTCAAGACCTGGAAGGCGTCTATCCAGGACATCGCAAGGTGCGAAAACGTCGTCGTCAAGCTCGGCGGGTTGGCGATGATGCTGCTCGGCCACGATTTCCACACGCGTCCCAAGCCCGCGTCGTCCGAAGAGCTCGCGAGCGCGTGGCGGCCCTATATGGAAACGTGCATCGAGGCATTCGGCCCGAACCGCTGCATGTTCGAAAGCAATTTCCCGCCCGACAAGGGCCAGTGCAGCTATCAGGTGATCTGGAATGCGCTGAAGCGCATCGGAGCGCCATACAGCGAGGCTGAGAAAAACCGCATGTTCGAAGGCACCGCGGCCGACGTTTACAAGATAAGCCTATAGCAGTGCAGGATCACTCTCGGTCCCAGCGGAGGACTAAAGATGCCAGACAAGGATCGTCTCGCCCCGGATCTTGTGAACGAGTTTGTGAGCAAGGCGCATGGCGATCTCGACCGGGTCCGAAGGCTGCTGGCGGAGTATCCGATGCTCGTCAATGCGGCCTGGGACTGGGGTGGCGGCGACTGGGAGACGGGGCTCGGAGCGGCGGCCCATGTGGGGCGGCGGGATATCGCGCTCTGCCTCATCGAACATGGGGCGCGGATGGATATCTTTGCCGCGGCTATGCTGGGATATCTGCCGATTGTTCGCGCCATGCTTGAAGCAATCCCGCACGCGCGGACATGGAAAGGTCCGCATGGCATCGCGCTGCTGACCCACGCCGAGGCGGGCGGACCCATGGCTGCGCCGGTTGCCGATTTCTTGCGCACGCCCGCGCACGGTTGATCAACGGATAGTGGAATGCAGGACATCAAGTATGGCCGCGTCGTGCACAGGCGCGAGGATTTTCGTCTGACCCAGGGCAGGGGACTGTATGCCGGCGATGTCGCTCTGAAGAACGTGAACCACGTCGTGTTCGTGCGGTCGCCGCATGCTCACGCCCGGATCGACGCGATCGATACGGTCGCGGCCAGGCAGGCCACAGACGTCGTCGCGGTGTTCACTGCCGCGGACCTCGATGCTGACGGCGTGCGCGATTACAACCTGCCCACCAAATTGCAGCGGCCGGGCGGCGTGGAAGTGACAGAGACACCGCGCCCGCCACTGGTGCGGGATCGTGTGCGATTCCTTGGCGAACCCGTGGCGATGGTGATTGCGAAATCGCTCGATGCCGCGCGCGACGCGGCGGAACTCGTGGACGTCACGTACCAGGCATTTCCCGCGGCCGCGACAGTGGCTGAGGCGACAGCCGACCGGGCGCCGGCAGTGTGGGAGATGATGCCGGATAATGTAGCCTACCACTGGAGCAAGGGCGACGCGGCAGACGTCGAACGAGCCTTGAAGGATTCGCATCACGTCGCCCGGTTGGTGTCGATCTCCACACGCGTGTCGGCGAACCCGATGGAGCCGCGCAGCGCGGTGGGATACGTCGACAAGGACGGTCGACCAACGCTGCACGTCAGCTACCAGAGCCCGCACAATCTGCGTGATGCGCTTGCCGCCATGTTTGGCATGGAGAAGACGGCATTGCGTGTGGTTGCGACCGATGTCGGCGGGTCCTTCGGCATGAAGTCGGGCCTGGTGCGCGAGGAGTCGATCGTCTTCTGGGCTGCGAAGAAACTGCGGCTGCCCGTGAAATGGGTGGCCGACCGATCGGAAGCCTTTCTTGCCGACGAGCATGCGCGCGATATCGAAATCGACGCTGCGCTCGGCCTGGATAAGCGCGGACATTTCACGGCGCTCAGCGTCAGCTATCGCGTCAACATCGGCGCTTATCTATCGGCACGGTCGATCTCGCCGATTGGCAATTTCGGCGGGATCGCCGGTGTCTATCGCACACCGAAGATTCTTGGCCAGGCGACTGGCATCTTCACCCACACGACGCCGACCGCACCCTATCGCGGCGCCGGCCGGCCTGACGCGACTTATGCGATCGAGCGTTTGATCGACGTCGCGGCGCAGGAGATGAACATCGATCCGTTCGACTTGCGCAGGCGCAACCTCATTCCACCTGAGGCGATGCCCTACAAGACACCGTTCGTCTTCACCTATGATTGCGGCGACTTCATCAAGGGCATGGAGCGCGCAGCCGAGCTCGCCGGCTACAAGGATTTCGCCGCGCGACGCAAGGAGGCGAAAAAGCGCGGCAAGCTGCGCGGAATCGGCATCGCCAATCCGATCGAGGTGGCGGCAGGCCCATTCGCGCGGCCCGCAACCGACTTCGCGTGGATCGAAGCGAAGGCCGACGGCAGTGTGCGGCTGCGCGCAGGCGCCATGTCCGTCGGGCAGGGGTTGGAGACCTCGTTCTCAGACATCGTCGCGCAACGTCTCGGCGTTCCGATCGAGACGATCGACTACGTCTATGGTGACACCGATCAGGTCCAGCGCGGCAAAGGTAACGGCGGATCGGCAGCGCTGACCCTTGGTGGCTCGGCAGTCTCAATCAGCATCGACAAGCTTCTCGAGCAGGGCAAGCAACTCGCGGCCAACCGTCTCGAAGCGGCAGTGGCGGACATCGAATTCGCAGACGGACGCTTTCGCATCGCCGGCACCGATCGCTCGCTGTCGCTGGCCGAGGTCGCTGCATTGACAGGCAATGACGAGGGCCTGACCGGCGCGGGAGACTTCAAGCTTGCTCAGCCAACCTATCCGAACGGCTGCCATATCTGCGAGGTCGAGATCGATCCGGATACCGGGCGGGTCGAGGTCATCGGCTATGTCGGCGTCGAGGACGTTGGGCGCGTGTTGCATCCGCAGTTCGTCGAAGGCCAGATTCACGGGGGCGTTGCCCAGGGGATGGGCCAGGTGTTGCAGGAGGTCATCGCCCATGAGCCGGGCACGGGCCAGCTCCTGACAGGCTCGTTCATGGACTATGCGATGCCGCGCGCCAACGATCTGCCGAGCTTCACCTGCGACAATGTCGAGGTGCCGACGGCGCTCAATCCTCTTGGGGTCAAGGGGGTTGGCGAGGCGGGGACGGTCGGCGCGCTGGCTGCGACCATGAACGCGATCTGCAACGCGTTGGCGGGCGTCGGCGTCCGTCATCTCGATATGCCGGCGACGCCGGAACGGGTGTGGCGGGCGATCCATTCGGGCGCGCGGTCGACCTAACCGATTGAATTAATGCAATAAATTGATCCGGGCGGACGAAGTGACGCCGCCTTTCGAACGGCTATGCCTCTTGCGGTTTTCGGCCGCGGCGGGAACAGTGCGGTTCCGACGGTTTAGGTTCTAGGCTGGCAGCGTCGCCGCCTAGCGCGGTCGTGCGTAGTTGTGGCTGAGGCGAACGGTCAATGCAGTGCCCGCGGTGTCAGGCAGACAATCCTGAGCGCAAGAAATTCTGTGGCGAGTGCGGTGCCCCGTTAGGCGGGGCGGACGGATCGGCCCAGCCGCTGGAGATCCCGTCCGACATCGCCGCCGCACGCGATGTCGTATTGCGCGCCCTGGCCGAGCAGCGTCAGGCCGAGGAAGAGTATCGGAAAATCTTCGAAGGCTCGGTCGACGGAATCTACGTGACGACGCCGGATGGGCGCGTCCTCAACGCCAATCCGGCGCTCGCGCGCATGATGGGCTACGACTCGCCACAGCATCTGATCGACGCCGTCCCCGACATCTCGAAATCGATCTACGTCGATCCCGCCGCGCGCGAGGAGTATCTGCTGCGCATGCGTCGCGACGGCACGGTGCGCGAGTACGAGTATCAAGTGCGCCGGCGCAATGGCGATATCCTCTGGCTGTCGGACAGCGCCACCGCCGTGCGCGACGAGGGCGGGCGGGTGATCCGCCACGAAGGGACAGTACGCGACATCACAGACCAGCGCCGCGCCGAGCAGGCGCTTGCGGAAAGCCGCCGCCAGCTTCAGACCGTGATCGATACAGTGCCGGCGGTCATCAACGTCAAGGATACTGATTTTCGCTACCTGCTGATGAACCGCTACATGGCCCGAATTTTCGACGTCGAGCCGGAGGAAGCGCTCGGGCGTACCACCAATGAGATCATGGCCCGCTACGGTGCATCGAAGGCGACGTCGGGCGATCAAAGGGTGCTGGCCAGTGGCGAAGAGCTCGGATTTTATGAAGAGGCCTATGTCGATGCCGCGCGTCGGCTGCGGCACTGGATGGCCAACAAGGTGCCGGTCAAGAACGCTGCGGGCAAGATCGAATACATCGTCACGGTTGCGCTCGATATCACCGATCGCAAGCGCAGCGAGCAGGAGACCCACCGGGCGCGGGAGGCCGCCGAGAACGCGCTCGACAATTTGCGCGCGACGCAAAATTCGCTGATCGAGTCGGAAAAGCTTGCCGCGCTCGGCCGTCTGGTCGCAGGCGTCGCGCACGAAGTCAACAATCCGGTCGGCATCGGTGTGACGGTGGCGACGGCCCTGCAACGGCGCTGTCGGCTGTTTGCTGAGGAAATTGCGCGCGGCGAGCTGAAGCGGTCGAGCCTCAATGCGTTCGTGCACGCGAATCTCGACGCGGCCGAGCAGCTTGTCTCGAATCTTAATCGCGCCGCCGAACTGATCCAGTCGTTCAAGCAGGTCGCGGTCGATCGCAACGTGCCTGACCGGCGGCACTTCAATCTTGCGGATCTGACCGAGCAGATCCTCACCAGCCTGCGTCCCGGCTTGAGGGCGCGAAATCTGACGATCACCTCCGACTGCGCGCCGAACATCGACATGAACAGTTATCCAGGCCCTTATGGCCAGGTCATCACCAACCTGTTCCTGAATTCAGTGGCGCACGCATTTCCGAACAACGCGGCGGGCGAGCTCAGTATCACGGCGCGAGAGGCCGGAGACGACTATGTCGAGATCATCTACATCGACAACGGCATCGGCATGACCGACGAGGTGCGGCGTCATGCGTTCGATCCGTTCTTCACCACGCGACGTGACAAGGGCGGAACCGGGCTCGGACTGAACATCGTCCACAATATCGTCATCAACCGCCTAGGCGGGCGTATCGAACTGACGTCCGAGGTCGGTAAGGGAACGCGCTTTCAGATCCTGCTGCCGCGCGTCGCGCCGCCGGAGCGCGCGGAACTGTCGTTGCGAGCGAAGCGAAACAACCCAGACTGAATCTGCCGCAGCTGTTCGATGGCTCCGCAATACGAAAATCATCGTTAACGGCGTTGGTCGCGATGATGCCATAAATAGAAATGTTCTAGACGCGGGCGCGGCGAGCGACTTTGTGATACAAATCACGGTGTTTACATTTACGGCCGATGCATTATCTACCCCCGTGAATTCGTCGAGCGATTGAACCTTTCACTGTCCGCGGACGACAAATGCGAGCATGAATCCGAATTGAAAAATGCGCGTCCGAGCGGGCCAAGATTAATCTTCTCTCTCCAGCCATCCTGAAAAAACGAAACGCATGAGCGCCTTCAACAAAGAGCAAGTTCTTTCCGTGCGCCACTGGACGGACTCGCTGTTCTCCTTCACCACGACCCGCGATCCAGGCTTCCGGTTCCTGAACGGCCAGTTCACCATGATGGGGCTGGAGGTTGACGGCCGTCCGCTGCTGCGCGCCTATTCGATGGCGAGCGCCAATCACGAAGAATCCCTGGAATTCTTTTCCATTAAAGTCGCTGATGGTCCGCTGACCTCGCGTCTGCAGAAGATCCGCGAAGGGGACACCATCCTGGTCGGCCGCAAGGCCACTGGCACGCTGATCGCCGACAACCTGCTGGCCGGTTCCCGGCTGCTGCTGCTGTCGACCGGCACGGGCCTTGCGCCGTTTGCGAGCCTGATCAAGGACCCTGAGGTGTACGACCGGTTCGAGAAGATCGTCCTCGTGCACGGCTGCCGGCAGGTTTCCGAACTTGCCTATGGTGAACAGCTCGTCGCCGGCCTTTCAGAGGACGAATTCTTCGGTCCGGTGCTGACCGAAAAGCTGGTCTACTACCCGACCGTGACGCGTGAGCCGTTCCGCAATCGCGGCCGCATCACCGACCTGATCACCACCGACCGGCTGTTCGCCGACACCGATCTGCCGTCGCTGAATCTCGAAACGGATCGCATCATGTTGTGCGGCAGCCCGAGCATGCTGGAAGACCTGCGTGTCATTCTCGAAGAGCGCGGTTTCGCCGAAGGAAACCACAGCGAACCGGGCCACTTCGTGATCGAGAAGGCCTTCGTCGAGCGTTGACGTAGCAACTTGTAGCCCGGGTGAGCGAAGCGACACCCGGGGCTGAGTCTGTCGCGAGGATTCCCGCATATCGCTCATGCGGGCTACCGCCACTCCGTCATTGCGAGCGTAGCGAAGCAATCCAGTACAGAGGTTGCCGCAACCTCAGACTGGATTGCTTCGTCGCTTTGCTCCTCGCAATGGCTTCACTTCACCACGACGTACTTGCCATCCTTCACCGTCAGCAGGATGCGTGCGCGATCGTCGACGCCGAAGCGGTCCTTTTCGGTGAAGTTGTAGACGCCCTGGCTGGCCGGGATCTCCTTCTCTGAAATCAGCACCGTGCGCAGCGCCTCACGGAATTCGGGCGTGCCGGGCTTGGCCGACTTCAGCGCGATCGGAACGACGCGCTTCATCACCTCGAACGCGTCGTACATGTGCGCACCGAACTGGTTGCGGGAGTTCTCGCCATACTTTTTCTCGTAGACGGCGTTCAGTGCGAGGCCCGGCTTCTTCGTTAATGCCTGGTCGTGCTGTCCCTCCGGCGCCATCACCGGCCCTGACGCCATGATCACACCCTCTGCCGCCTTGCCGGCGATGCGGATGAAGTCGTGGGTCGCAGCGCCGTGCGTCTGGTAGATTGTCCCGGCATAGCCGCGTTCGCGCAGCGCCGCCTGCGGCAGCGCCGCGCCTGTGCCCGATGCGCCGATCAGGATCACGTCCGGCTTGGCGGCGACGAGCTTCAGCACCTGTCCGGCGACAGAGGTGTCGGGACGTGCGTAACGTTCCTCGGCGACGATGGTCATGCCCATCGGCCCGGTCTGGGTCTTGAGGTCGTTCAACCAGAGATCGCCGTAGCTGTCGGAGAAGCCGATGTAGCCGATCGTCTTCACGTTGTTCTTCTTCATGTGCTCGTAGAGCACCTTGCCCATGATCGGCACCGGCTGTGGCATCACCACCGTCCACTTCTCGCGTGCCGGCGTGAACGGCATCGGCGCGAGCGCGAAGTGCGGCACGCCCTGCTCATTGGCGACGGTCGAAACCGCGATAGTGGGAGGCGTGGTTGATGAGCCGACCAGAATGTCGGCCTTCGATTCCGTGAGCAGACGGCGGGCGTTGGTGGTCGCGGCGGTCGGATCGCCGGCATCGTCGAGCACGACGGTCTTGATCTTCACGCCGCCGATCTCTGCCGGGGCGAACTCCACAACATTGCGCTCCGGAATACCGAGTGCCGCGGCCGGCCCGGTAGCGGAGACGGTGATACCGACGACGAGCTCCTGCGCGGCGGCGGGGACGGACAGCGAAGTCAGGCCGAGCAGGGCGGCAGTAACTGTGCCCAACAACTTGGTCATGGATCGTTTCCTCTGATTTCGGCGCGGACGCGCCCTGGGGTCTGTCCTAGCCGGGGCCGTCACGCTCGATCAAGAGGCAGCGGTATGAGGCAAGCTCCACGCCCGGCAGGCTATCGCATATCGTTCCCGCGGAGGTCGCAACGAACTCGGCGCGCTCGCTCTCCCCGGTGAGAGAGGGTTGGGGTGAGGGGCGTAGCACCGTTGGTGTCGCTCAGCTGCTCTTGGGAGGTATTTCGGTGTTTTGTCTCGAAGCTCGACCTTTACAGCGACCGCGCGTGCTACGGCCCCTCACCCTAACCCTCTCCTAGCGAAGAGAGGGACTTAGGCCACGCGCGCGCTCGCATCCTACTCAAAACCTCATGGCTCTGCGGTCGTTCAGTCGAAGCCCTTCGGTGGCGCGAAGCCGCCAAATTCGCGCTCGATCAGCTCGGCAAGCCTCAGCGGCGTGCGGTCCTCGAGCCACGGCCCGACGATCTGCACACCGATCGGCAATCCGTCGGCTGACAATCCGATCGGGATCGATGTTGCCGGCAGTCCGGGCATGGTGGCGACGCCGGGCCAGATCAGCTGGTCCGAGTAGGGATGCGGCGTGTCGTCGATCATGATGAGACGTGTGCCCTGGTCCGGTGAGTGATCGTGCGGATAGGCTGGCGTCGGCATGATTGGACAGATCAGAGCATCGAAGCTCTTGAAGAACGCCCGCCACTGAGCGCGGTGCTGGGTGCGTGCGCCATTGGCGAAAAGCCAGTCGCGATGGCTCATCACGATGCCTTGCTGGCGCTCCGCAGCGAGGCTGAGATCCTTCGGACCGAGCGTCGGCGATGTTTCGCGCTCCCGCACCTCCTTCTGCGCCCGCGCGATCACCTCGGGTGGAAAGCTCATCGCCAGGAACGAGAGCAACAGGCGCATATAGAGGCGTGCAGCGCTGGCGAGATCGGGCAGCAGGTCGCTTTGCCGCTCGACCTTCGCGCCCTGCCTGGCGAGGCCGTCCGCGAGCGCGCCGATCGCGGTGCGCACGCTGGACGCAGTCGGCAGCAGTGGATGCGTGTCGAGCACGAGGATACGGTATCCCTTGAGATCGGCGTGGCGCGCAGCCGGCAAGGTGAGCCTGTAGGCGATACCGTTGTCGACTTCGTCGGGGCCGGCGATGACGTCGAGCAGCAGCGAGAGGTCTCCGGCCGAGCGCGCCATCGGCCCGATCACGGCGAGATCCTGGTCCGCAGGCAGCGGCGGAAGGGGCGGTGGCGTGTGTCCACGCGAGGGCACGATCTGCAGCGTCGGCTTGTGCGCATAGACGCCGCAATAATGGGCGGGCGAGCGCAACGAACCGCCGATATCCGAGCCGAGCGATAGCGGGCCGTAACCTGCCGCCAGCGCCGCGGCCGAACCGCCGGACGAGCCGCCGGGCGTACGGGTGACATCGTAGGGATTGTTGGTGACGCCGTAGATGGCGTTGTAGCTTTGCCAGTCGCCCAGCCCGAGCGGGACGTTGGTCTTGCCGACGATCACTGCGCCTGCCGCCTTGACGCGCTGAACCGCGAGTGCGTCATCCCGCGGGATGAAGTCCTTCTGCGGGACGAAGCCCCACGTCGTCGGCGTGCCTGCGAGGTTGTAGGATTCCTTGATCGTCATCGGAAGGCCGGTGAGCGGCCCTTGCTCGCCGCGTGCGATCGCTGCATCGGCCGCGCGGGCCGCCTCAAGCGCGCGGGAAAAATCACGCACGCAAATCGCGTTGACATGACCGTCGTACTTCTCGATGCGATCGATAGTCGCTTGCGTCAGCTCGACAGCCGAGACGTCTTTCGCAGCCAGCGCTGCTGCGGTTTCAGATGCGGTCTTGAAGGCCCATTGCGATCCAGCCACGGCTTTGCTCCCCGATCCAGCATCTTGTCTGCGGACGCTTTTGATTGGATGATCTGCCGATCATGCGCAGTTATCGTGTCACTCGCAAGACTGCGGGCAACGATCTGCGCTTCTCTCTCGGCAGGACTTGGATCTTCGGCAGGAATTGGAGCATGGCATTCTCTCTCGATCACGTGGTCATCGCCGTAGCGGACCTCGAAGCGGCGGTCGCCGGTTATCGTGCGTTGGGTTTCACAGTCTATCCGGGCGGGGTGCATCACGGCGGCGTTTCGCACAACGCGCTGGTGATTTTCGCCGACGGATCCTATTTCGAATTGATCGCCTACCGGGAACCGGCGCCTGAGGTGCGCTGGTGGCACGTGTTGTCCAGGGCTGGCGAGGGACTGGTCGACTTTGCATTGTTGCCGGAAAGCATCGAGCGTGACCTTGCAGCCGCGCGCGGCCGCGGGCTCGACCTCAACGGTCCGACCGCCGGCGGCCGGCTACGCCCCGACGGTGCACGGCTCGACTGGCAGGTCGTGCGCCCGAAAACGACGGACCTGCCGTTCTGGTGTGGCGACGTCACGCCGCGGACGTTGCGCGTCCCGGAAGGCGACATGCGCACGCACGCCAACGGCGTAACCGGCATTGCCTCGGTGAAGGTTGCCGTGAGCGACGTCGCGAAGAGCGCCGCGCGTTACGCAGCGCTGGCCGGTCCTGAGGCGGTCCGAGAGGTCAATGGCGGTGCTAGCGTGGCCATCGGGACGACGCCATTCGAACTCGCGGACGACGCCGCGGCGCGTACCCATGTCACGCGGCGCGGAGAGGGCCCGATGTCGCTGGTCCTGCGCGGACCAACCGCCAAGGCGCTCGATCTGAAGCAGACACACGGCGCGGACCTTTCGATTGCGGTCCACCACGTGCGCGATTAGGGCGAGGAAGCGGTCCACACTGCATCCAATGCAATGGATGCCCGGTCAGTTGGCATCTGATTCGGTTCGAAATCTTGGATCAATTGATTGCGCCGCGCTCGAAGTTTTGTGCCGGCGGATCCGTAGCGAAAACGATTGTAGTCTGACTAAACGCGAATTGTATGATACATATAGCACACGCGAGAGTATTCGAGTCGGCGGCTGCTAGCAACACGGTGCCCTCATGTCCCTTGTCTGCAATGCTCCCTGGAATGGGCTTTTTGTCTGGAACGACGGTACGGTTAGTTATTGCGGGCGGACCAAGGCCAAGGGCAATCTGCGCCAGCAAGATTTTCGATCATTCTGGAATTCCAAACCCGTTGAGGAAGCGCGTTCGCTGATTCTTGGCGGTCACTATTTTTCCTCTGGTTGTCCGCCGACCTGTTGCTTGCTGACGAGCAAGAAGCCGGATGAATACGTCAAATACTTCGATAGCCCCCCGGAAGCGGTATCTTGCATCTCGCGGCGTCATGCTTCGACCCAGCCCCCAGGTCGGCCTCCGCGTTCGTATGCCGAAAATCTCTTGTTGATCGAACGCGATATCGAAGCACATCGGTCCGTTGTCTCGACCTTTCCCTCGACGTTGTCACTGCAACTTTTCAACTATTGTTCGTTGCGATGCCCGATGTGCTGCTTCGGTGTTATCCCAGCTAATCAAAAGAAACCTACTATCAATATTATAGATTCCCTTGTGCTGGATCGAGTGAAGGAGGTTTATCCGTTCGTCGCGCGGGTCGATCTGGTCGGCGGAGAATTGTTCGACATCCCGTTTGACGAAAATCCGCTAGTTCGCGTTCTCGCCGACATGGCGGAGGTTGCGGCCGACACGATCAAAGTCACTATCACGACGAATGGTCAGCACCTCTCGCGACAATGGGCAGACCACCTTCTCCAATATCCCTTCATCGACATCATCGCCTTCTCGATCGACAGCTTTGATCCTGAGGTCTACGCGCGCACGCGCGTCAGCGGGTCGCTTGATCGTGTTCGACGCAGCCTCGAGAACGTTCAAACTGCGAAAGCTAGGCGCAACGCGACGTATCCGATTATCAAGATGAACACCATTCTGGGCGTGCACACTCACGATGGTGTGGCAAGCTTTCTCGAGAACGCACGATTGCTGGGGGCAGACGAGGTTGAATTCCAGAAGTTGGTCGTTATGGGCCAGCCAGAGTTCTTCGCCGAGAATAATCTATTCAGTCCTAAGCATGTGGAGAAGCTTATTCGGGTTTGGCGGGATCTCGCGGCAAGCGATTTCCGCTCTAACCGGAACGAAATTATGGGAATGATCTCAGCGTATCTTGCGCATCTTGGCTGCTGGAATCGACTTCTGGAGGAGGAAGTATCGATTCCGTTCGCGATGCAGTTGCGGCAGGACAACTACATTGGACCCGTATCTCGCAAGCGGCATGCCGCTCAAACTTTTGTCGCAAGGCGTGCCTCGATTTCACGGATTAGATTTGTCGCTGGAACGTATCAAAGGCATAACTCTTGCGACCTGCATGTCAGCATCGAAGGGCCGAAAGGTCCTATCGTTCGCTCCACGATCAATGCGGCGGCGCTTGAAGACAATGCGTGGGTGACGGTCGACGTTCCGAAGACGACCTTAGAAATCGGACGCGAATATGCCTTGACTGTTCGATCATCCGCATCAGACGTTGCGAACGCGATTGCCATTCGCTGCGCCCCAGAAGGAACTGGATTATCTTTCGGAGGCGTAAGGCAACAAGGGGAAATGGCCTACATGCTATTTTGAGCCGCATCCGTCGATAGGTTACGGAGTGACGGCATTTCCGTTACTTTGCGGTTCATCGAGCCAAAGGCTGCCGAGGCGTCCTTGACTATCTCGGACTTCCAGATTTCTCACCCGATTGCCGGATGCACTTTGCGAGTCTGGTTGTTTTGAGAAGTGAATGCCGGGTAGGCCCTTTTGCAGAAGGCCGCAATCCTGTGCGAGACCACCAAGAATGACATTGTTGTCTGCGCGACCGCCTTCGGCCTCGGCCTGAATCAGAACGCACTGATAGCCGATGTTCGCAACGCGGAGATGCCCAATGACGACGTTACTTGAGTCTTTAATGAACAAGCCGCGCGGAAATCCGATCATGTGAATTGATCCAATTACCGTACCGTCAGACGCGTTGCTGACCTTCATGCCTCCATAGCCGCTGTCGTTGGGTGCGGTATTTTGTCCAACAATTTGTCCCAGGGTGGAGTTTGGACTGGCTGCCAGATTGATGACTGCGGATGCAATCTCGCGTCCGCTAAGGTAGCCAATCCGCGTCTGAGGCGACTCGGATATAGAGAGCAAATGGTATCCGATATTCAGCCCCTCCACATTTTCGAAGGATCCATTTGACGATCCTCTTTGTGCGGTAACGCCGTTGCCGTGAATGTTGACGAGATTCACGTTGCGCACCTGGAAATTAGCGCAGTTATCAAAAACGATGCCGCTGCCTGCGCCTTGGACCGATCGATTGCCGTCGAGGGACAGGCTATCGATCGCTACATGCTGCGCCTTGTGACATGTGATCGCGTTGGTGTCACTTGCCGGCAACTGCACTAACCACGTATTTTCCTTGCCGCTGCCGCGTATCACGACGTTATCACGATCAACCGTGATGCTGCGGAAGTAGTAACGGCCGGGTGGGATCACCCCGTTGGCCTCTACGATATGCTGCAGATAGGTAGTGTCGTCCGTCTGGGCCGCAGCACCGAGTGGGGCGATCGCGACTAGAACTAAACCAAGAGCAGCTCTGATCGTCATGTAAGCTCGCGCGCTTGCCCGATGCTTGGTGAAAGAAGCGAGAATCCAGCGGATGCGCCGAGATTACTTTGCTTACTGATTCGCGACGGAGGCGACTACTTACGAACAGGACGATAGGGTGTCCCAATCCCATTGGTCAAGTCGATCTGTCTAAAACGGTGTGACAATGCAAGTGCCCGCGCTGACCGACTTCACCAAGCCAGTTCAAGGATCTCCATCACCTGTCCCGTCGTGGTCACCGGCTTCGGATTGGTCTTCATCGGAGGATCGCGCAGCGACTTTGCGGCGATGTCGTCGAGCTGATCGCGCTTGATGCCGACGTCGCGCAGCCGCGTCGGCACGCCAAGCTTTGTGGCAAAGGCGAGAATCGCGTCGGCGAGCTTGTCGCCTGCGACGCCGATGACGGCGCCCGCATGCGCCTGGCGTGCGGCATTCACATCGTAGTTCCAGCGCAGCACCGACGGCAGGCAGACGCCGGTGGTGTGGCCGTGCGGCACGCCGTAGCCGCCGATCACGTGGCCGATGGCGTGACTGGCTCCCACGGGCACGCCGCTGGTGCCGCCGAAAATCGACAGCCACATGCCGAACTGGCAGTCCATTCGCAGTTTCAGGTTGTCCCCGGCGCCGCCGAGCTGCGGCAGCGACGTGTGGAGCAGCTTCAGTGCGGAAACCGATGCGGCGTCGGCCAGCGGCGGCGCCTCCAGCGCGCAGAGGCGTTCGACGGCGTGATCGACGGCCTTCATGCCGGTCGCGAACAGGTTCGGGATCGGCGAGGCGAGGGTGGCGGCCGGATCCAGCACCACCACCTGTGGCACGAACAGCGGGTTGGCGAAGGATTCCTTCACCAGTCGCGCCGGGTCGGTGACGCCTGCATACCAGGTAAACTCGGCTGCCGAGAACATGGTCGGGACCGCCAGCATGCGAATCCGGCTCGCCGCATCCGCGGGCCAGTGACTCGGATCGCCTTGCCGTCCGCCGCGGTAGGCGTCCATTTCCTTCTGATCCTTCAGCCCGTGCCACAGGCACAGGAGCATCGCCTTGGTCGCGTCCACGACCGAACCGCCGCCGACGGCAACGAGGAGATCGGCGTTTGCCGCGCGTGCAGCCACCGCGCCCTCGATCACGCAACTGCGCGGCGTATGCGCAGTGACACCGGAATAGAGACCTGCGAACTTGTCGCCGAGCGCACGGCCGATCTCATGGGGCAGGGCGTTGTCGCCCGAGAGCGAGCCGCTGGTGGTGATGAAGACGCGCGACTTGCCGAGCTTCTGCGCCTCCTCGACGATCACGTCGGCCACGGGCCGGCCGTGAACGACGCGCTCCTGCAGGAAGTTGCGCTGGATGCCGGGCGTCAGCGATTCGGATGGTTTGTCGGGCATGGTGCGCTCCCGGTTTGTTGGTTTTGGCCCGCGATGATGCAGCAAAGAACGTTAACTGCGTCATTGCGAGCGAAGCGAAGCAATCCAGTCTGAGTTGCGTCAAATGCCGCGCTGGATTGCTTCGTTGCCACAGGCGAGCGAAGCGACGCCGTTCTTCGAACGGCTATGCCTCGCAATGACGGGAGCTTCTCTCAGTACCCCATCTTCTTCTTCAGGTCCTGGTCGATCCAGACACGCGAGTAGATCGGCCACGGCCGCACCGCGCCGGCGGTCAATTCGCCGTTGTAGTTCTTCACCCATGGCCACCAGGCGGTCGAGGACTTGGGCGTCGGCATCCAGATGTGCGGCGCCTTGTCGAGGATCTCGCGGGTCAACGCACGAACCATCGCCTTGCGCTTCTCCTCGTCGCGTTCCTCGTCAGCCGCCTCCATTTTCTTGTCGAACTCCGGATCGGCCCACATCGACGGATTCCAGCGCTGGCCGGTGACGAAGTTCTTGCGCAGCGCCAGCAGCGGCGTGGTGTGGCCGATCTGCATGAGGTAGCCGGCTGCGTGCGACTTCGTCGTCATCACCGACAGGAATGACGTGTATTCCATCGGCTGAATTTCAATCTTGACGCCGATCTGCTCGAGATAGGCCGACATTAGCGGCAGCAGGTCCATCAGCACGGTGCTGCTCGACGAAACCTGCACCTTGAAACTGAACCCGTTCGGATACCCAGCCTCTGCGAGCAGCTTCTTGGCCTTGTCCGGATTGTAAGTGAACAGCTCTTTCACCGACTCCGGCATCGCGCTCAGCGGTTCATAGTAGCCGGCGAAGTCCGGATGCATCGGGTAGGCGAACAGCTCGGCATTGTCGTTGTAGAAGCTCTTGACGATCTCCTGCTTGTTGACCGCCATGTTCAGTGCGCGGCGGACGCGGACGTCATTGAACGGCTTCTGGTCGGTGCGCAGCACCAGCATGGTGCCGTAGGAAGAGACCCAGTCCGAGAACTTGATGGCGGGGTTCGCCTTCTTGAGCGTTTCCTTGTCCTCCCAGCGCACCACTTCCATGATGTCGAGCTTGCCGGTGCGGAAAGCGGTCACGCGTGTCGAGTCGTCCCTGATGATGCGGAAAACGACCTTGTCGACGAACGGCAGTTTGAGCTCAGCCTCGCCGACCTTCTCATTGTCCCAGTAGTCCGGCCGCCTGACGTAGCTGTGCGAGTTGCCCGAGACGTAGTTCTCCAGCACGAACGGGCCGGTTCCGGTGGCGTTCTTCCAATCCGCCGCGCCGGCATCTGCGACCTCCTTCGGCATGATCGAGGAGTTGTGGCCGTAGCCGATGCGATATGGCCAGTCGGCCATATACTTGCTGAGATGGAAGGCGACGGTGTGCTTGTCGATCGCCTCGACCTTGGTGATCTCGTCGAGAACCCCGTCGATCCGGCGCGGGCTGTTGAAGCGATAGTAGTAGCTGAACACGACGTCGTCTGCGGTCAGCTCCCGGGCCTCCATCACGCCGGCCTTTGCCGGAAACATGATGCCCTTCTTCAGCTTGAAGACGATCGCCAGCGGATTGTCCTGGATCGTCCAGCTTTCAGCCAGTTCACCCTTGATCGCGTCAGTCGGCAGCCACGAGTCGGCGGTGAACGCGTGCGGACCGCCGTTTCTCTTTGCCTTTGTGAGGTCGGCCGTCAGAAGCTGCTCGTACATGCCTCCGGCATCGTGGTTGATCTTCCATGGCCAATCCTTGTGATCCCAGCTCAGCGCCGAGAGCGCCGCGAAGATGGTCGAGACTTCCAGCGTGCCGCCATATTGCGGTTTCTCGGCCGTCTGGGCGAGCGTGTTGGACGATAGCAGGTTGGAAGACACCAGCAGGGCGGCGCCAAGCGCACCGGCCTTGAACCAGCGATCGAGCGGCATTCAGAACTCCTCCGTAAGGGCCGCCGGCCCTCTTGGCGGCGGCTTATTGGCCGGTCGGAACCGGCCCGCGGCTGCGGTCACGCAGCGAGCGGACGCCAGGTCCGCTGCACTAGTATCCCATTTTTTTCTTCAGGTCCTGATCGATCCAGATACGCGAGTAGATCGGCCAGGGCCGCACCGCGCCTGCGGTGTGCTCGCCGCCATAGTTCTTCACCCACGGCCACCAGACCGTGTGGCTTTTCGCCGTCGGCAACCAGATATGCGGCGCCTTGTCGAGGATCTCGCGAGTCATCTCTCGGATCATGGCCTTGCGCTTGTCTTCATCCGGCTCCTGATCGACCGTGTCCATCTTCTTGTCGAATGCGGGATCCGACCACATCGACGGATTCCAGCGCTGGCCGGTGATGAAGTTCTTGCGGATTGCGGTCAGCGGGTTGCTGTGGCCGATGTTCATGAAATAGCCCGCCGCGTGCGTCTTATTGCTCATCACGGACAGGAAGGAGGCGTACTCCATCGGCTGGATCTCGAGCTTGACGCCGACCTGCTCGAGATATGCGGCAATCAGCGGCAGCAAGTCCATGTGCGTCGTGTTGTTCGACGTCACCTGGACCTTGAAGGAGAAGCCGTTCGGATAGCCGGCTTCCGTGAGCAGCTTCTTGGCCTTCGCGGGATCGTAGGTGAATAGCTCCTTCACCGATGCGGGCATGGCGCTGAGCGGCTCGTAGTAGCCCTTGTAGTCGGGATGCATCGGATAGGCGAACAGTTCCGCGTTGCCGTTGTAAAACGACTTGACGATCTCGTCCTTGTTGATCGCCATGTTGAGCGCGCGGCGGACCCGAATGTCGTCGAAAGGCTTCTGGTCGGTGCGCAGCACCATCATGGTGCCGTAGGAGCTCACCCATTCCTTGTATTTGATGTCGGGCGTGGCCTTCTTGAGCGCTTCCATGTTCTCCCAGCTGACGGTTTCCATGATGTCGAGCTTGCCGGTGCGGAACGCTGTCACGCGCGTGGAGTCGTCCTTGATGACGCGATAGACGAGCTTGTCGACGAATGGCAGCTTGTACTCCGCCTCGCTGATCTTCTCCTTGTCCCAGTAGTCCGGCCGCCTGGCATAGGTGTGCGAGTTGCCAGGTACGTAGTCGGTGATCATGAAAGGGCCGGTGCCGTTGAGGTTCTTCCAGTCGCCTGCGCCAGTATCGGCGTCGACGACCTCCTTCGGCATGATCGACGAATTGTAGCCATAGCCCAGACGATACGGCCAGTCGGCCATGTACTGGCTCATATAGAAGGCGACCGTATAGCGATCGAGCGCAGCGACCTTGCTGAACTCATCGTTAAGTCCCGCCTGCCGTCGCGGGCTGTTGTAGCGATAGTACCAGCTGAAGATGACATCGTCGGCGGTCAGCTCTCGGGATTCCATCACGCCGGGCTTGGCCGGAAACATGATGCCCTTCTTCAGTTTGAAGATCGCAGCGAGCGGTTCCTTCTGCACCTCCCAGCTTTCGGCCAGTTCGCCCTTGATGGCATCGGTCGGAATCCACGCGTCCGCCGTGAAATTATGCCTGCCGCCCGCGCGCCTGCCCTTGGAGAGATCCGCAACGAGCAGTTGTTCGTAAATCCCGCCCGCGTCGTGATTGATCTTCCACGGCCAGTCCTTGTGGTCCCAACTGAGAGCGGAGAGCGTCGGGAAAATCGTTGCGATTTCCAGAGTGCCGCCATATTGCGGTTTTTCGGCCGTTTGCGCGAAGGTGGCGCCGGACAGCGCCATAGAGGCGCTGAGCACACCAACCCTGAACCAGCGAAGCCGCGTGGCAGTCATCGATCCCTCCCGTATGTGAGCTTTGCTCGGCCGCTCGTTGATGAGCGGCATTTTTTGGAACACTACGGCCTCGCGCTATCACGAGGAAGAGCCTGCGGGTGGCGGTGACCGGCAAGATGTCGCAGTCGAAATGTCAGGCAGTCAACGTGTTTCGCACCGCGGAAGAGGGCGGCCGCGATTGCGTTGCGCGCGCGTTCATTGCATCCTTCGGCCAAGCCGCAAGGGTCAAGGAACAGCGATGAGCGTTGCCGAAAATCTGATCGCTGATGCCGCGCTTGACGATGCCGTCAGCGACGCACGCGCTGCCTACGTTGCGCGCAACCCGAACAGCGCGAAACAGCATGCTCAGGCGGCCGAGGTCATGCCCGGCGGCAACACCCGCACCGTGCTGTTCTATGAGCCTTTCCCGCTGACGGTCGTCCGCGGCGCGGGCTGCGAAGTGTTCGACGCCGACGGGCACCGCTATTTCGATTTCATGGGCGAATACACCGCGGGCCTCGCCGGGCATTCGAACCCCATCATCGTCGAGGCGATCAAGTCGGCTATAGACAGCGGCCTGAGTCTGTCGGGTCACACGCGCGTCGAGGCGGAGTTTGCGAAGCTTGTCGCTGAGCGGTTTCCGGCGATGGAGCTGCTGCGCTTCACCAACTCCGGCACCGAGGCGACGCTCTTGGCGCTGACGCTTGCGCGGATTGCCACCGATCGCAAGAAGGTGATGGCGTTCGACGGCGGCTATCACGGCTCGGTCTTCGTCTTCAAGGATGCGGTCAATCAGGTCAACGCACCGTTCGACTGGGTGTTTGCGCCCTACAACGATGCAGCCGCGGCGGCGCGGTTGATCGCTCAGCATGGCGCCGATCTTGCTGCCGTGATCGTCGAGCCGATGCAAGGGTCCGGCGGCTGCATTCCGGCCGAGCAGGAGTTTCTGTCGACGCTGCGCAGGGAGACCGAGAAAGTCGGAGCGCTGCTCGTGTTTGATGAGGTCATGACCTCGCGGCTTGCGCCGGGCGGGCTGCAGACGCGCTACGGCATCCGACCCGATCTGATGACGCTCGGCAAGTATGTCGCGGGCGGCATGTCGTTCGGCGCATTTGGCGGCCGCGCTGATTTGATGCGGCGGTTCGATCCGCGAACGCCCGGTGCCCTTGGTCATGCCGGCACGTTCAACAACAACGTGCTGACCATGTCGGCCGGGATTGCGGCGATGAGCCGAGTGGTCACGCAGGAGGCGCTCGACGCCGCCAATGCGCGTGGCGATGCCTTGCGGGCCCGGCTGCAGGCGCTCTGCAAAGAGCATCGCGCCCCCCTGTGCGTGACCGGAATCGGCTCGCTCTTCACCATTCATGGGGTCGAAGGTCCGGTCCGCTCCAACGCGGATATTACCGGGCAGGACCAGCGAATTAAGGAACTGCTGTTCTTTGACCTGCTGGAGCAGGGCATCTACCTGGCCCGGCGGGGCATGGCGGCGCTGTCCTTCGAGATCGGGGACACGGCCTGCGACGCTTTTGCGTCAGCATTCGACCAATTTCTCAAGCGGCGGTCGGCGTTGTTTGCTACAGACGCCACGAGTTTACGCCGCAACCGCGGCTGACCGACCGCTATAACAATCCGCTATAACAATCAGAAATTGCAGGAGACTTTAATGCGCTTCGATCGCAAACCCGTGTCCAATCCGAGCCGCCGTGCCGTGCTCGCGGGGGGCGCCGCCGCGCTCTCGCTGCCCTTCATCGGCAGGGCCTCGGCGCAGGGCCAGTGGCCGAATAAGTTTGTCAGGGTCATCGTTCCGTTTGCAGCAGGTGGCACCACCGACATCCTTGGCCGGCTGATGGCGCAGAAGCTGTCCGAGGAATACGGCCAGCAGTTCATCGTCGAGAACAAGGCGGGCGCCGGCGGCAATATCGGCGCCGATGCGGCGGCGAAGTCCGATCCGGACGGTTACACCTTCGTCATCGGCACGCCGGGGCCGCATGTCATCAACCAGTACATCTACAAGAACCAGCCGTTCGACGGCGTGAAGGATCTCGCTCCGGTGATCGTGATCGCGCGGGTGCCGAACCTGATTTCGATCAATCCGGACATCAAGGCGAAGACGCTCGCCGAGTTCATCGCGCTGGCCAAGGCCAATCCGGGCAAGCTTTCTTATGCGTCGCCGGGCAACGGCAGCACCGGCCACGTTTCGACGGAGCTTCTGAAATCGATGGCCGGTATCGACCTTACGCATGTGCCGTATCGAGGCAGCGCGCTGGCGATCACCGACGTGATCGCCGGCCGCGTTGAGATGTCGCTCGACAATCTGCCCGCGGTGCAGCCGCATGTCGAGGCGGGCAAGCTGCGGGCCCTGGCCGTCACCACAGCGAAGCGCTGGCCGCTGATGCCGGACGTTCCGACCGTCGCCGAAGCCGGCGTTCCGGGCTACGAGGCATCCTCGTGGTTCACGATCGCGGCGCCGGCGAAGACCCCGCCCGAGATCATCGCCAAGGTGAACAAGAGCTGCAACACCTACATGGCCGACGCTGCCATGATCGAACGGATGCGCAAGCTCGGCGCCGATCCGGTCGGCGGCTCGCCGGACGATATGGCGAAGTTGATGGCCGACGAAAACGCCAAGTGGAAGAAGGCGATCGAGTTCGCAAAGATCCAGCCGGAGTAGGGCGCATCGTCCTTCCTGGCGTCACCGGGTCTGCCCTGGTGACGCTGGTCAGGAAGACAATGCGTTCCTGATAGGAGTTGCCGGGTCGAGCCCGGCAACAAACTAGCTACGCCGGAATCCGCGCCTTCAACTCGGGAATGAACGGCAGCATGGTCATGTCGAGGCATGCCGGGCCGGGTGCGTCGATATCGATGATCTCACTGCAGATCGCGTCGAAGGCCGCGCGGAAATGGTTCTTTGCCTTCACGAACAGCAGCTGCTCGTTTTCGATGTCAACGCCGTGCAAGTGAAAGAACGCCGGATCGTTCGCGGGCGCGACGAATTCCGTGACGATGATGCTGATGTTGCCGGACTGGAGCAGCGCCGTGCGCCCGCATCGCAGTTCGATGCCGGTTTCCATCGGCCCGATGTTGCGGAACACGCCGTCGGTCAGCTTGACGACCGTCGCTTCCGCTTTCACCGGCGCGCCATAGTCCTTCATGGCCTTGCCGCCAAATTCGACCACTCCGAGATTTTTGCCGACACCGGCACGCCAAGCCTTGTCGACGATATCGGCGTCGGTGAAGGCGGCGAACACCACCGGTCGATTGGGTTGAGCTGCGACCAGCGCGCGAAACATCTCCGGTGTATCGTTGATGCCGCCTGAGTAGGGATTGTCGCCGGGATCGGTCACGGCGAGCAGGCCGGGCTTGTTCGAGGCCAATGCGCGCGCGACGCCGGCTGCCGCGGTCGGCAGCGAAATCATGAACTCCGGCTGCCGGCGCTTCAGTTCACCGCCGAGCGTCCGTGCAATCCTGTCGGCTTTGTCCGGGTCGCCGTCAGTCACGACCAGTGCGCAACCGCCGGTGCCGGGGGTGTTGGCGAACGGAAATCCCCCGAACACCGTCGCCTCGAGCACGCCCGTCTCTTTCCGACAGGCGGCCGCAAACTCCTGCAGCTCACGCATCGGACCGTCCTTGGTGCGCATGTTGAAGCTCGGCAGCAAAAGACCCCCGTTGAGGATGCGGCAGACCGGCTTGACTTCGCCGGCGACCGTCCGCTCCAGGACGCTCAGCACCCGCCAGGCCGTCTCGCGCATGTCGATGTGCGGATAGGTTCGGTAGACGCTGCCGGTGGTGAGATGGTCTGCCAGTTCGTTCGAGAGGTTGCCGTGCAGGTCGAAGCTGGCGCCGATCGGCACGTTTGGCTGGATCTTCCGGATCGCGCGCAGCAGGTCCACTTCCGGATCTTCGCGCCGGGTTGTCACCCCTGCGCCATGCAGCGAGAGGTAGATCGCGTCGAACGTCCTGCCGGTCAGATCGGCGACGGTTTCCTCAAGGAAGGCAGTGAAAATTTCGTCGTCGATCTGCCCGGCGGGCGAGGCGGACGCGCAACGGAACACCTCGACGTCCCAGTCCGGGTGCCTGTCGGCAAATTCGATGACGGCGCGGAGCTCGCTTTCCTGCGCGGTCCTTTCCAGAGCTTGCTGACCTTTGAGCCACTCCCGCCGCTCGAAGGCGGCGCGGTCGGCGAGAACGGGACTGAAGGAATTGCCCTCATACCAGAAGCGGGCGACGGCGAGACGGCGCTTTTCGACCATTGGCGGGTTTCTTATCTCCTCGATTGAAGGCAGAATGCTTGTCGACAGAATACCTTATTGGCGGTGTTTGATATCGCAATCAAGTCGATTGCAACACCTCCAGAGCTCCCGATCAGAAAGAAGAAACAGGACATGACGCGCATCCTTCCACGGCAGATCGGGCTCGACCTTCCGGTGGCCGTCGGCGGCAGGGGCATCCAACTGTTCGATGCCAACGGCCGCGCCTATATCGACGCATCCGGCGGGGCGGCCGTCTCCTGCCTTGGCCACGGCCACCCGGACGTGAACGCCGCGCTGCACGCGCAGATCGATGCGCTGGCCTACACCCACTCGAGCTTCTTCACGACCGAGGTCGCCGAGCGGCTGGCGGACAAGCTGGTCGAGGATGCCCCGGGCGAGCTGTCGCATGTCTATTTCGTCAGCGGCGGGTCGGAGGCCATCGAAGCGTCCCTGAAGATGGCGCGGCAGTATTTCGTGGAGAAGGGCGAGCCGAAGCGCACGAAGGTGATCGCACGGCGTCAGAGCTATCACGGCAATACGCTGGGCGCGCTTGCGACCGGCGGCAACGAGCTGCGGCGCACCCAGTTCCGCCCGCTGCTGATCGAGACGGCTCATATCGATCCCTGTTTCGCCTATCGCTTCAAGGAAACCGGCGAAAGCGATGAAGATTACGCGGCACGTGCCGCAAAATCGCTCGAGGACAAGATCCTGGAGCTCGGACCCGAGACGGTGATCGCGTTCGTTGCTGAAACCGTGGTCGGCGCGACCGCGGGCGCGGTGCCACCGGTCGCCGACTACTTCAAGCGCATTCGTTCGATCTGCGACCGTTACGGCGTGCTGCTGATCCTCGATGAGGTGATGAGCGGCATGGGCCGCACCGGGACGCTGCATGCCTGCGAGCAGGAAGGGATCGCGCCGGACCTGATGACCGTGGCCAAGGGGCTCGGCGGCGGCTATCAGCCGATCGGCGCGGTGCTGCTGGCGCAGAAGGTGTTCGATGCCTTTGCCCGTGGTTCCGGCGTCTTCCAGCACGGTCACACCTATCTCAATCATCCGGTGGCCTGTGCGGCCGCGCTCGCCGTGCAGACGGTCATCAAGCGCGACGGCCTGCTTGCCAATGTGCGCCAACAGGGCGAGCATCTCGCGAGACGGCTGCGCGAGCGCTTTGGCAATCACCCCTACGTGGGGGATGTTCGCGGGCGCGGGCTGTTTCAGGCGCTGGAATTCGTCACCGACCGCGGCACCAAGGCGCCGTTCGATCCGAAGTCGAAGCTGCATGCACGCGTCAAGAAGGAAGCGATGGCACGCGGCTTGTTGGTCTATCCTTCAGGCGGCACAATCGACGGCGTGCGGGGCGATCATGCGCTGATCGCGCCGCCCTTCATTGTTCGCGGAAACGAGATCGACGACATTGTCGACCGGCTCGGTGAGGCCGTCGACGCGGCGGTCGGAAGCCTTGAGAAGATCAAGGCGGCTTGATTTTGAAACGGGGTGGGGGGCACCCTCGTAGCTAGGTCGCATTTTGCGAATGCAATGATCTGACCGGAAAGGCATCCCAGCCGGTCGTATGTGAGGAGTGGAAAAATGACTTCGAAGCTGTTGTTGCGATCCGCGCTGATGGCGTTCGGCGCGGCGGTCGCCTTCACACCCGCGCCGTCGGCGGCGCAGGCCCAACGGTTCGTTACGGTGGGCACCGGCGGCGTTACCGGCGTGTATTACGCCGTCGGCGGTGCGATCTGTCGTCTCGTCAACAAGGACCGCAAGGCCCACGGCATCCGCTGCTCGGTCGAATCGACCGGCGGCTCGGCCTTCAACATCAATACGATCAAGGGCGGCGAGCTCGATTTCGGGCTCGCGCAGTCGGACACCCAGTACCAGGCGCTGAAGGGCGAGAAGTCGTTCAAGGACGGCGGACCCTACGGAGAGCTGCGGGCGGTGTTCTCGGTGCATCCGGAACCGTTCACGGTGCTGTCGCGCAAGGAAGCGAACATCGCCAAGTTCGAGGATTTCAAGGGCAAGCGCTTCAATGTCGGCAATCCGGGCTCCGGCACACGCGCCTCGCTCGACGAACTGCTGGCCGAGATGAAATGGAAGACCTCGGACTTCTCGCTCGCGGGCGAGCTGAAGGCGGACGAACACGGTCCGGCGCTTTGCGACAACAAGATCGACGGCTTCTTCTACGGCGTCGGCCACCCGAGCGCCAACATCCAGGATCCGACCACGACCTGTGGCGCGAAGCTCGTGCCGCTCACCGGGCCTGCGGTCGACAAGCTGGTCAAGGAGAACAGCTACTACGCCAAGGCGACGATTCCCGGCGGCATGTATGCGAACAATCCGAACCCCACGCAGACCTACGGCGTGCTCGCAACTCTCGTCACATCGGCCAAGGTGCCGGATGACGTGGTCTACAATGTCGTGAAAGCCACCTTCGACAACTTCGAGGAGTTCAAGAAGCTGCACCCAGCCTTCGCCCAACTTGAGCCGGCCAACATGGTCAAGGACGGCTTGTCGGCGCCGCTGCATCCGGGTGCCGTGAAGTATTACAAGGAAAAAGGCTGGATCAAGTAACGCTGCTGAGTCGTCCCGGCCAAGCGAAGCGCCGAGCCGGGACCCATACTCCGTGTAGTTCATGATGCTACGTGCGCTCATTACCTTCTTGAGCAACGCTTGCGATCACAACCGGTCTGCGGATATTGGTCCCTGCTTTCGCAGGGACGACGGTAGAGTGAATCACGGCGCGGGATGCGGATAAGCCCGCGCCGTTCGTTTTGACGGGGGAACAAAGATGGCAGCGAACGCGACAGCGTCCGGCATCGACCTGCAGCAACTTGTCGCCGAAGCCGATACCGGCGCACGCACACCCTCCGGCAATGCCGGACGGCTGATCTACGCGGTCGCGATCGCGTGGTCGCTGTTTCAGATCTGGTACGCCTCGCCGCTGCCCTACATGCTGGGCTTCGGCATCTTCGGCGACACCGAAGCGCGCGCATTCCATTTGAGCTTCGCGCTGTTTCTCGCGTTCGCGGCTTACCCGGCGCTCAAGTCATCGCCACGCGATCGCGTGCCGGTGTTCGATTGGCTGCTCGCCGCGGCCGCAATCTGCGCGGTGCTCTATCTCGTGGTGTTCTACCGCGAGATTGCGATGCGGCCGGGACTGCCGACGCAGGGCGACATCATCGCCGCGGTTGTCGGCATCGTCCTTCTGCTCGAGGCATCGCGGCGCGCCGAAGGGCCGTGGATGCCGATCATCGCCATTATCGCGCTGCTGTATGTGTTCCTCGGACCCTACCTGCCGGGCCTGCTGGCGCATCGCGGCGCGTCGCTGTCGCGCGCGGCGTCACATTTCTGGCTGACCTCGGAGGGCGTGTTCGGCGTCGCGCTCGGCGTTTCGACCAACTTCATCTTCCTGTTCGTGCTGTTCGGCGCGCTGCTGGAGAAGGCGGGAGCCGGCAACTATTTCATCCAGCTCTCGTTCGCGCTGCTCGGCAAGTTCCGCGGTGGACCGGCGAAGGCGGCGGTGGTGTCTTCCGGCCTCACCGGCATGATCTCCGGTTCGTCCGTCGCCAACGTCGTCACCACCGGCACATTCACGATTCCCTTGATGAAACGCGTCGGCTACACGCCCGTGAAGGCGGGCGCGATCGAGTGCGCGGCCGGCGTCAACGGCCAGCTGATGCCGCCGGTGATGGGCGCGGCTGCATTCCTGATGGCTGAGTATGTCGGCATCACCTACGCCGAGGTCTGCAAGCACGCGCTGTTGCCGGCGATCCTCACCTACGGCGCGCTGTTCTACGTGGTCGATCTCGAGGCGGTGAAGGCTGGCATGAGCGGCATTGAGCGCCGGGCCAAGCGCACGCTGAGTCAGGGCATCATCAAGGCGCTGATGACGATCTGCGCGATCATCATTCTCGGCGGGGTGATGCACTATGGCCTCGGCTGGACCAAGACGGCGTTCGGCGAAGCGGCGAGCCTGATCGCGGTCGCAGCCGTCGTTGTTGCCTACGTCGTCCTCGTCCGTGTCCGCGCAAACGTCCCCGATCTTGATGTGGACGACACGTCGAAGGCTTTCACCACCGTGCCGGACTTCTACGAGGTTGCCCGGACCGGTTTGCACTACATGCTTCCCGTGATCGTCCTGGTCTGGTGCCTGATCATCGAGGAGATGTCGCCGGGACTCGCAGCCTTCTGGGGCGTGATGGCGATGGGTGCGGTGGTGCTGACGCAGCGGCCATTGACGGCATTCTTCCGTCACGAACGGAGTTTTGCCGCGCATTGGCGACAGGGGTGGCAGGAATTCGTCGACGGTCTTGCCGCCGGCGCTCGCAATATGACCGCGGTCGGCATCGCCACCGCCACCGCCGGCATCCTGGTCGGCACAGTCACCCTGACCGGCATCGGCCTTGTCATGACCGAGATCGTCGAAACGCTCTCGGGCGGCAACATCATCATCATGTTGCTGCTGGTAGGTGTGATCTGCATCATTCTCGGTTCCGGCCTGCCTACGACCGCGAGCTACGTCGTCGTCGCGACGCTGATGGCGCCTGTGGTCGTCGAGCTCGCTGCCGAGAACGACCTCGCAGTGCCGCTGATCGCCGTGCATATGTTCGTCTTCTACTTCGGCCTGATGGCCGACGTGTCGCCGCCGGTCGGGCTTGCAGCGTATGCTGCGGCCGCCATCGCCAACGCAGATCCGATGAAGGTCGGCTGGCAGGGCACGTGGTACGAACTGCGCACGTTGCTGCTGCCGTTCATCTTCATCTTCAATCCCGAGCTCTTGCTGATCGATATCGAAGGTCCGCTGCACCTTCTGGTGGTCGTCGGCTGCAGTGTTCTGGCGATGACGGCGTTCGTGGCGGCGCTGCAGGGATATTTCTTCGCACCGAACCGCAAATGGGAGACCGTGCTGCTGTTCCTGATCTGCTTCACGCTGTTCCGGCCGCAGTTCTGGATGAACATGATCTATCCGCCGCTCGACACGGTGGCGGCCTCAAGCATTGCCAACGTTGTCAACGCCACGCCGGACGGCGGAGCCTTGAGGCTGCGCATCGAGACGACCGACATCTCCGGCGACGACGTGACCAAGGCAGTGCGCCTGAAGCTTGGTGCGCCGGCGAGTGTGCAGGAGCGCCTCGCTGGTGCCGGCATTGGCGTCAGCGGGCTCACGGCACAGCCGGTGATCACATCGGTGCGGCCGGGCTCGGAGGCGGCGCGGTTGAAACTGAAGCCCGGTGACCGGATCGAATCGCTGAGCGTGCCCAACACGGCGCGGCCGAGCGCGTTCCTGTTCGCAATTCCTGCCATCCTCGTGCTCGCAGGCCTCGCGCTGTGGCAGCGTCGTCGTCGCGGTGGCGGCCAGCCCGTGCTCGCGACGTCGTAGGGGCATGTCGCAAATGCGGTTTCCGTCCGGAGAATGATGGCCTAGATTGCACCTCCATCCTGCGATCCCAGAAGAAACGTGAGTGGAGGACATCCCATGGCAGCGATCAACGACGTGATCGACCTGAAGGCCGACGGCAAGATCGCGGTGATTTCGGTGAACTCCCCGCCGGTCAACGCACTATCGCAAAATGTGCGTGAGGGTCTGCGGGAAGCCATCACCAAGGCGCTGGCCGACCCGAAAGCCGAGGCCATCGTGGTGCGCTGCGACGGCCGCACCTTCATCGCCGGCGCCGACATCCGCGAGATGGGCCGGCCGCGCAAGCCGCCAGGCCTGAAGGATTTTCAGTCGTTGATGGATGGGGCGAAGAAGCCGATCGTCGCGGCCGTGCACGGCACCGCGCTTGGCGGCGGCCTCGAATTCGCAATGATGTGTCACTACCGCATTGCCGTTCCCTCGGCGCGTTGCGGCCTGCCGGAAGTGAACATCGGCATTCTGCCGGGCGGCGGCGGCACGCAGGCGTTGCCGCGCATCGTCGGCGTCGAGCGGGCGCTGGAGATGATGACCACCGGTCGGCATGTTCCGGCGAAGGAAGCGCAGGCACTCGGCATCTTCGACGAACTCGCGGAGGAGGGCAAACTCGACGAGGCGGCGATTGCCTATGCGAACAGGATCATCGCCGAGAAGCGGCCGATCAAGCGCGTGCGCGACCTCACCGACAAGGTGGAGGCGGCGCGCAAGAATCCGGAGCTGATCGCCAATTTCCGCAAAGCCAACGCGCGGAAGCTCCGAAACATGAAGGCACCCGAAAACATCATCAAGTGCGTCGAGGCGGCGATGTCGCTGCCGTTCGACGACGGCTTGAAGCGTGAGACCGAGTTGTCGCAGGAGCTGCATGCGGGGCCGCAGGCGCCGGCCATGCGTCACAGCTTCTTCGCCGAGCGCGAGGCTGCGAAGATCCCGGACGTTCCGGATGCGACGCCGATGATCCCGGTTGAGACCGTCGGTATTATCGGCGCCGGCACCATGGGCGGCGGCATTGCCATGAACTTTGCCAATGTCGGCATTCCGGTGAAGATCGTCGAAACCAGGCAGGAGGCGCTTGATCGCGGCCTGTCGGTGATCCGCAAGAACTACGAGCGTACCGCGCAACGCGGTGGCATCACGCAGGACGACGTCGAGAAGCGGATGAAGCTGATTTCCGGCTCGCTCGACATGGCGGCATTGAAGGACGTCGATCTCGTGATCGAAGCGGTGTTCGAGCGCATGGACGTCAAGAAGGAGGTGTTCGCCAAGCTCGACGCGATCGTCAAGCCCGGCGCCATCCTTGCGACCAACACGTCCGGCTTGAACATCGACGAGATCGCATCCGCAACGAAGCGGCCCGAGGCGGTGATCGGGCTGCACTTCTTCTCGCCGGCGAATGTGATGAAGCTGCTCGAGGTGGTTCGCGCCGATCGCACCTCGAAGGAGGTGATCGCCACCTCGATGAAACTTGCCAAGAAGATCGGCAAGGTCGCCGCGCTGGTCGGGGTCTGCCCCGGCTTCGTCGGCAATCGCATCCTGCGCCAGCGCCAGCTCGAGGCGCAGAAGCTGGTGCTCGAGGGCGCTATGCCGTGGGACGTCGATCGTGTGCTCTACGAGTTCGGTTTTCCGATGGGGCCGTTCGCAATGAGCGATCTCGCCGGTCTCGATATCGGCTGGGTGAAGGAGAACTCGAAAGGCGAGACGCTGCGCGACGTTCTGTGCGAAATGGATCGACGCGGCCAGAAGACCGGCGCAGGCTATTACGACTACGACGAGAACCGCACCGCCAAGCCGTCGCCGGTCACCGAAAAGATCATCAAGGACTTCATGGCGAAGAAAGGCGTCAACGGCCGCAAGATCACCGACGAGGAGATCCTCGAGCGTTGCCTCTTCCCGATGATCAATGAAGGCGTGCAGATTCTGGCCGACAAGAAGGCGATCCGGGCCTCTGATATCGACGTGATCTGGCAGCACGGCTACGGCTTTCCCATCTATCGCGGCGGGTTGATGTATTACGGCGATCAGCTCGGGCCGGAAAAGGTGCTCGCCAAGATGAAGGAATTCCAGGCGACCATGGGCGATCAGTTCAAGCCGTCGCCGCTGCTCGAGAAGATTGTCGCCGAAGGCAAGAAGTTCGCTGACATCCGGCCGGGCGCTTGAGCTCGGCATGGTCCCGAAAAGAGGGAGCCGGTTTTCGGATCAGATCATGCCCGGGAAAAACGTGTCCATGTTCAAGGTTCGGCTGGCAATCGCGATTGTCGCCGTCTCGTCCTGCGTAGCGGCTGTCGCGCAGGACGTGCCGGGTATCGAAATCTGCACGGCCGAGAAAAGCATGGACCGACGCACGAGCTGCCTGCAGAGCAATATCAACTTCCTGCAGCAGTCCCTGACCAAGCAGGGGCTGGCCGCGCAGCAGAAGCTCGACGCTGCCAGGAGCGAGGTCGAAGCGCTGAAGACACAGCTTTCAGCGATGCGCAAGGAAATCGACGATCTGAAGAAAAAGGATCAGAACGGTCAAAAGGAGCCGGCGAAGAAGTAAGGGCCCCTCAGATCGCCTGCATCGCCTGCGGCAGCACGTGGGGAAGGGGGCCTGCGATCAGGTCGACATTGGTGTTGACCTCAAACACGTCGCGAAGCATCGCGTTGGTGATCGTCTCGCGCGGCGTGCCTGTGGCCGCAAGCCGGCCGCGGTGGAGCACGACGATGCGGTCGGCGAAGCGGGCGGCCAGGTTGAGGTCGTGCAGGATGGCAATGACGGCCGTGCCGCTGGCGGCGCGGCGCCTGCCAATTTCGACCAGATTGATCTGATAGCGGAGGTCGAGGCTCGAGGTCGGTTCGTCGAGCAGCAGCACGCCCGGGCCGTGCTTTGCCTCGCCAACGGCAAGTTGCAGGAGCACCCGGGCAAAATGCGCGCGCTGCTGCTCGCCGCCGGACAGTGTCGGCAGTTCGCGGTCGCGGAACGCGTTGAGGCCGATCTCGTCCAGCATCGCATCGACCAGGGGCTGCGCCTTCACTCGGGCCATGTCGCCGGCGCCCATGCGCACGACCTCCTCGACCGTGAAGGGGAAGCTGATGGTGACGTGCTGTGAGAGCACCGCGCGATGTGCTGCCAGCCGGTCCGCAGGGTAGGATGACAGGGCGGTGCCCTTCAGTCGTACCGAACCCCTGGTCGGTGTCATGTCGCCGGAGAGAATACGCAACAGCGTCGATTTGCCGGCGCCGTTCGGGCCGACGATCGCAACGGTCTCCCCCGGCTGCACCTGAAGGTCGATGCCGTCGAGCAGCGTTGCGCTTTTGATGCGCATGCCGATGCCGCTGACCTCGAGCGCCGCGGTCACGAGCCCACCAGTGCGCGCTGCCTCAACAGCACGTAGAGGAAGAACGGTGCGCCGATCGTCGCAGTGAGAATGCCGACCGGAATTTCGGCTGGCGCCGCCAGGACGCGCGCGAAAGTGTCGGCGAAGGCGAGCAATGCTGCGCCGAACAGCGCGGAGGCGGGGAGCAGCATGCGGTGCCCGGGGCCGATGGCGAGCCGCAAGAGATGCGGCACGACGATGCCGATGAAGCCAATCACGCCGCAGATCGCCACTGCCGCGCCGGTCATCGCCGAAACCAGAACGATGCAGATGATCTTCAACCGCTCGACATTGATGCCGCTGTGGAACGCTTCGGACTCGCCGAGCACCAGCACGTCCAGCCCGCGCGCGATGAACGGCATCACAGCCGCCGACGCTGCGAGGAACGGCAACAGCAGGGTCGCCTTGCTCCAAGTCGCGCCGCCGAGTGAACCGAGCAGCCAGAAGGTGATGTCGCGCAGCTGCCGGTCGTCCGCCATGAAGATCAGGAGGCCGATGCCGGCATTGGCAAGGGCGGCAATGGCGAGGCCGGACAGGAGGAAGATGGCGACCGACGTCCGCCCCTCGCGGCTCGAAATGCGATAGAGCAGCAGGGTTGTGACCAGCGAACCAAAAAATGCCGAGAGCGGCAGAAGCTCGAAGGCACGGGCAGCCGCGTTGGGCGCAATCGCATTGTCGAGAATGACGATCGTGAACGCTGCCGCCAGCGCCCCGCCGCTCGAAACGCCGACCAGCGCCGGATCTGCCAGCGGATTGCGGAACAGCCCCTGCATGATGGTGCCGGAGACGGCAAGCAGCGCGCCGATCATGGCCGAGATGGCGATACGCGGGATGCGGATCGACCAGAGCACGAGCTGGTCGCGCGCGAACGTTGCGGGATCGGCGGGCGCGCCCAGCCCAAGCGCGGGCCACAGGCGCGACAGGGGAATGCCGGCCGCACCGATGGTGGCGGCAAGCAGCGCGATGGCGAGCAACAGCACCGTCAGCGTCACGAAGACGACGATTGCGCGTGGCCGGCGTCGGCCTCCGCCGACTGGTCTGGTAGTGACGGGGGCAGGCAACTCGGCGGCGCTCATTGCCGGCAGTTCACGGATAGCACGCGAGGCTTGCCCATCTCATCCTTCGCGGCCAGCGCAGGATAGAGCGAAACGGCAAGATCACGTGCAGCGGCCGCCGTGCGCGGGCCAAAGCCCAGCAGATAGAGGCCATCCATGGCGATGAACGACTTGTCGCGGGCGGCCGGCGTCAGCGCGAAGGCGGCGTTGGCGAAGACCGTTTCCGACGAGATCGAATCCGTGCCGCGCTGCATGACGAGGACGACGTCGGGCTTCGCCGCGACGATCGCTTCCTCGCTGAGCGGCTTGTAGCCATCATGGTTGTCGGCGGCATTGATCCCGCCGGCAAGGGCGATGATTTCGTGCGCGGCGGTCTTCCTGCCAGCGACCATGGCGCGGCCATTGACAAACGAGATCACGAACATGACTCGGCGCTTGTCGGAAACTTGGTCCCGAAGCTTGCGCATTGCGGCGAGATCTTTCGTCACCGCCTCGCTCAGGCACTCGCCGCGTTGTTCTACGCCAAGCTCGCGTGCGACGACGCGGATGCGCTCGAGGATGCCAGCTTCGCTGAACGATTCGGGGACCGTGACGATTGGCACTTTCGCCTCGCCGAGCACGGCAAGCGTTTCCTTCGGTCCGGAGCCTTCGGCGACGATGATGAGCTCGGGATCGAGGCCGAGCACACCTTCGGCCGACAGCTGCCGCATGTAGCCCACATTCGGCTTCTGTCGCAGCGCCTCAGGCGGGTAGAGGCTCGTCGTATCGATGCCGACCAGCCGGTTCTCGAGGCCGAGCGCATAGACGATCTCGGTGAGCGCCCCGCCGACGGTGATGATGCGCTTTGCCTGCGTGTTGCGGATTCCCGCGGCGGAAACGGCGGTCGTGACCAGCATGATCGCGAGCGCAGCAAATGCCCGACCGGTAAACCCGCGTCGCTGGAGAGGCCCTGGCGCGTTCATTTGGTGAGGATCAACTTGTTTTGCGCGGTGAGACGCAGCCGGTAGGTTTCTTCACCATGCGCAATGATGATCTCGCGCACCGACTGGAAGATGTCGCGGCTGTCGAACCGGTTGCCGCGCATCGGGATCGAGCGTGTCGCCTCGCCGGAGGATTGCCCGGTTGAAGGTCCGTCAGTGCCCGATGGCTCGCCGCTGGATGAAGTCGTCTGGCCCAAGCTCATCATCATCCCAGGAGGGGAATATCTGACACTCCTTATAGGTTTCCCTCGCCGCCAACTCCAAGCCTTCCACTTTACAATCGTTTTAATATCGGTCCTAAGCGGTTGATTTCACCGGGGGCGGCCTCTACCACAACAATGATTGGTTATGCGTTCTAGGGGGACGCGTCCGTTAGCCAGCAAGCCGCCACGTTCGTGTGGTCGCCCGCCAGCCGCGGCCAGTTCAAAGACAGGCGTGGGGGTCGAAAGATGGCTAACGGGGCCAGGGGCGCGCATGCGCTCCTTTGGGGCGTATCTGCAATTGCGTTGTGTTTTAGCGGAGTTTCGGAAGCGACGGCCCAGGCCCGAGAGCCTGATGCAGCGCAAGCGGCCCCCTCAACACAAGATACCAAGCAAAAGAACGCCAAGCGCAGCAAGAAGCGACAGCAGATCGTCGCTCAGGCTCCGGATCAAAGTGCGCTGAACGCGAACGCACAGGCGCAAGGCTCCGTCCAGTCGCTCGATACGATCACTGTGGCCGCGACCAAGATGGAGGAGCGCGCGGTCGATGCACTTGCGCCCGTCAGCGTGGTGACGCTCGAGCAGATTCAGCGCTGGCAGCCGAACCGCGTCGGCGATCTGCTCTACAACGTGCCTGGTGTTTGGCTGCAGGATCGCGGCGACGATCCAGCGACCTCGATCAACATCCGCGGCTTGCAGGATTTTGGCCGCGTCGCGGTGGTCGTCGACGGTGCGCGGCAGAACTACCAACGCAGCGGACACAGCGCCAACGGCGCGTTTTTCCTTGATCCGGAGTTGATCTCCAACATCGAGGTGGTGCGCGGCCCGACCGCGAACATTTATGGTTCCGGCGCGATTGGCGGCGTGGTTTCGTTCCGCACGAAAGACATCGATGATGTCGTGCGTCCCGGCGAACGCTGGGGCAGCGATTGGGGAATCATGGGCGGCACCAATGATATGCGCGGCATGGTGTCCGGCTTCGGCGGCGTACGCGTCAATCCGAACGTCGATCTGTTCGCTGGCGGTTCGTGGACCACGCAGTCGAATTACAAGGACGGCATGGGCGTCACAGTGGAGAACAGCGCCAATAAGACCGGCAGTGCGATCGCAAAAGCCACCGTACGCCCGGCCGACGGCCACGAACTCAAGCTCGGCGGCATCTTCCAGGATTTCGATTACGACAATGGGCAACCCCGGCGGGCGCTGGGCCTGCCGTTCTCGCAACCGGGCACTGGCGGCAATGGCACGTCGATCTATGCCACCAACGTCAAGAATTACCAGACCAGCCTCGGCTGGCGATACCAGCGCCCCGAAGACCAGATTTTCGACTGGGACGCGAAGGTCTATTGGAATCGCACCGAGAGCGATCAGGTCAAGATCGCGCACACGGCGACGACTCCGGCGTTCGGGACGGCCTGTGCAAGACGCGGCCTGCCGGGCAACGCGATTTCCGGTTGTATCGGAGATTGGCGTAGCTACCTGATCGACACGATCGGATTCGATGCCCACAACACGTCCCGGTTCGAGCACGGTAGCTGGCGGCACGCGCTGACGTATGGCGGTGACATATTCCAGGACGACGTATCGACAGCCGATTTCAGCGGCAACTCCAATGCCACGACCCCTGGCGGTCGGCGTACGGTATCGGGAGCCTTCGCGCAGTGGAAGGTCGGCTACGCGACCTGGTTCGATCTGATCAGCGCCGTCCGGTACGACAACTACCACCTGAGTTCGGCCAACACCACGACGGAAGGCGATCGTTTCTCTCCAAAGGTCACGTTTGCGCTTCTGCCGACATATGTGGTGACGCCCTATGTCAGCTACGCCGAAGGCTATCGTGCTCCGTCGGTCACCGAAACGCTGGTGGACGGTGCGCACGTCGCATCAGGTCCGGGACAGGGAGATACGTCGGTCTGCGCCGACGGTTCACGCGGATTCTTCTGTTTCCTGCCCAACCCGCATCTGCGGCCGGAGGTCGGCAAGAACAAGGAGATAGGCCTCAACGTGAAGAAGGACGATCTCTTCACGGCGGGCGACACGTTGCGCGCGAAGTTCAACGTCTTCCGCAACGACGTCAGCGACTTCATCGATGGCGTGCAGTTTGCAGGTCCGCCCGGACGGAACCTTTACTTCCAGTACCAGAACATCGCCCACGCCCGCATCGAGGGCTTTGAGGCGGAGGTCTTCTACGACGCCAATCTCTGGTTCGTCGGTGTGTCGGCCACGATCCAGCGCGGCGAGAATGTTCAGACCGGTATTGGTCTTGTGACTGTGCAGCCGCGCAAGATCACGACCACCGCTGGCGTGCGCATGTTTGAGAACCAACTGACCCTAGCGATGCAGTGGACGTCGGTTGAAGCGAACACGGACATTCCGGCTACCTATTTGGCCGGCACCTCGTATGATCTGCTCAACGCTTATTTGACCTACAAGCCGCACCGCGACATCACGGTTAATTTCTCGGTCGACAACATTCTCGACGAGTACTACCGGCCGTACGCCGTGCCACGGGCAGCAGATTTTACCTCGACCCAGAACGACGTCTTGTGGTCGAGTGCCGCGCCGGGCCGGGTATTCAAGCTTGGTGCACGCTTTCACTTCGGCGGAGCATAAATTACCTCCCGCGAGGTCCGAAGCTGATGGCCGTGAAAGAGCTTCGTCGTCCGGGCGGCTCTTTCATTTCTTCATGTTTGGCCGTAGAAGAGCCGCAGTATGGCAGGACGGGAAGCAGCAGGAGAATTCAATGTTCATTGCGATGAACCGCTTCAAGGTCAAAAAGGGTTCTGAAGAAGCTTTCGAGAAGGTCTGGTCCAGCCGCGAGTCCTATCTCGACCGCATGCAGGGTTTCGTCGAATTCCATCTGCTGAAGGGACCGGCGGCGGACGATCACACGCTGTACTCCTCGCACACGGTCTGGAGCTCGAAGGCGAATTTCGAGGCGTGGACCAAGTCGGAGGAATTCCGGAAGGCTCATGCCCGCGCCGGCAACGACTCCTCGACAGGCTCGCTCTATCTTGAGCATCCGAAGTTCGAGGGATTCGAGGTGGTGCAGACCCAGCGCGCCGCCGCGGCGGCCTGATCGTCGCCCAAACAAACGGAGCGCCGACATGCTCAGCACGGATCTCGCCGATCTGAAGGCCCTTATGGCCGAAAATCCCGGTGCGGTGATCGAGGATGTTGCGCGCGAGCGTAAGGTCACCGCCCGCGCGGTGATCGAAGCGTTGCCGGGCGACATGGTCCGTTCGGCCAAGGGCGATCAGTTCGTGCCGGTGATGCAGGACATTGCCGAGTGGGGCGACGTCACGCTGATCGTCCACACGGACGATGCGATCTTCGAGTTTTCCGGCTCCGTGCCCCACGGCGAGATCGGCCGCGGTTACTTCAACCTGATGCAGCCCAAGGGTCTGCACGGTCACCTGCGCCACGAGCGCTGCGGCGGCGTTGCGTTTGTCGAGCGACCGTTCTTCGGCAAGTCGTCGGCGTTCGTCGCTTTCTTCAACGTCGACGGCGGCATCATGTTCAAGGTGTTCGTCGGCCGCGACGACAAGCGCGAACTGAAGACCGACCAGCTCGAGCGCTTCCGAAAGCTCGCTACGACCGTTTGCTGAACGTTGCGGACGCTGTAGTCGCCATTGCGAGCGAAGCGAAGCAATCCAGCGCTGAGTCCGCGGTAATCGCCGCGCTGGATTGCTTCGTCGCCATAGGCGAGCGAAGCGACGCCGTTCTTCGAACGGCTATAGGCGAGCGAAGCGACGCCGTTCTTCGAACGGCTATAGGCGAGCGAAGCGACGCCGTTCTTCG
>NZ_JAVIFX010000024.1 GCF_031157255.1 Bradyrhizobium sp. LHD-71 | reverse complement strand
GCGAATTTCTGATCCATAAACGACACTAGAATCATAAACTTGCTAGTGTCCTGATCGAATCCGAAGTTCGCTCTGAGCTCGCTGCAAAGTATAGCGAACTTCGGATTCGGGACACTAGTGTCCCTCGCTGTTCTGACGTTCGCAGGCGAGGTTGCCGCAAGGTGATGCGAACGTTAGAGCCGGGACACTAGCTTAACAGTACTGGCACTCTCTGGCGTATGCATGGCTGTTCGGTCAAAAATGCGTCCAAACCAGCGCGCCACGATTTGACGTTGTCCTGAGCACTTCCTAAAAACGCGTCCGAACAATCGCATTCTTCACTCGCGGACAACAACGGTGTGCCCCTTTTCCCGGGGCGCAGGAGGAGTAGCCACCATGCGCGATGTCTTTATTTGTGACGCGGTCAGGACGCCGATCGGACGGTTTGGCGGTTCGCTTGCGAAGATCCGGACTGACGATCTGGGTGCTGCACCGCTGAAGGCACTGAAGGAGCGCAACCCGAATGTGGACTGGGCCGATCTGGATGAAGTGTCGTTCGGTTGCGCCAACCAGGCCGGCGAGGACAATCGCAACGTGGCGCGGATGGCGGTGCTGCTAGCGGGCTTTCCCGATTCGGTGCCGGCCAGCACGGTGAACCGCCTTTGCGCGTCCGGGCTCGACGCGATCGGCAGCGTGTCGCGCGCGATCCGCGCCGGCGAGATCGATTTCGGCATCGCCGGTGGCGTCGAGTCGATGACGCGCGCGCCGTTCGTGATGGGCAAGGCGGCGGAAGCATTTTCGCGCTCGTCGGAGATCTATGACACGACCATCGGCTGGCGCTTCGTCAATCCGTTGATGAAGGCGCAGTATGGCGTCGATGCGATGGGCGAGACCGGCGAGAACGTCGCCGAGGAATTCCAGATCTCGCGCGCCGACCAGGATGCGTTCGCGATCCGCTCGCAGGAGCGTGCGGGCAAGGCGATGGCGTCCGGCTATTTTGCCGAAGAGATCATTCCGGTCGCCGTTCCCGGCGGCAAGGCAGGTCCGGTGACCGTCGACAAGGACGAGCACCCGCGCCCCGAGACCACCCTCGAAGGCCTCGCGAAGCTGAGGCCGGCATTCCGCAATCCCGGCACGGTGACAGCCGGCAATTCGTCCGGTGTCAACGACGGCGCAGCCGCGATGATCCTCGCCTCCGCCGAAGCGGTCGAGAAGCATGGGCTGAAGCCGCGCGGCAAGATCCTTGGCCTCGCGTCCGGAGCGGTGCCGCCGCGGGTGATGGGTATCGGCCCAGTGCCGGCGACGCGCAAGCTGATGGAGCGGCTCGGTCTGAAGATCAGCGACTTCGACCTGATCGAGCTCAACGAAGCGTTCGCCTCGCAGGGCATCGCGGTGCTGCGCCAGCTCGGCGTCAAGGAAGATGCGGACTTCGTCAATCCGCATGGCGGCGCGATTGCGCTCGGCCACCCGCTCGGCATGAGCGGTGCCCGGATCGCCATGACGGCGCTGCACGGCATGGAGAAGCGCGGCGGCAAGCTCGCGCTGGCCACCATGTGCGTCGGCGTCGGCCAGGGCGTCGCGGTCGCGATCGAAAAGCTGAACTGATCTTGCTCCGCCACTCTCCCACTCGCGGGGAGAGTGGCGTTGCGGGACGCGAATTTCTGGTTCCTTGAGAGCGCTCGTTTGGAGCCTTGTCTTGGAGCCCTTATCTTGGACCTCTTGCGCAGCGCCTGAGGATGGTGGAACGTGGGCGGCTACCTCAGGGAGGACGCCGGCAATGAGCATCGTCTATCCGCTCGACAGCAAGAAAGCGAACCCGCCGTTTCTGTATCCCGACTACAAGAGCACCGTGCGCCGGGCGCCGGTGAAGCCGCTGATCGTCGTCCCGCACACGCTGTCAGAACTGACCGGTCCGGTCTACGGCCATGAGTCGGTGCGCGAAACCGACAATGACCTGACGCGTCAGCATACCGGCGAGCCACTCGGCGAACGCATCATCGTACATGGCCGGGTGGTCGACGAGGACGGCCGCGGCGTGCCTGATACGCTCGTGGAAATCTGGCAGGCGAATTCGTGCGGGCGCTACACCCATGTCAATGATCAGCATCCCGCGCCACTCGATCCGAACTTCACCGGGTCAGGGCGCGTGGTAACTGACGCGAAGGGCCATTACACGTTCACGACGATCAAGCCCGGTGCCTATCCGTGGCCCAATGATCGCAACTCCTGGCGGCCGGCGCATATTCATCTGTCGCTGTTCGGCACCGCATTCACCTCGCGCCTGGTGACGCAGATGTATTTTCCGGGTGACCCGCTGTTTGCGCTGGACCCGATCGCCCAGTCGATCCCTGAGTTCGCCCGCAACCGGCTGATCTCGGCGTTCGACCTCGAGGCCACCGTGTCGGACTGGGCGCTCGCCTACCGTTTCGACATCGTGCTGCGCGGGCGCAACGCCACGCCGGAGGACTCCGACTGATGTCCGGAACCACGCCGTCGCAAACAATCGGGCCGTTCGCTGCGCCCTGTCTGACACCGAACGAGAACGGCAAAACGAACTACGCGTGGCCGCAGCTCGTGAATGGCGATCTGGTTACGACGGATGCGGTCGGTGAGCGTATCCGCATCGAGGGCCGAATGTTCGACGGCGAAGGCGCGCCGATCGACGGCATCCTGTTCGAGATCTGGCAAGCGGACGGGCAGGGCCGTTTCGCGCACCCGCGCGACCCGCGCCGGCCCAATTCGTCGTTCAAGGGATTTGGTCGGGTCGAGAGCGACATGTCAGGCTGCTTTGCGTTCGACACGGTCAAGCCCGGCCGTGTAGCGGGGCCGAACGGCGAGATGCAGGCGCCGCATATTCTGGTCGCGATCCACATGCGCGGAATCCTGACGCACCTGTTCACGCGCATCTACTTCTCCGACGAGGCCTGCAACGCGGCGGACCCGATTCTCAAGCTGGTGCCTGCCGATCGCCGCGACACCTTGATTGCCACGCGCGATGCCAAAAACCCCCTCTACCGCATCGACTTCCGCATCCAGGGCGACCGCGAGACGGTATTCTTCGACATTTGAGGACGGCAGAGCCGTCCTCCGATATTGACGGCCGGGGCGATCGCGCGCATATACCCTGCCATGATTTCTGGCTGCACCATCGTTCGCCGTCGCCGTTTGGCCCGCACCGCGCGGGAGCGATGACGGCTGCATAAAACGCACCGAAAGTCGCTCGAAGCCGCGCCCGAACCGAAGCGCGGCTTTTTTGTTACAAAATCCAAGTATCGCTATTCGGATATCGCTCGAACCACCGCAAGCCCGACAACACTGAGACAACGCTCATGGCCACTACCACTCTGGATAAGTCCGGCTCCGCGACCAGGGCCGCTGGCAAACCGGTCATTTTCATCGACGGCGAGGCCGGCACCACCGGGATCGAAATCCGCGACCGGCTGGCGAACGTTGCCGGCGTGGAGATGCGTTCGATCGACCCGGACAAGCGCAAGGATGCCGCCGCGCGCAAGGCGATGATGGCGGAGGCCGATCTTGTCGTGCTGTGCCTGCCGGACGACGCGGCAAAGGAGGCGGTGGCGCTTGCCGAAGAGCTCGGAGCGAAGGCGCCGCGCATTCTCGATGCATCCTCGGCGCACCGGGTCGCGGACGGCTGGACGTATGGCTGGCCCGAGATGACCCCGCAGCAGCCTGAGGCGATCGCCAAGGCGGCTAAAGTTTCGAATCCCGGCTGCTATCCAACCGGCGGCATTGCGCTGATCCGTCCGCTGGTCGACGCGGGACTGATGCCGGCTGACTATCCCGTCACCGTCAACGCCGTGTCGGGTTACTCGGGCGGCGGCAAGTCGATGATCGAGAGCTACGAGCAGGGGAAGGCGCCGCTGTTCGTGCTCTATGGTCTCGGCTTCGAGCACAAGCACCTGCCGGAGCTGCAGAAGTATTCGCGGCTGACGCGCCGGCCGATCTTCGTGCCCTCGGTCGGCAATTTCCGCAAAGGCATGCTGGTGTCGGTGCCGTTGCATCTCGATACCTTGCCCGGGAAGCCGAAGGCTGCGGATCTCGAGGCCGCACTCGCCGCGCACTATGCGGGTGCGAAATGGGTGAAAGTCGTCAACGTTGATCCCACGATCAAGGACCAGCGGCTCGATGCGCTTGCACTCAACGATACCAACCTGATGGAGTTGCGCGTGTTCAGCAGCGAGAAGAACCGGCACGCGGTGCTGGTCGCGCGGCTCGACAATCTCGGCAAGGGCGCCTCCGGAGCTGCCGTGCAGAACATCGGCCTGATGCTTGGCGTCGAGACGTGAGCTCAAGCGCGCCTCTCAAACTGCCCGGTGTTGAAGCTGTGCGTCACAGCGGTGATTTGAGCTGAATCTTCGTTGTGATGCCCGCGAAGGGGCATCCAGTACGCCGCAGCGTTAGCGATCTGAACTCTCGCGCTCCGGGATACTGGATTCCCCATCCATAGGCGGGCGGTGCGACGCCGTTCTTCGAACGGCTATGGCATGACGCCGAATGAGTGTGGTCGACCTTACAAACCTGATTTCATGCTCTAGCCGTACCCGCCAACGACCGGCAGGATCTCTCCGGTGATGTAGCTGGAGCAGGAGGGCGCGGCGAGGAAGACGTAGGCCGGTGCGATTTCCTCCGGCTGGGCGGGGCGCTTCATCGGCGTCTGGCCGCCGAAGGTCTTGATCTTTTCCGCGCTCTTGTCCGCAGGGTTGAGCGGCGTCCACACGGGCCCGGGCGCCACCGCGTTCACGCGAATACCACGGTCGATCAATTGAGCGGCCAGCGAGCGCGTGAAGGCATGGATGCCGCCTTTGGTCATGGCGTAGTCGAGCGCGCCCGTGCTGCCGAAAAGGCCTGTCACCGAGCCCGAATTGACGATCGCGCTGCCTACGCGCAAGTGCGGCACCGCTGCCTTCGCCATGTAGAAATAGCCGTACAGATTGGTCTTCAATGTCCGGTCGAAATGCGCGTCAGTCAGCTCCTCGAAGGAATTGACGTGCTCCTGGAAGGCGGCATTGTTGACGAGGATATCGAGGCGGCCGAATTCCTCGATGGTCTGTGCAATTGCATCCTTGCAGAACGCCGCATCGCTTACGTCGCCGGCGATCAGCAGGCAGCGCTGTCCTTCCTTCTCCACGGCCCGCTTGGTGTCCCTGGCATCGTCGTGCTCGGAAAGGTAGACGATGGCGATATTCGCGCCTTCGCGCGCGAACAGTACGGCGACGCTGCGGCCGATGCCTGAGTCGCCGCCGGTGATGATCGCCACCTTGCCGCGCAGCTTGTTCGAGCCTTCGTAGTGGGGGGCGTCGTACATCGGCTCCGGAACCAGCGTCGCTTCATTGCCGGGTTTGGCGTGGTGTTGTGCCGGCAGCGGCGGCTCGGGGTACTTCCGGGCACCGGCCTGCACAGCTCCCTTCGGCTTGTCCTTACCGGACTGGTTGCGGTCGCTCGCGTCGACCTTGCGTTGGATGTCGCGATGTTCCTTTGCCGTTTTCTCACCGCGGCGTGTGTCGCTCGAGGCCATCGGTCTCTCCCTGGCTTGGCAGAGAGAGCAATCGCCGATCGGCACGGCTTGTTCCTCGGTTCAGAGTTCCGTCGAAACAAGCGCCAGTGCAGCTCACTCCGCCGGTTCGCTGGGCGGACTTTGCGGCCGCTGGCCCGGTGGCGGTGCCTGCGTTCGTTCAAGGAAGATGGCCTTGGTCGGGCCGATGATGAAGGCGACCGGCAGGGCGAGCAAGGCGAAGAACGTCAACAGGCGGAAGTCGTTGGCGTAGGCGATGATCAAGGCCTGCATATTGAGCATCTGGTCGACCAGCGCGCGGCCAGAATCGGTCGACATATCGATGATGTTCGCCACATCCGGCATCTTCAGTGCGTCATTGAACGGATTGACGAAGTCGCCGAGTTCAGCACGAGAACGGCGTGCGCCTTCGGAAAGCTGCGCGATCACGACCGAAATGCCGAACGAGCTCGATATATTTCGGATCAATGTCTGAAACGACGCCCCATAGGTGCGCAGGTTGTCAGGAAGAGTGAGGAACGCGACGGTGTTGACCGCGACGAACACCATGCCGAAGGCAAAGCCTTGCAGCACGCCGACGAAGAAGATGGTGCTCGCCGCCGTGTCGTTGGTGAAGGTGGACATGAGATAGAGCGTGTAGGCGGTGATGCCCAGCCCGACCATCATGGTCGTGCGCGCCTCGAAATACTTCATCGATGAACGGATCGTCATCATCGCGAAGAAGGTGCCGACGCCGCGCGACGACAGGATCATGCCGGCTGACAGAACCGGATGGCCCGCGACCTGCTGCAGGAACGGGGACACGAGCGCCATCGTAGCGAACAGCACCACCGCCATCACCGCCATGAAAATGCAGGATGAAGCGTAGTTGCGGTCCTTGAACAGGTCGAAACGGATGAAGGGCTCGGGCGTGGTCAGCGAATGGGCGAGGAAGTAGTAGACGCCGACGACCGAAATGATCGCATAGGCAATGATCTCATTGGACTCGAACCAGCCGACCTGCTCGCCGCGGTCGAGTGCAAGCTGCAAGGCGCCGATGCCGACCGCAAGCGCGGCGAAGCCGAACCAGTCGAACCTCAGCTTGGTGTTCGGCGGCGTCTCGTCCATGAACATGAAGAGGCCGAAGGTCGCGATCAGCCCGAAAGGCACGTTCACCAGGAACACCCAGTGCCAGGAGTACTGGTCCGTCAGCCATGCACCGAGCGTCGGCCCCATGATCGGGCCCAGCATGATGCCCATGCCGAAGATCGACTGCGCCTTTGTGCGCTCGTGCGCCGGATAAAGGTCGATAACCAGCGATTGCGATAGCGGTATCAGCGCGGCGCCCGCCGCCCCCTGCAGCAGACGGAACAGGACAAGCTGGGTCAGGTCTTGCGACATCCCGCACAGCACCGACGCCAGCGTGAACGTTGCCGTGCAGGTCACAAACAGCCGCTTGCGGCCGAAGCGCGCGGCGAGCCAGCCGACCGGCGCGGTCATGATCGCGGCGGCGACGATGTAGGATGTCAGTACCCAGTTGACCTGATCCAGCGAGGCCGAGAGCGAGCCCTGCATGAACGGCAGGGCGACGTTGGCGATGGTTGAATCCAGCGTCTGCATCACCGACCCTGCCATCGCGCAGGTGACGATGATGGCGCGTCGCGCCCCTGGTGCATTCGCCGGTCCGGCGAGGGCACTCATTTGGATGTTTCTTGCGCCGGCGCGGAAAGTCCAAGCAACGCCGATAGTGAACGGCTGCGGCCGGTATCGACAGAAACATAGGCGCTCATGCCGGCGCGCAGCTTCTGCGTATTCTCGTCTGCGTCGAACGAGATACGGATCGGCACGCGTTGCACGACCTTGACCCAGTTTCCGCTGGCATTTTGCGGCGGCAGGATCGCAAATTGCGCGCCGGTACCGGGACTGAGCGACGTGATGCGCCCCTTGAATGTGTGGTTCGGAAACGCATCGATGACGATCGTCACCGGCTGCCCCAGCGTGACATGAGTAAAGTCGGTTTCCTTCGGATTGGCGTCGACCCAGGGATGGGCGTCATCGATCACGCTCAAGACCGGCGTGCCGGCATTCACGTAGCGACCGATCTGGATATTGTCGACCTGGGTCGCATTGCCTGCGAGCGGTGCGCGCACCGTGGTGTGATTGAGGTCGCGTTGAGCCTGATCGAGCGCGGCCTTGGCTTGCATGTAGGGCGGAAATTGTTCGAGCGGCAGCTTTGAGTTGCCAAGAAGCTGGTTGCGGATGCTCGCCTGCTGCTGACTGAGTTGTTCGACTTGCGTTTGGGCAACGACGAACTGCGCATGCGACGCGTCGAGGTCGAATTGCGAACCGCTGCGATTGGCCATCAGCGTCGATTTGCGCTCGACGTCCTGACGCTTGAGGTCAGCCGTCTTCTGCGCAAGCTCGATCATGCGCGCGAGTGCCTTGTCGGTGGTCAGGAGATTGGCGTGGTCGGTGCGGACGTTGGCGACGCGCGCCTGAGCCTGCGTCAGGGCAAGGCGAAACGGTTCAGCGTCGATTTCGAACAGAACGTCGCCGATCTGCACGCGCTGGCCTTCGCGCACCACCACCTTGCTGATCTTGCCGGAGATGTCCGGCGTCACCAGCACCTTCTGCGAGCCGACATAGGCGTTGTCGGTGGTCATATACCGTCCGCCGGACAGATAGACGACAAGTCCGGCAATACCGGCGATCAGCGGAATGACCACCAAGAGGATCAGTCGGCGCGTGCGGTTGAAGCGGCCCGAGAGGGGTTTCCTTTTCGAGTCTGCGGCAGGCGGGGGCTGCTCGCCAGGAAATTTGAGCACCGGATCAGCCATTGCGGCGCCCCAGCTTCCTTTTAGTGGTCGCATTTTCTTGCGGAAAGCCGGTATCCACCTTTCCGGAAAATGCTCTAGCCTTGCGCGCCTCGCACCCTGCCTTGTAGGCGGTGCGGACGTTCTCCTTGATCAGCTCGAGTTGGGCAACGAAGCGATCGGCTTCGGCGGGTTTGAGGTGGGCGAGCGCTGTCTGATTGATCTCCTCGCGCAGCGACCGCAGCTTCACGATCAAGGGCCTCGCCGCCGGCGTCAAATACAGCCGGTTGGCGCGGCGATCGGTCTCGTCGGCGCGCCGTTCGACCAGCCCGCTTTTGCACAGCTTGTCGACCAGCCGGGTCAGCGTGATCGGCTGGATATCAAGGAGTTTTGCGAGCTTTGCCTGCTGCAACCCCTCTTCCTTGTGCAGCTTCACCAGCACCGCCCACTGGGCGCGGGTGATGCCGTGGCGGGCGGCTTTCTGGTCGGCATAGGCGCGAACGGCGCGCTGCAGGTCGGCGAGCGCAAACAGGAAATGATGGTCAGGATTACGGGCTAGCATCGTATCGATTCCATAAACAATGGATACGATAAGCTAGCTCATCAGTTTGAATACGCGGTTTATCGCCGAGCCCACCTGCGATTCGCGCATGCATGCTGCGCCGCAAAACCGATACGTGGTTGAGATTCGGTTATGAGCCTTAATGCCTGCGTGTGCATTTCCAGGTTTATTCCAATCGTCGGAGTGCAATGCCAGGCGGCAAGGCTACGACCGAAACAGTGCGTAGTAGATCACATACAGCCAACCCAAGATGCCATGGATGATTGCCCAAAGGATCGAATGGTTGGCCGTGTAAGAGATCGCGATAGCCAGAGCGCTGCCGAAGCTCACGCCGTATTTCGCTCCCTCGACTCGTACCCCATAGTAACGATTTCCATTCATGTTCACCGCCCGCCATTCGTTCAAAGTGTCGCCCGATCTTGTGCGTCCGGGCACCGTTAGCTTGCGCGTAGATCATATTTTGATCCAGTGCGGAGATCGCGCGAGATGATAAGCACGGTCCGCGCGTTTCCAGCGTAGGAGATCAATCCATTACCCAGCGGACGATGAGGGGCGCCGCATGCCGGGCAGGCTGCCTCGGCCGGTGAACCGTTCTCCATTCGAAAAATGCTCGGCGAGTTGAGTGCCTCACGCCCACTCGACGCCGGATTCGGCCGCGACGTCGATCGAGGAGCGCACGCCGATCGCCTCGTAATGCTGATCGAGGAAGCGCCGGGCGGCGCGCTGACCTGCCCGCCGCAACAGGTCGAAGAACTGAAAATCCGTGTGCAGCTTGCTCGCCGCACTCAGCCGTGTCGCCAGTCCGCCGAGATGGATGCGATGGATATTGAGCCGACGATAGCGATTGGCGCCCGCTCCTTCGGAGAGGTGGCCGTCGTCGATCAGGCCGTTGACGAACTCCATGCTGCGCATCTCGGCGATCAGCGCGGAGTTGAAATTGATTTCGTTGAGCCGGTTGACGATCTCGCCGGACGTGCGCGGGGTCGTCTTGCGCTGAACCGGGTTGATCTGGACGATGATGATGTCGTCCGCATCGGTTGCCTGCAAGAATGGAAACATCGGCGGGTTGCTCATGTAGCCGCCGTCCCAGTGCGGAACGCCGTCGATCTCAACCGCGCGAAACAGCAGCGGCAGCGCTGCAGACGCCATCACGACGTCGACGTCGATCTTGTCGCGCGGGAAGATGTGCGTCCGGCCGGTGTGCACATTGGTCGTCGAAATGAAGAGTTCGAGCTGGCCCGAGCGTACGGCGTCGAAATCCACAAACCGATCGATCAGATCGCGCAAGGGGTTGATGTTCAGCGGATTGAACTCGTACGGCGAAAAGTAGCGCGCCATCGTCTCGAACCAGCCTTGAACAGGCGTCGTGGCGAATGGCAGCAGCGAGAACAGGCGATCGGCAACCGCTCGCTGCACCGGTGGAAGGTCGCCGCCCGTGCTCGCTGCCCGCCAGAACGCCGCGAGGCGGTTGCGCGCCTCCTCCGGGCCGCCGCGCGCCAGCCCGTCCGCGATCATCACTGCATTGATGGCGCCAGCCGACGCCCCGGAAATGCCGGTGACTTCCAGCCGGCCGTCGGCAAGCAGATGGTCGACGACGCCCCAGGTGAACGCGCCATGGGCGCCGCCACCCTGCAGGGCGAGATTGATCTTCTTCCTGCCGGATTTGGGCCGGTCGCGCCGCGTGTCGAAACGCAGGTTCGTCAGGCCTTCCAGATAGGACTTGAAACTGGGCAATGCGGAGTTCCCGGCACCTGTGTCGGCCACAGCCTTGGATACACGCGACATAGGATGGAATTATTGCATTGCAATATTACCCATTGCGAAGCACATTGTTTGCGCGGGGCGGTGATGACGGACACAATACCTTTGTCCTCGCATGTCCCGAATCGGCGTTGTCGCCACGCAGATGCGCGCATGCCAAGCAATGACTAGATAGCCGCGATGTCCCAATCCGCCCCTCCCGTCTTTCACGACCCGGGTCACGACCATGCCCGCTGTGCCGCGGATGCGATCGCGCACGCGGAATCCGTCTGCTCCCAGCGCGGCCAGCGCTTCACGCCGATCCGCCGTCACGTGCTCGAGGCGCTGCTCGCGTCGCATCGTCCGCTCGGGGCATATGACGTGATCGAGGAGCTGGCGAAACGCGTCGCACGACCCGCGCCGATCACCGTTTACCGCGCGCTCGACTTTCTGATGGAGCAGGGTCTCGTGCATCGGATCGAAAGCCGCAATGCCTTTCTCGCCTGCGCGCACAATCACGATTCATCCTCGTCGGTCGCTTTCCTGATCTGCGAGCGGTGTGGGGCGGTCGGCGAGGTCGCCGCTTCGAACGTCACCGAGCCGCTGATCGTCGGCGCGCGCGCGACCGGTTTCGCGCCGAAGATGACGGTGGTGGAAATGACCGGCATCTGCGCCAATTGCAGCAAGGCGGGCTGAGGAAGATTTTCCATGGCATCGATGACGGGGGCGGCGAACCCGCCGGCGCCGCCGCTGACCGTGTCAGCGATCTGCATCATGCTGCTGTTGTGCCTGAGCTGGGGCATCAACAATGTGATGGTGAAACTCGCGCTGCCGGAGGTGCCGCCGTTGATGCAGGCGGCGGCGCGCTCGGTCGGCGGTTTGCTCGTCATCCTGATAGCGTCGTATCTGCGCGGCATCCCGCTGTTTCGTCGTGACGGCACGCTGCCTGCAGGCCTGCTGATGGGCACGGTGTTCGCGGTTGAATTCGTGCTGATCTTTTTCGGGTTGCAGTACACGACCGCGAGCCGGGCGGTGATCTTTCTCTACACTGCGCCGTTCGTGGTCGCCTTCGGCGCCGTCAACCTGTTGGGTGAGAGGCTCAGAGGCGAGCAGTGGGCGGGACTTGCGCTTGCCTTCGCAGGCATCGTCATTGCTATCGGCGTGCCGCAAGCCGATGTCGACGCGAGGGTGCTGTTCGGCGACCTGCTCTTGATTCTCGGGGCGCTCGGCTGGGGCCTCACGACGCTCATCTTCAAGATGAGCAATTTGTCAAAGGCGCCGGCGGAAAAGACGCTGATCTACCAGACCGGTGTATCGGCGCCGCTGCTGACGCTCGGTTCCTTGGGTCTGGGTGAGACGCTGGCGCAAGTGCCCGGGCCGGTCGCGCTCGTGTCGCTGGCCTACCAGACCATCTGGGTGGTTGGGATCACGTTCCTGCTCTGGTACAGCCTGATGAAGACCTATGCGGCCAGCAAGCTGACCGCGTTTACGTTCGTGACCCCGCTGTTTGGCGTGCTGGCCGGACATATCGTGCTCGATGAGCCGATTTCGCTGGCCTTCGCGGTTGCCGTCGCGTTCGTGATTGCGGGCCTGTTCCTGGTTAACCGTCCGGCGCGCACTTGAAAGTTCTGTGACAGGGGTCGCAGGGCTAGGGAAAACACCCTAGCTAAGCCCTGTTTTGGGGCGTTTTCCTCCGTTCCAACTGGTTTGGGGGCGGGAACGGCCTGTCCGCCTTGAACCATTCGTTGTTGAAGTTCGGCATATAGGACTGATATTCAGGCCGCAGATAAGCTCCCCGGGAACCGACGATGAACAAACTCGCGAATGTCGCCGCTGACGTCGATATTGCAGGCCCCAGCCCGCGTCGCGTCAGCGTGCCTGTGATCGTCGGCGGCGTGAAGGTCGGCGGCGGCGCCCCGATCGTCGTGCAGTCGATGACCAACACCGATACCGCCGACGTCCAGGGCACCATCGCCCAGGTGGCAGCGCTTGCCCGCGCCGGCTCCGAGCTCGTGCGTATCACGGTCGACCGCGACGAGGCCGCTGCAGCCGTCCCGCACATCCGCGATGGCCTCGACAAGCGCGGCATCAACGTGCCGCTGATCGGCGACTTCCACTATATCGGCCACAAGCTGCTCGCCGATCACCCGGCCTGTGCCGAGGCGCTGGCGAAGTACCGCATCAATCCCGGCAATGTCGGCTTCAAGGACAAGCGCGACACCCAGTTCTCCGCCATCGTCGAGATGGCGATCAAGTACGGTAAGACCGTGCGCATCGGCGCCAACTGGGGTTCGCTCGATCAGGAACTGCTCTCCAAGCTGATGGACGAAAACGCGGCGTCGGACCGTCCGAAGGATGCGCGCGCCGTGACGCGCGAAGCGATGGTGCAGTCGGCGCTGCTGTCGGCCGTCCGTGCCGAAGAGATCGGCCTCTCGCGCGACCGTATCATTCTCTCCGCCAAGGTCTCGGCGGTGCAGGATCTGATTGCGGTCTATCGCGAGCTGGCGCGGCGTTCGGACTACACGATCCACCTCGGACTGACCGAAGCCGGCATGGGATCGAAGGGCATCGTCGCCTCGTCCGCCGCGCTCGGCGTGCTGCTGCAGGAAGGCATCGGCGATACGATCCGCGTTTCACTGACGCCGGAGCCCGGCGGCGACCGCACCCTCGAGGTGCAGGTCGGCCAGGAAATCCTGCAGACCATGGGCTTCCGCACCTTCGTGCCGCTGGTCGCCGCCTGCCCGGGTTGCGGCCGCACGACGTCGACCGTGTTTCAGGAGCTCGCCGGCGAGATCCAGTCGTTCATCCGCGACGAGATGCCGGAGTGGAAGGCCAAGTATCCGGGCGTCGAGCAGCTCAACGTCGCGGTGATGGGCTGCATCGTCAACGGTCCCGGCGAGTCCAAGCATGCCGACATCGGCATCTCGCTCCCCGGCACCGGTGAAACCCCGGCGGCCCCGGTTTTTGTCGACGGCAAGAAGTTCAGGACCCTGCGCGGCCCGACGATCGCGGCCGACTTCAAGGAGATGGTGATCCAGTACATCGATCACCGTTTTGGCGTGGGCAGCAAGACCGCGGCCGAGTAAGCGCCCGAAGCGACTGTTCGTCGTCGCGCCCCCTCTCCCTCGCACGCATGAAGGCGAGGGTGATTAAGAGCCTTACGCCGCCTGCCATTGACAATCGAACCCAATGAGTCGTCCCGGCCAAGCGAAGCGCCGAGCCAGGATCCATGCGCCGTGTCGTTTATCAGGCGATGTGCGCTTGTTGACGTCGTGAACATCCGCTTGCGAACACATTCGGCTCGGTGGTCTTAGGTCCCTGCGTTCGCAGGGACGAACCCGCAATGCTTGGCAGTGACGGCTCAAAACGTCGCCCTCATCGAGTTAGTGAACATCTATTGCAATGATGAACACTACAGCAGCATACCGGCGTGCTCGCGATTGCCGATGCTCGCCTCCTCGAGGTCGAGGTCGTGCTCGATCCGTCGGCGCGTCTCGTCGGTGATCCTGCCGTCGCGCAGCATCGCGTGAAGGAAGTGGCGTTCCTCCTGAATGAGTTTGCGATGCATCTTGCCGCTGAGCAGGAACAGGTCTGCGGCGATTTCCTTCTCCGGGTTCGGAAGCTGTCGCCAGCGATGCTGATGACGAGCCTCGAGCTCGTCGATGATTTCGTCGGCGATCTGATGGCTTTTGACGATGTCGAGCAGCGTCGCGTGCACGTTTTCCAGCGCCTCGCGCCGGGCAACGAGTTCGGCAACCCGCTCGCGCTGATATTCGTCGTTGCCGAAATGGCTGACGCCCAGCAGCTTGACGACCAGCGGCAAGGTCAATCCGAGTCCGACCAGCGTGACGAAGATGACGCCGAACGCGACGAACAGGATCATGTCGCGGTAGGGAAAACCTTCGCCGCCTGGCAGCGCAAGCGGCAGGGCGAGCGCGGCTGCGAGCGACACCGCGCCGCGCACGCCGGTGAAAGCAATGATGAAGACCTGACGCCAGGGTGGCCAGGGATCGCGTTGTGCAAACCTGCCGCTGACGAAGCGGCTCAGATACGTGCCGGGAAAGACCCAGGCGAAGCGTGCCACGACGACGACGACGGAAACCAGCGCGATGGCGCCGAGAATCTCGGTCAGCGGGAACGCCTTCGATTTTTCGATCAACAGCCGCATCTGGAAGCCGGTGAGCAGGAACAGCGCCCCCTCGGTGAGGTAGATCACGAGATCCCAGAAGAAGATCCCCTGCAGCCGCGTTGCCGACGAGATCAGCAGCGGTCCGTTCCAGGAGATGTAGAGTCCGCAGGCGACGGTCGCGAGCACGCCGGAGCCGCCAAGATGCTCGGGCACCCAGAACGCGATGTAGGGCGTGATCAGCGAAAAGATGATCTCGACCTTGGGGCTGTCGGCCCACCTGCGCAGGCGCAGTGAAAGCCAGCCAACAGCGAGGCCGAAGACGACCTCGCTGGCGACGATTGCGGTAAAGGTCGCGCTCGCACGCGACAATGAGAACGCGCCGGTCGAGATTGCAACCACAGCGAAGCGATAAAGGATCAACGCCGTCGCGTCGTTCGCGAGTCCTTCGCCTTCGAGGATGATGAGAATGCGCCGCGGCAGGCGCAGCCGGCGCGCGATGGCGAGCGGGGCGACCACGTCCGGCGGTGCAACGATCGCGCCGAGCAGGAATCCGACGCTCCACGGCAGGCCGATCAGATAGTGCGTGGCAGTTGCCACCGCGCAGGCGGTGAAGATCACGCAGCCGATTGCGAGCAGGGCGATCGGGCGCAGGTTCGCCTTGAAATCGCGCCAGCTCATGGCGACGCTGGCCGAATAGATCAGCGGCGGCAGGATCAAGAGCAGCACGAGATCGGGTGCGAGCTCCACACGCGGCAGGCCGGGGATGAAGGCGAGGCCGATGCCGGTGACGAGCAGCAGGACCGCCGGCGCGATATCGAGCTTCCTGGCCAGCAGCGCAACGCTTGCGAGGACTGCAAGCAGCACCAGGAATATCTGAAAACCGGCTTCCACGAGCGAAGGTGTCCTCCGCGCCCTCCTTCGCCCGTTGACCGGTTCAGGTCAACGCCTTTGCAACGGAAGTAGGGCCGGCACGCGTGCGACTTTCGACGATGTGAGCAGAACACGTTGCTGCCGGCGCAGGCCGGATGGGGCTCGTCGAGCCGCCGTCAAAGCGTGCTCGCCGCGATGTTCACCATCAGCGCCAGCAGTGCCGTGTTAAAGGCGAACGAAACGATGCCGTGCGCGGTCGCCGTCCGGCGGATGCCGCGATCGGTGATCGCGACGTCGGAGACTTGTCCGGTCATGCCGATGACGAACGAGAAATAGATGAAATCCCAATAGTCCGGCTTCTCCTCACCCGGAAACTTCAGCCCGCCGGCCACGCGCGGACGGTAGTAGTCATGGGCGTAGTTGAGCGCGAAGGTCGTGTGCACCATCGCCCAGGACATGACGATGGTCACGACCGCCAGCAGGATCTCGTTCATGCCGCGATGGGATGTGCCGATTTCGGCGACAATGGCGAGAAGGCTTGCAAGCGCAGCTCCCGCGGTGAGAAAGAGGATTGCGAACCGCCCATCGTCCGCGGCAATCGCATGGGTGCGAATGTGCGAGGTGTCCGTGCGCCGGATCATCGCGTAGGTGGTGACGAGATACAGGACGACGGTGACGTCCCAGGCGGTCAGCGTTCGGGTGGTCCAACGCCAGGCCTGCGGCAACAGCATGAGCACCAGCACGCCAGCCGCGACGGATCCGACAAGGCGGATCCGGACGCGGAGAAAGCGGATTGGGCGTGACAGCTCTTGAATGCGATCGAGACTGCGTCGGTCAGGATCGCCGGTGTTCATCAGCTCTGGCGCTCGGCCACAAATCTTGCGGTGGCACGCAGCACGTCGGCGCGGTCCGCAAAGCCGGAGAGCGCGGCGTCGGCCTGGCCGACGAGATTCTTCAGGCGCTGCTTCGCGCCGTCGACCCCGAGCAGCGTGACGAACGTGGTCTTGCCCATGGCGTCGTCCTGTCCGGCCGGCTTGCCGAGCGTCGCCGCATCGCTTTCGAGATCGAGCAGGTCGTCGGCGATCTGGAAGGCCTCGCCGAGCGCCCGACCGTAGCTATCGAGCGCGGCATACTCCAGCTTCGATGCTTTGCCGAGCAGGGCCCCGGCGATGCAGCCGAAGTGGAGCAGTGCACCGGTCTTCATTTGCTGCAACTTCTCGACATCCGGCGGCTGTTTGTCGCCGAAGCGACCTTCGCCGGCGAGATCCATGATCTGACCGCCGGCCATGCCGCCGATGCCCGACGCGCGCGCCAGGGCACGCGTCAACAACAGCCGCACACTCGCATCGCGGTGAACGTCGTCGCGGGTGATAATGTCGAAGGCGATCGTCAGCAGCGCGTCACCGGCGAGGATCGCAGTGGCCTCGTCGAAAGCCTTGTGCGTTGTCGGCCGCCCGCGACGGAGATCGGAGTTGTCCATCGACGGCAGGTCGTCGTGAATCAGCGAATAGCAGTGGATGCATTCGAGCGCTGCGCCGGCGAGCAGCGCCGACTTGTGCGGGACGTCGAACAGCGCAGCGCTTTCGACCACGAGAAACGGCCGCAGCCGCTTGCCGCCGTTGAGACTGCCGTAGCGCATCGCATCGAGCAGGCGCTTCGGTCGGACGATCTCGTTATCGAGCGGGTTGTCGGACAGGAGTTCGAGGAGAAGCGCTTCAGTGGCTGCTGCGGTGGCCTCGAGCCGTTGGACGAATGGCTTGTCGACAACAGGCTTGGCAGTATTGGCGTTCATATCGATCCATCGTGAGATGCTTTTCGGCTGGACATTCGATCATGGCGCGGAACTCGTCAATTCCGGCGAAAGACTTGACATTCCAGACCGGTGACCATCCCGATCAAAGGGTTAATCGTTCAAATCCGCTCTTACCCGCCGGTCCGGTTTTTCGCTTCATGGCCCATCGATTCCGCAGGTTGGCCCGGACGCTGTTCCTCGCCGTTTTCGTGCTGCTGGCGATGCCATATGTCCTGGTTCCAGTCTATCGCACGGGTCATCCCGTTTCGACGCTGATGCTGGCCCGCTGGTTCACCGGCCAGAATGTCACGCGCGAGTGGCTTGATTATGCCGAAATTGCCCCGGTGCTGCCGTTGACCGTGATTGCTGCGGAAGATGCCCGATTTTGCGCGCATCGGGGCATCGATTGGGATGCGCTGCAGGACGCCATCGACGAGATGCAGGATGGCGAGGCGGGGCGGGGCGCCTCCACCATCAGCCAGCAGACGGCGAAAAACCTGTTCCTCTGGCCCGGCCGCAGTTTCGTCCGCAAGGCGCTGGAGTTTCCGCTGGCGATCTGGATCGATTTCGTCCTGCCGAAGCGGCGCGTGCTGGAAATCTACCTCAACATCGCCGAGTGGGGGCCGAACGGTCAGTTCGGCGCCGAGGCGGGGGCACAGCATGCCTTTGGCCGGTCGGCCCGGAACCTGTCGCCGCAGCAGGCCGCCTTGATGGTAGCGATCCTGCCCAATCCGGTAACGCGAAGTGCCGGCAAGCCCCGCCCCGGGTTGCGGAACATCGCCGCCCGGTATGTGGCGCGGGCGCGGGGCGCCCCCGAAATCGCCGACTGCTTGAGACAGGCCAGCGGCACGGCCGCCAGCGCCAGATAGACCGATTTCCGGCCGGAATCCTGCACCGGCCTGCGGTTCTGCGGGCGCGCGCCACCGGTGCGGCCGCCAGCGCCGGATTTACGTCCAGGTTGCCTTAGCGCGGAGGCGGATCCAAAAAGCACACTAGCTTCATGGAGTTGCCAGCGCCTTTAAGGTTCTCGCGTTGGCAGGCGCCGTTATCGCAACGGATCCTAACGTTAGAACCGGACACTAGAATTGCCCGCGGCCATCCTCTATAAGCGCGGCTCATTTCCGAATTTCGACGCGCGCCGGCAGGCGGCGAACAAGAGTTCAAGGACACTCCCCTATGGCCGTTCCAAGACGAAAAACCTCGCCGTCCCGCCGCGGCATGCGCCGCTCCGCCGACGCGCTGAAGAAGCCGACCTATGTCGAGGACAAGGATTCCGGTGAACTGCGCCGTCCGCATCATCTCGACCTGAAGACCGGGATGTACAAGGGCCGCCAGGTTCTCAAGAAAAAAGAATCCTGATCGCACAGCTTATCGTCCGGACTGGACGATAAGCTCGTATCAGGCGTGCATTACGCTGCACGACGAGAGGCGGCGAGGGCCACAAGCGGCCCCGGCTCATGCAGTTCTTGATCGCTTGAGGAAGGCCAGCCGATGTCGATGATCGGTTTCCCGCTGCTTTTGATCCCGCTTGCGGTCGTCAACATCGTCGTCTTCCTGATGGGGCTGGGGCTCGACCGGCTGCAAGAGCCCGTCGCCACGGTCGGTCTGCCGTCGCTGCAGTCATGGACGATTACGTTCAGCGATGTCCTGCTGGCGGTCGGCTTGTTGCTGCTGTTCTTCGAAGTGGTGAAATCGGCCCGCCCAGGCGCCAAATACGTCACAGATCATCTGCTTTCGTTCATCGTCTTTGCGGCGGCTGCGGCGGAATTTCTGCTGCTGCCGCAATTTGCGAATTCGACGTTCTTTCTGTTGATGCTGATGGCCTTCGTTGACTTGATTGCCGGCATCAGCATTCGCGCGGTCCGGCCGAAGCCTGGGGTCGCACGCGCGGCGCCTCCGCCGCCCGCGGCTCCCGCGGAGCCTGTCGTCGCGCGGACGGCTGCACAGACCTCGCAGGCCGCGCCGGAGCCGGTGGCTCCCGAGATTGCCGAGACGCGCGCGCCCGCGCCGCACCCGGAGCGGCCGCAGTCCTCGGCTGAACAGCGCGATGCCCCGATCGCGCCGAATCAAGAAATCCTGCCTCCCGAACCGACCGACACGCCGCGGCGTTAACATCGGCTTCAGGCGTTGCGCGAGACCGCGAAACTGCTGGCGGCCCTGGCCGCGCTGGAATAGCGCGTTGCGGCATCGTCGGGTGCCGCCCGACCGAACTCACGGGTCTGCGGTGCACGAGTCGCTGTCGCAATGAGATGCACCACGAAGCGGGCATCGGGCTGGACCACCCAGTCGTACTTGCTGCTTTCCGTGTCCGGCGCTGTGACCGGCACGAGCGCGCGTCTTCTTGAGACGTTTGGATCGGGAGATTGTTCGGAAAGCACGCGCGACATTGCGATTTTGCCTCAAATTGGGACAAAGTCCGGTTCTTGAGTTGAGTTTCGCAAACTTCGGGCCGCGCATACCTGCTATGGTTGTGATGGAAGACCTGTGCTGCAATACCGCAGGCTTTCCGAAATGTTCAGAAAGGTCACTTAAGCGTGTCTCAAAACCGACAATGCGCCGTGGCGTGCGACCCGCGGCGGTGTCCTTAAAGATGAGGCGTCCGTGGCATCTTCTGATTCGCTTCAGACTGACCACATCCTGGCATCCGTCGAGCACGCCGGATTCGACTGGGACATCACCGCCGACGTCCTGAGATGGGGCGCGGGCGTGAAGACTTTGCTGTCGGGGTTTCCGCCCGACAAGCTCGCCTCGGGTACTGAATTCGCCAAGCACATCGAGCCGGCAAGCTCCGCCCGCGTCGACGCCATCATGAATTCATCGGCGCCTGACAAGGGCGACGGTGTTCCTTATCGCGTCGAATACGGCGTGCGCCGCGCAGCAAGCGCGCCGATGCTCTGGATCGAGGAAACCGGCCGCTGGTTCGCCGGCGCCGACGGCAGGCCGGTGCGGGCGCAGGGCGTAATGCGTGCGATCAACGAACGGCATGCGCGCGACGAGCAACTGATGCGGCTTTCGCAGCAGGATCCGCTGACCGGCGAACACAATCGCACTCGGTTGATCGCAGCGCTTGCGGAAGCGATCGAGGAAGCCCAGCGCTTTCGCTCCTCATTTGCCTTCATGGTCGTGGCCATCGATCGTCTGGCCCGGGTCAACGATGCGTTTGGTTTCGACGTGGCCGACGAGGTCATTCGTGAGGTGGCCGATCGTCTGCGCGCGCGGCTGCGCGGCGGCGATGTGCTCGGCCGTTTTTCTGGCAATAAGCTCGGCCTGATCCTGAAGAATTGCACCGCCGACCAGATGCGGCTGGCCGCGGAGCGCTTTCTCGCCGGCATTCGCGACGACGTGGTCCCGACAAAGTCCGGACCGGTGTCCGTGACCGTCTCGATCGGCGGCATCAACGTGCCGCGCCACGCCCGTACCGCCGATGATGTGGCCAGTCGTGCGCAGGAAGCGCTGGAGGCCGCGAAAGCCCGCCGCGCCGGCTCGTTCATGACATGGCTTCCGAACGTCGAGCGCGACGCGCAAAGGCGCGTCAACATTCGTGTCACCGACGAGATCGTCACCGCGCTGAACGATCGCCGCCTAGTCATTGCCTTCGAGCCGGTGGTGAAGGCGGACACGCGCGAAGCGGCGTTCTATGAATGCCTGGTTCGCATGCGTCACGACGGCGGCCTGATCCTGGCACCTGACGTGGTGCCCGTTGCCGAGCGGCTCGGCTTGATCCGCCTGGTCGATCACCGCGTGCTCGAGCTGGTGCTGGCGGAGCTTGCGACGTCGCCGACGGTCCAGCTCAGCCTCAACATCTCGCCGGATACGACCACCGATCCCGACTGGTGGAGCAGCATCGAGTCGTGCCTGCGCGCGAGCCCCTCGATTGCGCAGCGCCTGATCGTCGAGATCACCGAGACGGTGGCGATCCGCGACATCGACGACGTACGCACTTTCGTCACGCGGTTGAAGAATCACGGCTGCCGCATCGCCATCGACGATTTTGGCGCTGGCTACACGTCGTTTCGCAACCTGCGCAAGCTCGGCGTGGACATCGTCAAGATCGACGGCGCGTTCGTGCAGAACGTCGCGCGCTCGTCCGACGATCGCGCGTTCGTGCAGACGTTGATCGACCTTTCGCGGCGGCTCGAGTTGAAGACTGTCGCCGAGTGGGTGCAGGACGCGGAAGCGGCCAATCTGTTGCGCGACTGGGGTTGCGACTACATTCAGGGTCGCTTCATCGGCCTTGCGACGGACGAGCGGCCCTGGGTCGGCACAAACGACGACTCCGCCCGCAAGGCGGCCGCGCACAGCGTGGTGTGATCGACGCCCTCAGCGCGGCGACGATCGCGATGAAAGCGATATTCGATCTTGTCGGAGAGTGAGCCGCCGGGTGCCGGTGGCTGATGCGGGCTGCGGCAAAGCGCGTGCCCCTCAGGTCTTGTCCTGCTCCTTCGACATCCGCTCGAGCTTCTCCTGCATCTCCTTCATCTGGCGGCGCAGGGTTTCCATCTCGTCGGCGGTCTTGCCGTTTTCTTCGGCAGGCTTGTCGGCAGGCGGCGCCTCTGGGCGTCGCGGCGCCGTAAACGGCTTGAACATCGAAAACGTTCTCTCGAACATTTCCATGTTGCGGCGAACCTGCTCCTCCAGCGGGCCGAATGCGCTCATGCCGCCGAAGGCCTGGGTCATCTGTGTACGGAATTTCTCCTGCTCGCGCGTCAGCGTGTCGATCGACTGCTCGAGATAGCGCGGCACCAGCATCTGCATGCTGTCGCCATAGAAGCGGATGAGCTGGCGCAGGAAGGTCGTCGGCAGCAGGTTCTGTCCTGCCTTGTTCTCCTGCTCGAAGATGATTTGCGCGAGCACCTGGCGGGTGATGTCGTCGCCGGTCTTCGCGTCATAGACCAGAAAATCCTCGCCGTTCTTCACCATCGTGGCGAGGTCTTCGAGCGTCACATAGGTGCTGGTGCCGGTGTTGTAGAGGCGCCGATTGGCGTACTTCTTGATGGTGATAGGCTCTTCCGATTTCGCCATGGACACTCGCACAACAAGATGAAGAGGGACGGGAACCCGTCCGGAAGCGGCCCGGGCAGCGCGTGTTGGCGCGTTGCAATAAAGTAAGCACTTTCAAGAGCCTTCGGCTACCGTTTTGTGCAGGTCGGGTTAACAGCGTCGCCGGGCAGTGCTGCAGCTGGCCGGTCGCGCGCGCGACCATTATCTGCTAAGCGATTGACACGCATTCGCTGGCTTCACAGGATGTGGCGATCATTCCGGCCGCCGGCACCGAGCCAGCTCGAACGGACCACCCTCAGGAGTTTTCCCCATGAAGGACGATGTCGTCATCGTCGGCGCGGCCCGCACCGCCGTCGGCAGCTTCAATGGCTCATTCGCCTCGACGCCCGCGCACGATCTCGGCGCCGCAGCCATCAAGGCAGCGCTCGAACGCAGCGGCGTCGAACCGGGCCGCGTCTCGGAGGTGATCATGGGCCAGATCCTGACCGCGGCTCAGGGCCAGAATCCCGCCCGGCAGGCGTCGATCAAGGCCGGCGTGCCGGCCGCCTCGCCCGCATGGATCGTCAATATGGTCTGCGGCTCGGGTTTGCGCTCCGTGGCGCTCGGCTACCAGGCGTTGATGAATGGGGACTCTGATATCGTCGTCGCCGGCGGTCAGGAATCGATGACCCTGTCGCCGCATGCGCAATATCTGCGCGGTGGTCACAAGATGGGCAGCATCGAGTTCGTTGACACCATGATCAAGGACGGCCTGTGGGACGCCTTCAACGGCTACCACATGGGTAATACCGCCGAGAACGTCGCCAAGCAGTGGCAGATCACCCGCCAGCAGCAGGATGAGTTCGCCGTCGCCTCCCAGAACAAGGCCGAGGCGGCGCAGAAGGCCGGCAAGTTCAAGGACGAGATCGTGCCCTTCACGATCAAGGGCCGGAAGGGCGATATCGTCATCGATGCGGACGAGTACATCAAAGCGGGTGTCACCGTAGAAAGCGTGTCCAAGTTGCGTCCTGCCTTCGACAAGGAGGGCACGGTCACCGCGGCCAGCGCATCGGGCATCAACGACGGTGCCGGCGCGGTGGTGCTGATGCTCGCGAGCCAGGCCGCCAAGGAAGGCAGGAAGCCGCTTGCGCGCATTGCCTCCTGGGCGCAGGCCGGTGTCGATCCGGCGATCATGGGCTCCGGACCGATCCCGGCGTCGCGTGCCGCCCTGAAGAAGGCCGGCTGGAATGCCGCCGACCTCGACCTGATCGAGGCGAACGAGGCGTTTGCTGCGCAGGCCTGTGCAGTCAACAAGGATCTCGGCTGGGATACGTCCAAGGTCAATGTCAACGGCGGCGCCATCGCCATCGGTCATCCGATCGGTGCGTCAGGCACGCGCATTCTGATCACCCTGCTGCACGAAATGCAGAAGCGCGACGCCAAGAAGGGGCTTGCGACGCTCTGCATCGGCGGTGGCATGGGCATTGCAATGTGCGTGGAACGGTAAAGCCGGTGTCATGAAGAAACGCTACATGCCCGGCCCTGCGCCGGGCATGTTCGTCTCGGGCTCAAACTCCATCTAAAGGAGACATGGCCCGGGTGAGCAGGCAACGTACTGTTCACAGCGATGAAGACGTAATGGGAGGATTGTCATGGCACGGGTGGCACTGGTCACTGGCGGCACGCGCGGCATCGGCGAGGCGATCAGCAAAGCGCTGAAGGCGGCCGGCTACAAGGTCGCGGCAAGCTATGCGGGCAATGAGGCGGCCGCGGCCAAGTTCAAGGACGCCACCGGCATCCCGGTGTTCAAGTGGGACGTCGGCTCGTTCGAGGCCTGCGGCGAGGGCATCAAGACAGTCGAATCGGAGCTCGGTCCGGTCGAGGTGCTGGTCAACAATGCCGGCATCACCAAGGACACGCCGTTCCACCGCATGACGCTCGAGCAATGGAATGCGGTCATCAACACCAATCTCGGCTCGCTGTTCAACATGTCGCGGCATGTGATCGAAGGCATGCGCGCGCGGAAGTTCGGCCGGATCATCAACATCTCGTCGATCAACGGCCAGAAGGGTCAGTTCGGCCAGGTGAACTATTCTGCGGCGAAGGCCGGCGACATCGGCTTCACGAAGGCGCTGGCGCTGGAAGCGGCGCGGAGCGGCATCACCGTCAACGCGATCTGTCCAGGCTACATCAACACGGAAATGGTTCGCGCCGTACCGAAGGACGTGCTGGAGAAGAATGTGATCGCGGCCATCCCCACCGGGCGGCTCGGCGAGCCGGAGGAGATCGCGCGCGCCGTCGTGTTCCTTGCGTCCGACGAGGCCGGATTCGTCAACGGCTCGACCATGACGATCAATGGGGGGCAGTACCTCACATAGGCTGCGCGATCCGCCGCGGAACCGGCCGCGATGAAAATCGTTGTCGGCCGAGTGTTGCCGACCGAGGGAGAGCGACATGAATCCGGAACAGCGCGGCGCGCATCCGAAGATCGCGCGGATCTGGCGAGGCCGCACACCGGCCGCGCGCGCCGACGAGTACGCCGCCTATCTATATGAGCACGGCATCAAGCCGCTGGAGAAAAAGGCGCTGGGCGTGCAGTTGCTGCGCGAGGATCGTGCTGGCGAAAGCGAATTCGTGACCATCTCGTATTGGGAGAGCGTCGAGGCGATGTCTCGGTTCGCTGGCGCCGACCCCCGGCGCATCCATCACCTAGAGCGCGACCCTGAGTTCCTGGTCGAGCTTCCCGACGCCGTGCAGATCCTCGACATCGCCGCGAGCGCCGGTCGGACCGGCTGAGCAAGGCTGGCGGGGAGCAGGCGCAAATACCTATCTTTCAAGACGCTTCACCGCCTTGTCTGGCGGGCGAACCTCGCATAGAACGAGCCCGCAACCGGCCGGGAAACCGGCCCGATCGCCCCTTCGGAGAGGTGGCAGAGTGGTTGAACGCACCGCACTCGAAATGCGGCATAGGTGCAAGCCTATCGGGGGTTCGAATCCCTCCCTCTCCGCCACTTGCGGCCATGTCCGGCCCGGACACATCGGTAACAGATCGTACCTAAGACATGGGTGACAATCTCGTGCCGAACGGGTTGTCGAGGGGCTGCAGGGGTCCTCTGCTCGAGATCGAAGTATCCCAGATCGTAGTGCATGAAGCTGACGAGCCAAATACCCTCGTCGACTTCCTTGATGCCGAGTTTTTGGCCGGCCAGGACATGCGAGATGTTGATGCGCTTGCGGTGCAGGCATCGGGGTCCGCATGCGGTGACCAGCACGTCGCGGTCGTGGAACGGATAGGCAGCTCGGGCAGGCCTTGATAAGGGCGCGGTGAGGTCAGGTAGATCTCGGTGGGACACTTCATGGCCAGCGCCTCATACGGCCTTTCGCGATTGAACTCTTGGACGAAGGCATCGAAGCGGTCCTGCTGCTGCACGCTGTTTGCTCCTGGCGGCCGCGTCGCCTCCTTTGCGCTTGAAGCGGCGACGAGCCTGCGCAGCAGTACGCTCGCATGGCTTCCACCGAGCGACCAGCAACGCTCCAGCGCGCTGCAAACTCGTAAGGTGGGCTATTGCGAGAAGCCGATCCCGATCGGCTCACTGCGACGAACGCGCATGGCGTTGGTGCCGCGGACGGGTCCGATGTCGCCGAGGTAGAAGGTCGCGAGAAATGTCTTCTCGGCAAGGTCCACCGTATGACTCCACAGCGTTCGCTCGGGGAGCGGTGCGATCACTCCGGCCGCGCTGCTGTCGGCGAAGGCGCACGCGACAACGTCGATCAGCCCCTGCAGGTCCCCACGAGTATACGGTGCGTGGTGTCTGGAGATAGCGCTCGATAGCAAGCAGACACGCACGAAGCTGTTGTGCTCCTTGCCCATGTCGAGCGCGGGGAACGTCGAGCGATCGGGATAACGGTGCAGGGGGTGGTTGGTGACTATGAACGGCTCGTGCTGTCTGCCGTCAACGAAGCAGTACTGCCCCGTGCTGCCGTCGATCTCGAATACCGTCGCCATTCCCCTGGCGTCCGCGATCAGGAGATGCAGGCCGCTCGTTGGGCAGAAGATCCTTTGCTGCAGCAGGCAGTGCTTGGCCTCTTCCACTGTGGCGCACTGTCCCAACACCATGGCGGGAACCTGGAACTGGCTCAGTCCGGCGTCACGTCCGCCCGCCTGCGGCAGCGGCGCCGCAGGCGCCGATGGATCGGCCAGCACGGTCACGAACAGGCCTGCCTCATTGAGGCCGTCGACCCATGGATTCAGCAGGTCCCAGCCGCTTATGTGTAGGCTTGCCCGACCTTGCTCCGGCCGGAGTTCCGTGATCTGCGAGCGCGCGTTGAACGCGTACTCACCAGGCATGCGCTGCCCGCCATGAAACTCTCGTGGCGTGACCGTGAACCAGTCGTAGTTTCGTGCGACGAGCGGGTGGCCATTGACGCTGAGGCTTGGCGGAATGAACACCGCGGAGCAGCCGGCGCCGCCCATGTCCAAGGGAAGAGCGGTAGTGTCGAAAATCCCCTCTTCCGGATCAACGCCATATGCTTCGCCAACACCGAGGGCCCGCGCATGGCCTGATGGCCAGTTGCGGCGGAAGTAGTCGAGCCGCGCCTTGCCGTAGATTGGCGCGACGTAGCGGGCGAGCTTGACCGCGTAGTCGGACTTGGAGATGTGGCCGATATCGTGTCCGATCTCCTGGTCGCTGCCGCTGATGACGAGATGGCGAAGCGCGATGTAGTCGCCATCGCGCGGCGGCAAGGGGTAACTATCCTTCTCGATCATGTGAGCTCCTCATGAACAAAGGCGGGTGGGTCAAGGTCGCGTAGGCGATGCCGAGACGGTCGAGGAAGGCGAAGAGGTCGTCGGGGGGCGGGCATGGTCGGAGATGGGTTGGTGCTGTGATCGCCGCTGATGTGTCATCCCGCGGGAAATTCTCAACTCGCTTTGGGGGCGGGCCTGATATCAAATCCCTGATTGATGGCGGCGAACATCTGGTAGAAGCCGGACACCACCACGATTTCGACCAGACCGCGCCTGCCCCACAGGCCGGCGGCGCGCGCCTGCAAGTCCTCCGGTACCACCTGCCACGTCGTGGTCCGGGCCAGGATGGCATGCACCAGGGCATAGGGATCGGGGAGGGCATCCTCGTGTCCACTGCCAATCGACTCGATCACGGCGGCGGGAAGGCCGGCGGCGCGTGCGCGCTCGATATGGTCGTGCCATTCGTAGTCGGCGCCGGTGGCACGGGCGATCGTCAGCACGATGAACTGGTAAATCGTGCGCGGCAACACGCCTTCGAATTTCAGGAAGAAGCCGAGCTCCTCAACCCGCTTTGCGAGTTCCGGGTGATTGAGGAGCGCGAGATAGGGACCGCCAAAGTGCTCGCCGTGTGCTGCGCGCCGCGCCGCCATCACGTCGTAGAGCGCTCGCGCATCGGCCGGCAGCGCCGCTGCATCCATGGTCAATACGGTCATGCGTCGCCTCTATTCGTGATAGGACCAGGCGTGGGCGCCGGCATTGAAGTCGGCGACCGGCGTTGGGCAATCCTTATCGGCCTTCACGTCGATCAGCGCAGTTGTCCCGGCGGCGAGCGCCTTGCGGAAGGTGTCGCCGAGCTCGGCCGGGTCACGCACGGTGAAGCCTTGCGCGCCGAACGCGCGCGCGAAGGCGGCCCAATCATGATCGGGGATGCTGGTGAGCTCGGAGGGCAGGGCACCGAATTTCCTGGCACGCAGCCAGACATTGCCGAGTGCGCCGTTGTTGATCACCAGATAGACGATCGGCAGACGATAACGCGCCGCTGTCTGCACCTCGATGCCGTGCATCTGCATGCAGCCGTCGCCGGTGATGACAGCAACGCGACGATCGGGACGCGCGCACTGGACGCCGATTGCGGCTGGGATCGCCCAGCCCATCGGCCCCAGATTGGTGGCTGAGATATACGTGCGCGGCGCATAGGCGCTCCAATAGTGCGCCGCGAAGGCGCGGTGCGCACCGGAATCGACCAGCACGATGCCGTCGCGCGGCAACGCTTCCCGCAACGCTGTGATCGCAGTGGCGGGGTGGATCGGGCTTCCGGGCCTGTGGGTGTTCTCGACGTCGTAGAGACGCGGGCCAGCCTTGATCTCCTCGAGCCAGCTTCGGCGCATGGCCTGGCCCGCCTGCAGCGCCGGCGCGATCGTCCCGGCGCGTTCGTGCATCAGGTCGAGAAAGGCATGGCAGCTTCCTTGCACCACATGTCCGCGGTCGCCGTTGGCGGCGAGCTCGTCCATGTCGGTATTGACGTGGATCATCGTCGCGCGTGAGCGATCGCGGACGGTCCAATGCATGGTGTCGCGTTCGTTGAAACCTGAGCCGAGCACCAGGAGACAATCGATCTCGTTTCCGAGGATCGCGTTCGTGGCGTGACGGGTGCCACCGTAGCCAAACACGCCGAGCGACAGTGCATGGTCCTCGGGGAACACGCCCTTGGCACGCAACGTGGTTGCGACTGGGATCGACCAGCGCTCTGCGATCTCGATGAGCCGCGCCGCGGCTGCGTCATGCTCGATGCCGGCACCAGCCAGAATGGCGATCCGCTGCTTTGCACCGTCGGTGAGGAGCCGCAGCGCTCCTTCGGCCTGCGCGAAGCTCAGCGGCCGCGCATCGGCAAAGAAGCTCGACACCGCGACGTCCTCCGCCGCGCATTCGTCGGTGAGCGCATCGTGTGTCAGTGAGAGGTGCACCGGCCCGCGCGGCTGCGCCCACATCGCAATCAGCGCATGACGAAACCAGTGATTGAGATTGCGCCCCGAGGCGACTGTCTTCGACAGCCGCGTGAGCGGCAGCATCATGGCGTCGTCGTCGAGTGTGGCCTGACTGGCATCCTGAAACTCGCCGCGGCCTTCCATGTCGAGCGGGATTTCGCCGGTCATGACCATCACCGGTGAACGGTCGGTCTTGGCGGCGGCGATGGCGGTCGCCATGTTGCCGGCGCCCGGTCCGCCGATTCCGAGCGCGGCGCCGAAGCGGCCGCTGGCGCGCGCGTGGCCGTCGGCCATGTAGACCGCGCCGCCCTCGTGCGCGGCAATGATCGGCTTGATGTCGGGATGCCGTCCGAGCGCCGGCAGGAACGGGTCGACGAGCCCGCCCGGGACCATGAAAAGATGCCCAAGCCCCTCGGCCACCAGCGCGTCGAGGATGTAGTCGGTGCCGAGCTTCGCCGCGGATACCGTCATGGAATGACCGTGATGTCCTGGTTCCAGGGGGCGGTTGTCGCGGAAATGGTGCCAGCCCCCGGTTAATGAATAGGATCGGCGCCGCGGAGAGTTTTCACCAAGCGGCAACAGTTGGCATTAGCCGGTGCCATTTGGCATAGCTTCGCTGGAGCGGCCCGGTCGGGTTCGACCGAGCCGCGATTACCCTTTCGGGTGTGGGTGTAGTTCAGGGGCAGAGCACAACCTTGCCAAGGTTGGGGTCGAGGGTTCGAATCCCTTCGCCAGCTCCAGAGCCTCAATGAAATCGAAATGTTGCGCTGGACTACATTCCTAGCACTTTGACGCTTTGAGCCCGGTCAACACCCGGTCAACACGAGCGGACGAAAAAAGAGTGGGGCCGGACTCGGCTGATCGTCGAGGGAGGCCATCCTCCCCGATAGCGGACGCGTACGAAGAGGTTGCCGTGTCCGGTTGAACGGATTGCAGACGTAGGCTTGCGCTTGTTGCCTCCATCCGGACGCGATAGCGTTTGAACGCTTCGGGGAGGGCCAAAGCGTGCGCAATGACGTCATCGACTGGCTGCTTGACTCCGATCCGGCGATCCGCTGGCAGGTCATGGATGATTTACTCGACGGACCCGAAGATGGATCGAGACTGGAGCAGACGAAGATTGAAACCCACGGTTGGGGCGGGCGCCTCTTCGAATTGCAAGATAACGACGGCCAATGGGCCGGCGGCGCTTTTGTGCCGGCGGGTTTTACCGAGCAGAAATGGCGCGAAGAGGGTCAGCCTTGGACGGCGACCTGCTGGACGTTGGCGCAACTGCGAGAATTCGGCCTCGATCCCGGCTGTGCCTGCGCCCGTCGTACGGTTCGGCTCATCGGCGAAAATTCTCGCTGGGACCACGACGGAGAGCGCTACTGGGACGGCGAAGTTGAAGAGTGCATCAACGGTCGCACCATTGCTGACGGGGCGTATTTCGGCGTCGACATATCGCCCATTGTGCAGCGCCTGCTTAACGAACGCCAACAAGACGGCGGTTGGAACTGTGAACGCGCCAACGGATCACGCGTCAGTTCGTTTGATACGACGATCAGTGTTCTTGAGGGCCTGCTGGAATACGAACGTAGAGTGGGCGTGACGCCGCAGACGCGGGCAGCACGGCGCGGTGGGGAGAACTATCTGCTGAGCCGAAGGCTCTTTCGTCGGCTGAGCACGGGCGAAATCGTGGACACGCAGTACCTCGAGTTCAGCCATCCTAATCATTGGCGATACGACATCTTGCGCGCACTGGATTATTTTCGAAGTGCGTCCAAGTTCGACCAGTCCGAGCCCGATCAACGGCTAGCTGAAGCAATCGCGCAGGTCCGACGGAAACAACAGGCGGATGGCAGATGGCTAATGGACTGGAAGGTTCGTGGGCGACGATGGTTCGAGCTTGACCCCGGCCCGGGCCAGCCATCGCGTTGGATCACACTACGTGCGCTGCGTATCTTGAAGTGGTGGGAAGCGGCCCAGCAATAGCCGCGCGCTTTTTGGTTTCGATTCCGGCTGAGCTTCGGCAATGCGTTGCTGGCGGGACGACCTCTTTCCAGTGACACTGGCCCGACAGCGGACTGTCCCTCTCGGCCCTAAGACACGATCGGGCACCGGTTCTTCAGCCTCCTTTTGAGCTTAGAGCAGTCTCATCCAGCTACGCAGGGCTCCGTAGTCACTGCTGAACGAGGTCAAGGCAGTCGGACACCACCCGGTCGAACGATTGATCGGCGTTGATCACGGTGTCCGCGCGTTTCGTCATAGCGGAAAAGCGCGAGTGCGACGACTCTAGGATCGCGAGCACCTAACTCTGAAAAGGGGACGACAGCAGCGCCAACGGTATCAATGGAGAGTGCGAGGACCTGCTCGCTAAAAGTGAAGGCTGCGATCATCTTATCAGAATGGCTCATCCGGATTGCGCCCCCTACCGCTCGAATGGCCGACATAGAGGTGGGTTGCTACCGAAAGTGAAGGTTCTGATGGATCATTGATCCTGGTATATTGAATGTGTTTATTGCTTCTCGCGGCCAGCGGCTTGCTCGCGCGCCAGCACCTTCTGCACCGCCGGATCGGCTGCGATTCTGTCATGCAGAGCCTGGACGTTGGCGTATTCTTTCAGTCGGTTAGGCAGCAGCTTTGTTGCCCACCACATCATTGGAAACGCATACGCATCGATGACCGAGCGTCCGCCGTCGAGGATAAATTCGCGTCCATCGAGGTGCCGGTCGAGGATGGCAAATTGCTTCGCCACCAGTTCCTGCCCCGCTTCTGTCACGGCCTTGCGCGCGACATCGCTCGTGTCTGTCGTGTAGCGAGACGGCACGAAGATCGGCCAGAAGGCGGCGTGAACGTCCGACGCGAAGAAAGCGGACCAGCGATGCGCTTCGGCTTCGGCGCGCAGGCCGTGGCCGCCAGCAAGCATGGCCTCAGGATGCTTGTGCGCAAGATAGTTCAGGATGGCGCCGGCTTGGGTCAGAAGCCAGCCGTCATCCTCACGAAGGGTCGGCACCGCGCCGGCGGGGTTCACTGCAAGCAGTTCGTCGGAGCCGTATTGCACCTTGACCGCTTCGTACGACCTGCCGATCCATTCGAGAACAATGTGAGGAGCCAGCGAGCAGGCACCGAGTGCATAGTAAAGCGTAGGCATTGATGGTTTCGTCCTTCTTGCTCTTGTTATTGGCGCCGTCAGCGCCAAGGGGGGCCGACACGCTCCTGTCGAATGCGGAATGTCGTACGGCTCGTTAGCTGCGAGGCCCACTTTGACCCGACATTCCAGTCAACGGTTCGGGGACGGGCTGGAGGAGCAACCTGTCGCGGCCCGACATGGCGTCTCCCTGCACCTGTTCGTCCAGCCGCTCCGTATCGCGCCGGCGGATGTCCTCGGCGGCTTCCTCGATGTCGACCTCGGCGAAGCCCAGCGCGCGCAGGCCTGCCGCTCCCATCAGGTAGGCGGACTCGACCGTCTCGCGAATCTGATAGTCGACACCGGCGCGGATCAGGTCCACGGCATGTCCACGGTCATAGCTGCGCACCAGGAGCCTTGCCTGAGGAAATTCGTGCTGCGCCATTTCCACGATCTGCAGCGCGGCCTTTGGATCGTCGATGCAGATCAAGATCACATCGGCCACTCCGGCGCCGGAGTGGCGCAGGATGTCGAGGCGGGCGCCATCGCCGAAGTAGACCTTGAAACCGTATCGTCCCGCGTCGCGGATCCGCTCGGGATTCTTGTCGATGACGGCGAGGTCGACGCCTCTGGACAGCAGCACCTGCGAAGCGATCTGGCCGAAGCGGCCGAAGCCGATGAGGAGGATCCGCCCCTTCAGATCGCGGGCGACATCGACGCCGTCCATCGATGCCTCGGTGCGAAGCAGCCTGTCCGTTGCGATCATGAGCAGTGGGGTCAGGGCCATGGACAGGATCACGACGGTGGAGAAAAGCGCGTTCTCCCGCGCCTCGATTACGCCGCCCGATGTCGCCGCGGCGTAGAGCACGAAGGCGAACTCGCCGCCCTGCAGGAACATCGACGTTCGGTGCAGTGCCTGGCGGCTGGCGGTGCCGAACAGCCGGGCGACCGCATAGACCACGGCCCCCTTCGCGACCGTGAAGGCGGCCAACATGGAAAGCAGAAGTCGCCATTCGGCCGCGACGACGGCGAGGTCGAGCGACATGCCGACGGCCAGGAAGAACAGCCCCATGAGCAGGCCACGGAACGGTTCGATGTCGCTTTCGATCTGGTGTCGGTAGCTCGAACTCGACAGCATCACCCCGGCGAGGAAGGCGCCCATCGCCATGGACAGCCCGGCGACCTCCATGAGCAACGCCGCACCGAGGACCACCAGCAGCGCGCCCGCCGTCAGCACCTCGCGCGTCCGCGCCCGCGCCAGTAGGGCGAAGAACGGGTTGAGACCCCAGCGCGACACAGCCAGGAGTGCAGACAGCGCGGCAACCGCCACCAGAACACCGGTCCATCCCGCCTCTCCTTGCGAGAGAGGCGACAGAAGGGCGACCACCGCCAGAAGCGGCACGATCATCAAATCCTCGAACAAGAGGATCGCGACCGACTTCTGCCCCTCCGCACCCGACATCTCGCCGCGGTCCTGCAGCGCAGACATGATGACGGCGGTCGAGGACAAGACGAAGCCGGCCCCGGCGATGAAGGCGACCCGACCCGACAAGCCGAACACCACTGCGCCCGTCAGCGCGAGGGTCGCGATCGCGCCGGCGACCTGGGCAAGACCCAACCCGAAGATCTGGCCCCGCATGGCCCAAAGCTTGGGCGGGCGCAGTTCGAGTCCGATCACGAACAGGAACATCACCACCCCGAGCTCCGAGAAATGCAGGATGGACTGGGCGTCGGTAAACAGACCGAGCACCGATGGCCCCACCAGTACGCCGGCGGTGAAGTAACCGAGGACCGAGCCAAGGCCGAGCCGCCGAAACAGCGGCACGGCAACCACCGCCGCTCCCATCAAGACCACCGCAGGAGCGATCGTCTGCCCCAAACCAGCTTCAGCCATCAGATCGTCTTTCCGATTTCGTGTGCTGAGGTCGTTGGTTGCACTGCCGCCCTGACGATCGGCGCGACTTCACTGCCCAGAAGTTCGATCGACCGCTTCATCGCCGCCGTCTCAAGCGAGGCGGTGCTCATCTGGAAGGTGATGCGTGAAACGCCGCCGAGCACCTCGCCGGCGTGAAGTATCTTGGCTGCGACCGTCGCCGGATCGCCGATCAGGAACGCGCCTTCCGGGCTGGCCATGGCGTCGAACTGCTGGCGCGACGGCGGCGGCCAGCCGCGCTCGCGGCCGATCTTTTCCGTCAGATGCGCCCAGCCGGGGAAGAATGCCTCCCTGGCCGCCTTGTCGGTCTCGCCAACGAAGCCCATCGCGTGGACGCCCACTTTGAGCTTGTCGGGCATGTGTCCGGCGTTCATGACCGCCTCGCGATAGAGATCGACGAGTGGTCGGAAGCGCTCGAAGCTCCCCCCGATGATCGCCACCATCAGCGGCAGGCCGAGGGTGCCGGCGCGAACGAAGGATTGCGGCGTGCCGCCAACGCCGACCCAAAGCGGCAGGTGCGGCTGATGTGGACGCGGATAGACGCCCTGACCCTCCAGCGCCGTGCGGAAGCGCCCCTTCCAGATCGGGTAGGTCGTCTGGTTGAGCTTCAGCAGCAGGCCGAGCTTCTCCGCGAAGAGCTCGTCATAGTCCCGCGGGTCCGCGCCGAACAGCGGATAGGCCTCGCCGAACGAGCCTCGCCCGACGACGATCTCGGCCCGGCCCCTTGCGATCAGGTCGAGGGTCGCGAACTCCTGAAAGATCCGGACCGGGTCGGCGGCGCTCAGCACCGTCACCGCGCTCGTCAGTCGAATGCGACTGGTGCGGGCCGCAGCGGCAGCCAAAATGATCGCCGGCGCGGAATCGAGAAACTCGGCGCGATGGTGCTCGCCGATGCCGAAGACATCGAGCCCCACCCGGTCGGCGACCTCGACCTCGTCGATAAGATCGGCCATGCGATCGGTTGCCGACGGAAGCTTGTCCGTCGCGGGATCGGGGAGGATGGCGGCGAAACTGTCGATGCCGATTTCCATAGGTAATCCTTGCAAGCTCATTCGGCGGCGCGGTGTGGGGACACGGGTTCGGGAGCGGCGAGCGATCGCATGTCAGAACCGGTAGTTCGCCATGACGCCGACGAGTTTTATGACCTCCGCCGGCCCCGTCTCGCGAATGAACGTTCCCGGATCGAAGACTCCGACCGAAGCCGCGAGGTTCAGCTCCGGCGTTGCCTGCCACCCTATGGCGATCTCGGCTTGCGTTCCGATGAAGCGCGCATCGCTATCCTTGCCGCTGCGGACGAGCGCACCCGAGATTGCATAAATGCCGTCGCCGGTGCTCTGTCGCCAATAGGCCGTACCTGACAGCGACAACTCGACATCCTTGTGCGGGCGGACCGTAAGGGAAGGCCGCACATGAATCAGGTTGCGCTGTCCGATCGGCGACTGGGAGGCAAAGTACTTGCCCCGGGGAAAGAGCGGATTGAGCGTTCCAAGCTGTGGATCGTCCGGATCATCGTCTCCCGAGATCACGTCTGCGGCGAGCCTGAGGTCGGGCTGCAGCGGGATTTGCGTGAACCGGTAGCCGATCTCGCCACCGATGCCCCAGGCCGCCCTCCGGTGGCCCGCGAACGTCCCACGCTGAATGGCACCCTCGAGGTTCCAGTATGTGCTGCCGGTATCGCCGAATATGCGGGCTCCGATGGTATGGACCAGCTCTCTACCGGCGCCCTGATCGTAGACCGCATTCCGGTCGCGCAGCCCCAAATAATAGACGTCGAAGCCGTTCGCCCGACTATCTCCCAGCCACCACGTCGCATAGGCGCCCCAGAGCGCCTTCTGGGTCGACGTCCGATCGTCGAAATCGTCCAGCCTGTTGTCGACCGGGCGGAAATAGAGCGCCGTCAACTGCCAGGCTTCGGCCGTCAGAGACATGTCGACGCCGTCGAACGCCTGCGGAATGTTGGGGCCATAGCGCGTGTCGACGAAGCGTCCCGCGCCCAGTGAGACGAGCTTGCGGCCCGCCGACAGCCGCACCGAGGTTGCCTCCGCGACATCCGACTCCACCTCGATGAAGGCCTGCAGCATGTCGGCGCCGGTTGTATCGACAGGCCTCTTGGCGCGGTGAACGCCTGAGATCCCGGAGAAGATGGGCTGTGCGAACAAACGGAGCTTGCCCACATGGAAGTCGGCGTAGGGCATGAAGCGATGCCAGACATAACCATCGTCCGGCGCCGCTCCCCAATTGACGTTGGCATAGCCCTCGTAGCGCGACCGGAACTCGACGCCCGTCGTGAAATACGTCGACCCGTCCGCGCTCAAGGGGATGTACTTGAACTGTTCGGTCCATCGCCCCGTCCGCTTCGCAGGGTCTGCGAGATGGGTCCAATTCTCCGGATAACGCTCGATCGTGAGCGTCGGCGCGCGCCCGATATCGGTCCCAACCTGTGCTTGCGCGGCAACAGACACCGCAGCGACTGACGTCGCGAGGACAAGGCCCCGCACAGCCGTCAGTGACCGCTGTGGGCCATTCCAAACGGAGCGACGCGGTTGATGGCGGACGTGGGCTTTTTCAGCGGCTCGTCGAGGCGGGATGACGAGGGCCGGCCAGCACTCAGCGCTTGCAGAATGCATCCTGCAGGACTCTCGCCACCCCGCCCGCATCAGCCTGCGATGCCCGGCACCGGCGTGTTGAGCAACTGCTGCTCCCACAAATACGCGATGCCGCTGCCGCCGAGGTGATCGATCAGGATCTGTGTCAGTTCTTCGGCATGCTCGGTGCGTGCCCAGTCGCGCTGCCACTCGCCGGCCAGCGCCATCCAGGTCATCGGGTTCGCGCCGGCCGCGATCATCCGCTGGATGGCAACCTCGTGCGACTCGGTCGAAACGCCGCCCGACGCGTCGGTGATCACGGTCACGTCCCAGCCTTCGCCGGCGGCCTGGATGACGGGCATGGCGACGCAGACTTCGGTCCACAGGCCTGCGATGATCAGCTGCTTGCGGCCGGTTGCCTTGACGAGGTCGACCACCTTCTTGTCCTCCCAGGTGTTCACCCAGGTACGGTCGATCACCTCCTGGTCCGGGAAGACGTCCGTGATCTGCTTGAAAAGCAGGCCGCCACGCGCCGCAAGCACGCTCGTGAGGATAGTCGGAACGTTGAAAGCTTTCGCAAGCTTCGCGAGCGCGGTCACATTATTGACCACGGCCTGCGGATCATGGCTGTTCACGTTCGTAAGCTGAAAAGCTTGATGATCGATCAGAACGAGGACCGAATCTTCGGGACGAAGAAGCGAGGCAAGGCCGTTACGAAGGGTCATTTACTGCGTCCTTTGCTGCCGCTTGGAGCGGCATTTGGTTTTGCGGAGACATGCGCCAGCGGCTGACGCTGCCGGGCGCACTTAGACGTTCCGTTGGGGGACGAGGTAGTGCCATAGTCCGGCACGCTGTGTCGCGAAACGAGGAACGCCAACTTGGACATCGAGGATCTGCAGACATTCGTCGCCGTGGCCGATGCCGGGGGCGTATCGGCCGCCGCGCGCCAGCTCGGCGTCTCCAAATCGATCGTCAGTCGGCGGCTTTTACGGATCGAAGCGGAGTTCGGCGTCCAGCTTCTTGCGCGAACGACCCGCGGTGCCGCACTCACGGAAGCGGGAATCACGTTCAGAGATCATGCGGCCCGGGCCAGCGCCGAGATCGACACCGCCAGGGAAGCGATCCTCCCCGCCGGAGAGCTGCGTGGCCGCCTGAGGGTTGCCATGCCGCTTACCTTCGGCCCGACTCACTTCGCTCCCGTGCTCGCGGAAATGGCGCAACAGCACCCGCAGCTCCACATTCACACCTCCTACAGCGATCGCTTCGTCGATCTGATCGCCGAAGGCTTCGATTGCGCGATTCGGGTTGGTTACCTTCAGGACTCGAACCTGATCGCGAAGCGCATCGGGCCGATCTATGGAAAGCTTGTCGCAAGTCCGGACTATATCAAAGCGCACGGTTCGCCTGAGACGGTAGAGCAACTCGTCAACCATCAGGCCCTCATGCAGGGAACTGAGACCTGGCAGTTTTTGGATGGCGACAAGATCGTCACGGTTCAACCGCAGGGCAGATTCAAGGCCGACAACGCTGCGGCGCTTGCCGCAGCGGCAGTGGCAGGGCTCGGCGTCGCCTGGCTCCCCGACTGCACCACACATCAATATGTGGCCTCCGGGGCGCTCGTTCCGGTGATGACACGATATCCCCCGCCTTCGGCAGGTGCGTATGTCGTCCGACCGCCGGGTAAGTACCCCACACGGAAAGTCCGGGTCCTCATCGAAATGCTGATCGAGTGCTTCACACGAAATCCGGACATTTGGGGTCTTGACCGTTAAAGCACGAACAGGGCGAAGCCTTATTAAGGAACTGCGTTCGACGATTGCTCTACTGCGAGCCGCCGAGTTCGATGACATTGCCTGCGCGTTCCACTTATCGCGACACAGCTTGACGTATCACAGGGCTAGTTGGGCAGACGGTCGCCGCCCAGTTTAAACATTCGTCGGGTCGAAGCGCTCTTCTCGCTCGCGCGGTCCGGATTGATCGAAATCGGGCATTCGCATCGGCAAGGGTGAGGCCTCCCGGAAATCCGAGAGAGAATGAGGCGCATGAGTTGGAACCCTGCAATCGAACCGGGCTGTCCCGATGAGGTCGGCCTCGACGCAATCGAAACGCTCATCGTCCCGCGTGCGCGAGACCTCGGCGGCTTCGAGGTTCGGCGCGCCCTGCCAGCACCCAAGCGGCAGATGGTCGGGCCGTTCATCTTCTTCGATCAGGCGGGGCCAGCCGAGTTCCTGACCGGACAGGGCGTCGATGTCCGGCCGCATCCGCACATCGGTCTCGGCACCGTCACCTATCTGTATCGCGGCGACTTCCATCACCGGGACAGCACCGGGGCCGATCAGACGATCCGTCCTGGCGAGTTGAACTGGATGGTCGCCGGGCGCGGCGTGACCCATTCAGAGCGCACATCAGCCGCCGCCCGAAGCGGCCCGAACAGTCTGTTCGGAATCCAAACCTGGCTGGCACTACCCGAGCGTCACGAGGATATGGCACCGATGTTCGAGCATCATGGCAAGGAGGCGCTGCCGATGATCGAGGATAGCGGCGTCTCGCTCCGGCTCATCCTCGGAAACGCCTATGGTGAGAAGGCCCCCGCGACAATGTATTCGGAGACGTTCTACGCCGATGTGGCGCTAGAAGCAGGAAGCCGACTGCCGATGCCGTACGATCACGAGGATCGGGGCCTCTACATCGTCGAAGGCTCGATCTCGATCGCCGGCCAGGATTTCGAGGCAGGCCGGATGATGGTCTTCCGACCCGGCGACAGGATCACTGTCGCGGCTGGTGACAGAGGCGCGCGGCTGATGATTCTCGGCGGCGCGACCCTTTCGGGTCCCCGCTACATCTGGTGGAATTTCGTCGCATCATCGCAGGAGCGCATCGAAGAGGCCAAAGCCGAATGGCGCGCGCAGAACTGGGGCAAGGGGCGCTTCGATCTCCCGGTCGATGACCGGGATGAGCACATTCCTCTTCCGGACTGACCGACACTGGTGAGGGAATCGCCGGACACGGCTCGGGCGATCGAAGACGACATGAACAAGGCCGCGCTGAGGACTTCGCGTTGACGCGTAAGAGTTCAAGCTAGCCACTCAACCACACCATCACCGACGAAGGTCAAGAGGGCGAAAGCGTAAACGCAAACGTAGTTCTCCGTTTCGTCGTCTCTAACGTCACAAGCCCTTTGAAGCGACCGGAGACTTTGACCTCTCCGGGCTAGTCGACGTCATTCGATCACTTCGGCCGACCGTCTGGCAGCAGCTTGGCGACGTGGGAGCTGACGATTGCGCCGAACAGTCCGGGGTCGCTGAAAGCCCGCGCCGAGAGCATTGCCCCATGAACCGATGCCATCAGCGCCTGGGCCTCTTCTTCCGGTCGCTTGTCCAGGCGGAACACGTCCTGCTCTACGCCAGCCCGGAGCACCGCGGTGAGCCATCCCGCGAGATGACGGAAATGGGCGCGGACGCGTGATGCGACCTCTTCCGGCAGCATCTGCATCTCGGTGGCGAGCATCGCGCAGACGCAGAAGGGCAGCGACGCATCTCGAATGCACGTCTGCCAGAAGTTCAGATAGGACTGCAATTGCTCGGCAGGGCTTGAGGACTGTTCTTGAAGGGACGTTAAGCCCGCCTCCGCCTGCCGCCTGTAGCGGTCCACCAGCACCGACACCAGCTCGGCCTTGGTCGGGAAGTGATGGTGGATGCTCGCCTTCCTGATGCCGATCGCAGCGGAGATGTCAGCATAGCTGAACCCGTTGTAGCCTCCCCTGACGAGGAGAGACTGCGCGATGTCGAGGATCTTGTCCGACGTCGAAGTCATTGATTTCATGTCGCTATCTACCTACCTACCGGTAGGCAAATCGTCAAGCTTTCCTCAAGTGCCCGGTCCTCACAACAGAGTGCTCACGCGTCAGGTTGACTTGCGAATGGTCTCTACCTACTAGTCGGTAGACAAAAGGAGTCACCCTCATGCAAAGCCGACCTTGGGCCCAATCGGGCTGGTTGCGATCCTATTATTTCGTGCGCGCCGTTTTCTCGATCGCCTGGATTGCCGCCGCCATTCTCCTCAACGGGCAATCTGGCCCTGTCGCTGTTCTGCTCGTGATGTATCCGGCATGGGACGCTCTCGCTAATCTGGTCGACGCCCGGATAAACGGCGGCCTCAGAGCCAACCCGTCCCAAGCATTGAATGTCGCGGTCAGCACGATCACGGCGTTCGCAGTGATTGTGGCGGTCATCACCAGCACCTATGCCGTTCTGGCCGTGTTTGGCGTTTGGGCGATCCTCTCGGGTCTGCTGCAATTGTACACGGGGGGCAGGCGCTGGCGTCACTATAGCGCGCAATGGGCAATGATCCTGAGTGGGGCCCAGTCGGCCCTCGCTGGCGGCTTCATGATCAGCCGCTCCTTTGGCGCGGTTGCGCCGACGATCCTGGACATCGCCCCCTATGCGGCGTTCGGCGCGTTCTACTTCCTGCTTTCGGCATTCTGGCTTTTCATCACCGCCCATCGAAAGGCAGACGCGTAAGCGCTGCGCGCCTCCCGCCGCGAACGCGCTCGCGACGCAGTGTCTCGCTACGGGGCAATGAAGTTGTTCGTCGTCCACTCCTCGGGGCTCGGTGTGCGTGGCTCACCGCGCCGGGCGGCATCGTGCGCGACCGACGTCGTTTTCAAACCGCGACATTTCTGCGCTATGGATGCTTGCGAGGAGCAATCATGAACGCAGCCAGCGACGCCCGTTTCTGGGACCGGACTTCACGAAAGTATGCCAGGGGTCCGATCGCCGATCAGGTCGGCTATGAGCGGACGCTGGACAGGACCCGCACGCTGTTGGCGCGCAGCGACAAGGTGCTCGAGCTGGGCTGCGGCACAGGAACGACGGCGCTGCGGCTCGCCGGCCATGTGCAGGACTATCTCGCGACGGATGTTTCCGCCGGAATGATCGCGATCGCCAACGAGAAGCTTGCCGCCGAGCCGACCCCGGCACTTGTCTTTCGCACCGCGACCGCAGAGACGCTGCCGCCTGACGCAAAAGCATTCAACGCTGTTCTGGGGTTCAACTATCTCCACCTGGTTCGCGACCTGCCGGCCACGCTGCGACGCATCCATGCCCTGCTTGCAGCCGAGGGCGTGTTCATCTCCAAGACGCCCTGCGTCGGCGACATGAACCCGCTCATCCGCCTGGCCTTGCTGCCGGCGATGCGCGCAATCGGCATCGCACCTTATGCGGGCGTCTTCCGGGCGGCGCAGCTGAGCCAGCTTATATCTGCCGCAGGTTTCGACATCATCGCCACGGAAAGCCACGCAACGAAGGGCAACGACAACCGTCCTTACATCGTGGCCCGCAAGCGGTGACCTGAACCGGAGCGCCGTTACTGTCTTCGCCGATCCCTGCGAAACCGCGCGGCCACGCCTGCAACGACGTCGTCAACGATCTCCTGCAATTGCGCTGGTCTCGCCCCGTCGCGCGCCTGGATCGAAATGCCTTGCATGACGGCAGCCAGGTGGGAGAAGCAGTTTGCCGACCCCGCACTGGCAGGCTTCCGCATGGTCGGATTCGATCTGCGCGGCCACGGGGACTCCGACAAGCCGACTTCACCTGAGGCTTATGCCGATGCGGATCGATGGGCGGACGACGTCGCGGCTGTGATCGCTGGCGCGAAGCTCCGCCGGCCGGTGCTGGTGGGCTGGTCGCTCGGCGGTTTCGTGGCAGGCGCCTATCTCCGAAAATACGGCGGTTCGAACATTGCCGGCATCAATCTGGTCGATGCCGTGACCAGGCTGTCGCCAGATCTTCTGACCGAAGAGGCGGGCACGTTCACCCGGACCGCCACCTCTCGAGATCTTGCCGAGCGGACTGCGGCCACGGCGGACTTCCTCGCCGCTTGCTTTCATCGGCCACCGACGGCGTTGGAAATGCAGCGCATGCTGGTCGTCAATGGCATGACGGCACGCGCCGTGAATGAGGGTTTCGTCAAGACGGTAACGTCCGATCTCGAACCCGTCTTCAAGGACTATGCGGGGCCAATCCTGCTGACCCACGGTGTTCATGATCGCCTTGTCCGCTTGGTGATGTCCGAACGGATCAACGCGGTCCACGCGAACAGCCGGCTCTCGCTTTTTGAGGAGAGCGGACACAGTCCCTTTTTCGAGCAACCGGTCCGATACGGGCAGGAGCGCGCCGCGTTCGTGACGGCCGCGAGTTCACTGTAGATAACGGGCCGCCACCAGAGCTTCAGCGCGCAAAGCTTCCGCACGATCCATCTCGTTCAGCCGCTCCAACTCGGCGGCCGCGCGTTCGCGCTCCTGGATGTCTGCGAGGATGACATTTCGCACGTCCGACCAGCTCAAAAGAAGCCGCTCGACTTCCGCCGCTCGGCTATCGAAGTCATGAGGGGTCCACGTCGTCTGCGCCGTATGGATCGGCGGCGCTTCGGCATTGTCGATCGCCGCCACAAGCGCCCGAATCACCTTCGCCTCAAGGGGCCGCCGGTGCTTCATTGCCACGCGCAAATCGGCCCGCAGCCGCGTCTTCATCTCGGCCGCCGCATCCCCTGACATGATCGGTCTCTCCTTCCAGTTCTGACTGAATAATCCCTATTGCTCCTTATAGGCACCTAAGGAATAATATGGAGTACGAGAAGTGTCCGACCATCTTCTCACCGTCGAGCAGGCCGCAGAACAGCTGAACCTGCATCCCAAGACCGTGCTTCGTTACATCCATGACGGACGTCTGCCGGCCACGCGGGTCGGAAAGTCCTATCGTATCCCTCGCGCCAGGCTCGACGCCTTCGCCGGCATCGCCGGCGGCAGATCCGAAACGGTGGCCGGCGTGCGGACGACGTGCATCGTCGACGTCCCCGACATCTCCGTGGATCGAGCGCAGCGGATGGCGACGTTCCTCCATTCTGCAGCGTTGGCCGGCAATGCCGAGACGCCGCCGCTGCACCTTGAAACGGCCTTCGACCCACTTGCCAAAAGCATGAAGGTGGTGGCGATCGGTAGTCCGTCGGACGTGAGCAAGCTGCTGGAGATGCTGCAACTGCAACTGAGACAGCGATCATGAGCCGCGTCGTGTACAGGCGTGCCGACGCGGCTGTGGTTGTTCAGGCCCGCTACAGGGACGTCCTCGATCGATGGCCGGTTGAGAAAACCGAATTGCAGGTGTCGACAAGCCACGGTTCGACATTCGTGTTGGCCTGCGGACCAGAGCGCGCGCCGCCGGTCCTGCTGCTCCACGGCTCCCAGGCCAACGCGGCCTCCTGGATGTGCGATGTTGCGTCATGGTCGACGAAGTTCAGGCTGTTCGCCGTCGACATGATCGGCGAGGCAGGCTTGAGCGCTCCCGTTAGACCCGAGCTTGCCAGCGATGCGCATGCCCGGTGGCTCGACGATGTCTTCAAGGGATTGGGGTTGTCGCGTGCTGCCTTCATCGGCGCGTCGCTCGGGGGATGGCTGGCGCTCGATTACGCCAAGAGAAGGCCGGCAGCCGTTGACGCGCTGGTGTTGATCTGTCCGGCCGGCATTGGGCGGCAGAAGAACTTCCTGCTCAAAGCGCTCCCGCTTCTTCTGCTTGGCCCTTGGGGCCGGCGCAAGACGCGCGAACTGGTGTTCGGTCCGGCGCCAACAGTGCTGCCGGAACATATCCAGCCATTCGCAGACCTCATGGACAGCATAGATCGAGCGATCAAGCCGCGGATTGTCAGCATTCCCAGGCTGACGGATGCCGAACTCAGCAGACTCACCATGCCGATTCTGACGATCATCGGCGGGCGAGATGTTCTCCTCGACTCGAGGGACACCAAGCAACGGTTGCAGCGTGCCGCCCCGCACGCCGAGATACGCTTCATCGAAGAAGGCTATCATTTCCTGCCGGACCAGACCTCGCGGGTTATGGATTTCCTGGAACGGAGCCTTTCAGCGCGACTCGCAAACGACACATTGATGCCGCATAGTTGACGCGCCATTCGAATCGAAGGCTCAATAAAGGACGTGCTCAAGAAAATGTATAAATCGATCCTCGCGGCTCTCGCCATTGCGATTGCCGGCGTCACTGCTGCCTCTGCGATGCCGGCGTCATTGCCCGGCCAGGCAACTGTGTCAGTCGAATCGGACGTCATCCAGGTGCAGCACCGTCACCACCACCATCGTCGCGATATCCATCGGCCCCGCCACCATCATCATGGTTTCGTGCCCGGCCGGCGCTATCGCAGCGCACCTCCGGGATGGCACCGCCATCACGCCCGCCCGCGCGATTGGCGGACACGCGGCTGCATCATGGCGGGGCCGATCTGGTTCTGCCCGTAAGTCTAAAAGCCCGGCTGACGCCGGGCTTTTACTTTCTGGGATTGCGAGCTGCCTTTCACGACCAGAAGCGTTCACGCAGCCATCCAGCCGCCATCGACCATCAGAGTTGCGCCGGTGATGAAAGAGGCATCCGCGCTGGCAAGGAAGAGTGCCGCGCCGGCGACGTCGTCGGGGCGGCCGAAGCGCGGCCACGGTGTGCGGCGGCGCGCACGATCGAGCACGGTTTCGTCAAGCAGACGGCCGCCCTGCCCGGTGACAATCTTGCCCGGAGCAATCGCGTTGCAGACGATGCCGAGCTTGGCATAATCGCCGGCGATCTGTCGCGTCATGTAGTCCACACCCGCCTTGCTGACGCCATAGGCCAGGTCGTCGGGCGCGGCGATCATGCCGTGTTGCGATGACATGTTGATCAGGCGTCCCCGCACTTCGTCGCGTGGTTCCTGACGGGTCATCTGGCGGACCGCGGCCTTGCAGCAAAGGAATACGCCGGTCAGGTTGACCGCCAGAACGCGCTCCCATTGATCCTGCGTCAGATCGGTCAGGCGTTGTGCATGGCGGATACAGGCGTTGTTGACCATCACGTCGAGGCGACCGAATTTGCGCGCAGTGAATGCGACGAGCTCCATGACTGCGGCATCGTCCGACACGTCGGTCTCAACATAGTAAGCTATGCCGCCTTCGGTGGCGATGACGTCGACGGTCGGTTCACCACCCTCCAGCACGGTCTGCGAAACATCCGCGATGACGACCGTCGCGCCATGTCGGGCGAAGCGTCGCGCAATCGCCCGGCCGATTCCCGAAGCGGCTCCCGTGACGATGCATACCTGCGTGTCGAGCCGGCGATCGACATGCTCGGGTCCTGAGGTGGAGTCACTCATGGCAAAGCCGTGTCCTTGGGTGCGAAGCGGGCCAGTGGGGCGTGGTCGGCGACAATCTCGGCGAAAGCCTTGGCGAGATCGTACTGCGGGCGAAATGACGTGTCGGCCATCAGGCGATCGATGCCCATCGGCGCACGGTCGAAATCCTCATAGAGATTGACGTTCGAGTCCGTGCTGATCATCCATCGCCAACCGGGCACCACGGTTTCCAGACGCGCGCACAGATCGGCCAGCGACCAGCGGAAGTCTGCTGCGAGGTTGTAGACGCGATGCGGAAGTTGGGGTGCGTAGAGAACGGCGGCAATCGCTGCCGCAGCGTCGCGCGCGTAGAGCCAGTCACGCGGTGCCGGCCGCGGTAAGCTCGCCGGCACGCCCTCGCACGCGAGCCTGATCACCTGGAAAGGCGCGCTGAGCGTATCGCGGACGCCGGTTGCGCGCTCGAAGCGACCGTAACAGGTGCCGAGACGGCCGACGACAACTTCCATGCCGAAGGTCTCGCCCAGCCGCAGCGCGCAGGCTTCGCCCGCCTGCTTGGTGATTCCGTAAAGAGACGTCGGCTTGAGCGGTGAGGTCTCGGTCAATACGGAAACCTCGCGCGCGCTCGCGCCATACGCTGCGCCGGAGCTGAGATAGACGACACGCGAAACCCGCGCGCCGGCCGCGCAGCGGATTGTCTCTACGACGCTGCCGATGTTCACGGCGATGATCCCGGAGGGATCGATACGCTCGCGTGCCTGGTCGGCGGTGATCGCGGCGCCGATCACCACGCGATCGACCGGATGATCGGCGAACACGCGCGCGAGCGCGCCGTGGTCTTTCAGATCGAGTGCGATAAACGAAAAGTTGCCGGGTGCGCCGGCAATAGCGGTCAGGAACTCCGCCGCCGGCGGAGTCCGGTCAAGGCCGATGACCCGCTCGCCGCGGGTCACCAGCTCTTCACACAAGGCGGCGCCGACGAAGCCCGACGCGCCTGTTACAAGGGTGGCCAATTGCGACAGCGCCTTCAGTTGCCCAGTTCGGACCTGGATTTTCCGGTCGCGGCCTCAAGCAGGCTGTAGTCCATGAACTTTGCCACGTCTGCCGACACGTCGCGGTTGATGTAGTTGATCTCTCTCATCATCTTCGCGATCGCTACCGCTTTTTCGCGATGCATCTTGTGGTCGGGCTCGAGATTCTTGATGGCGCCCTCGGCGATCGCCTTGTCCAGTCCGGTGACCTTGTTGATGACGGCGACCCATGCATCCTGGTTTGCGGCCACATAGTCGTTGACCTTCACGATCGAAGCCACCGTCGAGACCAGCGCGGGCTTCCGCGCCGCGATGACGTCGGAGCGTGTGACGATCAGGTTGGTCAGCTTTCCGGCCGGCTGGTCATAGGGCAGGGTGAAGAGCTTGCCGGCGCCGACCTGCTGAATCTGCGTTGCGAACGGTTCGACCGAACAGATCAGGTCGACGTCGCCACGGCGAAGCGCCTGGGCATGATCAGAGGGATTTGGAATATTGACGAACTCGACATCCTTGGCGAAGTTGATGCCCTGCTTGGTGAAGGCGCCGCGCATGTGAATGTCCTGCGCATTGCCGCGCGATGCGGCGACCTTCAGCGGCTTCCCGGCCGCCTTCCTTTCGGCGATCAGCTTCTTCAGGCCATCCCAGTCGTTCGCCTTCACCGGAAAGTCGTTGGTGGCGATGATCTGAGAGCCGCCATTGACCTGGCCGGAGATCGCAACGATGTCGAAGCCTTTGTCGAGCGCCGTGGCATAGTGCAGGTAGGTCACCTGTGCGACGTCGATGCTTTTCGACACAAGCGCGGTCAGAACGTCATTGCCGGTGGTGAAGCCGACGACGTCGAGGTTGATGTCCTTGGCATATCCTGGCGTCAGGGTCAGCGGCGTGCAATGCGCACATTTGGCATAGCCGAGCTTGATCGTCTCCTTGTCGGCAGCGGCAGCCGGCATCGACAAACTTGCCGAAACGGCAAGAGCAAAAAACCACTTCATGATACGCATTGAACATCTCCGACTTCGGGGTGAACGGGACAAACAGCGAGGCTTTCCATCAGGCTGCATTACGCGGGGCATCGGAACTCTTCTCGATCGACCGGGCGACGACCTCAGCGGTGTGCGCGACATGCGCTGCAAGAAGCTCGCCGGCTCGCCGTGAATCCCGCTTCTCAATCGCTTCGAGGATGCGGCGGTGCTCCTCGATCGACTGACCCCAGCGGTCTTCGAGCCTCAATGCGAAGTACCGGACCTGTTCGGAGCGAGCGAGCAGCGCGGCATGGGCGTCGGCCAGTGGCACATTGTTGGCGGCCAGCACGATCGCACGGTGAATGTCGCGGTTCGCTGCGTAGTAGGCCATGCGCTCGCCGTCGCGATGATGCTGTTCAATGGCCTCCTGCAACGTCCGGAGCTCGTCCAGCCGCGAAGCAGTGATGCGGCTCGCCGCAAGTTCGGCCGAAAGCCGTTCGATGCCGGCCAGTGCTTCGAACAGATCGGAGATTTCGGAAAGGCGCATCGTGCGAACGCACGCGCTGCGGTTCGCCCGCAGCTCGATCAGGCCCTGCTGCGCCAGAAGCTTCATCGCTTCACGCAGTGGTGTTCGCGAAATGCCCAAGGCCTCCGACAGATCCTTCTCGACCAGCGCCGAGCCGGGAGGCAGGTCGCCTCTGATGATCATGTCGCGCAATCGCTGTGCGGCTTGTTCGTGCAGGCCTGTACGCCCCAGCTTGAGGCTGTCATCGGCAAGAAAGCTCCGCACCTTGCGCGGACGGCCACGCTTCGCGGCAGGAGTTTTCGGCTTCGCTGTCATTGAAGCGTTCCTACCGAATTCGAGCGCGCCTGCTCCATCCAATTGTGCGGCGAAAGCGCGATTTATGTAGGCAAAAACTGCTTATTCCGTAGTCAATAAGCGGAAATGGTATGCAACATGCAAAATGTGCTTGTGGTCGCGAGAGAAGGCTCGATATGCAACGGCCGGCCTTGCTTCCCGCTTTCTTTCTTCGCCAGCGGGAGGAACGAACGCAGTCAGGAGGACGCAGTGCGGGCGGCTACCGAACGGCTCTATCCAGCGCCTGGACTGGCGTGGCGACAAATCCAGTCGAAGATCGAACGGATCACGGTCCCGTTGCTCATCCTCATCGGCTGGGAAGCATTCTCGCGTTCGGGCTATCTCCCGCCCGCGCTACTGCCGCCGCCATCGGCCGTGCTCGCTGCACTGGCGGACTGGATGTTCGCCATCGACGGCAGCACGCAGGACTATGCCGGCACGTGGATCAGGCACGTGCTGGCGAGTTCGAGCCGTGTTGCGGCGGGCTTCGGCATCGCCGCACTGATCGGCGTGATTATTGGCACGGGCATCGGCTGGTCGCGCTTCATCGAAAAGACAGTCGAGCCCACGTTGCAGATGTTGCGGCCGATCCCGCCGGTGTCATGGATCCCGCTGGCCATCATTTGGTTCGGCATCGCTGACAAACCGGCGATCTTCCTGGTGTTTCTCGGCTCGTTCTTCCCCATCCTCATGAATACCATCCACGGCGTGAAGACGATCGACCGCAACCTGATCCGCGCGGGGGCGATGATGGGGGCGTCGGAGCGGCAGCTGTTGTGGAACGTCGTGGTGCCCGCGGCGCTGCCGTCGATCTTTGCGGGACTCCGCATCGGCGTCGGCTCGGCCTGGATGTTGACCGTGACCGCCGAGATGGTCGCCGTGAAGAGCGGCGTCGGCTACGTCCTCTGGGATACCTACTATTTCCTGCGCTACGACATGGTCATCGCATCGATGGTCTCGATCGGCTTGCTCGGCTATCTCTCGGATATCGCCATCAAGCTGCTCATGAACCGGGTTTTGCGCTGGCAGCGCGCGTCCACCATCCAAAGCCGGGAGGGCTGAGCGTGGCCGAGATTGTGATTTCGAACATCGTCAAGTCGTTCACCGACCGGCAGCGCAACGCCGACATTCTCGCAGTCGACAACGTCAGCCTGACAATCAACGACCACGATTTCGTCTGCCTGCTTGGACCGTCGGGCTGCGGCAAGTCCACGCTCCTGAACATGATCGCGGGCTTCGACAAGCCGACGTCCGGCCGCATCGAAGTCGGCGGCGTTGTCGTGCAGAAGCCCGGCGCCGATCGCGGGGTCGTATTCCAGCAGCCGACTCTGATGCCGTGGCTGAACGTCGCCGACAATGTCGCCTTCCATCTGAAACTCTCCGGGATTCGCAAGGCCGAGCGCCGCGCCCGCGCGCAGGAGTTCATCGATCTCGTCGGCCTGAAGGGGTTCGAGGCCCACTTTCCATCCGAACTCTCGGGCGGTATGAACCAGCGTGTCGGCATTGCGCGGGCCCTGCTGATGAATCCGCGGGTTATTCTGATGGACGAGCCGTTTGCGGCGCTCGATGCCCAGACCAAGATCGAGATGCAGGAAGAGCTGGTTCAGATCTGGCAGCGGATCAGGTGCACGATCGTTTTCGTCACCCACAGCGTCGATGAAGCGTTGTTGCTCGGCAACCGCATCGCCGTGATGAGCAGGCGGCCCGGTCGTATTCGCGACTATTTCGACTTCGACATGCCGCGTCCGCGCGACGTGACCAGTCCGGAATTCAACGAGGCCAAGCGCCGTGTGTTGGGACTTATCCGCGATGAGTCCCGGATGTCGAGGCAGGCCGCGTAAGGCCTTCCTGAAAGAAGCCCGGCCGCCGTCGTGCTGCCGTGCGAGGCTTGTCGGAGAGTACAACGATGCCGCTGAAGGCCGCGCGCCTCGGAATGCTGACGCCGTCGTCGAACACGGTGCTAGAGCCCATGCTGATGCATATGATGCGGGATTGTCCCGCCACGACGGTCCATTTCAGCCGGTTCAAGGTCACTGAGATTGCCCTGTCCCGTTCGGCGCTCGATCAGTTCGCAGCCAATACGATGCTGCAAGCGGCGGAGCTCCTTGCTCACGCCAAGGTCGATGTCATTGCGTGGAATGGAACGTCGGCCAGTTGGACAGGACTCGAAAGCGACAGGCAGCTGTGTCGCGATATCGAGGCGGCCACAGGCATTCCGGCGACGTCGTCGGTTCTTGCGCTGGACGAAATTATGCGATCGGTCGGATTGCGAAACGTTGGTCTGGTGACGCCCTATACGCGTGACGTGCAGGACAAGATCATCACAAATCTCGAGGCTGGCGGTTTCCGGTGCACGTCCGAACGATGTCTCGAGCTGAGCGACAACTTTTCTTTCGCCGAGGTGACGGAAGAGGCGATCGAAGGCCTGGTCACGGCGGTCGCAGCAAAAGGCTGCGATGCGGTGGCTATTGTTTGCACGAATATGCGCGGCGCGCGCATCGCCGCGCGCCTTGAGAAGCAACTCGGCATTCCAGTGTACGACTCCGTCGCCGTGACTCTGTGGAAAAGCATGCGGCTGGCGGGCGCTGCGATGTCCGGATTGCGCGAGTGGGGTAGTCTTTTTTCTTCCGAGACTGAGGCGTCGGCTGCCGCACACGCGGCGACCGCGCGCCGCTCATAAGGGCAGCATTCATCATGCGGATATTGCTCCTCAATCCGAATACCAGCGACGCGATGACAGCGCGGATGCTCCAGACTGCGGAGGCGGCAAAGGCGCCGGGCACGACCATGGTGCCGGTGACGGCGACCCGCGGCGTTCCTTATATCGCCAGCCGCGCTGAAGCCCAGATCGGCGGTGCAATCGCACTGGAAATGCTCGCGGAACATCATCACAGCGTCGACGCGGCGATCATCGCAGCGTTCGGTGACCCGGGCCTGTTCGGCGCGCGCGAGTTGTTCGATATCCCGATCGTCGGCATGGCCGAAGCCGCAATGCTCAGCGCGTGCATGCTCGGGAGGCGCTTTGCCATCGTCACCTTCGCGCGCGCTCTCGGCCCCTGGTATGAAGAATGTGTCGCGATGCACGGCCTGACAGCTCGCTGCGCCGGGGTGACTATGCTGGACAGTCCGATCCGGCAGGTCAGCGATGTTCAGGAGGAGAAGGAGGACCTGCTCGTTCAGATGGCGTTGCGCGCGGTCCACGAGCGCGATGCGGATGTCATCATCATGGGCGGCGCGCCACTGACCGGCCTGGCGCCGAAGGTCGCGAACCGCATTCCGGTCCCCGTGGTCGATCAGGTTGCTGCCTCGGTGAAGCAGGCCGAGTTGCTGGTGGGATTGGCCACGGTCAAGGCCTCCGCGGGAACGTTTCGCAGGCCGCCGGCGAAATCGACCATCGGGCTGCCTGACGCGCTCGCACGCAGGATAGAGCACAGCGATGCCGATGCGGAGCTGAAGGCGGGTTGATGAACGTGCGGCCGGCGCCGATCACGGGCAAAGTCGCTTCGACAGGAGCATTCAATGGCTGAATTCGATGTAGTGATCCGCGGCGGCACAGTTGTCACGGCAGCCGACACATTCCGCGCGGATGTCGCCATTTCTGGCGGGCGCATCCAGTCTGTGGCGCAGAATATCAAGGGAGGCGCGAAAGAGATCGACGCGGGCGGGCTGCTGGTCATGCCGGGCGGGATCGACAGCCACGTGCATCTGGCCCAGCCGTCCGGAGATGCCGTGATGGCCGACGATTTCGAAAGCGGGACGCGCTCGGCGATCGCAGGCGGGACGACGACGGTCATCCCGTTTGCACTGCAGCCGCGCGGCGCCTCGCTTCGCGGCTGCGTAACCGATTATCACAAGCTGGCCGATGGTCGCTGTTATACCGACTATGGCTTCCATCTCATCATTTCGGACCCAAGTCCCGGCGTGCTCGGGCAAGAGCTGCCGGCGCTGGTCGCGGACGGTTATACGTCATTCAAGGTGTTCATGACCTATGACGACCTGGTCCTCAGCGATCGCCAGATGCTGGACGTGTTCGACTGCGCGCGCGACTGCTCGGCGCTCGTCATGGTTCATTGCGAGGGATACGACGCGATCCGCTACATGACGGAACGACTGGAGCGGTCGGGCAAAACCGCGCCCTATTATCACGCCGTCTCGCGCCCTGAATCCGTTGAGCGGGAAGCGACGCATCGTGCAATCAGCCATGCCGAGCTGACCGACGTTCCAATCATGATCGTGCACGTCTCCGGGCGGGAGCCCATGGAGCAGATCCTGTGGGCGCAACGCAAAGGGTTGAAGATCTACGGGGAAACCTGTCCGCAATACATCGCGCTCACGGCGGAAGACCTGAAGGGCCTCAACATGGACGAGACAGGCGGCAAGTACGTCTGTTCGCCGCCGCCACGAGACAGGGCCAGCTGGGACGCAATCTGGGAAGGCTTTCGCGCCGGTGTGTTTCAGACGTTTTCTTCCGATCATTGCCCGTTCCGCTATGACAGCGCAGAGGGCAAGCTCCATCCGAAATCCCGTACATCGTTCCGCTGGGTCCCGAATGGAATTCCAGGCGTGGAAACCCGGATGCAGATCCTCTTCTCGAAAGGCGTGAATGAGGGGCGCATCACGCTCAATGAGTTCGTGGCGCTGACGTCGACCAATCACGCCAAGATGTATGGGCTCTACCCACGCAAAGGCTCGATCGCACCCGGCTTCGATGCCGACATCGTGCTGTGGGATCCGCAGCGCACGACAACCATTCGGCAGGAATTGCTGCATCACGGCGCGGATTATACGCCTTATGAGGGCCTCGAAGTCACAGGATGGCCCGTCATGACCCTGCTGCGAGGCAACGTCATGGTGCAGGATGGCGAGATCGTCGGCAAACCGGGGCAGGGTGCTTTTCTCAAGCGCGACCTTTCGCCATTTGCTGCGCCCAGACACCGTTCCGCTGGTTGATTTCAGATAGGTCTGCCTTTGGCAGATCGCCTGCATTATTGAACGGGTGCGCACGTTTATGGCGGATCCCCGACACGTGAACGGTGTCGTCTCGTCAAGCGCGCTGCAAGAGCAAGCCGGACGTGCACGGAACGGCGGTCGAAGGTCCCGGTTGTAGAGCACAGAGGCGCTTGACGGATTGCATTGCCCATGCCGCTCACAATCTATCTTTCGAAGGTTCTTGGACTCGCCCTCATCATCATGGGTGCGGCCATCATGATTCGAAGGCGTTATTTCGTCCCGGTCTTCGGTGCCTTCGTTGAGGAGCGCCTAACGCGCGTTGTCATGTCAACCATCGAGCTTCTGGCGGGACTTTTCCTCGTCGTGGCGCACAATGTCTGGTCGTCGCCGCCGGCAGCGATCATTTCTTTGCTGGGCTGGCTCGCAGTCATTGAAGCGACCGCCTACCTGATTCTCCCTGACGATCTGGTCGAGAAGGTCATTGGTACGTTCAACACGCCGGCCTGGTATCTTGGCGGCGGCCTGTTTGCGATCATGATCGGCGTTTACCTGGCCGGTTCTGGCTTCGGTTGGTGGTGAGAGGTCGCGCCAGAACGCCGTCGATGCGGCTGATCGAATATAGGCCCGATCAAGACGGCTCGTTCGTTGTTGGCGGCAGAATTTCGCTCAGGTTTTAAATTCCAGGTGCATAGCCTGGCGCCATCACCGCGTCGGCCGAAGGCCGCGCCGCCGCCAATAGTGGATTTAAGAGCACGGCAGCGAAGAACCAACCTGCCAACTCCGCGTTATCCAGAACTGCGGGTTCCGCTGACGGGGGCCTGACAGGAGGATTGGACCGAGATGGCCGCGCCGAAGGCGGACGCATGGATGTGGTCGGAGGCGTGCGAGATGCTCGCACGCGCGGAACGTCTGCATCGCCAGTTTTTCCAACTGCAGCGCTCGAGACGCACCCCGGTCTGGGAGCCACCTGCGGACGTCTTGGAGACTGCGCGGCATGTCCTGGTCCTTGTCGCACTGCCGGGCGTCGACCCTGATCGGGTCGAAGCCGTCATAGAGGATGGCGAATTGGTCATCGCCGGCACGCGCACGCTTCCGGCGGAGCTCCACGATGCGATCATTCATCGGCTGGAATTGCCGCAGGGGCACTTCGCGCGACGTCTCCCGCTGCCACCGGGTCGTTACGACAGCATTGATCGCGGCGCAGTGAACGGATGTCTGCTGATCCGTTTGAACAAGGCGGGATGAGAGTGGAGTGGTTGCATGGTCATCGACGAAGCATCGACCGAAGCCGAATCCGCTGCAGCAGCGTCCGTCCGCGATTCCGGCAAGACTCCGACTGAGCTTCCGGAAGATGCGTTGATCCTCATCCCACTGCGCCAGGTCGTGCTCTTTCCCGGCATTGTCTTTCCGATCACAGTCAGCCGTCCGCGTTCGGTTGCGGCGGCGCAAGAGGCCATTCGCGGCCAGCATCAGGTCGGCATTCTCGCGCAGCGCGATCCCGAGCTCGAAGAGCCGGACCAGATCGACCTCTACCGCGTTGGCACCGTGGCGAACATCGTGCGCTACGTCACCGCCGCTGACGGCTCGCATCATCTCGTATGTCAGGGGCAGCAACGATTCAGAGTGCTGGAGTTTTTGGGCGGCCGGCCATTCATGGTGGCGCGCGTGCAGCGCATTGAGGAGCCGGATACGCAGACGCCCGAGATCGAAGCGCGATTCCTGAACTTGCAGCGCGAAGCTGTCGAAGCGTTGCAGCTTATGCCGCAGATTCCGCAGGAGCTTGTGGCGGCCGTTCAGAATGTCGCTGGTCCTGGGGAATTGGCAGACTTCGTCGCTGCCTACATGGACTTGAAGCGGGAAGAGAAGCAGGAAATTCTCGAAACGATCGATGTGAGTGCTCGCATCGAGAAGGTGTCGCGCCTGCTGGCCGAACGTATCGAAGTTCTGCGTCTGTCTCATGAGATCGGTGAGCAGACAAAGGTTGCGCTGGACAAGCGGCAGCGCGAGGTGCTGTTGCGCGAGCAGATGGCGGCTATCCAGCGTCAGCTTGGGGAGGGCGACGGCAAAGGGGCCGAGGTGGCGGAGCTTTCGGAAGCGATCACCAAGGCGCAAATGCCGAAGGATGTGGAGGAGCAGGCGCGTAAGGAGCTACGCCGACTGGAACGAATGCCCGAAGCGGCTGCCGAGTACGGCATGACACGCACCTATATCGATTGGCTGATCGAGTTGCCTTGGGCTCTGCCGGAGGAGAAGCCGATCGATATCGCCGAAGCGCGACGGATCCTTGACGAGGATCACTACGGACTGGAGAAGATCAAGCGGCGCATTGTGGAGTATCTCGCGGTCCGCAAGCTCGCGCCGCATGGCAAGGCGCCCATCCTGTGCTTCGTCGGGCCGCCGGGTGTCGGAAAGACATCACTTGGACAGTCGATCGCTCGCGCCATGGATCGCAAGTTCACGCGCGTCAGTCTCGGCGGAGTGCACGATGAAGCGGAAATTCGCGGCCATCGACGCACCTATATTGGCGCACTGCCCGGCAATATCATTCAGGCCATTCGAAAAGCCGGTGCGCGCAATTGCGTGATGATGCTGGATGAGATCGACAAGCTCGGCGCCGGTATTCAGGGCGATCCGTCGGCAGCCTTGCTCGAGGTGCTCGACCCGGAACAGAACAACACGTTCCGTGACAACTATCTCGGCGTTCCATTCGACCTGAGCGCAGTCGTATTCGTGACGACCGCCAATATTCTCGACACCGTTCCCGGTCCGTTGCGCGACCGAATGGAGGTGATCACCCTGGCGGGTTACACTGAGAACGAAAAGCTGCAGATTGCGCGCCGATATCTCGTACGGCGGCAATTGGAAAACAACGGGCTTCGCGAAGGTCAGGCCGACATCACTGACGACGCGCTTCACGCCATCATTCAACGGTATACGCGCGAAGCCGGCGTGCGAAACCTGGAACGCGAAATCGGCAAAGCACTGCGCCATGCCGCAGTGCAGATCGCCGAGGGGAGCACCGAGAAGGTACGTATCGACGCGAGCGATCTGGCCACCATTCTTGGGCCACCGCAATTCGAGAACGAGGTGGCGATGCGCACCAGCGTTCCGGGCGTTGCGACCGGCCTCGCCTGGACTCCGGTGGGCGGCGACATTCTGTTTGTCGAGGCGACACGCATTCCCGGCAACGGCAGGCTGATTCTGACCGGTCAACTGGGAGAGGTCATGCGCGAGAGCGCCCAGGCCGCGCTCAGTCTCGTGAAAAGCAATGCGAGCGCCATCGGCGTCGATCCCGCGCTGTTCGAAAAGAGCGACGTTCATATTCACGTTCCGGCGGGTGCCATCCCTAAGGACGGGCCGAGCGCAGGCGTGGCGATCTATTCAGCGCTCGTATCGTTGCTGACGGGCCGGACGGTCCGCAGTGATACGGCCATGACCGGCGAGATCAGCCTGCGCGGCCTGGTGCTGCCGGTCGGAGGCATCAAGGAAAAATCGGCGGCTGCGGCGCGGGCCGGGCTCAAGCGCGTGATGATGCCGGCCCGCAATCGCAAGGACCTCGAAGAAATTTCAGAAGAGGTGCGCGACAAGCTCGAGTTCGTCTGGCTGGAGCGCGTCGAAGACGCGATCTCTGCCGGCCTTGAAGAGCGGAAGGTCGAGCCGCCTCCCGGCACGAGCGGCGCACGCGCCGCGTAGGCGGCGCCACGAAAGCAAATCGCGACAGGCAGGCCAACGATCTAGTGTCCCGAATCCGAAGTTCGCTATACTTTGCAGCGAGCTCAGAGCGAACTTCGGATTCGATCAGGACACTAGCAAGTTTATGATTCTAGTGTCGTTTATGGATCAGAAATTCGCACGATGGACTCGCGGCAACGATGGTGGAATTTCTGATCCACGACACTAGCTGCGCTCCACGGCCTTTGCGGCTGTGTCGAGCGCAATGGCGATCTGTTCGGCGGCGGCCTCGTCGAGCGGTCCTTGCCTGAGGCGCAGTCGCATGGCGAGTTTCAGATTTTCCATAGCCCGCACGACCGGTGCCGGTACACGTGCTGCTGCGCTTTCACCGCCGGCGGTTCCGCCGCGGGACAGAAGCTCGTCAGCGGCAACACGATTGGCGATGAGAAAGGCTTCGCCTTCGGAGGTGATGCGATAGCGTTTGCGGCCTGTCGCCTCCGGTTCGATCGCCGCATAGCCCATGTCGTCAAGCCACGAAAGCGTCGGATAGATCACTCCCGGGCTTGGGCTGTAGCTGCCGCCGAACCGCTCTTCGATCGCCTTGATGAGTTCGTAGCCGTGCCGCGGCCGCTCCGCGATCATCGCCAGCAGCAGAAGTCGGAGTTCTCCGTAGTCGAACAGCCGACCGCCGCCATGGTGCTGGCCCCGGCCGTGTCGCCGATGTCTGCCTGAATGGCCCCGGTGATGGTCCGGCGCCGCGAAATGGCGGCCTTCGCCGCCGAAGTGTCTGTGATGTCTGTGTCTCATGTAGTGCGATATATATCTCGATATATCTAAAGTCAAGATATATCTGGATGCCATCCTGGCGGTTTTGCGCCAGCTCTTTCTGCGAAGCAGACCCGCGTATGCAGGCGTTCCGAAAGGTGACGGTAGAGCTTTCATGTCCGGTGATGAGCGGTGAACAAAGCCAGCTTCGGGACTTCCGCGATCGATTCAGCGCGGTCAGCGGGCGCTACGAGCGCTTCCGGCCAGAGTATCCCGAGGCCATGGTGCGTGCGCTCGCAACCCATATCGCTGCCTCACCCGGATCGGCCGATCATCCGACCATCGATATTGGCTGCGGCACCGGCATTTTCACGCGACAGCTGGCGCGAGCGTTGCCGGCCGGCTTCCGCGTCATCGGCGTCGAACCGGCGCCGCAAATGCGTCGCGCCGCCATCGATCGGTCAGCGGACCTCGCGATCACCTTCACCGATGGCACGGCGGAGGCCTTGCCGATCGGAGACGGCGGAGCGCGGGCGATCGTCACAGCTACCGCGGCGCATTGGTTCGACAGACCGCGATTCTATGCGGAGGCGTCGCGTGCGCTCCCATCTCGCGGCGTTCTCGCGATCGTCGAATACATCCGCGATGCCGTCTATTCGCCCGCCGCTGCAGCGGTCGAGGATTTCCTGGCGCGAGAGGGACCGCCGAAAGCTTATATGCGGCCCGACTATGCGGCGGAGCTTGAGGCGCTGGAGGAGTTCGAGCTTAAGGACGTGTTGACCCAAACGCTCACGTTACCGCTCGACATGGATGGTTTTGTGGGACTTGCCCTGTCCTCGTCTCACGCCAAAGGCGTTCTTGTCAGACTGGGCGAAGCGTCGGCCATATCCGCGCTTCTCGCGATCGGCATGCGACTCGCGGACGGCGACGGCACGATCGCATACGGCTACAGGTTTCAGGCCTTCATCGCCGATCGATTTTGAAGGCATCGAAGGCCGCCGTAAGATTCGCCGCCGCAGTTCTGTTGTTGACGGCCCAACCACGTCCGCACCTTGGTGTCTTTTGCACAAACGCACGCTCTTGTTCGCGCGCGGCGCGCTTCAGACAATCATCCTCTCCGTTCCGTAACACCTTCGAAATTCCATTTCATTGACGAAAGCGGCGGGCGCTCGCATGATTTGTGCACACCAAGCGGACCTGCGCGCGACTGTTTCGCGCGGTTCGCGACTTCAACAAGACGACCGGCACGACAGCTGACTGGCGCCGCGCAAACGCTTGCGCGCGAGCGCTCCCGGCTGGCCGGAGCAAAGCAGGGGTGCGCACGATGTCGAATGATCGACCAGGCCAACTCAGTCGCCGGGCATTGCTGGGAGGAAGCGCTGCAGGTCTTCTCGCTGCACCACTCGGCATTCTCGGCGCACAGGCATTTCCGTCGGGACGGTCGCCGATCGATTTCTCCGAGTTTCCCCTCTGCCGCACGTCCTCAGAAACGGCGACGGCGTTGAGCGGCGCGCCCCGCAAATTGCGCCTGTCGTGGAACGCCAACGCCGTTTGCCTTGTCACAGTGCCTGTCGCGATCGATCACGGCTTCTTCCAGAAGCAGAATCTGGACGTCGAGCTCGTCAACTTCGCAGGTTCGACCGATCAATTGCTCGAGGCGATTGCAACCGGCAAATCCGACGGCGGTGTCGGCATGGCGCTGCGCTGGCTGAAGCCACTCGAACAGGGATTCGACGTCAAGATCACGGCGGCGACGCATGGCGGTTGCATGCGCGTGCTCGCGCCCACCAAGTCCGGCATCGCTGGGCTCGCGGATCTGACGGGAAAGACGATCGGCGTCGCCGATCTTGGTGGTGCCGACAAGAATTTCTTCTCGATCGAACTTGCCAAGCGCGGCATCGATCCGAACACCGACGTCGAGTGGCGCGTGTTTCCCGGAAACCTACTGCGCCTTGCGGCGGAGAAGGGAGAAACGCATGCGTTCCTGTCGGGTGATCCAGTCGCCTATCTGTGGCTGAAGGACGGCGCCTTCAAAGAAGTCGCCTCGAACCTGGACGGCGAATACAGAGAACGCTCCTGCTGTATTCTCGGCCTGCGCGGCAACCTCATGCGCGACGAGCCTCTGGTCGCGCGGGCAGTGACGCAAGCCATTCTCGATGCCGCGATGTTCACGGCGCAGAACCCGGAGCTCGCGGCCAAAGCGTTCTCGCCTTATGCTCCGAAGGACGCGACCTTTGATGATCTCAGGTCTCTGGTCGGTTACCACACCCATCATCACCATCCGACGGGGGCGGTCCTGAAGGGCGAGCTGAAAGCCTACGCCGACGATCTCAAGCTGGTCTCGGTTTTCAAGAAGACCACCGATACGACGAAGTTTGCGGAGCGCATCTATGCCGACGTCCTCAGCATCTAGGGCTGCGACGTTCGATGAGACCGGTCCGACGGAGACAAGCCCCGCGCAGGCGGTTTCGCGGCTTCCCGTCAGCGGCTGGGGCATCGCCGCGTCCGCAAGCTGGCTCGGGGTGACAGCAGTCAGCCTCGCACGCGACGATGTGGGCGACTGGTCGCGCACGGCGACTTTCGCGTATGGAGCGGCTGTCGTTGCGTTGGCTGCCTTTGTCGTTTCGCTTGCCGGCGCGCGTCTTGGTCAGGCAGGGACCTGGTTCGCGCACCGCACGCCGTGGCTGATCGTGCTCGGGCTCGGTCTGGCGCTGTGGGAGCTCGTCACTGCCAAATTAGGTTGGCTTCCGTTGCCGTTCTTTCCGCCGCCGCAGGCGCTGCTGGAGGTCTATCTTGACGATTTCGGCAAGCTCGGCGCGAGCGTGCTCGCCTCGGTCAAGCTGCAGATCTCAGGCTATGCGATCGGCGCCGTCATCGGATTCCTGACCGGTGTGTCGATCGGCTGGTCGCGCAGCGCGGGCTATTGGGTGCATCCGGTGCTGCGCTTCATCGGCCCATTGCCGGCGACCGCCTGGCTACCCGTCGCCTTCTTCCTGTTTCCGTCGAGCTGGAGCGCCAGCATCTTCCTGATCGCTCTTGCGACGGCGTTCCCGGTAACGGTGTTGACATGGTCCGGCGTCGCCAGTGTGCCGTCGAGCTACTACGACGTGGCGCGCACGCTCGGTGCGACGCCGTGGTTCCTGATTCGCAAAGTCGCCGTACCCGCCGCCATGCCGCACATGTTCGTCGGCCTGTTCATGGGACTCGGGGCTTCATTCGCCGTGCTCGTGGTCGCGGAGATGATGGGGGTGAAGGCCGGCCTCGGCTGGTACCTGCAATGGGCGCAAGGCTGGGCAGCCTACGCCAACATGTATGCGGCACTCATCGTCATGTCGCTCCTGTGCTCCGGCGCGATCACGCTCCTGTTCAAGGTTCGCGACCGCCTGCTGTCCTGGCAGAAGGGTGTCGTCAAATGGTAGCGTTGGCGCAGCAAGTACAGCACGCGACGGCTGGCGCTTCGCTCGAAGTCGACAACATCAGTCATCACTTCGCGATCGAAGACAGGCGCCTCGACGTTTTGGACAAAGTGAGTTTCCGTGCTGCACCGGGCGAGTTCGTCGCACTGCTCGGTCCCTCCGGCTGCGGCAAGTCGACGTTGTTGCGGCTGGTTGCCGGGCTCGAGCCTCCCGCCGCGGGCAGCCTGAAGGAAGACGGCATCGCCATCGCCGGCCCTGATCCGTCGCGGGTGGTCGTGTTCCAGGATCCGACGCTGTTTCCGTGGCGCACGGTACGCGACAACGTTGCACTCGGACCGGAAGCGCAGGGAGGCCTGAAAGCGAAGCGCGCGCGGATCGATGAAGTTCTGGCGCTGGTCGGTCTGTCGAGCTTCGCCAAGGCCCTCCCGCACCAGCTCTCGGGCGGCATGGCACAGCGCGTCGCGCTGGCGCGCGCGCTGGTGAACGATCCGCGGATTCTGATCCTCGATGAACCGCTCGGTAAACTCGATTCCCTGACACGCCTGACGATGCAGTCCGAACTCGTGTCACTGTGGCAGCGCGCAGGCTTCACGACGCTGCTTGTCACGCACGATGTCGAGGAAGCGTTGTTTCTCGCCAACCGCGTCATCGTCTTCAGCGACCGGCCGGCGCAGGTGAAGGCCGACCTTCCCGTCGATAAGCCCTATCCGCGTCATCGCGGCGATCCGGACCTGGCCGAACTGCGGCGACAGATTCTCGGTCTGCTCGGCCTGGACGCGACCTGGTGATCTGACGGAGCTCCCTGATGGATGCAACGACCGGTTTTTTGGACAAGGCACGCCTGCTCGCGTCTGATTTCGCCAGCCGCGCCGAGCAACACGATCGCGAGGCCAGCTTTCCGTTCGAGAATTTCGAGAAGCTTTTCGAGGCCGGACTTCTGTCGCTCACCGTTGCACGCGGCTTCTGCGGCCACGGTGCCGGCGCGCGCGAAGTCGCCAAGGTGCTCGGCCTCATTGCTGAGGGTGATGCGGCGACTGCACTCGTGCTGGCGATGCATTACATCCAGCACTTCATGATCGCTCGCAACGACCGCTTTCCGCTTCATCTCGCCAAGAAACTGTCGTCGGAATCGAATCGCGGCGTGGCGCTGATCAATGCGTTGCGAGTGGAGCCTGATCTCGGTTCGCCCGCGCGCGGCGGACTGCCCGCGACCACGGCGCGCAAGATGGCCGACGGCTGGCGGATCAGCGGCCACAAGATCTATTCAACCGGAGCGCCGATCCTGAAATATTACGTGGTATGGGCGAAGACCGACGAACCGCAACCGCGCGTGGGTTCGTTCCTGGTGCCGGCAGGCCTGCCAGGCATCCGCATCGTCGAGACCTGGGATCACCTCGGCCAGCGCGCAAGCGGCAGCCATGACGCCATCTTCGACGACGTCGGCATTCCGCTCAACCACGAGATCGATGTGCGATTGCCGGAAGCCTGGAAGGGGCCGGACGTCGTGCAGAATGCAATTCACAGTATCTTCGTTGCCGCGATCTACGATGGCATCGCACGCTCGGCGAAGACCTGGCTGGTCAACTTTCTTAAAGCTCGAAAGCCCGCCAATCTTGGTGCGTCGCTCGCGACGCTGCCGCGCGTGCAGGAAATCGTCGGCGATATCGAGGTCCGTCTCGCGATAAATGCGCGATTGATCGAAAGCGTTGCCTCCGACCAGGACGATGGACGCCTGGTGACGGTCGCAGAAGCCCATGCGGTCAAGCTTACGGTCACGGGTAACGCAATCGCCGTCGTCGAGGCGGCACTATCACTGTCCGGCAATCACGGTCTCTCGCGCACCAATCCCCTCGAACGCCATTATCGCGACGTGCTCTGCGGCCGGATTCATACGCCGCAGGACGATTCCATCAAGACCGCGGCCGGCCGGGCCGTCCTGCAACTCTGACCCTGATTCCAGCCGCTACGGAGAGCACCCATGTCACTCGAATTCATCGGCTACATCGGTAACAGCAATTCGTCCGAGATCATTCCCCGCAACGGCCCTGTGCTGGACGTTGATCATGTTGAGACCGTTGCCAAGGCACATGAGAACGCCGGCTTCGACCGCGCGCTGCTGGCGTTCCATTCGGATCTGCCGGACTGCCTGCAGGTGGCTCAGCATGCCGCATATGTCACCGAGCGGCTGAATGTGTTCATCGCGCAGCGGCCGGGTTTTACCGCGCCGACCGTGTTCGCGCGTCAGTTCGCCACGCTGGATCACCTGACGAAGGGACGGGTTTCGCTCAACGTGATTACCGGCGGCGATCATGCCGAGCTGGTGCATGACGGCAACGCCGTCGCTGACAAGGATGAGCGCTACGTCCGTACGAGTGAATTTCTCGATGTGGTGCGCGCCGAGTGGACGAGCGAGACACCATTCGACTACGACGGCAAGTACTATCAGGTGAAAGGCGGCTTTTCCCAGATCAAGCCCTATCAACCAAACGGCATTCCGGTGTTCATCGCCGGCGCGTCGGATCCCGCAATCGAGGTTGCCGGCAAGCACGCGGACGTGTTTGCGCTCTGGGGCGAGACCTACGACGAAGTGCGCAAGGTCATCGCGCGTGTCCGCGCGGCGGCCGTCAAGAATGGGCGGCCTTCGCCGCGCTTCAGCCTGTCGTTCCGACCGATCATTGCCGAGACCGAGGAAAAGGCCTGGGCCAAGGCCGACGCGATTCTGGCAAAAGCCAGGGCGCTGCAAGACAAGACCGGGTTCAAGCGCGCTGAGAATGGCCCGCCGAACGAAGGATCGAAGCGGCTGCTGGCGCTGGCCTCAAAGGGCGCTCGTCTCGACAAGCGGTTGTGGACCGGCATCGCCAACCTCACCGGGGCTCGCGGCAACTCAACGTCGCTGGTCGGCACGCCCGAGCAGGTGGCGGAGGCCTTCCTCGACTACCACGAACTCGGCGTGGACATCTTTCTGATCCGCGGCTTCGATCCGCTGATCGATGCGATCGAATATGGCCGCGAGCTCATTCCGCTGACACGCAAGCTCGTCGCCGAACGTCAACGCGCTAAGGTCGCGGCCGAATAGCCGGCACAGCGACGGTTCAAGAAGCGGTGGATCGGCAGAAGCTTTCTGTCGGGCCCGTCTGCGCGCTGGCTTCGATTCTGACCCGGCCGCATGTGATATTCCTCACATTTCGCCGAGCGTCCTGTCAGTAGGTTTCCCCCGCACCTGCTCGGGGGAATTCGATGGACAATGATGATCTGAAGATCGGCGACCGCGTGCGGCTGACGCCGCTCGGCGAGCAGCGTAATGCCGGATTGAAGATGCGCACCGGGACGATCAAGGGGCGGACCAGAGGCAACGGTTATTATGTGCTGATCGACGGCAACAAGACCGCGAGCACGCTTCATCGCAGTTACGTCGAAGCGGAAGCCGCTGAGCCTGGCCAGGCGACGAGCTGTTTCACTCAACGCCCGGAGGCAGGCAAATCAGGTTGCTGATGTGGTTCGGCGACTCTCGTCCCACTTCGACCAGAGTTCGTCGAACAAGTTTCTGAACGGAGTGGTGCCACAGGTCATGCTACCGCGTGGTCGCGTCGGCCATCAGTATCTGCGGTTCGTCGATTGCCTTATCCGCAAGGTCGGCAGGATCGGTTGCCGCACCTCCAGGGAATCATTGGCGAGCCGGGTCATGAGCATCTGGACACTTTCCCTGCCGACAGTCTCCCCGTGCAAGTCCAGCGCGGTGATGGGAACGGGATAGTCGCGCGCGATATCGCTGTCGGAGAGAGCCGCGACCATCAGGTCGCCGGGTATTTCCAGGCCGAGCTTTCGCGCGGCTTCGCCTACGCCATAAGCAAATCGGCTCGTGGCCGCGACGATCGCATCCGGCTTGTCGCTCGTCAGGGACAGATCGGCGAGAGCCTGGTCGTGGGCTCGGTCGGGGCCGGCGCTTTCTGGAAGACGGGCCAGTCTTGGTTTCAGCTGGCGTTTCTCGCACCAGTCGCGGTAACCGCGGGCGGCCTCGATCAGCCACATGTTTTCGTCGGTGCCGCTATAGAAAGCGATCTGTTGCGCGCCGTGGTCGGCCATATGGTCCAGGAGGCCTTGCATGCCTCCATAGTCGTCCCGCCTCAGGCACCACTCGAGTTCCGGCCTTCCGGGGTCGGCGTCGGCAAGCACGTAAGGTGTCCTTTGCCGGATCAGTGATGTCACGGCAGGGTCGTTACGGTGTGGCGCGACAACGATGCAGCCGTCCATTGGAAAAACCGGATTGTCGCGCTCCTCGAGTCTCGGCAGATGCAGCAGTCCGTAGCCCTGGCTCAGTGCCGCTGTCGCCGCGCTGCCTGCGAGCCGAATATGATACTCCGTGCCGTGCATTGAGCCGCTGATTGCATCCGACGGGCGGAAAACGATACCGATGACCCGTGTCTGCCCCGTCCTTAGGCTGCGGGCGATGGGGTCGGCGTTGTAACCGACGCGTTCCGCCGCTTCGAGCACGATCCTTTTCGTTGCTTCGGACGCGCGCCCCTTCCCGTTCAGCACGTGCGAGACGGTGGTGATGGACACGCCCGCCGTTTCGGCAACGTCCCGAATTGTTACGCGCGGCTTCAACGGTTCCCTCCCGGCACCGGACCTTCTTGACTCTGCAAAAACGATTTGGCAAGCCTGATAAAACGTTTTGTCAATACTAGGAGGAAATTCATGAGTGCTTCGACGGCCGATTCGGCGGTGGCAGGAGCCGTGCCGCAAAAGTCATCTCCGGTGCGGGTCGCAAGCGCCAGCCTCATCGGGACTGCGATCGAGTGGTACGACTTCTTCCTGTTCGGCATCTGTGCTGCGCTGGTCTTTCCGCGCGTCTTCTTTCCGACTTCGGAGCCGACGACCGCCTTGCTGGTATCTTTCGCCACGTTCGGCGTCGCCTTTCTCGCCCGCCCGCTCGGTGCCGTCTTCTTTGGACATTTCGGCGACACGGTCGGCCGCAAGGCAGCCCTTGTGACAACCCTTCTCCTGATGGGCATCGCAACGTTTCTGATCGGCCTTGTGCCTGGCTATGCAACGGCCGGAGTTTGGGGGCCCCTGATGCTGGTCGTTCTGAGGCTTTGCCAGGGTGTCGCGATCGGTGGCGAATGGGGCGGCGCGGCGTTGATGGCCATCGAACACTCCCCGGAAGGCAAGCGTGGCTTTTATGGCGTGTTCAGCCAGATCGGCAATCCGATCGGGTTCTTTCTTTGTAACGCCGTCCTCCAGGTCGTCATCTTCCTGACCTCCGAGCAGGCATTCCTCGACTGGGGCTGGCGTATCGGCTTTCTCATGAGCGGTGTGCTTGTCGCATTCGGACTGTATGTGCGGCTCAGCGTGACGGAATCCAAAATCTTCCTTGAGGCCCAGAAGGCCGGGACGAAGAAGGAGAAGAGCGTTCCGCTGGCCACGCTCTTTCGCGAGCATTGGCGGGTCCTGGCGCTGACTGTTCTTCTGCAGGCTGCGTTCTCCTTCGGCGCGTATGCTCTCATTTCCTTCTATGGAGCCTACACGCAGGGAACTCTGCGGCTTCCCGCCAGCTGGGTGTTGATTTCGGGCATGTGCGGCGCCGTCGCGTGCATTCCGGCGTACTTCTTCTTCGCGCGCCTTTCGGACCGGGTCGGCCGCAAGGCGGTCTACGTGATCGGACTGCTCGGTTGGCTGATCATCGCCTTCCCGTTCTACTGGCTGATCAACACTCAGACCCTGACCGGGATGATCCTGGCCAGCGTCCTCGCGTGGTCCATTGGCCATGCGGGCACCTACGCGGTCCAGTCGAGCTATCTCGCCGAAGCCTTTCCGACGTCGATCAGGTACACAGGCGTTTCGGTCAGCTATCAGCTGGCATCGGTGATCTTCAGTGCGCCCTCAAGCTTCATCGCCGTCTGGCTGCTCTCGTCCTTCGGGACCGTCTACGCCGTCTCGGCGTTCGTCGCTGTCGGCGCGCTTCTCAGCCTGCTCAGTCTCTTAAGTCTGCGAGAGACCTACCAGTCCGAACTGAATGCCTGATCGTCAAAGGAGAATCCCATGAAAATCTCCAGCCAGGCCGTGACCAGAACGGCCGCGGAAGGAACCAACGGCGCGGTCGCGGCCGCGCGCCTGCAAAGCGCCGAGGCAGGTATGGAGATGCTGGAGCAGGGCGGCAATGCCGTCGACGCTGCCGTCGCAGCCGGATTCGTTGCGGGCGTCGTCGAGCCGATGGAGACCACGATCGCAGGCTCAGGCTTCATGCTCGTGCATACGGGAGACGGCGAGGTTCATTCCGTGGAGTTCGCGCCCCGTGCTCCGGCGGCGGCAACCGATACCATGTACAAGGTGGACACCAGCCGCGCGCTTGATCGCGGGCTGGGCGTGTCGGTCGTCGAGGGCGACGAGAATCTTCAGGGCATCAAGGCTGCCGGCATCCCGGCATCGCTTACCGGACTGATCAAGGCTCACGGCAGATTCGGGCGCCTGCCGCTTGCGACGGTTTTGCAGCCTGCAATCCGCGCGGCCCATGACGGCTTCGAAGCCGATTCGTATTTCGCGCTCGAAGTCGTCGCCAACCTTGCCGCGCTACGGAAGGATCCGGGCGCCGCGGCAGCGTTCCTCTCGGGTGGCGATCCCTTCGCCGTTCCTCATCTTGGTGAAACCAGTCTCGGCCAGCCGACGATGGTTCGCCAGAAACAACTCGGCAGAACGCTTGAGCTGCTCGCCGCGCAAGGAGCGGAGGCGTTCAGCGCCGGCGAAGTCGGCGACCGTCTGATGGAAACCGTCCATGAACTCGGCGGCATCATCGCGCGTGACGACCTGCGCAACGAAAGCACATTCATCGCGCGGGCGAGAAGGATGGAGTTCAGAGGGCATGACGTCTGGGGGCCGGTTTCCCCATGTGGAACGCTCACGCAGCATCAGATCCTGAAGATCTGGACGGCTCTCTACCCTGAGGGCGGGCCCAACGAGGACACGCCCCAGCGTCTCGAGCACCTCGCGGCCGCGAGCTGGCATGCATTCGCCGATCGCTATCATTGGCTTGGCGACCCGGATTTCGTTCCGGTCCCGGAAGCGGGGCTTCTCGATGAACGCTACATCGGCAACATCGCCCGCGCGATCAAGGCGGGCGCTTCTGCACCGCGCGCGAAACCCGGACAGGGCGCGCCGTGGGACCTGTTCGCGGGCGTGGCCGCGCACGATCCATGGGAATTCGAGGCGCGATCCGAAAGCAGGCCGTCCTGGCGTCCCGAAGGAGCGACGGCACCCACTGCAGGCACCACCCACATCTCCGTTATCGATCGGAGCGGAATGGCGGTGTCACTGACGCATACTGCGGCGAACCATTTCGGCAGCAAGGTGCTTTGCCCGCGCACCGGCTTGTTGATGGACGGAGCGATGGGCTGGTTCAACGCGCATCGTCATGCTGCCAACAGCATTGCAGGGCGCAAGCGCCCCTTGGCGAACATGGCGCCGATGCTCCTCACCAGGAATGGCAAGGCAACAGCGGCTATCGGCGCCCCTGGCGGCAGGCGCATCATCAACGCCGTGCTGCAGCTTGCGCTGAACCTCGTGGAACGAAAGATGGATGCAGCGGGCGCCGTCCATGCGCCCCGCATCGATGCCAGCGGCTCCACATTGCTCGCCTCCGAGCGGCTTCGGGACGTCGTTTCGAAGATCGACGCGAAGGAATACCCTTCCGTGCTCGTCAAGGAACAGCACATCCCATTCAACTACGAGCTGGCGCGGCCTGTCGTGGTGACGAGGACGGAGGACGGCCGGCTGCAGGCCGCCACCGACCAGTTCGCCAAAGGATTCGCGCTGGCAAACTAGCCAGTGTGCGATGAGACTGGTTTTCGATAAGCCATCCCCCCCCCGTCAGCGCTGCGGGTCGTGGATGCCCGCCTTCGCGGACATGACGGAACGTCGGCTTGATGCGTTCGTCAGGCGATTGTCGGTGCCGTCAGCACGCGGCAATTGCTTGTCGCAACGATCGGCGCGCCTGTCGCGGCCTGCAGGTCGGCGACGCTCATGCCATCGATGATCTCCCTGGCGACAAATCCTTCGGCCGTCACGTCGACCACCGCCATATTGGTGTAGACCCGGTTCACGGTTCCGGTCGCGGTGAGCGGGTAGGTACAGATCTTCACCAGCCGCGGCTCGCCGTCCCTGGTGGTGTGGTCCATGATGACCCACACCTGCTTGGCACCAACGGCGAGGTCCATGGCGCCACCGATCAGCGGTGCGCGATCGGACCCGACCGTGTCCCAATTGGCGAGATCGCCACTGGCGGAGACCTGATAGCCACCCAGAAGTGTCAGGTCGAGATGTCCGCCGCGCATCATCGCGAATGCGTCGACGCTGGTGAACAGCGCTGCGCCCTCGCGCAGCGTAACGAACGTGCCGCCTGGGGCCACGAGGTCGAGGTCCTTCGTCTCCGTCGTTGCCGAGGGGCCAAGGCCGAGAATGCCGTTCTCGGTCTGATAGAACACGTCGCGATCGCGCGGTGTGTAATTCGCCGCCGTCATCGGCATGCCAAGACCGAGATTCACATACATTCCGTCGGCGATATCCTGCGCGGCGCGCCACGCCATCTGCTTGCGATCGAGCAGCTTCATCGGCGCAGATCCGGAAGCGCGAGGATGTGGTTCACGTAGATGCCGGGCGTGCCGACCTGTTGCGGCGGTATCGCGCCTTCCGCCAACAGGTCCTTGACCTCGACGACGGTCAATGTGGCCGCGGTCGCCATCGCCGGACCGAAGTTCGCCTGCGCTCCATGATACTGCAGATTGCCGAAGCGATCGCCACGTTCGGCGCGCAACAACGCAACATCTCCCTTCAACCAGTGCTCCATCACGTATTTGCGCCCCTCGAACTCCCGCACGTCCTTGCCCGCGCCGATCGGCGTGCCGTAGCTGACCGGTGTGAAGAACGCCGGAATTCCGGCGCCCGCGGCGCGGATGCGTTCGGCAAAGGTGCCTTGCGGCACCAGTTCCAGCTCCACCTTGCCAGCCTTCCACTGCCGTTCCATCTCGGTCAGTCCGTCGCGACCGCGCGCCGCGCTGCAGATCACCTTTGCGATCATCTTCGCTTCGAACAGCATGGCCAGGCGGGAGCCGTTCATCCCGGCGCCAGTAACGATCAAGGTCAGATCCTTCGGCCCGCGCTCAATCAGCGCGTCGATCAGCGCGTTCGGCATGCCGGCGTCGCCGAAGCCGGAGACCATGACGCGCATGCCGTCGGCGACGCCTTCGAGTGCGGCCGTCGCATCCTTGACCCGTTTGTCGACTGCCATGCTACTCCACCTTGGCGCCGGACATCTTCACCAGCGGCCCCCATTTTTCGAACTCGCGTCGCGTGAAAGCCGCAGCCTTTTCCGGTGTCGTATCCGGTGTCGGTTCGACGCCGGCATCCTGCAGTCGGGCGATCACGCCGGCGTCGGCCAGCGCGATCGAAACATATTTGAAGATATGGTCGATGATCGGTTTCGGCGTGCCCGCGGGTGCGTAAAGCACGTTCCACGTCGAGGCGTCGAAATCCGGAAAGCCCAACTCGGCCATGGTTGGCACGTCCGGGAACGCCTGCGCGCGCCTGCCCATCGTGGTTGCCAGCAGAAACAAGCCGCCTGCGCGCGCCGAGGGCGCCAGCACTGGCAGACCGTCGATTGCGAAGTCCGTGACACCGGCGATCAGATCTCGCGAGGCGGGGCCGGAGCCGGCATAGGGCACCACGACAGTCGTGATCCCGGCTTGCTTGTTCAAGAGCGCGCCCAGAATGTGGCCGCCGGCGCCCACACCCGCGCTGCTCTGGTTCAGCTTTCCGGGATTGGCCTTCGCATAGGCGATGAACTCCGCCACGCTGCGGGCGGGCACCTTCGGATTCACGGCCAGCATCATCGGCGTGACGCCGACCTGCGCGATTGGCGTGAAGCTGTCGACCGGATGATAACCGAGCTTTGCGTAGAGATGCGGGTTGGTGCCGTGCGTCGAACTCGTGCCGATCATCAGCGTATAGCCGTCCGGCTCGGAGCGGGCGGCGACCTCGGTGCCGACGCTGCCGCCGCCACCACCGCGGTTCTCGATAATGAGCGGCTGTCCAAAACCTGATTCCCGCATCTTCGTCGTGATGACGCGCCCGACAATGTCAGTGGGGCCTCCGGCGGAAAATGGGATGATCACCTTCACCGGACGTGCCGGATAGTCCTCCGCCCGCGCCGCAAGCGGAACGGCGACGAGCGTGGAAATCAAGACCAAATATTGTTTCCAGTCAGCTAGTCTCATGCGACCGGCCTTTCTCTTATACGGCACAGTTCGAACAGGCTCGACCTGGAGCGGCGATGGATACGACTATCTACCTTTGAACGGAGCGGGCGGGCGCTTCTCCACGAAGGCGCGTGCGGCTTCCTTGAAGTCTTCGGTCAGGTGATACTTGTATGGCGCGTTCATCGTGATCACCTCGCGGATGAACTGGTCCATGTACCAGCGCCGCGTGCGGACCGCGCCGCGAATGCTCAGCGGCGGATTCTTGTTGACCTGCCGGGCAAGGTCCTTTGCGACTTCGAGGTGCTGGCCCTTGGGCGCAACGCGATCGATCAGGTTGTGCGCCAGAGCCTCCTCGGCGGTGAACATCCGACCCGTCAGCGTCACCTCATTGGCGAAGGCGCCGGCGCCGCGCCAGTGCAGCATGCCCCAGTATTTGGCGCCGTCCAGGCCGCGCGGAATCTCGGTGACCTGGATCTTCGTGCCTTCCTCGCAGACGATCAGGTCGCTCTGCAGCAGAATGCCGATGCCGAGGCCCAGGACATAGCCGTGCGCGGCGCTGATGATGGGTTTCCAGTTGATCGATTTAGTCAGGAGCTCGCCGGCATTGGCATTCGGCGCCTGCGGGCCGCCGAGCCGCTTGAATTCTTCCGCGGTACGGAGCTGGCGCTGTCGCACGTCAGCGCCGCTGGTGTAGCAGCGTCCGTTGCCGGTCAGGATGATCGCGTGGATGTCGTCATCGATGTCGGCGCAGCGCAACAGCTCTTGCAGTGCGATGACCATTTCGTCGCTGAAGGCATTCATCTTATCCGGCCGGTTGAACCGGATCGTCGCGATGTTGCCGTCGGTTTCGTACTGGGCCAGCTCCGCCGTCGTCTCCGCCATCCTTGGACCTTCCCTGGTCATGCGCGCTTTTCAACCCGCGCATCCGTTGTGTTTGCAGGGAAATGTGTGCGACGCTATTTGTCTTGCGTCAAGTAAAAACACATTTGTCAAATGTTTCCGCACCCGCTATCAAAGGCAGTCCCCGATATCTGGTTAGGAAAACCCGCATGGCTGTCGTCGAAACCGAGCGTCATGGGCAGGTCTTGATCGTCCGCATGAACCGTCCCGAGCGTCTCAATGCGCTCAACACCGAGATGCGCCAGGCGCTGGCCGAAACCTGGACCGAGTTCCGTCACGATAAGGAGTTGGAGGTCGCGATCTTCACCGGCACCGGCCGCGGCTTCTGCGCAGGCGAGGACATGAAGGAGACGCTGACGACCGGGGTGCCCGGCGGTACCCGGCTGAAGATCTCGAATCCCTTCATGGATGGCACGCTGGAGAAGCCGGTGATCGCTGCGATCAACGGTTTTGCCATGGGCGGCGGCTTCATGCTGGTGGAACGCACGGATCTGCGCGTCGCCGTGCCGGAAGCGGTCTTCGAAGTTTCGGAAGCGAAGCGCTGGCTGCTTGGTGGCTACAATCACGGCCACGTTGCCAATCTGCCCTACCCGGTCGCGATGGAGATGGCGCTCGGTTTCCGTTTCACCGCCGAGCGGTTTCACCAGATCGGCTTCCTCAACCGGATCGCGCCGCAGGCCGAGCTGATCCCGACCGCGATGGCGATGGCGGAGCACCTGCTCTCGTTACCGCCGGCCTCGCGCGTCAATACCGTGCACATGATGCGGCAGATGCGGCCGGAGCCGTCCGAAGCGCAGCAGGCGCTGGCGGCAAAGTTGCATGATCACGGCGACAAGAGCGATCTGATGGAGTCGCGTGCGGCCTTCGCCGAGAAGCGCAAGCCCAATTTCAAGGGCTGGCTCGATCCTGAGGATCGCTTCCGGTTGCCGAAGCTGTGAGTGGCAGGTAGCCGATAAGGAGGCGGAGCCGAGGCCGCGCTACTCGCCGCTCACCGTCAGATCACCTTCCGCGCCTTCAAGTCCGCGATCTCTGCTTCGCTGTAGCCGAGGCCGGCGAGCACCTCGTTGTTGTGCTGGCCGAGCTCCGGCGCGATACCGATCTTTGCCGGCGTCTCGGAAAATTGCCACGGCGTGCCGTGCACCTTCAGCCGTTTGCCGTATTTCGGGTAGTCGATCTCGGCGACGTAACCGTTGGCGATCACATCCGGATCGTTCGCGGCTTCGAGCAGCGTGTTGATCGGCGCAGAGACGATGTCGCCGGCCCGCAGCCGTGCCACCCAGTCCTCGCGCGTGCCGGTCGCAAACAGCTCACCGAGCTTCGCCAGCAGTGCTTCGCGCACCTCGTCCGATTCCATGGCCGCGCCGAGGTGGCTGAAACCGGCCCGCTCCATCGCCTCCGTAAAACCCAGCGCGGCCAGCGCCTCCTTCCACTGATCACGCGAAAGCTGAAAGACGAAGGGCTTGCCGTCCCTGTCGTTGAAGCTCGCCGACATCGCGGGCTTCTCACGTGTGCCTGCGACGCGCGCCTGGCCGGTGACGGGGTCGCGGTTGCGCCACATTGCCGTCGTCAACGTCCAGCCCATCAGTCGGATCTGTCCACCCAGCAGCGAGCAGTCGACCTTCTGGCCGACGCCAGTGGTTCGCGCATGGGTCAACGCGGCGAGGGCGCCGCCGAAGGCGAGAATGGCGCAGGTCTCGTCAGCAACGGAAACGACGCCGGTCTTCAGCGGCTGGCCGGGTGTCGCATAGGCCTGCGCAATCCCGCCCAGCGCCTGCGCCATCGAATCGGTGCCGGGCAGATCGGCGTGAGGCCCGTTGGGTCCGTAGCCGGAGATCGAGATGTAGACGAGCTTTGGATTGATCTTCCGCAGGTCATCCCACCCGAAGCCGTTCTTTTCGGCAGCGCCAGGCCGGAAGTTTTGTCCGAAGATGTCGGCGGTCGCGATCAGCTTGTGCAGGATTGCGCGCGCTTCCGGCAGTTTCAGGTTCAGCGTCACGCTCTTCACGCCGCGATTGTTGGTCTCGAAGAATGTGCTCGGCATCCCCGGCAGCACCGAAGCGACGCGCGAACTGTCGCCGCCGGCCGGCGCTTCGATCTTGATGACGTCGGCGCCGAGATCGGCCATCAGCATGTAGGGCACCGTGCCGGCCTGCGCCGTCGAACAGGACACAACCTTCACGCCGCGCAGCGGTCCGTGTGGCTCGTTCACTTGAGATTCCCCCTGGATATTGCTGGCGCTGATCAGGCCTTGGACGGCGTCCAGTTGTAGATCTTGGTGAGGCTTCCGCCCATCAGCTTGGCGCGGTCGCTGTCCGAAAGCCGATCGGTGACATGGAACGCGTCGACCGCCGGCTTGTAATCCACTACCGCCTTCGCGCGTGTCCAGTCGGTGCCCCACATGCAGCGATCGAGGCCGAAGGCGTCGATCACGCGGGACAACGGATCCCAGATGTCCTTGTGTGGAAATGGTTCGTGCGACAGCGTGCATGCGCCGGAGATCTTGATCCTGACATTGTCATGCGTGGCGAGCTTGAGCACGTTCGGCAACTCGGCCCAGGCGTCTTTCGGCACGGGTGGCGTACGCGGCTGCTGGATGCCGATGTGATCGATGATGAGCACTGTGTTGGGATTGCGCGCAGCGATCTGCTCGGCCTGCTCCAGCCGTCCCCAGGCGAGCAGGTTGACCGGCATGTTGTGTTTTGCGGCGGCAGCGAGCACGCGCGTGATGCCGGGATCGGCGGGATCCGTCGGCAGGCCGCGGTCCATCATGATACGCACCGCCACCGTGCCCTTCTTCGCCGCCCAGTCGGCGACGGTTTCGGCGACCGCCGGATCGGCGGGATCAACGGGTTTGATCAGCGCGAAGCGGTTGGGATACTTCGCGTAGACTTCGAGAGCGTAGCTCGCGTCGTAGCCGTACAGGCTGAAAGGCGAGATATTGATCGCACCGTCGACGCCGACCGCATCCATCGCCGCGACCATCTGATCGGCATTCGCTTCCGCAGGCCAGTTCGGGACTGTGAGCCACGGCCGCTCCGGTCGATTGCGCTCATAGGCATGAACCTGAGAATCGATCGTCAGCATGGCTTCCTCCCCTTGATCGCTGCCGTTCGCATGCGTCGGCAGTTCGGCGCGATCGCGCCGTTGCGTCGCCTGAAATGTTAGTGGAGCGATTCCTGCGGCGCCACACCGTTTATGAGCTGATTTGGGTGTACCTGGCGTGCTTGTGCACAATGGTGGAACAGAAGCGCCATCGAATTAGGTTAAGGCAGACGCCCTCATAGTTCCAGTTGGCGGCATCACGATCATTAATTGGTATAGCCCCGCCCCTTTTTGTGCGTCATCGCTGAGCGGGTTTCGTCGCATCAGAAAAGCGGCTGTCACGCTTCATTGCCGCGCTATGGCATCGTTTCGCGAAGCATTCTTTGCTTTCGATCCAAACGTCACTAGCAGTTCCGTGGAACTCCGCGCGAATGCCTAAAATTTTATTCAAATTCGACGGAACTTTTAAATGGTTCCGTTACCGAAGTATCTCTCTAATGCCGGCAATACGACATAAATTGCGCACGATTGCTGAAGAGAAGCCAGTCGTCCCCGCATCACAACAAAGGACAGAGAGTTGCGTACAATTTTCGCTTTGACTGTCGTGCTTGGCATTGCAGGTCCCGCCCTCACGACTACCACAGCCAAGAACGTTGCATTTCCCGTCGATGATGCCGCGCCTGAATTTCGTGTAGCGACGAAGAAGGAGCCGCAGCAAAAGCAGGCGCCGCTTGCCGTGTCGGAAATCGAGGGGCATGTCGGATCGCTCGCAAGCCTCGACTCGAACGAGGCAAAGGCAGAGAAGGCAAAGGCAGAGAAGGCAGAGGCAGAGAAGGCAGAGGCAGAGAAGGCAGAGGCAGAGAAGGCAGAGGCAGAGGAGGTCGCAAAGGCGGAGAAGTCTGCCGTCGCTGCTATCGCTGCCGTTGCAGCCGAAGAGCCGACGACCAACGGCACGGTGCCGATCGAGCAGGTCTGTGAAGCCGTGGCGGATGCTGCGAGCGCGCAAGGTCTGCCGGTCGGCTTCTTCGCGCGTCTCCTCTGGCAGGAGAGCAAGTTCAATCAGTGGGCGCGCAGCCATGTCGGCGCGATGGGCGTTGCACAGTTCATGCCGACGACGGCGGTGGAGTACGGGCTCGAGAATCCGTTCGACCCGATCGAAAGCGTTGCCGCGTCGGCGCGGTTTCTTCGTGAGCTCCGCGACGAGTTCGGCAATCTCGGTCTGGCCGCCGCGGCCTACAACGCCGGTGGTGGCCGGATCAGGAAATGGCTGAGCGGACAATCCGGACTGCCGGAGGAAACCCAGAACTACGTGAAGGTGATCACCGGTCATCCGGCCAAGCGCTGGACCATGCAGAAGCCGCTGCAAGCCAGCTTCGCGCTGCCGAACAGGGCACCGTGCGAAGGCGTCGAGGGTCTATCCCGCACCGCCGCTGCCGAGTCGCACCCGGTGCAGCTGACGAGCCTCGCCACCAACCTCATCGAGGAGGCGGAAGCCGCGGAGCGTGCCCGGATTGTCGCAGCGCAGGCCGCCCGTATCAAGAAGTACGCCGCTGCAAGGGTTGCGAAGAACAAGAACTACGCCGCAAAGACCGTCAAGAACACGCGATACGCGGCGGCGAAGAGCGTCAAGGGGCGTAAGACCGTCACGAAGGTCGCCGCGAAGTCGCGCGGCAAAAAGGTCCGCGTGGCGTCGTCGGGACGCTAAGGGCGTCCCTCCACCCGGGCGCGCGAGTGTCCCGGGTCTGACGGTCGCACCGCGTTGCCACGTTCTGCGAGCGTCGGGGTGCTCGTAACTTTATGAAGCTAGTGCGCTTTTTGGATTGACGTGCGTACGACACGCGGCAGTCGGCACGCACGTCAATCCAGCGCGGCAGTCAAAACGGATCGGAAAGGCTTCATTGCGGTAAAGCCGCTTCCTCCGGTTCCGGTCCTCCCTTAGTCTTGGCGCTTGCTCGAACTGGAGCCAAGATCAACGGAGGACGCCATGGCTGTTGCTGCGCGCAGAAGCGAACAATCCGATACGACCGAGCCGGTGCTGGTCACCGCAGCACTTGCGAAGAAGGCGGCAGAGCTCCGCTACGACGATCTTTCGGCCGAGGCCCGCACCGTCGTCGGCCACTGCTTTATGGATTTCTTCGGCGTCACGCTTGCTGCGCGCAACGAGCCGCTCGCCAATATCCTGGCCGAGCAGATCGCCGAGGACGGCGGTGCGCCGCAGGCAACCGTGATCGGTCGCGGCACGCGCGCCAACATCGAGCAGACGGCGCTGCTCAACGGCGCGATGTCGCATGCGCTCGATTTCGACGACGTCAACTTCAACATGGGCGGCCATCCGACCGTGCCGATCGCGCCGGCGGTGCTTGCGCTCGCAGAGCATCGCAAGCTCGATGGCAAGCGCCTGGTGGAGGCGTTCGCCGCAGGCTTCGAGACCGAGTGTCGTATCGGCCGGCTGGTCGGCCGCACCCACTATCAGCGCGGCTGGCATACCACCGCCACCGTCGGCGCGATCGGCGCTGCCGCCGCCGCCAGCAACATGCTGCGGCTCGATGCGGCCACCACGGCGCACGCCCTCGGCATCGCTGCTACCCAGGCCGCCGGCTTGAAGAGCGTGTTCGGCACCATGTGCAAGCCGCTGCATCCGGGGCGGGCAGCGGCGATCGGCTTGCAGGCGGCGCGGCTGGCGCAGCGTGGCTTCACCAGCAATCCGGCGATCCTCGATGTCGAGCAGGGTTTTACCGCAACCCAGTCCGAGGATCCGCGGCCGGATGCGGCGCTGGCCGATCCACCGGGCGGCTGGTTCCTGCCGCAAACGCTCTTCAAGTATCATGCGGCCTGTTACCTGACGCACTCCTCGATCGAGGCGAGCAGCATGCTGCGGCGTGAATTTGCGCTGCAGGTCGACGCCATCCGCAAGGTGACGCTCAGCGTCGACGAAGGGCACCTGCGGGTCTGCAACATCGAGAAGCCGCAGACCGGCCTGGAAGTGAAGTTCTCCTTGCGTGCGACCAACGCGCTGGCGCTGCTCGGCGAGAATACCGCCAGCGATGCCACCTATTCGGATAAGACGGCCAAGCGCGGCGAGGTGGTCGATCTCTGCAGTAAGTTCGAGATCGCAACCTGGAAAAAGCCGTCGCACACGCTGAGCGAGGTCGCCGTACACTTGAATGACGGCCGCGTAGTGCGGAAAGAATTCGACGTCGGCATTCCCATGACGGATCTCGTGGCGCAGGGCGCGAGCCTGCAGCAAAAGTTCTTGGGGCTCGCTGAGCCCGCGATCGGCGCCGACCGCGCCGGCAAGGTTGCCGAGGTCAGCGGCAAGCTCGACGGCGTCAAGGATGTCGGCGAGCTGATGGCTTTGATCGCTACGGCGGGTTGAGCTTGAGGAAATGGACCAGGTGCAATGCGTGGTATCGCCTCGCGCATTGCGTCATCGTCAGTCATGGCCGTTAACAGAACAGCGTCCTTTTGCGCGGCGCTTCACTCGGCTGTGGCGGTCTTAGAGTTTAAGTCAAGAACAATACGAGGATCATATGGAAAGCCTTCTGTTCACGCCGATGGATCTGCGCGGCGTGCATCTCCGCAACCGCATCGTCGTCTCGCCGATGCTGACCTACTCGGCAAAGAACGGCTATGCGGATGATTGGCATTTCATCCACTACGGACGATTTGCCACCGGCGGCGCAGGGCTGATCTTCGTGGAATCGACCAAGGCCGACCCGCGAGGCTGCACCACGCCGCGCGACCTTGGGCTGTGGAAGGACGAGTTCATTCCGCCGCTGAAGCGGATCGTCGATTTTTGCAGGTCGCATGGTGCGGCCATCGGTATTCAGCTTGGCCACTCGGGACGCAAGGCACGCAACCAGCTGCCGTGGGAGGGCCGCAAGCAGATGGAGAGCCATCCGGGCGTCGATCGCGGCGAGGAATGGGAGATTGTCGGTCCCAGCGCGATCGCGCAGGGCAACGGCTATTTTCAGCCGCGCGAGCTGACACTTGGTGACATCCAGAAGCTTGTCGATGAATACGGCAAGGCGACGGACAGGGCGCTGCGCGCAGGCTTCGACGTACTCGAAATCCACGGGGCGCACGGATATCTGCTGCACCAGTTTCTGTCGCCGGTCTCGAACCAGCGCACCGATGCGTATGGTAGCACGCCGGAAAAGCGCATGCGCTTTGCGCTTGAGATTGTCGAGAGCGTGCGCAAGCATTGGCCGGCGGACAAGCCGTTGTTCTATCGCGTCTCCGCCATAGACGAGGCCGGCTGGAGCGTCGCCGATTCCGCCGGCCTTGCGAAGGAGCTCGCCGCGCACGGGGTCGATGTGATCGACTGCTCATCGGGCGGGATGACCGGCAGGTCGATCGTCGATCCGGAGCATCCGCCGGGTTACGGCTATCAGGTGCCGTACGCGGAGGGCATCCGCAAGCTGTCCGGCGTCAAGACCATGGCGGTCGGCCATATCATCCATGCCGATCAGGCCGAGAAGATCCTGCGTGAGGGGCAGGCAGATCTCGTCGCCATCGGTCGCGAGTTCTTGCAGAATCCGAACTGGCCGGTCGACGCGGCCGAAAAGCTCGGCGTCGGCAAGGCGTTCAAGACCGTGCCGGAGCCCTATGGCTACTGGCTGGACAAGCGCGCGTCCGCGGGATTCGGCGGCAGGCCGTCCACCTGGCAGAACGGCATCAATCCGTAACGCCTTTTGCTTTCATTTCCGGGCAGGGCGCTTTGCGTCGCCCGGAAGGACCACGAAAATATTTGGCGTGCGGACGCTCCTATGTCACAGAGATCCAACTGGTATCGTGAACCTTGAGGATCGTTGTGACGAAAATTGCCTTCGTGCTCGTTGCTGCCGGTGTTCTTGCTGTTGCGAGCCCAGCCCGGGCCGACCGGTGCGATGATCTTGCCGCCCAGCTTGCGCAGCAGATCGACGGCTTGAAGGTCGGGAGGACGGTGGCCGGCGTCATCTACCTGACGCATCCGGCGGTGAAGCGAGCTTCGCTCGGCTGCTCTGCGCGCAACAAGACGAACGAGATTTTTGCGTCATCGGCCAGCAGGAAGCCGCCGAAGGAATTCTTCGACTTCGTCGCCAGCGCCACCGCGCTCGTATTCACGATCCCCCGAGCGGACGCGCTGCGCGGGGCGCAGCGCTGCGCCAACCGCATCGGCTTCCTGCGTGGCAAGAACATCGTCACACGCTATCGCAAGCTCGATATCCGCTGCACCGGCTCCGCCGAAGGCACCAACGTGATCGTGTCGCGGGAATTGGATGTTTAACGGCGTGCGACCTCTTGTGAGGCGCATTGGCCACCAGCCAAATCCGATCAGCAATTGCTCCCAACTGAATTGCTTCGCATCACCTGCAGCGACGCATTACCGCGACTTCCACGCGCAGATGCCGTCACCGGCGCAAGGCCAGGTTTGCCGGCGCGGGTCGCGTGCATAGGATTCGGACGGATTGCGTCTCGGCGTCCGCGCGGCTGCCGCAGGTCTTTGTCGTGGCCGCTTGCTCGTTGCCTGGCGCTGTGATGCGGCCGGCTTGGGCGCCGCTGCGTTCGGAGGGGCGGCCGGCTTCTCCGCCACGGGCTTTTTGCCCGGTCGCTTTTCGGCGGTGGGCGGAGGGGCAAGCCGGGTTGGCGGAGGCTCAAAACGAGACGGCGGACCGAGCGGGGTCGGTGACAGGATGATGCTTCTGAGGTCAAAATCGCCCAGCATGCTGCGCGGCTGTTCCTCGGCAAAAGCTGCTGTACTGAACGCCGCGAAAGCTACAAAATGCAGCAACTGCAATCCCTTGACGGGCATCACCGCCCTCCAGGCGCGAAATCCCCCTCATTCAATGACATATGATCCGCGCATGAGGCGGCAAGGGCTTCATTCTGTCACATAACGCGGTATCCTGCGCGCCATAGCCGTTCGAAGAACGGCGTCGCTTTGCTCGCCTATGTCCTCATCTGAAGCGGTATCCAGCGCCGCGGCGAAAGCCACGGCCGGCAGGCCTGTTCGCGCCGAGCTGATCGAAACGGTCCGCTTGGCGCTGCCGATTGCGCTCACCCAGCTTGGCCAGATCGCGATGATGACCACCGATCTCGCGCTGATCGGCAGGCTGGGCGACGCCGCGATCGCGGCCGCCTCGCTCGCACATACGATCTTCTTCGCCGTGTTCGTGCTCGGGATGGGCGCCATGTCGGCGGTGGCGCCATTGGTAGCGCAGGCGTTCGGCGCGCGCGAACCGCGCAGCATCCGGCGCTCGTTCCGCGTTGGCCTTTGGCTCGCGGTGATCATGGCAGTCCCGCTGACACCGGTGCTGCTGCAGGGCGAACCGATGCTGATCGCGCTCGGCCAGACGCCCGAATCGGCGACGCTTGCGGACCGCTATCTCGAGGGATTGACCTGGAGTCTTCTGCCCGGATGGTGGTTCATCGCCATCCGCGGGTTCATGGGCTCGGTCAATCGGCCGGAGCCTGCGCTCTGGATCACGCTGATCGCTATCCCGGCGAATGCGTTGCTGGGCTATCTGCTGATCTATGGCGAATTCGGCTTCCCGAAGTTCGACCTGCTCGGTGCCGGTCTGGCGACGACGATCGTCAACATCGGCATGTGCGTCGCCGGATTCCTGATCGCCCAGACGCGGCGGCCGTTCCGGAAATTCCATCCCTTGAGCAACTTCTGGCGCAGCGACTGGCCGCGAATGCGTCAGCTCGTGGCCGTGGGCGCGCCGATCTCCGGCTCGTTCCTGCTCGAGTACGGACTGTTCGCGTCCGCCGCCTTGCTGATGGGCTGGATCGGCACCACCGAGCTCGCTGCGCATCAGATCGCGCTGCAGACCGCGGCGATCCTGTTCATGGTGCCTTACGGCATCAGCATGGCCGCGACGGTGCGCGTCGGCCAGGCGGTCGGTCGCGGCGACACGGCCGGCTCACGGCGGGCCGGCTTCGTTGCGATCGCGCTCGCCGGCATTTTCATGGCGTTCATGACGCTGCTGGTGATCGCCTCCCGCTTCGAGATTGCGCGCTTCTTCCTTGGAAGCGGCGCATCGGACTCGTCCGCGACGGCAGAGATGGTCGCGTTGCTGCTGATCGTCGGCGCGACGTTCTTCATCTGCGACGGCTTGCAGACCGCAGCCGCCGGCGCGCTGCGCGGCCTGAATGATACACGCGTGCCGCTGATGTTCGCCGCGACGAGCTTCTGGCTGATCGGCTTCAGCGCGTCGTACATCCTCGGTTTCCCGCTGGGCCTTGGCGCGGTCGGCGTCTGGGTAGGCTTCTCGTGCGGGCTTGTGCTGTTCTCGGTGCTGCTGATCCTGCGCTTCCGTTACCTCACCCGGCGCGGCTACCTGCCTGAAATGGTACGGGCCTGACGCTGCCGTCATTGCGAGCGAAGCGAAGCAATCCACCCGCGCGCGAAGCGCGCAACAAAAGAAGCAGCGTCCGTGTGTAGTCCAGACCGGATTGCGTCGTCGCTATAGGCGAGCGAAGCGACGCCGTTCCTCGAAGAGCTGCGCCTCGCAATGACGGCGCTTAGATCACGATCTCCGTCCGCACGCGCCGGACGTCGACTTCGAAATCCATGTCGTTGACCGGCGGCCAGGCCGGATACCAGGCGACGCCGATCTGGCTGATGCGCAGTTCGGCGAACAGATCTTCCAGCACGGGGCGGAAGTCGTGCACGGTGTAGACCTGTGACGCCGTGATGCCGTTCCAGTCGCAGCCGAGCGCGTCGACCCGCGTACGAAGACCTTCCATGACAAAGCGCGCCTTCGCGGCGAGGCCTTTCAGCGAGACGTCACGACCGCCGAACGTTCGCTCGCCGGCCGCAGCCCCGACCTTGATCTCCGGCAGGCCCGAGATCAGGAAGTCGCCTGCGGCATTTGCGTCAGGCACCGTGTAAGTGAAGGCGAAGAAGCTCGAGTCGGCAGGAGCCTCGGTGATCGGTGCGATGTTGCTGCGCGCCGGTGCGTTGATCTCGCCGTCGCGGCAACCCCATGCGTGCAGCGTGGTCAGGTAGTCGCGGTTGAAGGCCTGGAATTCCTGCACCGTCATCGGCTTCGGCGAACGCAGTTCACAGGCGGCGAGGGCCGTCACCGGGCGCCCGAGCTTCTCGAGATGCTGCTTGATGCGCTTGAAGCCATCCATCATCGGCACAGGTTTGTCGAACCGTGCCCGGTGCAGCGCGAATCCCTTGTTGGCGCGCACGCCGCCGGAGAACGGCCCGCCTGGCGCAACAAGAAATGAGAAATCGCCAGCCTTGAAATCGATGATCTCGGCCATCGTCGGTACCCCGCGGTCTGTGTGAGTGAGTTGGTGGAATCGAGTTCGCTAGTGGAGTGAGGAATTCTGCACCGACGACTGTTTCAGCCGTGCGCGCACGTCGTCCATGGTGCGGCGGATGCGTGCCTCGCGTTCCTCGTTCAACTTGATCTGGAAGGCGCGGTAGTTGGCGATGCGGCGCTCCATCTCTTCGCGCGCGGCACGCGAGACGGTCGGGCGGGAGCGGCCCGTGGTGGGCGGGGGTGTGGCAGATGGTCGCTGCGGCGGCGGTGCAGTCGGCGCCGGCATTGGCGCCGGGGCAGCCTTGGGGCGAAAAGCCTCCGCGAAATCGAACAACTCACGTTCGGCTTCGACCGGGGCCGCGTTGACTTCCTGGGCCACGCGCAGGGTCTGTTCGACGGTAGCGTCATAGGGCGCCTTCACGTCAAAGGCGTCTTGCGGCGATTTCTTGGTGAACCAGAACTTCATCGGCCGGCCCCCTCTGGGGCCATTGCATCAGGCGGCCTTGATGTCGTCAAGATTGATGAAGGCACCAGGGTTAACCACGACCCGTTGCAATACCGGACCGCGCTGGCCGATTGCGATCCGGTCTCAGGCCGGATGATCCAGGGCCATTTGCCAGAAATCCGCTTCGAGCCGTGAAGCCTTGGCGAAGATGCCGCACAGCTCGGGAAAGCGTTCGGCAGTCATCGACCTTGCCGCGAGCCGCTCGAGCTGCTCCCGTGCGTTCTGCGCCACCGCCTGATACGCATCACCCGCATATTCGCCGATCCACTCCCGATAGGGATGGTTGGTTAGCGGGGTCTGGATCTCGGCGATCAGTCGCGTCGCAATCTCGGCATAGCCGATCACGCAAGGCGCCAGCGCGACATGCAGATCGAGCAGGTCGCCCGACATGCCGCAATCGAGCACGAAGCGAGTGTAGGCGACTGTCGCTTGAAGTTCGGGCGCGGCCTCAATCCGGTCGGGCGTCAGGCCCCAGCGGCTGCACAGCCGCACGTGCAGGTCCATCTCCACGTCCAGGATCGCGGCGACGCCCGCGTGCGCGGCGCGCATGTCGCTAAGTGTGCGGCTCTTGTAGAGCGCAAGCGCATAGGCGCGCGCGAACTGGATCAGGAACAGGTAGTCTTGCACCAGATAGGTGCGAAACGCTGCCTCCGGCAACGTCGCGCGACCAAGCTTGAGCACGAACGCATGATCGACATAGGCGGACCAGTCGGCTTTGCATTCGCGCTTAAGTCTATCGAAGATATCCTCGCGCGTATTCAGGCGATCACTCCTTGCTGCGAAAATACGGCTCCACGGGACCTGAGACCTTGATCGTTATCGGATTGCCGTGACGGTCTTTGGCGTTGCCCGCAGTCATCCGCACCCAGCCCTCGCTCACGCAGTACTCCTCGACATTGTTGCGCTCGACGCCCTTGAAGCGGACGCCGACATCCCGCGCCAGCACGTCGGCATCGTAGTACGGGCTCGACGGGTCGGTGGACAGACGATCGGGAGGCGTGTCGGACATCGTGGAACTCTCTTGCAGGCTTGAAACTCAAGCAGGGATATTAGCAGTTTCAGCCGAACGATAAATGTGTCGGCCCGTCGAAGTGCGAGCCGGAATGGCATGTATCTCTGCTTTCGCAGGGTCGATCGAAAGAAAACGCCCGCGACATGCGCGGGCGCCGAGTTCGTATATGAACGATTGACTTTAAGGATCTACCCGAGCGATTGCGGTGCCGGAGACCACTTCCTTGCCATCCTGGTTGGTTGTGGTAATCGTCAGATCCACCAGATGCTCGCCGTTCTCCTCGCGGATCGCGGCAACCGTCGCCTTGGCGTCCAGGGTATCGCCCGGCCACACCTGATTGGTGAAGCGCACGCCGAATTTCTTCAGCCGCGCATCGCCGACCCAGTTTGTCAGCATCTTGCCAGTCAAACCCATCGACAGCATGCCGTGCGCGAACACGCTTTTGTAGCCGGCGGCCTGCGTGGTGTAGACTTCGTCCGAGTGAAGCGGATTGTAGTCGCCCGAGGCGCCTGCGTACTGCACGATCTGCGTGCGCGAGAGGTTCTCGACGACCCGTTCGGAATGGGTGTCGCCCACCTTCAGTTGCGATGCTTTCAAAGCCATTGTGTTTCTCCTTACGATGCGTCCACGGGACGCTCGGTGGTGACGCCGACGCTGCGCGCAGTGACGACGAGCTCGCCGGTTGCGTCGCGATGTTCGGTGATACGCTCGCGGAAGATGAGCTTGCCTGCGCGCTTGCTTTCCTTCTCCCAGGTCTTGCCCTGCTTCACCTCTGAGGTGAGCACCTCACCGGCGCGAAGTGGCCGGTGATAAGTGTATTCCTGCTCGGCGTGCAGGCCGCCGCTCGAGGCAGGCTTGCCCTCGACGCCGGTCGGCGTCTTGCCCGAGCCGAACCACTGCTGCCCCGGCTTCGGTCGCAGGTGATAATCCGGATCGAACTGCGCCACAGCCTGAACGAAGGTCGGTGGCGCGATGACGCCCTTGGCTTCGGTCTTCTTTGCGGCTTCTGCGTCGTGATAGACCGGATTGGTATCGCCGATGGCGCGCGCAAACATCATGATGTGCGTCGCTTCGACCGGAAAGGCTATTTTTGGCACGTGTTTTCTCCCTAACGAACCGAATGAAGAAAACGTTAAGTCATCGCCGAGCGCCTGTCGATTCCGGGTCGTCGCTCCGCGCATGGGCTTTGTGTCAAAATGCATACGGCTTCGGTGGCAGGCGGCGTCCTCCGGCCTATCGCGACCGGGAAAATTCTTCTATCCATCGTTGTAAAGGCGGCCAGTGCCGCTTCCTTTGGGGCGGACTACGTCGAGGCATTGAATGGACAGTCTTCTTGATCCGGCCACCGCGATCGAAGCCGTTGATCGCGGGCTTGCAGAGGCCGGATACATCGCCAGCCGTCAGATTTCGACCGCGGTATTTCTCGCGCAGCGGCTCGACAAGCCGATTTTGGTCGAGGGGCCGGCAGGCGTCGGCAAGACCGAGCTCGCAAAATCGATCGCGGCCTGGCAGAACATCGAACTGATCCGCATGCAGTGCTACGAGGGCCTCGACGAGGCCAAGGCGCTCTACGAGTGGAAATACGCCAAGCAGCTGCTCTACACGCAGATTCTGAAGGACAAGCTCGGCGAAGTCATCGGCCAGACCGAGACCTTGCCGGCTGCGCTCGCCCGGTTGCATGATTTCGGCGACATCTTCTTCTCCAAGCAGTTCGTCGAGCCGCGCCCGTTATTGCAGGCACTGGAACAGAAGGATGGCTGCGTCCTGCTGATCGACGAGATCGACAAGGCAGATGCCGAATTCGAGGCGTTTCTGCTGGAGATCCTGTCGGACTACCAGATCACCATCCCCGAGATCGGCCGGATCGCCGCGGTGACGAAACCGATCGTCATCCTGACATCGAACGCCAACCGCGATCTTGGCGACGCGCTGAAGCGCCGCTGCATCCACTTGCACATCGGCTTTCCCGAGCCTCGGCTCGAGGCGCGGATTATCGAGACGCGGGTGCCGGGAGTCGCCAGCGAGTTGCGGAAGAAGATCGTCAGCTTCGTGCATGAGGTGCGCACGCTCGATCTCAAGAAATTGCCATCGGTGAGCGAGACGATCGACTGGGCACGGGTGCTGTTGCTGCTGCACACGTCGTCGCTCAGCTCCGAGGTCGTGCGCGACACGCTGAACGTGCTGCTCAAATACGAGGTCGACATGGAAACGGTGACCCCGCAGGTCGCCGAACTGATCGACAAGGCCGAACGTGCTTTCGTCCCCGGCTAGCGCCACGACGCGGGAACCTGACGACCTGCTGCTACGGTTCTTCCGCGCCGCGCGCGGCGTAGGCTGCCGCATCTCTCCACCCGAAAGCATGGATGCGATGAGCGCGGTGGCCGCTGTCGGCTACGCCGACAAGGCGCGCTTGCGCGACGCGCTGCTATTGACCATCGCCAAGACGCAGGAGGAGAAGGACGCGCTCGCCGAATGCTTCGACATCTTCTTCAAGAGCCCGGAGCCGCGCAATCTCGAAGAGGCGCAGGAGGACGCGGAGGCCGCCGACCAGTCCGCTGAAGAGCCGGGCGGGAATGAGAGCGAGGGCGGCAGCGAGCAATACGGCGAACTAGCGCGGATGCTGATGTCGGGCGATCGCGGCGCCGTCCAGGCAGCGATGACCGCGGCAGCGGACGCGGCAAACCTGTCGGAAATCCGCTTCTTCACCCAGCGCGGCCTCTACTCCAGCCGCATCCTCGAAATGATGGGCATGGCCCAGCTCGAGGACGACATTGCAGCACAACAGGCAGCGGGCAACCAGCCGCAGCGGCTGATGAACGCACGCGACGGGCTGCGTGAAGCCGTACGTGAGATGGTCAACGACGCGATCACGCTCTACACGCGCGAGGGCACCGAGGCGCTGCGCAACGACATCCTTCGCAATGTGCCGCTGAACCGGCTCGAACGCCAGGACATCGAGCGCACGCGCAAGCTGGTTGGAGAGATGGCGCGGCGGCTGCGCGACAAATACAACAAGCCGCGCCGCAAGAAGAATCGCGGCCGGCTCGACACCCGCAAAACCATCCGCCGCAACGCGAGCTGGGGCGGCATCCCGTTCATTACGGTGTGGAAGCAGAAGCGGGTCGACAAGCCGAAGATCGTGGCGCTGTGCGACGTCTCCGGCTCGGTGGCGCGCGTCGCCGAGTTTTTGCTGCTGTTCCTCTACAGCCTGAACGAAGCGATTTCGGACATTCACACCTACGCGTTCTCTGGCCGGCTGGTCGACGTCAGCGAAATTCTCGACGGCAATGCGATCGACAAGGCGATGCAGGAGGTCATGAAGACGGTCGGCTACGGCTCATCCGACTACGGCAAGTCGTTCGCGGATTTCGAAGACAATTTCATGAGCGGCGTGACCAACCGCACGACGGTGATCATCCTCGGCGATGGCCGCACCAATAATCTCGACCCGCGCACGGATATCTTGAGGCGCATCTCCGAGCGTGCGCGCCGCGTCATCTGGCTCAATCCGGAGCCGCGCTTCGCCTGGGGCACCGGCGATTCGGAAATGCCGCGCTACCAGCCCTATTGCACCTTCTCGCGTCCCTGCGGCACGGTCCGTCAGCTTGAGCGCGTCGTGGTCGATCTGATGGAGATGGACCGGCATTAGCGAGCCGCGGCATAAATCGTCATTGTGAGCGAAGCGAAGCAATCCAGCCGCGCGCAACGCGCGCAACTAAGGACGCTGCATTCGCGCCCGGCTCAGGCTGGATTGCTTCGTCGCCAGAGGCGAGCGAAGCGACGCCGTTCTTTCGAACGGCTACGCTTCGCAATGACGATGACGATCACACCGGCTGGATCACCAGCGTCGGAACGCCAAGTGTGCCGGTGCGCACCGTGAAGACACGTGTGCCGGGGCGGCGGCCGGTCCGGATTTCGGACGCGTCGAGCCCTGACGAAATGAGCCGTGTTTGTGCGGCTTCGATGTCGGTCACCCGCCAGCTCAGTCCCCACAACCTGTCAGGATTGCCGCCGCTTGGATCGTTCAGGCGATGCACGATCTCGACGACAAGGTCGCCGCAGCGGAAAAACATCAGTCGCGCTCCCCAATCCGGCCGCGACAGATCGAGCGTCATATCGAGACGCAGCCTTGCGCCGTAAAGTGCCGCTGCGCGTTCGGGCTGGTCGGTAGCGATCACCACATGATCGAGGCCGGTGATTGGCGCGCCAGCCGTCGCTTTCGACACCGGACGTTCGCCGGACGGTTCGAGAAAAAACAGCCGGACTCCGTGCGTCGTCTCCACGGCGGTGCGTGTCCGCTTCCACGACAGTGCTGCGCCGTCGGCGGCATTGGTGCTGCGGGACTGCGTGACGTCTTCCGGCAGCAAGCCAAGCCGCTTCAGCCGCCGCTGAAACCTGTCGATGTCCTCGACGCGGAAACAGAGGCTCGCGAGGTCTTCCCCCCGCTCATCGAGCCGCGCGCGAACCCGCCTCGCCATTTCGCCGTCGCCTGACGGTGCCATGAGCTCGAGCGACATGTTGGCGAGGGTGAAGATCGCGGTCTCGACGCCGTCGGCTATCGTGCGCCATGCAGGGCGCTGTGCAAGCAGCGTTTCGTAAGACGCAGTCGCTGCGCTGATGTTATGCGTCAGCAGAACGATATGGTCGAGGCCGATGATCATGACGGCAAGAGCCTGGTGAGTGGCCAGTAGGGAGTAGCGAGTAGTCGTGTTTAATTTCTACTCACTTTCCACTCCTCACTTCATTTCACCGCCAGCAGAATTCCTGCCATCAGCCTTGTCCGTTCGGCGAGGCTGTCGACGATGATGTGCTCGTCGAGCGTGTGCGCGCCGCTGCCGCGCACGCCAAGTCCGTCCAGCGTTGCGAGATCCATCGGTCCGGTGAAATTGCCGTCGGAGCCGCCGCCCGAGCTCTGATGCGACAGCTCCAGCCCGAGTTGCCGGGCAATGCCCTTTGCAGTCTCGTACAACGCCATGGTCTTGGCGTTAGGTTCCCAGACCGGGCGCGTCACGCCACGCGTGACGATGAACTGCCCGTCGTTGCGGTTGTCCTTGGACAGCGCCAGCATGCGCTCGACGCCGTGGTCGAGATCCTCCTGCTTTTTCGCCATCGACAGCGCCTCGCCGCTGCAGGAGCTCGACACGCAATTTACCCATTGCCCGCCATGAATGACGCCGACGCTGAAGGTGCAGTCCGATGTCGTCATCGATTCGATCTGCGGGATCATGTCGGCCATGATGCGGATCGCTGAGCGCCCTTCGGAGAGCCGTGCGCCGGCGTGGCTCGGCCGGCCGGCGGCCTCGAGGTTGAAACGGGCAATAGCGTAGCGCCCAGTGACCACGCCGCCATCCGGCCGTGCCGGCTCCGGCACCAGCACGTATTTGTGCCGGGCAGCCTCCGCCTCGATCAGGTCGCGCGTCGAGGGACTGCCGACCTCCTCGTCGCAGGTAAAGAGAAAAGTGATCGGCAGATGGATCGCAGCGCCTGCGCGCAGTAACTGTCGCACTGCTTCCACCGCGATGTAGTTGCCGGCCTTCATGTCGAAGATGCCGGGGCCGTAGCATTTGTCGCCCTCGCGCCGCCATGGCAGCTTCGCGAGCGTTCCGACCGGGTGCACCGTATCGAGATGCCCGAGGATCAGAATGCCGGGCTTCGAGGTATCGCCGGTCGCGAACGTCGCGCGGACACAGTCGCCGAAACCCATGCGGCCGCCGATCCGCTCGATCCGTGCGCCGATCAGCGCGAGGTCGCGGGCGGCGACGTCCATCATCGCGCCGATACGTGCGGCGTCCCAGGTCGGGCTTTCGCATTCCACCCACGGACGCAGGCCTGCAAGCATTGCGTCGATGTCGATCGGCAGTTTGGTCACGTCCACGGGCTCGCCCTCCAGTTATGCGGAATTTCTCTTGGCGTTATCCGGCGCCAGCACGATATGCAGCCGCGTTTCGCGCTCAATCGCCCGTTCCGAAAAGATCAGCGGCACGTAGCTGCGCTCGGACCAGAGCTTGCCGTGATCGTCATAGTGCCTGGAGCGGACGTCCCCAGATTGTCCCGGCGCGTTGACGAACACGCTGTTGTCCCATTGGCCGACGTCGACAACCATCCGGAATGACGCTCCGGTAATGGCGCGGCCGTCGCTCATGCGGTAGCCGTTGCTCATCACGGTCTGGGCCGAACCGCCCTGGTGCAGTGGTCCGACGTCCCGCAGCTCGTCCGGGTAGACGTTTGCGAGCGGGTGCTGGAAATAGCCGTGATGCCAGCCGGACCATCGCCATGTGGAGGCGTCGTCGCCGTGGCGGCGACGGCAGTCCGCGACCGCCGTGGCGAGCGTGGAAAGCAGAAGCTCGGATCGCTTTGCTTCCGGCAACGGACCGAAAGCCGGCGCGAGCTCGTTGAGCCAGTTGAGCAGGGTCACATGATCACCGGGAGCGAGCCGCGGACGTACCTTCGGATCCGTGCTGACGAGATCAAGCAGCGCAGGCTTCAGATGCCGCATCCACCAGACCTCGAACAAAAGTGCTGCCGCGCTGTCATCCGCCAGGCGATGATCCCACCCTTGCAGCAGCGAGAGGCCGAAAGCGGTGTCTTTATCGGCTGAGGTCGAGCGCGCAAGGTGTGCACAGATGCGCCGGGCCGGAATCGACAGATCGTCGCATTGCAGCTTGCAGGAATCGTCGAACGCGTGGAGCGGCTTCGAATCCAGCACCTCGCGAATGCGCTGAGCACGGAATGGATCGGTGAACTCGTAGCCGATGTTGAGCTCCTGCGCTGGTCCGGGCGGCAGGTTCATCTCATTGGCGCTGGCGACATAGCCGTGCGACGGCGCGATCTCACGTGGAAGCTCTGTCTGCGAATGGAAGCCGTCCCATTCGTAGCGTCCGTCACCGGGCACAGGCACCATGCCGTCGTAACCTCCGCGAACAGGCGCTTTGCAGGCGGGGGTCCAGGCGATGCGGCCCTCCACGTCTGCGTAGATCTGGTTGGTCGATGGTACCGACCAGCTTTGCAGTGCTCGTTCGAAGGCCTCGACCGATGCCGCGTCCTGATAGCCGAGGCTCGATAGATACGGCGCGCTGCCAGGCTCCAACCAGACCGTGCGAACGCCATAGGCGAGATTGCGCGCGCGATCCTCATGGACGATCGGGCCGTGCCGGGTGAATTTCAGCGTCAGGGTCTGTTCGCCGTAGCCTTTGACCGCGACGCGTTCCTGGATGACGCGCATGCGCTCGAACCCATCGCCATAGGCATAGCAATCCGGATCGTCCGGTTTGGTCCGGTAGACGTAAAGGTCTTCCTGATCGATCGGAAAGATTGTCAGGCCGAATGCGGCCTTGTCATTGTGGCCGATGGAGATTCCGGGCAGTGCGGGCTCGCCGGCGCCGATCACGTCCAGTCCCGGGGCGCGCAAGTGTGCGACATAGCGCAGTGACGGCATCAGATAGGCGCGATGCGGATCGCTTGCCAATACGGGCCGTCCGGTCGCCGAGCGCGAAGCCGCGATCGCCCAGTTGTTGGAGCCCTCGTCGCGCTGCGCCGTGATGATCTCGCCGAGTTCATCGGTGACGGCCCAACGATCGGCCTCATCGAGTGTCGCAGCGAGCCGCTCCTTGTTGAAGGTGACCGGCGCGGTCGCGAGAAAAAACGCCTCCAGCACATCGTCGCCGATTGCCGAGAAATCGACGTCGTCGGGAACGAACGGCGTATGGCCGAGGTCGACCCACCGGCGGGCGCGGTCCTGCTCGAGCGTGCCGTGGCCGAGCACGCGGGCGCGGCCGAACTCGAATTCGAGGTTGCGCACCATCGCGTGGCTGCGGATGCGCACCACGTCGGATGCCTCCCAGCGCGCCGGCCTGGTCCCGGTGAGCGCAAACTCGGGCGACAGCAGCGCCGGGTCGCGTTCGGTCAGTTCGACGAACGCATTGATGCCCGCGACGAAGCGCTCAACGGTCTCTTTCGCGTCCTGAACGCCGTAGGACTTCCATTCGGCTGCCATGTCGCCGCGATAGAGAAACAGACGCGTTGCCCGGTCCTGCGCGAGATAGCCGGGACCGAAATCCGCCGCGAGCAGGCCGAGGCCGCGTTTGCGCCAGATGTCGATCTGCCACAGCCGGTCCCGGGCGGCGTTGAAGCCCTGCACGAAGAACGCGTCGCTGCGGGAGGCCGCCTTGATGTGCGGCACCCCCCAGCGATCGACGCGGATATCGGCGGCAGCCTGCAGTCCATTGACGGCATAGCGACGCGTCTCGGTCGTGCCGGCATGGGCTGGCTGATCTGATTCGATTGTCGGGTGGTCGTTCATTGCGCCTTCGCTGCCAGCATCTTGCGGAATTTGCGGTCGCGCTTCAGGTACCATTCGCGGCGCATCGCCTCGGCGCGGGTCGCAAAGCCTTCCGAATGCAACAGCACCCAGGCCCGCCCCCTGGTCGTGCGCGCGCCCTTGCCCGCATTGTGCCTGGCGAGGCGTCGCGCAATGTCGGTCGTCCAGCCGACATAAGTGAGATAGCGCCCCTTGTGGGCGCAGCCGAGCACGTAGACAAAGCCTTCCATGCCGTTAGTTGTCCCGCGCCCGTTTGTTCGACGCAAGCGGATCGTTTAGTCGCTAAACCGCCTCAGCCTTGTGCAGCGCGGCGATCTCGTCCTTGCTGTAGCCCGCCTCGGCCAGCACCGCGTCGGTGTGCTCGCTTAAGCCGGGCGCCATCCGGTCGAGTTTGCCGCCGCCGTGGGTGAGTTGAAAGCCGGAGCCGGCGAAGCGCAGGGGGCCGTAGGGCGTATCGACCTTCTGAATCGCCTTGCGGTATTCGATCTGCGGATGATCGATGATCTCCTCGATCTTCCAGATGTTGGCGCAGGGCGCGCCGGCGGCATCGAGGATCTTCTCCCACTCCTTCGGGCTCTTGGTGGCTAGCACGCCCTCGATGATCTTCCGCAGCGCCGGCTCGTTCTCGTTACGCAGGAACCAATCGGCGAAGCGCGGATCGGTGAGCACGTCCTCGCGGCCGAGCGCCTGCATCAGCGCGGTGAACTGCTTCTCGTTGTTGACCGCGAGCAGGATGTAGCCGTCCTTGCCGGCCTTGAAGAGGTTTGCCGTCGGCCTGCGGCTCACGGCCTGGTTGCCGGACAGCTTTTGATGGTGCCCGGCCACGGTGTAGTCGGCCACCTGGCCGGACAGGAACGCAATGGTTGCTTCCAGCATCGAAACGTCGACAAGTTGTCCTTTGCCCGTATGCGTACGCTGGAACAGCGCGCTGGAGACGCCGAAGGCCGCCGTTGCGCCCGAGAGCACGTCGCAAACTGCAAACCCCGCGCGTGTCGGGCCCGTCGCTTCATGGCCGGTGATCGCCATGATACCGGACATCGCCTGGATCTTGCCGTCGTAGCCGGCACCGAGCCGTTCAGGGCCGGTCTGGCCGAACGCGCTGATACAGCAATAGATCAGCCGCGGGTTGATCGCGGACAGCGCAGAATAGCCGATCCCGAGCTTGTCCATCACACCCGGGCGGAAATTCTCCATCACCACGTCGGCTTTCGCGGCGAGCCGCTTGACGATCTCGATCGCCTCCGGCTTTCGCAGGTCGAGGGTCAGGCTGCGCTTGCCGCCATTGATGGCCTGCCACCCGGGTGCCAGCCCGCGTTCCGCCCACTCCTTGCTGAGCGGCGTGCGTCGCATGTCCTCGCCCTCGCGCCGTTCCACCTTGATGACGTCCGCGCCGAGCAGCGCGAACTGGTAGCTGGCATAGGGGCCGGCAAGCACTTGCGTGAAATCAAGAATCCGCACGCCTTCGAAAGGTCTGGTCACAACGTTCCCTCTGTTCGTATGTCGCCGAGCTCGTCAGTTGCTGCGGTTCTTATGCCGCATTCTCGCGCAGGCCGCGCGCGACTTCCTTCTGTTTGTCGAATTCGGCGCGACGGCGCGCCAGCTCATCCGGGCTCATGGTCTCGATGTTGTTGTAATCGAGCTTCCATTTGCCGTCGTCATTCCAGCGCAGCGGCGATTGCATCGTCGTGCGGGCGCCGGTCGCCGATTCAAGGACGCGCAGCGCGAGTTCCAGCGTCAGCGCCTGCGATTCCACGTCATGTGGCTTGCCGGCAGAGTTGCCGAGGGGGAAGTCGCTGAACAGGAAGCGCGGCACCGCAGCGTGTTCGATGATGTCCTTGGCGCAGCCCATGACGACGGTCGGGATGCCGTTTGCTTCCAGGTGCCGCGCGACCAGCGCAGTGGTCTGATGGCAGACGGGGCAGTTCGGCACCAGCACCGCTGCGTCCACCTTGTCCTCGCGACAGCGATTCAGGATTTCCGGCGCATCGACCTCGACCGTGACTCGATGGCTGCGGTTGGTCGGGGCTCCGAAGAAGCGCGGCGCGACTTCGCCGATGCGGCCTGCCGCCTTTGCCTTGATCAGCTGCGGCAGTGCGAACCAGGTGCCGGAGTCTTCCGCGGAGGTATGAACGCGGTCGTAGCCGATATGCGAGATGCGCAGGTCGTGCTGCTTCGAGGTATCGCCGTCATAGACCTTGTAGAACTTTGCGCCGCCGTTGTACTTCGCGCCTGGCCCCTGGTCCCCCTTGGCCGGATCATAGGGGGCTGCGGTTGTGACGATGGTGACGCGGGACTGCGCCAGCGGCTTCTTCAGCGGCTGGAACGGCGCCTCGAGATAGTGAGCCCAGCGATAGGGTGTCGTATAGCCGATCGCCATGTAGTAGTCGCGCGTCCGCTTCATATAGGGAATCGGCGAATCGTAATCCGGCGCAAAGCCTAGCTGCAGGTCGATATTTTCGATCATCGTGTTCCCTCCGGAATGCCGCGCAGCCGCATCTTCGGCGCGCCGCACCAAGCGTCTTATGACGGTCGTCAGGCTAGGAGTTTGGGCAACACTGTCAACTGACGTCCATAGCAGGCTGCCTTGCGTCGGCATCGCGCTTGGCCGGTGCGTGCGGCGCCTTATCGGTGACCCAGGTACTGGCCCGCCTTCCCCGGCCGCCGCCTTGGGCAGCCGCATGCTGAATCCATGAAAGCGCCTGCCAACAATCCGTTAGAACAAACCGTGCTCTACCGCCCCACCCACTTCGGCGCACGCTTTTCGATGAAGGCGCGGGGGCCTTCCTTGTAGTCTTCGGTTGCGGCGTTCTTGCGTGACGCGACGCCACTCACTTCGCGCAGCTCCGCATCGGAGAGATCGTACGCCTGTCGTGCAACGCCGAGGCTTTCGCGCACGGCAATTGGAGCGTTCTCGCAGATAGCCGCAGCAAGCTTCAGGGCCTCGGGCATCAGTTGATCGCGCGGTACCAGCCGGTTGACCAGGCCGTAGCCGAAGGCGCGTTTGGCGTCGAAATGCGCGCCGGTCATGATCAGTTCGAGCGCGATTGCCTTGGGCAGTGCGCGCGGCAGCCGGTACAGGCCGCCAGCTCCGGCGACCAACCCGCGCTTGACCTCAGGCAGACCGAACGCAGCCTCTTCGATGGCGACGATGAGATCGCAGGCAAGCGCTATCTCGGTGCCGCCGGCGAGCGCGAAACCGTTGACAGCAGCGATCCACGGCTTGGTCCTCGGCTGATGCACGAAGCCGGCGAAGCCGCCGCGCTCGGTCCCGAGGCTGCCTGCGCCGCCCTGCGAGACAGCCTTCAGGTCGGCGCCCGCGCAGAAGGCCTTGTCGCCGGCGCCGGTGAGGATCACGACCCAGGTGTTAGGATCCTTCTCCGCATCAAGCACCGCGTGCTCAAGCCCTTGCGCGACGTCGCCGTTCACCGCGTTGCGCGCGTCCGGCCGGTTGATCGTGACCAGCATGACGTGATCGGCGATCTGCTTGGTGAGAACGGCGTCGGTCATCGATTGTCTCCCTGTTGAATCTTATTCCGTGCCTTGTTGACGAGAGCTCAAGCCGCTTTCCATTCCTGCATGCCGTCGGCGCTCTTGCTGATCACGCCGTTGGTGCCGACCGGCGAGCGATCGAGGTCGAGCAGCCGGGCGAGCGTCTGTTTGTCGCTTGCAGGAACGCGGGCCAGCGTGCGGTCGTTGTCCGCGTTGCGGAGTATGACGACGCCGTGGTTCACCTCGCCGTTGCGATCGTAGATCACCGTGAAGCTTTCCACCTTCGCCTTGCCGCCGGCTTCGGGATTGAACTTCGGCGCGTCGCCGCGTTGCTTGTCCGCGATCGCCTGAACGCTCGTGCTCTCCGAAAGTCGCTCCGCAGGCTCTGCCGGTGACAGCACGAGGGCGTGATGTTTGGTCACGAAGCCACCCTGTCCATACAGCAGGCCGCATTTCGCGCCACCGCGGATGCGGCGGACCATCGCGCAGGCGGCATGGGTCATGTAGCTGTTGAGTGGCGCACCGAAAAAGGTGAGTCCGCCGGTGACGGTCGGCCGCACATCCGCGCCGAGGCCCAGCGTGCGCCGGGCCATCTTCGGTACGCACGGAAAGCAGCTGTAAAGTTCGATGGCATCAAACGCTTTGCCGTCACCGCCGGCGAGGTCGATGACCGTGTTGAGCACCGCATTCTGCGCGTAGCTCTCCACATACTGGTCGCGCACGAGGTAGTCCCGCGGCTCTTCCGCCGCGGCGCCGCCGACGAAGTGGACCATGCGCTCGTCCGGAATACCCGCCTCGCGCGCCTTCGCCAGACTGGTGACGATCAGGGCCGCGCCCTGGTTCACCATGGGGTTCGCGACCATCAGCTTGTTATAGGGCCAGGCGATCAACCGGTTGTCGGCGGTCGGCGTCATGATCGTGTCGGCGTCGAATGAACGCTTCAGCCACGAATTTGGATTGTTGGCCGCGACAGTGGCGAAGGTTGACCAGAGCTCGCTCGATTCGCGCAGTGCCTCGCGCGGCGTCTGGCCCCACTTTGCTGCGGTTGCCGCGTCATAAAACGGATAAACCGTAATCGGCTGAAATACGCCGAGCGCGATTGCGAGCGGATGCTGCCAGCTCGCGCTGCGCACGGATTGCACGCCGTGCTCGGCAAACGGCGTCCACGGCAACTTGACGCCTGCTTTCTCCGCCTTGTTGACCGTGCTCTGCGCCTCCGCGCCGCAGACAGCGCCGACCACGCTCTCGCCGCGCTGAATGCGCAGGGCGGCCTCGTGCAGATAGCGGATCGGCCCTTCGCCGCCCACCGGACCATAGACTGCGCGCTTGGGCGCGATACCGAGCCGGTCGCAAAGCTGTCGCGCCGGATCCTCGTAGCGCCAGCTCACCAGGTTGACGAGATCGATGGAATCGATCTCGGCGGCCAGCCTTGCCCCGGCATCCTGTTCTGCGCGCTTCAGTGCCTCCGCCATCAGCGCCAGCGGCTCGAGGCCCTCGGCAGGATTGGCCGGCTTGTCGGTGATCTCGCCGACGCCGACGATGACCGGAATGCGGCTTGCGTTGCTCATGCGTTGCCCTTGTTCTTGACGTTCGTCCCGCAGCTTTACCGTCAGCTTTCCAGAGATGCCACGCAGGCGCAACTCGTCCATTTGGGAATGGGGCGATGCAAAATCGGAACGTTCAGCGGCGTAGCGCTAGTGTCGTCGATCAGAAATTCGCGCCATCGTTGCCGCGAGTCCATCGTGCGAATTTTCTGATCCATAAACGACACTAGAATCATAAACTTGCTAGTGTCCTGATCGAATCCGAAGTTCGCTCTGAGCTCGCTGCAAAGTACGGCGAACTTCGGATTCGGGACACTAGCTTGGCGTGAACGCGCTCATGCCGATGCGGCCGAGCGCCGGCAGCTTGATCGCAGGCCTGCGAACATCGAGACCGATCACGCCGCCGAACAGGCTGAGTTCGATGCCTTCGATCCAGCCGACGGTCAATGTGAGATAGCCGCCGAGCGTCGCACGGAAGCCGGAGCTGGTCGCCGACAGCCAGCTTCCATTGTAGGGAAAGTCCTTGCCGATCGCCGTTGGCGGCAACGTGGCGCGCATCTGTGGAACAGCGTTGAGGATGGCGGCGATAAAGGTATTCGAGTTGGGGCCCGGCCAGGCGCGATAATCGCCGTAGTTGCGATACTCGTAGGCGGCAATGGCCGACCTGATCTTTGGAATCAGCTTTTCGGCCTCGGGGCCGTCGGCGGCGAAGACCGTTTCCGGGATTTCGCCGAACCAGCGTCCGTCGGCGGCGAAGCCATTGACGCGAATCGGCTCTCCCCAGGCGGTATAGTCATAGCGCGTATAGACCGACTCGCCCTTGTCCTTGAAAACGATCCAGCTATGGACCGCAAAGATGCCACGCCAACGCACCGTGCGCGCGGCAAAGATGCGCACCGCGGCATCCGCCTTCGCCGATGCCGGCGCCAAGAGACCTGCACTTGAGCGGTCGGCGATCTGCCAGTTCTCAGCCCGTTCGCTGAACGCATAAAGCGTCGCCGAGACGGCGATCGGCGCGGCGATCAGGGCGACGAAAAGGATCAGAAACATTCGCGTAAGGCGCATAGGGCGAGCAAGGGACGCCGTTCTTTCGAACGGCCATAGGCGAGCAAGGCGACGCCGTTCTTTCGAACGGCTATGGGACCTGAACGGTGATGCGGAATGCACAGAACTGATTTTCTAATTCGCAGGGAGCGGCAAATCCAGCTACGCGCGATCACTTATGCTTTAGGACGCGCGCACCACTTCTGGATCTGCATTCGCGAGGTTGGCGCGAATGACAGGTCATTCTAGGCTTTTAGGCTTTGGGCTTGCGCGGCCGGTCGATGAATTTCTGCATGTGATGCTGCGGCTCACCGGTCAGGAATGAGCGTCCGAAGATCGGAATGCTGGCGTCGATCGCCTCTTTCAGCGGCAGCTCTTCCCATTTACGGATCAGCACCTTCTGCGCGGCGATGGCTTCAGCGCCGCATTCAAGGATTTCGCCGAGCACCTTTTCGATCTCTGCGTCGAGTTTGTCCGGTGTCGTCACAACGTCGACGAGGCCCCATTGCAGGGCGGTAGCGGCGTCGATCGTGGCGCCTGTCATGACCAGCCAGCGTGCCCGGGGCGTGCCCATCACTCGCGGCATCATCGCTGCGTGGATTACCGACGGAATGCCGACCTTGACCTCCGGCATCGCGAACTGCGCTTCGTCGGAGGCGATGCGGAAGTCGCAGCAGATCGCAAATTCAAGGCCGCCGCCGAGGCACCAGCCCGGGATCCGCGCGATCACCGGCTGCGGGAAGTTGCGCACCGCCTCGCAGAGGTCACGCAGGCCGGTGATGAACCGCTCGCCGCCGGCCTGATCGAGCTTCGCCATTTCTTTGATGTCGGCGCCGCCGACGAACGCCTTTTCGGAATCCCCGCGCAGCACCAGCGCGCGAATGCTCTTTTCCTGGCCGAGCTGTTCGATCGCGGTGCGAAGATGAGCGATCACCTGCGAGTTGAAGATGATCATCGAGCCGGCGTTGCAGATCGTCATCTGTGCGACGCCGCGATTGTCGATCTCGAGCCTCGCGTGAGGGTTGGAATGGCTCATCGCCTCAGCCTGCCGCCGCCGGATGAAACAGCTCTTTCACAGTGTGCGGCGGTGCGCGCAGATACTGCTTCGGCGCAAGCAATTTGGCGCCGAGCTTGGCCGCTGCGTGCCAGGGCCAGCGTGCGTCGTACAGCACGCCTCGCGCGAGCGCGACCATGTCGGCTTGTCCCGTTGCCACGATCCGCTCGGCGTGCTCGGGTTCGGTGATAAGGCCGACCGCCATCGTCGGGACATTGGTCTCTCGCTTGACGGCCTCGGCAAACGGCACCTGGTACCCGGGCGCGAGCGTGATCTTCTGCTGCGGGGTCATCCCGCCGCCGGAGACGTCGAAGAAGCTGCATCCGCGCGCCTTCAGTTCCTGCGAATAGGCGAGCGTCTGTTCGAGATCCCATCCGCCTTCGAAGAAGTCGGTCGCGGAGTACCGCAATCCGAGCGGAATGTGCGGCGGTACGACTTCGCGCATCGCGTCGAAAACCTCGAGCGGAAAGCGCATGCGGTTGGCGAGCGATCCGCCATATTCGTCGTCGCGCTTGTTTGCCAGCGGCGACAGAAACTCATGCAGCAGGTAGCCATGGGCGCTGTGGATCTCAATCGCGTCGAAGCCCAGACGCACGGAACGTTCGGCAGCCTTGCGGAACGCCGCCTTGACTCGCGCGAGGCCCGTCCGGTCCAGCGCGCGGGGCGCCTCGCCGTCTGGCTGGAAGGGAATTGCGGAAGGGGCGTGCGCGGTCCACCCGCCGTCCGACACCTTGATCTGGCTGCCTCCCTCCCAGGGGACGCGATGTGAGGTCTTGCGGCCGGCATGGGCCAGCTGAATGCCGATCGGCATCGTCGCATGGTTGCGGACTTGCTCGAGCACGCGGGCGAGCCCGCGCTCGTTGTCGTCAGACCAGAGACCGAGGTCGCGCGGCGAGATACGACCGTCGGCCTCGACAGCGGTCGCCTCGACGATGAGCAGCCCGGCGCCGGACAGGGCCAGATGCCCGAGGTGGATCGTGTGCCAGTCGGTGGCAGTGCCGTCCGGTGTGGCCGAGTACTGGCACATGGGCGCGATGATGACCCGGTTGGGTAGGGGCAGGCCTGCAAGCTGAATGGAATCGAAAAGATGCACCGACATCGGAAAGGTCCCGCCCGTTTGATCACAGCTAGAGGATTAGCCGACACCTCAATCGAAGGCGATCATCGTGCCGGCATTGCAGATCGGCATCCACACCGGACGGCAACTGTCCGGCCACGGCTGGCGCGACTGCACATGGGTTCGAAAGTGAGCGCCAGCCAAGCCGATCGCGGGAGTGTGACCAGCGCGCGCTGCAGCATGAATGTCCGCAGCACGCGCTTCGTGATCACTGCTGGCGGCGGACTGGGGAGAGATTTCACATTTTATTCAAGTTGTTATCTGGATCTTAAGGTTCCGTTACGATGTAAATGCAATTGACATCGTCACGGTTGCATCGCAAACGTGTGATCGATGACGATTATTGACATTCGTCACTAGTCAGGTCTTTCTAGCGGCGCGTACTGCCGGAGCCTGCCATGAGCGATCAATCCCATTATCCCAATAGTCGCATTCCAAAGCCGTTCATTGCTTTTGCGCTGCTTGCGATCGTGTCGCTGGTGCTGGCCGGCTGCAACAGCGAGGCCAAGGACGAGCCGACGCCCGACCGGCCGGTGTTAACCATCAAGGTCCAGTACGAGCCGCAGACCCCCGACCGCAGTTTTGTCGGCACCATCCGCCCTCGCATCGAGAGCGATCTTGGCTTCCGTGTCGCTGGCAAGGTGGCAAAGCGCGTCGTCGAGGTCGGCCAGCTGGTCGAAGCCGGCCAGCCGCTGGCGCTGCTGGACGAGGCCGATCTGAAGCTGCAGGCCGAGCAGGCGGAGGCCGAACTGCGCGCCGCAACCGGCGTGCTGGCGCAGGCGACGGCGTCCGAGCGTCGTTCGTCTGAACTGAAAGCCAAGGGCTGGAGCACCGATGCGCAGCTCGATCAGGCGCGCGCCGCCGGCGACGAAGCCCGCGGTCGCGTGGCACGGGCCGAGCGCTCCGTTGAACTCACCAGAAATAACCTCTCCTACGCGACGCTGACCGCAGATGCGCGCGGCGTCGTGACCTCGACTTCCGCCGAACCCGGCCAGGTGGTGGCCGCCGGCCAGGGCGTGGTGCGCCTCGCACGCATCGCCGAGAAGGAGGCCGTGGTCGCAATCCCTGAAACACTGGTTTCGCGCGCGCAGGGCGGCGAAGCGCGGGTGTCGCTGTGGTCGGATCCCGACAAGACCTACACCGCGAAGCTGCGCGAGCTTGCGCCGGCTGCCGATGCCGCCACTCGCACGTACCTTGCCAAGTTTTCCATTCCTGACGCGACGGATGACGTGAAGCTTGGCATGACGGCGACGCTGATCCTTTCCGAACCCGAGGCCGAGCGGGTGACGCGCGTGCCGCTGTCGGCCATCTACAATCAGGGCACGGGTCCTGCGGTGTTCGTCGCCGACGAAAAGACCGGCCGGATCGAGCTGAAGCCGGTGGAGGTGAAGGCCTATGAAGCGCGCGACGCCGTCATCACTGGTGGCGTCAAGGATGGCGAGAACGTCGTCGCCCTCGGCGTGCATAAGCTCGACACTGCGCAAAAAGTGCGCGTGGTTTCCCACTTCTCATTCTGACGCAACCTTCTCTCGAGGCTAATGGGGTCAGCCATGCGTCGCTTTAACCTTTCGGAATGGGCAGTCCACCATCAGGCGCTGGTGCTGTTCTTCATTCTGGCGATAGGTCTTGCGGGCTTGTTCTCGTATCAGCGGCTCGGCCGCTCCGAAGACCCGTCGTTCACCATCAAGCTCGCCGTGGTCTCGATCCTCTGGCCCGGTGCGACCGCGCAGGAGATGCAGAGCCAGGTCGCCGAGCCGATGGAGAAGAGGCTGCAGGAGCTGCCTTATTTCGACAAGGTCCAGACCTACAGCAAGCCCGGCTTCTCGGCGATGCAGGTGTTCTTCAAGGACTCCACGCCGGCGGCAGAAGTGCCTAACCTCTTCTATCTGGTCCGCAAGAAGCTGATCGACATGCAGGCCGAGCTGCCGCAAGGCGTGATCGGGCCGATGATCAATGACGAGTACGGCGACGTCGACTCGATCCTTTACATGCTGACCGGGGACGGGGCGGACTACGCGCAGCTGAAGAAGGTTGCCGATGCGCTCCGCCAGCACACGCTGAAGGTTCCTAACGTCGTCAAGGTCAATATCTACGGCGTGCAGGATCAGAAGATCTACGTCGAATTTTCGCACGCGAAGCTCGCTACGCTCGGCATCACGCCGCAGGCGCTGTTCGATTCGCTTGCCAAGCAGAATGCTGTTGCCCCCGCTGGCGTCGTCGAAACCTCCTCGCAGCGCGTCTCCCTGCGTGTGACTGGGGCTCTCGACGGCGCCAGAGCGGTGGCCGAGACTCCGGTGGAGGCGAACGGTCGCGTGTTTCGCTTGGGCGACATCGCCACCGTTACGCGCGGTTTCGAGGATCCGTCCGACTTCCAGGTCCGCCAACGTGGCAAGCCGGCGCTCGGCGTCGGTATCGTCATGGCCAAGGGCGGCAACCTGCTGCAGCTTGGCGAGGACCTGAAGAAATCCACCGCAGAGTTCATGAAGTCAGTGCCGGTCGGCATCGACCTCGAGCAGATCGCCGACCAGCCGCAGGTGGTCGACCATGCGATCAAGGAGTTCCTCCGCTCGTTCCTCGAGGCGCTTGCGATCGTCCTCGCTGTCAGCTTCCTGTCGCTTGGTTGGCGCACAGGTATCGTGGTCGCGACCTCGGTGCCGCTGGTGCTGGCGATCGTCTTCATCATCATGAACGCGATGGGCCTCGATCTGCACCGCATCACGCTGGGCGCGTTGATCATTGCCCTCGGTCTGCTGGTCGACGACGCGATCATTGCGGTCGAGATGATGGTCGTGAAGATGGAGCAAGGCTTCGACCGGCTGAAGGCCGCCTCGTTCGCCTGGGATTCGACCGCGTTTCCGATGCTGACGGGCACGCTGATCACTGCGGCGGGCTTCTTGCCGATCGGCCTTGCCGCATCCGGCGTCGGTGAATACGCCGGCGGCATCTTCTGGATCGTTTCGATCGCGCTGGTCGCCTCGTGGTTCGTGGCGGTGATCTTCACCCCTTATCTCGGGGTCAAGCTGTTGCCGAATTTCGCCGCGCATCACCCGCTGAACGACAACCCGCATGCGATCTACGAGACGAAGACCTACAACCGCCTGCGTCGCGTGGTGCAGTGGTGCGTCGATCACCGGATCAAGGTCGTCGTCGCGACCGTGATCGCGTTCGCGGTGTCGGTCGTCGCCTTCGGAGGTATACAGCAGCAGTTCTTCCCGCTGTCGGAACGTCCCGAGCTGTTCCTGCAATTGCGCATGCCGGAAGGCACGGCCATCAACGTCACGTCCGAGACCGCGAAGAAGGCTGAAAAGCTGCTCGAGGGCGACAAGGACATCACCACATACACGACCTATGTCGGCCAGGGCTCGCCGCGCTTCTGGCTCGGCCTCAACCCCCAGCTCCCGAACGAATCGTTCGCCGAGATCGTCGTTCAGTCGAAGGATGTGGAGGCGCGCGAGCGCATCAAGGCGCGGATCGAGAAGCAGGTTGCGGAAGGCGCACTGACCGAAGCACGCGTGCGCGTCGATCGCTTCAACTTCGGCCCGCCCGTCGGCTTCCCGGTGCAGTTCCGTGTCGTCGGACCGGATGCGGAGAAGGTGCGCGAAGCGGCCTATCAGGTCCGCGAGGTCATGCGGACCGACAAGCGGCTGATCGAGCCGCAGCTCGACTGGAACGAGCAGACGCCATATCTGAAGCTCGTCGTTGACCAGGATCGCGCCCGCGCGCTCGGCCTGACCCCGCAGGACGTCTCGCAGGCACTGAGCCTGTTGATCTCGGGCGCGCCGGTGACCACCGTTCGCGACGGTATCGAGAAGGTGGGCGTGGTGGCGCGTGCCGTCGCGTCGGAGCGGCTTGACCTCGGCAAGGTCGGCGACCTGACCATCTTTGCACGTAACGGCGTCCCCGTTCCGCTCTCGCAGATCGCCAAGATTGAATACAGCCACGAGGAACCGATCCTCTGGCGTCGCAACCGTGACATGGCGATTACCGTGCGTTCGGACGTCGTCGACGGCGCGCAGGCGCCGGCAGTGTCGAGCGCCGTGTGGCCGAAGCTGCAGCCCATCGTCGACAAGCTCGAGCCGGGCTATCGCCTCGAAGTCGGCGGCGCGATCGAAGAATCGGAAAAGGGCAACTCGTCGATTCTGGTGCTGTTTCCGTTGATGTTCGCCATCATGCTGACGCTGCTGATGGTTCAGTTGCAGAGCTTCTCCAGGATGTTCCTGGTGTTCGCGACCGCTCCGCTCGGCATCGTCGGTACTTCGCTCGCCCTGAACATCACCGGCCTGCCGTTCGGCTTTGTCGCATTGCTCGGACTGATCGCGCTTGCGGGCATGATCATGCGCAACTCGGTGATCCTAGTCGACCAGATCGAGACCGAGGTGCAGCGTGGCATGACGCGCCGCATCGCAATCGTCGAGGCGACCGTCCGTCGCGCTCGGCCTGTGGTGCTGACCGCGCTGGCTGCGATCCTGGCCATGATTCCGCTGTCACGCTCGCCGTTCTGGGGGCCGATGGCGGTCACCATCATGGGCGGCCTGTTCGTGGCGACCTTCCTGACCCTGCTCTATCTGCCAGGCCTCTATGCTCTCTGGTTCCGCAAGAGCCTTGACGACAGCATCTCGAAAGCCGACGCTGGCGAAAAGGACTCAAACCGCGAAGGAACGGAGCCGGCAATGGCGATGGCGGCGGAGTAACCGGACGCTTATATAAATAGGACCATGTCGCTCGTTCTTGAAAATACCGAAACGGACACCCGCACCCGCATCCTTCTCGTTGCGGAGCGGCTGTTCCGCGAGATCGGGTATCAGAAGACCACCGTGGCGGACATCGCCAAGGTGCTGAAGATGAGTCCGGCCAACGTCTATCGCTTTTTCGATTCAAAGGCGGCGATCCACGAGGGCGTGGCGACCCGGCTCATGGGCGAGGTCGAGGCAGCGGCAGTGACCATTGCCGCCGAGCCACTGTCGCCGAAGGACCGCTTGCGCGAAATTCTTGCGACCATCCACCACATGAATTCGGAGCGCTATGTCGGCGACGCCAAGCTGCACGATATGGTGGCCGTGGCGATGGAGGAGAACTGGGACATCTGCGACGCACATGTCGCCCGTCTCGGTGCGGTGATCGGGCAGGTGATCGGCGAGGGCGTCGCCGCCGGCGAGTTCAAGCCGGGCGACGTGGAGCTGACGGCTAGATGCGTCTGCATCGCGATGTGCCGCTTCTTTCATCCGCAGATGATCGCCCAGTGCTCTGCGAACGAGAAGCAGGTGGATGTGCCGCTCGACCACATGATCGAGTTCCTGATCGGCGCAATTTCCATCCCGAAGTCTTCGTAGTCTCTCTGCGAGAGGTCGTCCCTCAGGCTGTGCAAACCGGCGGAGGAAATGGCGCTCCGCTACTACTGTCCGGTGAGCCGACGTTGTTGAATTCGGTTCGGGCGGGATTTCAGCCGTTCTGCCTTATCGCTACCCTTGCATCCAGAGCAGGCGACGGTGTCGCCTGGGTTGGAAGGTAGGTGGCGAATGTCGGGCGAAGGCGGCGTCAAGATCATTCCCGTGCGAACGCCGGAATCAAAACAGTTCGTCGCCGACGTGGAGAGGGCTATGACCATCACGTCGGCCCTGAACCGCCTGACCTATACAGACGCGGACGAAGTCCGTTCGCTGTTTGAAGAACTGGCAGGTCAGAGGGTGGGCGATCACTTTCGCCTCGTGCCACCATTCTACACGGACTGCGGCAAAAACATACGCATAGGCTCTCGTGTCTTCATAAACCAGAACTGCACCTTCTACGCCTTGGCCGAGATCGCCATAGGTGACGACGTGATGATCGGCCCGAACGTAAGCCTGATCACATCCGAGCATCCGGTCGCGCCGTCGCAGCGGCGCGCCTATCTCCTTGGGCGGCCGATCACTATCGAGAAGGGGGTCTGGATCGCGGCAGGCGCGACCGTTATCGGTGGCGTAACCGTCGGTGAGAACTCGGTCGTGGCGGCGGGATCGGTCGTCACGCGCGATGTCCCCGCGAACACTCTCGTGGGCGGAAACCCGGCGAGGGTCATTCGATCGATCGAAGGCGAATAGGGCGGGTCCGCCGCGGGTTGCTCGCGCGACCCGCCTCGCTTCCCGGCGGTCTCGCTTGGCCACGCCGAACGGAGTTCCTGCACCGCCGGCCCGACGCCCCACTTGCTTTCATGCTGAAGCGTTGCGAATCTGTGCGCCCACGATCGCGCCGCACTAGTTTGCGGCGGCAAACTGGACGCTGCCGGATGACGTTGTTTGCCTTGCCCGAGGATCAGATTGCGCTGCGCGATACCGCGCGTGCGTTTGCAGCCGAAAAGATCGCGCCATTTGCGCTGAAATGGGACGAGGAGAAGCACTTTCCCGTCGATACGATCCGCGAGGCCGCGACGCTTGGCATGGGCGGCATCTACATCCGCGATGACGTTGGTGGCTCCGGCCTCACCCGTCTCGACGCTGCGCTGATCTTCGAGGCGCTGGCGCAGGGATGTCCGACCGTCTCGGCCTATATCTCGATTCACAACATGGCAGCGTGGATGATCGACGCGTACGGCTCTGCCGATCAGCGCGCATATTATCTGCCGAAGCTCTGCCGCATGGAGCAGCTGGCCAGCTATTGCCTGACCGAACCGGGCTCGGGCTCGGACGCGGCCGCTCTGCGGACGACCGCGAAGCGCGAGGGCGAGTTCTATGTGCTCAACGGCGCGAAACAGTTCATTTCCGGCGCCGGTGCGGGCGACCTTTACGTCGTGATGGTGCGCACGGGAGGCGAGGGACCAGGCGGCATCTCCACGCTTGTGGTCGAGGGCGATTTGCCAGGTATTTCGCTGGGCGCCAACGAACGGAAGATGGGCTGGAACGCACAGCCGACCCGCGCGGTGATGTTCGAAAATGTTCGCGTGCCCGTGGGCAACCGTCTCGGCGAGGAAGGCATGGGCTTTCGCATCGCCATGGCGGGACTCGATGGCGGCCGGCTCAACATCGGCGCGTGCTCGCTCGGCGGCGCTCAGGCGGCGCTCGACGCCACGCTTGCGTACATGCATGAACGAAAGGCCTTCGGCAAGCGGCTCGATGAATTCCAGGCGCTGCAGTTTCGTCTAGCGGACATGGCGACCGAGCTCGAGGCCGCGCGCATCTTTCTTTATGCGGCGGCCGCGGCCTACGATCGCGGCGATGCCGACGTGACGATGCGTTGCGCGATGGCGAAGCGTGTTGCCACCGACGTCGGCTTCGAGGTCGCCAATCAGGCATTGCAACTGCACGGCGGCTACGGCTATCTCTCCGAATACGGCATCGAGAAGATCGTGCGCGACCTGCGCGTGCACCAGATTCTCGAAGGCACCAACGAAATCATGCGGCTGATCGTCGCGCGCAAGCTGATCGAGGCTCACCGATGACGGACGGCGCGAGCGTGCTGGAGAAGGAAGACGAACTCGTCGTTGCCGGCGAAGGCTCGCTTGGCGTGATCCGGCTCAACCGTCCGAAGGCGCTGAACGCATTGACGCTCGATATGGTCCGCGCCATGAGCGCCGCGCTCGACCGGTTCGAGACCGATCCGTCGGTCGGGGTGATCCTGCTCGAAGGCGCGGGTGAACGCGGCTTGTGCGCGGGCGGCGACATCCGCGGCCTGTATGAGAGCATCCGCGCCGGCGGCGATCTCGGAAGCGTGTTCTGGCGCGAAGAGTATATTCTGAATGCGCGCATCGCTTCGCTGAAGAAGCCGTATGTTTCGTTCATGGACGGTGTCGTCATGGGCGGGGGCGTGGGGTTGTCGGCGCACGGCGCCCATCGGGTGGTGACCGACAGGACGCAGCTTGCGATGCCGGAGACCGGTATCGGCTTCTTTCCCGACGTCGGCGGCACCTGGCTGCTGTCGCGCGCGCCGGGGCAGCTCGGCACGTACTATGGACTGACCGGACAATCGATGACCGGTATGGATGCGATCCGCTGCGGCTTTGCCGATGTGTTGATCCCGGCGGCGCGGCTTGACGAGCTGCGGCAGGCGCTGGTGCGGCTCGGTCCGGAGGCGAATAACGGCATGGTGCGCGGCGTGCTTGCCCATTTCGCGCTGCCGCGCGGAGCTGCGCCGATCGACGAGCATCGCAAGACGATCGATGCGTCGATGGACCGCGACAGCGTCGCCGATATCATCTCTGCTCTTGAACAAGACACGTCGGAGTTCGCGCAAGGCACGGTGAAGACGCTGCGGACGAAGTCGCCGACCAGTCTGAAGCTGACGCTGCGCCTTTTGCGTGAGGCCAAGGCGTCGACATCTCTGCGGCAATGCCTGGTGCGCGAATACGGCGCGGCGCTGGAGATCTTCATCAACCGCGACTTTCCGGAAGGCATCCGCGCCGCCGTTATCGACAAGGACAGGTCGCCGAAATGGTCGCCGGCAAGCCTCGAAGAGGTGACGCCGGCAGTGATCGACGCCTACTTTGCGCCGCGCGGCGCCAATGAACTCGTGTTTCCGGACCGGGAGGTATGACATGAGCAAGAGCATCGTCGTGATCGGCCTCGGCAACATGGGTGCGCCGATGGCCGTCAACCTGATCAAGGCCGGGCACAAGGTGACAGGTTTCGACCTGACGCCGGCGTGCTGCGATGCGGCGCGCGCCGAGGGCGTCATAATCGCGAGCTCGGCGGTCGAGGCGGTGCAATCCGCAGATGTCGTCATTACCATGCTGCCGGCGGGCAAGCATGTGCTGTCGGTATGGGGGGAAATCGTGCCGGCTGTGCGCGACGGAGCGCTTTTGATCGACTGCTCAACGATCGATGTCGAAAGCGCGCGCAAGGCGCACGCGCTGGCGGCCGCACGAAAGCTGCCGTCGATCGATGCGCCGGTGTCGGGCGGCGTCGGCGGCGCGAAGGCCGCGACGCTGACGTTCATGGCCGGCGGTAGCGGCGAGGCGTTCGCCGCCGCGAAGCCAGTGCTGGAAGCGATGGGCAAACGGATCGTGCATTGTGGCGATGCCGGCGCAGGCCAGGCGGCGAAGATCTGTAACAACATGATCCTCGGCATTTCGATGATCGGCGTCAGCGAAGCCTTTGCGCTGGCCGAAAAGCTCGGCCTGTCGCATCAGGCGCTGTTCGATGTTGCTTCCACGTCGTCCGGCCAGTGCTGGTCGATCACCAGCTACTGCCCGGTGCCTGGACCGGTGCCGGCGTCACCTGCCAACAACGGTTACAAGCCGGGTTTTGCCGCCGCGCTGATGCTGAAGGACCTGAAGCTCTCACAAGAAGCGGCGAAGGTCGCCGGTGCCGCCACGCCGCTCGGCGCGCACGCTGAAGAGATCTATGCAGCCTTCAACGCGGCGGGGCACGACGGCGACGATTTTTCCGGCATCATCAATCACGTGCGCGGATTGAAGCGGTAGGCTTCACGCGGGGCGGCGCGAAGCGCTGAGCCCGGAACCCGCGATCAGTGCTCGTCATGGAAGCCACTTCTGCGCGGCCGTGCGGGGAACAAATCCCGCTGTTATGGTTTGTCGCAGACCGTCCGAAGCCGGAGTTCTCCATGAAAATGGCAAAGATCGTTTTGGCCGCTGCCGTCGCCATCCTCAGTTCGGCGACTTTCGCCCAACAGGCGACTACAGGAATGGTCACCACGATCAATCGCATCAGTGGAACTATCGCGATCCAACCGACTCAAGACGGCACGGTCGGCGCGGCGACCACCGGTCCTGCCGAAGTGTTCAAGGTCCAGGAAGGCATGCTGGACGATTTGCACGCTGGAGATCGGGTTTCGTTTTCCACCACCGAAACGAGTGGGACCAAGACAATCACGAAACTCGAAAAGCTCAATAAGAGCTGATTGTCGTAAGACGCCGCGCTCTACTCATCCACGTCCCAGGAGAACACGTCGCCGGTGCGCTCGAGCGGCGTGAGTGACGTCTTCAGCATCTGTGGCAGCTGCTCGGCGAGCTTTGCCGGCGGCCAGCCGCCGGAGCGGAACAAGGTCCGGATCGGCCGTGGCTGGTTGTAAAGATAGATCTCCGGGCCGCGTGCGCCGAAAATCTGTCCGGTGATGCCCTGCGCGGCGTTGCTCAGCAGGAACACGGTGAGATTGGCGATGTGCTCGGGGCTTTGCACGCGCTGGCGCCGCGCGATCCGCGCCGCCATCTCCGGCGTCTGATTTGGTGTTGCATCGATCATGCGGCTGTGCGCCGCCGGCGCGATCGCATTGGAGCGGACGTTGAACACGCCCATGTCGATGGCGATCGAGCGCGAGAGGCCATGGATACCGATCTTGGCTGCTGCGTAGTTGGCCATGCCGAGGGTGCCGACGAGCCCGGCGGTCGAGGCCATGTGCACGAACGCGCCGCTCTTCTGTTCACGCATATGCGGTGCCGCGGCTCGTGCGACATAGAAACTGCCGTTGAGGTGAACGTTGATCACGTCCTCCCAGTCTTTCGGCATCAGCTTGTGAAAGCTCGCCATGCGGATGATGCCGGCATTGTTGACGACGAGATCGATCTTTCCGTAAGTGTCGCGCGCCGCCTGGACGATCTTCTGCGCCGACTCCCAGCTTGCCACGCTGTCACCGTTGGCGATGGCTTCGCCGCCGGCGGCCTTGATCGCGGCGACCGTCTTCTGCGCTGGTCCGAGGTCGTTCTGATCGGCGCCGAATACCGAGCCGCCCACGTCGTTGACGACCACCTTCGCGCCTTCCTTCGCGAGCAGCCGCGAGATCGCGCTGCCGATCGCGCCGCCTCCGCCGGTAACGATAGCGACTTTCCCCTCGACGATCCCTGCCATTGCTCACTCCCTGGGCCTTTCCGGCTGCTTCTTCTTGGTTGGCGATTTTTCACGCAATGCACAATTGCACATTTCGAGTGCGGTCATGCTGCATACGACGTTCGTCGTAACGGTATATCAAGCTAAGAAGAAAGCAACGGCGGGCGCCCCTCCGATCCGGAGTCGCCACAATGCCCCCGCAAGCCCACCCTTCTGGAGTAGCCTATGTCAGTCGCAGTCGCACATGATGAAACGCAATCGGATGATGGCGAACTCAAGCGTCTGCTCCGCGATGCGACCGCAAGTTTTGCAAGGCGAGGCGGCGTCGAGCGATCGCGCGCGCTGCGCACGACCAGGCCGGGCATGGATGTCGACGCCTGGAAGCAGATGGCCGAACAGGGCTGGCTCGGCATTCTCGTGCCGGAAACCTATGGCGGGCAGGCCCTCGGCTTCGGCGAGATGGCGGTGGTCGTCGAGGAACTGGCAAAGACGCTGAGCCCCGAGCCGGTCGTCGCGTCCTCGGTGCTCTCGGCGACCCTGTTGATCGGAAGCGACAACGACGCGCTGAAGACGGCGCTGCTGCCGAAGATCGCCTCGGGCGAGTGTATCGTCGGTGCTGCGGTCGCCGGCCGCTTCTCGCAGGCTGCCGGTGTGACGGCAAAGACGACAGGCGGCGATGCCGTTCTGAATGGCGTCGCCTATCACGTTTATCCCGCGTTGAGCGCCACCGATTTCATTGTCGCCGCCAAGGGCGTCGATGGTGTCGGGCTTTACCATGTGCCCGCGCATGCGGCCGGGCTCACCGTCAAGGACGAGCTGCGTGTCGACGGTACGTTCTCCGGAACGCTGACGTTCAAGGATGTGAAGACTGCGGGTCTCGTGGCTAAGGGCGCAAAGGCCGAAGCAGCACTTGCCCGCGCGACCGATGCCGCGACCATCATGACCTGCGCCGAGCTGTTCGGCGGCATGAACCAGGCGCTCGAGATCACGCTGGGCTACATGCGCACGCGTGTGCAGTTCGGTAAGCCGATCGGCAGCTTCCAGGCATTGCAGCATCGCGCCGTCGACCTCTGGATTCAAAAGGAGCTGTCGATCGGAGCGTTGGCGGACGCCGTTCGCACCCTTGATGATCCAAAGGCAACGGCCGAGCAGGTCAGCATGGCTGCGAGTCGCGCGAAATCCCGCCTGGGAGACGCGGCGCACACCATCGGCCGCGAGGCGGTAAAGCTGCACGGCGCGATCGGCTTTACCGACGAATACGATGTCGGCCTTTATCTGCGTCGGGCGATGGCGCTGAACGCCTGGCTCGGCAACCCGGCCGAACACCGCCGCCGCTATGCCACGCTGCTGCAGAAGACCGGCGGCGAGGCAGCGAAGAAGCGGGAGAGCGTGCCGTTCTCCACGGTTTTCCTGCAGGACGACAAAGCCGACGTCGACTGGAATTCGTTCAGTGACGAGGAATTCCGCGCCGGCGTGTTCGCATGGTTCGACAAGAACTATCCGCACGACATGCGTCACACCGGCCGTCGCGGCAGCGCGCAGGAAATGAGCGCGTGGATGAAGACCATCGCGCGCAAGGGCTGGATCGCGCCAGCCTGGCCGACCAAGTGGGGCGGCATGGGCCTCTCGCCCGCCAAGCAGATCATCTACATCGAAGAGCGCGAGCGCGTCGGCGTGATGCGCGACCCGGACATGGGTATCGTCATGTTCGGCCCGATGCTCATGCGCTGGGGCAGCGACGAGCAGAAGCAGAAATACCTGCCGCGCATCGTCGCCAACGAAGACATCTGGTGCCAGGGCTATTCCGAGCCGAATGCCGGCTCGGATCTCGCAAGCCTGCAGACGACCGCGGTGCTCGACGGCGATCACTACGTGATCAACGGCTCGAAGATCTGGACTTCTTCCGGCCACTGGGCCGACCACATGTTCCTGCTCGCGCGCACCGACAAGGATGCGAAAAAGCAGGAGGGCATCACCTTCTTCGTGCTCGACATGAAGACGCCGGGGTTGACCGTGCGGCCGATCATGAACATCGGCGGCCATGAGGAGTTCGCCCAGGAGTACCTTGAGAACGTGCGCATTCCGAAGGAGAATGTGGTCGGCGAGGTCAACAAGGGCTGGACAGTCGCGAAGAGCCTGCTCGGCTTCGAAAGGCTCAATTCCGGCAGCCCGCGTCCGGCGCGCGCCGCACTGATGGCGGTCGAGAGGCTTGCGAAGGCCACCGGCGTCTGGGATGACGCCGAATTCCAGGCCAAGTATGTGCGAGTTTATCTCGACATCGCCGATCTCTCCACCGCGTATCAACGTTTCGCCGACATCATGAGCCTCGGCGACAGCCCGGGTCCGGAGCTGTCACAGCTGAAGATCATCGTTGCCTCGGCTACCCAGCTCGCCAGCGAGCTATTGATGGAGACAGCAGGCGGCGCCGGCGCCAATCTCGGTTACGAGGCCGTCGACGGCGACGCAGTCAACCTGACCGGTGCATTCTTCGGCCATTTCGGCGCGATGATCGCGTCCGGCACCAACGACATCCAGCGCAACATCATCGCCAAGCGGATCCTGAACCTGCCTTAATGGAGGTGTGGGAGATTGCGGCCTCATGCAGACCGATAACTTCGATGAAGACCTGAAATTCACGGTGCAGCGTCCGCCGGCCTATGGGGAACTGACGGACGTATTGCCCGGGCTCTACTGGGTGCGGCTGCCGGTGCCGCTCAGGCTCAATCACGTCAATTGCTGGCTGCTCGACAACGGTCCCGGCTGGACGTTGATCGACTGCGGGATGAACACCGACGACATCTTCGAGATCTGGGACAAGTTGTGGCGCGGCCTTCTACGCAGCCGGCCACTGCAGAACCTCACCCTGACGCACGCGCATATCGATCACATCGGCTTCGCAGGTCAGCTCGTGAAGGAGTCGAACTGTGCAGTGCGGCTTCCGTTTGCCGAATGGCTGAACGGCTGGATGATGTGGCACGAGCGCGAAGAGGGGCTGACGGACCAGTTCGCCTCTGTCATGAAGCGCAACGGCGCCTCCGACGAGGAGGCCGCGGCGATCATGGCGGCGCAGCGGCCGTCGAAGTATCTCGGCTTACGGCCGCCGCGCGAGTTCACCCGCATCAAGGACGGCGATGTCGTCACCATGGGCGGCCGGGAATGGCGCGTCATCACGGCGGGCGGCCATTCGCCGGAACACGCTTCATTCTACTGCGACAAGGACAAGATCCTGATCGCAGGGGATCAGGTCCTGTCGCACATCACTCCGTCTGTCATCGTGCCGTCGGCGCAGCCGGACGCCAATCCGATGAAGGACTATCTGGATTCACTCGCGCGCTTCGAGGAACTGCCCCCAGACACACTGGTGTTGCCGTCCCATGGCCTGCCGTTTCGCGCGCTGCATACACGGTTGAGACAGCTGCGTGAGCACCATCAGGCGCGACTGGACGACATGGCCTCGTTCGTCACGGAAAGAACCAGCGCGTTTGCCATCGCCCAGGAGGTGTTTCCCCGCGTCCTGCACGAGAACCCGCGCCAGGCGTTCGGCGAGGCGCTCGCCCATCTCAACATGCTCGCCTCAACGGGCAGGCTGACGCGGGATGTAGACGCGACCACCGGCGCCGTGACGTTTGCGCCGGTGTAGCATTTGTCGTGACGAACTGTAGCCCGGATGAGCAAAGCGATATCCGGGTCTGACTCTGCGGGTCACGTTCCCCGGATATCGCTTTCGCTCATCCGGGCTACGGTCTGAAGCCGAGCCGTTACGCGCCCACCTGCTTGAAGCGCTGAACGTTCGGCTTTCCGTCCATGAACGCGCCCATCGCGCGGCCGAGCGTCTTGAAATATTCGGTGCCGCGGTGCGCCTCCAGCGCGGCCTGATCGGCATAGCGCTCCATGAACACGTAGGTGTTCGGCTCTTCGCCGTGATAGAGCTGATACAGCAGGCAGCCCTTCTCGTTGTCGTTGACCTTCTTGACAAGCTCGGTCGCGACCTTCTCGAATTCCGCGCCCTGGCCGTCCTTGACCTTGATCGTTGCGACAACACCCAGCATCGACGTGACTCCCTGATTTTGTGGGCGTGATCTTTGCGAAATTCTCTAAAGGATGCAACAGCGCCTGCCTTACGACATGGGACCATGCGCGCACGCATGATCGATTTCGAAAATCGGTGGGTTCGCTGCCTCTGGCGCGGCAAGTTTGGATGCGTGTAGAGTGCCGCCTAACGACAGCCGCAAAGGCTGCTGCCATGGGGAGGGTCAATGGATCTCTCGCTTTCCGACGAACAGCGACTTTTGGGCGACGCTGCAAGCCGCTTCATTGCCGGCCGCTACTCCTTTGAAGCCCGCCGGACCATCCTGCAATCAACGGAAGGCTTCAGTCGCGAAATCTGGCGCGAATTCGCCGATCTCGGCTGGCTCGGATTGTCGGTGCCGGAGGAGTTCGGCGGCCTTGGCGCGGGCGCCGTTGAGACCGGCATCGTAATGGAGGCACTTGGCCGCGCGCTCGTGGTCGAGCCGTATCTGGCCACGGCGGTCATTGCTGTGCCGTTGATCGCCGAGCTTGGTTCGCAGCAACAGAAGGCGGAGCTGCTGCCGCCGATCGTCGCCGGCAAGTCGCGGCTCGCCTTCGCGCAAGCCGAGCCGCAGGCGCGGTTCGCGCTCGATGATGTCGCTACGAAGGCAGTACGCACCAGCGTTGGCTGGCGTCTCGAAGGCCGCAAGGATGTCGTGCTTGGCGCGCCATGGGCGGATCATCTGCTGGTCGTCGCGCGCATCTCGCCCACGCAGCGGGATCGGTCGGGTATCGGCGTGTTCGTTGTGCCGTCGAGCGCTGCGGGCATTGTGCGGACGGACTATCAGACACTCGACGGCGGGCGCGCCAGTAACATCGTCTTCAGCGAGGCCGCGGTGCCGACCGACGCGCTGCTGGGCGGCAGCGAGCACGCGCTGCCTGCGATCGAGAAAGTGACGGACAACGCCATTGCCGCGATGGCCTCCGAGGCGGTCGGCTGCATGCAGGTGCTGCTCGAGACGACTATCGCCTACACCAAGCAGCGCATTCAGTTTGGCAAACCGCTGGCGGACAATCAGGTGCTGCGTCATCGCATGGCGGCGATGGCGGTCAAGATCGAAGAGGCGCGCGCGAGCGCGCTCAATGCAGTGTTGGCGGCCGACGCCGATCCTTTGACGCGCGCACGTGCGGCATCCAGCGCGAAGGTGAAGGTTGGTCGGAGCGGGCGGTTCGTTGCCGAGCAGGCGGTGCAGCTTCATGGCGGCATGGGCGTGACCGAGGAACTGAACGTCGGTGCCTATTTCAAGCGCCTGATGGCGATCGACATCATCTTTGGCTCTCCGGAATTTCATCTTCAGCGGCATGCGCGGCTGTCGCGCCAGCAGGCAGCTTGAGGAGGCGCCGATGGACCTGTCGTTCTCCAAGGACGAACTCGCATTCCGCGATGAGGTGCGTGACTTCATCGCAAAGAACCTGACCGAGGAGGCGCGGCGCGGACAGCGCCTCACGCCCTCTGCACTGTCCGAAAAGGCTGTGTTCGGAAGCTGGCACGCTGCGCTCTACCGCAAAGGGTGGGTCGCGCCCTACTGGCCGAAAGAGTATGGCGGCGCCGGGTGGACGCCGGCACAGCGCTATATCTTCGAGAGCGAACTCGGCCTCGCCGGCGCGCCGCGGCTGTTGCCGTTCGGTATTCACATGGTTGGACCGGTCATCATCAAGTTCGGCTCGCAGGTGCAGAAGGACTACTATCTGCCGCGCATCCTGTCCGGCGAGGACTACTGGTGCCAGGGCTATTCCGAGCCTGGCTCCGGGTCTGACCTCGCGTCGCTGAAGACAAAAGCCGTGCGCGACGGCGATCACTACGTGGTCAATGGCACAAAGATCTGGACCACGCATGCGCACTTCGCCGATCGCATGTTCGCGCTGGTGCGTACCGCCGACACGCCCAAGCGGCAGGAGGGTATCAGCTTCCTGCTGATCGACATGAAGACGAAGGGCATCTCCACGCGGCCGATCATCACCATCGGCGGCGATCATGAGGTCAACCAGGTGTTCTTCGACGATGTGCATGTGCCGGTCGAGAACCGTGTCGGCGAGGAGAATAAGGGCTGGACCTATGCGAAATACCTGCTGGAATTCGAGCGTGGCGCTGGCTTCAGAGCGAGCGGTTTGCGCCGGGAACTGAAAGAGCTGCGCGAGCTGATTGCCCGCGATAGGGCCGGCTCGGTCGCGGGCGACGAAAGCCTGGCGTCGCGCCTCTCGGAGATCGAGATCGACATCGATGCGCTCGAGATGATCGAGCTCAAGCTTCTTTCGGATGTGCAGGCCGGCCGCAATCCTGGGCCGGTCTCGTCGGTGCTGAAGCTGCGCGGTACCGAGGTCTTCCAGGCCATTACCCGGCTTGGCGTGGACGTGATCGGCCACAACGCGCTGGTCTGGGAACCGCGGCGACCGCTCTATGGTCTGAACGAACCCGCCGTGCTGCCGGAGGAAGAACTGGCGATCCTGCCGGCGCATCTCGACGGCCGCGCGCACACGATTTTCGGCGGCACCTCGGAGATCCAGCACGAGATCATCGCCAAGCAGATGTTGGGGCTATAGCCTCGCCTGCTATGGCGACGACGCCCCGGCTCCGCGCGAGCTGTTGCCCACATGCAAAAACGCCGCTCCGAGGAGCGGCGTTTTTCAGATCGCACAGCGTGAAGCTTAGTTCGACGGCATATAGTTCACCGACAGCCTGTTGTCGGTGGGCTTGCGCTCGGCCGGCTTCTTTGCGGGTTTGTCGTCGGCGAGGAAGCGCGCCAGCTTGGCCTTGATGCTTTCCTTCACAGTCTCGGGGCCGCGGTCGCTCATATCGACATGCTGGAATTCTGTCTTAACCAGCTCGATACCAGCGTCGTCGCACATCTCGTCGGTCGGCACGACACCCGGATCAGGCTTCCAGTCCTTCGACCGGAACGACAGAATCCGCGACTTGCCGGACATCAGGAACGGCACGCGCAGGTTATCCAGCGTGACGATCTTGGTCACGATCTCCGGATTGTGCCCGGCGAAGAACATGGAAATGTCTCCGCCATTGGAATGGCCCAGCATGGTCAGCTTCGTGTAGTCGAGGTCGGGATAGCGCCGCTTCACTTCGTCGAGCGCGAAGAAGATGTTCTTCACGCCACGCTCGTACATCGGCATCCGGCCGACGAACGGAAAGCCGACCTGCGACAGCGGCGCGTCGCCCGGCAGGTCGTGCTGGATGCTGGCAACGAGATAGCCTTGCGTGGCGAGCACGTTGGCGAGGAACTTGTACTCGTTGTGATTGACGGTGTAGCCGTGGTTGACGATCGCCACACGCGGCTTGAAGCCGAACATCTTCTTCAGCTCGGCGCGGCGGCTGATCGAAATCTCGACCGGCACATCGCGGTCGCGCGACGCGTCATGCAACGCCAGGGATTCTTCCCTAACGTCGAATTTGGCTGCGAAGATGTAACCCCCGACGACGGCGGCGGCAACGGCGGCAATTCCCAACGAAAGCAGTCGTGTCCTGCGTTTCATCGCGTCCCTCAGCCACGGGCCCTCTCTGCGGCCCTTCACCCGGTTAGTATCTATTGAGAACGCCGGCGTTGTCCAGAATATCGGTCACAGTTCAGTGACGCGTGAGCAAACATTTTATGACTATTCGCAGTTCATTGTGCATCGCAAACGAGCATTCTGCGCGGAATCGTACAGTTTCACTCTATTGCTGCACCGCACGCGATCGCCCAGTCGGGGATACCGCCTGAAAGGAAAAAGGCGGCCGCGCCGGAGCCGGTCGTCGTTATCGCCTGTGTGATATCGTTTTCGGCTATGGCCGCGCGTCAGGCGCAAGTGCGGTGTTTCTGACGTTCCGATCACCCGTGCTGCAATCTCCTTCATCGGAACGTCAGAAACATAAACCGCACTAGAATTGTAAGATTGCTAGTGTCCTTTTTGTTTCTGACGCTCGCACGTAGGACTCGCAACTAGGTGATGCGAGCGTCAGAAACAGGACACTGGTCTCAAGGAGGTTCGCATGCGCCCAGAAGACATTCGCGCGGACAGATCGCGTCCGTTTACCGGAGCGGAGTTTCTGGAAAGCCTGCGGCAGGGCCGTGAGGTCTATATCAATGGCGAGCGGGTGAGGGACGTCACGACGCATCCTGCCTTTCGCAATTCCGCGCGCTCGATCGCAAGGCTCTACGACGCGCTGCACGATCCAGCGACCAAGGATGTGCTGACTGCGCCGACTGACACCGGCAGCGTCGGCTACACCCATCGCTTTTTCAAGGCGGCGCGCTCGCGCGAGGACTTGAGGGCGCAGAAGGAGGCGATCGCGGTCTGGGCGCGGAAGACGTACGGCTGGATGGGGCGCACGCCGGATTACAAGGCGTCGCTGATGAACACGCTCAGCGTCAACGCAGAGTTCTACGGCAAGTTCGCGGACAACGCACGCGCCTGGCACAAGCGCGCGCAGGAGCCGGTGCTGTTCATGAACCATGCGATCGTCAATCCGCCGGTGGATCGCTCACTTCCGACCGACCAGGTCAAGGACGTGTACGTAACGATCCAGAAGGAGACCGATGCGGGTATCATCGTCTCGGGCGCCAAGGTGGTGGCCACCTCGGCGGCGCTGACCCACTACAATTTCCTCGGCCAGAACGCGGCGACCGCGACTGACGATACCGATCTTGCGGTGATGTTCATGCTGCCGATGGATGCGCCGGGCGTGAAGCTGTTTTGCCGCAACTCCTATGAGGAGATCGCAAGCGCCGTCGGCACGCCGTTCGACTATCCGCTCTCCAGCCGCTTCGACGAGAACGACGCAATCTTCGTGCTCGATAATGTGCTGGTGCCATGGGAGGACGTGTTGGTGCATCGCGACGTCGATCGCATCAAGATGTTCTATCCGCGCTCCGGATTTCTCGAAGGCTTCTGTTTCCAGGGCTGCATCCGCTACGCGGTGAAGCTCGACTTCATCGCCGGTCTGGTGGCCAAGGCCCTGCACACGACCGGCGGCGATGTCTTCCGCGGCAACCAGGCGATGCTCGGTGAGATCGTCGGCTGGCGCAATCTGTTCTGGTCGCTGGCTGATGCGATGGCCAATGATCCAAAACCATGGATCAACGGGGCGGTGCTGCCGAAGCTGGAGGCGGGGCTGACCTATCGCCTGTTTGGCGGCGATGCTTATGGCCGCATCAAGGAGATCATTGAAAAGATCGTCGCGTCCGCGCTGATCTACCTTCCGTCATCGGCGCGCGACTTCGCCAACCCGCAGATCGAGCCGTATCTGGCGCGCTTCGTTCGCGGCGCGAACGGCATCGGCCACCGCGAGCGGATCAAAATCATGAAGCTTCTATGGGATGCCATCGGCTCCGAATTCGGCGGGCGCCACGAGCTTTATGAACGCAACTATGCCGGCAACCACGAAGAGATCCGCCTGCAGGCGCTGATGTCTGCACAACGATCGGGACAGATGCAGAAGATGCAGGATCTGGTCGATCAATGCATGGCCGACTACGACGAAGGGGGCTGGACGTCGGAAGAGTGGATCGGACCCGAGCGCGATCAAGCGCGCGCCGCGGAGTAGCGCGCCGGACAGACCGGATCGTGAGAGCTTTCTGTCCGTCGGGTAGCGCGGCGTTATCGTCTGATTAACGAAGCCCGGTCATTGTTCGCGCCATGACCGATCCGACCGATGCCCGCTCCAAGGCCGAAGCCAGTCTCCGCCTTGCGGAACTTGCCAAGACGCCTCGGGCGCGCGAGCTTTTCAAGCAACTCGCGGAAGAATACGAGAGTCGCGCCAGGGCGGAGATCGACCCTTCGGCGGCCGTCCACGCTGAAGCGGCGCCGCCGCTGGTGCCGGCCGCACAGCTCTCACCAACTTTGTCGTCCGTGACGGTCGGCTCGGCGCAAGCGGATGCTCCGCTGACCGAGACTGAGCGGTGGCTTGCCGGTCTCAAAGCCACTCGCCTGGACTCTTGACCGTCCACTTACGTAAATCGCGGCATCACCTTGGTCCAGAACGCCTCGGTCGACTTCATCAGCGTCGCGTGCGGAACGAGCGCGTTGTAGGTGTAGCAGAACAGCCAGTCGACCGGCTGTCGTTTCATATTGACCTCCAGCGCCCGCGTCACGGTGTCGACCGTGCCGACCAGGGCATAGCCGTGGTCGACGGTTTCCTTCGCCGACGGAAACGCCTTCGTCGCCGGGTCCATCAAGCCTTTGCGGAAGCCAAACGGCTCGAACCAGGCTTTGCCCGAGAAGCGCCCCGAATCTTCCCAGAGCTTCATTGCCTCCTCGTCGGAGTCGCAGATGATCACGTCGCGCAGCAATCCTGTGCCGTGGCCGCGCGGCTTGCCGGATACCTCGGCGTAAAGATCGTAAAGCGGCGCCTCATAGGCCGGATGCATCGGCGGCAGGATCGCGGTGACACCTTCGGTCGCCGCCCAGCGGATGCTGTTCGGCGATGACGCGAAGGGCAGGAACACCGGCGGATAGGGTTTCTGCAACGGCTTCGGAACGACGCCGACCGCCTTCAGCATGCCGTTCTCGACGCCCTTGCCGTATTTCGTCGTCGTTTCGAGATCCCAGGGCGTGGCCCCGGCCGGAACCTTCCAGAACTTGCCGTCGAAGGTCAGCATCTCCTCGGTCCAGCACTTCTTGATGATCTGCCAGTTCTCCTCGAACGCTTCGCGATTGACCTTGTCGATCTCGTCATGCTGGTGCGGCAGCGTGCCCGACACGCCATGGGTCTGCTGCGCCATGATGTCGACCCAGCGGCGCTGGTAGCCGCGCGCAAAACCGGCGCAGGCCCGCCCGCCTGTCATGTGGTCCAGCATGGCGATGTCTTCGGCAACGCGGATCGGGTTCGCTGCAGGTAGCACGATGCCGAGCTGGCCGACGCGGATGCGCTTCGTCTGCATCGCAAAGTACAGATCAAGCAGCACGGGATTGTTCGAGAGCTCGAAACCCTCGATGTGAAAATGGTGCTCGGTGAAGCTGACGGAATCATAGCCAAGGTCGTCGGCGAGTTTCACCAGCTCGGTCAGTTCCTTCAGCATCTTCTGGTAGAGCTCGGGCCGCATCGCGGCCATGCCGGCTTCGATGTCAGCGCGGGAGCCAACACTTGGCAGGCAGAAGATCGAGGCTTTCATGTTCCTGGCTTCCTTCCCTCATTTTGTTGGTTGCGCAACAGTAACCGACCTTCGGCGGGATTGGCATTTCCGATTTGCGAGATAGGGTCTGCCATGCGACATTGATCCGACGAAAAGACCAGACAAAAATGTGGTCTGTCTTCCAAGAATATCCGGATGGAAATCATGCGTGAGATCGGTCATTTCATCGGCGGCAAGCAGGTCAAGGGTTCCGGCCGGACCGCGGAGGTGTTCAACCCCGACACCGGCGAGGTGCGCGCGAAGGTGGCGCTCGCATCGAAGAGCGAGGTCGAGCAGGCGATCGCGAACGCACAGGCTGCGCAAAGGGAATGGGCCGCGACCAACCCGCAGCGCCGCGCCCGCGTGCTGTTCAAGTTCCTCGAGCTGGTCGCCAAGGAGAACGATTCACTCGCTGCGATGCTCTCCTCCGAACACGGCAAGACCATCCCCGACGCCAAGGGCGACATCCAGCGCGGCGTCGAGGTGGTGGAGTTCGCTTGCGGTATTCCGCATCTGTTGAAGGGCGAATACACCGAGGGCGCGGGTCCCGCGATCGACCTCTACTCGATGCGCCAGCCGCTCGGTGTCGTCGCCGGCATCACACCCTTCAACTTCCCGGCGATGATCCCGATGTGGAAGTTCGCCCCCGCCATTGCCTGCGGCAATGCCTTCATCCTGAAGCCGTCCGAGCGCGATCCGTCCGTGCCGATGCGGCTCGCAGA
>NZ_JAVIFX010000023.1 GCF_031157255.1 Bradyrhizobium sp. LHD-71 | reverse complement strand
TCGGATTCGATCAGGACACTAGCAAGTTTATGATTCTAGTGTCGTTTATGGATCAGAAATTCGCACGATGGACACGCAGCAACGATGGTGCGAATTTCTGATCCACGACACTAGAACTGCTCGTGAGAAGCACCACGCCGAAACGCCGCGCCTTTCGTCTGACACCGCCGCAAGGATCTGGCAGAACATGGCTTTCGCCGTCTGTCGACGGACCCTATAATTCAATTCACCGATAGTCTTAAACGTCAGGGAACTTTAGATGCTTCACGTCTGCTCGCTCGCTCATCTGCCCGGCACGGTGCAGGCGACCGGCGCAAGTCACGTCATCACCGTGATGGCTGATGTGGGCAAGGTGCAGCGCCCACCGTCGGTTCTCGAGGACAATCATCTCGTGATCTCGATGGACGATATCATCGAGGCGGCCGAGGGCTTCACTGCGCCCGCCCTCGAACATGTCGAACGGGTCCTGAGCTTCGGCCGAAGCTGGACTCGTGCCGCACCGATGGTGATCCACTGCTATGCCGGCATCAGCCGTTCGACTGCGAGCGCGTTCGCGATCGCCTGCGCGCTCAATCCTAATCGCAGCGAGGCGCATATCGCACAACAGATTCGTAGCGCGTCGGCTTGCGCGCATCCGAACCGGCTGATCGTCAGCCACGCCGATCGGCTGCTGAACCGTGACGGCCGCATGCTGCGCGCGCTCGATGAGATGGGCCCCGGCAATCTCACCGTCGAGGGCCGTCCCTTTCGCATCGACCTCGACTGAGCCGAGACAATCAGGCCGCGATGAGCGACAAGCCGCTGACGCCAATCGAGATCGGTCTCACGGCGGCGATCGTCGCAATCGAGGCGAACGAGCCGCGCATTCTCGTCGCCTCTGCCGGCGCGGGCACCGAGCCGCGCGCAGGACTTCCTTTCGGCCCGTTCGATCCGGTCGCACATCGCACGCTGGAGATCGGTTTGCGCGAATGGGTGGAGGAGCAGACCGGACTGTCGCTCGGCTATATCGAGCAGCTCTATTCGTTCGGCGACCGCGGCCGTCACGCACACCCCGGCGACACCGGTCCTCATGTGGTCTCGGTCGGATACCTTGCGCTGACGCGGACGGACGGTTTGGATGAGCGGCAGGCTGCAAGCGCGGCATTCGAGCCATGGTACCGCTATTTCCCGTGGGAAGACTGGCGAAACGAGCGTCCCGCAATTCTCGATGCCCAGATCGTGCCTGCGCTGACCGAATGGTCGAAGCAGACGGAGACGCCGAGCATTACGCGGGCGCTGGGACGGCGCGAGCGGGTGCTACTCTATTTCGGCGGCGAGGACGGGCACTGGGACGAGGAACGCGTGCTCGACCGCTACGAACTGCTTTACGACGCGGGGCTTATAGAGGAGGCGCGACGCGACGGCCGCCCTGCTGCGCTCGCGCGCAGGAAGCTGCCTGCACTCGGCGAACCAATGCGGTTCGATCACCGGCGCATTCTTGCGACAGCGATCGCCCGATTGCGCGCAAAGCTGAAATATCGGCCCGTTGTGTTTGAACTTTTGCCGGGCGAATTCACACTCACAGACCTGCAGCGAACCGTCGAAGCAATTTCAGGACGTCATCTGCACAAGCAGAACTTCCGCCGCCTCGTAGAGGCGGGCGCACTGGTCGAACCGACCGGCGAGATGTCGACACAAACCGGCGGGCGCCCGGCGGCGCTGTTTCGCTTCCGCCGCAGCGTGTTGCAGGAGCGGCCGGCCCCTGGGCTTCGCGTGCGCGGCCGCTGATTTCATGCTTTGAGGGTGCCTGATGCCCGATCGGGGTGCGGGTGATTGTTGGCCGGTCTCCTGGCCGTTGGAGAAGATATGTTCGAGATACTGGTTGCAGGTATCGCAATTGCCGCACTTATTTTTTCCCGCAAGGCGTTGAACAGGCTGCGTGCGGCCGAAGCGCGCATCGCCGCGCTCGAAGCCGCGTCTCCGCCGGAGCGAACGACCGCCGCAGCCCCAGCGGTCGAGCAACCTTTGGCGCCAACCATCGTGCCGGACGTGCCCGCTGAGCCGGCGGCGCAAACCCCGACGGAAACGCCGGCTGAGTCGGCTGCACCGCCATCGGAAGCACCAGCGGTCCCCGAGGCTGCAACGACGCCAGCGGCGTCTCCAGGCCTGGAGGAGCGTCTCGGCACGCGCTGGGTGGTCTGGGTCGGCGGATTGACCCTCGCACTCGGCGGGCTGTTCCTTGTGCGGTATTCGATCGAAGCCGGGTTGCTCGGGCCTGGCGCGCGCATCTTCCTCGGCGGACTGTTCGCGGCGGCGCTGCTGGCTGCCGGCGAATGGACCCGCCGCAAGGAATCAATCTCGCAGATCGCTCCGCTTCCGATTGCCAACATTCCGGTGATCCTGACGGCGGCAGGCACCGCGGTGGCGTTCGGCACCGTCTTTGCTGCCTACGCGCTCTATGATTTCCTCTCCCCGGCAGTCGCCTTCCTTGCGCTTGGGGCTGTCGCGCTTGCGACGCTCGCAGCCGCCCTGCTGCACGGCCCTGCCCTCGCAGGACTTGGTGTGGTCGGTGCATTCGTTACACCGGTTTTGGTCTCCTCCGACAAACCGGACTTCTGGGCGCTTTACATCTACGTCGCCGTCGTTACCGCAGCCGCGTTCGGCCTCGCCCGCGTCCGCATGTGGCGCTGGCTCGCGATCACGACCATCGTGCTCGGCGTAATCTGGTCGCTCGTGGCAATGGGCGTGCCCGGCCTGCTCTCGCCGCACGCGTTCAGCGTGATGGCCGGATTTGCGCTTGCCGCTGCGCTCGTTGTTTCAGGCCTCCTGTTCGGACCGGAGGCCGAACCCGGCAAGATTGAGCCGATCTCGTCAGCGGCGCTCGGCGCGTATCTTTTCGCGGCGACGGTCATGGTCGTTGCCTACCAGCACACGGATCCTGCGATGGTCGTGTTCGCGATTCTGATCGCGGCCGTCATCGCCATCGCCTGGCGCACGGACGCCGCCGCGGGCGCCCTGCCAGCCGCAGCGATCTTCGCCGGCCTCGTATTCCTGTCGTGGGCGGTGCGCGGCAACCCCGAATGGCTCGTGGTGCCCGGCGGCGCGATGCAGGGCGTCGGTCCTGAGGCACTCGAAGGCTCGGTTGCAGCACATCTTACGGCGGCGCTTGTCTTCGCGGCTGGCTTTGGTCTCGCAGGTTTTCTGGCGCAGGGCCGGTCATCGAACGCAACCGTACCTGTGATCTGGTCCGCCGTTGCCGTCGCAACGCCGCTCTGGCTGCTGATCGCGACCTACGCGCGCATCGCCCATCTCGATCGCTCGATTCCGTTTGCGATCGTAGCGGTGCTGCTCGCGGCCGCATTCGCCTATGCGACGGAGCAACTGTCGCGTCGCGAGCAGCGCCCCGGCCAGGCGATCGCCGCGGCGCTGTTCGCCACCGGCACCCTCAGCGCGCTGGCGCTCGCCTTCACCTTTGCGCTCGACAAGGGCTGGCTGACGATCGCGCTCGCACTGATGTCGCTCGGCACGGCCTGGATCTCGCTGCGGCGGCCGGTGCCGTTCCTGCGCTGGCTTGCTGCCATCCTGTCCGTCATCGTTGTCGCCCGCATCGGCTATGAACCGCGCATCGCCGGCGATGACATTGGCACGCTGCCGATCTTCAACTGGCTGCTCTACGGTTATGGCATTCCCGCGCTGTCATTCTGGGCCGGCAGCTACTACCTGCGCCGGCGCGGCGACGATGCACCGTTGCGCATGGTCGAAGCCGCGGCCATCCTGTTCACAGTCCTGCTCGTGTTCATGGAGATCCGCCATTTCGTCAACGGCGGCGATGTTTACCGTGCGGACGCCGGCCTGATCGAAGTTGCCTTGCAGGTCTGCACCATGTTGGCGATGGCGATCGGCCTCGAACGCCTGCGCCTGCGCACCGGCAGCATCATCCACAACATCGGTTCGCTGGTCGTCGCTGCGATCGCCGGCCTGTTCATCGTGTTCGGCCTGTTCCTGCTCGAAATGCCGATGCTCTGGCCGAACGATGTCGGCGGCCTGGTGTGGAACAAGCTCTTGCTCGGCTACGCCCTGCCCGCCGTGCTGCTGCTGGCGCTGTCCTACACCGTTGCGGGCAGGCGACCGGCGGCCTACGCCAACACACTTGCAGGGCTGGCCTTGGTGCTGGCGCTGACCTACGTGACGTTGCAGATCCGGCGCTTCTTCCACGGCCCGGTGCTGCATGGCGGCGTCACCACCGACGCAGAGCAGTATGTCTATTCGTTGGCGTGGCTGGCCTTCGGCGTGGTGCTCCTGACCGTCGGCCTCATATTCGCCTCACAGCGGGCACGGCTCGCGTCTGCTGTGGTGATCGGGCTCACGGTGCTGAAGGCCTTCCTGTTCGACATGTCGAATCTGACCGGCGTCTACCGAGCGCTGTCGTTCATGGGGCTTGGCCTCGTGCTCGTGGCCATCGGCTGGCTTTACCAGCGCATCCTGTTCAAACGAACGGCTCCGCAGCAGGTCGCGGCGGAGTAAGTTCGAGAAGAGTGAGGACAATAACGAAGGTTGCTTTCGCGCCGCTCATTCCGTCGCGCGGCGCAACTCCAGCGAGTTGGGCTCCGGCTTCGGAGGCTCGATGTTCGTGCCCTCGACCTTCGGCGTCTCGACCTTCCCCACGGTCTCGGGCCGCGATGCGTCGGCGGAGCGGATGCTGCGCGAGCGTTGCGAGCGCGGACCACGCTCGGCGCGCGCCACCAGCAGCGAGTTTCCGTGCTTGCGGAATTCACACCAGGCAAAGCTCATGCCCTGCACCGAACCGCGGAAACTGGCCTCGCTGGTCTTGTCGAGGTTGAAGCACGGCTCGAACGGCAATCCCTTCAATGAGGCGCACACCTGCGTTGCACCGACACGAATGGTGTTCACCGGCAGCCGTGCAGAACGGACCGGGCCTGAGCCAGAAAACTGGACCGAGCCTGTGACGGACCCGTCCTGATAGATCCGGCCCGCCCCGCGGGTGCCATCCACACAACTGAAAGCGAAAAGTTTGCCGGCAACGAACTGGCGCGCCTGCTCGGGGTTCATCGGTTCGGCCGCGGTCGACCCTGCAACTGCGCTGGCGAACAGCGCCCCCCAAACCAAACGCCAAAGCATGCTGCTACTCCGACTTAACTAGCGCCCGCCGGGCCCCCCGTTTAACGGGATGCTTACCATATGAACCAAGGCAAGATTGGCGCAGCTTTGTCGATAAAGTCTGAACGTCCTCAAGTTATTTTCACCACGGTCCGGCCACGCACCTGGCCGGCAAGGATTCTCGCGCCGGCGTCCAGCACTTGATCGAGCGGAATTTCGGCAGTCATTTCAGTAAGCTTGGACTTGTCGAGATCGCGCGCCAGACGCTGCCAGGCGGTGCGACGCCGCGATATTTCGCACATCACCGAATCGATGCCCAAAAGGCACACTCCGCGTAAAATGAACGGCGCGACCGAAGTCGGCAGGTCCATGCCGGCTGCGAGGCCGCATGCGGCGATCGCTCCGCCGTACTTGGTCATGGAAAGCAGATTCGCGAGCGTGGTTGACCCGACGCTGTCTACGCCGCCGGCCCAGCGCTCCTTGTTGAGCGGTCGTGGTGTAGCAGCAAGCTCGGCACGGTCGATGATTTCAGCGGCGCCGAGCGCTCTGAGATAATCGGCCTCCGCTGCGCGGCCGGTCGAAGCGATGACGTGATAGCCGAGCTTTGACAGGATCGCGGTGGCGACCGAACCGACACCGCCCGCAGCGCCGGTCACGACCACGGCTCCCGACACCGCCTTGAGGCCGTGATCCTCGAGCGCCATCACCGCAAGCATTGCCGTATAGCCGGCAGTGCCGATCGCCATCGCATCGCGCGTGGATATGCCGTCCGGCAGTTTCACGAGCCAGTCGCCCTTCACGCGTGCCTTCTCCGCATACGCGCCGAGATGCGTCTCGCCCATGCCCCAGCCATTGCAAACGACCCTGTCACCGGTCTTCCAGTCCGGACTAGTGGATTTTTCGACGGTGCCCGCGAAGTCGATGCCGGCGATCATCGGAAAGCGGCGCACCACCGGCGCCTTGCCGGTGAGTGCAAGACCATCCTTGTAGTTGAGCGTCGACCACTCGACGCGCACCGTGACGTCGCCGTCCATCAATTCGGCTTCGTCGAACTGGGTGATCTGAGCGGTTGTGCCCTTATCGGCCTTGTCGATGCGCAATGCCTTGAATGTTCCCACGCTTCACTCCCGTTTCTTTTGGCTCAGGCGGGCTGCGCCGCGCCCCGTTCCACTGGCTTCTCGATGATCGGCAGGTTGATCAAAGCCGAGGCGACCCCGAAGAAGATCGAAAGATACCAGACCGGCGTATAGGAACCGGTCGCCTCGTACACAATGCCGCCGAGATAGACGCCGAGAAATCCGCCAACCTGATGGCTGAAAAACGCAAAGCCGTAAAGCGTCGCGAACCAGCGGGTACCGAACATCAGTGCGACCAGCGCCGAGGTCGGTGGCACGGTGGAGAGCCAGGTAACGCCGGTGATCATGCCGAAGATGATCGCGCTTGCGGGCGTGACCGGAAATGAAATGAAGGCGACGATCGACAGGGCGCGGATGAAGTAGATTGCCGACAGGATGAAACGCATCGGCACATATTTCGCGACCCAGCCGACACCCAGCGAGCCGGCGATGTTGAACAGGCCGATCACCGCAATCACCCAGCCGCCGATATGTGCATCCAGCCCGCGATCGGCGAGATACGCGGGAAGATGTGCGGTAACGAAGGCGAGCTGAAAGCCGCAGGTGAAGAAGCCGAGCACCAGCAGCACGTAAGACCTGTGGCCGAACGCCTCCGACAGGGCGTGCTTGAACGACTGGTCCTGCGCGGCAATGCCGGTCTCCGCCGGAGCGGCTTTCGGCGTCGCCAGCGCCAGAGCCAGCGGCACGACCAGCAGCATCAGCGCCGCAAAGATCGTCAGCGTCGTCTGCCATCCGAAATTATCCAATAGCGCGACACCGAACGGCGCAAACAGAAACTGGCCGAACGAGCCCGAAGCCGTACCTGCACCGAGCGCGACGGCGCGCCAGTTTTGCGGCACGATCTTGGCGAAGGCGGAAACGACGAGGTTGAACGAGCAGCCGGAAAGACCGAACCCGATCAGCACGCCAACGGTGGCATTCAATGCCAACGGCGTATCCGAATAGCGCATCAACGCGAGGCCGAGCGCGTAGAGGACCCCGCCGACGGCGATCACCCGTACGGTGCCGAAGCGATCAGCGATCGCGCCGGCAAATGGCTGGCCGACACCCCACAGGAGATTCTGAACAGCGAAAGCGAAGGCGAAGACATCGCGACCCCAGGAAAATTCCTTGCTCATCGGCTGCATGAAGAAGCCGAAGGTCGAGCGCGGCCCGAACGTCAGCATCGCGATCAAACAGCCGCACAACACGACGACGAGCGGCGTCCGCCAGTTCGTGCGAGCGACAGCTGACGAATTTTCCAGAGCAGACATGTCTTGAGATCCTCGCGACCGACGATGCGGGCGTTTTGAGAAGTACACAGACTAGTGTACCTGGCGTCAGAGCCAATCCGTCTTTTGTTGCATGACAACTATTGCAATGCAGCGATGCAAATCGACAGGGCAGATGGTGGCTTTTTTCCGGGCACGAACCTCTGGCGGAGGGGTCATCGCCATGTTATATTTGTTTTGCTCGATATGAGAATAACTCGATCGGGGTGAACCTGAGTGCGGTGCTTGATGTCTTAGGACGTCCAGCCTTGACCTCAGGACCTTACGTGGGGGCCCGGGTCGCAAAGCTCGGGGTTCTTGGAAAAGTCCGGGGAATAGACGCAAGTTTCAGGAATTGGGAATGCCGGCCCGGTTGGCCGGATTTATCAGGGCTCTGATATGCTCAAATTGAGCATTATAGAGCGGGAAGCTGAAGCAAGGGAAGAAGGGGATCGCGCCATGCCGATCGCTGGGATTTACGGTCCGGAGGACCTCTCGCACACTGCGATGACGCGGGCGAAGCAACCGTCGCGAGGAGGGCCCTCGCGCGCTTTGCCGATGCCGCCTGTTGCCTGGACGCCCGAGATCGAACGCGAGACCGCTCATCTTTATGAGCGCGTCAAGACCGTGATTCCGCCAGTCGAATGGCCGACGATGGCGCCGTACGTCAAGGCGATCAACGACCTGAAGCAGGAACGGAATGCAGTCATCCTGGCGCATAACTATCAGACGCCGGAGATATTCAACTGCGTTGCCGACATCGTCGGCGACAGCTTGCAGCTGGCGCGCGAGGCAACCAAGGTCGATGCCGATGTGATCGTCCAGTGCGGCGTGCACTTCATGGCGGAGACCTCGAAAATTCTCTCGCCTGAGAAGACCGTGCTGATCCCGGATTCGCGCGCGGGCTGCTCACTCGCCTCGTCGGTCACCGGCGAGGACGTGCGGCTGCTTCGCGAGAAATTCCCTGGCGTGCCGGTGGTGGCTTATGTGAACACCTCGGCCGACGTGAAAGCGGAAGTGGACATCTGCTGCACCTCGTCGAATGCAGTGCAGGTGGTCGAAAGCCTCAACACCGACACGGTAATCTTCGTACCCGACCAGTACCTGGCAAAGTACGTCGCCTCGCAGACCGACGTGAAGGTGATCGCCTGGAAGGGTGCTTGCGAGGTGCACGAACGCTTCACCGGCGACGAGTTGAAAATGTATCGCGATGCCGATCCGTCAGTGCAGATCATCGCGCATCCGGAGTGCCCGCCCGACGTCATCGCAGAGGCGGATTTCACCGGCTCGACCGCGCACATGATCAACTGGGTTCGCGACAACCGGCCGAAGCGCGTTGTCATGGTCACCGAATGCTCGATGGCCGACAACGTTCAGGCGGAATTGCCCGAGGTCGAGTTCGTACGACCCTGCAATCTCTGCCCGCACATGAAGCGCATCACGCTGCCCAAGATCCTCGACAGCCTCGTCAACATGCGTGAGGAGGTTCTGGTTGATCCGCTGATCGCAGCAAAAGCGCGGCGCTCGGTCGAGCGGATGGTCCATCTCAAGAGCTGAAGCACTGTCGTCCCGGCCAAGTGAGCAAAGCGAGCGCGAGCCGGGACCCATTATCGCTGAGATCAAGTGACGACGGCCAGCGTATAGAACAATCGGCGACACGGTGCGTGGGCCCGCTTTCCTTAGGCGAGCGAAGCGACGCCGTTCTTCGAACGGCTATGAACGACCCGAGTTGATTGAATGCGCGTAGCCAGGAGTAACAGCATGGCGCACAGCCTCTCCTCCCAACTCGACGACGTCGTCATCGTCGGCGGCGGGCTCGCCGGCCTCTTCTGCGCACTGAAGCTTGCGCCGCGTCCCGTCACCATTATTTCGGCGGCCCCGCTGGGCGAAGGCGCCTCCAGCGCCTGGGCGCAGGGCGGCATCGCTGCTGCGGTGGGCGAAGGCGACACGGCCGAGGCCCATGCCGCCGACACGATCGCCGTCGGCGCAGGCCTTGTGGACCAGGACGTCGCGCTTGGCCTCGCCCGCGAGGCGGGCGCACGCATCCACGACCTATTGCACTATGGTGTGCCGTTCGACCGCGACCTCAAGGGCAAGCTCGCCGTCGCGCAGGAAGCGGCCCATTCGGCGCGGCGCATCGTCCATGTACGCGGCGATATGGCGGGCAAGGCGATCATCGCCGCCTTGATCGAAGCAGTCCGCAATACACCGACGATCCGCGTGATCGAGGGTTACGTCGCCGAAGCCCTGCTTACGGACGACAATGCAGTTACCGGCCTGCAGCTCCGCAAGGCGGACGATATTGCAGCTCGGCCGGTGAACATCGCCGCCCGCGCCGTGGTGCTCGCGACCGGTGGCATCGGCCATCTGTACGCCGTCACCACCAATCCGAAAGAAGCCAGCGGGCTTGGACTGGCAATCGCAGCACGTGCCGGCGCGGTCATCGGCGACCCGGAATTCGTTCAATTCCATCCGACAGCAATCATGGTCGGTCGCGATCCTGCGCCGCTCGCTACCGAAGCCTTGCGTGGCGAAGGTGCGACGCTGATCAACGCAAAAGGCGAACGCTTCATGGCTGCAAAGCATCCGCTTGCGGAACTTGCGCCGCGCGACATCGTCGCGCGCGGTGTGTTCGCCGAGATCGCCGCCGGCCGCGGCGCGTTCCTCGACGCCACGAAGGCTTTGGGCGACGCGTTCGCCGGACATTTTCCGACCGTTTACGCGAGTTGCATCGCAGGTGGCATCGATCCCGCACGGCAACCGATTCCGATTGCGCCAGCGGCGCACTACCACATGGGCGGCATCGCCGTGGATGCGCGCGGTCGCACGTCGATCGACGGACTCTGGGCTGGCGGTGAAGTCTCTTGCACCGGTGCCCATGGCGCAAACCGCCTCGCCTCCAACTCGTTGCTCGAAGCCGTCGTCTACGCCGCGCGTATTGCCGAGGACATCGACGGCCGCACATTCTCCGCGCAACGCCTGCCACCGACCGAGGTCCCGCGCAACTGCGCCATGCCGCCATCCGCCGAAGCGAACTTGCGTGCGCTGATGTCGTCGCATGTCGGCGTGATCCGCGATGGCGATGAGCTCGCCGATGCCATCGGAACGCTTTCGATGATGGAGCAGTCGGTCGGCAACATCGCACTGCGCAACATGGCGACGACGGCACTGATTGTCGCCACGGCTGCCTGGTCGCGCCGGGAAAGCCGGGGCGGTCACTATCGCTCGGACTATCCTGCAGAGCATGCGCCGGCGAAGCGCACGATGACGACACTGGCCAGCGCGCGAGCCATCGCGGCTTCGATGGCCGAACGCGTTCCGACACTCAGCGCTACGGCTTGAAACATCATGGTCACCCCCGCCTCCCTCCAGCATCCCGAAGCCTTCCTGTCACCAATGGCGGTAGAAAGCGCCGTGCGCCAGGCTCTCGACGAGGATCTCGGTCGCGCCGGCGACATCACCTCGATCGCGACGATCCCGGAAGCGGTGCAGACCCGCGCCACGCTGATGGCGCGACAGGCTGGCGTGATCGCAGGACTTCCGCTCGCAGTCGAGACATTCCGCCAGTTGTCGCCGGAGGTCCGCATCGAGACCAATGTCCGCGACGGCATCGCGGCCGAAAAGGGCATGCAGGTACTGACGATCACAGGTCCTGCGCGCGCCATCCTGTCGGGCGAGCGCACCGCGCTGAACTTCGTCGGACGGCTGTCCGGTGTGGCGACACTGACCGCAGCTTACGTGCGGCAGACAGCAGGCACGAGGATGCGCATCTGCTGCACCCGCAAGACGACGCCGGGTCTACGCGCGCTGGAAAAGTACGCGGTGCGTTGCGGCGGCGGCTTCAATCACCGGTTTGGCCTCGATGACGCGATCCTGATCAAGGACAATCACATCGCCGTGGCAGGCGGCGTGCGGCCGGTATTGGAGCGGGCACGCGACCACGCCGGGCATCTGGTCAAGATCGAGATCGAGGTCGACACGCTCGATCAGTTGCGCGAAGTGCTCGACACCGGCCTTGCCGACGTCGTGCTGCTCGACAACATGGACATCCCAGCCTTGAGACAGGCCGTGGACATAGCGGCCGGCCGAGTGGTGCTGGAGGTCTCGGGCGGCGTGACCGAAGGCTCGATCGCTGCCATCGCCAAGACCGGCGTTGACTATGCCTCCGCCGGCGCGCTGACCCACTCAGCGCCAAATTTCGACGTGGCGCTGGACATCGGATCGTAGGGACGCTGCGCTCTACAGCTTCGCCGCGATCGCCGCTGTCTCCTCCGCAGTGCCCCAGCTTGGCACTTCGCTGCCGTCGCCCCACTGCCGTGGGCGATAGAAGACATGCACACCGGTTTTGTACATCTTCTTCATTTCGCGCACCCAGTACGGCCGCACATAGGTTGCATGGTAATGCGTTGAGCGGTTGACCTCCGGCAGCCAAAGCCGTCCATCGAGCATTTCCTTCGCGATCTTCCTCGCACGATGCCACTGCTCCGGCTCAGTCACCACATCGCGCACACCGTCGCAGGCGAAGGTGAACTGGCAGGCAAGGTAGCGACGTGCATTCTGATAGACCACGCCGCATACGGTGGTCGGATAATAGCCGGACAAGGCGCGGTTCACGACCACCTGCGCAACCGCCATCTGGCCGCGCACCGGCTCGCCACGTGCCTCGAAGTAGACGGCTTCGGCAAGGCATTTCGAGGCCTTGGCGTAATCCTTGGGCTCAAGGCCGAGCCGTTCGGCCGGGCTCAGCGGCCGCTTCGGCGCTTCCTTCACCTCGCCTTTCGGCGCCAGGCTCGAGCCTTCACCGCCTGCATCCGGCACCGCAGTTCGTTTGAGGTCGGGATCGACCTCGTTCGGCTTCACCAGCTGCGGCTCCTCGCCCGGCCGCCAGCGTTCCAAGGGACTGCCCAGATTGCCGAGCGAGGAATAGCCGAAATAGAGATGTGTGGTCTGGATCGCGAACCGATCCTTCGGTGGCAGCCCGTTACGTTCGGCATCGGCCGTCGGTACCTCTGCGTCAGCATCTTGCAGGGCGTGATATTGCGGCAGCGGCGCCGACTTCAGCGCAGCCTCGAGCTCCGGATCGAGCGGTGCAGGCACATGCGCAGTCTCCGGCGCCGTGCTGAAACTCTCGGTCGGTTCGTTCGCAACGGGCTCCTCGACGGCATCGGGGCCCGAGGCGCCCTCCTCCTCCGGAAGCAGCTGCTGCGGAATGGTTGCGCTCCCGGCTGGCGGATGCGTCGACGGGCTGCGATCGCCCTTCAACGACAGCCGATCGCCCTTTGCGGTGCGATCGACGATCGGAAATTCATGAGGTTGCGGAGGACGGATGACCTCGCCCAACGGATTGCGCGCGATCGAGCCGGTGACCTCGCCATCGCTGGCGCTCAAGCTCGCGAATCTGGCGCTGGGAGCGCGTGGAATCCACGAGCCGATCGGGCGCGGGAAGCTGAACGTTGCAGCGTGAATCGTGCCGAACGGCGACGACATCGTCTGCTTTTGCCAACGCTCGCCAACGCCAGGCTGGCGCGCCAGCAGCGCGGCGATGTCCTGGTGGCCGATCTCGGTCGGCAGCAATCCGAAGACTGTGACTGCGAAGCCGAAGGACGCCCAACGTGCGCCCCTCGGCCCGTTCTGCAAAACAGACATCGATACGCCTACGCAACGCTTACGCTACTCGCACACCGATCGAACGGCAGTTGCGCGCAATTCGATCAATTGCGTTAGTAACTGATTAGAGTTGCGAGGCGGTTAACTGCCGATGCGCGAAAGGCACAGGCAAGGGTTTCCGCGAATTGGCGTCAGCATTTCGAAGATGCTGGTGAATCTCGCGAAAAACAACTTGGTAAACATCCGGTCAACGCGAGACGGGGCGAAAAAACAAACGCCCCGGTCTCCTCATTCCTCGCGATACACCTTAGCGCTTTCTCAAGGACAGCGTTTACGCCTGGCTCGCGACCGTCTTGCCGAGCGCCGCCTGGGCAGCCGCGAGACGGGCAATCGGAACACGATATGGCGAGCAAGACACGTAGTTGAGGCCGATCTCGTGGCAGAACGCCACCGAAGCCGGGTCGCCGCCGTGTTCACCGCAGATACCGACCTTCAGCCCTGCCCGCGTCTTGCGTCCACGCGCGACGCCGATCTTCACCAGTTCGCCGACGCCTTCGCGATCAAGCGTAATGAAGGGATCGACCTCGAGGATACCGCGCGAGACGTAGGCGCCGAGGAATCCGCCGGCATCGTCGCGGCTGATTCCATAGGTCGTCTGCGTCAGGTCGTTGGTGCCGAACGAGAAGAACTCCGCGGTCTTGGCGATCTCGCCGGCCATCAGGGCCGCACGAGGCAGCTCGATCATGGTGCCGACTTCGTAGACGACCTTGCCGCCCTGATCCTTCATCACCGCGTTCGCGGTGGCGTCGATCCGCGACTTGATCATGTCGAACTCAGCCTTGGTTGCGACCAGCGGCACCATCACCTCGGGCGCAACCTGCTTGCCGGTTCGCTTGTTGACGACAATGGCAGCCTCGAAGATCGCGCGCGCCTGCATTTCGGCAATTTCGGGATAGGCGATTGCAAGCCGGCAGCCGCGGAAGCCCAGCATCGGATTGAATTCGGAGAGATCGCGCGCACGGTCAGCGAGCTTGCGCGGATCGGCATCCATCGCCCGCGCGACTTCCTCGATCTCAGCCTGCGTATGCGGCAGGAATTCGTGCAGCGGCGGATCGAGCAGGCGGATCGTCACCGGCAGCCCCTGCATGATCTCGAACAGCTCGACGAAATCCGCTCGCTGCATCGGCAGCAGCTTTGCGAGCGCTGAACGGCGCTTTTGCTCATCGTCGGCGAGGATCATCTCGCGCACCGTGCGGATGCGCGTCTCCTCGAAGAACATGTGCTCGGTGCGGCAGAGGCCGATACCCTCGCCGCCGAATTTGATGGCGACACGTGCGTCCTCCGGCGTGTCGGCGTTGGCCCGAACTTTCAGCTTCCGCATTTGATCGGCCCAGCCCATCAGCGTGCCGAAATCGGCGGCAAGCTCAGGCTCCAGCATCGGCATCCGGCCGGCGAGCACCTGGCCCACCGCGCCGTCGATAGTGATGATGTCGCCGGCTTTGAACGAGCGCCCGCCGACGGTCATCAAACCGCGGCCGTAATCGATCCGGATCGTACCGGCGCCGGAGACGCAGGGTTTGCCCATGCCGCGCGCGACCACGGCGGCGTGCGAAGTCATGCCGCCGCGCGCGGTGAGGATGCCTTCGGCGGCGTGCATACCATGGATGTCTTCCGGGCTGGTCTCGACACGCACGAGAATGACCTTGCGCCCATCAGCTTGAAGCTTCGCCGCTTCGTCCGAGGAGAATACGATTTCGCCGGAGGCGGCGCCCGGTGATGCAGGCAGTCCGGTGGCGATCACGTCGCGCTTGGCGGCCGGATCGATCGTCGGGTGCAGCAACTGGTCGAGGGAAGCCGGCTCGACCCGCATGATGGCGTCCTTGCGCGAGATCAGGCCCTCGTTGGCGAGTTCGACCGCGATGCGCAGCGCGGCCTTCGCCGTGCGCTTGCCGCTGCGCGTCTGCAGCATCCACAGCTTGCCCTGCTCGATCGTGAACTCGAGGTCCTGCATGTCGCGGTAGTGCTTTTCGAGCAGCGTGTAGATACGGGTCAGTTCCTTGAACGCCTCAGGCATCAGCGCTTCAAGCGACGGTTTCTCGGAGCCTGACTCCTGTCGCGCAGCCTCGGTGATTTCCTGCGGTGTCCGGATGCCCGCGACCACATCTTCACCCTGCGCGTTGATGAGGAACTCACCGTAAAGCTGCTTCGCACCGGTGGACGGATTGCGCGTGAATGCAACGCCGGTCGCGGACGTTTCGCCCATGTTGCCGAACACCATCGCCTGTACATTGACGGCGGTTCCCCAGGATTCGGGGATGTTGTGCAGTGTGCGATAGGTCACCGCGCGGGCGTTCATCCACGAGCCGAACACCGCGCCGATCGCGCCCCACAGCTGAGCATGCGGCTCCTGCGGAAATTCCTCGCCCGTCTCGTTCCTGACTGCATCCTTGTACTTGCCGACGATCGCCACCCAATCCTCCGCTTCGAGGTCGGTGTCGAGCGTGTAGCCCTTGGAGTCCTTGTAGGTGTCGAGAATCTCTTCGAAATGATGATGCTCGAAACCCAACACCACGTCCGAATACATGGTGATGAAGCGCCGATAGCTGTCGAAGGCAAAGCGCCTGTCGCCGGAGAGATTGGCCAGCGCTTCGACGGTTTCATCGTTCAGACCGAGATTGAGGACGGTGTCCATCATCCCGGGCATCGATGCACGCGCGCCCGAACGCACCGACACCAACAGCGGGTTTTGGGCGTCGCCAAAGGCCTTGCCGGTCAGCTTGCCGACATAATCGAGCGCCTTCTCGACCTGCGCCTTCAGATCCTTCGGATAGGTTTTGTCGTTGTCGTAGAAATAGTTGCAGACCGACGTAGGGATTGTGAAGCCGGGCGGCACCGGCAGGCCCAGATTGGCCATTTCCGCCAGGTTCGCGCCCTTGCCGCCGAGCAACTCGCGCATTGCGCTTTTGCCCTCGGCGCGGCCATCGCCGAAGGTAAATACCCACTTGCCCGCCGGGACCGCGGCCCGAGCCGGACCTTCCTTGAGCGGAGCAGGCCGCGCCTTGGCGACCGCCTTGCCTGCGCTCTTTGGAAGCGACGCCCGTGCCGCGGGTGCCTTTTTTGCAAGTGCCTTTACATTTGCAAGTGTCTTTGCACTTGCAAGTGTCTTTGCAACGGTGGGTTTGGAACGGGTCCGGGAGACGGATTTCGAAGAGGCTTTGGCCATGGTGTCCGTGACAGGTTGCTTTCAAGGAACTGGCAGCAGCCGCTTACAACATGCTTTCATGTTGCAGCGCAAGCGCCACGAACCACCTATCACCGCAACATTGCGCCGATCTGGTGGACTCGGGCGCCAGCTTCGACCGCTTATCTCAGGATTCCCAGACCGAGAATCCCGACAAGAATCAAATACAGCGCGACGATGTAATTCAACAACCTCGGCATGATGAGAATAAGGACGCCCGCGATCAGCGCGACGATGGGTTGAAGATTGGCGATGCTGATGGTCACGAGCTGTCTCCAATTCGTTGTGCGATGATTTCGTTGTGCGATGAGATGCGAATCGCGGGGAGTAGCTTACTGTTTCCGGAACTGCGATCTTAGACGGTTCCAGATGACGATTGTTCCGCGCGTGCAAAAATTTTCGGCGACGGAACAGAGATCGATTTCGGAACGATGCTGCATGCGCCGCATTAACCGGCGTCCATGCGCGAAAGGCAGGTGGCTCTATTTTCGCGCTTGTTGCCAGCTAAGTGTTGAGGAGAGCATCATGCGCAAACACATTTTTGCCGCAGCCTTGATCGTCGCAACATCTGTTTCACTTCCGGCATATGCGCAGTACACCGGCACGGTTGGCGGACCTGCGGTCGGCATCATCGCCGATGAAGAAGTTCCGACCTTCCGCCGCTATGTCGTCGAGGAACGTCTCCCATCGTTTGCGATTCCGGATCGAGTGGTCGTCGGCGCAACGCTTCCTGATGCTGGCGTCGTCTACTACGATGTCCCCGAACGCTATGGCGCGACCACCTATCGCTATACGGTGGTGAACGATCACACTGTGCTTGTCGATCCGCGCTCGCGGCGGATCATGCAGGTGATCGACTAACGTCCACCACTAGGACGCTGCGAAGTTCAAGAACTCATCCGGCGAGTGCGGGTATCCCCTCCTCGTGCAAACCGGGTGACAGGGCCCCGCGTCGGCAACGCCGCGCGGGGCTTCTTGTGTGTTCATCGTGCGCGTGGCACTCGCAACAATGACGGCTAATCCTGGATCTTCGAAAAATCGGCGACGGCGCGCGTTGCGACACGGATCTGGTTGAGCAGTTTCAACCGATTCTCACGGATCGCCTTGTCATCGTCGTTCACCTTCACCTTGTCGAAGAACGCGTCGACAGCCGGACGCAACCGCGCCATTGCGCTCATCGCGCCCGCGAAATCTTCCTTCGCCACGGCGGCGCTCGCATCATTGGTGACGCCGGCGATCGCCGTGGCCAGCGCCTTTTCCTCCGGCTGCCTCAGCAGCGACGCATCGACCGCACCGTCATAGCTCGTGCCGTCCTTCTTTTCCTCGATGCGGAGAATGTTGGCCGCTCGCTTGGTCCCGGCGAGCAGGTTCTTGCCGTCATCGGTGTCGAGGAATTTGCCCAGCGCTTCAACACGACGGACGATCATCAGCATATCGTCCTGCCCCTCGAGCGCAAACACGGCATCGACAAGATCGTGGCGCGCGCCCTGATCACGGAGTTGGACCTTCAGGCGGTCGGCGAAAAAGGCGAGGAGACTGGACGACAATTCACAGCCGTCCACCGATGTCATTCGCGCGCCAGTCTCGCGCAATCCATCAACACCTGATTTTGCTATCGTCGACAGATGCAGGCGCAACTCGTTGTCCACCGCCAGCCGGATCACCCCCAGCGCTGCACGACGCAGCGCGTAGGGGTCCTTGCTGCCCGTCGGCTTCTCGTCGATTGCCCAGAAACCGGCCAGCGTGTCGATCTTGTCGGCAAGCGCAATCACAATAGAGACCGGATCGGCGGGCACACGGTCGTTCGGCCCCTGCGGCTTGTAGTGTTCCTCGCTGGCTGAAGCGACGGATGCATCCTCGCCCTGCGCGAGGGCATAGTATCTGCCCATCAGCCCCTGCGTTTCCGGAAACTCGCCGACCACTTCGGTGAGCAGGTCCGCCTTGGCAAGTTTCGCCGCGCGCTTCACCTTTGTAACATCCGCGCCGACCAATGGCGCGATCTCTGCGGCCAGCCGCTCGATACGGGCGATGCGCGCGGCCTGGGTGCCAAGCTTCTCGTGAAACACGATTTGTTCGAACTTCGGCAGGCGTGCTTCCAGCCTGGTCCTCAGGTCCGTCTCGTAGAAGAATTTCGCATCCGACAACCGGGCCCGGATCACACGTTCGTTGCCGGCGACGATCGTCTGGCCGCCGTCCGTCGCCTCGATGTTGGCGACGAGAACGAATTTATTGGCGAGCTTCCCTGTCTTGGGATCGCGCACCACGAAGCACTTCTGGTTGTTGCGGATGGTGGCGCGGATCACTTCGGGCGGGATCGACAGGAAGCTCGCGTCGAACGACCCCATCAGCACCACAGGCCATTCGACGAGCCCCGCGACCTCCTCGAGCAGGCCTGCATCCTCGACAAGCTCGAACCCTTGCGCGAAGGCAAGCGACTTCGCATCGGCGAGGATGATGTCCTTGCGCCGCTCGCCGTCGAGCACGACCTTTGCCGCCTCCAGCTTCGCCACATAGTCGTCGAAGCGCCGCACTGAAATTTCGCCAGGCGCCATGAAGCGATGGCCCCGCGTCGTCTGCCTCGCCGCGATGCCGTCGATCGTGAAGCGCACGATCTCCGGATCCTCGGTCTCCGGGCCGAAGGTCGCGATGATCGAATGCAGCGGCCGCACCCACGACAACGATCCGGGCTTGATCGAGCGTGCGCCCCAGCGCATCGATTTCGGCCATGGAAACGTGCGCACGATCACGGGCAGCGCTTCGGCAAGCACGTCCAGTGCGGCACGGCCGGGCTTTTCGATCAGCGCAACGTAGAACTCGCCCTTCTTCGCGCCCTTCTCGATCTTGGCCTCGCTCAGCGACGACAGCCCCGCGCCCTTTAGAAAGCCCTGGATCGCCGCATCCGGCGCGCCGACGCGCGGCCCCTTGCGCTCTTCCTTCAGGTCCGGCTGGCGCGTGGGGATGCCGTGCACGGTCAGCGCGAGGCGGCGCGGCGTCACAAACGCTTTCGCGCCCTCATAGACGAGGCCTTCAGCAACCAGCTTCTCGGTGACGAGGCGGCGCAGGTCATCCGCTGCCTTCGCCTGCATGCGTGCGGGAATTTCTTCGGAGAACAGTTCAAGCAAAAGATCGGGCATTGCGTTCAATCAGCTATTCGAGGGAGGCGCGGCTTGTCGCTAGTCTGCCCGGCCTGCTTCAGTATGAATCCAGGCTTCGCCGCAGGCCTTCGCAAGCTCCCGCACGCGGAGGATGTAGCTCTGCCGCTCAGTGACTGAAATCACGCCACGTGCATCGAGCAGGTTGAACACGTGGCTCGCCTTGATGCACTGGTCGTAGGCCGGCAGTGCGAGCTGGTGCGCTTTGCGGTTGCCGCTTTCGCGCCAGCCGGCGTCGAGATACTTTCGGCAGGCGGCTTCCGCCATCCTGAACTGCTCGAACAGCATCTCGGTGTCGGCGACCTCGAAATTGTGGCGCGAGTACTCCTGCTCGGCCTGCAGGAACACGTCGCCGTAGGTTACCTTCTCTGCGCCCTCGCGACCATTGAAGTTCAGGTCGTACACACTGTCGACGCCCTGCAGGTAAATCGCCAGCCGCTCGAGTCCGTAGGTGAGCTCGCCCGCAACTGGAGCGCACTCGACACCGGCCACCTGCTGGAAGTAGGTAAACTGCGACACCTCCGCACCGTCACACCAGCACTCCCAGCCCAGCCCCCACGCGCCAAGCGTCGGGCTCTCCCAGTCGTCCTCGACGAAGCGGATGTCGTGCACGGCGGAATCGATGCCGATCGCCTTCAGCGAACCGAGATAGAGCTCCTGCAGGTTCGGCGGCGACGGCTTCAGGATCACCTGAAACTGGTAGTAGTGCTGCATCCGGAGCGGGTTCTCGCCGTAGCGGCCGTCCTTCGGCCGACGCGATGGCTGCACATAGGCGGCGTTCCAGGGCTTCGGGCCCAACGCGCGCAGGGTCGTCGCCGGGTGAAACGTGCCGGCTCCCATTTCGATGTCGTAGGGTTGCAGGATGACGCAACCCTGATCGGCCCAGAAGCGCTGCAGGGCGAGGATAAAGCCCTGGAACGATTTTTCCGGGCGCATGTGGGACGGCAAGGAGTCCATTTCAGGGTTTCTACGGTTGAGTTAAGCGCGCGGAAACTATCGACGGCCCTCACCCGGCGCAAGCGCAAGCGAGACGAAACCATAACGAGCCCTGAACGTAGTCAGGCGGGGTAATCCAGCTCTAACCGCCAATTCTGGCAGACCGACTTTCCGCCGAGGAGAAGTCGACGAATGATGTGGCTTGTGGGCCTTGTGGCAATAGCCATGACGGTGCTCGCCGGCAGCCCTTGGCTGCTGGCGCATCGCGCGCAACGCCGCCGGCATCTTCATTTCGTTAAAAGGAGGCGTACCCGTCTACGCAGCCGCTAATCCGCCTGCGGCCGGACCTGGCTGGGTTGGACCTGGCTAGCTTGGACCCGGCCAGTCATCCCACGGTTGAAGCCCTTATTCCGGACGATAGGCACCCGTCACCGGATCGCGGCGAAGCGTCGGAATCCGCTCGGTCCTCACCGTTTCGGCCATCCGCGCCTCGGCCATCCGCGCACGCGCATCGTCAAGCTCACGGTTGATGCGCCGCGCCTCCCTGATCGCCCAGCGGACCAGCGCAGCGCCTCCCAGCACTCCCACCCCCCATGCAATCAGCGGCGGCATGGCCCGCTCCTTTCTCCGGCAAATGCGGGTTTCGATCCCGCCAGCCTCGTCGCCAATTGTGGCGAAACTGCTCCCGCAAGGTGCGGCGTTGGATCGGTCGCGTTCACGGGGCCGTGTGAAAATGCGCCAAAACGCCTCAAAACCCATACCTCGCCCAGATGGCGCGGGCCTCGAGCGCCGAAATCAACTCGTCCGGCAGCGTCCCCGGCATATTCAGCAGGCTCGCCACCTCCATGCCCGCCGAACGGCGGCCAAACAGGCTGGACAAGATCCCGGTTGCCGGCGCGATCACCGGCATCTTAACTTTGTCGCCGAAACGGGTGCGCAGCACGGTGCGCAAATCGCCAATGGCATCGCTCAAGCCGAGGTCGATCGATTTCTGCCCGGTCCAGTAGGCGCCGGAAAACAGATCATCCTCGTCGCCCTTGATCTTGGCGCCGCGGCTGCGCTTGACGAGATCGATGAACAACAGATGGATCTCATGCTGGATCGCCTTCAGCCGTGCTACATCATCCGCTTTCTCGGGAAGGAACGGGTCGAGCATCGCCTTGTTCTTGCCCGAGGTGTAGAGGCGGCGCTCGATGCCGAGCTTCTCGATCAGCCCCTGAAAACCGAACGAGCCGCCCACCACGCCGATCGACCCGACGATCGACGACGGATCGCAGAAGATCTCATCGCCTGCGCAGGCGATCATGTAGCCGCCGGACGCGGCGACGTCTTCCACGAACACCAGCACCGGAAGCTTCTTCTCGGCCGCAAGCTGACGGATGCGGCCGTGAATCTGATGCGACTGCACCGGCGAGCCGCCCGGCGAATTGAGGACGATCGCCACCGCCTTGGCGCCGCGGGTGGAGAAGGCGCGTTCCAGCATGCGCGCAACGCCTGAAAGCGTCATACCCGGACGCAGCGGCGTCACTGCACCGATCACACCCGACAGCCGCACCACCGGCACGACCGGCGCATCACCGCGAAATCGCGGCGGTAGCAGCCGCTTGAGGCCGCGCAGTGTCGAACCCAAAGGCCTCTCGCGCGCATCCGTCCTCGTCTCACTCATGCTCATCGTTCAACGCCTCGAATCGTGGGCATGATCTGGCCGAGACCCAGTGCTTACCATGGGATCATGCCGCATCAACACAACAGTAACCATTCCTCGCATATGTGGAGCGGACTCGTCCGGGACGAGTCCTGACCGCATGCGCTGCGGCGCAGTCCAGACGTTGGATGCCATGAAGATCTATCTGTTGATGCTGCTGATCGGCGCGCTCCTGACGGCTATTCACTTCACTGCTCCTTCGGACAGCCAGCGCGAAGCCGCGCGCCAATAGATCTGATCTCGGCAGCGGCTCTAATTCCCGTCGAGCCGCAAAGTTTCCTCGCCTCTCAGGACCCTGTCCGCCTGCGCTGTGGGCGCGCCACCATCGTCATTGAGCACGAGGCCAGCCAACAGCTGCAGCGGCGCGCCGGACCCTTTCTCCGCCTTCACCAGCAGGCGGATCGCCGCATCTTCCGATTTCGGATGCACCGGCAGAATCGCAATGGCTCCGAATCCGCGGCCCAATGCCGCAAGAATGTCGCCAAGCCCGTCGGCGCGCCAGATCAGCGTCAGCGTGCCGCCCGGCTTGAGCAGCCGGCGCGCAGCATGAACCCAAGCGTCGGAGGACATCGCCTCGTGCGCCGAACGGCGGCCGGGGTCCGGCGACGGCTGATGCCGGGCTGGCGTGTTGAACGGCGGGTTCATCAGCACGCGATCGGCGCTATCGGGCGCAAGGCCGGCGCTCAAGAATGCGTCCGCCTTCGCCGTGACGTCGAGCACGATCGCCCGACATTCGATGCCGTTGAGCGCAGCGTTTTCCCGCGCCAATGCGACGAGCTGCTCGTCCAGATCGACCAGCGTCAGATCGACGGGCCCGACCCGACTGGCGAGCGCAAGCCCAGCCGCGCCGACCCCCGCACCGAATTCGACCACGCGCTCGCCAGCCTGCGCATAAGCGGCCGCGGCCAACAGCATCGCATCGTGGCCGGCGCGATGTCCCTTGCGCGGCTGGCGCAAACGCAACCGTCCGCCGAGAAAGGCATCCTCGGTGAGGTCGCTGGGGCTCATTCGGGGCGTAGTTCGTGGCCGAGCCCCGCATCCGTGACGACGCGCCGCGCTGCGGGCGCATCGGCCTCACCGACCATCACCCGGCTCGGCAGGATACCGAGAGAGCCTTCGATCACGCTCATGTTCTGGTCCAGCACCACATACCGGATGCCGGCGCCGTCCAGCAGCGCGCCGATTGCCGACAGCAGGACGGGATCGTTGACGCGGATCAGTTCACGCAAAATCGCACTCCGGAGCACGGGGTTGGACATTTTGACCTCTGGTGCGCCGGATTCGACGTTCGTACAAGCATTGCGGCCCAGTCCTCGGTACGAACATTCAAATCCAAGCGCACTAGCTACTTAAAGTTGCTAGTGTCCCGCCTGGTTCAAAGATTTGCAGACGAGGTGGCCGCAAAGCGATGCGGACCCCAGAACCGGGACACGAGCCTTGGCCCGACCGACGCGGGCGCGACCTTTTAGCGGAAAAGAACTGCATTCTGAAATAGCCGTTAGGGCGCGAATTACCAGCAGCGGGCTTTCCGCCTTGCCGCCCGGCCCGCCAGTTTCTATGTTTGCGGTGCAAGAATGCACGGAGACTCGCGTGGCCGTTATCGTTCCTTTCGAAAGCCGTTCCGACGCCTCGATCGATCAGCTCGTGGCGCTGGTTGCGGCCGACATGGAGCGGGTCAACAGCACGATCCTGTCACGCACCGGCTCCGAAGTGACGATGATTCCCGAGGTCGCCAACCACCTGATTTCGTCAGGCGGCAAGCGGCTGCGGCCGATGCTGACGCTGGCGATGGCGCAGCTCGCGCGCTACGCGGGCGACGGCCACATCAAGCTCGCGGCCTCCGTCGAGTTCATGCATACCGCCACGCTGCTGCACGATGACGTGGTCGACGAGAGCGAGATGCGGCGCGGCAGGCTGTCGGCACGCATGCTGTGGGGCAACGAAGCGAGCGTCCTGGTCGGCGACTTCCTGCTTGGTCAGGCATTCCGCATGATGGTCGAAGTCGGCTCGCTGCGCGCGCTCGACATCCTTTCGGCAGCAGCCGCCACGATCGCCGAAGGCGAAGTGATGCAGCTCGCCGCGGCGAAGAACACCGCCACCACCGAGGACGAATATCTGGCGGTGATCCGCGGCAAGACGGCGGAGCTGTTCGCAGCAGCTTGCGAGGTCGGCCCGGTGCTCGCCAACCGGCCGAAGGCGGAGCAGGCCGCCTGCCGCTCCGTCGGCATGAACCTCGGCATCGCGTTCCAGCTTGTCGACGATGCGCTCGACTACGGCGGCAAGGCCGCAAAGCTCGGCAAGAATATCGGCGACGATTTCCGCGAGGGGAAGATTACGCTGCCTGTGGTGCTGGCGTTCCGCCGCGGCAACGACGCGGAGCGCGCTTTCTGGGCGCGCACCCTCGAACATGGCGAGATCGGCGATGGCGATCTCGACCACGCCGTTGGACTGATGTCCAAGCACCGCACCCTGGAGGATACAGTCAGTCGCGCGCAGCACTACGGCGCGATGGCGGTCGATGCCCTGGCGCTGTTTCCGTCCTCGCCGATGAAATCAGCGCTGGAAGAGGTCGTGGCGTTCTGCTTGGCCAGATCGCATTAGTAGTCCGCATATGGCGAAACGGATGCCGCGACTGTTCGTTTCACCCTGCATGTCCGTGTAAAGATTATCCACATGCACACGGTCAGTAGCGCCGAGTTCGCACCTGGTGTGGCTAGTGCGGTGAATTTGAAATTCCTGCCAACCTCGCGGCAATCTCATCGCAGGAATTTCAAATTCAAAAACCGCACTAGCATCATAAAGTTGCTAGTGCTCCCTATGTTTCCGAAGTTCGCATGTAGAGTGTGCCGCGAAGTGATGCGAACTTCGGAAACGGAGCACTAGTCGTCGGCCCACATTCTGATCAGATTGTTGAGCGACTTGGAAAGCAAATCGAATTCAGAGGTCTTCCCTTCGCGCCCGTAAAGCGTTCGCCGTACGGTGTCCAGATCGAACAGAAGCTCGCGTTGTGAGGCCGATCGGATGTAGCTGCGGGCCCAACCGACCACTGCATCTCTTGCACCGCGCGTCACAGGGGCGACTCGGTGCAGCGTCGTCGCTTCGTAGACGATGAGCGAACCAGCCTCCAATTTTACAGCATCTTCGCCGGCTGCCGACTCGATGATCAGTTCGCCACCGTCGTAGTCGGCCGGTTCGCTCAAGAACAACGTGAATGCGACATCTGTTCGCATGCCGTTCATCAGCGCATCGTCAACATGCGTGCCATACTCCATGCCGGTTTCGTAGCGCGAGATCAGCAGAGGAGATATGGACCTTGGGCGAACCGCAACTCGAAACAGCTCATTCTCATTCAGGCGTGTTGACACCAGTGATCTGATCGCATTCGCTCCCCGGTCAGTCGCGCCCGCCTGCTTGTTTTTCTTGACTTGCCTGGCGGCGAATCCGGCGGTGGAGCGACCATCCACAAACGGCAATGACTCGAAGGCTTGACGAATGTCTCGCAGATCGTTTGAGGTCAGTAAGCTGCTAATGACGATGCGCATCGCGGGTCTTGGTAGGTAAGTGGGCGTTTGGTGCACTCTCAGTGCATCACTTCATGGCAGGAAACCAGCATGAGAAGAAGTCGCAAGATCTGGCTCGGCGTCGGAGCCTTCATCCTGACTGGCGAGCCTGCGGTCAACGCAAACGAGCTCCAACGGTTTGTCGTGGAAGGAAAGTCCGACGGGAAAACGAGCCTCCCGCCCCATAACGCCGCGCAACTTAGAACTGATCTAGCTAATGTCTGGGCCCAGGCCGGAGAGGGTGGCGAGGGTGGCGAAGGTGGCATCAATCCGGAAACGGTGGGCAACGATCCTGCGGAGTACGCGATTGCCCTGCAAATCATCGCCGCGCATTTCGATGCCGGCATCGCTGCGTATGCAGGGGGCGAGCGAGAGGCGGGCGCCCAGATGTTCGCGCATGGGCTATCTGAAATATACGCTGTTATGGAGGACACCTTCAAGCAACGCGGGGTAACGACACTCGGGCCGAAACTCGAAGCCGCCGTCGAGGCCGCCGCAGACAAGAAGCCGCTGAAAGAAGTCAGAAGCCGTTTCAACGACGTGCTGCTCGCGCTACGCGATGCCGCGCGCCGTGGGCCGCAGCCGGCCTCTCCGAAGCGCATGCAAGCGTTCGTAGTCGGCGAACTCATCGAACGTGCCGCGGCGCAGTATTCAGTTGCACAGAAAGACAAAGGGCTCGAGGCATATCTTGACGGCCTCGGATTTGCGATCGCGGCGCGCCGCGAAGCAAAACCTGCCCTTGAGTCGCTTCGCAGCTCCGACAAGCAAGCTGCGGCCACGCTTGCGAACGCCTTGCAGCTCTTGCAACGAGCCTATCCGGGTCTCAAGCGGCCCACAAAGGGCGACGTTTCAGAGGCTGATCTGTTGGCTGCTGCATCGCGCTCTCGGTTGGCGGTGTCGGCGTACAGATAAACATCCAACTTCACACCGTCGAAATGGGACGCGTATGGATTGCGGACCGTGGCATGGCCAGCGCCGGCAACGATCCCCCTCGCCCATTCACGGAGAATTTGCTCGCATTCCGTCCCGGGAGGTCGTGTTGCCAACCGCAGCGCACGGCCAGGTTTGCCCCATTTGCCACTTCTAGCTAGCTCAACCCGCTCGCCTCGACCCACCAGGTCGGATGCGCCGACTTGAGCGACGCGGCCGCCGTTGCCGCCGACGCGTCGGTGTCGAACAGGCCGAAGCACGTCGCCCCTGAGCCGGACATGCGCGACAGGGTGCAGCCCTTCGCCGAACCGAGCAGCGCCAGCACCTCGGCGATCACCGGCTGGATCTTCACGGCAACCGGCTCGAGATCGTTGCGGCCGCTTTTGATCGCAGCGAGCCAGGCGGTCGGCGGCGACGAAGCCGTCGGCCATGCGATGTCGGCTGTGGCGCCCGATGGCGGCGTGAAGGTCTCGCCGGCCTTCAGACCGATCGCTGCGAACACATCCTTTGTCGGCACCGGTACGCCAGGATTGACCAGCACGCAGGGCAGCCGCGGCAGCGGCAGCGGTGTCACCCTCTCGCCCGCGCCACGCATCATACAGGCGGACGACAAGAGGCAGACCGGCACGTCCGCGCCGGCCGCCTGCGCGGCGGCAATCACGCGCACGTCGTCCCTCGCAATGTCGTTGGCGCCGGCAAGCAGGCGCAGCGTTGCTGCAGCGTCCGCCGAGCCGCCGCCGATGCCGGCAGCCGCCGGCAAATGCTTGTCGAGCACGAAGGCGCCGGATTTCAGCTTCGGCACGCGCTCGGCCAAGAGGCGTTCGGCCTTGGCAACGAGATTGTCGGTAAGGTCGCCACAGTCGGCGGCGCGCGGGCCGGTGACGGCGAGCGAGAAGCTTTCGCCTTCCGAGAAGGTGAGAGCGTCGGCGCAGTCGGCAAACGCGACCAGGCTTTCGAGATCGTGGTAGCCGTCGCCACGACGGCCGAGCACGTGCAGCGTCAGATTGACTTTGGCGCGCGCGCGCTCCTTCAGCACAGTCATGAACGTTGAGCCCCAGCTAGTGTCCCGAATCCAACTCTCTGGATCTCGACGTCAGCCGCCCTTGTCGTTCTTCTTGACCTCGTTGGCAGCCGCGGTCGGCTCCTTGTCGTCCGGCAGGCCGTCCTTGATCTTGGCCTCGATCTTCGGCAACTCGTCCGCTTCAGGCTTCAGATCGCGCGCATGCGACCACTGGAATCTCGCCTCCAGCTTGCGACCGACCCTCCAGTAGGCATCGCCGAGATGGTCATTGATGGTGGGATCCTCAGGACGCAAGTCGATCGCGCGCTCGAGGTGCTTGGTCGCTTCCTCGTAGTTGCCGATGCGATAGTAGGCCCAGCCGAGCGAGTCGACGATGTAGCCATCGTCCGGCCGCTGCTCGACGGCGCGGCGGATCATCTTCATGCCTTCGTCGAGATTGGTGCCCTGGTCGATCCACGAATAGCCGAGATAGTTCAGCACATGCGGCTGCTCGGGCTTCAACTCGAGCGCCTTCTTCAGATCGGCTTCCGCCTTTGGCCACTGCTTGGAACGCTCGTAGCAGATGCCGCGGAAGTAATAAAAGACCCAGCTCTGCTCGTTGATTGCTGGCAGCGCATCAATGCCGAGCGTGTAGGTCTCGCCGCACTCGGCGAACTTCTTCTTGCCGCGCTCGATGTTGCCCAGGGCCATGATCGATTCGATGTCCTTCGGATTCTCTTCCGTCAGACTTTTCAGGATCTTGATGCCCTCCTCGCTGCGCTCCACCGAATCGAGATTGGTGGCAAGCTGGATCTGCGCGTTGCGCTTCAGCAGCGAGCTGGCCGGCACGCGCTCGTAGGCCTTGATGGCGAGCTGCGGACGCTTGACCGTCTCGTAGAGGTCGCCAAGCGAAAGCAGCGCCAGCGCATGCGTCGGTTCGAGGTAGAGCGCAAGCTGCAAGTACACCAGCGCCAAGTCTTCCGCCCCTCGGCGGGTGAGCGAGGCGCCGATACCATAGAGCGCTTCGGCGGCGCCGGCCTGCGGCGACGAGACCAGCGGCGGCATCTTCCTGCCGGCCTTGGCCTCTTGAATGCCCTCGATCACCAGCGGATGACGTGAAAGCTTCTTGTCGAACGCTTCATAGACGGCGGCAGCGGCTTCGGGCTTGTCGTTTCGCGACAGCCAGCGCCCGTAGGAATCCACCACCCGCAGCGCCGAATCGTCGAGCTTGTAGGCGCGCTCCAGTCTCGCCCCTGCCTCCTTGGGCTTGTTGGCAAGATCGTACATCAGTCCGATGTGCAGGTCCTTGAAGATCGGATACCATTCAGGGCCGGCGAGCTTGTCGACCGAGGCTGCGGCGACCTTGACGTCACCCGCCCCCATCGCCGCCCAGCCGGACAACAGCGCTGCGACGAGATCGGTGATCGGTCCCCGCACCGACTGATTGATGTTCTGCTGCGCGGCCGCATACTGCTTCTGCTTCAGCGCACGCACGCCGACGACGAGCCTGGCGATACGGTTGGACTTGTCGACCTGCAGGATCTTCTCGGCGAGCTTGACCGCCTCGTCGATGTCGCCATCGGCAAGGGTCGAGATGAACGCGCGGTCGAGCAGTTCGGCGTTCTTCGGATCGGCGCGGAGCGCCGAGCGGTAGAACGAGGCGGCGGCACCGGCGTCGCGCTCGACGCTTGCGTGGCGCGCGGCCAGATAGTTGCCGGCGATGGTCGATCCCTTCCCGCGATCGACGGGGGCAAATTCAACGACGCCGGAGCGAATGGATTCAGTCTTCTTCTGCTTCTGCTGCGCAAGCGCCTGACCTGGCAGGCTCAGTCCCAGGGCGAGCGAAGCGCAAAGGACCGCGCGGCACGAAAGAAATGACATTACGATTCGCCCTAGGTTGCGGGGTTGCCGTGGCTGCCAGCGACTGCTGCAGCGAGTTGCCAAAACAGCGCAAAATGCCCCGGCACGAGCAGCGACGTTGCCCTTTTCGCCACTCGCTCGCAGGGATTGGAGGCCCTGTTTCGACGCTCCCTTATACCACCTGACGCCCGTTTTGTGTGGCGGCATCGTGGCCGGAACGCCGCACCCACGTAATCGTGCGCGGTCGCCTACAAGTTTTCCCTACATGGCCTGATAGTTCGGCCCGCCCCCACCCTCCGGCGGAACCCAGGTGATGTTGCCGTTCGGATCCTTGATGTCGCAGGTTTTGCAGTGGACGCAGTTCTGGGCGTTGATCACGAACTTCGAGCCGCCGCCCTCCTCCACCCATTCATAGACCCCCGCCGGGCAGTACCGGTTGGACGGTCCGGCAAAAACCTCGAGTTCGGACCGCTTCTGCAGATCGAGGTCGGCGACCTTGAGGTGGATCGGCTGGTCTTCCTCGTGGTTGGTGTTGGACAGGAACACGGACGAGAGGCGGTCGAAGGTGGTCTTGCCGTCGAACTTCGGCGCCGCGATCCGCTTTGAGTCCTTCGCCGGCACCAACGTCTCGCGATCGTGCTTGCCATGGCCGAGTGTCCCGAACAGCGAGAAGCCGAACAGCGAGTTCATCCACATGTCGAAGCCGCCGAGACCGACGCCGAGAACGGTGCCGAACCTCGACCAGAGCGGCTTGACGTTGCGGACCTTGAACAGGTCCCTGCCGACCGCAGAGTCACGCCAGCCGTTCTCGTACTCGACCAGTTCGTCGTTCGCACGGCCGGCGGCCAGCGCCGCAGCAATGCATTCGGCCCCCTGCATGCCCGTGCCCATCGCATTGTGCACGCCCTTGATGCGCGGCACGTTGACGAAGCCACCGGCGCAGCCGATCAGCGCGCCACCCTTGAAGGTCAGCCGCGGCACCGACTGATAGCCCCCCTCGGTGATCGCCCGCGAGCCGTAGGCCAGGCGCTTTGCGCCCTCGAAGAGCGGCGCGACCTTCGGATGGGTCTTGAAGCGCTGGAACTCCTCGAACGGCGACAGATACGGATCGGTGTAGTTCAGGTGCACGACGAAGCCGACGGCGATCAGGTCGTCGTCGTAGTGATAGAGGAATGAGCCGCCGCCGGTCGACATGCCGAGCGGCCAGCCGAACGAATGCTGGATCAGCCCCTTTTTGTGCTTCGCAGGATCAATCTGCCAGACCTCTTTCAGGCCGATGCCGAACTTACCTGGCTCGCTGTTGGCGTCGAGGCCGAACTTCTTGATGAGCTGCTTGGTCAGGCTGCCGCGCGCGCCTTCGGCAAACAGCGTGTATTTGCCGAGCAGTTCCATGCCGCGTGTATAGGAATCCTTGTGCTCGCCGTTGCGGCCGACGCCCATGTCACCGGTGGCGATGCCGCGCACTTCGCCGTTCTCGCCGTAGATGACCTCGGTTGCAGCAAAGCCCGGATAGATTTCGACACCGAGCGCCTCGGCCTTGGTCGCGAGCCAACGGCACACCATGCCGAGCGAACCGATGTAGCAGTGATGATTGTTCATCAGCGGCGGCATGATGAAGTTCGGCAGGCGGATCGCCGCCGACTGGGTCATCCAGTAGAAATGGTCGTCCTTGACCTGCGTCTTCAGCGGACAGTCGGGATCCTCGCGCCAGTCCGGAATCAACTTGTCCAGCGAGGCCGGATCGATCACGGCGCCCGACAGGATATGCGCCCCAACCTCGGATCCCTTCTCGACGATCACGACGGACAGCTCAGGGTTGATCTGCTTCAGGCGGATGGCCGCGGCGAGACCCGAGGGACCGGCGCCGACGATCACCACGTCGAATTCCATGGATTCCCGGGGCGGCAGCTCGTCGGTGGTCATCTTTTCCTCGAACGGTTCTAAGACGCCCCCGTTCTTGACGATTTTTGCTGTAATCACAACCGCTGAAATGAGGGGTGGCCATTCCGCGACGCGGCAGTGTTCCGCTACGCAAAAATCAGGCTGCGCGCGGCCGCGACCAGAACAGCGCCAGCGGCCCGAGCGCAATGCCGATGGCCAGCACGCAAAACGCCGCCAGCCAGCCGGACGTGCTCATCGGCCCGCCGGCCGCGTCGAGCGCGACACCGAGGCCCCACGCGCCCGCGGCTGACAGGCCGAAGCCGACCGTTGAATGCAGCGCCATGGTTGCGCCGCGGAAGGCGGGATCGGCCGACGCCGTCATGCCCGCAGTCAGCGCGCCGGAATCCGCCGGAACGGTGATCGCGTAAAGCAGAATGAGCAGCAACAGCAGCCAGGGCGAGAAGCCTGCGAACAGGCCGATGGCGACGGCGATCAGCGCCGAGGCGACCATGACGATGGTGATCGCCCGGTGCCGGCCGAAGCGGATCGCCGCCTCGTTGCCGAGAATGCTCGCGGGCATCGCCAGAACCGTGAACAGCACGCTGACCGCGATCGCGCCGGGCAGCGACTGACCTGCATTCTGCGCAACGACGAAGCTCCAGAAGCCGACGATCCAGGTGCGGATGCCGTACAGCTCGAAGCAGTGCGCGCCGTAGCCGAGGATGTATCCCAGCGCCGGGCGGTTGCGAAGCACCGGTCGGAAGTCGAGCAGCTTCGCGCTCGCAGGCGCGGGCTTGTGCGGCGGCATCAGCACGCACGCGGCAAGCATCGCCAGCGGGCCTATGCCAGTGATGAAGAACGCGCTGCGCCAGCCAAACGCGTCGGCGGCAAGCTGCGAGACGAGAAACGACAGGCCGACGCCGAACGAGAAGCTCGAGGTGTAGAGCGTCACTGCGCGCGAAGTGTCGCCCGCCGGCAGCCTGTCGGTCAGGGCCTTCAGACCCGGCATGTAGGCGCCGGCGAAGCCGATGCCGGCGATGCTCCACAGCGCGGTGGCGGACCAGAGGCCGACTGCGAACAGGCCGAATGCGACGGTCGCGAGCGCACTGAGCGCCGAGCCGCAGAGCAGGATCAGCCGTGCGTCGATCCGGTCGGTCAGCGTCGCCAGCACAGGAACGGCGAGCATGTAGCCAAAGGCGTAGCCGCTCGCCATCAGCCCAGCTTCGCCGCCGGAAAGCTGCCACGGTGACATCAGGTGCTGCGCCATGATCGCAGGCACCACGACATGCGGAAGCAGGTTGCCGACCTGGCCGACGCACATCGCGACGATGAGAGACTTCCCCGAAAGCGCCACGCCGCCCCTTTGCTTTTCTTGAACGGCGCGAGCCGTCATTCTTGTCGTTAGCTATTCCAGTATCCGCCGCAGGATGCAACCGCCCCGAACGGCGCGCACAATCTCGTCAGCGCGCGCGGGTGGACGGCAGGAACAGGAGCATCACGAAGGCCGACACGGATGCGAGCGCGCTGATCCACAGCGCGCCGGTGCCGATATGTTCGACCATCAGGCCGACGGCGAGCGGCGCGAGTGCGCCCGTCGCCCTGGCCGGCAGCGACAGGACGCCGACACGCCGGCCAAAACCCTGCGGGCCGAACAGCGCCAGTGGGAGCGTCCCCCGCGCGATGGTGAGGATGCCGTTGCCGGCGCCATAGAATCCAGCGAACACTGGCGCAAGCAGCGGTCCGCCGGCCACCAGCACGATCACACCCAACGGATTCATCAGCGTGGCCAGCCGGGCGGACATCAGCGGATGATAGCGTGCGAGCCATCCCGCCTCGATAAGGCGTGCTGCGACCTGCGCCGGGCCGACGATCGTTCCCGCAAACAACGCTGCCGCCGGCGTGGCGCCGAACTGCACGAGCATCGTCGGCAGAAGCGCCGACAGACCTGAACTGACGAATCCGGTCGCCGCGAACACATAGGCGAGCGCAACCATGGCGAAGGTTTCGCTGCGCGGCGCCGGCGCGGCAGCCTGGATCTTCGGCGCCTCCGGCGACAGTGGCACGGCGCGTGGCAGCGACAGATTCAGCGGCAAGGCCAACAGAAGATGGATGAGCGCCCAGACCTGACAGGCGCTGCGCCAGCCGAACTGCGCGTCGAGCCAGACGGTGAGCGGCCAGCCGACCGTGCTTGCGAATCCGGCGATCAGCGTGATGCCGGTGATCGGCCTTCGCGCGGCCGAACCGTAGATGCGCGTGAGTGTCGCGAAGGCGGATTCGTACAGCCCCATGCCCATGCCGATGCCGAGGATGATCCACGCGGCGATCAGGACGATCGACCCGGTTGCGAACGACAGCAGCAGCAATCCCGCAGCAAGAACCACATTGGACACCGCAAGCAGGCCGCGACCGCCGAACGTGTCGATGGCGTGGCCGATGCGCGGCCCGAGCAGGCCGGAGATGACGAGCGCGCCGGAGAGGGCGCCGAAGATGAACGTCGGCGCAAGTCCGAGGTCACGCGCGATCGGCACGGCAAGAATGGCCGGAAGGTAATAGCTCGACGCCCACGCGACAGTCTGCGTCGTGCCGAGGGCCAGCACCACCGGCAGCGAGCGCCCTGCCCGGCTTTGCTCATTCATGTCTGGGGCGCGGAAGGAGCAACGATCTCGCCGTCTTCCTTGATGAAGGGCTCGCGCAAGGGCTTGGTCAGAAGGTCGAGCACCTGCTCGGACGGCCGGCAGAGCCGCGTCCCCTTGGACGTCTCGACGATGGGGCGATTGATCAGGATCGGATGCTGCAGCATGAAATCGATGAGCTGTTCGTCACTCCACTTCGGATCGCCGAGTCCGAGCTCAGCGTAGGGCGTGCCCTTCTCGCGCAGCAACTGGCGCACGGAAATGCCCATCGCGGTGATCAGCGCTTTGAGACGCTCGCGGCTGGGAGGGTCTTTCAGATACTCGATCACGACCGGTTCTTCGCCGCTCTGGCGGATCATCGCCAGCGTGTTGCGCGAGGTGCCGCAATCGGGATTGTGATAGATCGTGACGGTCATTGGTCAGTCCTTCAAGCTCACTCTTTCCGGCAGCGGACGCATCAGCCAGGTCATCAGCACGAGCGCACACACTGCGCCGAAGAGCTCGGCGCCGATGAAGCCCGGCAAGTCCACGGGACGAATGCCGGAGAATGTGTTGGTGAGCGAGCGCGCAATGGCAACGGCGGGATTGGCGAACGATGTCGAGGCGGTGAACCAGTAAGCGGCAGTGATATAGAGCCCGACCAGCCATGGCACCGAGGCGACGGCAAAGCGGATGCCGCCGAGGATCGTCGCGACCAGACCGAAAGCTGCCACGGCTTCCGAGAACCATTGCGCGCTGCCGGAGCGCACCTTGGTCGAGGCGTCGATCAGCGGCAGGTCGAACATGGCGTGCGCGACGATCGTGCCGGCGATGCCGCCGGCCACCTGCGCAAGCACGTAAAGCAGCGCCTCGCGCCCGACGAGGTCCCGCTTCAGCGCGAACACCAGTGACACAGCGGGGTTGAAATGCGCGCCGGAGATTGGTCCGAGCACCGTGATCAGCACCACGAGAATGGCGCCGGTCGGCAGCGTGTTGCCGAGCAGCGCCACCGCAGTGTCCTTCGTCAGCGTCTCGGCCATGATGCCGGAGCCGACGACCGTCGCGACCAGGAGCCCTGTTCCCAGCGCTTCAGCTGCGAGCCTTCGGCTCAGATCGAAGGTCTGCATCAGCCGGCCTTGTCGTGCGGGGTCGTGGAGCCTTGCATCCGCCCGATGTCGCGCAGCTTCGGTCCCAGCGCGAGCTTGTCGATGCTGGCGAGCGGCAGGCTGACGAACGCATCGATGCGGCTCCTGAGATAGCGGAAAGCCTGATTGAAGGCCGCTTCCTTCTCGATGTCGGTGCCTTCGACGGCGGCGGGATCTTCGATGCCCCAATGCGCACTCATCGGCTGGCCCGGCCACACCGGGCAGACTTCCGAGGCCGCATTGTCGCAAACGGTGAAGACGAAATCCATCTTCGGTGCGCCGGCGCGGGCGAACTCCGCCCAGCTCTTCGAACGCATGCCGTGTGTGGGATAGTCGAACCGCTCGAGCACCTTCAATGCGAACGGATTGACGGTGCCTTTCGGCCGGCTGCCGGCGGAGAAAGCGCGAAAGCGGCCGGCGCCATCCCTGGCAAGAATGGATTCGGCAAGGATCGACCGCGCCGTGTTGCCGGTGCAGAGAAACAGCACATTGTAGATCTGTTCAGGCATCGGCTTCCTCGCTTGTGTTTGTCGTTGTCGCTGCGTCATCGCAGCAAGTGACGCTCGCAATCGCCGGTCCGCAGATCTCGATGCGGCCGCTGCAGCAGTCCTCCATCAGGAAGCGGATCAGTTCGCCGAGCGCCTCGTAGTTCGCCGCGTAGATGATCGAGCGCGCCGCCCGGCGCTGCGCGATCAACCCTGCGCGCTCGAGCTCCTTCAGGTGGAATGAGAGGTTGGAGGGCGAGACCGCCACCGCATCGGCAATGACGCCAGCCGCAAGCCCGTCCGGTCCTGCCTGCACCAGACGGCGCAGCACGCGCAGGCGCGTTTCCTGCGACAGCGCGGCAAAGCTCGCGACAGCTTGACTTTCGTCCATATTTCAATATTCCTTGAATTATAGAACTGTTGAAACAGGAGTACCGCAAATGCTGGACCGCGCCAACAGAATTCCGCTGTCGCCGCCGCCCGCAGACGAAATCTCCACCGGCGAAATGCTGCGGCAGCTCGCGGCTAGCCCTCAGTTAAAACTGATCTTTTCCTATGAGGGCCAGGATGTCCTGCCGGGCTATCACGTGACCGAAGTCAAGGATGGCCAGTTCGAGGGACTGGACTGCGGGACCAATCCAGAAGCCTGGCGCGAGACCTTCATCCAGCTCTGGGACGTTCCCGCAGACGACGGCCGGACGCACATGCCGGTTAAGAAGTTCACAGCGATCCTCGGCAAGGTCGGCGAGGTCGTGCCATTCGATCCGAATGCGAAGCTCACATTCGAAGTCAGCGATGGCGTGGGCGCGATCAAGCTCTATCGCGCGGAGGCCATAACGCTTGACGGTGATGCCGTGCGCGTCGCGCTCTCGCGGCGACCTGCGAGCTGCAAACCGCGCGATCGCTGGCTGGAAGCGCAGCAGGTGGAGACCTGTTGTGGTTCCGATAGCAAAGCGTCTTGCTGCGGCTGAGCCCTCGCCTCATAAGTGAGGCATGACGCCGGAGCGCAGGCTGACACCGCGGGAACTGCTGACCTTCTATTCGGAGGCCGGCGTCGATTGCGCGATCGGCGAGGAGCCGGTCGACCGTCTCGCCGACGAAGCGCCGGCGCCGAAGGAGCCGCTGGCGATCGCGCCGCGCATGGAGCGGGCGTCAACCCCGGTTACGCGGCCTGGACCCGCACCTGCCGCAGCGCCGCCGCCTGAAGCTGCGATCGTCACGGCGCGCGAGGCCGCAAGCTCGGCGCGCTCGCTGGACGAGCTGCGCGAGCTCCTGGAAAACTTCGACGGCTGTGCGCTGAAATTCACCGCGTCTCGCCTGGTGTTCGCCGACGGCAATCCCGAGGCGCGGCTGATGTTCGTCGGTGAGGCGCCAGGACGCGAAGAGGACCTTGCCGGTCTCCCGTTCGTCGGCCGTTCCGGGCAGCTGCTCGACCGGATGATCGCCGCGATCGGGCTCGATCGCACGAAGGTCTACATCGCCAATATCATTCCCTGGCGGCCGCCGGGCAACCGCACGCCGACGCCGCAGGAAACACAGATCTGCCTGCCGTTCATCCGCCGGCAGATCGAGCTGGTGAACCCTGATGTGCTGGTCTGCCTCGGCAATCCGTCGAGCCAGGGCATTCTCGAAACGAAGGAAGGTATGATGCGGACGCGCGGCCGCTGGCGCGCCTACGACACCGGCACACGCGCCATCAAGGCGATGCCGACATTCCATCCGGCCTATCTGTTGCGCTCGCCGGTCTACAAGAAGCTCGCATGGCAGGACTTCCGCGCGATCAAGGCAGCGTTGGGCGATTCGTCATTGCGAGCGGAGCGAAGCAATCCAGTCTGAGCTTACGGCAGCCGCTGCACTGGATTGCTTCGCTCCGCTCGCAATGACGCTGCAGCGCCGCTGCTAACCCAGCCTCGCCTCCTTGCCGAGCACGCTCTCGTACACCTTGATCACCGACGTCGAGTCGCCCTGCCCGAGACCCATGCCGCGCGCCATTCTCATCAGGTTCAACACCTGCGGGGCGACCATGCCGGGCACGCCGTGCTCGGTGGCGAGCTCGACGGCGAGCCCGAGGTCCTTGTAGGCGAGATCGAGCGTGAAGCTCGGCTCGAACTTGCCGTGCATCGCGCGTGTTGAGACGCCGCGAAACGCCTGGCTGTTGCCCGAGCCGTTCGAGATCACCTCGACGATCTTGTTCAGATCGACGCCCGACATCCTCGCCATCATCATGCCTTCGGCGGCGACCGCCGAGTTGCACAGAGCCATCATGTTGTTGACGAGCTTGGCTACCGACGCGGAGCCGTGAGGTCCCGTGTACACGACCAGCGCACCGATCGAGGACAAGAGCGGGCGCTGCTTGTCGATCACCGCCTCGTCACCGCCGGCGATGATGGTCAGTGTGCCGTCCGTTGCCTTGATGACGCCGCCGGTCACCGGCGCCTCGATCAACGCCACGCCCTTGGCGGCAAGCGCCTCGCCCAGGCGTTTAATCACAGTCGGCGAGTTGGTCGACAGATCGATGACGACGGTGCCGGGCTTCGCATTCTCGGCCACGCCGCCGGGGCCGATGATCACCGCCTCGACATGCTTCGGTGTCGGCAGCGACATCATCACCACCTCGCAGGACGACGCCACCTCGGCGATACTTGCGCCGCGTTTCGCTCCGGTCTCGATGCATTGCTCCATCGCTGCCGGATTGAGGTCGAACACCATGACCTCGTGGTTGGTCCTGGCGACAATGTTGCGCGACATCGGTCCGCCCATGGCGCCGACGCCGATGAACCCGATCTTCACGACGCATCTCCCTGTGTTGTTGTCTTGTTGTTGTCTTGTTTTTGTCTGCTGCCTTGACGCTACTGGTTGAGCTGCGGCTGGGCACGGCGCACGCCGCCGGCGGTGATGCCGCCGTCGATCACGAGCTCCGCGCCGGTCACGTAGCGCGCAGCGTCGGACGCGAGGAACAGAACGCCGTTGGCAATGTCCTGCGCCTCGCCTGCAAAGCCCAGCGGCACGCCCGCCTTGGCAAGCTCATCGGGGCGCATCGGCGCATTGTGACCCATGCCGGCCGCCTCGCGCGGGATCTTGCCCCAGATCGGCGTGTCGATGATGCCGGGATGCACGGAGTTGACACGGATACCGTCGTTGGCGCCGGCACACTCCATGGCAATGGATTTCGCAAACAGCCGCACGCCGCCCTTGGTCGCGCAATAGCCGGCGAGCGTCGGCGAGCCGCGCAGGCCCGCGACCGAGGACATCATGATGATCGAACCGCCGCCCGAGCGGCGCATCGCCGGAATGCAGTGCTTCACCGACAGGAATACGCCGTCGAGATTGATCGCGGTCTGCCGCTTCCAGTCGGCCAGCGTCATCTCGACGATGGTCGGCGCACCGACGCCGATGCCGGCATTCGAGACCAGCACGTCGAGGCGCTTGTAGCGTCTCTCGATCTCCGCAACGATCTCGATCCAGCGCTCCTCCGACGTCACGTCCTGCTGCAGGTAGATCGCTTCGCCGCCGGCGCCCTGAATGGCCTTGACCGTCACGGCGCCACCGCGATCGTCGATGTCGGTGACCACCACCTTCGCGCCCTCGCGCGCGAGCGTCGCCGCGCATGCTGCGCCAATGCCCGACGCACCACCGGTCACTAGCGCGACCTTGCCCTCAACCTGGCCCATTCGTTTCTCCCTCTGGTTATTGTCCGGCCGCATCAGCGGCGGCCGACTTCTAGAGCATTTTCCGAAGTGGACACCGGTTTTTCCGCAGAAAATGCGATCAAACAAAGAAGCTCGTGTCGGATTTATCGGCTCGGACTGAGCCGGCGCTCGACGATGCGCGCCATCAGGCTGGCGCCGATCGGGATGATCGCATCGTCGAAGACGAACTCCGGATTGTGCACCGGCTTGTCGCAGGCATGCCCGACCCAGCAATAGGCGCCGGGCGTCACCCGCAACATGTCTGCGAAATCTTCGCTGCCCATCACCGGCTCGACGGCGGTCGACAGATTCTCGTCGCCGACGATCTCGCGCGCGACATCCGCATAGGCTTCCGTCTGCTCCGGATGGTTTTCCAGCACCGTGAAGATGTCGCGCGAACTGACCTCGACGTCGACGCCGTAGGTCGCGGCGACACCGGCCGCGATTTCCTTCATGCGCTTGCGTACCAGCGCCCGCGCATCGTCCGAGAACGCCCGCACGGTGCCGGAGATTGTCGCGTCCGCCGGAATGACGTTGTAGGCGGAGCCTGCATGGATCTGCGTCACCGAGACGACCAGCGGCGTACGCGGATGATTGTTGCGGCTGACGATGGTCTGCAACGCCTGCGCAACTGCGACAGCAGCAATGATTGGGTCGCGTGCCTCGTTCGGCCGCGCGCCGTGGCTGCCACGTCCCTTGATGTGGAAATCGAAAAAATCCGCGCCTGCCATTGCTGCGCCCGGAAACACCGCCACCCGACCCGGCTTGCGGTTCGGCGCATTGTGCAGCCCGTAGATTTCATCGCAGGGGAACTTCTTGAACAGGCCGTCCTGGAGCATCGCCCGCGCTCCGCCGAGCCCCTCCTCGGCCGGCTGGAACACGAACACGGCGGTGCCGGCGAAATCGCGTGTTTCGGCAAGATAGCGCGCCGCGCCGAGCAGGATGGTGGTGTGGCCGTCATGGCCGCAGGCGTGCATCTTCCCGGGCGCCGTCGATGCGTAAGGCAGTCCGGTCTCTTCCTGGATCGGCAGCGCGTCCATATCGGCACGAAGGCCGATGCGGCGATTGCCGTCGTGCCTGCCTTTCAGCTCACCGACAACGCCGGTGCCGCCGATGCCGCGATGAACAGTGATGCCCCACTTTTCGAGCAGATCGGCAACGATGTTCGAGGTGCGAACCTCCTCGAAGCCGATTTCGGGATGGGCGTGAAGATCGTGGCGAATGGCGACAAGTTCGTTCTGATAGTGATTGATCCGTTCGATGACCGGCATTGTTTCGTCCGATGAGATGACCACGCGCGGGTGAAACGGTAGCTTAGCACTGTATGCGGGCGACGAGTCCAGACAAGTTTCGAGGCGCATAACAGGGCTCAGCCTGCGAACGCAGGGATCGCAACACCGTGTCATCAATGAGACGGGAACGCGCTCGTTGACTTTCCGCCAACGACAGCCGCCGGCCGGATCGGCGCCGCGGTCAATCGATACCCTGCCTTCGCAGGGACGCCGCTACCAGCTTGCTGGCAGCGTCTTCAGGCCGCGAAGCACGAAGGTCGGCCGCCACTGCGGGTTGACGACGTCGTCGATCTTCAGGTTCGGCAGCCGCCGCAGCAGCGTCGAGATCGCGACTTCCGCCTCGATGCGCGCGAGCTGCGCGCCGAGACAGAAGTGGATGCCGCCGCCGAACGATTGCGGACGGATGTTCTGTCGCGTGATGTCGAGCTTGTCCGGATTGTCGGGATAGGCGGCTGGATCACGGTTGGCCGAGCCGAGCAGGCACAGAACCGCGTCGCCCTTCTTGATCTCCTTGCCGCCGACCTCGCCGATGTCCTCGAGCGCGACGCGCCCTGTGGTCTGCACCGACGAGTCATAGCGCAGGAATTCCTCGATCGCGTTCTGCATCAATTCCGGCCGACTCTTCAACAGCGCGAGTTGATCGGGATTGCGGTGCAGCGCCAGGAGGCCGTTGCCGATCAGGTTGACGGTCGTCTCGTGGCCGGCGCCGAACAACAGGATGATGTTGGCACAGAGCTCATCGTTGGTGAGCTTGCTGCCGTCCTCCTCCGCCTGCACCAGTTGCGTCGTCAGATCGTCGCCGGGCTCGCGCCGACGCAGTTCGAAGAGCTTGTGGAAATAGGCCAGCGAGTTCTTGTGGCCCTCGTTCGCTTCGTCGATCTCGGCGCGCGACAGCGGCACGGGGTCCAGCAGGCGTCCGCCGGTGCGCTCGCGCTGGAAGAAGATCACGCGGTCCTGCTCTGGAATGCCGAGCATGTCGCAAATCACGATCACCGGCAGGCGAAACGCGAAGTCGGCGATCAGGTCCATGTGACCGTTCTTCTCCACGCGATCGATCGAGTCATCGACAATCGCCTGGATGCGCGGACGCATGTCCTCGACCCGCCGCGCCGTGAACGCCTTAACCACGAGGCCGCGCAGCCGCGTATGATCCGGCGGATCCTGCGTCAGCATCCAGTGACTCATGCTGCGGAACACCGGCTCCTCCATGATGCCAGGACCGTGGCGCGCGATGGTGCGGGACGCGAAATCCTTGCCGAAACGCCTGTCGCGCAGGATCATCGCGACATCCGCGTTGCGGCTCGCGAGATAGGCCTTGAACGGCGTCAGATACATCGGCTCGGTTTCGCGCAGCCGCGCATAGGCCGGATATGGATCGCTGATGAAATCCGGCGACAACGGGTTGAACAACGGTTGAGCGGCGGTGTTGCGAATTGCTTCGTTCATGCGCGTCTCGCGAAAGTTATGACCTTGCGCGAAACCTAAGGCATTCGTGGCTGGCCCGGTACTCGCATTTGCTGCGCTGCAAAGCAGCTGGTCAGGCGACTTCGCCGCAACACGGCCGCGTGAAGACGCGAACTATTGCGCTGCCGCCGCTTGCGACGGCCGCACGATGGCCCAACCGATCCTGAGCAGCGGCTGGCGGCCGTTGAGATAGCGCTCGAACGTTCGCGGCACTTCCGGAACCAATCCCGGAAAACGTCGGGCGATGTCCTCCGGCGGCGTGCCGGCAGTATCGGCTGCCCGCCAGACGACGACACCGCCGGCCTGGTTGAACGCCTGGTACGTCAGCCATGGCGTCTTTTCAGGCGAGGCGTCCAGCAACAGATGCGGTCGGTGCGGAGCGGCGTAGCTGATCAGGGCGGCAAGCTGCGGATCGCCTGCGATCGCCGTCAGCGGCCGGCCAGTGCGGCGCTGAAAGCTGTCGGCAAAGAATGCGCCGATCTCGCGTGCCGGCAGCATGGTCCGTACCTCAGTGCCGAGAATCCAGGGCTGCGTCAAAGTGATCGCAATCATGAACAGCGCCGGTGCCGCGACGATCCAGGCCCAGACGAGGCGGAGAAGACGCTGGCGCCGCAGATAGATGATGTCGCCCGCCGCGACCACCACGGCGAGGCCGGACAGCAGCAGCATCGTTCCATTGCCGGGCATGAGCGATGGCGTGTTGAAAAGCGCCGCAAGAATGCTGAACAGCGCCGGCGGCAGTATGGCGAAGCAGTAGACGAAGTTGCGACCGAGCGGATCGACTGCAGGTCGATAGATCACCGGCGCCCACTCCACTCCACCAGTCAGGCGCCGCAGATTGAAGATGACCACCAGCGCGACGCCTGCGAGTGCGAATGCGAGGCCGCCGATGATGTCGAGCCAGCGCGAGAGTCCGTCCTGCAGCACAAGACCCTTCAGTATCACGTCGTGGCCGACGCCGGAGCGTATGACAAACATGACATAAGGCGCCACCAGCGCGATCACGACGATCAGAGCGAACAGCGGATCGAACGACGCAAGCGCACGACGGCCCCGCGCGGTCGCGAGCGCAAACAGCGCGAGCATGGTCAGCATCAGCGGGGCGGCATAGGTCGTCAGCAGCAACAGGCTGGCATAGATCGACAGTGCGAACCACGCCTCACGCCGGCGCTCGCCGAAGATGCGCCAACCGTTCAGCAGCGTCAGCGCCCACAGCGGCTGAGCCACGGTGTGCGGACCGAACGCGACGCCGGGGAATGCGAACGCGGTGATCGTTATCGTGAGAAGCACGGCAAGGACGGCGTGCGGCTCCCCGACAATCGCGCGCCCGAGTCGGAAGACCGCCCAGAACGAGACGACGGCGCAGATCTGCGACAAGAGGTAGACGCCGAACATGTGGTTGCCGGCAATGCGGAAAGCGAGGTCGCCCAGCCAGAACGCAAGCGGCGGCCCCCGGACGCTGCCAAGCAGGTATTCCCGTCCGTAGGCAAGGTTCAGAGCGACGTCGCCGGGCGGGCTGGCATAGAGCAGCGTCGGCAGGACGAACCAGAGCGCAGCCTGTGCGAGCACGACCAGCCAGAACACCAGCACTGGCCGCGCGCGGATCAATTCAACGATCAGGGACGTAAAGCGCATGCGGGAGCGGGCGGCCGATGAAACTGCACCCTGTCTGTACGGCGATGGCTCGCCTCCGGCAACACTGGTGCTATCGATTTGACGTTCGTACAGCATTGCCGCGAGTCCCTGGGACGAACGTTAAATTTGGCGCGCGAGCTTCATTGAGGTAGCTGGTGCCTCTTTTGCCTGGTTCTGACCGTCGCAGCTACTCCTGGATGATGCGAACAGTAGAACCGCGGCGCTCGCGGCTTCGCGCCCGCGCGTCTGCTCACGCCGACAGCGGCAAGCCGCCCTGCAGGAGTGCCGCCACCGGTGCGAACAGGCGACGGTGGTGCATCGTCGGCCCCAGACGGCGCAGGGCATCGAGATGCGCCGGCACGGCATAGCCCATGTGGCTCTCGAAGCCGTAACCGGGATGATCGAGCGCGAGCCGACACATCAGCCGGTCGCGCGAGACTTTTGCGACAATGGAAGCTGCGGCGATCGAGGCGACGATCGCATCTCCGCCGATGACGGCGTCGCAGGTGCAAGTGATCTCGAGCTTGTCGCGACCGTCGACGAAGACATGCTCCGGCCGATCGGGCAGCGCATGCACCGCCTTCGCCAGCGCCCAAAGCGAGGCGCGCAGGATGTTGTCGCGCTCGATCCTCGCCACCGAAGCGACAGTCACCGCCACCTGCGCGGTCGCACAGATTTTCTCGAACAGTTCTTCCCGGCGCTCGGCCGTCAGCCTCTTCGAATCGTCGAGGCCCTTCGGAATGCGCTTCGGGTCGAGCACGACGGCGGCTGCGACTACAGGCCCTGCAAGCGGTCCACGCCCCGCCTCGTCGCAGCCGGCGACCAGGCGAATGCCCTTCTTCAATATCGCGCGCTCGCGCCGGAAGGTCGGCGTGGGCGTGTCAACTGCCTTTGCCGCTGCCTTCGTCGCAACCGGAGCTTGAACTGCCGCAGCCTTGTTTGCTCGAATCATCGGCCGATGTTGGCGAAATCGGCCGAACGCCGCAACGGCGCAGCTCAGTTATCGCCGCAATCCACGGCCTCCCAAGGCTCGGAACAAGGCTCAGAACAGGCTCAACTGCCCGCCGCTGTCCTTTGGCCTTTCGAAATGTTCCGTGGTCAGCTTGGCCCGCTTCTTGTTCAATCCGAGCTTGGCGCAGGCGATCTCGAAGCGGCGGCCAATCATCCAGGCCATCGGCCCGCTTCCCTTCATCCGCACGCCCCATTGCGAGTCGTAATCCTTGCCGCCGCGCATGTCACGGATGACCGTGAAAACATGCCTGTACCTGTCGGGATAGTTGGCGACCAGCCATTCGCGGAAGAGATCGCGCACTTCGAGCGGCAACCGCAACAGGATATAGCTCGCCTCCTTGACGCCGATATGCGCCGCCGAATCGAGGATGCGCTCCATCTCGGCGTCGTTCAGCGCCGGGATGACCGGCGACACCATCACCTTGGTCGGCACGCCTGCATCGGACAGCAGCTTGAGCGCTTCCAGCCGCTTCGTCGGGGTCGAGGCGCGCGGCTCCATTGTCCGCGCCAATTTCGCATCGAGCGTCGTCACCGAGATGCCGACCTTGACAAGGTTTCGCGCCGCCATCCGCGACAAGATGTCGAGATCGCGCACCACCAGCGCCGACTTGGTGACGATGCCGACCGGGTGCGAGACCCGATCGAGCACTTCGAGAATACCACGCATGATCTTCAGGTCACGCTCGATGGGCTGATACGGATCGGTGTTGGTGCCGATCGCAATCATGCGCGGCTCATAGCCCGGATGCGCGAGCTCCTTTTCCAGCAGTGCCGGCGCGTCGTGCTTGGCGAATAGCTTCGATTCGAAGTCGAGACCGGGTGATAGCCCAAGATAGGCGTGCGTCGGTCGGGCAAAGCAGTAGACGCAGCCGTGCTCGCATCCCCGGTAGGGATTTATCGAGCGATCGAAGCCGACGTCGGGCGAATCGTTGCGGGTGATGACCTTGCGGGCGCTGTCTGCGCTCACCGTCGTCTTGAACGGAGGCAGGTCTTCGATGCTCTGCCAGCCGTCGTCGAAGGCGACGCGCGCTTCGGCTTCGAACCGGCCGCTTGTATTCGATTGCGCACCGCGCCCCCGCCTGCGCTCGCGTTCGACGGCCGTCTCATTCGCCGGCAAAGGCCCTTCGGCCTCCCGGAGTTCAGTCTGTCGCGATGATGATGCCGACCTTGCCATGACCCGAACCATAGCAAACGATTAGAACATAACAAGAACACAAATATGAGAGGCCCTCGGTTATTCAATACCGGGCACGCCACCCGGCCCTCGCGGCGTTGTGATGGGACAGCGCGAGAGCGACCTTTATTCAGCCGCGGGAAACGACCAAGTCAGCGCTTCCGCCCCTCGCAACGGGCGGCAATCACGGAGAAGAAAATGCGCGTACTCACTTTTGCCGCGGTGCTGGCCGGCTCGGCGTGGATCGCAGCCCCGACGACAACGCCCGCAAACGCGCAAGGTTTCGAGTATCCCTATTGCACGAGCGGCGGCTGGGCGACCGACAATATCTGCCGGTTCTACACGTTCGAGCAGTGCCTGACGTTCGTGCAGGGCGTCGGCGGATCCTGCACGCGCAACCCGCGCGTGGCGGCGCAATACCCTTACGACCAGGATTCGCAAGGCATTCCAGGGCCGCGGAAACCGCACCGGCGTTAACTGAACGCGCGCGCATCCGAAAGCATCGGCATCAGTGGGCCGAAGCTGAGATGGAGATGAGGACATCGACCATGCGCAACTTCATTCTCGGTGCGGCGGCGCTGGCGCTCGCTGGCGTCATCCTGTCGTTCGCGGCCTCGAACGCGGCGCAAGCGCAGGAGTATCCCTACTGTGCATCAGGCACATGGGGCGCGGGTGGCTGCACGTATGCAACGCTCTACCAGTGCCGAGCCTTCATCAGCGGCGCGGGCGGAAGTTGCGTGCGCAATCCGCGCTACACGCCCGATACGAGCAGTTTCGCTCGCAAGCGCCGCTAACCAACCGAGCGGAAACGCCTGCAATCGAGGCTGTTTCCACGCCGAACCGGTGCTAACAGTGCAGTCCATGACATTTCCATGAAGTCGTGGGCCGCCGATGCTGAGCGTTATCATATTGACCAAAGGCGATGAGCGCGGCGTCGTCATGACGCTGGCCGCGCTCGTGCCGGGCGCCGCCGCCGGTCTTGTGCGCGACGTGCTGCTGATAGACCGGGAGGGCGGCGGCGCGATCGAGCGCGTGGCCGACGTCGCCGGTTGCCAGCTCCTCGTCCACCAGGGCACGGATGGCGCGCTGCTGCGAGAAGGCGCGCGGGCCGCGCGATCCAACTGGCTGCTATTCCTGCGCGCCGGCGCGGTTCTCGAAGGCAGCTGGATCGACGAAATCGCGCAATTCATGGAAAGCGCCGCGCTGGCGCCGAAGGCCCGCGCGGCCGTGTTTCGTTACGCGCGTTCGCCGCACGCGGACCTGCGCGTGCGCGATGCGTTCAAGACCGCGCATCGTTTGCTGCTTGGGCCCTCCGCTGACCAGGGCCTGCTGATCGCCCGCGCGCACTACGACGCGCTGGGCGGCCACGCCGCCTCGTCAGAGCGCGCGGAAGCGAAATTGCTCGCGCAATTGCGACGCAAGGACCGCATCCTTCTGCGCAGCCGGATCGTCGCCGGCAACTGATTGACTCGGTCAAATAATTGGTTGATAAAGTCAATCATTGTTCGAGGCACGATGGCCGTGACACGCGCTGAAACTCTGCTGACGGATGTCGCCGCGGTGCGACGTTTCAACCGCTTTTACACGCGCCAGGCCGGGCTGATCGAGCCGAAGCATCTGCACACCGATGTCTCGCTGCCCGAGGCGCGAATTCTTTACGAACTGGCGCAGAACGGGCCGCTCGGACCGACCGATCTTGCCCGCGATCTCGGCATCGATCCGGGTCAGCTGAGCAGGACTGTGCAGGCCTTGCAACGGCGCCAGCTGCTGTCGCGAAAGGTCTCCAGCGCAGACAGGAGGCAGGCCGAGATTGCGCTCACCGCCAAGGGGCGCAAGCTGTTCGCCGAACTCGACAAGCGGTCGCAGCAGTTCGCTCTCGACATCATCGCGCAGTTGCCGGGGTATCGACGTGCAGGCCTGGTTGATGCCATGGGAGAGATCGAGCGCGCGCTCGCCGTCACGTCCCGGCCCGCCGTTAACCTGCGTCCGCACCGTCCCGGGGACATCGGCTGGATCGTCTCGCGCAATGGTGCGCTCTATGCTGAAGAGTATGGCTGGACGATCGAATACGAGGCGCTAGCGGCCGAAATCGCCGGGCTGTTCATCAAGACCTTCGATCCTGAGCGCGAGCGCTGCTGGATTGCGGAGGTCGACGGCAAGACCGTCGGCTCAGTCATGCTCGTCAATGCGGGCAACGGCGTCGGCAAATTGAGGCTGCTGCTCGTCGAACCGCAAGCGCGCGGACTTGGTGTCGGCAAGACGCTGGTCGGCGAGTGCATCCGCTTCGCGCGCGAGGCGGGCTACACATCCATGACCTTGTGGACGCAAAGCATCCTCACCGCAGCGCGCGGTATCTACAAAGCCGCCGGATTCCGCCTCGTGGATGAAAAGCCGCACCACAGCTTCGGCCACGACCTGATCGGCGAGACCTGGGAAATGGATTTGGACCGATCGGCGTAGCTCGTTGCTTTCACGTCGGCGGCCGTCTCGGCCGGCTGCTATATGATCCGCTTGACCCGGCAGGTCGAACACGCGCGTTTGATGACACGCGCTACACCATCGACCACTTTCAAACGAAGTTGTTCAACATCGCAGAAGGCTTTCAGACGACGGCGGGAGCCCGCCTCGCCACATCGAGACAGAAACGCCTGCAACGCTTCTTTGAGGAGTTCATAGATGAAATCTCGTGCGATGCTACTCGCGATGAGCCGTAACGCACGTCACGCCGGCAGCCGCGCCGCTTCACGGCTCGCAATGACCGTTGGGCATCGCCGAGCGTAGCCACACACGTCATTGCGAGCGAAGCGAAGCAATCCAGTCTGAGGTGCCGCACGTGTGACGTTTGCAGTCTGCATTGCCGCGCCGCTTCGCGGCTCGCAATGACGAAGGTTTAGCGTAGCGGCTCGCCGCTGCTGACGTGAAAATGCAGGTGCTTGGAATCCTGATAACGTCCGAGATTGGTGAGAATGCGCGCGGCACCGTGCTCGGCAGTGACGCTTGCTGCCAGCGTCTTCATCACCTCGACCATCTCCAGGAATATCGGCGTGTCGTCCGCCGACAGGGTGACGAACGAGGCAATATGTCTCTTTGGGATGACGACGATATGCACCGGCCAGAACGGGCGCGTGTGGTGATATGCGAGCACGGCATCGCTCTCGTACTCTTTCTTCAGCGGAACGGCGCCCTTCAGCGCGACATCGCAATAGAAATCGTCGCCGGAATAGTCTGACGTCATCAGGCGGTTGCGCCCCTGGCTTTGCCGCGGCGCAGATGCTCGTCGAGTCGCGGCATGATCTCGACGAAGTTGCACGGCTTTGTACGGTAGTCGAGTTGGGCCGCGAGAATGCCGTCCCAGCCGTCACGACAGGCGCCGGGCGACCCCGGCAGGCAGAAGATATACGTTGCGCCCGCAACGCCAGCGGTAGCCCTGCTCTGGATCGTCGAAGTGCCGATCTTGGCATGGCTCAGCATGTGAAAGGCGATCGAGAAGCCGTCCATTCGCTTTTCGAACAGCGGCTCGAGCGCCTCTGGCGTAACGTCGCGGCCGGTGAAGCCGGTGCCGCCGGTGGTGAGCACCACGTCGATGTTGGGATCGGCAATCCAGATCTTGACCTGCGCCTGAATGCGCTCGACGTCGTCTGGCACGATGTTGCGGGTCGCGAGATGGTGCCCGGCCGCCGTGAGGCGCTCGGCAAGCGTCGCACCGGACTTGTCGTCATCCAGCGAACGCGTATCCGAGACGGTCAGCACCGCGATGTTGAGCGGGATGAACTCTCTGGTCTGGTCAGCCATTGGCGAATGCCTTTCGGGGCTGCTGGAGCATTTTCCGGAAAGGTGGACCTCGGCCTTCCGCAAGAAAATGCGACCACCACAACGAATCTAAAGCCGCACGCCGGGTGCAAAGGTATTGCAGGCCTGCACCGACCCCTGCTGGTAGCCGATCATGAACCAGCGGCGGCGCTGTTCGGCGGAGCCGTGCGTGAACGAGTCGGGCACGACGCGACCCTGCGTTCGTCGCTGCAACGTGTCGTCACCGATCGCGGTGGCGGTCTGCAGCGCCGCATCGATATCGCCTTCCTCGAGGAAGTTTGGCCGCTTCTGCTTCTCTCTGTTCACCCAGACGCCGGAGAGACAGTCGGCCTGAAGCTCGACCCTGACCTGAAGCCCGTTGGCCTCGGCGCGGCTGACCTGCTGTTGCTCACGCTGCACCCGCTGGAGAATGCCGAGCACGTTCTGGATATGGTGTCCTGCCTCATGGGCGATGATGTAGGCGGCGGTAAACTGGCACGCCCGACCCGAGCAGCCGCGGAAGCGCGTCTCGATCTCGCGGAAGAAGTTCGTATCGAGGAAGATCTGCCGGTCCGGCGGGCAGTAGAACGGCCCCATCGCGCTTTGCGCCATACCGCAGCGCCCGCCATTGGTGGCGTTGCGGAACAGCACGACGCGCGGGCCGACATATTGTTGGCCGGCCGCGCTGAAGATCTCCGACCAGCGGTCGTCGATTTCGCCGAGCACGCCGGCGATCATGCTGCCCATTTCGTCCTGCGGTGCACCGCGCTTGGGGCTCGACTGTGACGGCCGATCCATTTGCACCGACGGTGCGCCGCCGCCGTTGATGCCGGACAGCATATCTGCGCCACTGATCAGGATGCGCGGATCGATGCCGATGGCCCAACCAAGCAGGCCGAGCACGAGAATGGTGCCGATGCCGAGCCCGCCGCCTCCGATCGGGAGGCCGAACCCACCTCCGCCACCGCCAAAGCCACCGTCGTCGCGCCGGTCGTCGATGTTGTCGCTGCGACGAAAATCATCGTAGCGCATGGCGGCTCTCCTTCATTTTCACTTCAGTTTCGCAAATATCGCCGTCCCTTTTCGCGGCGATATCGGCAGATTGTCATCGACCAATCGATAGCACCAGCAATACCGCGCTAGGCAAAAATTGCCTAGCCAGAAAGATGCTCGTCGTGGTTGCCGATAACCGTGCGTTTACCTCGCTGCGGCAAGGTAGGCCCAGTCGGTTTTAAGTCAGTCCCGCGTCGCCGGCTGCGTCGCCTAAGTCAGAGTTGTGAGTCATGGGTGTGTCGCGTCGCGGGGCGTCTGTAAGGGCGCCCCGCTTCAATTTGGAGTCTGCAGAAGACACCAGCATCATCGTCGGTGATTGCGTCGCCGAGATGTCGAAGCTTCAACCCCGCTCGGTCGATCTGGTTTTTGCCGACCCGCCCTATAACCTGCAGCTCAAGGGCGACCTCAAGCGCCCCGACGAATCCCATGTCGATGCGGTGAACGATGAGTGGGACAAGTTCTCGTCATTCGCCGTTTATGACGATTTCACCCGCGCCTGGCTGCTCGCCTGCCGCCGCGTGATGAAGCCGGCTGCGACGATCTGGGTGATCGGCTCCTACCACAACATCTTCCGCGTCGGCGCGATCATGCAGGATCTCGGCTTCTGGGTGCTGAACGACATCGTCTGGCGCAAGTCGAATCCGATGCCGAATTTCCGCGGCCGCCGCTTCACCAACGCGCACGAAACCATGATCTGGGCGGCGCGCGACGAAAATGCCAAGGGTTACACCTTCAATTACGAAGCCTTGAAAGCGGCCAACGAAGACGTGCAGGCCCGCTCCGACTGGCTGATTCCGCTGTGCACCGGCGAGGAACGTCTAAAGGGCAACGACGGCAAGAAGATCCATCCGACGCAGAAGCCCGAAGGCCTGCTCGCGCGCGTGTTGCTGTCGTCGTCGAAGCCCGGCGATCTCGTGATGGACCCGTTCAACGGCACCGGCACCACCGGTGCGGTCGCCAAACGCCTTGGTCGCCGTTACATAGGCTTCGAGCGCGAGGCGGCTTACGCCGAGGCTGCGCGAACCCGCATCGCGGCGGTCGAGCCTTTACCCGACGCTACGCTTGCTCCGTTCATGACCGCACGGGAGGCGCCACGCGTTGCGTTCTCCGAGTTGATCGAGCGCGGCATGATCCTGCCTGGCACCAGGCTCGTCGACGCGAAGAAGCGACACGGAGCGCTGGTGCGCGCCGACGGCGCGATCATGCTCGGCGACAAGGTCGGTTCGATCCACCGCATCGGCGCTGTGGCGCAGGGCTCCGAAGCCTGCAACGGCTGGACCTACTGGCATGTCGAGACAGGCAAAGGTCTGAAGCTCATCGACGAGTTGCGCGCCGAGATCCGCAGCCAGATGGCCGCAGGCTGACGTCCGTCTTTCCACACGAGGCCGTCGTTCAGCTAACGGCGCCGTGGTCATGGACCACGGCGAGCGATCGGACGCCTCGCATAGCAACAATAAACCATCAACCTCTGCCCGCCACGACGCGATCCACCATCTGCGGCGCCAGCCCGATGTAGTTGGCCGGATTGCACGCGCGGTCTATCCCCTCCATGCCGCCGAGCGCTTCAACCATGACCGGCATGGTCGCCAGTACCTCGGCGAGCGAGCGCTGGTCCGTGGCCGCAACGCGGCACGCCTCATAGACAACCTCGTGCGCATGTTGTCGTCCGAGCTTCGGTGCGGCGGCCATCATCACGGCTTCCGCAACAATGAGGCCTCGACTGATTTCGAGATTGCTGCGCATCCGGTCGGCGTCCACGATAAGACCACCGAGCATGAATTTGGCCTGCGCCAGAGCACCGGCGGTCATGATGAAGCTCTCGGGGATGGCGATCCATTCCGCATGCCACGGCCCGGTCGCACGCTCGAGATCCTGCACCATCGCGTCCAGCATCAATGCAACGTGCTGACGAACTCTCTTCGCACAGGCGACGATCAGCTCGGATGATATCGGATTGCGCTTTTGCGGCATTGTCGACGACGAACCGCGTCCCTTCACGAAAGGCTCCGAGAGCTCGGCGAATTCAGTCGATGTCAGCAAGATGACGTCCGTCGCAATCTTGGCGAGGCTGCCCGTCACCAGGCCTAGAAACGCAACCACCTCCGCCAGCCCGTCCCTGGCCACGTGCCAGGTCGCAACAGGCTGTGCCAGATTCAATTCCCGGCAGAACGCCGATTGTACGGCAAAACCCTGCTCGCCGAGGGATGCGAGCGTACCCGCCGCACCGCCCAGCTGCGCAAGCAGGACACGGTGGCGAAGCTGATCGATGCGCTCGATGTGCCGGTCAATTGTCGAGAGCCAGATCGCGGCCTTATACCCGAACGTGACGGGCAGCGCCTGTTGAAGGTGCGTTCTGCCGGCCATGGCCGTGTCGCGATAGCGCTGTGAAAGGCTCACCAGAATGGACTGGACCTCCAACAGGTCCCGCGCAACGAGATCGAGGGCCTCTCGCGTCTGGAGAATAGTCGCGGTGTCCATGATGTCTTGCGTCGTGGCACCCCAATGAACGTAGCCGCCGGCGTCACCCGCCGCTTCAGCCAACTGGTTGACGACGCCCACGATCGGATAGCCGACGATTTCCGTTTCATGGCGCAACCTGGCGAAATCGATCGTCATCGCCGCGGCCGCGGATGAAATCGCCTGCGCTGCCTGAGCGGGAATGACACCAACCGCCCCCTCGGCTCGCGCCAGCGCGGCCTCGACTGCAAGAAATTGGTGAACCAGCCTCTCATCCGAGAACACCTCCCGCATGGCGGGCGTGCCAAACATGTCACGAAATATCAACGACTCCGCGACGGTGCTCGGCATGGGCTTCTCCTCTTACCTTACCAACGAGGTGTCGCTAAGGCGGTCAAGATCAGTGTCCGGAATATGTCCGAACTTATTTCGGGCTTGTCAATATGTTCGTACTTATCTAAAGCCAAAGGCAATCTTGCTTTCCGCTGACGTCCGACTAACGGCCTTTGATCCTGCAGACGAGATGATGACGTGAGTTTGCAAACACGGTGGGCGTTCGTAGCCAGGTCCCTTGCGCAAAGCTTTGCGGCGGGGGCCTACCCGATCGGCTCGGTGCTGCCGACGGAGATTGAACTCGCGGAGCAGTTCGACGTCAGCCGCGCGACCGTGCGTTCGGCACTGCGGGAACTGCAAGAAGCTGGAATGATTTCCCGGCGGCGAAACGCAGGCACGCGGGTTGAAGCCGCGCGGCCCATCAATGGGCCTCAAAGCTACAACCAGACGTTGGCGACTGTCGAAGACGTCGTGCAGTTCGGCGCACAAACGAAGCGGCATGTACAGGAAATCGCCGACGAGGTCGCTGGCATTCGCCTGGCGCAGTATCTGCAATGTTCTCCGGGCGACGTGTGGTTGCGCGTCTCGAGCATCCGGTCATCGAAGGCATCGTCCGACCAGCCCATTTGTTGGACGGATGTCTATCTCGCTTTTGAATTTGCCGACGTCGTACGATCCAGGATCCGGCGTTTGCCCGGCCTCATAAGTGACCTGATAGAAGAAGGTACAGGTTATCGGGCTTCCGAGATCCGTCAAAGCATTCGCGCAGTCGGGATCCCGACAGCACTTGCCGGTCCCCTCAGGACCAAGCCGGGTTCTCATGCGCTGGAAATCACGAGACGCTATATCGGTCCGAAAGATCGCTGCTTCATCATCAGTCGCAGCGTACATCCCGGTGATCGGTTCTCGTACGAGACACGCCTGTCGCGTCAAACCGCGGACGCTATCCTTGACCAACCGTCCGTCGCCGCAATTGACAACCGTCGAAAGTTGCGTACGTGCTAATCAATAAGTCCGTACATAAGTGAGCGTAAGGAGGAAATAGTGACTGCCAGATTGCTTTCGCGCCGCCGCGTCCTGACGTCAGCCGCAGCATTATCGGCCACCGCCGCCCTGCCGCGCCTTGGCCGGGCCACAGACTGGCGACCGTCGGAAACCGTTCGCGTGATCGTGCCCGCCGCGCCCGGCGGCACGACGGACGTGATGGGACGATTGCTGGCAGCGCACCTGCAGGCTGCCTGGGGCAAGGCCGCGGTCGTGGAAAACCGATCCGGCGGCGGCGGCACCATCGGCACATCGGAAGTCGTGCGGCAGAAGGGCGACGGGCACACCATCCTGGTCGGAAATCCCGGCCCCAACGCGATCGCCTACAGCATCTTCCGAAACATGAACTACAAGGCCGACCAGCTGCAGCCGGTCAGCAACTTGATCCGGATCCCGAACATCGTATCTGCCAATCCGTCGACCGGCATCAAATCGATTGCCGAACTGATCGCCTATATCAAAGCCAATCCCGACAAGCTGACCTACGGTTCGTCCGGCGTCGGGCAAAGCCCTCACCTCACGGGCGCCTGGTTCCTGCAGTTGACCGGATTGAAGATGGTCCATGTGCCTTTCCGGGGCGCAGGGCCGGCGCTGCAGGCAGCTCTCGGAAATGACATCCAGATCCTGTTCGACAATCTTTATCCGTCGCTGCCGCAGACCCAGGAAGGTAAGCTCACTGCGCTGGCGGTGACGACACCAGAGCGAAGCGCACTGGCACCAAACATTCCGACCATGCGCGAGGGCGCGCCGGAGTTGGCGAAATTCGACGTCTCCTCCTGGTTCGGCATTTTCCTGCCGAAAAGCGCGCCTGCTCCGATCGTCGAAGCTCTCAACAACGAGATAAAGGTCTTCCTGGCTCGCGAGGATACCAAGAAGACGATCGAAGCCATGGGCGCACGCACCGATTACGGAACGCCGCAGCAGTTTTCCGACTTCGTGCAGGCCGAAACGGATAAGTTCGCCGCCATCATCAAGCAGGAAGGCCTGCAGATGGACGCGAATTGATCACCTCATGACGGTTCTGATCGCAGGCGGCGGCATTGGCGGGCTGACACTGGCGCTCAGCCTGCACCAGATCGGCGTACCGTGCCGCATCTTCGAAAGCGTGCCGGAGCTGAAGCCGCTCGGTGTCGGTATCAACGTGCTGCCGCACGCCTGCCGCGAGCTGATCGAACTCGGCCTGCTCGAGAAGCTCGACACCGCGGGGGTCGCCACCTCCGAATTGGCCTACTTCTCCAAGCACGGCAAGCCGATCTGGTCGGAGCCACGCGGGCTCGCCGCCGGTTACAAGTGGCCGCAGTTCTCGATTCATCGCGGCATCCTGCAACAGATCCTGCTCGACACGGTCATCGAACGGCTCGGTCGCGACAGCATCCTGAACGGCCATCATCTGTCGCACTTCGAGGAGACCGCATCATGCGTGCGCGCCAGCTTCCTCGATAAGGCTAAAGGCAGGATCGCCGGCGTCTACGACGGCGAACTGCTGATTGCCGCCGACGGCATTCACTCGGCGGTGCGCGAGAAGCTTTATCCCGACGAAGGCCCGCCGATCTGGAACGGCCGCATCCTCTGGCGCGGCATCACCGAAGGTGACGTCTTTCTTTCGGGGCGCACCATGATCATGGCCGGACATCAACATGTGAAGTTCGTCTGCTATCCGATTTCAAACCGCGACGACCGCGGGCGTCAGGAGATCAACTGGATCGCCGAGCGCACCCTCGATCCGACGTACCAGTGGCGGCGCGAGGACTACAATCGCACGGCAAGGCTCGACGAATTCCTGCCATGGTTCGAAGACTGGCGCTTCGACTGGCTCGACGTGCCGGGCCTGATCCGCAACTGCGCTCACGCTTACGAATATCCGCTGGTCGACCGCGATCCGCTTCCACGCTGGACCTTCGGCCGCATCACCCTCATGGGCGACGCGGCGCATCCGATGTACCCGATCGGCTCGAACGGCGCCTCGCAAGCCATTCTCGATGCGCGCACTATCACGCGCGAGTTTCTGGACAAGGGCGTGTCGATCGAGGCGCTCGAAGCCTATGAGGCCGAACGGCGGCCGGCGACGTCCGAACTCGTGTTGCTCAACCGCGGCAACGGCCCCGAACAGGTGATGCAGCTCGTCGAAGAACGGGCACCGGACGGCTTCGAGGTCGTCACCGATGTTCTGTCACGCCAGGAGCTGGAAGGCATCGCCAGCAACTACAAGCGCGTCGCGGGCTTTCAGGTCGATGCGCTGAACGCCAAACCGCCTATCGTGCAGATACCGGGCAGCGTCAGCCGCTTCTGAGCTTTGCTGATCTCAGAAGTTCGTAGACCGGGTCGCTGGGGAAGCAGCCACCGATCGGCTTGCGCAGGCCGAAGCGAGCATCTTCGGACTGCTCAGGCGGGGTCTGCTCCTCGAGCCAGTCATAAACGACGACACGCCTGGCAATGCGCCACTCGCCATCGCGCTTCTCGAACAGGTCGCAATAGCGCCCTGCAAGCATCACCTGGCCAACGCCGCTGTCTTTACGCCGACTGCGTTGCAGCGCGCTGAAGGCACTTTCGACCGCAGCCACGGTTTCGCTTGCGAACTCGATCAGGACATTGCTGATCTGATGGATGTTGCGCGGGCCCGTCGCCGATCCCTGCTTCACCAGTTCGAAGAAGCCTTCGACCGGTCCCGCGTAGCGGCCGTGCTGGTCGGTGGCGTCGGGCCAATAAGCGCTGCGCAGCGCAGCCTCATCGGCCCGATCGATACCGCGGCAGTAACGGTACAGACAGTCGCGGATCGCCTCGCGATCGAGCAACTCGGTCAACTGTCTCGCGGAGACCGCCATGATTCAACTTGCCCCGAAAGCGTCATTCTGCTGTCGCGCCGGAACGCTCCACGACCGTTCTGAACTTCTCGGTTTCCTTGGCGATGAAGTCGCGGGTCTTGTCGGAGCCGAGATCGCCGAGCGGCATGTTGTCGTTCGCATCATAGTACTGAACAACGGACGGATCCTTCAGCGCCTCCCACACCACAGAAGCGAGCTTCTTGACGATGTCCGGCGGCGTTCCTGCCGGCACCGCGATGGTCGACCAGCCGGCGTTCTGCGCATTGGAATAGCCAAGCTCGGCGATGCTCGGCACATCGGGAAAGCCCTTGAAACGTTTGGCGCCTGTCATGGCGATCGCACGCATCTTGCCGGCCTCGATATAGGGCCGCACCACGGCCGGATATTCGATCGACAGGTCGAGCACGCCCGACATCAGGTCGGTCATCTGCGTCGCGCCGGTCTTGTAGGGAACGTGCGTCATCTTGATGCCCGCTTCCGCCTGCAGCAGTTCGGCGCTCAGATGCTGCGCCGTCCCCTGCCCTGGCGAGCCGAAGTTAAGCTTGCCAGGGTTCTTCTTCGCGAACTCGATCAGTTCTGGAAGCGTTTTGAACGGCGCGTCCGGATTGACGACGATCAGCATGTTGGCCTGCGACAGAGCCTGAACGGGCGTGAACGACTTCAGCGGATCGTAGGTCAGCTTGCCCTTGTACAGCGTCGGGTTGACCGCCATCGGCCCGCTCGAGGCATAGAGAATTGTGTAGCCGTCCGGCTTGCTCGAGGCGACGTACTCGGTACCGACGATGCCGCCCGCACCGGGGCGGTTGTCGACCAGCACGGGCTGTCCAGTGATCTTCGACATTGCCTTGGCGACGATGCGCGCGGTGTTGTCGGTGACGCCGCCGGCGCCGAACGGAACGACCCATGTAATCGCCCGGTTCGGGTAGTCCTCCGCCGCGGCGGCTGGCGCCGCAACGGCGATGGACGTGATCAACGCCGTCAGGATGGCCAGGTAGGTCATGCAATTCTTCCTTCTTGTTATCTTCTGCACTCTCAGATGTTGGTCACTGTGATTCCGCCATCGACCGCCATGATCTGCGCGGTCACGAAACCGGCCTCGTCGCCGGCGAGGAAGCAGATCGCCTTGGCGATGTCGTCCACGGTGCCGAGGCGCCCCAGCGGGGTCCGCGCGATGCGCCTCGCGTCCAGCTCGGCATTGCGATTGCGGACGGTGCCCTCGGTCGGCACGGCACTTGGCGCAACTGCGTTCACCCTGATCTTGCGCGCGCCGAGCTCTGCCGCCGCGGCGCGAGTGATCCCCATGACACCCGCCTTGATTCCGCTGTAGACGATGCTGTTCTTGGCTGAAACGAGCCCTGCGACAGACGCAACGTTGACGATGGCACCGCCACGCTCCGCATCCATGACTTCCGCGGCCGCCTGAATGCCCCAGATCACCGCCTTGAAGCCGATGTCGAGCATCCGCTCGATCGTCTCGGGCGCGATGTCCGGCACGGACTGATAACGCACCCACGCCGCGTTGTTGACGAGAATGTCGAACCGGCCCTGCTGTTTGGCAAATCCAAGCACGGCGTTCCGCATGCCGTCCCGCGTCGACACGTTCTGCGTCACCGCGACCGCCCTGCCGCCAAGCCTCTCGATCTCGGCGACGACCTTTTCGACGAATTCCAGCTTCAGATCGTTGACGCCGACGATGGCGCCCATCGAAGCCATGCGCAACGCAGTCGCACGCCCGATGCCGTTTCCAGAGCCGGTAATGAGTGCAACCCGTCCTTCGAGAACCTTGGTCATGTCGAAACCAGTCCTTCTTGCTGTTACGTCGTCGTTGTTACGCCGCTGTCTGCGGATGTGCAGGGCTCACGTCGGCAATGGTGTCATGTCCGAGCGCGGCGAGCACGCCGCTCGCGTCGCCTTGCGCCTGCAGGGCACGGATCCTGCGGACGTGCCGATGCACCGGCACGTCCCAGGTGAAGCCCATACCGCCGTGCATCTGCACCGCCCCCTCGCTGATCGCAACGCCGTAGGACGACGCAGCGAGAAAAGCGGCGCGCCGCTCGCGCAGGCCGGACGAGAAAAACAGCGCGCGGGCGATCGACTGGCGGATGCCTTCCAGCCCAAGCTTGTGCCGGGCCAGCGTGTGACGGATGGCCTGGTTGTAGGACAGGGCGCGGCCGAACTGGCGCCGGGTCGAGACATGCTCCTGCGCCAGCGCGAGACAGGCCTCTGCGGAGCCGAGGATCGCGGCTGCGCGCAGCACAAGCGCATCCGATTCAAGGGCGGGCCAGGTGCCGTCCGCAAGGAGATGATCGGCGGAGACACTGACCGCGTTGAGTTGCACCGTATGCTCCGGCTGCGTCAGATCGATGCCGTGGCTGTCCTCCAGCGTGACCGCGGAGATTGGGACGAGCGCTGCACCGGTCGCACCGACGCGCACGAGCATCAGGCCGACGTCGCTTGCGCGCGGCGCGCGAGCAACCCAGCCATCCAGGATGACGCGATCGCCCTGCTTCTTCGCACTCACCGCGCCGGTCCAGGCGATTGTCGCGCTATTGTCACCCGCGACGATCGCCGACGCGATCCGCGCCTGACGTTGCTGCAGCAGGCGCGCGAGTAGAATGTTTTCCATCAGTGGAAAGGCCAACAGGCCGGCGCTTGCGGCTGCGACCACCGGCACGGCAAACGACAGCGGCAGGTCAAGACCGCCCACGTTATCGCCTGCGATCACGCCGAGCAGGCCGTCGCCCACGAGGCGCGCGCCCTGCTCGGAGACGCTCAAACCCGCACAGGCCGCGACCGCACGCGACGCCGTGGCGGCGAAATCGGCTGGTGTCAGCCCATCGTCCGTGATCGTCATCTTACTTGCCTCGCGAGAGTTCGAGAATCCGGTCGGCGATGATGCCGAGCTGGATCTCGGTGGTGCCGGCGTAGATCGTTTCGGCCCGTGATTGCAGGTAGATCCCCTCGAACCGCCGCAGCGCGATCCGCACTGCGGGCTGAAGCGGCAGCGATGCCTTCGACAGAAGCTCCATGGCGAGCGCTGCGAAGCGCTGGTGAGCTTCGCTCCAGTGCAGCTTCGCGAGGCTTCCCCGGGCGCCGATCGTCTCGCCCGCCACCAGCGCGTCGACCGCCGTCTCCACATGCGCCTTCAGCACGTCGATATCGACGATCGTCTCGGCGAGCTTCGCTGCGTGGTGCTGCTGTTGCAGCAGGCCGGACAGCACCGGATCGGTCTTCGCCGCCGCGATCAGGTGGCGCACCTCGTTCTCGAAGCGCCATGCGCGGTACATGCGATTGGTCGCACGCTCGATCGCCAGCACGCGGATCGCCGCCGACCAGCCTTCGTCCGGCGCGCCCAGCGCATCGTCCTGCGACACCTCGACGTTGTCGAAGAACACTTCACAGAAGCTCTCCCGGCCGTCGATCGACTTGATGGTCCGCACGCGCACGCCGACCGCATCCAGCGGCACGGCGAACAGCGCGAGCCCGCGATGGCGGTCCTCGACAGGTCCCGTGCGCGCCAGCAGCAGGCAGCGTTGCGCACGATAGGCGCCGCTGGTCCAGATCTTCTGGCCGTTGATGCGCCAGACATCGCCCTCGCGTACGGCGCGCGTGCGCAAGCCCGCAAGGTCGGACCCGGCCTCCGGTTCGGAGAACCCCTGACACCAGATGTTGCTCATGTCGAGGATACGCGGAAGGAAGCGCAGCTTCTGTGCCTCGGTACCGATCGCGAGAATGATGGGACCCGCGAGCTCCTTGCCGATGGAGTTGACGCTTTCGGGGATAGGCAGCGCGCCGATCTCCTGGTTGGCGATGAGGTGTTCGCGCAAGGTCCGGCCATGGCCGCCGTAGATGCTCGGCCAGGTGATGCCGGCGAGGCCCGCGCGATGCAGCGCCGCCTCCCAGGCAATCGATTGGTCAAGCTTCGGCGGAGTGAAGGCTGCGCTGTCGCCACGGAAGTCTTCAGGCAGGTTGGCGCGAAGCCAGCTTCGCGCGGCCTGTCGATAGGAATCGCCGGTGAGCGATGCGTCGGCCGCGCCGTCTTGCACCGGAACGTTCATTGCCGTCATGGTTTTTCCTTCGCATTCACACGCTCGCGTGACACCAGCAGTGCGTCGAGCGCCACAGCACCCTCACCTTTCCCCAACACGAGCAGCGGGTTGATGTCGATTTCTGAAACCGAGTCCGCATGCGCTGCGGCAAAACGCGACAACGCCGCAACCGCCCGCGCCGCCGCATCGAGGTCGGCGACGGTGCGGCCGCGCGCGCCGTTCAACACCGGAAAGGCCTTCAGCGAGCGCAGCATTTCGGCCGCCGTGGCCTCGCTGACCGGCGCGGTCTGCACGACAGCGTCCTGGACGATCTCCGCGAAAATGCCGCCCAGCCCGACCATCACCACCGGCCCGAAGATCGGGTCCGTCGTGGTGCCGAGGATGAGCTCGGCGACGCCTTTCGCCATCGGCGCGATCAGCACGCCGTCCACCTTGGCAGCAGGCGCCTTGGCCTTCACGGTTCGCAGCATGTCGTCATACGCCGTCCGCACTTCCGCCGGCGAGGTGAGACCGATCCTGACGCCACCGACCTCCGTCTTGTGCCGCAGATCGACCGAGGCGACCTTCATCACCACCGGAAAGCCGATCGCCTCGGCGGCGCGCGCCGCGGCATCGCTGTCAGTCACGAGCTGTTCGTTCAGCACCGGAATGCCTGCGGCCGCCAGCGCCTGCTTCGCGCCGAACTCGTGACGGAAGGCGTCCGCCGATAGCGCCGCCATTGGCGCAACCGGACCGGAAGGCACGGCTTTCGAACGCGCAGCGCGACCGAGCGCGACGAGACTCGACAGCGTCGCGCAGCAGGAATCGATGCCGTCGACCGTCGGGAAGCCCATTGCGTGCAGTTCGGCGACGGCGTCCTGCGGCCCGCGCACGCACAGCATGATCAGCCGATCCGGATGCTGCTCGCGAATGCTGCGCAGCGCCGCCATATAGACCGAACGCAGGCGCGGCAGGCCGAGCGACGATGCCAGCAGCAGGACGACCGCGTCGCAGCTCTCGTCCTCGACGATCGCCGAGAGAATCTTGTGCAGCATCTCCGGCCGGCTGGACATCTGTGCAGTGGCATCGACGGGATTTCGCGCCGACGCGAACGGAACGACATCCAGCACGCGCTGCTGAGTGGTCGCGCTGAGTTCCGGCAAGGACAGGCCAGCGGCGCTCGCCGCGTCCGCAAGCAGGACGCCGAAGCCGCCCGACGCCGTCAAGAGCGCGACGCGCGGTCCCTTCGGCAGACGGTCCGGCAGCAGCATCGCGGCCGCATGTCCCAGCTGGACGAGCTGCTCGATGCTGCGCACGCGGACCGCGCCGGTGTTGGCGAAGATCGCATCGAACACGGCGTCCGAACCCGCCATCGCTCCGGTATGCGAGGCCGCGGCGGCCTGGCCGACCGCCGACGTGCCGATCTTCAGCACGATCACCGGCTTGTTCGCGGCGCGCGCTTCTTCCAGCGCCGCGATCAGCCGGGGTGCATCGCGGCACGTTTCCAGGCAGCACAGGATCACCCGTGTCGCCGGATCGCGAGCCAGCCAGGCGATGCCGTCGGCGACATCGACATCGCACTCGTTGCCGGTCGTCATGAAGCGGCTGACGCCGGCGCCGCGTTCGCCGGCAAGCCGCATGGTAAAGCTGCCGAGATTGCCGCTCTGCGACACGATGCCGAGCACGCCTGCCGGCGGCAGTGAGTCTTCGAGCACGATGGAGAAGGTAGCGATGGTCTTGTCGGCGATGCTCACGGCGCCGAGACAGTTCGGCCCGAGCACGCGCATGCCGGTGCGCTTCGCCGTGTCGCGCAGGCGCTGCTGCAGGGCGCTGCCTGCTTCACCGAGTTCGGCAAAGCCCGAGGAGAACACGACCACGCCGCGCACCCCGCGCGCGGCGCATTGCTCGACGGCGTCCGGCGCCCTCGAAGCCTCGACGGCGATGATCGCAAGGTCGGGCGCCTCCGGCACGTCGGCGATCGACGCATAGGCTTTCAGGCCCTGCACCTCGGAGGCTTTTGGATTTACAGGATAGAGCCGGCCCGCATAGCCGTACTTGAGCAGCAGCTGCAGCGGCCGGCCGCCGATCTTGCTTGCGTCCTGCGACGCGCCGACGATGGCGATCGAACGCGGCCGCAGCAGCGCCTCCAGGCCCTCTCCCGCACGCATGCTTAGCGTCCCTTGAAGACCGGCTCGCGCTTTTCAAGGAACGCCTGGCGCGCTTCCTTGGCGTCCTCGGTCTTCGATAGCGCCATGGTGAAGTTCTGCTCGAAGCGATAGGCGTCGCGCTGCGGCATCAGGTCGACCATGTTGGTGGCCTGCTTGGCGTATGCAATCGCCAGCGGGCTCTTCGACGCGATCTCTTTCGCGATCTTCATCGCTTCCGGCACCAGCTGCTCGCGCGTCGTGCAGGCCTCGATGATGCCGCGCCGGTAAAGCTCGGCCGCCGGCAGCCGCAGGCCGGTGAAGAACATCCGGCGGGTGATCGAGCGGCCGAACAGCGTCCGCAGCATCGAAGCGCCGCCGGCGAGGCCGACATTGATCTCCGGCATGCCGAACACCGCCTCCTCGGCTGCAAGATAGATGTCGCATGCGGCCATCAGCCCGAGCCCCGCGCCAAGCGCCGCGCCGTTGATAGCGGCGATCACCGGCTTGTTGCATTCCTTGATGCTGTTGCCGGTCTCACGGGTGATGCGGTTATGGCTGAGGAACGCACCCGGCCGGCTTGCGTCCGGACGATCCTTCAGATCGGCGCCGCTGCAGAACACCTTGCCTGCGCCGGTCAGCACCGCGACGCGAACGTCGTCGCGCTCGGAGATCTCGTCGAACACCTCGACGATGCGCTCGCGCATCGCCCAGTCCAGCGCGTTGACCGGCGGCCGGTTCAGCGTCACCAGCGCAATGAAATCGGAGACTTCCAGTTTGACGATATCGGCCGACATGGTTTTTCCTTTTTTCTTGGGCCGGCGGCGGCCCTGGCGCGGACTGGCTGACCGGTCGGTCAGGCGACGACGGACGGCCGTTTAGCACCCGGAAATCCCGCCGGCAAGCCGGATGGAGGGATTGACCGACCGGTCGGTCATGACCTATGGAGCGCCGTTTGATTGAAAAAATTGACGCTGGAGGAGACAGGCGATGCCGAATTTCAGCAGACGTCAGGTGACCGCGCTGCTCGGCGGCGGGCTGCTCGCGCCGCTCGCAGCACCGTCCATCGTTCGCGCACGATCGACACAACCGATCTTCATCGTCGTGCCCTATGCCGGCGGCGGGACGATCGACAACCTGATCCGCACCGTGGCCAAGGGCATGTCGGAAAAGCTCGAGCGGCCGGTGCTGGTCGACAACAAGCCAGGCGGTAACGGCATCGTCGGCGCGCAATATGTCGCGCAGGCGCCGAAGGATGGCACGGTCTTGCTGGCCGGCGGAACGGGCCCGATCTCGCTCAACGTCATGCTGCGCAAGAACCTGTCCTACAAGCTCAAGGACTTCACGTCAGTCGCGCTGCTCTGCACCGGACCGCTGACGCTGACGGTCAACACGCAGATGCCGGTCGACGATGTGAAGGGCTTCGTCGCCTACGCCAAGAGCCGCAGCAAGCCGTTGTTCTACGCGACGCTCGGTCCGGGCAGCGTTTCGCATCTGTACGGAATCATCATGTCGCAATCCATGGGCTTCACGGTGACGGACGTGGCCTATCGCAACAACCCGTCCTCGATCATGGATCTCTTGTCCGGCGAGTGCGACCTGAACTTCGCGACGCCCTCTGCGGTGATCGAGCACGTCAAGGCGGGCAAATTGAAGATACTGGCCCTCTCGACGCCGCAGCGGATTGCGAACCTGCCCGACATTCCGACATTTGCCGAGTCCGGCTATCCGCAGCTCACGGCCTCCTTCTGGACCGCATTGCATGCGCCCGCCGGCACGCCGCCGGAGATGATTACGCAGCTCAACGAGGCGGCCAACGTCGCGCTGAAGACGCCTGAGATCGCCCGCCTGATGGAGATCGAAAGCCAGCAGGTCGAAACCGGCCCGCCCGCGCTCCTCGACAGCCAGCTCGAGAAGGACGTGGCGCTGTGGGGCCGGGTGATCAAGGCGCAGAACATCGTGCTGGAGTAACGGCGACACTTACGCGCCGACGAAGTCCGCAGTCGTCCCGGCCAAGCGAAGCGCGAGCCGGGACCCATGACCACCGCGGCAACGAGGTCGCATTGACGTCGTGCCCACCATTCAATTCGGTGTTCATGGGTCCTCGCTTTCGCGAGGACGACCGCCGCAAATCTCACCTCGACTGAACGAGACGTCCCGTCTCGCTCGCCGCGACCGATTACCTCTTCGCCCCCGCGTGCAGGCCGTTGAACACCATGTCGAAGTAGAGGTCGGCGATCTGCTCCGGCTTCAGCGACTTGGCCGGATTGTACCAGCGATGCATCCAGTTCAACGATGACAGGATCAGGCGGCCGGCCATCGCCACGTCCATATCGCGCACCTCGCCCGCATCGATCGCCTCCTGGATCAGGCTGCGCAGATACTTCTCGTAGCGATCGCGCCGGATCAGCCGCTCCTTCTGGCGATGACGCGCCGGATCGTTCCAGAAGGCGGTGGTCGATGCGATCCAGGCCCAGCGATGACGGCGGAAGTACTCCGCCGTTGCGACCATGAAGGCACGGATCTTCTCCGACGGAGACTTATCGGCCGGAACGCGCTCGAAAACGAACACGTAGAGTTCCTGCGTCGCGCCGACAGCGACGCGCGAATAGATCTCTTCCTTGCTCTTGAAGTGGTGGTACAGCAGCGACTTCGAGATATCGCAGGCCTCGGCGATGTCGCGCATGGAGGCGCCTTCATAGCCCTTGCGGGCGAAGATCTGCGCCGCCTCGCTCAGGATCTGCACGACGCGCTCGGATTCGTCGGCCTTTGCAGGCGCGTCTTCTTTCAGAATTGCTTGGGTCATCGCGTGTGCTCCGGACCGGTCCGACGACGTGGCATCGAAGCGACCGCCGACCACAATAATCGATTGACGCAAATCATATTTTTCGCTGACCGAGCGGTCAAGCGCGGCGCACCTGACGTTTCCTGATCTGTCCCGGCACATGTTCGGCCAGGAAATCGAGAAACACCCTGATCTTCTCGGGCAGGTAGTTCGTTTGCAGGAAGGTCGCGTAGATGCCTTCGTCGAACGTGGAATTGGTCACGCGCCAGCCGGGCAGCAGACGCACGAGCCGTCGCGCGGCAAGCTCGGCTGCGACCGTATAGTCGTCGAGCAGCGCGATGCCGTGGCCCATGGCGGCAAGCTGGATCAGAACGTGTCCGTTGTTGCTGCTGAACGACGAGGGCACCACGAGCTCCGTCAGCTTTCCCTTGGTCATGAACTTCCACGCCACCTCCTCCGATCCAAGCCAGTAGGTCAGGCAGTTGTGCCGCTTAAGATCGCCTGGAACTCTCACGGCCGGCATCCGCGCCACATAGTCGGGCGCCGCAACCAGGATGCGTTCACTCGCAAGCAGCCGCCGCTGCATCAGGCTGGGATCAGAGGGCGCGGCGATCTGCAGGTCGACGTCGAAATCCTGTTCGCGAAGCTGGACCCTGCGTTCGGACAGGGACAGCTCGACCTTCAGCTCCGGATAGAGTTTCTGAAACTGTGGCAGCAGCGGCGTCAGCACCGTCATGCCGAACAGCATGCGCGAGTGCACCCGCAGCGTTCCCCGCGGCGTCTTCTGCAAGGCAAGCGCCGCCGCCGCCGCGTCCTCGACGCTGTGCAAAATCTGCTCGGCGCGCTGCAGGTAGACCTTGCCGGCTTCCGTCAGCGACAGGTGTCGCGTCGTCCGATTGAGCAATTGCACGCCGAGGTTCGTTTCGAGTTCGCCGATGTGGCGCGACACCGAGGCCGGCGACAGGCCCACGCGACGGCCGGCGGCGGAAAAGCTGCATTCCCGCACCGTCAGGACGAGCAGTTCCATCGACTGCAGGTGGCTCATCGTGATCGATTATCGTCCTGGTTCATCCGATGTCTCAGGCTCATTCCGATTTTCTTGTTTTTTGCAAAAGACATGCTTGTGATAGGCCGATTGTCTCGGATTTTTCAAGGCCCTAGCTTTCCGCTCCGCCGCGCCTCGGCCGGCAATTCGCTCAACCCCGCCCGCGGAGGCTTGCTTCATGGAATTCGGTGTTTTCATTCTGGCTCAGCAGCGCGGCTATCATCAGTCGTCGCAGCAGGTCATCCGCAATGCGGTCGAGCAGACGGTCGCCGCCGAAGCTGCCGGCTTTGACACCGCCTGGTATGCCGAGCACCATTTCAACAATTACAGCCTCTGTCCGTCGCCGCTGATGATGGTCGCGCATTGCGCGGGGCTGACCAAGACCATCCGGCTTGGCACCGCGGTCTGCGTGCTGCCGCTCTATCACCCGGCCCGCTTGCTCGCCGAGATCGGTTTCGCCGACACCGTGTCCGACGGCCGGCTCGATCTCGGCATAGGCTCGGGCTACCAGCAGTTCGAGTTCGAACGCTTCGGCGTCGAGCTCAAGGAATCGCACGCGCTGTTCGCCGAATTCTATGACGTGCTGCATGCGGGCCTTCGCGAACGCATCTTCTCCTATGACGGGGCGCACATCAAAATGCCGCCGACCGCCATCAGCGTCCGCACCGTGCAGAAGCCGATGCCGCCGCTCTGGGTCACGTCGGGTCACGCGGAAACACTTGGTCTCGCGGTTCGCGACAACCACAACCTGTTCGTCACCGCGCTGCTCAACGGGCACGACGCGATCAAGGCGCTGCGCGACAAGCTCGAAGGCATCGCCGAGAAGCAAGGCCGCTCGATCGATACCGTGCGCTTCGGCTTCCTGCGCTGCGGTTATGCGAGCGACAACGAGAGCGAGATCACCGCCTATCTCGACAACGCGCGCTTTCAGCGGCGCCTGTCCGAAAGCCTGAAATTCCGTCGCGCCCAGAGCGACGACGGTTACCTGATCAAGGAAGAAGCCGGACCGAACGAGATGTCGCTCGAAACCATGCGCGCCAACCTTCCCGTCGGCAGCGTCAACCAGGTGATCGACCGCCTGCTCGAGGAGATCAGCATCCTGAAGCCCAGCCACATTGCGCTGCAGACCCAGCTCGGCGACTTCGATCAGGCCACCATGCTGCGCCAGATCGAATTGTGGGGCACGCGGATCATCCCTGCGGTGCGACGCGAACTCAAAAGCGTTCGCGCGGCGTGATCGCGAAGGACCGTAGCCCGGATGAGCGAAGCGACATCCGGGGCTGACACGGCGGCAACTCCCGGATATCGCTTCGCTCATCCGGGCTACAGGCCCGCCGCTCGCCTTCAGGAATCGTCCCATGACCGACACATCCACCGATCCTCGCAGGCTCGCAAAAGATGCGCATCCCGCGGTTGCAGCCGCCAATGCGGCAATGCTGGCGGCGTTGCCGTTCCACGATCGCCAGGACTTCGAGGATGCGCGGCGTGGATTCATCGACACGTTGCCAGACGCCACCATCCTCGCGGCGGCAGGCCACGCCGCGTGGACGATGGCGCCGTATGGATTTCTGGCCTCGGACACGGCGCCCGCGACCGTCAATCCGAGCCTCTGGCGGCAGGCCCAGCTCAACATGAACCATGGCCTGTTCCAGGTCACCGATCGCATCTACCAGATCAGGGGTTTCGATCTCGCCAACATGACGTTGATCGAGGGCGACACCGGCGTCATCGTCGTCGACACCCTCACCTCGATCGAAGGCGCCCGCGCAGGCCTCGAGCTCTACCGCAAGCATCGCGGGCAGCGGCCGGTGATCGCGGTCATCTACACCCATACCCACGGCGATCACTGGGGTGGCGCACGCGGCATCGTCAGCGATGAGGACGTGCAAAGCGGCCGCGTGCCGATCATCGCGCCCGACCTGTTCATGGACTTCGCCGTCTCGGAGAACGTAATTGCCGGCCGTGCCATGCTGCGGCGCGCGGAGTACCAGTTCGGCCGCTTCCTGTCCCGCGGTCCGCGCGGACACGTCGATTGCGGTCTTGGAAAGACGGTGGCCTTCGGCACGAACTCGCTGCTGGCCCCGACCGACTTCGTCAAGGAGACGGGCGAGACGCGCGTCATCGACGGCCTCGAATTCGTCTTCCAGATGGCGCCGGAGAGCGAAGCGCCTGCGGAGTTTCATTTCTACGTGCCGCTGCTCAAAGCCCTCAACATGGCCGAGAACGCCACCCGAAACCTTCACAACCTTCTGCCCTTCCGCGGCTCGGAAGTCCGCAATGCGCACGCGTGGTCGGGCTACATCAACGACGCGCTTCGGCTGTGGGGCGCCGAAGCGGAAGTCCTCGTCGGCCAGCATCACTGGCCTGTCTGGGGCAGCGCGCAGGTCCAGACACATCTGAAGCAGCAGCGCGACGTCTACAAATTTCTCCACGACCAGACGATGCGTCTGATCAACCACGGCCTGACGGCGGCGGAAATCGCCGAGACGATCCGGATGCCGAAGGCCCTTGATCGCGCCTGGCACACGCGCGGCTACTACGGCCACGTCCGTCACAACGTCAAAGCCATCTATCAGCGCGCTCTCGGCTGGTACGACGCCAACCCCGCGCATCTCGATCCGCTGCCGCCCGCAGCGCTCGGCACCAGGCTCGTCGCCTATATGGGTGGCGCGGACCAGATCCTCCGCAAGGCACGCGACGATTTCGCTGCCGGCGAATTTCGCATCGTCGCCGAGGTGCTGAATCATCTGGTGTTCGCCGAGCCCGACAACGAAGAGGCGCGCCTTCTCCTTGCCGACACCTACGAGCAGCTCGGCTATGCCAGCGAAAGCGCGACTTGGCGCAACAGCTACCTGTTCGGCGCCCAGGAGCTGCGACACGGCTCCGGAAAGGGGCGGAGCCGGCCACCGATCTCGCCCGCCACCGCCCGCTCGTTGCGAACGAGCCAGCTGCTCGACTACCTCGCCGTCCGCCTCAACGGCCGGGCCGCCGAAGACAAGCACCTCGTCCTGAACTGCCAGTTCGCCGATTCGGCGGATCACTTCGTTCTCAATCTCGAGAACTGTGCGCTCACCTATCTGCGCGACGCTCACGATCCGAACGCCGACGCAACGCTGACCGTTGATCGCCCCGTCTTCGAAGAGCTCGTGCTTCAAGCGACCACCATCGGCGAAGCAACCGCCGCGGGCAAAGCTAAGACGGTCGGCCGCCCGTCCGCATTCCAGGAATTGATGGACCTGATGGATCGCTACGACCGCGTCTTCGAGATCATCGAACCGCGCAAAGGCATGCCAGCGCGCTCATGATTATGCCCTCTCTCTCCTCGTGGGAGAGGGCATGTACAGCATCCAACAAGAGGATGGTCGGGAGACGGGGCGGTGCAGGACAGGCTGTGCAAGAACTCAGTTCGCGGGGCCTCCCGAGGTTCCAGCGCAGAAGAGGACGCATCGTGCTACGAGCCCAAGTCGAATCTCGTCTCGAACCCACGGTGGTATTGTGATTGAGGCCCGAGCAGTTTAGCTTCGGCCCATGTTGGAGATTGTAGAAACCCTCTAATCGTCTCGCTTGAGACGCACGGCTGCAGCCAGCCCGTGTCGCGTGATCTGCGATACGGCACGTGCCTGCGCATTTGGGCTTCTATAAAGGTTCACGACATTGGAAATCAGATCCGAGCGACCAACTGACGTCGCTGCTATCAGCTATATCACAACCGCAGCGTTCAAGACCGCGCCTCACAGTAGCGGGACGGAGGCGCGCATCGTTGAAGGCCTGAGGACAGGCCAAGCACTGGCGGTCTCTCTCGTTGCCGTAGATCAGGACGAAATCGTAGGGCATGTGGCATTCTCGCCAGTCACGATCGTTGGCGCCCGAGGAGGCTGGTATGGCCTCGGGCCAGTCTCCGTCAGGCCAGAGCAGCAGAGTCGGGGTTTTGGCCAATTGCTCATACGAGCAGGGCTCGAACAACTCCGATTGTTTCAGGCCGCGGGCTGCGTGGTCCTTGGCGATCCCCGCTACTATCACCGGTTCGGTTTTGAGAGCGATCCGGCTCTGACGTACGGCGGCCGTCATTCGCCCTACTTTCAGCGCCTGGTTCTAGGCGGCCCGCCAGCTACTGGCGACGTCGCCTATCACCCGGCGTTCGGGGCATAGCTGAACGAAGGCGGTCCAACTTGAAGGACCGCCTTCCATTTCCAACGAAATCTGGTGCGTCTGCTCCCAAGCACAGCGGGGGCTAAAGCGTGATGAGTTTAAGTTAGGCACTGACACTACAAAATATTCGGTGTCATCCCCATAGCCGTTCGAAGAACGGCGTCGCTTCGCTCGCCTATGAAAAGCAGGGATCCATATTCCAGAGCGACGGCGACAAACCCTGACGCTCTGGAATATGGGTCCCCGCTTTCGCGAGGACGACACCGAGAGTGTGGCTACGTCATCACACTTTAGGCCGGTTTCGCGGCGGGTTTTGCACAGCCTGGGGAGCGCTGCGCCTATTGCGCGAACTCCTGGTCGGCGACGTCGAGGCCGTGGTCGAGGGCTTCGAGCAGTTGCATCGCCTCGTCGTCGGAGATGATCAGGGGCGGCGCGAGAAAGAGCGAGGTCTGCTCGCCGCTCGTGCCGATGACGGCGCCCGCTTCCAGGGCACGCGAGGCGACGCGCGACGCGACCGGCGTTTCCGTCGTGTCCGCAAGCCACGTGCGCCAATCGGGTCCGTGCAGCTCCACGGTCCAGTGAAGACCCTGGCCGGCAATGCGACGGACGCTCGGATGCCGCCGGCCGATCGCCTTCAGCTTGCGCGTGAAGAGCTGCTCGAGGTGCTGCACGCGCGCCAGGATGTCGTCCTTGACGATGACCTGAAGATACGCGCTCACCGCGGCCATGCTGATCGGATGGCCGCGCAGTGTGCCGTAGTTCTGCCAGCTCGTTCCTGCCAGCCGCTCCATGACGGCCTTCGAGACGACGACGGCGGCGACCGCCGCTGCGCCGCCTCCGAGTGACTTCCCGAGCGTGACGATATCGGGGCGGCTCTTGCCGCCCTGAAAAGCAAACCAGCGCCCCGCCCGTCCCGCGCCGGTCACGACCTCGTCGGCGATCCAGTAGGACCCCGCCTCGCGGGCGCGCGAGGCAACCTCGTCCTGATACTCGGCGTCGTAGTAGATGCCACCCTGCGTATAATCGATGATCGTCGCGGCCGTGCCGGAAAGAATTTCGCCAGCACTGTGCAGATACTCCGATGGCGGCGGGTTGTGCAATTCGGCGCCGTAGATTGCACCGTCGGGTGCCGGCAGCACCCGAACCGGTGCCAGCGCAGCCGGCAGGCTGGTCCCGCCTTCGTGACGCGCAAGCCCGCCGTGCCAGTGCGGCTGCACCGTCACGCTGCGCGACAGCCCGACCAGGCCGTGATAGGCGCGCTCTCTGGTCGCGACCGCGGATCGTTTCGTCAGCGACTGGCACAGCGACAGCGCCATGTCGTTCGCCTCGCTGCCGCTGATGCAGAAACGGACGGCGCCAACCCAGTCTTCCTCGCCCTTGAAAGCAACCGATACGAGATTGTCGGCGGCCTCCTCGCGCCCGACCCACGTCCAGCCTTCGTTCACGACAGGCGTATCGGCGGCGCGGCGGACGGCCTCCACCATGGCCGGATGCCGATGACCGAGCGCGCCTCCCGTGTTGCTCCCGTCGATCACGCGCCGTCCATCCTCTAGATGGAAATAGACTCCCTCTCCGTCGACAACCGTCGGTGGCGCGTCGCGGCCTGCGTTCAAGCCTGTCGTCAACAGTCTGCTCATAGCCGCCCTTTCGTGCCGCTTCAGTTCTCGACGTAACGCACTCTCGGGTCATTCCTGCAAAAGCAGGGATGACCCCGAGCGTGTGGCGTCGACCTTCGAACTCAAACTCCTCGCTGCTTTAGAAGCGCAGCACGGATCCAGCGAGAGCCAGAACCAGACTTAAGCTCTGGGCCAGACACGCCTGTTACGAAGACGGCAAACCAAAGCCGCCGCCACCACTGCTCTCGACGGTCAAGAGATCGTCGGCCTGAAGGACGAGGTTGGACTTTCCGTCGATGTCAACGTTTTCGCCTTGTCGCGTCAGCGACACGCGGCAGGGTTCACCGGCCTGGCCTCCCTGCATTCCAAAAGGAGGCACGACCATACGCTCGATACAGGTCATGAGATGCATCGACGGCGCCAGGATTCGATACGAACGGACGATCCCGTCGCCACCCTTGAATTGTCCGCGCCCACCGGAGCCGCGTCGGATCGACTGCTGTTCGACGCGTATGTTGTAGTTCGCTTCAATGACCTCGGCCGGCGTGTTCGATGTGTTGGTGAGATGAACACGCGTCGCTGGACACCCGTGACGGTCATGCCGGGCGCCCTCGCCTCCGCCATGAACTTCATAGAGCATCTTCCAGGATCCATCTTGTCGGGGCTCCGCAAACGAGAGCACGCCGGCCGTCGTTGTCCCGCCCGCAGACAGTCGCTCCGGAATCGTGTCCTGCATCGCGCGGAACACTGCATCGACGATGCGCATCGACGTCTCATGGTTTCCCGCGGCAACGGCGGCGGTCCAGCCAGGCTCGAGTATGGAGCCAGGACGAGTGATGATCGTCAGCGGTCGCAACGCGCCCGCATTCTGCTGCATGTCGCGGCCGCTCATGATGCGCGCCGCGTAGGCGACCGCGGACTTGGCGATGAACGGCGTGGTGTTGCAGAAGTTCGAAACCCGGTCGCAACTTCCGGACAGGTCAAACGTCGCTTCGTCTCCAGCGATAGTGATCCTGACATGGATCCGCGCCGGCTCTCCGTCCGGCCCGCCGTCGTCCATATGGTCTTCGCCTTCGTAAGTGCCGTCGGGCAGCTCCCGAATGGCGGCACGCATTTCGCTTTCTGAAAGATCGTGAAGGCGAGCAAGCGTTGCGACGAACACGTCCTTTCCGTGCTGCTGGCAAAGTTCAACGATGCGCTTTTCGCCGGTCTTGGTCGCCGCGATCTGGGCGAGCAGATCCCCCTCGCAGGACTCGGCGTCACGCACGTTCACCTTGATGAAATCGAGGATCGGCGTCTGCACGCCGTCCTTATCGGCGATCAACACCGGCGGAATGCGCATCGCCTCCTGAAAGGTATCGATGGCCTTGGCAAAATAACTGCCGGGCCACGTTCCTCCGACATCGGGCCAATGCGCGAGGCTGACGGCAAAGGCGACGATGTCTCGCTCGACGAACACCGGCCGGACGACCTTGACGTCGTTCAGGTGATTTCCGCCGAGCGCGCCGAGATTGTAAATGAGAACGTCGCCGTCCTTGAGGCCTGCCGCCGGCACCACCTTGAGCAGCTCAGGGATGGTGAACGCCATCGCGCCGAGATGGACCGGAATATCGCGCCCCTGCCCGACGAGGCCGCCCTTGGCATCGGTGATCGCCGAGGAAAGGTCGCCGGCCTCCCGCAGCAACGGCGAACGGGCAGAGCGGGTCATCACCAGGCTCATTTCTTCGGCAGCGGCCGACAGGCCATGCCGGATGACTTCTACAGCAAACGGATCCAGTCTCATGCGCGCACCTTCGAAAGGAACAGGTTTCCGCTCGTATCTGCGGAGGCTTGCCATTGCGGCGGCACCACGACAGTCGACCATGCATCTTCGATGATCGCCGGCCCGGTGACGGCCTGCGCGAGGCTTGCCCGATCGACGATCGCCGTCTCGACATCGCGTTCGTCGTCAAAGGAGCAGATCCGAGACCTGATCGAGGCGTTGGCGAGCGGCACTCCGGGGCGGTTGATGGCCGTGGATGACGGCCGACGCGCCTGAACTCTCACCGATTCAATGACGCAGCGTTCGCGCGTCGCGTAGCCGAACAGGTCGTGGTGTTTCGCAAGAAAATCGTGGTGCAGGCGTTCGACGTCGATCGGCAATGCAAACGGGATCGGAATGGCGTCGTTCTGGGCGGCATAGCGCATGAGCGCCACCAGTTCGATTCCGATCTCGTTTTTCGGAATGCCATTCTCGAGCAACGGAGCGCACGCCTGCGCGATGAGCTGACCGATGCGCGCCTCGATGCCGGAACGATCGATATCATCCAGGGCAGCACGGAACGTCTGCTGCTGAAGGAAGCTGAAATCCGCGGTCAGGCATCCGAGCGCGGAGAATGCGCTCGAAGCTGCCGGCACCACCACCTTGGCGATACCGTAGAGTTCGGCCAGCCCCGCCGCATGCATTGGCCCGCCGCCACCAAAGGCGAGCAGCGTACAGTCACGACCGTCGATGCCGCACTCCACGGTCACCCGTCTCAAGGCGCGCGCCATCGTCGCGTTTGCGACACGGATGATGCCGAGTGCGGTTTCCGTCAGGCTCAGGTTCAGTGCCTTGGCGATCGGCTCGATGGCGCGGGCGGCGGCTCCGACGTCGATTCCGATGCGATCGCCCAATCGCGTTTCCGGATTCAAATATCCCAGCAGCGCATTGGCGTCGGTGATGGTCGCGTCGCGGCCGCCCCGCCCATAGCAGGCCGGGCCTGGCTCCGAGCCCGCGCTCTCCGGCCCGACCGTCAAGCCTCCCGGCCCGTTGCGCACGATGGAGCCGCCGCCAGCTCCGATGGAATGCACCGCCAGCATCGGTTGCCGCAACGGGCGATCGCCGAGCATGCGCCCATCGGTCATTTCGGGCTGTCCGTCGACGATCAGGCAGACGTCCGTCGTTGTGCCGCCCATGTCGAAGGTGAGAACGCGTGGCTGCTCGAGTTGCCGCGCCAGGCCCACCGACGCGGATACGCCCGCGGCAGGGCCGGACATCGCCATGACGATCGGCTGACGCTTGACGGCCGAAACCGGAATCATCGCACCTGCCGAATGAAAGACCTGCAGCCCATGGCCGATGGGAAGCTTCTCCTCCAGCTCGCTCAGATATTCCACGGCGATCGGCATGGCCGCCGCGTTGAAGCAGGTCGAAGAGGTGCGCTCATACTCACGTGCTTCCGGATTGATCTCCTGGGAGAGCGAGACGTAGGGAACGATCTCCTTGAGCCGCTCGGCGAGCATCTTCTCGTGGATCGGATTGGCGTAGGCATGCAGCAAGGCGATCGCCACGCTCCTCGCTTCGGTCTTTGCCAACCACGCCAGCAGCCGGTCGATCTCCGCATCGTCCAAGGAAACGATGACACGTCCCTGGTGGTCGATGCGCTCCTTCAGGCCGAAGCAGAGCTCGGCCGGAACAAGCGAAGGTGCCTTGGGAGGAATGTCCAGCCGGTAGAGATCGCGCCTGCGGTATCGACCGATTTCCAGGACGTCCTCAAACCCCGCCGTGGCGATCAGTGCAACCTTTGGCAGCCTGCCCTCCACGATCGCGTTGGTGATGCGGGTCGTCCCATGGATGAACTTGTCCACGTCGGACTTCTGCAGCCCGACCGCCTCGATCGCCTCGAGCATGGCTTGCACCGGCGCGTTCGGACGAGATGGTACCTTTGCAATCCGCGTCTGCCCGGTGTCACGCCGGATCGCGATGATATCGGTGAAGGTCCCACCGATATCGGTGCCCACTTCCCATTTTCCTGCCACGTCGATCGTCTCTTTCGTTCTCAATTGGAGGTTCGTTAAACTGGTCCCTTACCGAGAGGACCATCGCAGATGAGTTTCTCGAAATCGCAGCAAACTCGGCGCGCCCCCTCTCCCCGGTCGAAGTCGGATGTTTCCGACTTCGACCACTTGATAGCGCCGAACTCGGGTAAACCCGAGTTCGGGTGGGGAGAGGGCTGGGGTGAGGGGGAACCGGCGCCCGTGGTGTCGCACGGCTTCACGCTCGGCGCTCGTGGAAGCTCGATCTTCGCATCATGACTGCCGAACGCCCTCACCCTAACCCTCTCCCCCGGGAGAGGGAACTTGCCGAGCGCGTGGCTGCCTCTTAGCTCCTAATGCGATAGCGGGTTCGGCGACTTTCGCTTCCACCGCCGCTGTCGGATTGAATTCTGGAATCGCTGCGAGCAGATCCCTGGTGTAGGGATCGGCCGGATTGGCGAAGAGGTCGCTGCTCCGCCCCTGCTCGACGATCCTGCCGTTGCGCAGGACGATCGTTCGATCACAGAGCATGCGCACGACATTCAGGTCATGGCTGACGAACAGATAAGACAGGTTCTCCTCCTGTCGCAGCCGCACGAGCAGTTGCAGGATGACGGCCTGCACCGAGACATCCAGTGCGGCCGTCGGCTCGTCGAGGACAAGAAGCCGCGGTCCGGTCGCGATGCCGCGGGCGATGCCCACCCTGGCTTTCTGACCGCCCGACAGCTGGTGTGGAAACCGGTCGAGCAGCTCCAGCGGCAGGCCAACCCGGCGCGCGCAGTCGAAGACGCGTTCCGTCAACACGGCGCGTCCACGAATACCCATCAGCTTGCGCAGTGGATGCGCAATACAGTCGAATGCGGAAAAGCGCGGATTGAGGCTGTCGTGAGCGTCCTGGAAGACGATCTGGATATCCTTGCGCAAGGCCGATCTGTTGAACGTCCGCGCCGGCTCCGCATCGATCGCCGTGCCATCGAAACGGATCTCGCCTTCGGTCTGGTCGAGCAGGCGACAGACGATGCGGGAAATCGTGCTCTTGCCCGATCCGGACTCGCCGACCAGCCCGACGCTTTCACCTGCGTTGATCGCAAACGAAACGCCATCGACCGCAGTGCTCGCACCGAACCGTTTCGTCAGCCCCGTCACTCTCAGCAAGGGAGAGCTGCCGTACGTAGGTCGCGCGGAGATCGCCCCGAACTCGGCGCGCTCCCTCTCCCCGTTGGGGAGAGGGTTGGGGTGAGGGGCACTAGCACCGATGGTGTTGTACCGCTCACCTGCTTGCGCTGCTCGTATCGACGTTCGTCCGTCGGACCATAACCGCCTGAGCCCCCTCACCCTAACCCTCTCCCCAACGGGGAGAGGGACCACGGCCGAGCGCCTGGCTGCCGCTTGTTCAAAGACGGGTCCCCTGCTCAACGTTGCCACGCCCTCCTCAACCACCAGATCCTCGATCCGGCTCACCTTCGTCGGTGACGCCGCCACAAGCCGCTGTGTGTAGGGATCGCGAGGCGCATTGAACAATTTGTTCGGTGCCGCCTGCTCGACCACCCTACCGTCTTTCATGACGACGACACGGCCGCAGTACTTGGCCGCCAGACCCAGGTCGTGGGTTATGAAGATAACCCCCATCGCGCGTTCGGCGGCGATGCCGGCGATCAGGTCCATGATCGCCTTTTGTGTGCTCACATCCAGACCCGTCGTCGGCTCGTCTGCGATCAAGAGATCAGGCTCGCAGGCGATCGCCATCGCGATTATGACGCGCTGGCACATGCCGCCGGACAATTCGTGCGGATACGCATTCAGCCGCGTTTCCGGGTCGCGGATCAGCACCAGCCTCAGCAGATCGAGCGCGCGCTCTGTGGCGGCTGCCTGAGACACGCGCCTGTGCGCCCGGATGGCGTCGGCGATCTGCAATCCGACCGTCCGTATGGGGTTCAGGGCCGCGCGAGGATTCTGGAAGATCATCGACATGCGCGAGCCACGAACCGCCCGCAGCGCACTGGCGGACAGGTGCGTGATGTCTTCGCCCTGGAAGACAATCCGGCCGGAGGAGACGCGGCCGGCGCGGTCGAGCAGGTGCATGGCCGCCAACGCCGTGACCGACTTGCCCGATCCGCTCTCTCCCACGACGCCAAGCGTTTCGCCGGGGTTGACCGCCAGCGTCACGCCGCGCAGCGCATCCACCGTGTTTCGACGCGTCGCGAACGAAACGTGCAGATCCTCGATCGAAAGCAGAGCGCCCGTCATGTGCGCATTCTCGGATCAAGGATGTCGCGAAGCGCATCACCCAGCAGATTGAAGAACAGCACCGACAGCATCAGCGCCGCGCCGGGAAACGCCACCAGCCACCATTTTCCGGACGTGATGAAGCGTGCGCCCTCCGCGACCATGATGCCCCATTCGGCAGTCGGCGCCTGCACGCCGAGCCCGATGAAGGACAGGCCCGCCGCATTCAGGATGGCCCAGCCGAGATTGAGCGACACCTGAACGGCCATCGCCGGCAGAATGTTCGGCAGCAGAAAGAAGAGGATGATCGACAAGTCGTTTTCGCCACCCGCGCGCGCCGCCTCGACCCATCCGGAGTCGCGACGCACGTTCACCTCGGCGCGGGCGAAGCGGATATAGAACGGCAGATTGATGAAAGCCGTGGCGAGAATGACGTTCTCGACGCGGTTTCCAAGCGCCGCCACCATCGCCATGGCGAGCACGAACAACGGAAACGCCATGAGGACATCGACGACGCGGCCGACGACGCGATCGAGCCGGCCGCCGACATAACCGCAGACCCCCCCGATCACGGCCCCGAGCACAAACGACAGGCTCACCGCCGACAGCGCAATGGCGAGATCGATCCGCGTTGCCGCAACCACCCGGCTGAAGATGTCGCGACCGAGCTGGTCCGTGCCGAACCAGTGGGCCGTGGTCGGAGGCTGCATAGCGTTGGCGACGTCGGTCGCCAGCGGATCCTGCGGCGTGATCCACGGCGCGAGGACGCCGATCAGTGCGATGATGATGGCGCCTGAAGCAGCAACCAGCGTCAGCGGATTCGACGCGACGACCCATCGGACGTGTTTGAGGGTGATGACGCTCATGCGACGGAAATTCGCGGATCGGCGATGCCATAGAGGACGTCGATGACGAGATTGATGATCACGAAGATGCAGGCCATCAGCAGGACGAAGCCTTGCACCGGCGCGTAGTCCGACGACAGAAGCGCATCAAGGGCGTAAGATCCTACGCCTGGCCAGGAGAACACCTTCTCGACGAGCACGTTCGCGCCGAGCATCGTCGAGAACATGATGCCCGCGATCGTAAGAACCGGCAGCATCGCATTCCTGAGCGCGTAGACGATATTGATCTTGACCGAGGAGAGCCCGACGGCGCGCGCGGTCCGGACGAAATCGCTTGAAAGCACGCCGAGCATTGACGCCCTGGTGATGCGCGCGAGCGGCGCGATGACGAACAGCGCCATGGTGGCTGACGGCAGGATCAGCTGCTTGGCCGCTGCCATCCAACCTTCGAGATCGCCGGCGATCAGGAAGTCGACGAGCATGAACGACGTCACGCTCGGCGGCGCCGAGACGAAGATGTCGAGCCGCCCGGTCGGATCAGGCGCGACCCCAAGAATGTAATAGAAGACGAAGATCAGGATCAGCCCCGACACGAACGTCGGAACGCAGACGCCCAATGTGCAAACGAACCGCACACCGTGGTCGATGAGCGAGTTCGGGCGCATGGCCGCCGCGATGCCCAGCGGGATCGCGATGATGACCGCCAGCGTAAACGCCGTGAACGTCAGCTCGAGCGAGGCAGGCAGTCGCTGACGAAGATCGGTCAATACCGGCTGTCCTGTCGTCAGCGAGTTGCCGAGATTGCCGGTGCCGACGTCCCGAAGGTAGTGCATGAGTTGCACGAACAGCGGCTGGTCGAGCCCCATGCGCTGGCGGAGGTTGTCGATCTCCGCCTGCCCCGCATTGGGACCGGACGCGAAGAACACCGCCGGATCACCGGGCAGGACGCGCATCAACACGAAGGTGACGACCAGCACCCCGAGCAAGGCTGGAAGAGATGACAGCAGACGCTCACCGACCCTGATGATGATTGCCCTGGCGGACCGCACCGATCACCTCCGCGCCAGATCGCGAAAATCGACCTGCCGGTGAAACCAGTATGTGTAACCGTCAAGCTTTGGCGTCATGACCGCATCCTGATTGGCCTGCCAGAGCATGATGAGCGGCAGCTCCTTCAGGTACTCCTCGATCATCCGCTTGCTCATCTCCTCGTACTTCTCCGGATCGAGCTCGTAGCGCGCCTGCGTCGTCAGGTCTGCGATCGTGCTGTTGTTCCAGGAGCTGTAGTTCCAGCGCTGCTCGCCGCTGAAGAAAGTGCGGAAGAAGTAATCCGTCGTCGGCAGCCAGGCGCTGGAGCCTTCGGTGAAGAAGGCCAGCTTCTTTTCGGCCACGGCCGTCGACATCTGCGCGTCAGGCAGCTTCTGGATCTCCATATCGATGCCGACCTTCGCGAGCGCTTCCTTCATCAGGACGGCCATCGGCTCCGTGATTGCCGCCGAGCCGACATTGATCGTGAACGTCGTCTTGAGGCCATTGCCGTGTCCGGCTTCGGCAAGCAGCCGCTTGGCCTTCTCGAGATCGGTCTTGACCGGCATCGGTTGCGGAAAGGTCCCGTTCGGCACCTCCGACCAGGACGCGCCGAACATCGGAAGCCCGCGCTTGAAGATGGCGGCGCTGAACATGGCTTCGTATGGCAGCGCCGCGGCGACGGCCTGACGCACCTTGATGTTGTCGAACGGCGGCATCCGCGTGTTGAACGCGATCATGGTGAAGCCGTTGCTCTGCGGCGTCGAATCGACCTTCACCTTGCCGCGGGACTGCAACGCTGGCAGGTCTCCGGCCTGCAGATCGATGGCGATGTCCGCATCGCCTTTTTCGATGAGGTTGGCGCGCGTCGCGGCCTCAGGGATCGTCTGCTCGATGATCCGCTTGAAATACGGCAACCGTCCCTCACGCCCGCCGGTCCAGTTCTCGTTGCGGCGCAGAATAATTTGTTCGCCCGGCTTGAAGGACTCGATGACATAGGCGCCGCTCCCGGCGGTGTTCGTCTTCATCCACTCCTGTGCCCAGGCATCTTCGGCCGTTGCGTGCTTCTTCGCCAGCTTGCTGTTGATGATCGGTGCGAGCGGCGTGGCAAGGTTGGCGAGCGCAAGGCGGTCAGGTTTTGGCAAGGAAACTTCGAACGTCTTCGCGTCGACCACCTTGAACTGCTCGGGCTTCGTCAGCGACCCCGTGCCAAGCTGGCCGGCCGAAAGCGACTTGGCGCTGACGGCACGGTCGAGCGACCACTTGACGTCGTCGGCCGTGACCGGGCTCCCATCGTGCCATTTGGCGTCGCGCAGCTTGAACGTAATGGTCAAGCCGTCCGCGCTGACCTGGTAGCTCTCGGCAAGTTCGCCGCGGATCTTGGTACGATCGAAGACCCACACGCCGTTCTCGAGCTTGCGATCAAACGCAACCAGCCGGTCGTAGGTGCTCGTCGATACGCCGAAGGCCTCGCGCGTCGCGCCCGGCATCGATGGGTCCAGGGTGTTGATGTTGTTGCCGGTCAGTTGCCGAAGCGTCTCGGCGCGCGTCTGCGCCTGTGCGGCAGGGGCCAGTGCCAGCACTCCCATTGCAACCACGATCGGCTTCAAGAACCCATTGCGAGCGGCCATGATGAGCTTCCCCTGCTATCTGAAGCTCATGTGACAGCGGCCTTTCAGCGACGCATAGAGCCAGAGTTGAAGGAAAAGGCTGGGCCAGCTTGCCGTCTTAGGGGAGCCAAAATTTTGAGCCATCGCTGCTCAAGGACGCGGCATTCATCTCGTGACTTGTCTGTAGCCCGGGTGAGCGAAGCGACGCCCGGGGCTGACTCTCCGCCAAGGCTCACCCGGATGTCGCTGCGCTCATCCGGGCTACAGGCCGAACTTCCGACCGCAGGCACTCGGCCATCCGCGCAATGAGAGGGTACGCGTCGTTCGCATTGAGCTGGCCGTACCCAAAGACGAGTCCCTGCCGCGTGGGGCTTTCCAGGTAGTTTTGCGAAAGCGGTTGGACGTGAATGCCGGCTTCGCGCATCCTTAGCACCGCCTCTCGATCGGTCATCCTTTGGCGCAGGCGATCGGTGAACAGAGCAACCAGGTGCAGGCCGGTGACGGCTGACGACACGTGAAGGTCTTCGCCCATGAGCCTTTCGATGGCGTCGATTAGCGCGCGCCGGCGGGCCGCATAGATCTTGCGCATCCGGCGAAGATGGCGAAGGAGATGACCCTTGCGCATGAATTCGGCCAGCGCCAGTTGGCCGATGCCCGACGTATGGACGTCGATTCGCGACCGACCGCGTGAGAACTGCTCGATGAAGGCTCGATGGGCCACCATGAATCCCATGCGCAGGCTTGGCATCATGAGTTTGGAGAACGTGCCCAGATAGATCACGCGCCCTTCGGCATCGAGCGAGCGGAGCGACGCCGTCATGCTGGCTTCGTGCCTGAACTCGGAGTTGTAGTCGTCTTCGATGATCCAGCCGCCGCTCTTGTTGGCCCAGGCGAGCAATTCCAGCCGCCGTTCGAGCGCCATGCTGACGCCGAGCGGATACTGATGGGACGGCGTGACCACGATCAACTTCGCCTTCGGCGCGCGACGTATGCCCTCGGCGACGCAAAGCCCTTTCTCGTCGACCGGTACGGGCACGAGCTTCGCGCCCGCGGCCGTGAGCGCCCAGCGCGCTTCGACAAAGCCGGGCTCTTCCACCCACACTTCGTCCCCATGATCGAGAATCATGCGGCTGCAGAAGTCGAGCGCGCCCGACGTTCCCGACGTCACAACCACGTCCTCTGCGGTGCACGACAGGCCGCGAACGGCGCCCAGAAAATTCGCGATCTCCGCGCGGAGCAAAGGGTGGCCCTCGGCGGGCAGATTCAGGCAGTCCGCCTTCTTCGGGTTCTGCCAGGCCTGCCGCAGATGGATTGCCCACTCCTTGAACGGGAAGCTTGCGATATCCGGCGCGCCCGTGGAGAACTCGGACTTCCAGTTGACGTCGTATTGCGCCTCGAGCAGCGCCTTCCAGCGATTGGAGACGTTGGCCAGACCCCCATGACGTCCCGCCTCCGCCGGCGGCCGTGCCTCCAAAGGCTTGATCTGCTGCGGGCCGACGGCTGCAACGCTGACGCCGCCACGCGGCGTCGATTCCAGGTAGCCTTCGGCATACAGAAGATCCCAGGCGCTCAGCACGACCGTGCGCGAACAGCCAAGTTCTCGCGCGATCTCGCGCGACCCCTGGAAATGAGTGCCCACCGGAAAATGCCCCTGCAGAATGCAGCGACGCATGTGCTCGGCGATCTGCAGATGAAGCGGCACCGACGAATTCCGTTCGAGGTGCATTCCTGCAATCGAAACGCGCGATCTCGATGAACGAACTTGTTCCATGGGCCTAGAAGAGGTCAGAAACCGAACGCGTGCAAGAGGCGAGTAGTGAGCGGTGAGTAGCGAAATACTCCGTCATTGCGAGCGAAGCGAAGCAATCCAGTCTGAGCCTGCCGCAACCGCCGCGCTGGATTGCTTCGTCGCTGCGCTCCTCGCAATGACGGGGTGTGACGATCTGCACAGGATGTTCACAGCGAGTTCGTTTTTTCCGAAATTGTTCTTGCCTTCATTCCTATCCGCAATATCCTCCTCCCGTCCCGCTCCAACGGAAGGGCGCGTCGCGATCGTCTTATCGATGCGGAGCGGGATGCGGTGGCCGTTACGATGCCGGGCCTTGGAAAGCGCCGGAGAAATCCGTGTGATGCCCGAAGGCAATCAAGACGTCGGTACGACGGACGGACGGTCCAAGTGCATGTCCGGGCGACAGTTCGCACGAACCGGGCGAAGCCAGCGAAAGTGGCGAGGCCTGGGGACATGCAGCAAGCCGTGCAAGAACCATCGCGTGCGGAGCGCAGGCGTTGAGCCTCCTCCGTGGCATTTGTTGTTTGCCATGTGCTTCCCAAGAGCACATGGCGCCGCGGGCGTGGTGAAACGCCCTTGCGTTCCGCACAGCCCTTTCGGGCCAAAGGAAAGCGCAAGAAGACCGGCAAGCCTCAGGCCGGACAAAGAACGGGGGCGACGATGCACGTCTGTAGCCCGCATGAGCGAAGCGATATGCGGGGCCGACTCTGCGACACGTCTCACCCGGATGTCGCTTCCGCTCATCCGGGCTACAGCTCAAAAGGTTGTTGGCGAATGAACAATTCAGCTTCCCAGACCGTGCGCCAGAACCTTGCGCATCACTTTCGGCAAAGCTTCGCCCTCAAGCGTCGCGACAGGCACCCATCGCGCCCCATCCGGCGCGCGCGTTCGCGCAGGAACCTGCGAGGTATAGACGACAAGCTCCAGCGGAAAATGGGTGAATACATGCGTGACGAGACCGGGCTTGCGATGCCAGCGTCTAAGTCCTGCGAGCTTCGGCGCCTGGCTCTGCGCGATCTCGTCGTCCTGGCCTGCGAGCCACTCCGACGTCGGGACCTCGGTCATGCCGCCGAGCAGACCTTTTGCAGGCCGCGTGCGAACGAGCACATCGCTGCCGCAGGTAACGACGAAAGCCGCACCGCGCCTGACTGCGCCCGTCTTCTTCGGCGCCTTGCGCGGAAATGTCTCCTGGTCGCCCCGCGCACGCGCTGCACATGTGCGCGTCAGCGGACACAGGACGCAGGCGGGCTTCTTCGGCGTGCAGATGGTCGCCCCGAGATCCATCAGCGCCTGTGCCGCATCGCCAGATCTTTGCTGCGGAAGCAGCGTTTGCGCCAGCCGCTGGATGCGCGGCTTGGCCTTCGGCAAATCGTCCTCGACCGCAAACAGCCGCGACACCACACGCTCGATGTTGCCGTCCACCGGCATCGTTGCCCGATCAAAGGCGATCGCAGCGATCGCAGCAGCCGTGTAAGGGCCGACGCCGGGGAGCGCGCGCAGTCTGTCTTCGTTATCGGGAAAAACGCCGCCGTGCTCGCGCATCACCGTCGCGGCGCAGGCATGCAAATTGCGCGCGCGCGAGTAGTAGCCAAGCCCCGCCCACATCCGCAGGACATCGTCGAGCGAGGCCGCGCCAAGCGCCTCGACCGTCGGCCAGCGCGTCACGAACTTCTCGAAATACGGCCCCACCGCCTTGACCGTCGTCTGCTGCAGCATGATTTCCGACAGCCAGACCCGATAGGGGTCGCTGCGCTCACCGCGGAGCGCGCGCCACGGCAGCACGCGACGATGGCGGTCGTACCAGGCAAGCAGCGGCTCGGCGCGAACTGCGGGGAAAGACCCCGCATCTTCCTCCGGTGCTTTCTTTCGCCGCGTCGCCCCGCCTGATAGACTCATGTCCCACATGTCGCAAACCCGGTCGCGCTAGACAAGCAACCCGAAACAAGCAGCCATGTCCAAACCCGGTCCGTTATTCGCAAAGCCGCTCGCCGCGATCCTCGGCAAGACGATCGACGAGGTTTTCGCACGGCAGGGATTTGCCACGCGGGAACTGATCACGCGCTGGACCGAGATCGCCGGCGCCGAGATCGCCGCGCATTCGCAGCCGATCAAGGTTCAATGGCCGCGCCCCGTCGGCGACGCGCCGGCCGAACCTGCAACCCTGGTACTGCGGGTCGAAGGGCCGATGGCGCTGGAGATCCAGCACCAATCCGGTGTCATCCTGGAACGGGTGAACCGCTTCCTTGGCTGGCAGGCGATCGGACGGCTGGCCCTGCGGCAAGCGCCGCTCACCCGGCCCGAAAGGCGCGTTCCGCCGCCTGCTCCGGATGCTGCGAAGGTCGCAAAGATCGCAGAGACGCTCGATGCGGTGGAGGACCCGGCGCTGAAAGACGCGCTGGCGCGGCTCGGCGCGTCGGTCGGCCCCCGCGCCAAACCCATCAAATGAAATTGAGGTTATGCGCTGCCCTGACAGAACCGGCCCGCCATTGCCACATTGATGGTTTCAAGCTAGCCAAACTTCAGCCCTTTAAGCCCTTTCGGGAGCATCCTGTGATCCTCACCCGTCGTGAGTTTACCGTCGCCCTGTCCGCCACCGCGCTGGTTGCCGGCTTTTCACCGCTCGGCCTGATCAGGAGCGCCATGGCGCAGGACGCCAATCCGGCCGAACTCGCGCAGCCCGTACCGCTCGGCGACATGGCGCTGGGACCGGCTAACGCGCCCGTGACGATCATCGAATATGCGTCGATGAGCTGCGGCCATTGCGCTGAATTCCAGAAGACGGTTTTTCCGAAGATCAAGGCCGAGTACATCGACACCAACAAGATCCGCTACATCTTCCGCGAATTCCCGCTCGACATCAAAGCGGCCGCCGGCTCCATGCTCGCGCGCTGTGTCGGCAAGGACGATCCCAAGAAATATTTCGCCGTGGTGGACATCCTGTTCGCAACCCAGAACGACTGGGTGCTGAAGGATACGTCGGAGCAGTTGCGGCGCGTCGCCAAGCAGGCGGGCATGAACGACGAGACCTTCAACGCCTGTCTCGCCAACCAGAGCATGCTGGACGCGATGAAGAAGGGCCAGGACCAGGCCTTCGAGAAATTCAAGGTGGATTCCACGCCGACCTTCTTCGTCAACGGCACGAAACTCAAGGGCGGCGCCAGCTTTGAGGACTTCAAGAAGCTGATCGACCAGGGCCTGAAGAGCTGAGATTTCGACATTGTCACTGACGCGACGCAATTTCGGCGCTGCGCTTGCGGCAACTGTGCTGGCCGCGGCCTGCGCCTTTCAGCCGTTCGGTTTGATCGGCAGCGCCATGGCACAGGAGATCGATCCTGCCGAACTGGCGAAGCCGGCGCCGCTCGGCGATATCGTGCTGGGATCGGCGAACGCGCCGGTGACCATGATCGAATACGCGTCCTTGAGTTGCGGGCACTGTGCTCAGTTCCACAAGGCCGTCTATCCGACGATCAAGTCGGACTACATCGACACCGGCAAGGTCCGCTTCATCTTCCGCGAATATCCGCTGGACTTGCAGGCTGCGGCGGCTTCGATGCTGGCGCGTTGTGTCGGTCGGGGCGACGCGCTCAAATATCATGGCGCGCTGGGAACCCTGTTCGGCAGCCAGGAGGAGTGGGTTCGAAAGGAAACCCGCGAGCAGCTGCGGCGGATCGCAAACCAGGCGGGTCTCGACGACGACGGCTTCCACACCTGTCTCGCCAATCAGGCGACGGTCGACGCGCTCAAGCTTGGCATGGAACACGCTCACGTCCGGCTCAAGGTCGATTCGACCCCGACCTTCTTTGTCAACGGCGTCCGGCTGAAGGGCGCGTGGTCGCTTGACGAGTTCCGCAAGCTGATCGACTCGAAATTGAAAAGCTGACGCTTTGGAAGCTGAAAGAGCGCCGATCAACAGCTATTTTAATCGCGCTGGAACCGGCTAAATATCTGGAAAAGCTGCAAAAGGCGGTTGCGGCGAAAGAGCTGTCTGGCCATTGTCCGCCACGCTCGTCGCGATATGCGACTCAGATGCGTTGAGTATAAATTCTAGATCATCGGGCCGACGTGCATCGTTTGCCCCCTGAAAGAACAAGTCTTCCATGAAACTGACGCGACTCCGTCTGCACGGCTTCAAGTCCTTCGTCGAACCGACCGATTTCCACATCGAGCCCGGACTGACCGGCGTGGTCGGACCGAACGGCTGCGGCAAGTCGAACCTCGTCGAAGCGCTACGCTGGGTCATGGGCGAAACGTCGCACAAGTCGCTCCGCGCCGCCGACATGGATTCGGTGATCTTCGCCGGTTCCGGCAACCGCCCCTCGCGCAATCACGCCGAGGTGGCCATGACCATCGACAACCGCGAGCGCACCGCGCCGTCGTCGGTCAATGACGAGGACTTTCTGGAAATCTCCCGGCGCATCGAGCGCGAGGCCGGTTCCGCCTACCGCATCAACGGACGCGATGTGCGTGCGCGCGACGTGCAGATCCTGTTCGCGGACGCAGCGACCGGCGCGCGGTCGCCGGCGCTGGTGCACCAGGGCCGGATCGGCGAAATCATCCAGGCAAAGCCCGAGCAGCGCCGGCGCGTGCTGGAAGATGCCGCCGGCGTCGCAGGTCTGCATGCGCGGCGCCACGAGGCGGAGCTGCGGCTGAAGGCGGCGGAAACCAACCTGACCCGCGTCGAGGACGTGATCGGCCAGCTTTCCGGCCAGATCGACGGGCTGAAGCGACAGGCGCGGCAGGCCATCCGCTATCGCGAGGTCGCTGCAAAGGTGCGCAAGGCGGAGGCCATGCTGTTCCACCTGCGCTGGCTCGCCGCTCATGCGGACGTCGCCGATGCGGGCCACGTGCACGATCAGTCGGTGCGCGAACTCGCCGAGCGGACGCGCGAACAGGCCGAGATGGCGCGCCTGCAGGCGCTGCGGGCCGCCGACCTGCCGAGCCTGCGCGAGAATGAAGCGGCCGCAGCCGCCGGGCTGCAGCGCCTCACCAATGCGCGCGAGATGCTCGACCGCGAAGAGGCCCGCGCGCGCGAGCGCATGGGCGAGCTCGATCGCCGCCTGTCGCAGTTTACCGCCGATATCGAGCGCGAGCAGCGCCTGTCGTCCGATGCCGATGTCGCGCTGACGCGCCTCGATGCCGAGGACGAAGCGCTGAAGGAAGAGATCAAGGCGAAGCTCGAACTGCGCAGCGGTGTCGATACGCGCGTGGCCGAAGCCGAAGCGACGCTTGCCGAAGCCGAGAAGGTGTTTGCCGAGCTGACCACCGCGCTCGCCGCACTGACGGCCCAGCGCAACTCGCTGGAGGCGAACGTTCGCACCCACCGCGACCGCATCGCCCGACTGGATCAGGAAATCGCCGGCGTCGAGGGGGAAGTCGCACGGCTCGCCCAGGCGACGGAGGGGCTGGGCGACCTGGCCATGCTGGAGGCGGCGCGTGAGACGGCCCAGCAATCGCTGGCAGAGGCCGAAAGCGCGGCCCACATGAGCGAAGCCACACACGTCAATGCACGGGCCAGGCTCGAGGCTTCGCGCGGCCCGCTCGCCGATGCCGAGCGCCGGGTGCAGCGGCTGGAGACCGAGGCCCGCACGATCTCGAAGATCGTCAACGGCGAAACCAAGAATCTCTGGCCGCCGATCATCGATGGCGTGCATGTTGCCAAGGGCTACGAGAAGGCGCTCGGTGCGGCTCTCGGCGACGACCTCGATGCGCCGGTCGATCCGTCGGCACCGATGCGCTGGTCGCAGGCGGGCTCGGGCGAGAGTGACCCTTCCCTGCCCGACGGCGCCGACGCGCTTGCCAACCATGTCGAAGCGCCCGCCGAGCTGCAGCGCCGACTGCGCCAGATCGGCGTGGTCAGCCGTGAACAAGGCGGGAGCCTTGCCGGCCAGTTGAAGAGCGGTCAGCGCCTCGTCTCCCCGGAGGGCGATCTCTGGCGCTGGGACGGTTTCATCGCCGCGGCGCATGCGCCGACCGGTGCGGCCCGCCGCCTCGCCGAGCGCGCGCGCCTCGTCGACATCGAGGCCGAGCTGGAGAATGCGCGGACGGACGCCGCGACCCGCCGGCAGGAACTTGAGACGGCAGATGCCGAGCTGAGGGCAGCGGCGGCAGCCGAAGTGACCGCACGCGAAGCCTGGCGCAACGCCCAGCGCGAGGCAGATGCCGCGCGCGAACGCCACACCGACGCTGAGCGCGAGATCAACCGGCATGCCGCGCGAAACTCCGCGCTCGCCGAAGCCCGGGCGCGGCTGACGACGGATCGCGGCGAGGCCAATGCTGCACATGAGGCTGCGGTGGCCCAGCTGGCGGAATTGCCGCCGAGCGAAGAGACCGAGATCCGCCTTGCCGCCGTGCGCGACGAGATCGCCGGTCATCGTGCAACCGCCGCGCAGGTCCGTGCCGAGGCGCAGGCGCTGGCACGCGAGGCAGAGCTTGCCGACCGCCGTCTCCAGTCGATCACCGCCGAGCGCGGCGAGTGGCAGACACGCAAGGACGGCGCCTCGTCGCAAATCGCAACCATCGAAGCGCGCGTCGCCGAGGCCCAGACCGAACGCGCCGAGCTCGAGGCTGCACCCGCCGTCTTCGCCGAGAAGCGCCGTGCACTGATCTCTGAAATCGAGACCGCGGAAGCCTCCCGCCGTGAGGCGGCCGACAAACTCGCCGAGGCCGAGGGGCAGATGGCCGAGGCGGATCGCGCCGCCCGCGCCTCGCTCGAACAGCTGGCCTCGGCACGCGAGGGCACTGCGCGCGCCGAAGAGCGGATGGAAGGCACCAAGCGCCGGCTGCAGGACATCGAGCGCGAAATCCGCGACATGCTCGAGGTGGAGCCGGCCGGCGTCGCGCCGCTCGCCGAGATTCAGCCGGGCATGGAGCTGCCGCCGGTCGAGGAGGTCGAAACCGACCTCGAAAAGCTGCGCCGCGACCGCGAGCGCCTCGGTGCGGTAAACCTGCGCGCGGAGGAAGAGCTGCGCGAGGTCGAAACCCAGCACACGACGCTGACGACCGAGCGCGACGATCTCGTCGAGGCCATCAAGCGGCTGCGCCAGGGCATCGGCAGCTTGAACAAAGAGGCGCGCGAACGCCTGCTCACCTCGTTCGAGACCGTCAACGGTCACTTCAAGCGGCTGTTCACCGAGCTGTTCGGCGGCGGACAGGCGGAACTGCATCTGATCGAAAGTGACGACCCGCTGGAAGCCGGCCTGGAAATCGTCGCCAAGCCGCCGGGCAAGAAGCCGCAGACGCTGTCGCTGTTGTCCGGTGGTGAGCAGGCGCTGACCGCACTGGCGCTGATCTTCGCGGTGTTCCTCACCAACCCGTCGCCGATCTGCGTGCTGGACGAAGTGGACGCGCCGCTCGACGATCATAACGTGGAGCGGTTCTGCAGCCTGCTCGACGAAATGATCAAGTCGACGGAGACGCGCTTCATCATCATCACGCACAATCCGATCACCATGGCGCGGATGAATCGCCTGTACGGCGTGACCATGGCCGAACGCGGCGTGTCGCAGCTCGTCTCGGTCGACCTCGAAGGCGCGGTGCAGATCAGGGATTCGGCAGTTGCCTAAGGGCTGATGAACGGCCTACCCGACAGTCTGCGCGGCGCTCTGGCACGGCTATCGGAAGGACTGTCGCGGCGCGAGCTCGCAGAGCGCGCCAAGGCCATCTCGGATGGCTACCGCAGCGGCGGCACCTCGAAGCCGATCACCGAGGCGCACGATGCGCTGGCCTACGCACTGGTGCGGATGCCCGCAACCTACGCGGCCGTCTCGGCTTGCCTCACGGCGCTCACTGCCGCGCGGCCGGACTTCGCACCGGTCTCGATCGTCGATGCCGGCGCGGGGCCGGGAACAGCGGCATGGGCAGCTGCCGGCACCTTCTCGTCGCTGTCGGATATCCTGCTGCTCGACACAAATGCCGCGCTGACAGAACTTGCCAGGACGCTAGTAGCCGGCGACGCGCGGCTGTCGCATGCGGGCGTCCGCCTGGGCGACGTCCGGCAGTCGCTCGCCAATGCACCGACGTCGGACCTTGTGATCGCGAGCTACCTGATCGGCGAACTCGAGGAGCGACAGCGCACCGAGCTCGCCGACCTCATGTGGGAGCGGACGGGCGATACGCTGCTGGTGGTCGAAACGGGTACGCCTGCGGGATATCGACGCATCATCGAGCTGCGCGCCCAGCTCATCGCCAAAGGCGCGCATGTCCTCGCGCCCTGCCCGCACGACGGCGCCTGCCCGCTCGTTGCTCCCGACTGGTGCCACTTCGCCCAAAGGCTGCCGCGCTCGCGCGACCACCTCAAGGTGAAAGATGCCGAGGTGCCGTTCGAGGACGAAAAGTTCTCCTACGTCGCGCTGTCGCGCGTCCCGGCCGAAGCTCGCGCCTCGCGCGTGCTGGCGCCGCCGCGTGTGGGCAAAGCGGCGGTCGCAGCCAAGCTCTGCACGCCGCAGGGTGTGCTCAGCGCCGAAATTGCACGCCGCGACAAGCCGGCCTACGCGCAGGCGCGGCGCTGGCGCTGGGGCGATGCAGTTTCAGGGGATTTCGTAGACTAGCATCTCGTCGGCGATGCCACGCAGCGCGGCGCGCTGCTGCACCGGATGGAGGCCGGAGGATTGCAGGATCTTCGACGACTGCGCGTCCTCGACGATCGATGAGGTGGCAAAAATCGCCCGAGACGAGGCCAGCGATTGCACCCGTGCCGCCGTGTTCACCGTGTGGCCGAAATAATCCTGCCGATCGTTCAGCGTCACCGCCAGGCACGGTCCCTCGTGGATGCCAATCTTCAGCAGGAGATCCTCACTACCGCGTTCAGCGTTGATCTTCTGCATCGCGTCGCGCATGCGCAAGGCGGCTGACAGTGCATGGCCGGGCGACTGGAACGTCGCCATCACGGCGTCGCCGATGGTCTTGACCACGGCTCCCGCTTCCGACGACACGATCTCGTTCAGCACGCGGAAGTGGTGCCGCACGAGATCGTAGGCAACGAGATCGCCGACGCGTTCGTAGAGCTGGGTCGATCCCTTCAGGTCCGTGAACAGGAACGTCAGGCTGGTGATCTTCAGCCGCTGATCGACGTCCATGGTGTCGGTCCGGTAGATATCGCGGAACGTCTGATTGGTCAGAAGCCGCTTGGCCGTGAGAAACGGCTTCCGCTTGCCGAGCATCTGGTGCAGCGCATCGTTGGCAAGCCAAACGCCCGGCAGCACCCGTCGGCCGGTGCGGTTCTCCAAGGTGATGCGCAGCGGTCCCGGCCGCATCTCGACGGTACCGCTCTTGGCCTTGGCGGAATCGAAGACGACGTTGAGCGTCTGCCGCTCTTTGGTCGGGTCGCCCTTCACATCGATGAAATGCGTCGTGTGGGTGACCGGATCGAACACCATGGTGAACTCGGCGGGCAACTGGATCGACACCAGCGCCTTCTCGCCGGGCGGCAGTTCGAGCGCCTCGATGGTAAATTCGTCGAAGCGCTCTTCCAGATTGTCGGGCAGGTCGATCCCGGTGCCCCAGAAAAACTGGCGGCCATACTCGATGAAAGACAGGGAGTCCGGGTCGTGCCCGGCGATCTTGCGCACCCGGGGGCTGACCGTGAACACCACCTCGACCATCTCGTCGAGCGTCGGCTCATAACCGGCCGCGCACAGCGCGCATTCGTATTCATTGTGATTGAGCGACTTCAAGGTGGCGCCGGCCTCCAGCACGCCGCCGCAGCCAGGACAGAGCATGTTCCAGGACATGTCGAAGATGCCGAGCCGTGCCGCGTGCAAAAACGCGGCAATCGCACGCTCCTCGTCGACCTGGTTCGCTCTCGCGAAATCGAGCACGTTCAGGCGGCACAGCGACCGGTCGCTGCCGTCCGCGACCAGCCGCTCGATGGCATCCGCAGCCTTCGGATCGGCCGCATGCCGCAGCACGTCGAACAGGGCTTCGGTCTCGCTCATGGGGGCGAATTTACGCCAAAACACGCCCGCGCGGCCAGCTAGAACAATGGTTGGCCCCGGAACCGCAACGGAGCCCGGAGCGGGTCCCGCGCCTGCACAATTCGGTTCGGACCGGAGTCCGGGCCGAGGCGCCAGTCCCGCCCGCGTTTACCAAGACGTCGCGAAACCGTCGCAACGTCATCATCCAGCGCCTTGAATTCCCGATATTTCCTGCCAAGCTCGCAGGGGGATAAAGACTTTGCGGAAGAAATCCGGCATATCACCTAAATACCAGACCGGATCGAAAAGGGGCATCATGGCGAAACCAGCAGTCATTGTTGTGGGGGCGGACAAGGGCGGCGTCGGCAAGACCACGGTCTCACGCACGGTGCTCGACTATTTCAGTGCCAACAATGTCCCGACCCGCGCCTTCGATACCGAAGCGCCGCGCGGCACGCTGAAGCGCTTCCACCCCACCGTCACCGAGATCGTCGATGTGACCTCCACATCCGATCAGATGAAGATCTTCGACACGCTGAATTCGGCGAACGCCAGCGTCACCGTGATCGACGTGCGCGCCGGCCTTCTGTCGCCGACCCTTAAGTCGCTGCGCGACATCGGCTTCCTCGACGCGGCCCAGTCGGGCCAGATCACCTTCGCGGTGTTTCACATCCTCGGCCCGTCGATCGCCTCGCTGGACGAGATCGCCGAGACCGCCAACTTCATGTCCGGCGCGAAGTATTTCCTGGTCAAGAACTTCATCAACAACACGAGCTTCTTCGAGTGGGATCAGGCGACCTACAACTCGTATTTCCGCAAGATCAAGAACGCGACCGAGATAACCATTCCGAAGCTGAACGAGATGGCCTACGAGCAGGTCGAAGTTGCCTCGGTGCCGTTCCTGAAGTTCGTCGCCAACAAGAGCCAGCGCGACGAAGCCGCGAACTATTCCTTCGTGCTGCGCGGCTATGTCCGTCATTGGCTCGGCAATGTCTGGGGTGAATTCGACCGCATCAAGCTCACCGACATCGTCGGCAAGGACAAAGGCAGCGCCACGACCAAGGCGGAGCTGCCGACAGGAACCTGAGACGCGTATGCCCGGTGCAGAAGCAAACGCCGGGCATGACCGCTTTGAATTCTGCGACAGCGTGACGGCTGGCGTGATATGCAGCGACGCAGTCGCCGCATCCGACCAGCCCGATGAACCATACGCCCGTCTACATCATCTGCTCGCCCCGGCCGCGCGTCGGCAAGACGCTGCTGTCGCGTCTGCTCACCGAATATCTGGCACTGGAGAACCGGCATACAACGGCGTTCGACCTGAACCTGAATGAACCGTCACTCCTGGATTTCCTCCCGAAGCTGACCGAGACCGCCAATATCGACGACACGTTCGGCCAGATGCAGCTGATGGACCGGTTGATCGTCCACGACGGCGCGCCGAAGGTGATCGACCTCGGCTTCCATGCCTTCGACGGCTTCTTCAGGATGGCGAAAGAGATCGGATTCATTAAAGAAGCCGAGCGGCGCGGGGTTCAGGTGGTCATCCTGTTCATTCCCGACCGCGGCCGCACCTCGCAGCTCGCCTGGAGCATGCTGCAAGCCGATTTCGGGAATGCGGCGCTCGTTCCCGTCAACAACGAGCAGGTTCTGCTCGGCGAGGTTCCGCCGTGGATCGGCAAGCGGGAGCTTCTCGAAATCGCGATGCTGCCGGGATTCCTGAAAACCTATATCGACCGGAAAACCTTCTCGTTCGCGAGCTTCCTGAGGACGTCGACCGATACGTCGTCGGAGCTCTATCAGTGGACCGTCAAGTGCTTCGTGCGCTTTCGCGAGCTCGGCTTGAAGCTGATGCTGCGACGGTCGTAGCGCTCCTCTCGCGCGGTCAGTGCCCTTCGAACGAGATCAGGGTGCGCACCGGCACATCCATGTCGCGCAGCTTCTGGGCACCGCCGAGATCTGGCAGGTCGATCACGAAGCAGGCCGCCAGCACTTCGGCGCCCATCTGGCGCAGCAACTTCACTGCACCCTCCGCGGTGCCGCCGGTCGCGATCAGGTCGTCCACCAGGATGACGCGCTCGCCCTTTTTCACTGCGTCCTCATGCATCTCCATCTCGTCGATGCCGTATTCCAGCGAATAGGCAATGCGCACCGTGGTGTGCGGCAGCTTGCCTTTCTTGCGGATCGGCACAAATCCGGCGGAGGCTTGATGGGCGACGGCACCGCCGAGGATGAAGCCGCGCGCCTCGATGCCTGCGACCTTGTCGACTTTCGAGCCGGCCCACGGCTGAACCAGCTCATCGACCGCGCGGCGAAATGCGCGCGCATCGCCGAGCAGCGTTGTGATATCGTGAAACATGATCCCCTTCTTCGGATAGTCGGGGATGTTGCGGATCGTCGAGCGGAGATCGCCTTCAAGACTCATTTGCCATGCTTTCGAATTTAAGGATGCCGCTCACGCGGGTTCCTTCTTCACTAGTGTCCTGTTTCTGACGCTCGCACCACCTCGCCGCGAGTCCTTCGTGCGAGCGTCAGAAACAAAAAGGACACTAGCAACTTTATAATGCTAGTGCGGTGTTTCTGACGTTCCGATGAATGAGGTTGCAGCAAGGGTGATCGGAACGTCAGAAACACCGCACTAGCGCCTTCTGACCAAGCCTGAACGCGTTCTCGACCACGCGCAGGCCCACCTCACCGCCGAGCGACATCAGCGACTCGGGATGAAACTGCACGCCGCCGATCGGCAGCGACTTGTGCTCCAGCGCCATTACCACGCCGTCCTCCGTCGTCGCTGTCACCTGCAGCACATCGGGCATCGAATCCTTCGCCACGTGCAGTGAGTGATAGCGGCCGATGACGATCTCGTTCGGCAGATTATTCAAGAGGCACCCGCCCCGCACCTGCACGCGCGACGGCCGGCCATGCGCCGGCTGCGCCAGCTGGTTGAGCGTGCCGCCGAAATATTCGCCGATCGCCTGCGCCCCGAGACAAACGCCGAACACCGGCAGCTTCTTCGCAAGGGCCGCGTCCAGCGTCCTGGCCATGCCAAAATCCTCCGGCCGGCCCGGGCCCGGTGACAACACCAGGAGATCGTACTTGTCCTTGGCCAGCATCTCCAGCGCATGGTTGTGCCGCGTGACGCTGACGCTCGCGCCGACCTGGCGGAAATAATCCGCCAGCATGTGCACGAAACTGTCCTCATGGTCGATCAGCAGGACCCGCTTGCCCGATCCGGTCGCGTCCGGCTGGACGGCCGACAGCGGCTTCGGCGGATCGCCGCGCAGCGCCTGGAACAGCGCCGCAGCCTTGATCTGGCATTCCTTGTCCTCAAGCTCGGGATCGGAATCAAAAAGGCAGGTCGCGCCGACGCGGACCTCGGCCAGGCCATCCTTCATGCGAATGGTCCGGATCGTGAGGCCCGTGTTGATGCTGCCGTCGAATCCGACGAAGCCGAACGCACCGGCGTACCAGCGGCGCGAGGAGCGCTCATGGTCCTCGACGAACTGCATGGCCCAGAGCTTTGGCGCCCCCGTCACCGTGACGGCCCATGCATGGGTCAGGAACGCATCGAGCGAATCGAAGCCGGGCCGCAGCATGCCTTCGACGTGGTCGACGGTGTGGAACAGCTTCGAGTAGGTCTCGATCTGCCGCCGCGCCAGCACCTTGATCGACCCGGGCACACAGATGCGCGCCTTGTCGTTGCGATCGACGTCGGTGCACATGTTGAGCTCGAACTCGTCCTTCTGCGAATTCAGGAGCTCGCGGATCTGTTCGGCGTCGCCGATGGCGTCCGCGCCGCGGGCGATGGTGCCGGAAATCGGACATGTCTCGACCCGGCGGCCGTCGGAGCGAACGAACATTTCCGGCGAGGCGGAAACGAGGAATTCCCCGTCGCCGAGATTGAGAAGGCCGCCATAGGGCGACGGGTTGATCTTGCAAAGCCGCTGGAACACTTCCGCCGGCGAGCGCTCACACGGCTCGCCGAACAGTTGCCCCGGCACCGCCTCGAACAGGTCGCCGCGCGCGAACGCTTCGCGCGCCTTCTGCACGGTCGCCTGGTAGACGCCGGGCGCGTGATCGGCGAAGCCCTGTCGGCCGGTGTGCACATAGACGCTGTCGGGCGTCTCGCGCGGCAGGCCCTCGGTCGACTGCCCCTTCCAGGCGAAATCATAAGCGATCGTCACGCCTCGCCCGGTCGCGCGGTCATAGGCCAGCAGGCGATCCGGGATATAGAGCACGATATCGCGCTGGTCCGCCTCGCGCGCCCGCTTCTGCACGAGATCCTCGACTTGAAAGACGAGGTCGTAGCCGAAAGCGCCATAGAGCCCGAGCAACGGTTCGTCGTTCTCGCTCAGCGCGGCGACGATGGCGCGGACGAGCGACATGATCGAGGCACGGCGCGTACGCTGCTCCTCATTGGCGGGCGCCTCACCCCGCAGGATATGTCCTGCGATGCGCTCCGGCGTCCGTTCTGTCACCACCACACTGCTGTCGCGCAGCACATCGGCCAGGAACGCGACCAGCACCCGGCCACGCTCGTTCAGTGCCGCGATGAAGAAGTCGGCGCCGGTCGCCTCCAGCCGCAGCGGCGGATCGGCGAAGCCGAGATCGAAGCTCTCGTAGCGCCCCGGCACCGTCGTCCCCGACGACAGCACGACTCCGCGCCGCCGGTCGAGCAGCTCGATCAGCGCGTCAAGCGCAGCACCACCGGTGAACCCCGCGACGGCGCGCGTGACAGCCAGGCCGCCGGCGGTGGTGTAGGTCTTCAGGTCAGGGAGTGAAAAAACGGTCCTGTTCATGTGTCCTCGCTATCACGCAGGGCAAACGAACAGAAGGCCGCCCGCACTGCGTTGGCGGCCCATTTGACGATTGTTGTAAGAAAATCGCGCCGGCCACCTGCTAGGAGGTGGCCCACCAAAGACGGATCTGGGTGGTCGCGGTGCGCATGGCGGCATTAATCATCATGGCCTCGCGTTGCCGTCAAGAGCCTTGACGGCGGCCAGCAGCCGCCCCGAAACGATGCGAACCGGTGTTGCATGCGAAACCACGAGTTTCAGATGGCCTCTCCGAGTTATTCAACCCAGACTAGACCAAAGTGGCCTGGTCGGAGCCGATGACCGGCCCCGACTTGCATCACTCTGCCCCGTTCAGGCAGCCGCCCGATGCCAGGCGTTGTTGGCCGCTGTGAGGACGGCGGCGTCATTGATCATCGTATTCGCCGAATTGGTCGGATCAAACCCGACACCAGCGCTGCTCGCCGCAAAATGGGCCTCGAAGGTCGCCATCGCGGTGACGAGCTGATCGGCGGCATTGTTGCTCAGCGTGTCGAACGAGCTCATGGCTGCGCTGCTCCCGGCATCAACGACGATATTCGTGATATCGCCATCGCTGAACCGGTAGACCTCGAACTCCTTCACGGTGTCCGTGCCGTCCGGCGATCCTGCGCGCTGGTCGACGAACGTGTAGCTTGCCGTGCCGCTGTCATATGTCACCTGGTAGTCTGACCGCTGGCCCGAAAACACTACTACGTCGGCAGTGCCGTCCGGACCTATCCAGCCGCCGTTGCTGTCGCCGTACAGAATATCGTTTCCGCCGCGGCCCTCGATGATGTCATTGCCGGCATAGCCGTAGACGTAGTTGGCGTCGCTGTCGCCGCGCAGCACGTCATTGACCTGCGTACCATCCACCCATTCGATGCCTATATAGCTGTCCCCGGCTGCGGCACCGGTGTTGTTGTCTGGACTGGCGAGATCCGCTGTCACTCCCTCGGTGGCAGCCACACCATTCCCTGTCCAATAATAGTTCGCGAGATCCAGGCCGATGCCGCCATCGATGATATCCGCGCCGAAGCCAGCAAGGAGATTATCGTTGCCATCCCCGCCTTCGAGACGGTCGTTGCCGTTCCCGCCGCAGAGGATGTCGTTGCCGGCCAGACCGATGAGCCAATCATTGCCGGCAGTCCCAACCAGCGTATCGTTGCCCTCGGTACCAGGCATGATGCCCGTGCTCGTGACGTCGCCGTCGCTGAACCGGTAGATCTCGAACTCCTTCACCGTGTCCGTGCCGTCCGGCGATCCGGCGCGCTGGTCTGCGAAGATATAGGCGCCAGTCGCGCTGTCGTAGCTCACCTGGTAGTCCGATCGTCGCCCTGAGAACACCACCACATCGGCGGCGCCGTTCGGACCCCAGCTGCCACCGTTGCTATCGCCGTACAGCACATCGTTGCCGCCGCGACCCTCGATGACGTCGTTGCCGCCCAGGCCATAGATGATGTTGGCGCCGCCGTCGCCGCGCAGCACGTCGTTGGTCTGCGTGCCGGTCAGTTGCTCGATACCGATGTAGCTGTCCCCGGCGGCCGCGCCTGTGTTGTTGCCGGGATCAGCCAGATCCGCCGTCACTCCCTCGGTGGTCCATATTCCGTTTGCCGCCCAGAAGTAGTTGGCATAATCAAACCCGGCACCACCGTCCATCACATCCGCGCCGGCGCCACCTATCAGCTGGTCGTCACCGTCGCCGCCTTCGAGACGGTCGTCCCCGCTACCGTTGTAAATGGTGTCATTGCCCGCGAGGCCGATGAGCCAGTCATTGCCGGCCGTGCCGGACAGCACGTCGTTTGCAGCCGTTCCATTTTGCAAGTTCAGCGCACCTGATTGCAAAGCAGCGGCAGCGACATCGCCGTCGCTGAACCGGTAGATCTCGAACTCTCTGGCCGTGTCCGTTCCGTCCGGAGATCCGGTGCGCAGATCGCGCAGGATGAAGGTTGCTGCAGCGCTGTCGTATCCGATGAGGTAATCTGACCGCCGGCCTGAGAACACCACCACGTCGGCAGTGCCGTCCGGACCCCAGGCGCCGCCGTTGCTGTCGCCGTACAGCACATCGTTCCCGCCCTCGCCCTTCGAGACGCCCGGCTCCGCTCTCCGAGCCACGCCGGGCTTTTCAGGGTGAGGGTTTATGTTGGGCGATCGCGGACTGCATTGAGTGCGGCCTGTCACGCCGGACGGGCGACCCAGACCAAGCCGCGCCATTTGCCGACATTCTCGTAGTCTACTGTAAAGTCTCGTGACGGATCCCGTTGCAGACCCAGCCGCTGCATCACACGCTGCGACCGGAGATTGTCCGGCGCGGTATAGCTGACGACTTCGGTCAAGCGTACGCGACCAAAGGCGTCATCGAGCGCAGCCTTCGCCGCCTCGGTGGCATAGCCCTGCCCCCATGCGGCCCGCACAAGGCGCCAGCCAATGTCGAAGTGAGCGCCGAGTGGATGGTCACCATTCCGCGGCATGATCCCGGCGTAGCCGAGCAACTCCCCATTGCGGCTTTCGATTACCCATCGACAGACGCCATGAAGCGCGAAGGCCGCCGCGTAGCGGTCGAGCTTTGCATCGCTTTCAGTCCGGCCGATCGGTCCGCCGAGGTCGTGCATGACCTGCGGATCAGCGTTCATCGCCGCGAACGCCTCGCGATCCGCATCGCGCCAACTGCGAAGATGCGTGCGAGGCGTCTCGATGATCACGGGGAGCCCGTGGCTGCGTCCATGACATACACCGTCTGCGAATGCGTGCCGACGTTCTCCTCGATCGGCGTCCAGCCCTGTCGCACGTAGAAATTCCGTCGCCTGGGCGATGAGCAGAGATAGATGCGCGCAAAGCCTCGCGCGAACAGCACCTGCGCAGCATGACCGACCAACGCGCGGCCGACTTGCTGCAACCGATGCTGCGGCTCGACCCAGACGGCGGCGACCCATGGCCCGTATTGCGGCCGGTCGGCGAGATCGGACGCAATCCCGAGCGTCGAGCCGAGAAATTCCGAGCCGGCGTGCGCGACAATCGCGAACGGAATCGGATCACCTTTCATCATCTCCGCCAAGCCGCTCGATACCTGCTCGAGCGGCTTGCCGGCCGGCTTCCACCAGGCGCGCCAGACACGATCTGCGACGGTGTCGAAAAACTCGGGCCGCTGCCGCAGATCGGAAATTTGCAAGGTCAAGCCAAGCTCTTCTTCAAGCCAGATGCTTGTTCAAGAACGTCACCGCACGATCCCAGGCGAGCTCAGCGGCCTTGCGATCATGCACCGGCGCCCGCTGCTCGTTCACGAAGGCATGGTCGGCGTCATAGCGGTGGATTTCAAAGGTCTTGCCGGCGGCCTTCAGTCCCGCCTCGAAGGTGTCGACGGCCTCCGGCGTGATCCACGTGTCCTTCAGCGCGAAGTGACCCTGCAGCGGCACCTTGACGTCCGCTGGCTTGACCACATTCTCGGGCGGGATGCCGTAGAAGGGCACCGCGCACGCCAGTTCCGGGATTTTCGCCGCCGCGATGATCGAGACCACGCCGCCGAGACAGAAGCCGGTGATGCCGGCCTTTGCGCCGTTGCGCTTCAGGAACTGCACGGCGCCGCGCACATTCTGTTCGGTGGCGTCGGCGAAGTTCATCGAGTTCATCTCTTTGCCGGCAGCCTCCGTGTCGTGATAGGGCACGACGACGCCGTTGTAGAGATCGGGCGCCAGCGCATCGAACCCCGCGAGCGCGAAGCGGTCGCAGATGCCCTTGATCTGGTCCTGAAGACCCCACCATTCCTGGATCACCACGACGCCCGGCGCGTTCGCGCGCGCAGCGAGCGCGAGATAGCCGCCATTCTCCTTGCCGTCAGGACGCTTGTAGCTGATGCTGGTGCCCATTCGATCCTCCACTCGCTTTTGAAATGGTGCTGGAAACCATTGTGGCCGCAGCCTCTGAATTCCGCAATGCCGTGCGGACGGCCCTTCCATGACCCTCGCGCAACAAACGTGACGCAAATAAAAAGGCCCCCTTGCGGGAGCCTTTTTGTTCGTCGGCGCAGAGCCTGGCGCGGCCGATCAGTGCGCCATGGCCCAGACCTTCTTCTTCGTGAAGTAGAGGAGGCCCGAGAGCAGGATCAGGAAGATGAAGACCTGAAGACCGATCCGCTTGCGCGCTTCCATGTGCGGCTCGGCGGTCCACATCAGGAATGCCGTCACGTCCTTCGCATACTGGTCGACTGTCTGCGGCGATCCGTCATCATAGGTCACCTGCCCGTCATTTAGCGGCTTCGGCATGCCGATGGCGTGGCCGGGGAAGTACTTGTTGTAGTTCGAACCGGCCGGCAGGGTGAAACCTTGCGGCGCGTCCTCGTAGCCGTTCATGAGCGCCACGAGATAATCGGGACCCTGCTCCTGATACTGGGTGAAGATGTCGAAGATGAACCAGGGAAATCCGCGCTCATAAGTACGCGCCTTGGCGATCAGCGAAAGATCCGGCGGATTGGCGCCGCCATTGGCGGCGCGCGCGGCCTGCTCGTTCGGGAACGGCGCCGGAAAGCGATCAGCCGCGCGTCCCGGACGCTCGAACATCTCGCCCTGATCGTTCGGCCCATCCTTGATCTTGTATTCGGCAGCAACCGCCGTGGCCTGCGCAGCCGAGTAACCCGGACCGCCCGGCTCCGCGAGGTTGCGAAACGCCACAAAGGAGAGGCTGTGGCAGGTGGCGCAGACCTCCTTGTAGACCTTGAAGCCGCGCTGCAGCTGAGCACGGTCGAACTTGCCGAACGGACCGGCAAACGACCACTTCTCCCGCGGCGGCTGTGGCGCGCCATGGTCATCCTGGGCACTCGACGGCTGAGCGCTCGCCAGCAACAGCGCGCCCGCCACCGCAACGATTGCAGCCGCGGTCGCAACCATCGGCTGTTTCGCAGAGCCCGTCTTCGCCAGCACGTCGTCGGCAATCGAATTGGGGATGGCGCGTGGCGTCTCGATCCGGCTGAGCAGCGGCAGCACGATCAGGAAATGCGCGAAATAGTAGATCGTCAGGATGCGCGCGACGATCACATAGGCGCCTTCAGCGGGCTTCGAGCCGAGCCAGCCCAGCACCAGGCAGACGGCCACGAAAATCCAGAAGAACTGCTTGAACAGCGGGCGATAGCGCGCCGAACGGGTCTTTGCGGTGTCGAGCCATGGCAGGAAGGCGAGGACGACAATTGCGCCGAACATCGCCAGCACGCCGCCGAGCTTGTTCGGGATGGCGCGGAGGATGGCGTAGAACGGCAGATAGTACCATTCGGGCACGATGTGCGACGGCGTCACGCCGGGATTCGCCGGGATGTAGTTGTCGGCATGGCCGAGATAGTTCGGCGTGTAGAACACGAACCAGGCATAGATCAGCATGAAGCAGACCATGCCGAACGCGTCCTTGATCGTCGCATAAGGCGTGAACGGCACCGTGTCCTTGTCGGTCTTCGGCTCGACGCCGGCCGGATTGCCCTGGCCTGCCACGTGCAGCGCCCAGATGTGCAGGATCACCACGCCGAGGATCATGAACGGCAGGAGATAGTGCAGCGAGAAGAAGCGGTTCAGGGTCGGGTTGTCGACCGAGTAGCCGCCCCACAGGAACGTCACGATCGGCTCGCCGATGAACGGGAACGCCGAGAACAGGTTGGTGATGACGGTCGCGCCCCAGAAGCTCATCTGCCCCCACGGCAGCACATAGCCCATGAAACCGGTCGCCATCATCAAAAGATAGATGATCACGCCGAGAATCCAGAGCACCTCGCGCGGCTCCTTGTAGGAGCCGTAATACATGCCGCGGAACATGTGGATGTAGACGGCGATGAAGAACATCGATGCGCCGTTGGCGTGCAGATAGCGGATCAGCCAGCCATAATTCACGTCGCGCATGATGTGCTCGATCGACGAGAACGCCATCGTCGCGTGCGGCGTATAGTGCATCACCAGAACGACGCCGGTGACGATCTGCGCGGCAAGCATGAAAGCGAGGATGCCGCCGAAGGTCCACCAGTAGTTCAGGTTGCGCGGCGTCGGGTAGGCGACGAACGACGAATGCACGAGGCCCATGATGGGCAGACGCCGCTCGAACCATTTCAGGACGGGATTTTGCGGCTGGAAGGTGGACGGTCCGCTCATGATGCAACCTTAAGAGATAGAATTTCGCACGACGTGGATCGATGGCGGCTGACGATCAGCCGATCTTGATCGTGGTGTCCGAGACGAAGGTGTACGGGGGAATCGGAAGGTTGGTCGGAGCGGGTCCCGAGCGGATGCGGCCGGACGTGTCGAACACCGAGCCGTGGCAGGGACAGAACCACCCGCCGTAAGGCCCCTGGTTGCCGAGCGGTATGCAGCCGAGATGGGTGCAGTTGCCGTAAACGATCAGCCAGCTCGCATGGCCTTCCTTGACCCGCGTAGAGTCGGCCTGCGGATCGCGCAGCTCGGAGAGCTGAACGTTTTCGGCTTCCTTGATTTCCTTTTCCGTGCGGTGACGGACGAAGATCGGCTTGCCGCGCCAGAATACCTTGATCATCTGCCCGTCGGCGATCGGTGCGAGGTCGACGTCGATCGGTGCGCCTGCGGCGATCGTGGAAGCGTCCGGGTTCATCTGAGAAATGAGCGGCCAGACTGCCGCTGCGGCTCCCGCTGCTGCAACCGCCCCGGTTGCGACGTAGAGAAAATCACGGCGCGTCGCATGCGCCGAAGCCGTCGTCGTCACGATTCCAAACCCTTTCGGTCATGGCCGGCTGAACCACCCCGATGACGCCCGCATGCATGTCATGCGCCACCCGACAATGGCTACCGGCGCCGCGCCCCCGCGGCGGTAGGTCGAACAAGAACGGCCCCATCAATCAAGGCGAAACAGGGTCGTTCAGAACGGTTCTATTGACACCCTTGCCGCGGCAGCGCAAGTGCGCGTTCGCACCGCCGCGATGGGTGATTGCAAACCTCTCGTGCACTGTGACTTTTCCTCGAAAATGCGGCCGCTAAGGAATGCCCGCAACCGCCATGCGCATAGCTCTTTTCCAGCCGGACATTCCGCAGAACACCGGCACGATTCTCCGCCTCTGCGCCTGCCTAAATGTCGAAGCTCACATCATCGAGCCCGCCGGCTTTCCGATATCCGACCGGCACTTTCGCCGGGCGGGGATGGACTACCTCGACCAGGTGCGAATCGAACGCCATCCGGCCTGGGAGGCATTTGAAGACTGGCGGCGCCAAGCCGGCCTCCGGCTCCTGCTGCTGACGACCAAGGGCAGCAGGTCTTACCTGGATTGTCAGTATGGCCCTTCGGACATTTTCTTGCTGGGACGCGAGTCGGCCGGCGTGCCGGACAAGGTGGTCGCCGCCGCCGACGAGCGGCTGGTGATCCCGATGCAACCGGGCATGCGCTCGCTCAATGTCGCCATGGCCGCGGCCATGGCGCTCGGCGAGGCCTTGCGGCAGATGCGCTGAACGGGCCGGCACGCGCCATGTTCCCCGGGGTCAAGGCGTCGTTGTCATCCATTGCTGCGCATTGTCAGTACTGCTCATTGTCCGTGCGATGAAACCGAAATTCCTGCCAACTTCGCGGCAAATCCAGCGCAGGAACTTCAGATTCAAAAACCGCATTAAGTTCATAAACTTGCTTGGGCTCCTTACATTTTTTTTTGTGTTCGCATGTCGAGTGTGGCGCGAAGTGAACTTCGGAAACGAAGCACTCGTCTGCGAAAGCGAAGGAGCCCCAGGAAGTGAGCCATGACGATCTCATCATCATCTGCAGGATTTCGGGCGCGCTGGTGATCGGCGCGATGATCGGCTTTGAGCGCTCCTTCCATGGACGTCCGGCCGGATTTCGCACCCACTCGCTCGTCTGCATCGCCTCGACGTTGCTCATGATCGTCACGGTCTACCAGAATCAATGGATGACCATGATCGCTCACGAGGCGATCCGGACCGACCCGACGCGGATGGCACAGGGGATCATGACCGGCATCGGCTTTCTCGGCGCCGGGGTGATCTTCAAGGAAAGCCTGACCGTTCGGGGGCTGACGACCGCGGCATCGATCTGGGTGACCTCGGCGATCGGCATTCTTATCGGCGTCGGCTTCTGGTTCGCGGCGATCGTCGGCGCCGTAACGACGTTGATCGTACTGGCGCTGTTTCGGTATATCGAGGCGCGATTGCCGACCGAGTTCTATGCCCACCACATGCTTCGATTCGCGCGCGATCAGGTGATGAGCGAAAACGAACTACGCAAGCTTGTCGGCGGTCACGGCTTTTCGATCGCCAACCTTTCGTCGCGGTTGACTGAAGGCGGCCGGCAGTTCGAGTATCGGATGACGATCAAGAGCCGGAATCGCAAGAACGCGGAAAATCTTTCCGCGCACTTGCGCGAGCTTCCGCAGGTGCTCGAATTCCGCATCGCGCCGACCGGCGATTAACATGGGTGAGGCCGTCGTCTTGAACAGCAACGCAGTTGAGGCACAAAAAGCACGCGCCCGCGCATGGTTCGAATCCCTGCGTGACGACATCTGCGCGACTTTCGAGGCGCTTGAACGCGAAGCCCCCGACGCTCTTTATCCTGGTGACGCCGGCCGTTTCGAGCGCACGCCGTGGGAGCGGACGGACCATACCGGCGCCAAGGGCGGCGGCGGCGTGATGTCGATGATGCGCGGACGCCTGTTTGAAAAGGTCGGCGTGCATTGCTCGACCGTGCACGGCGAATTCGCGCCCGAGTTTCGCGCGCAGATGCCCGGCGCGGCCGAGGACCCACGCTTCTGGGCGTCGGGAATCTCGCTGATCGCCCACATGCGCAACCCGCATGTTCCGGCGGTGCATATGAACACACGCTTCGTCGTGACGACGAAAACGTGGTTCGGCGGCGGAGCCGACCTGACACCGGTACTGGACCGGCGGCGGACTCAGGACGATCCCGATACGATTACCTTCCATGCCGCCATGAAGGCCGCCTGCGGCGGTCACAATGGCGTCGCCGACTATGACAAGTACAAGACCTGGTGCGACGAATACTTCTACCTGCCGCACCGCAAGGAGCCGCGCGGGGTCGGCGGCATCTTCTACGACCACCACAACTCCGGCGACTGGGACGCCGACTTCGCCTTTACCCAGGACATCGGCCGCGCGTTCGCAAAGGTCTACCCTGAACTGGTGCGGGCGAATTTTGCGACACCCTGGACGGCGGAAGATCGCGAGGAGCAACTGATCCGCCGCGGCCGCTATGTGGAATTCAACCTCCTGCACGACCGCGGCACGGTGTTCGGCCTGAAGACCGGCGGCAACGTGAACTCGATCCTGTCGTCACTGCCGCCGGAGGTGAAGTGGCCGTGACGCATCCCCTGCCCCGCGCCATGCTGATCGACATGGATGACACGATCCTGTCGGCCTACAGCAAACCCGAGGCTGCCTGGCTTGCGGTCGCGCACGAATTCGCGGCCGAACTCGCCCCGCTGCTACCGACCGAGGCCGCCGCCGCAATCGCCGCCGCGGGCCGACGCTTCTGGGCGAGCGCCGAGGCACACTGGCGACTGAAGTTGAACGAAGCACGCCACGTGGTCGTCGCCGACGGCTTTGCGACCCTTGCTGCCACGGGCAGGCGCGCCATGTCGCAAGACTTCTGCATCCGCATAGCGAACCGCTACGGCCTCTATCGCGAGGAGCAGATGACGCTGTTTCCGGGCGTGCACGAGGCAATCGACGCGCTGAAACTGCATGGCGTCAAGCTCGCTCTGGTGACAAACGGCGCCGCCGAAACCCAGCGCGCCAAGATTCTGCGGTTCGCGCTCGCAAACCGCTTCGACCACATCCAGATCGAGGGCGAGCACGGCTTCGGCAAACCTGAGGAGCGCGCCTATACCCACGCTATGGACGCGCTCGGGGTGACCGCACGCGATACATGGATGATCGGTGACAATCTGGAATGGGAGGTCGTCACACCGCAGCGACTTGGCATCTACGCGATCTGGATGGATGCGCATGGGGACGGCCTGCCCGAAGGCTCCACCATCAAGCCCGACCGCATCATCCGCTCGCTGTCGGAACTGCTGCCGGCTTGAACGGAAGGGCTGATGAAAATCCGCGAGGTGGCCATTGCCGGATATCGCTCGCTGCGAGCGATCCGCTTTCCAGTGGGCCAGCTCACCGTGTTTGTCGGCGCCAACGGCGTCGGCAAGACCAACCTTTATCGGGCGCTGCAGCTGCTCCAAGCGTCAGCCGCCGGCACGCTCTCGCGGGAGCTTGCGTCTGAAGGCGGCATGCAGTCCGCACTTTGGGCGGGCCAACGAAAAGTCAACAAACCCGTGCGGATCAAGCTGTCGGTCGAGTTGGGGGCGGAAACCGAGAGGTCCGGGCAATCACGCTTCGACTATGGCGTCGAGGTCGGTGTCGTGCATTCCTACGAGATCGACATTGGATTAAGGACGCCCACCGCAGCGGCGTTCGCCCTCGAGCCGCAGGTCAAGGAAGAGATGCTCGTCTTCCGCGGCGCCAAACGGCCGCTCACTGTGCTCGAACGCAAAGGGACGCGCGCGACGGCGATCGACAACGACGGCCGCAAGCACACGCTCAGCACCGGTCTGCTCGCCTCGGAGACCGCGCTCGGCGGCTTGCGCGATCCCGGCCGTTTCGGCGACATCGAATTCGTGCGCCAGACCATGCTGGACTGGCGCTTCTATCATGATTTCCGCAGCGACCGGGACGCACCGCTGCGACGGCCGTGCCTTGCGGTGACCACGCCGACGCTTGCCTCGGACGGCGGCGACCTCGCAGCGGTGTTTGCGACACTGGTGCATATCCGAGAAGACGCGCACGAGCTCCATCAGGTCATCGACGACGCGTTTCCGGGCGCACGCCTCGTCGTGCCCTCGCCCGACCGCACAGCCTCGTTCGGCCTGATTCAGGCCGAATATCCGCAGCGCGTGTTCGAGGCGAACGAGCTGTCGGACGGGACCTTGCGTTACCTCGCGCTGGCCGGAGCGCTGCTCGGCTACCGCCTGCCGGGCTTCATCGCCTTGAACGAACCCGAAGCGAGCCTGCATCCGGACCTGCTGGAGCCACTCGCACGGCTGATCGTCCGCGCCGCGGAGCGCACGCAGGTCTGGGTGGTGACTCACTCCGAACGGCTTGCGGCGGCCTTCGCCTCGGTCGGCGGCGTGACGCCGCGCACGGTCGTCAAGCGGAAGGGCGAAACATGGATCGACGGCCTGAAGCTCAGCGGCAGCTTCGCGCAGGACGATGATGATGAGGACGCGGACGATTAGAGCCAATTCGACAAAAGGACTCCTCGCGACATCCTTCTGTGATTGGCCTGTCATGACCCCGGCCTATCGTGCGCCCATCTTCATAAGGGAGCCGGTCATGGAATTGAAAGCAGGCGATGTGGTGGTCTTGAAGTCGGGCGGCCAGGCGCTGACCGTTGCGGAAGTCAACGACCAGAACATTGAGTGCATCTGGATCGGCGAGGAAGGCGAACTGTTCCGCGAGACCCTTCCTGCCGTGACCCTTGAGCGCGCTGAAATCGCCACCGACGAGGCCGAGAACGGCGACGACGAGAACGGCGACGAGGAAGAAGAGGACGACGGCGAAGAGACCCGCGCCGTCGCCTGATTCAGGTTCTCATCGACTTTGGTTTTATCGACTGAGGCGGCGGCGAACGGCGCCCCCGTCAGCGAGTTTCGCTGTCGTCGAACGCTGCCGCCTCAACCTTCGCCTGTCGACACACCTCATCTCAGCGCGGCGATGATCATCACGACGCCGCCGAGAATGATGACAGCGTCCAGCATGGCGGTGTGGACGCGGATCGGCAGCCGTTCGAGCAGCGCCTTTGCGATAAAGCCGCCCGGAAAGGCGACCGCGCCGATCAGCAATCCGAAAACGATGACCTGCGCCGTAACCGCGCCGGTAACGCCGAAGACGGCGACCTTGACGATGCCGATGGCGATGGTGACCGCAGCATCCGTCGCAATGACGGCTGCGCCCTCGAGGCCCGCGGCCATCAACAGCGACAGCAGGATTGCGCCCGATCCCGTGGTGCCGCCGACCACAAGGCCATAACCCGCCGCGCCGATCACGAGCCCGCCGTCGTGCAGCTTCACCGCACGTCGATGCGCCAACCGGCGCAGCGGAACGCTCAAGATCAGCATCGAGCCGATCACCAGCGCTGCGCCAGCGCCGGACAGCCGCGTATAGGCGTAAGCGCCGAGCACGCACGTAAAGGCCGCAGCCGCGATAACGATCGCCGAGCGGCGTCCGTCGATATGTCGGAAGAATGCCGCGACCCGCCCGGTGTTGGTGAACAGCGCCGAAATCGCAATGATCGGCACCACCGGCTCGGCGCCCACCATCGGCACCAGCACCAACGGCATCAGTGCGCCGGTCCCGTAGCCAGCGACACCACCTATCACGGACGCAAACAGCGTGACGCCGGTAACGACTGCGAGCTGTGTGAGCGAGATATTCGCGAAGGCGGAAAGAATGTCAGTGAGAATCGGCACCCCTCGTTGGTCCTTCCTGATCCTCCATCGCGCGATCGACGATGGCAGCAAGCTCACCCTTGCCCGACGGAAAACCTGCATCGATCCAGAACTGCTCGGCGCGGGCAAGGGCTGCGCCGAGCGCGGGGCCGGGCCGCAGTCCTCGCGCCATGAGGTCGGCTGCTTTCACGGGAAAGACCGGCGCAGCCCAGCGTGCGCCGAGCGTCGCAAGTCCTTGCCAGTAACCTGCATCGCCGCCCTTGCGCGCCCAGCCGAACAACACGCGGTCTCGGTAGCGATCAGGTCCAAGCTTGTAAAGGCGAACGCGCCCCTGCGCGTCATCGATCGAAGCGAGCCGCCACCAGCGATGCGCCATCGAGCGGAGTTGCTCGCTTTCGGCATTCGACAATCGCAAACGCACAGTCAGCCGCTCGGCGTCCTCGACGGTCGCGACCGCAAGCGCTGCAAGCCGGCGGATCACGTCAGCATCCAGACCAAGCTGCTGCTCGGCCGCAACCATGGCTGCGAACGACGGATGATAAGTGACGCCGCCGAGCAGCGCGAGCAGCAGTCCGCCGTCACTCATCTCCTGCAAGGCGGAGGCCGCGCCTCGCGCGATCAGGAGCTTCAGCATCTCGCTGCGGATCCGCTCGGCCGACAGGTTCGCGAGGCCGGCGCGTCCGGCGATGCACGCATTCAGACCATCCCGGTCGACCGGTCCTTCACCGTAGGCCGCGTGGATGCGGAAGAAGCGCAGGATGCGCAGGTAATCTTCCGCGATCCGCCGCGCGGGCTCGCCGATGAAACGCACACGGCGCTGTGCAAGATCATCAAGGCCGCCGGTGTAGTCGTACACGGTGCCGTCGGCGGATGCAGACAGGGCGCTGATCGTGAAATCGCGCCGCTCGGCGTCGCGCTGCCAGTCACGCCCGAAGGCTACCCTCGCCTTGCGTCCGAATGTTTCGACGTCCTCGCGCAGCGTCGTCACCTCGTAGGGATGCTTGCCGATGATCAACGTCACCGTGCCATGCTCGACGCCCGTAGGTGCGAACTTGATCTTCGCGGCCTTAGCGCGGCGGATGACCTCGTCCGGAACGGCCGTGGTCGCGATATCCACTTCCCCAACATCAAGGCCCAGCAGCGCATTGCGCACCGCGCCGCCGACCACACGCGCCTGCTCGCCATTGCTGTTGAGGAGCGCGAGCGCCTTGGCCACCCCGCCGCCGCTCAGCCATGGCGCGCCGCGCAAGCGATCCACCGTGCGCACTGCCGGCGCCTTGCTCACTTCTCTGCCCCCCGTACCAGTCTGCCGTTCTCGATGTGCGCCGGCACATAGGTCGATCCCGGCGGCGCGCCGGAGAAACTGGCAAGAAATGCAAAACTTGCGATGATCAGGAGCAACGCTGCCGCGGTCAGCCAGCCGATTATCGGCAGCGGCCAGGAGGTCTTGTGAAAGAGCTCAGCGCGCGTGGCGATCAGGTATAATGCGTAGACCGCGAATGGAATGAGAAACAGCCCGATTTCCGTAAGAACCGGACGGATCATCTGGCGAACATCCGCTGATAGAGAACACGCAAGATACCGGCAGTCACTCCCCAGACATAGCGATCGCCGTACGGCATCTCATAATAGCTGCGGGTGATGTCGCGAAATTCGCGCGTTTTCAAGAAGTGATTTGCCGGATTCATCAGGAATGCCAGCGGCACCTCGAACACGTCGTCCACTTCCGATTTGTTGACACGCAATTCGAAACCGGGATCCACCCGCGCGACGGTCGGCAGAATGCGATAACCGAACGGCGTACCGTAAAGATCCATATAACCGATCGGTTCGACGAACTCCGCGTCGAGTCCGATCTCCTCCTCCGCCTCGCGCAGCGCGGCGTACATCGGCGAAGGATCCGTCGGATCGATCTTGCCGCCAGGAAACGCCACCTGGCCAGCGTGGTCGTTCAGATGCGCCGCGCGCTGGGTCAGCAGCACCATCGGCTCTTCGCGCTCGACCACCGGAATGAGCACCGCGGCCGGGCGGATCGGCTTCTCCTTGGCGATGATCTCCAGCACGTTTCGCATGCCTTCATCGTCGGTCGGCGGAATGATGGTCGGATCGGTCAGCGCCGGCGGCACGTCGAACGTGAACAGCTCACGTGCGCGACGAAAGAACTCGTCCGAAGTGATTGTTACGCGCTCGAGCCCGGTCTTGTCCGACAAGTCCTTGTCCGACGACTCGTCACGCGGCACGCCAGCGGGGGCACGATCGCTCAAACGTTGTCCCTCACCTGCTCGGCGCCGGCCATTGCAAAAAAGACGCCGGCAGAACTGACGCCGAACATATCGCGTCCATTCACGATACGCTCTTCGCCGAGTTCCACCAGATCATAGTAGATGGGCCGCGTCACCTTCGCCCACAGGTCGCTGCGCACATGCAGGTACGGCATCAATCCGCCGTCCTCGGCCTGCTTGAAGCGCAGTTCGTGCGCGCTGTCGCACTCCACCCAGTCGTCGACGTTGGTGCGAAAGTGCAGACGCTGGTCGTCGCCAGTCCCATCCCTCTGCATCTCGACAGCCATGAACGGCGCGTCATCGACGCGGATGCCGACCTTCTCCACGGGGGTCACGAGAAAGTGCTTATCGCCCTCCCGTTTCAAGATCGTTGAGAACAGGCGCACCAGCGCCGGCCTGCCGATCGGCGTGCCCATGTAGAACCAGGTTCCGTCGGCGGCGATTCGCATGTCGATATCGCCGCAGAAGTCCGGGTTCCATAGATGCACCGGCGGCAAACCCTTGCTGGTAGCGGTGCGCGCCGCGCTCGCAAGTCCGTCCAATCCTTGGGAGGAGATTTGCCCTTGGTTAGCCATGGTTTGTCGTTGTCCTGCGCTGAGGCGGGTTCACTCGCCGGATCGTGATTAGCTGGTGTCTCTGTCGCCCCGATAATGCGGGAATATCGGAATTCAAGAGAATACATCAGCTTAGGTTCAGTCTAGCATAGCCCTAAATGGGTTGCGCGAGTCAGGCACGAGCCTTGCCTTGCGATGGTTGATTGTCGGCGGACGCCCGAAACAGGAGATCTGAATGGCTGCGGAAGGTGTCGAGAAACTGGAAGACGTGATTGTGCGGTCCGCGGAGCAGGTTGCGGACAGCATCAAGACTGCCAGGGAGGCCGTCGGCACCATCATCTTCGGCCAGGAGCGGGTGGTCGAGAACGCGCTGGTGACGATCCTCTCCGGCGGCCATGCACTGCTGATCGGCGTCCCGGGCCTTGCCAAGACCAAGCTGGTTGAGACGCTCGGCGTCACGCTCGGTCTCGATGCCAAGCGCATCCAGTTCACGCCCGACCTGATGCCGTCGGACATTCTCGGCGCCGAGGTGCTGGATGAAAGCACGACCGGCAAACGTTCGTTTCGTTTCATCACCGGTCCGGTGTTCGCCCAGCTGCTGATGGCCGACGAGATCAACCGCGCCAGCCCGCGCACGCAGTCGGCGCTGCTGCAGGCGATGCAGGAGCAGCATGTAACTGTGGCGGGCGCCCGTCACGATCTGCCGAAGCCATTCCACGTGCTGGCGACGCAGAACCCGCTCGAGCAGGAGGGTACCTACCCGCTGCCCGAGGCGCAGCTCGATCGCTTCCTGATGGAGATCGACGTCGACTACCCGGATCGCGACGCCGAACGGCGTATCCTGTTCGAGACCACGGGCTCGGAGGAGACCCACGCCAAGGCAGCGATGAGCCCCGAAGCACTGATGACCGCACAACGGCTCGTACGCCGACTGCCGGTCGGCGACTCGGTGGTTGAAGCGATCCTGTCGCTGGTCCGCTCGGCACGTCCCGGCCCGGACGGCGGCGAAGGCGCCAAGCACATCGCCTGGGGCCCCGGCCCGCGCGCGAGCCAGGCGCTGATGCTTGCCGTGCGCGCCCGCGCGTTGCTCGACGGGCGGCTTGCGCCATCGGTCGACGACGTTCTCGATCTCGCAGAGCCGGTTCTCAAGCACCGCATGGCGCTGACCTTCTCGGCGCGCGCAGAAGGCCGCACGGTCAGCGACGTGATCGGCCAGCTCAAGTCGCGGATCGGTTGATGGCAGAAGCGTCCCTTCACACCGCGGGGGAGATCGAAGCAGTTAGACGCGCCGACGGCGAAAGTCGCTCGCTGGCCGCGTCGCTCCCGCGCCTCGTGCTGGAAGCGCGCCGCATCGCCAACAATGTCATTCACGGACTGCATGGACGTCGGCGTGCCGGCGCAGGCGAGAGCTTCTGGCAATATCGCCGCTTCACCAGCGGCGAGCCTGCACAGAACATCGACTGGCGTCGCTCCGGCCGCGATGATCATCTCTATGTGCGCGAACAGGAGTGGGAAGCGGCGCATACGGTGTGGCTATGGCCGGACCGCTCGGCGTCGATGGCGTTTGCGTCGAAGAAATCCCGCGACAGCAAGCTCGAGCGGGCACTGATCGTCGCCTTCGCGCTGGCCGAACTGCTGGTGGAGGGCGGTGAGCGCGTCGGCGTTCCCGGCATCATGCATCCGACCGGCAGCCGCAGCGTGGTCGACAAGATGGCGCAGGCGATCCTGCACGATACCACCGCGCGCGCGAGTCTGCCTCCCTCCTTCGTGCCCTCGTCGCTGTCGGAGATCGTCGTGCTGTCGGATTTCTGGTCGCCGATGAGCGAGGTTCAGACGACCCTCGCCGGCCTGTCGTCCACCGGCGCGCACGGCACGCTTGTGCAAATCGTCGATCCCGCCGAGGAGACATTCCCTTATTCCGGCCGCATCGACTTCATCGAACCGGAAGGCGCAGGCACCATCACCGCCGGTCGGGCCGAGACCTGGGCGACCGACTACCTTGCCCGCGTGGCGCGGCATCGCGACGAGATTCGCGACGAGACCCGACGCCTCGGCTGGCTGTTCTCGGTGCACAACACTGATCGCTCGGCGGCGGAGCTGCTGCTGTTCCTGCACGGCGGCATGACGGTCAACAAGGGTGGCCAGATCGGACGCCACGCATGATCGGCAGCCTCCCCATCGCTTTCGCGCAACCGCTGATGCTGCTCGGCCTCGTCAGCCTGCCGGTGCTGTGGTGGCTGTTGCGGCTGATGCCGCCGCGCCCGCGGCGCATCGACTTTCCGCCGACCCGACTGCTGTTCGACATCGCCCCGAAGGAAGAGACTCCGGCGCGCACACCATGGTGGCTGACGCTGATACGGTTGCTCGCCGCAGCGCTGGTGATCTTTGCGGCCGCGGGACCAATCTACAACCCGATCACGGGCGCGACGCGTTCGACCTCGCCGCTCGTCATGCTGATCGACGACGGCTGGAGCGCCGCAACCGGCTGGGAGACGCGTATCCACTCGGCGGATGAGCTGATTGCGGCCGCAGAGTCCGACGGCCGCGGCGTGGCGCTGATTCCGATGTCGGAGCCTGCGCGCGACATCACACTGATGCCGGCCGGCAATGCGCGGATCGCGCTGCGCCAGCTCTCGCCAAAGCCCTATGCGGTGGAGCGGGTCGACATGCTGCCCGCCATCGGCCGTTTTCTGAATGCGACCGGCGACGCCGAGATCATCTGGATATCCGACGGCGTCGATACCGGACGTGGCTCGGAGTTCGTTGCAGGCCTTCCGGGCGCGATCGGCGATCGCCAATTGACGATCTATGACGGCGGTGTCGCGCCGGCCCACGCGCTGGCAGCAGCTGAGAATGCAGCGGCACGCATGGTGGTGAAGGTGCTGCGTGCGGGCGCAGGCACGCCCGAGACCGGTCTTGTGCGTGCGCTGGATGCGAAAGGGGCGCCGATCGGCGATGCGCGGTTTGTCTTCAATATCCAGGATACGGAGACGGAAGCTGCCTTCGACATGCCGGTGGAGTTGCGCAACGATGTGACACGGCTGGAGATCGCCGGCGAGCGTTCGGCCGGCGCCGTGCAGTTGCTCGACAAGCGCTGGCGCCGCCGCGCGGTCGGCGTCGTCAGCGGCGCGACTTCCGACACGGCCCAGCCGCTGTTGGCATCCACTTTCTATTTATCGCGCGCGCTCGGACCGTTTGCCGACGTTCGCCTCGGCGAGCGCGCCGCACCGGCGACGGCCATCGGCCGCTTTCTCGATCAGAAGCTGCCGATGATCGTGCTGGCCGACGTCGGCACGCTCGGCCCGGACATCCGCGAACGGTTGAACGCCTGGATCGCGCAAGGCGGCGTGCTGGTCCGCTTCGCAGGCCCGCGCCTAGCTGCGGCAGACGACGACCTGGTTCCGGTGCGGCTGCGGCGAGGCGGACGCAGCCTCGGCGGCGCGTTGACCTGGGAGAAGCCACAGTCCCTCGCGGCCTTTGCCGCCGATGGCCCGTTCGCCGGTCTCGGCGTCGCCAAAGACATCACGGTCAGCCGCCAGGTACTCGCCGAGCCCGACGCATCGCTGACCACCAAGAGCTGGGCCACTTTGGGAGACGGTACCCCGCTGGTCACCGGCGAGCAGCGCGGCAAAGGCGTGGTTGCCCTGTTCCATGTCAGCGCCGACACGCGCTGGTCGGATTTACCGCTTTCAGGTACATTCGTGGAAATGCTGAGACGCATCGTCGACATATCGGGCTACACCCAGACCGCGGGTGCAGGTCCAGCGGGCGAAGCGACCACCGAGACGGTAGCGCCGACGCGCATTCTCGACGGCTTCGGTGCGTTCGGACCGCCGCCTTCCAACGCCAAGCCGCTCAAGGCCGACTATCGTGACCGCGCAACACTGGATCATCCGCCGGGCTTCTACGGGCCCGCCGACGGACCGCTCGCGGTGAACACGCTGGCCCCCGCCGACCGCATCGCCACGCTCGACACGTCGGCGCTGCGCGCACGCCATGCCACCTACCGCAGCGAAGAGCCGCGCGACCTGCGCGGCTGGCTGCTCTCGGGCGCGCTCGGCCTGTTCCTGCTCGATGCGCTGGTCGTCGCCATGCTGGGTGCGGGCGTCGCCGGTCTGTTCGGACGGCGACGGGCGACGGCCGCCGTGGTCGCGCTGATGTTCGCGGCCGCCGCGGTTCTTTCGAGCCTGCCCGCTTCGGCACAGAATGTGCCGGCGCAGAATCCGCCTTCGCAAAATGCCCCTGCACGGAATGCCTCTGGAAAGAATGCCTCTGCACAGACTGACGAGACAAACATCAAGGCGGTGTCGCAGACGCGTCTCGCCTATGTCGTCACCGGCAACAGCGACGTGGATTCGATCGTTCAGGCCGGCCTTTCGGGGCTGACGCTGTTTCTTGCGCAGCGGACCGCGTTTGAAGGCGGCGATCCGGTCGGCATCGATCCGGCGCGCGACGAACTGTCGTTCTATCCGATGATCTACTGGCCGGTGATCGCCGGCGCACCGCGCCCGCCGCAGGAGACGCTGAACAAGCTCGACGCCTACATGAAGCAGGGCGGCACGGTGCTGTTCGACACGCGCGACGCCGTCGAGGCGACACCGGGCAGCGAATCCGAGACGCCCGGCATGCTGACGCTGCGCAACATTCTCGGCTCGCTCGATATCCCCGAACTGGAGCCGGTGCCGCGCGAGCACGTCCTGACCAAGACGTTCTATCTGCTGCGTGACTTCCCCGGCCGTTTCACCAACGGCCAGACCTGGGTCGAAACGCTCCCGCGCGAAAACGACGAGGGCGACGATGCGGCCGCGCGCCCGGCACGCGGCGGCGACGGCGTCTCGCCGATCATCATCACCTCGAATGATCTTGCGGGCGCCTGGGCGCTCCGCCCCGACGGACAACCGATGCTGCCGCTCTCGCCGGGCGAACCGCGTCAGCGCGAATTCGCGTTCCGTGCCGGCGTCAACATCGTGATGTATCTGCTGACCGGCAACTACAAGGCCGACCAGGTTCACGTGCCGGCGCTGATCGAACGCCTGGGACAGTAGCGCCATGCAATACGGCCTCGCCTTCGCACCGCTTGTACCTGTGCCAGTGCTCTGGATCGGACTGGCGGCAATCGTCGTCATCGCGGCGATCCTGTTGTTTGCGCGCGCGCGCGGCGCGGCGATCCGCGTCGGAGCGCTGGCGCTGATCCTGCTGGCGCTCGCCAATCCGTCCTTCACACGCGAGGACCGAGAGCCCCTGTCGTCGGTCGCCGCCGTGGTGATCGACAAGAGCCCGAGCCAGAATTTTGGCGATCGCACACGCGAGACGGAGCAGGCGCGCGAAGCGCTGGTCGACCGGCTGAAGCAGATCAAGGGGCTGGAGGTCCGCGTGGTCGAGGCCGGCCAGGCGGACGGCGAAACGGACGGCACGCGCCTGTTCACGGCGCTCACGACAGCGCTGTCGGATGTGCCGACCGACCGCGTCGCAGGCGCTTTCCTTGTCACCGACGGCCGGGTGCACGACATCCCGGCGAACGCGTCCGCGCTCGGCTTCAATGCGCCGGTGCACGCCCTGATCACCGGCAGCAAGGACGAACGTGACCGCCGGATCGCCATCGTTGCGGCGCCGCGTTTCGGCATCGTTGGACAGCCGCAAAAGATCACCTTCCGCCTCGATGACCAGGGTGTCACCGGCCAGCGCGCCCAGGTCGCCGTGCGCCGCGACGGACAGACGATCAGCCAGCGCACAATGATCAGCGGCCAGACCACGACGATCGACGTCGACGTGCCGCATGCGGGCCAGAACATCGTCGAGATCGAGGCTTCGCCGCTCGAAGGCGAGCTGACGCCGGTGAACAATCGCGCGGTCGTGTCCATCGACGGCGTGCGCGACAAGCTGCGCGTCTTGCTCGTCTCCGGCGAGCCTCACTCCGGCGAACGCACGTGGCGCAACCTGCTGAAGTCCGACGCCAGCGTCGACCTCGTGCACTTCACGATCCTGCGTCCGCCGGAAAAGCAGGACGGCACACCGATCAACGAGCTGTCGCTGATCGCATTCCCGACGCGCGAACTGTTCCTGCAGAAGATCAACGAATTCCAGTTGATCATCTTCGACCGCTACGCGCGGCAAGGCGTGCTGCCGATCGGCTATTTCGAGAATATCGCGCGCTATGTGCGCAATGGCGGCGCGGTGCTGGTGGCCGCCGGTCCCGATTACGCCAGCAACACCAGCATCTGGCGGACGCCGCTCGATACGATCTTGCCGGCCGAACCGGTCAGCGTGAATGAACGCGGCTTCCATGCACGCGTCAACGACCTCGGCAAGCGCCATCCGGTGACGCGAGGGCTCGAAGGGGCCGGTAGCGAGCCGCCGAACTGGAGCCGCTTCTTCCGTCAGATCGAAACGCGCAATGTCACCGGCTCCTCGATCATGGAGGGCGCTGACGGCAAGCCGCTGCTGGTGCTGTCCCGGCAAGGCGAGGGACGCGTGGCGCTGCTGCTGTCCGATCAGATCTGGCTCTGGGCGCGCGCCTATGAGGGCGGCGGACCCCATCTCGATCTGCTGCGGCGGCTGTCGCACTGGCTGATGAAGCAGCCGGATCTGGAAGAAGAGGCCTTGCGGCTGTCAGTGCAGAACCGCGATCTCGTCGTCACCCGACAGACGATGACCGAGGAAATCCCGCCGGTGACGGTGACCTCGCCTTCCGGCGCCAAGCGCCAACTCAATCTGGCGATGACCGAACCCGGAGTGTGGCGCACGAGTTTCACCGCGGACGAACTCGGCCTGTGGCAGGCGACCGATGGCAAGCTGACCGCGCTGATCAATGTCGGCCCGACCAACCCGAAGGAATTCTCCGAGGTCACCTCGTCCACCGACATGCTGACGCCGCTGACGCAGGCGACCGGCGGCGACACGCGGCGGGTGATGAACGGATCCTCGCTCGAAATGCCGCGCATCCTGCCGGTCCGTGCGTCCAGCCTGTTCCGCGGCGACGGCTGGCTCGGACTGAAGATGCGGGAGGCGAGTGTCGTCCGCGGCATCGGCGTGCTGCCGATCTTCGCCGGCGTGATCGGCCTGTTGCTGCTGCTCGGTGCGTTTGCCGCCACCTGGCTGCGCGAAGGCCGCTAGCCTGCAAGAACAAGGCGTGTCGTCCCGGCCAAGCGAAGCGCAAGCCGGGACCCATGACCACCGTGGCCATGAATCACGTTGATTCGGTGCGAACTCTTCCAATTCGATGGCTATGGGTCCCCGCTTTCGCGAAGACGACCCTGAATATGATATTGATCGTACCGGACCAGGCCATCGCGCCTTGGTTCGGCGGTCGCAGGAGTCCCGTGCATGCACACACATTCACTCGAGCCATGGAAGCACCATCACGGTTTCCTGGGCGCAAGACATGATCACCACGCGCGCCGGACCTGGCTGGTCGTTGCGCTGACGGCGGCGATGATGGTCGCCGAGATTGTCGGCGGCACGGTGTTCGGCTCGATGGCGCTGGTCGCGGACGGATGGCACATGTCCACCCATGCCGGCGCGCTCGCGATCGCCGGCTTAGCGTATCATTTTGCCCGCAAGCACGTTCATGATCCGCGCTTCACGTTCGGGACCGGCAAGCTGGGCGAGCTGGCGGGATTCGCGAGCGCAGTCATCCTGGCCATCGTCGCGCTGCTGATCGCTTACGAGTCGATGCAGCGCCTGCTTGCGCCCGTGCCGATCAGCTTCAACGAGGCCATCGTCATCGCGGTCGTCGGCCTTGGTGTGAATCTCGCAAGCGCATGGCTGCTGCGCGAGGACCACGACCACGGTCACCATCACGGCCACGACCACCATCATCATCACAGACACCATGACAGCAACCTGCGCGCCGCCTACCTGCACGTGCTGGCCGATGCCCTCACCTCCGTTCTGGCGATCGCCGCATTGCTGGCCGCGCGCTTTTACGGATGGGTCTGGATGGATCCCGCCGTGGGGATCGTCGGCGCGGTCGTGATCGCTTCATGGTCGATCGGCCTGATCCGCTCGGCCGGCATTGTGCTGCTCGACATGGTGCCGGATGCCTCGCTCTCCTCGCAGATCAAGCACAGGCTCGAAATCAAGGGCGACCGGGTGAGCGACCTGCATCTATGGCGCCTCGGGCCGGGACATTCCGCCCTCGTGGTCTCAGTGGTGTCGGACGAACCAAAGGATCCAGCGGTCTACAAGGCGCGTCTGGGGGGCCTGCACGGGCTGTCCCACGTCACGGTGGAGGTTCACCCCTGCAAGGAGCATGGCGGCCATTGACACCGCGCGCCGGCCCTGAAATGTTACATTATAACATTTCCGATCGGGGTGATCTGGAAAGCGGCGGGCGCAAATGGGGTGGCTGCGAGCAAGGTTGAGGTTTGGCGCATGCGCGGCATTGATCGCGCTGGCGCTCAATCTTGGGCTTTCGTTCGGCCATCACCACTTCAGCGGAGTGCCGGCGCAGCACGATATCGCCGCCATCGAGCATTCGCACAGCGCGGCCCCCGACGGCGACAGCGAAGACGACCACGATCACGACGGCTCGTCCGCGATCCATCCTTGCTTAACCTGCATCGCGCTGACAACGGCGGCACTCGCTGCCGGGCCGCTCGTTCTTCCCGTGCGCGCGTCGCCGCTGCACGGCGTTCTCGCGGCGGCCGCATCGTCCGCCACAGAAGGCAGACACCACACGAGCTTCGAAGCGCGCGCGCCGCCGCAATCCTGATCGCGATTAGCCATCGCCGTGCGATCCGCGATGCCCCGGCTCGTTGCCGCGGCTTGCGACCATCACCTTAAAATTCCGTCAGGCGGAAGCCTGCGCCGCGCGTGCGCTTGCGACACGCCCTCAGGACTCAGACCCTCATGCTTTCTTCATTCCAGCGCGCGCTGCTGTGCTGCGCTTCGACGCTCGTCATCTCTGCATCCGCAGATCGTGCTGCTCAGGCGCAAGGCGCCGTCACGCTTCCCCAAATCACGGTGACGGCACCAAGCCCCATCACCCGCAGGCCGGCCGCGCAGCCGCAGCAGCCGGGCAGCGTCACCCTGCCGGCAGTTGCAGAAGAGCCCCAACAGGGCATTCTGCCGATCGTCACCGACCAGTTCGCGACCGTGACGGTCATCCCAAACGAGGAGCTGCGTCGTGAGGGCGCTCCGACGCTCGGCGACCAGCTGTTCGCCAAGCCGGGCATGACTGGCTCGAGCTTCGCACCGGGCGCCGCCAGCCGCCCGATCATTCGCGGCCTCGACGTCAATCGCGTCGGCATCGTCGAAAACGGCGTAGACAATGGCGGCGTGTCAGACCTTGGCGAGGACCACTTCGTTCCGGTCGATCCGCTCGCGACCAACCAGATCGAAGTGATCCGCGGACCCGCCGCGCTGCGCTGGGGCTCGACGTCGATCGGCGGCGTCGTCAGCGCCACCAACAACCGCATTCCGGAAGCGCTGCCCTGCGGGCCGACGCCGTTGCAAACCTATGGCTACAGCGTGGTTGCTCCCGGACCGGCGGCCGGATGCATCACCGCCGAGACGCGCTCGGCCTTCTCCACCGTCGATCGCGGCGTCGAGAGCGGCGTGCTGATCGACGCGGCCGGCGGCAATGTCGCCTTCCATGCCGACGCCTATGGCCGTCGCAATGGAGACTACGCGATCCCCGGCCATCCCTATCTCGATGATCCGGATCATCCGGTCGGCGGCCGCCAACCCAACTCGTCGGCTCGCAGCTTTGGCGGCTCGGTCGGCGCCTCGTATATTTTCGACGGCGGCTTCATCGGCGCGTCGATCACTCACAACCAGGCGCGCTATGGTATTCCCGGCCTGCACAGCTCGGAGCTGAATGAGCGGATCGACGCGCGCCAGACCAGAGTCAACGTCAAGGGCGAGTATCGCCCCGACTCGCCGATCGTCGACGCCGTTCGTTTCTGGCTCGGCGTCACCGACTACAAGCACAACGAACTTGGGCTAGAAGACGCCGCCGATCTCTGGAGCGATACGATCCACCAGACCTTCACCAACAAGGCGCAGGAAGGCCGCCTCGAGGTGCAGTTCATGCCGTTCGATGCGCGCTTCGCCGAGATGACGACCGCGGTCGGCCTGCAGGCAGGACATCAGGAGCTCACCGCATCGAGCCCGGAAAATCCCGGATCGCTCTTCAACGGCCTGTTCGATCCGAACGAGAACACGCGCGTGGCGGGCTACCTCTTCAACGAATTCCGCTTCTCGCCTGCGACGAAGGCGCAACTGGCGGGTCGGGTCGAGCATGTCAATCTCGACGGAACGATGCCGAATTTCCCTTCGGACTTCCTTCCGGACGGCGTGCCGCAGATCGGCATCGGTCGCAACCTGTCGTTCACGCCGGTCTCAGGCAGCATCGGCCTCATCCACGAATTGCCGGGCAACCTGGTCGCGAGCATCACCGGCCAGTATGTCGAGCGTGCCCCGAAGCCGGCGGAGCTGTTCTCGCGCGGCAGCCACCACGCAACGGCCACCTTCGATATCGGCAATCCAAACCTGAAGATTGAATCCGCACAGTCGATCGAGGCCAGCCTGCGTAAGGCAAAGGGCCCGTTCCGCTTCGAGGCAACCGTCTTCTATACGCGCTTCAACAACTTCATCTACCGGCATCTGACCGGCGCCTTCTGCAACGACGATTTCGACTCGTGCCATACTCATGACCACGCCCATGAGGAGCCCGAGCACGAGGAACCCGCCCATGAAGGTCACGGCCACGCCGATCATCTTCACCAGGCCGTCTATACGCAACGCGACGCGATCTTCCGCGGTGGTGAATTCCAGTCCCAGCTCGACGTCGCGCCAATCTTCAACGGCGTCTGGGGCATCGAGAACCAGTTCGACGTGGTGCGCGCGACTTTCACCGACGGCAGCAACGTGCCGCGCATCCCGCCGGCGCGCATCGGCGGCGGCCTGTTCTATCGCGATGCCAACTGGTTCGCACGAATCAACCTGCTGCACGCGTTCGCGCAGAAGGATATCGCCGCAGAGGAAACAGAGACGGCAGGCTACAACCTGCTGCGCGCCGAGATCAGCTACCGAACGCCGCTCGATCCGCAACGGTTCGGTGCGCGCGAACTGACCGTCGGTGCCTACGGCAATAACCTGCTCAACGAAAAGATCCGGAGCGCCGTGTCATTCACCAAGAACGAGGTGCTGATGCCCGGCGTCAACGTGCGGCTGTTCGCAAACCTGAAGTTCTAGATCGCTTTTCGATTAGCTTGATCGGAAAGCGCTCTGGATTTTTCGCGGAAAACCGGTGTCCACTTTTCCGGCAAATGCTCTAGCCGTCACGTCGCGCAAAATCCCAGTCCGGGCGGACACGCCCGGACACGCCGTCGAAGGCGCCCTCGTGCAACTCGGCGATCAGCACGCGGGCATGGTCGACGGGACCCGGCATGATGGCGCGGCCGCGTGGCACGGGCTTGAACCCGACGCGGCTGTAGTAAGGCGCATCGCCAACCAGCAGCACGAGGCGTTCTCCCTTCGCCTTCGCCTCGGACAAGCAGCGCTCCAGCAGCATGCGGCCGATGCCATGGGCGCGAAACGGCGGCTCGACCGTCAGCGGCCCCAGCATCAGCGCCTTGGTGTCGCCGATGCAGATCGGAAGCTGGCGCACTGAGCCGACCAGCAACGTGCCGATCCGCGCCGTAAAGGACAGGTCGAGCCTGTGGTCGACATGCTCCCGCAGGCGATAGGCGCTGAGCACGAAACGGCCCGGGCCGAACGTCCGCTCATGCAGCCGCTCGATCGGCTGCGCGTCGGCGGCGGTCTCCGGCAGAATCGTGATGGAAAGTTCAGGCATCGGGTGCCGCGCTTAGCATTTGACGCAAGGGACGTCCACAATCTCAGCCGGCCTACCTCCAGTCCGGCGAGATCGGCTCACCCTGGACCGCCTCGCCGATCCGTCGCCGTGTGCCTATTGTGGTGCCGTCCGGCAGAGCCTTCTGGTCGAAAAAGCCGCAGTCGATGATCTCGCGATTGGGCAACGGCTTGGCCGGCTGATCAAACTCGCGCACGATATAGACGACGACGTGATCGCGCCGTGACACGTGGCGGTTGAAGTAGACGCCGTGCAGCACCGGCTGCCCGTCGAGAGCGATGTTGCCCTCCTCGTGCAGCTCGCGGCGGAGCGCATCAAGCGCCGTCTCGCCGACCTCGACGCCGCCGCCCGGCAGGTGCCACCCCTCCACGTAACTGTGCTTCACCAGAAAGACTCGACCTTGCGCGTCGAACACCAGCGCCCGCACGCCGAAGGTCATGCCGCGCGCAAACCGCCAGTAGAGATGCAGGCATCGCCGGATCACCGGCTCGAACATGATGCGGATGCGGGAGAGGGTCATTGCAGGGCCATCCGGCGGGGCCAGCGTCCCGGTTCAAGCGTTCGTATCACGTTGCGGTAACCTCGTCTGCGAAACGTTAGAGCCAAGAGGGACACTGGCAACTTCAGTTAAGCTAGTGTCCTTTTGGTTTTTGACGCTCGTACGAAGAAATCGCGGCGAGCCGATACGGGCGTCAGAGACAGGACACGAGTGTCCCGAATCCGAAGTTCGCTATACTTTGCAGCGAGCTCAGAGCGAACTTCGGATTCGATCAGGACACTAGCAAGTTTATGATTCTAGTGTCGTTTATGGATCAGAAATTCGCACG
>NZ_JAVIFX010000022.1:2500-143418 GCF_031157255.1 Bradyrhizobium sp. LHD-71 | reverse complement strand
ACGGCGTTCAAGATGCGAAGGACCAAGCGCCGAGCGACACGACGCGCGCCGGTGCCCCTCACCCCGACCCTCTCCCCAACGGGGAGAGGGGGCGCGCCGAGTCCGTCGGCATCTCTGAGGGACCGACGAGCGACCGCGCGGAGCTCATCAATGAAACACGGCGCTGGTGGCGGTTCGCGCCGCCGTGGATGATCATGACGGTTGCGGGTGATTTCTTCTTCGACATCGACCTGCTGCTGCTGTCGCCGTTGATGAGTATCGCCGATCTCGCCGTGTTCGGCGTCTGCACAAAGCTGTTCGCGCTGATCGCCTTCGCGGTGTCGGCGGTCTATGCAGTGATGCTGCCGGACATGTTCGCGGCGCGGCGGCAGGACGATCCGGTCGCGTTCCAGCGCAAGGTGATCACCGCCAATCTGCTCGCCGGCGCGATCGCGCTGGGCGCAGGCGTTGCCATGCTGGCCTCAGGCCCGCTGCTGGCGCTGTTCGGCCCGCAGTTTGCGGCGGGCGCGGTGCCGCTGGCGATCCTGTGCGCAGGCCTCGCGCTGCGCTCGGTGCTCGGGCCGTCGGCGCTGGTGCTGTCGCTGCACGACAGGCCCTGGACCAGCCTCTGGCCGGTCGCCCTCGGCCTTGTGCTTCTGGTGCTGCTGAACCGCGCGCTGGTGCCGTCGCATGGCCTCCTCGGCGCGGCGCTCGCAGCCGCAGTCACGGTCGTCGCCTGGTCGGCGCTGCAATGGCTGCTCGCCTTCCGCCACACCGGCACCGACGTCTCGATCTGGCCCTGGCTGAGCCGGGCCCGATTCTAACGTGCGGAACCGTAGCCCGGGCGAGCGGAGCGACCCCGGGGACCTGCGGAGAGTCAGCCCCGCATGGCGCTTCGCTTATGCGGGCTACCGTTCTTCGCTTGACGAGAATCGCCGCCCCAGCAATCGCCTCAGCCCGTACCGCAGCGCGGTGATGCGGCCGAACTGCAGCGGCGGTGCGTAGCCTTCCTCGGTCTTGTTGAACGGCCGCTCCAGCAGCAGGTAGTCCTGGCCGAACAGGTGGTTCTTGAGCAGGGCGGTCTGCGTGAAGCCGAAATGCATCATCACCGCGCGCGATCGTTCGTTCGCCGGCGAGACGAGGCACGACACCTTGTGGAAGCGCCCCTGGTCCCAGTGGCGGATCAGGAAGCCGATCGCCGCCAGCGCGATCGCCGTCTCGCGGAAGCGCGGGTTGATGTAGATCCACACCGCCCACAGCACGCCGCAGTCCGGCAGTTGCAGGATGAAGCCCGCGACCTCGCCGCGATGCATGATCAGCGGGACGTACCACGGGTCGGCGATGATCAGCGCGCGCAGGAACGCCTCGCTCAGCCGCGCCTTCTCGGCGGCCTTGAATGCATCATTGTAGTAGGGTGAGGCATCAATCGCCTCGACGATCAGGCTGCGCAGCAGCGCTACATCATCGAGCGTCGCCGCGCGGATCGTCCGCCCGCCGCCGATCTCCACCGCTGGTGCATCCGCGCCCATGCGGCAGAGGGGTACACCAGAACGGTGACCAAATCGTCAGCAGGGGCCTGTCATTGCGAGCGAAGCGAAGCAATCCAGTCTGCGGTTGCGACAGGCTCAGCGCTGGATTGCCGCGCCGCTTCGCGGCTCGCAATGACGGAGAACACACCTCGCAATGACGCGCAGCTACTTCGCCTGCGGGCTCGGGCGGAACAGCCGGCCGTGCTCGGTCACCAGCACCACGATCAGCGCGAGCAGCGTGCAGGCGAAGAAGCCGGTGGCGAGCGGCACCATGGTGCCGTCGAACGCCTGGCCGATGATGGTTCCGAACACGATGCCGATCAGCGTCGTGATCGAGCCGAACAGCGAGGAGGCGGTGCCGGCGATGTGGCCGAGCGGCACCAGGGCCAGCGAGGTGAAGTTCGAGATCATCAGCCCGAAGGTGAACATCGTCGTCATGGCGAGCGCCATGTAGAGCGGCAGCGGCAGCATGTCGAGGCGGGCGGCGATCATCATGATCAGCGAGGCGGCGATGAAGCCGACGAGCGCCGCGTGCGAGATCACCCGCATGCCGAGCCTGCCGACGATCCGCGCGTTCAGGAAGCCCGCGAACGCGACGCCGAGCGCGATTGCCGCGAAGGCGAGCGGGAAATACTGGCCGAGATGATAGACTTCGGTGAACACCTGCTGCGCCGAGAACACGTAGGCGAACATCGTGCCCATGAGGCAGCCGGCGGCGAGCGCGTAGCCCATCGCCTGGCGGTTGGTCAGCGTTTCGCGGAAGTAGCCGAGCACGTCGCGGATGGCGAGCGACTTTCGCCTGTCCTCCGCCAGCGTCTCCGGCAGGCGCAGCGCGGTCCAGCCGAGGATCAGGAGGCCGAACAGCAGCAGCACCACGAACACGCTGTGCCACTCGTTCGAGGCCAGCATCACCAGCTGCCCGAGCGAAGGCGCCAGCACCGGCACCGAGATGAAGATCATCTGCGCGAGCGACATCACGCTCGCCATCCGCCGGCCTTCGTAGCAGTCGCGCACCACCGAGGTCGCGATCACCCGCGTGGCCGAGGTCGACAGCCCCTGCAGCGCGCGCGCCAGCAGCAGCGTCTCGAAGCTCGGCGCGATCAGCGTCAGCATGCTGGCGATGGCATAGAGTGTCATGCCGCCGATCAGCACCGGGCGGCGGCCGAACCTGTCGGACAGCGGTCCGATCACCACCTGCCCGACGCCGAAGCCGAGCAGGAAGGTGGACAGCACCGTCTGCAGGTGGTTGGCCTCGGTGACATGGAAGGCGGCGCCGATTTCCGGCAGCGCCGGCAGCATCATGTCCATGGCGAGCGGGTTGAGCGCCATGATAGCCGCGACCAGGACGACGAATTCTGCGAAGCCCATCGGGCGATGGGTCGTCGAGACCCACCGGTCGGTAGTTGTATCAGCCAAGGGAAATTTGCCTTTATTTGCAGGTAAATATAGGCGTAATGTTGCAGTGCGAAAACCCTCAAGCGTGCAGGGCTGAGTCCCGCCGCTCGTCGATCACGTCATTGCGAGCACAAAACTGCGGCGTTCCCTCCGCAAGCATTGCCTGCGTCTTCGGCAATTGACGTGTTGGTGAACATTTGCGGACGCCTCTTCCGCACCTCCTGCAACCATGCCAGCTTCAAGTCATGAGCAGATCGATTCCCGCAGTCCCCGCCGAGTACATCATCGCCGCGAACGAAAAGGCCGTCTCCGACCACGAACGTTTCGGGCCCGGCGACGTGCTTGCCTCGGTGACCTCGGCGCTCTCCGGCCAGCTCTCCTCGCAGGAGGTTCTCGACGTCGCCCACCGCATGTTCGCGCTGGTGAATTTCTTAGGCGAAGGCGAGGGCCAGCCCTGGCTGACGGAGCTGAACGGCCAGGACTACGTGCTGCTGGACGACGCCCTCTTCCAGGCCGCCGCCGTCGCCCCCCTCGACGAAACCGAACACGTGCGCGATCTGATCTTCGACAAGGACACCTTCCTGCCGCTCGTCCTCCAATACGCCGAGAGCGAAGGCGAGGCGTAGGCCGTCATTGCAATCACTCGTCATTGCCACTCCGTCATTGCGAGCCGCGAAGCGGCGCGGCAGTCCAGTCTGAGCTCGCCGCAACCGCCGCGCTGGATTGCTTCGCTTCGCTCGCAATGACGGGTGTGGCGTTGCACGGCGACATCTCATTCTCGTCATTGCGAGCCGCGAAGCGGCGCGGCAATCCAGTCTGAGCTCGCCGCAACCGCCGCGCTGGATTGCTTCGCTTCGCTCGCAATGACGGGTGCGGCGTTGCACGGCGACATCTCATTCTCGTCATTGCGAAGGGCGCAGCGACGAAGCAATCCAGTCTGAGCTTGCCGCAACCGCCGCGCTGGATTGCTTCGCTTCGCTCGCAATGACGGGTGTGGCGTTGCACGGCGACATCTCATTCTCGTCATTGCGAGCCGCGGAGCGGCGCGGCAATCCAGTCTGAGCCTGCCGCAGATGCCGCGTTGGATTGCTTCGCTTCGCTCGCAATGACGGGTGTGGCGTTGCACGGCGACATCTCATTCTCGTCATTGCGAGCCGCGAAGCGGCGCGGCAATCCAGTCTGAGCTTGCCGCAACCGCCGCGCTGGATTGCTTCGTCGCTGACGCTCCTCGCAATGACGGCTGAGCCAGCTCTCACGCCTGCACAATCATGAACCCATCGAAGAACGCCGCAAGCTCGCCATGGGCGTCGAGCGGCAGCACGTGGGCGACATACTGGTCGGGCCGCACGACGACGACGCAGCCGGCATCGCGATCGATGCCGCGCATGTCGAAAATGTCGTTGCCGCTCTTCAGGTCCGGACAGAACAGTTTCTCGTAGTCGCGGAGCCCGTAGCGGCCCTTCGCGGGGAGGAGAAGCTCCGGCATCGCTTCAAGCTCCAGCTCGCGATGGCCTTGCTGCAGCACGGCCCGGACATCGATCACCGAATCGATATCGGCATGTGCCGGTGTGTATCTGCGGATCGGCGACTCGGGCGAACCGGCCAGAAAGTCACACAGCGCGCCGAGGCGAGCGAAAGGCGCCTGCCGGTCGGCGAACACGAACAGCCGCCAGCGGCCGTCGGCCCTGGCCGCGTCGCCGAGACGAACCGGCTTGGCGTCGGCCAGACGAATGACCGGCGCCGAGTGGAAGCGCATGCCGATCATAAGGCCCTTGGCCAGATGCTGATGGTCCGGCGCGGCGGTGATCAGCGACGGCTTGTAGAGCGTCGCCGTTCCCGCCGTGTAGCGTCCGTGCCGGATGAAATAGCGCTGCACCTCGGCGGGCTCGACGCCGTCGCGCTCGGTCGCCGATTTCAGCGGTGCGCTCAGCATTTTCGCCCACTCGCGGTCGAAGTCGATCAGCTCCCTGGCGACCGCCTGACGTTCCGCCGAGTAGGTGTGCAGAAGCTTCGGCGCGCACCGGCCTTCCAGCACCGACGCCAATTTCCAGCCGAGGTTGAACGCGTCCTGCATGGAGACGTTCATGCCCTGTCCGGCCTTCGGGCTGTGGGTGTGGCAGGCATCGCCGGCGATGAACACGCGGGGCAGGCGGCTCGCGGCCTCTGCCTCGCCGACGTCGTCGAACTTGTCGCAAAGCCGCTGGCCGATCTCGTACACCGACCACCATGCGACCTCCTTCACGTCGAGCGTGTAGGGACGAAAGATCCGCTGCGCGGCCGCGATCAGGCGGTCGATGGTGATGTTCCGGCTCGAAACCCGTTCGTCGGCGTTGAGCTGGTCGAGCTCGACATAGATGCGAACCAGATAGCCGCCTTCCCGCGGGATCAGCACGATGCTGCCCTCGTGGGCGGACTGGATCAGCGACTTGATGCGGATGTCGGGAAAGTCGGTGACGGCAAGGACATCCATCACGCCCCAGGCCTGGCTGGCGGAATCTCCGCGCAGCTCGCGGCCGAGCGACTGTCGCACGATGCTTCGCGCGCCGTCGCAACCGACCACATAGCGGGCCTTGACCGTTTCGTGCGCGCCATCCGTCCGCTCCAGCTTGACGGTGACGGGATGTGACGGCGCGTCGGCGGCTGCGTCGATGCGCAGGCCGAGCAGGCGGCGGCCGTAATGCGGCTCCAGCCGGCTCGGCGAATGGCGCATGACGTCGAGATAGAAGTCATGGACGCGGGCCTGGTTCAGGATGACGTGCGGAAACTCCGAGAGCCCGTCCTCGACATCCTGGACCCGGCCGTGGCGGACGATGTTGTCCCGCGAGGCGTCGTCCGGTTTCCAGAACGCCGTCTCGTTGACCCAGTACGCTTCCTTCAACACCCGCTCGCTGAAGCCGAAGGCCTCGAACATCTCCATGGTCCGGCAGGCAACGCCGTCGGCCTGGCCGAGCAGCAACGGACCGGATTTCTGCTCGACGATGCACGTTTTGATGTCCGGAAACGCCGCGAGCTGCGCCGCCAGCGTCAGCCCCGCCGGCCCGCAGCCGACGATGAGAACATCGACCTCGCCGGGAAGCGCGTCGGTGCGGGTGGGTGGCTCGGACGGCTCCGAGATCTCCGGATTGCCCGGCCTGAATCCGTTGAGATGGAATTGCATCGGACACGTCCTCCGCAGGTCGATTGTCGATCTTGCCCAGGCAGCAATTCTACTTGGCAGCATCCGGGCAACAACCTCGCAAATGCCGACGCTGCCAGCGCTCACCTTGAGCATGCAAGCGCGCACGCCGCTCACCCGTCATTGCGAACCCGGTATCGCGCTTCGCCGGCGTACCAAAGCTAGCACTTGATTTCCTGTTGCGACCGACGACAATGACGTCGCGCCAGCATTCCGGTCCCAAGCTCTCAATGAAGACGGGGAAAACCCGCGCGGCGACGGCAACATCACTGCTGCGCGGGAGGGTGCCGATATGGCGGTATGGTTCATGCGCTGGCCGCGGTGCTTGCCCTGCGAAGCGTTCACCCTGTTTCACGCCGGAATCGTCACCGACGCCGGAAGATCGGCAAGACCGACAAATGATCGTCGAAACAACGTGTTGCGCACGCGAGGACGTGCGCATGCGTTGAACCGCGGAGGCGCGACAGACTGAAAGGGCTTTCAAGCCGGCGTGAGACCGGCCGCAGGTGCATCACCGAGGGAGGAATGCATGATGAAAGTAACCCGACGTAACGTCCTCAAGAGCAGTACCGCGCTCGTCGGCGGCATGGCCGGCATCCTGGCCACTGGCCGTGCGCCAGCTTTTGCGCAGGGGACGACCGTGCACTGGTTGCGCTGGAACGATTTTGTTCCGGCCTCGGATACGCTGCTGCGGCGCGAAATGCTGCCCGAAGCCGAGAAGGCGCTGGGCGTCAAGATCAACTTCGAGACCGTGAACGCCAACGATCTGCAGCCGCGTATCACCTCCGCCATCCAGTCGGGCTCCGGTCCGGACCTGATCATGCTCAACAACAATCATCCGCAGCTCTACGCGGCGAGTTGCGTGGACATGACGGACGTGGTGGAGCCGCTCGCCAAGGCCGAGGGCGCCCACTACGCGCTCGTCCAGGCCAACTCGAACGACGGCAAGAAGTGGATATCGATGCCGTGGGCCATCATCGGTGGCATGATCGCCTATCGTAAATCGTGGTTCGAAGAGGCGGGCGCCTCCTCCTTCCCGGACACCTGGGAGAAGTACCGCGAGGTCGGCAAGGCGCTCAAAGCCAAGGGCCGCCCGATTGGTCAGACGCTCGGTCACACCTTCGGCGATGCCCCGACGTTCGCCTATCCCTACCTGTGGTCGTGGGGCGGCAAGGAAGTCGACGAAAGCGGCAAGGTGGTCATCAACAGCAAGGAGACGGTCGACTCGGTCAAGTTCATGACCGGTTTCTGGAAGGACGCGCACGACGAGGGCGGCCTTGCCTGGGACGACACCAATAACAACCGCGCGTTCCTTTCGCAGACCATTTCGGCGACGCTCAACGGCGCTTCGATCTATATCGAGTCGCTGCGCAATCCCGACAGGTACATCAGCGAGAAGGGCGCGCAGCTGAAAACCGACATCTTGCACGCGGCGTTGCCGAAGGGCCCGGCCGGCCAGTTCTCCATGCACACTTACCACTCGCATGTGCTGCCGACCTACTCGAAGAACGCGAAGGCCGCCAAGGATTTCCTGCGCTGGGCGCACTCGAAGCCCGTGTACGAGAAGTGGTTCGTGTCGCAGAAGGGTTTCGCCACGCCGTGCACACCCGAGTGGGAAAAGCACAAGGTGTGGACTGAGGATCCGGTCATGGAGCCCTACAAGATCGCGGGAAGGCTCGCACGCACACCCGGCTTCGCCGGCCCGGCCGACGCGAAAGCGGCCGAGGTGCTCTCCAAGTACATCGTCACCGATATGTACGCGAAGGCTGCGCAAGGCATGCCGGCGGAAGACGCCGTCAAGTGGGCTGAAAGCGAACTGAAGAAGATCTACGTTTAAACCCGCACGCGCAGCGGTGCAGGTGGATGCACAGTGGCGGCCGAGTGTGCCGGGGCGCGTAGGGTTGATTGGTCGCGCGGTCGCCACCGGGAGGCGGCGCGATCCAGGACCGGGCGTGCTGCGTTCGCGTGCCGGACGAAACCAGGATTTCGGGAGCTTCAGGACATGGTTTTAGGACATGGTGGTAGCTGAAACCCAAGTCTACATGCCGCAGGCGCCGCGAACCAGGCAGCGGTTGCTTGAGGACGAGCGCTGGCTCGCGTTCGTGCTGTTGGTGCCGACCATGGTGCTGCTCGGCATGTTCATCGCTTATCCTTTCGTGCGCGGCATCCTGCTTTCAGTGACCAATTCGCGTGTGGGCGTGCCCGGCGACTTCGTCGGTTTGGCCAACTACTACAAGATCTGGAATGACGGGATCTTTCACACCTCCGTCTACAACACCTTCCTCTATACGGGGGTGACGACCGTCTTCAAGCTGGCGCTCGGGCTGTGGCTGGCCCTGCTGCTCAACCGCAATTTCCGCGGCAAGGCCTTCACCCGCGCTTTCATCCTGCTGCCCTTCATCATTCCGACCGTACTGTCGACGTTCGCCTGGAAGTGGATGTTCGACCCGACGTTCAGCGTTCTCAACTGGCTCTTCTACCATCTCAACCTGATCAGCGGCCGCATCAACTGGCTGGGCGATCCGGATCTCGCCATGATTTCGATCATCGTGGTCAACGTCTGGCGCGGCGTGCCGTTCTTCGCCATCAGCCTGCTCGCGGGGCTGCAGACCATCAGTCCCGAGCTCAACGAGGCCGCCGCCATCGACGGCGCCAAGCCCCGGCAGCGGTTCTGGTACATCACCTGGCCGCTGCTGCTGCCCGTGACGATGGTCGTGGTGCTGTTCTCGATCATTCAGACGTTCGCCGACTTTCAGATCGTCTATGTGATGACCGGCGGCGGCCCGGCCAATGCGACGCATCTGTTCGCCACCTACGCCTATCAGATCGGTGTCGGCACCGGCCTTCTGAGCGAGGGCGCCGCGATCTCGCTCGCCATGTTTCCGATCCTGTTCCTGGTCGTCATTGTCCAGCTTCTTTATATCCGCCGCGTGGAGGTCCGCTGAGCCATGATCGAAGGCGCGATATGGAGAAAGTGGGCGTTCTTCTACCTTCCCATGGCCCTGTTCCTGCTTTTCCTGCTGTTCCCATTCTACTGGATGGTGATCACCTCGGTGCGGCCCGATGGCGAGCTGTACCGGCCCTGGAATTCGGTCAACTACAATCCGTTCTGGACCTGGAATCCGACCTGGGATCACGTCAGGTACCTGTTCGAGGAGACGCTGTTCGCAGCGTGGCTCTGGAACACGATGTTCATCGCGCTCGTGTCCACCGCCATCTCGCTCGTGTGCGGTGTGTTTGCCGGCTATGCGCTGTCGCGGCTGAACTTTCCATTCGCCGGCAGTCTCGGCACCGGCATCTTCATCACCTACCTGGTGCCGCAGACGCTGCTGTTCATTCCGCTGGCCGAGATCATCCGCAACTATCGGCTGGGTGACACGCCGTGGTCGCTGATCCTGACCTATCCGACCTTCCTCATTCCGTTCTGTACCTGGCTGATGATGGGCTACTTCAAGGCGGTGCCCAAGGAGCTGGAGGAATGTGCGCGCATCGACGGTGCCTCGCGCTGGCAGGCGATGCTCTACATTGTCATCCCGGTGGCGATCCCGGGCATTCTCTCGGCCGGCATCTTCGCTTTCACGCTGTCGTGGAACGAGTTCATCTATGCGCTCGTCTTCCTGTCGTCGCCTGAGCAGAAGACGGTGCCGGTCGGCGTCACCTCGGAGCTGATCCGCGGCGACGTGTTCTTCTGGGGACCGCTGATGGCGGGCGCCCTGCTGGGGTCGATACCGGTCGCCATCGCCTATTCGTTTTTCGTCGAGCACTACGTCGCGGGGTTGACCGGATCGGTAAAGGGCTGACGGCCGGGATTGCCGGCATTGGAAAACGCGCATGCGGACATGCGGATAGACCGTTGGGAGGCAGTTGGAGCGAATGGGACAGGTCGTCCTCAAGGGCATCAACAAGTTCTATGACAGCGTGCATGCTGTCAAAGACGTCAATCTGCAGATCCGCGACAAGGAGTTCGTGGTGTTCGTCGGGCCGTCGGGCTGCGGCAAGACGACGACGCTGCGGATGATCGCCGGGCTCGAAGCCATCAGCTCCGGCGACATCTCCATCGACGGAAGCGTGGTCAACGGCCTCGCGCCCATGGACCGCGACATCGCCATGGTGTTCCAGAACTACGCGCTCTACCCGCACATGAGCGTGTACGACAACATGGCGTTCGGCCTGAAGATGCGCAAATTCACCAGGCCCGAGATTGACCGGCGCGTGCGGGACGCGGCCGACATCCTCGGCATCGGCGAATTGCTGAAGCGCAAGCCGCGCCAGCTTTCCGGCGGCCAGCGCCAGCGCGTGGCGCTAGGCCGGGCCATCGTGCGCCATCCCCGCGTGTTCCTGTTCGACGAGCCGCTGTCGAACCTCGATGCCAAGCTGCGGGTGCAGATGCGCGTCGAGCTGAAGAAGCTGCACCTGCGTCTCGGCACCACCGCCATCTACGTGACCCACGATCAGGTCGAGGCCATGACGCTGGGCGACCGGGTTGTCGTCATGAAGGACGGCGTGGTGCAGCAGGTGGGGGAGCCGCTCGAGCTGTACAATCGACCGGCCAACAAGTTCGTCGCCGGGTTCATCGGCTCTCCGACCATGAACTTTGCCACCGTGACGGTGACCGAGGCGAACGGATCGCTGATCGCCGAGAACGCCGGCTTGCGCATCAGGCTGCCGGACGGGACCGCGCGCCGCCTCCGCGGCCATATCGGCCACAAGGTCACGCTCGGCGTGCGTCCGGAGGACCTCACCGTGGCGGGCGCCGCGGATCCCGATCACCCCTGCTTCGACGCCGTGATCGAGGTGGTCGAGCAACTCGGGTCGGAAATCCTGCTAGATATGAAGGTCGGGCAGGATGTCATGGTGGCGAGCGTCGAGCCGACGGTGCGGGTGAACGTGCGCGACAAGCTGCGCCTTGCCATGCGCCCTTCCAGTCTTCACGTTTTCGACGTGAAGACCGAGGAGGCGATCTGACAACGAAGAGCCGGCCATGACGAACAAAGGCGTCACGCGCGCGGCCGAAGCAGTCCGGGCGGTTGCGTTCCTGACCGGCTTGCCCTTCAATCGCGGGCAAACAATCCCGGGGAGGACAACGCATGACCCGTCTCGCAGGCAAGGTGGCCATCATTACCGGCGGCGGCTCCGGCATCGGCCGCGCCTCAGTGCGCCTGTTCGCCGCCGAAGGCGCGAAGGTGGTCGTTGCGGAGCTCAACGAGCAACTCGGCGAGACGAGCGCGGCGGAAGCCGGTGAGGCCGCGCGTTTCATCCGCACGGACGTGACCGATGAAGACAGCGTCAAGGCCATGGTCGCCCGCACGCGCGAAAGCTTCGGCCGCATCGACGTGCTGCTCAACTGTGCCGGCGGCTCGGTGATGGAGGACAGGCCGGTCGCGGACGTCGACCTGTCGGTCTGGGACCGCACGATCGCGCTGGACATGAAGGGCCCGTTCCTGTGCTGCCGCCATGTCATCCCGCTGATGGTCGCGCAAGGGCAGGGCAGCGTCGTCAACTTCTCGTCCGTCGTCGCGCTGCGCGGCAACCACTACGCCCATGTCTACACCTCGGCGAAGGGCGGCATCATCGCCTTCACCCAGGCGCTCGCCGGCGCCTATTCGCCGAAGGGCATCCGCGCCAACGCCATCTGCCCCGGCGTGATCCTGACCGACCGCGTCAAGAGCCGCTTCGTCGACGGCAACGCCATCCGCTTCGGCGGCATGGACAACCTCACCCAGCGCTACCCCTTCGGCGTCGGCCCGCCGGAGGACATCGCCAACGTGGCGCTGTTCCTGGCCTCGGACGAGTCGCGCATGGTGAACGGCGCAGCGATCCCGGCGGAAGGCGGCATGTCGGCGTATTGAGGCCCCGTCATTGCGTGGCAGAGCCGTTCGAAACCCGTCATTGCGAGGCGCGTAGCGCCGAAGCAATCCAGCCGCGCGAAGCGCGCAAAAAACGCGGCATCCACGTCCGGCTCAGACTGGATTGCCGCGCAGCCACAGGCAAGCGAGGCGACGCCGTTCTTCGAACGGCTATGGCTCGCAATGACGGCTGGGAGTGTCACCCTCCTCCCGCGAGCGAAGCTCGTGGTGGGGAGGGTCGCACGGTTCTGCTCGAAGAGCGGAGCCGTGCGGGGTGGGGGGCTGCTGACTCTCCTCATTCGACGCGTTCAATGCGGAAACTCAGCATGCCCCCCACCCCGCCCGGCTTCGCTTTCGCGAATCCGGCCGACCCTCCCCACCACTCGCTACGCTGCGCTTCGCGAGCGGGAGGAGGGTGGGAGCGCGCGACCTTCCCCCGCCGCTACCCGATCCGCACCCGCGCAGGATCGATCGGCCGAAGCCGCGCAGGATCGAACGGCGCCAGATCCGTCGCCGCCGCCTCGCCCTCAACAACCAGCTCAGCCACCGCCTCTCCCGTGGCGGGCGCGTTGAGGATGCCCCAGACGTTGTGGCCGGTGGCGATATAGGCGCCGTCACTCCCGGGGATCTTGCCGATCAGCGGCAGTCCGTCCTGCGTCACCGGGCGAAAGCAGGCCTGGCGGGCAACGATCCTGTCGGCGCGGAACGCCGGTGACAACCGCTCGCAGAGCGCCTGAAGTTTTGCCATCGTGCCGTGGTCTGGCGCCACAGCGGCAGGATCGAGCGGGAGCGGGCTCTCGCCGGAAAAGGCGCAGACATGCGTGGTGCCGTCGGCCCGCGGGAAGACTTCGACCGTGACGGTGTTTCCGCCGTCGTCCTCGGTGTCGAGAAACAGCGCCTCGGCCGGAACGTCCTTGCCCGTGTCGTAGACCAGGCTCGGACTCTGCTGGCCGAAGACCGGCGGAATCCGCAGCCATTGCGCGGCCTGCAGCGACCAGGGTCCCATGGCGATGACGATGGCGTCGGCCCGGATGGTTTCGCCGTCAACAACGACGCCTTCTACGTTTCCATTGTCGCTGCGGGCGATCCCGGTGACCTGACCGTGATGCACTCTGGCGCCATGCTGCTCGGCGGCGTGCATCATGGCCAGCGTGAACGATCCCGGGTGGACGATCGCTGTCGTGTCCGTCGTGCTCAGTTGCCCGGCGATGACGATGCCGTCGGACAGCCAGTTGAGGCCGGCCGCCGCGTGCCGGCGCCTGTCACCTTCGCCAACGATGAGACCGCTGTACGCGGTCATGCGCTGATAGCCCCAGTCGCCGCCGAGGTCCTCGCGCAAGCTTGCATGCAGCGCAAAGCTTCGTCGTGCGAGCGCATCGAGCGGGCTGCCGGCGCACCAGTCGCGCGCCAGAAAGCCTCCGGCCTTGCCCGAGGCGGCGCACGCGACGCCTGTGCGTTCAACGACGGTCACGCCGACCCCGCGGCGCGCCAGGAAATAGGCGATGCAGGCGCCGACGACACCACCGCCGCAGATCACAACATGCATCGGTCCGCACCTTTCGTTGTCCTCCACGCCTCGGCCTGCCTCTCCCTGTGCGCTAATCTTGCTGTGTCACGCACTCTGCCTTCATCCGCCCTCATCCTGAGGAGCCTGCGCAGATAGGCGCGCTGCACACACGGACCATGAATTATACCTGTACAGGGCATGTCATGGAGACGGTCTAAGTTGGTCGCTGGTGCGAGACGGATTCCGCTCCGCCGCCCGCAACTCTGAAATTACCCCTCATCCTGAGGAGCCCACCGAAGGTGGGCGTCTCGAAGGATGGAGGCCCGGGACGAGACCACACCTGTTGAAGCGCCTCGGCCTCGCCCTTCGAGACGCGCTTCGCGCTCCTCAGGGTGAGGGTTTTGAGACACGTCACTCTGAGAGCGTGTTCATGGATAGGGGAAACGTTAGAGAACTCTCCAATCCTGAATTTGTGACGCATTAACATTAAAGAGGGTCGCCGGCGCATACCGACATAATGATATAGTCGACTGCCCGGCAATGGCCCTGGTGAGAAGCAGTTTGCGCGTCAGCGAGAAGGTGGACCGATGCGGATTGCAGTCTTTGGAACAGGTGGCGCCGGCGGCTACTTTGGGGCGCAACTCGCGATCGCCGGAGAAGATGTCGTCTTCATCGCCCGGGGTGATCACCTTCGCGCCATCAAGTCGACGGGTCTGCGCCTCGAGACGCCGTCCGGTGAAACCGCCATTCGCGCAACGGCGACCGATCAACCGGCCGAGATCGGCCATGTGGACGCCGTGCTTGTCGGCGTGAAGGCCTGGCAGGTTGCCGCCGCCGCCAGCGCCATCCGTCCGCTGGTCGGTCCCGACACGGTTGTCGTGCCCTTGCAGAACGGCGTCGAGGCCGCCGGCGAACTGGCCGCCGTGTTGGGGCCTGCAACGCTCGGCGGCCTGTGCGGCACGTTGAGCTTTGTGGCAGGCCCCGGTCATATCAGGAGCGTCGGCGGACAGAACTACATCAAGTTCGGCGAGCGGGACAACCAGCCCACGGAACGGGTCCGGCGCCTGCGGGACTGCTTCGCGCATGCGAAGATTTCAGTGGAGGTCCCCGCCGACATCGCCAAGGCGTTGTGGGACAAGTTCCTGATGGTGACCTCGTTCGGCGGTGTGGGCGCGATCACGCGCGCGCCGATCGGGGTGACGCGCGCCGTTCCGGAGACGCGCAGGTTGCTGGAGCAGTGCGTGCAGGAAGCGATGGCGGTGGCGAAAGCCCGCGGCATTCCGATGGCGGAGACGACCGTCTCCGACACGATGAAATTCTATGACGGTCTGCCGACGAACGGCACCACGTCGCTCCAGCGCGACATCGTAGACGGAAAGATGAGCGAGCTGGACTACTGGAACGGAGCCGTCGTGCGTCTCGGGCGCGAGGCCGCCGTGCCGACGCCGACCAATGAATTCATCTATGACTGCCTGCTACCGCATGAATTGCGGGCACGCGGGAAGATCGAGTTTTCCTGATGTCGGGTCTGCACCTTGAGACATGCCTACGGTATTGGGCAATCTCAGCTTTCAGCGGTAATCCGGAAGCCAATTTATTCACACCATGATCCCGTCGCGTCCTGTCAATTGACAGCGTTTCGTGCCCGGATCATTCTACCCGTAAGGTAGATACGACCTGCTGCTTGCGCCCCAACGGGGACGGTGAACGTATCATTGGTCTTTCATAGCCCTTTGCCCGAACGAACGGGTCAGCAACGCAAGCTCCTGGCACTTCTGTTTCGTTCAAGCAAAGGATGAAAGATCATGCGCGATTTTCGCGATGCCAAGGCCATGGCGCACACGCTCCGGGCGCTCCTCGCGGACCACGGTGTGACGATCAGCAACAGCCAGAGTCTTGAACTGATCGCCAAGGCGTTCGGTGTTGCCGATTGGAACACACTCGCTGCTACAATTCGCGCATCATCGCGAGTCGAGGCCGCGAAGCCGCCGGCGACAATCGAGACGCCGATCAGGCCGCAGGCACTGCGGTTTGCTACCGAGCTTGAACGCACTCTACAGCGCGCCCTCGGCTACAGCGATGCGCGTAGACAGCAGTATACGACGCTGGAGCATTTCCTGCTGGCGCTGATAGATGATGCGGATGCTTCGAGGGTGATGCTGGCCTGCGCTGTCGACCTTGCGGTGCTTCGGCAAGATCTGACCGATTACATCGACAACGAGTTGCAAGCCATCGTGGTCGAAACGGGAGCATCCTCCGGCGGCACGCGACTAACGGCGGCGTTTCAGCGCGTGATGCAGCGCACGGAGGCACACGCCGAGCAGATGGGTCAGCAGGAAGTCACCGGCGCAAATGTGATGGTCGTGATCTTTGCCGAGCGGTTAAGCCCCGCAGTGCGCCGGCTCCACAATCAAGACATGACCGCCGAAGATGCGGCGTACATGGTCGAACGTGGTATTGCCAAGCGAGACGGCGCAGCTGCGCCCTGATTAATGCAAGGGTTCTGCACGATTTTTGGGGATTTCGCTAGCTGGCACCAAGCGGACGCGCCATCCGGTGCGACGCATGTCCGCTGAGGAAAGCAAAGCGGACTCGGCGCAGAGATGACGTCAAGGCGGCTCATGACCCCAAGCCGACATATGCGGTTCGCAAAGGGCACCTTCTTAGGAGACTCATTCTAAAAGCCCATCAAGTAAAGGAGATAGACGAGCGCAATGACCGAATCCCCAGTAGCAATCGCAGTCGTGACTGGCCGGTTGCGTAGGGATGTGCCGAGCACACCAGCGCCTAAAGCGAACTTTTCAACCGCAGCAACAACCATGGCCGGGTCGCGAACCGCGGGATGAAATGCCGCATAGATGAGCAATAGCCCGATCAAGAAGATGAGCAGGCCCCAGTGACGGGCTAGGGCTATGCTGACCATTTCAGCCGGCACCACACCGCAAACCACGCGAAGCACGGAAGCGGGAGCGATGAACTGAATTAGCGCGATCGCCGTGGCAGCACCGGTGACAATCAGAATGATTTCAATGTGCGCGTTGATCACGTTGCTCCTCCTTTGAGACTTCCGCCCGTCCCTAGCAGCTCATCGGCAAATCTAATCGAGCTTTGTGTGCGTGGCGAGCAGGGCCAGCCCATGACGAGCCGCGCAATTCAGCGAGCAGCGTTGCCTGGCTTGTTGCCTGGCTCCGACCAATGTCTGCAGTTGGCCCTAAGCGGACATGGCCAGCGGACCATAACTTTCGATCGAATTTCCGCGCTTCCGGCGATTGGTCGGGCTGACGATGTCCGCTCATCGCGTAAAGCAAACTTAGCGCCTGCGTGCGTCGAAGTACGGGAAAGACCCACAAGCGACATGGAGCCGACGGGAAAGCGTTGGAACGGGCTGCATTTCCAAAACACACCTGTCGGATGCGCCGAGGTGATCATAGCAGAGGGCCTTCGCCGCAACGCGAAGTCGCTCACGGCTTCGTTTCGCCTCTTCGCAATGACGGTTTAGACGATCTTCTCCCGCAGCCCCGCGATCGTCTCCAGATTGCGCTCGTGATCGCCGGTGAAGCGAAGAACGAGGTGGGAGCAGCCGCCGCGCACATATTCGTTGAGCCACTCGGCGACGCCCGACGCCGGGCCGGCGTAGCCCATCTGGCGCTTGCGCAGCACCGCCGCCGGCTGGCCGTAGTAGGCCTCGAGAAAATGATCGAGCTTGTCATTGGCGCGCCTGGCGTCGTCGTCGAGCACGATGTTGAGATACATGCTGCCGACGAGCGCGTCGGCGTTGCGGCCGGCCGCGCGCGCGATGTCCTTGATCTCTCGCCACTGACGACCCCATTGCGCCGCGTCCGGGGCGATCGGCATCCAGCCGTCGAAATGGCGCCCGGCGCGCTCGATGCTCGCGGGCAGCGAGCCGCCGACCCACAGCGGCGGGCCGCCGGGCCTGTTGGGCGTCGGCCCGAGCACTGCGCCCTCGACCTTCCAGCGCCCGTCCCAGTCGACCGGCTTGCCGCTCCACAGCGCGCGCATGAGGCGCAGCCCTTCCAGCATGCGCCCGACGCGCTTTTCGAACGGCACGCCGGCGGCGATGAATTCCGCGCGTATGTTGGGCACGTCGGCGGCGATGCCGACGCCGAGGATGAGCCGCCCCTCGGCGACCTGATCAAGGGTCGCGACCTGATGCGCGAGCAGCACTGGATTGTGCAGCGCCGGCAACAGCACCGCAGTGCCGACCTGAACTCGCTTGAGCCGCGCCGCAATTGCCGTCATCAAGGTGAGCGGCTCGTGGCGCGGCCGCGCAAACAGCGAATCCCCGACCCAGATGGCGTCGAAGCCGAGCCGCTCCGCCCGCGCCGCGAGATCGAGCAAGGGTGCCGTCGCCGGTTCGCCCGCCATGATTTTCTCACGCGTAGGCAGCAGATATCCGAGGCAGGTCGGCATGGGTGTCTCCGGTGATTGCGATCCGTCAGCGAGCGCCTAGTGCACGTTCGCCGCGCGGGCGATCTTCTCCACCGTGCGCATCCAGCCGTCAGTGTCGCGATCTTCGGGCTGGACCATGATGTGATCGGCGCCGGCATCGCGATAGGCGGCAAGCCTTTCGCCCAGCTCGGCAGGATCCTTACCGTCGAAGCTCGTGCGCAGGGAGATGGTGAAGGTCTTGTCCGGCCGCACCGCGCGCAACCGCTTGATCACCGGCGCCGCCGCCTCCGCAGTGAGCCGCGAGCCATGCCAGCCGTCGCAGAGGTTCGCGGCGCGTTCCAGTGCCTTGTCGGAACTGCCGCCGACCCACAGCGGAATGGGCGCACAAGGCGGAGGCTGCATGCGCATCTCCTCGATCTGCGTCGCCCAGTAGCGCGGTTTGAAGGTCACCGGGTCCTGGCTCCACAGCGCGCGCAGCAGCGCGATGCTCTCGTCGGTGCGCCGGCCGCGCTCGCGGAACGGCACGCCGAGCGCGGAGAATTCCGCTTCGAGCCAGCCGACCCCGACGCCGAAGATGACGCGCCCGTTGCTCAGCGTCTGCAACGTAGCGAGCTGCTTGGCGATCGGCACCGGATGATGCATCGGCAGCACGATCACGCTGGTGCCGAGCTGGACGCGCCTGGTCGCCGCAGCCGCCCAGGCAAGGGTGAGGATCGGCTCCAGGAAGGCGGGCGAGGGCGGATAGGGCGCGCCCTTCGGCAGGATGACGTGCTCGCTCACCCACACGTCGGCAAGCCCAAGTTCCTCGGCCTGCACTGCGGCGCGCGTGATCGCCTCGGGTGTGGCCTTGCGGCCGATATGCGGCAGATGAACACCGATTTGCATCATGGTCCCCGTGTTTCATATGAAGTGGGGCTGGCTGGCCCAGGGAGTACATGCTGCCGCGGCGACCGGACGCCCGCAAGAGGCTGTTACGGAGTGTCCTCATGGGGCCATGTTGCATCGCTCGAGTCAGGAATTGGCCCAAAGCAGACATGCAGGGTCGCCGCTCAAATGTCCGCTCTTTGGGGGCGAGCAGGCGTCAGTTTTATGAGAACCGCGCGCAGTTCGCGTCTTGCGAGCAAGCTCTCACTTGGTGGCAGAGCCGACTAGGCTGCACCTTCTTCGATCAACTGACTGGTCGCCATAATGCGAACCGAGCGGTTCGTGATCAAATCGCTCCATACCCAATGGTGATGCCGGATCACAGCGGCCGCATCTAGGTGAGGCCGATCGCTCACGGTGTGACCATCGCTGACAACAACAACGTGGTAATCGTTTGAGATGGCGGATCGGACAGTTGCATCGACACAGGAGTCAGTCGCCCAACCAGCGATAAGAATCCTATCCGGCTCAACTTGGGAAAGGATCTCTGGCAACGAGGTCCGCACGAATGGATCGTTAAGTGTCTTCTCAATGACCAGATCGTCTCGATCACGGTTTAATTCCGGAAGAAACGACCATCCTTCCGTGCCGCGCTCAAAGCCATCACCCGCTTTGCCGCAGTGCCTGACCCAGATGACCTTGCCGGATTTCTTACGCACCATAGCCGTCAGCAAGTTGATGCGCTGAACCACCGCTTGCAGGTCGTGCTTGGGTGGGCCCTCGCGCAGACCGACTTGCATATCCACCAATATAATAACGTCCATTGGCAGTCCCTGATCGAACGATACATTCCATACCGCCGCTTTCGAATTGGAGCAATTCGGAAGTCCCCCACGTGCCGAGCACGCAGATTGATTAATGTTTGTCCTCGGGGGGCAAAGCAGAAGCGGCGCAGACCAGTCGCGACTTCCGGAAATGACCCATAGCTGACGTGGGCCACGTTGAAACTGTGCTGCTTCGGAAGATGCGCTCCGCGGTTAACCCGAACCGATACGCTTTCTCAGCTCAGGCTTCCGGGCGAGGACGTGGAACAGCCAAGGTACACATCGTTCTGCAGCAAGCAACGCCTCGACCGATGAAACGTAGGTCGCGCCAGAATAGTACTGAACGGGCGTCCATTGCCCACCATCTTCAATGTCCCGCCTGAATTCCTCGAATCCATAGCTGCCATCTGCTTTAGCGAAAAAATCCACGCATCTATCGTGTTCCAAATTTTCGACGCTGACGAAGACGGTCCACGATTTATCGATCCGCTTTGACACGAGGCTCTCTTAATCTCTTGGGCGAAGCAAGCAGCTGCACGTTTCGCGTTAGGTTATCAAAGGCCAAGATCAGTTGTTAGGTTGACTGCTTGTGAAGCGTATAATTCATGACGCGTCGAATTTTGTCCTCCTTACAGTCGGACAGTAGCCTTTGAATGGCATGGTGTTCCTGCCTTTCCATAAGTGAGGAATAATTCCGCAGGCCGGGTGGTGACCGGCTCGGTTGAGCCCAAAGCGGCCACTTCCTGCGACGGAAACGATGTGCTTCCTTAGGCAAAATGCGTTTGGGGATAGGAAATGATCAGGAAAGCAGTCAAGGACGATGAAGCAGCCATTCGGGCATGCGCCGAAAACGCCTATGTCCGCTATGTCGCCGCGATAGGTCGCAAGCCAGCACCTATGGTCGCCGATTTTGCATCGCAAATCGCTGCCGGTCACGCTTACGTGGCGATGGATGGAGATGATGATCTGCAAGGGTTCATCGTGTTCTTTCCGCAAGAGGACCATATGTTTCTTGAGAATGTCGCGGTACAGCCTGCGGCGACGGGGCGCGGGATTGGAAAGTCCCTGGTCCAGTTCTGCGAAGACGAGGCGCGGCGTTTGGGTCTTGGAGCTGTGCATCTCTATACGAATGAAAAGATGACAGATAACCTCGCGATCTATCCTCACCTCGGATACACAGTGGTTGATCGCCGCACGGAGGATGGCTTCAACCGCGTTTTCTTCGAGAAACATTTGGGCTGATCGGAGCCAGGGCGGCTTTGTCCGCAAGCGGCGGCTTATGGGCAGACATCAACCAACCGACCATCCGCGTCGAAACCGACCCGTAGCGGACCGACACATTAGGCCCGTGATTTTACCCTCCCTGCAGTCTTGGCAGGGTGGTCTTGTTCTCGCTGAGGAGCCAAAAGGCGACAGCCGATGAAATGTCTTCGGATATACGCGACCCCAGACGGTGAATCTCACTTTGGTGAAGTTGAAATCCCCATGACGGCAAAGGTGACCGTAGCCCCTGGTGCCAAGCCGTTCCAGGTGTCCAAGCGCTATCCTGCGTCAAGCATGGAGTTTACGCAAATCCCAGCCGGTATGCGACAGGTCGAATGGCACACTGTTCCAGCACGGGTCTTGACTGTCAGACTGACCGGGGCGGTCGAATACGAGACGAGCGACGGCGAAGTGCGGCATGTCTCTGCGGGCGAGTTCGTATTGGTGGAGGACACACACGGAAAGGGCCATCTGTCTCGTCACTCCTCAGACGAGCAGACCGTTCTTTGGATCAGGCTACCCGACGGCCTCGATTTGCCGCCCGCATAGTCCATGGAGCGCTATCTCCCACGACGCTGAAAGTCTGCAAATGGCCCATTGCGGACGCTCATGCAAAATGATCGGATCGTCCGTCTTGGAGCGTAAAGCAGACCTCCAGCGACGCGTCATGAGAAGTGGAGCGGAGACCAGTTAGCGGAGACCCCTGACATGAGCATTGCCGATCCCAACAAGACGATCCTGACGGGCGAGAACCCGTTCATCCGCCTGAGCCCGAAGGACGGCGAGCCGAACTCGACGGACGCGAGCTATTGGCGGATCATCTTTTCGCCGGCGGGTCCCGGCCACGTGCTCTACCTGAAAAGCGAGCTGACGGAGGGGCGCTGGCGCATGTACTCCGACAACATCGCGATGGCGCGGTGGCTGCAGTCGACCGTGCAAGGCATGCTCAATGCCGAGCTGTCCGACACGACGATCCCCTGTGCGGACGCGCAATTCTCCAAGGCCGGTGATCCCCGCTACTTCTGGACCGAGCATGTGAGGTCGCACGGCGAGGACATCTCACTGACCTGGTACGATATCGGCCAGCCGCTGCTCATCCATTCGCAGCCGAACCAGATCCCCGACCGGCGCTACGGCGTCTGCACGGTGTTGCTCCCGGCGCTCGGCACCCGCCTCGTCCGCAACGGCGTCGAGGCCAAGGGCCGATCCTGGCCGCGGGAACGTGAGGGGCGGCCCTTCTCGACGTCGGCGCTGGCGTTTTCGGAGAGCTGGACGGAGGCGGTCTGAGGGGGTGTCGGTCAGAGCGGGCATGGACGCCGAAGGGCATCCGTGCCAGCGCCATCAGCCGCGGCGCGATCCTGACCGGGCGCGTCAGCTGCGAGAACACGGCAACCGCCTGCGACTACCTCCGTATTAGAAGATAGCGACGCGCTCAACACGGATAGCCCGCCGGCTATCCTGAGATGCATCGCACCAAGCACTGCACTCCAACGAGGAGACGCCGCCAACCATTCCCTTCCTATAAGGAGGAGGAGAGGTGGTGGTGGCACCCACCACTAAACGCCGCTTACGCGGCATGATTCGCTGCTAGTCAGCAGCCACACCCGGAGTGAAGTTCCGGGATTTACGATGGTAACTTGAGGTTCACGATTTATGCAGTAATCTGGTCGCAGCTTCGTCTGCGGCGTTCTCGGTGCTCGAAGCGCACTGGCATGTCCCGCCAACATGCATCGCCCGCTGTATCAACGGCAGTTAGCAGTAGGAGGATCGCGGAATGACCGCGTTCGATCCTGCGGCGATGCACGACCTAGCGCTAGTCATCATCGCCGTCACCGGACTTATTCGCGCCGTATGGCCGAACGGTCTGTTTAAGTAAGGCACGCGATCCGCGCGCTTGAATGCCAAATGGAAAGCCCGGTTACTTGCCGGGCTTTTCTTGCGCCATCCGCTTCCTTGTCCCCGTTGACTTAGTTCGAGGCTGTGGGCTTTTGGGAATATGGGGGATTGCTCCCCCATTTATGCCACTGATGTTCGCAATATCTGAGAACATTGCACACAAGTCCCAGTCAGGTCCATCACGGAGCCTACCAAGGAGGCAAGCCGTTTCGCGTTGCGCGCATTAATCGGTCAGCGCAGCCGAACCAGATTCCCGGCCGGCGCTACGGCGTCTGCACGGTCTTGCTCCCGGCACTCGGCACCCGCCTCGTCCGCAACGGCGTCGAGGCCAAGGGCCGATCCTGGCCGCGCGAACGCGAGAGGCGGCCCTTCTCGACCTCGGCGCTGGCCTTCTCGGAAAGCTGGACGGAGGCGGTCTGAGGTGGGAGCTGCCGGTCAGTGGCGGTCTGGTCGCCGAAGGGCATCCGCGCCGACGCCATCCGCTTCGGCGGCGCGGACAACTCGACCCAGCGCTACCGTCGGCGTTGACTCGCCCCAAGACATCGCCAACGTGGCGCTGTTTTTGGCCTCGGATGAATCGCGGAAGGTGAATGGGCGCCGGTCCCGGCAGAGAGCGGGACACAATTGTATTGCTTCCGCACTAACTCGCCTCTCTCCATCGTTGCAGTTTCTCTCAGCGGCGGTAAGATTAGCCGATTCTGATAAAATGATTGCTCGGCAAAGGAAATGGCTAGAGGAAAGCCAGTATCGATTGGGAATATCACCTTTCGCACAAGACAGGAGGGACTCTCTTTTTTCAAAGAAATGCTCTCCAAGTATCGCCCGGAAGATGCTGTCGGCGAGTCAGATTCAATTCATCTGACGGAGCTTTTGAAACGCCATCCGGACTACGCTGAAAAGATCGGCAACGGAATCCATCATTTCGAAGTCATGAGTGCCGATTTCAACACGAAATGCTTCGCAGTAGTCCGGCGCGATGGGACTCGAATCGATTTCTCGTACAAGATCTGCGTGAATACCGAGCCTAGAAAGGCAATCGATGCCCTCGGCCATTCGTGACAATCAGAGGGATTTTATCCTGCGGGTTGTGCGGTGATCGCGCGGGTTTCAGACGAGGATGTAACGTCCTTGGATGCGCTCGTCGCGTCTCTTCAGGGCGATTTCACATCTCTAAGTAAGTTCATTAGATCGCTAGGTCCACCTGCTCCTTGTGGCGATGGCGACGTGGTCATCAGAGGGCATTATCTACCTTTTCGCGGCGGAAAGCCCCGGCTTGGAGAGTTGCTGGACCATATTCGAAGCTATATCTGTAACTTCGCCTTGAGCCGGGCAGAAATACAAGCCGTCCATTCCAGCGTCAATTCGATGTCTGAGCAAGAGAGGCTTCTCGCCTACGTTAAGCTGCGAGACGAGGCGGCCGATTTGTTCATCAGAGCTCAGAGATCGACTCACCGGAATGGCGAATGTGGAGAATTGCTTCTCTATCTCTTCACGGAATGGATTCTTGAGGCACCACAGATACTCGCAAAAATGGCTTTAAAGACGAATGCGTCCATGCCCGTTCACGGCTCCGATGGTATCCATATCAAGTATGATCCAACTTGCGACAGTTTGATCTTCTTCTGGGGCGAAGCAAAGTTGCACTCGACCGTAGGAGGCGCCTTGAGAAGCGCGGTTGAGTCCATCGCTAGCACTCTGAAGTACGACAAACTTAAGGAGGACATCAACCTTGTACGAAGATTCATAACTCTTACTGGCCTTTCGCCAGAGGCGCAGGCGCGAGTTGTCGAGTATCTCGATCCTCTCAGCTCCAACTATGACAAGAAAATCGATGCCTCGACTTGTCTGATCGGCTTCGATTTTAGGGGATTTCAGCGGCTAGCAAAGGTTGCTGCAGCAGATCTTGAGGCCGCATTTTGCGAACTGCTGAGAGCTGAACTCGCAACCGCTTCGAAGACATTGGAGGGTTTGCTCAAATCACAAAAGATCACGCACCATCGGATGGAGGTTTTCTTCCTCCCGGTAGAGTCAGTCGATGGTCTGAGAATCGAATGGCAGAACAAGATCGGGTGGAAGCATGATTGACGCGCTTATAGAGCGAGTATGGTCAAATCCTGCGCTTTCTGCTGCGCTTGCCACTTTGGAGAAAAATTGGATCGCGCGTTCGGCAGGGATCGAAGCACCCTCGCCGGGTATCGAAGCCAATAGTGTGAGGAGGTATGTAGAGGCTGCGGCAATTCTCGCGTGCTCTGAACGTACCGATCAGCGGCTTGCCGCCTATCGAATCGCAACGTATGCGCACGAACTGTTCCGGGATCAACTGGACGGGCTCGACGCGGCCGTCCGCGCTGTTCTTACGCGACTGGGCAACTTTCCGGGCATTGCGACAACGGTGTCCATTGCCTCAGCTCTAGAGAGAAGTCCGTGGGCGATAGCGGGCGAGGAACTGCGGCGTCGGAGCGGAAATGAAGTTCCAATCGGCGGTCAAATGCTTGCCTTGACGGATTTTCAGAAGGCGCTCTGGAATTCCCTAACGACCGGAGGTTCGCTGGCGATCTCGGCGCCGACATCCACCGGAAAGTCCTTCGTGCTCCAGGCTTTCATCTCTAAAGAATTCGCAACCCGTCCGGGCTTCTCCGCCTGCTATGTGGTGCCCACGCGAGCCCTTATTGCTCAGGTTCATACCGATCTTTCGATGGCATTATTGCACGCGGGTGCTGGTCAAGTGGAGGTTGTCACAGTTCCGCCTGAAGAAGATGAGGTGCTTCCGGAAAAAGCAGCATTTGTTCTCACGCAGGAACGCCTGCAGATCTTGCTGAAGAACCATCCCCAGAAATCGATGAACTTCCTTGTTATTGACGAAGCGCATTCCATTCAGGACGGCGATCGCGGTATTATACTTCAAACGGCGATAGACGAGCTATTGGCTCGGAATCCAGCGACACAGCTTCTATTTGCTAGTCCGACTGTGTCAAATCTCAATGTCTTTGGCGAAATGACCGGACGACTGGACGTCGTGCCGCAATCTACGGATCAACTCGCCGTCTCTCAGAATTTCATCGACGTAGAAGTTACGTCGGCCAGTCGAGGTGATGTTAAAATCTTCGCGCGAGACGGCGCGTCTCGCCGTGAAGTTGGTGCCATCAGGATAGGGCAGACGCTTGCATCGAGAGTTGATTGCCTTGTTCACGTTGCTCATCGTTTCGGTTCGGAAAAGCAATCAATCGTTTTCGCTGATGGCCAAGCCGATGCCGAAAAGCTCGCGATACAAATCTCCGAACTCCGTTCTATGGATGGAAAGCACGAGCCTTCAGCGGCCTTGCAGGAGTTGTCGGAGTTGGCAAAAGAAGCCGTTCATCCGAAGTATTCTATGGCCATGACCGCGCAGAATGGCGTTGGATTCCATTATGGAAATATACCGACGATTCTGCGAAATGCAGTAGAACAAGCATTCATTTCCGGAGACCTCCGATACTTAGTGTGCACCAGTACTTTGTTGGCTGGGGTGAATTTGCCAGCCCAGAACATTTTCATGCACAGCCCTCACCGAAAGAAGGGTGTGGCACTAGATTCTATCGATTTCTGGAACCTCTCCGGTAGAGCCGGTCGACTCAGAAAAGAGTTTCAGGGCAATATTTATTTGATCAACTATGAAAAATGGGATGCTCAGCCACTTTCAGGGCCACGACTCTGTGAAATTGTGCCCGCGATCAAAAGCACTATCAACGCTAAGATGGAAGACTTGGAAGCGGTGATCGTAGGTAGCCGCACTGCGCCGCGCGGTTCGGACTCGGGGCTGGACACGGTTTTTGTTCGCCTTCTCTCCGATTTCAAGAGCGGGAGAATCCAGGCAACCCTTGATCGTGCGGATATTACAGTCAACCGACCCGAGAGAAAGCGTTTGGAGGATGCTCTCTCGCAGGCTGACAAGGTGGTTACTCTTCCGCCAGAAGTGCTGAGCTCGTCGCCCACAATATCAGCTCACCGGCAGCAGCAACTGTTCAGCATATTTGCTGAAGCGATATCAGTTCGGGGCGAGCGCGCCGCGCGAGAGTTTCTGCTCGCTCACCCGCGCGAGACGGACGCCTTTGCGTCGTATGTAAATGCGTTATCGCTCTGCCATCGGACGATATTGCCGAAGCGGGGTTCGGATCGCCAGAACCGGTTTTTTGCGACCATGCTACTGAAGTGGATGCAAGGCATTTCCATCCCCGAACTCGTCGAGGATCGGATCAGATTCAATAGAGATGCTTCGATAGCTACAAGCATTCGCGGCACGTTGGATCTGGTCGAGACTGAGCTTCGGTTCAATTACGTCCGAACGTTTGGTTGTTATTCGGCAGTGCTTGCCGAGGCGTTGCGGGCTGCCGGTCTAGCGGATCTTTTAAGGAGCCTGCCTTCAATACCGCTGTATCTTGAGGTAGGGGCCTCCGACAAAACCATGATAAGTCTCATTTCATTGGGGCTGTCGAGATTGGCGGCCAAACGCTTAACCAACATCTGCCCAGTAAAGACATACAATGTAGTTGATGCGCGCGCATGGCTTGGACGTCAAGATTTAGAGATTCTAGGTTTTTCCTCGCATATCAAACGAGAAGTCGAACGAGTTCTGAGCAGTAGATCAATCGCTAGCTGAGCAACACCGTTTGATCTGCCGCCACCCAGCCAGCGGCTGAGAATGGCCGTAATTTTCACGGCGCCGAGAAGTGGGATAATGAACACCGAACTTAAGCTGAAAGAAATGTTCGCACAGAAGGTGGTGGCCAGTCCGGAATCTGCGAACTTCAACGACAAGCCCATTACCGAACCGTCTGCAGATTGCTTTGGTCTTGATCCCTTCGCGCAAGCACTCGCGAATGCCATCCTAGGCATTCGATCACCCGAAGGAACGGTAATCGCGCTCAACGGGCCATGGGGTTCGGGTAAGAGCAGCGCCGTGAATCTTATCCTGCACCATCTTAACGGGCGCGTCGAGGCGGGGGAGATCGGAGTCGTGAACTTCGCGTGCTGGTGGTTTCGCGGCGAAGAGGCATTAACGCTCGCCTTCTTTCGCGAACTGTATGCGGGGCTTGGACCCACCTTGGGTGAACGCTTTACAAGCGTGCTGCCGAAACTAGGCGCACGGTTGATGCGCGCCGGTAGCGTGGTCGGCCCCGGTATTGATGCTGTCGGTGGGCTCGGACTCGGGTCGGTGGCGGCTGGTGCGATGAACTGGTTGTCCGATCTGATTCCGCAGGAGGAGACCATCGAGAGGCTGCACGCCGATCTCATCAAGGCGCTCAGCGAGCAAACGAAGCGCTTTCTCATCGTGATCGATGACATCGACCGCCTCGCGCCGGATGAAGCGCTGCTGATCTTTCGGCTGGTGAAGTCTGTGGGACGGTTACCCAATGTGGTTTATTTGATGGTCTTTGACCGCCAACTTGCCGACGCGATCGTAGCTGAGCGGTATCCCTCGGAGGGTGCGCATTACCTGGAAAAGATCATCCAGGCAGGCTTCGATATCCCGGAACCGCGGCAGGGCGATCTTACACGCCAACTGTTGGAAAAGATCGACGCCCTGTGCGGCGAGCCAATCGATGATGATGGCGTCCGCTTTATGAACATCGTTTATGGTGTGATAGCGCCGTTGGTGAAAACACCGCGCGATCTTTTGAGGGTGATGAACGCCCTATCGGTATCGTGGCCGGCGATTGGCCACGAGCTAAACACCGCTGACTTCATTGCTATTGAGACGCTTCGCGTTTTGCGTCCGGAGATCTACCGCGCATTGCGCCGCACCAAAAAACTGCTCTGCGGTACCGGTCGTGATCTCACGGCGGATGCCAAGTCGAGCGAGTCAGCCGAGTATGACCGTGAATTGCTAGGATCGATCGCTGAGCCGCAGAGGCCCGCGATGCGCCGCGCCCTTCGCCGGATTTTTCCGTTACTCGATAGTGTTTGGTCCAATATGCACTACTCCAGCGATCGTGAATGGGCGCGCGGGCGCCAAGTGTGTTCGGAGACCCATTTCGACAGCTACTTTCGATTCGCGTTGGGTGAAGAGGCGGTTCCTCGGGATGAAATCGGTGAGTTAATCAACCGCGCCGGTGATCGCGAATTTATCAAATCGAAACTGCGGGACGCGCTTCAAGAAGTTCGGTCGGACGGAACGACGCGAGCGGCATTGCTTTTGGAGGAACTTAATCTCCATGCCGATAGCGTGTTGGAGGAACACGTTAGCTCGGTTTTGGCCGCGCTGTTCGAAATAGGTGACGAACTGGATGTGGAAAGTGACAGCGATAAGGCCTTCAAACTTGCAAGCAATAACGTTCGCATCCACTGGGTTCTTCGACGACTTATTCTTGAGCGGTTCGATCTGCCGTCACGATCGGCCATGCTTGTCGCCGCATGCCGATCAGCGTCGCTGGCCTGGTTTGTCGGTCTCGCGGAGGACGCATATCGCGACTACTACCCGCGCCCGGGAAATCCGCCAGAGCGTGAAGAGCAGTGTCTGACGACAGAGGCGGATGCGTTGGAACTTCGCAAGCGATCGCTGGAGCGCATTCGAGTGGCAGCCGCGGCCGGGCATTTGGCGGACAACGGACAACTTCCGTATCTAATGTATCGCTGGCGCGATTTGGCGGAAGATGATGGGCGGGAGGTCAAAGAATGGGCGACGGCTCAGCTTTCTGATGACGCGATGGTGGTGCGTTTTGCCAAGGCGTTCACATTCTATTCATGGTCGCAAAGTGTGGGATTCAGTGGTCTCGGCGATGCGGTGGCCAAGCGCAACACTCGCGCGAGCGTGCAGTCGCTCGGCGAGGTGATGGATAAAGAACGCCTTCGCGCGCGAGTAAAAGAACTTGCCACCACGGGGGGTCTGCCTGCGGCGGATCAACAAGCGGTCCAGGAATTTCTAGACGCGTGGAAGCGCCATGACGAAAACCCAGGCCGAGCATAGCGAGTCCGATTGGGATTCAAGGTCCTCTTCGGCGCGTGGCTGCGGGCTCCTTCTCGACGGCTGCTGGCGAGCGACCAAACGCGTCCTTTCTTTGCCCCTCTTCACCCCCCGAAATCCCTCATACCCGCCGCCCCCTTAGACCCGTTCCAATCGTCATCGTCTCCGTGTAGCCTTGTGGAAAGCCTGCGGATGCAATGGTCCGCCCCGCGAAACGACGGGCCGTCGCAGGCCGCAGGAAACACCACGGGAAACACGTTCATAATGTCCGATATCCAATACGTTGCCCCGCGCACCCTCGATGAGGCGATCGGCGCCTATGCCGCGGCCGGGAGTGCCGCGCGCATTCTGGCTGGCGGTACGGATCTATTGGTGCAGATGCGCTCCGGCGCGGTGAAGCCGGGGCTGATCGTCGATATCAAGAAGATCGGCGAAATGACGGCGATCGAGGAAACCAAGGACGGCGGCTTTCGTGTCGGCGCCGCGGTCTCCGGCATGGCGCTGCACGACCATCCGCGCTTCGGCAAGGTCTGGCCCGGTGTGCTCGAGGCGATCAATCTGATCGGCTCCAAGCAGGTGCAGGGCCGCGCGTCCGCGGGCGGCAACCTCTGCAACGCCTCGCCCGCCGGCGACAGCGTGCCGGCCCTCGTCGCTGCCGGCGCCGTCGTCACCGTCGCCGGCCCGCAAGGCCGCCGCGAGCTGAAGGTGGAGGAGGTGCCCGCCGGCCCCGGCCGCACAAACCTCAAGCCCGGCGAGATCGTCGTCGCCTTCACGCTGCTGCCGCGTCCGAAGGGCGCATCCGATGCTTACCTGCGCATGATCCCGCGCACGGAGATGGACATCGCCGTCGTCGGCTGCGGCGTCAACCTGACGATGAAGGGCGGCGTCTGCACCGATGCCCGCGTCGGGCTCGGCGCCGTCGCGCCCACCGTGCTGCTGGTGGAGGCCGCGGCCAAGGCGCTGATCGGCTCGAAGCTGGATGAGAAAGCGCTCGAAGCTGCGGCGCGCGCCTGCAGCGCCGCCTGCCGTCCGATCGACGACAAGCGCGGCACCATCGTCTACCGCACGAAAGTCGCCGGCGTGCTGCTCAGGCGCGCGACCGCCATTGCCGCCAAGCGCGCGCAGGAGCGGTGATGATGTCCTCATCCCAACGCGCCGTCATTGCGAGAAGCGCAGCGACGAAGCAATCCAGCGCGCGCGAAGCGCGCAAACGAAAAAGCGCGGACGTTGCGGCGATTCAGTGTTTCTTTGGCGCGCCTGCCGGCGCGCGGCTGGATTGCTTCGCTTCGCTCGCAATGACGACTCCGAATCAACTCCGAATTGTGGTGCAATAGCTCATGGCAAAACTGCACGTCTCTACCACCATCAACGGCGAGCCGATGGAATTCCTCTGCGAGCCGAACGACACCATGCTCGATGCGCTGCGTGGTCCCCTGGGGCTCACCGGCTCCAAGGAAGGCTGCGCCTCCGGCGATTGCGGCGCCTGCAGCATCACGGTCGACGATCAGCTCGTCTGCTCCTGCCTGATGCTCGCCGCGGAAGCGGATGGCCACGAGCTGCGCACCATCGAAGGCATGGCCCAGGGCGAGAAGCTGCATCCGCTGCAGCAGAAGTTTCTGGAGCAGGCCGCGCTCCAGTGCGGCATCTGCACCTCCGGCATGCTGGTCGCATCCGACGCGCTGCTGCGCAGGAATCCGAACCCCACCGAGGAAGAGGTCCGCTTCTGGCTCGCCGGCAATCTCTGCCGGTGCACCGGCTACGACAAGATTGTCCGCGCTGTGATGGAAACCGCGGCAGAAATGCGGGAGGCAGCACAATGAACGTCGTCACCAACAACAAGTGGATCGGCCAGAGCACCATTCGCCCGGATGGCGTCGACAAGGTCACCGGCCGCGCGGCGTTCGCCGCCGACACCACCATGCCCGGCATGATCTGGGGCAAGGTGCTGCGCTCGCCGCATCCGCACGCGCGCATCCGCGGCATCGACACCTCGAAGGCGGAAGCGCTGCCGGGCGTGAAGGCGGTGGTCACCGCGAAAGACATCGTCGAGTTTCCGGTCGACAAGTCGGTGATGCTCGGCATCCAGGACATGCGCTGGATGTGCCGCAACGTGATGGCGCGCGAGAAGGCGCTGTTTCCCGGCCACCCGGTCGCCGCCGTCGCCGCCACCAGCGAGGCGATCGCCGCGAAAGCCTGCGAGCTGATCGAGGTGGATTACGAGGTGCTGCCGTGGTCGATCGAGATCGAGGACGCGATCAAGCCGGATGCACCGATCCTGCACGAGTTCAACACCTTTGAGGGCAAGCCGTCGAACATCGCCGGCAAGATGGAGCTGAAGAAGGGCGACGTCGCCGAGGGCTTCGCCAGGGCCGAGGTCGTGGTCGAGCGCACCTTCACCACGCGCGCGGTGCACCAGGGCTACATCGAGCCGCATGCCTGCCTGATCGGCGTCGGCGCCGACGGCAAGACCACAATCTGGAGCTCGAGCCAGGGCCAGTTCATGGTGCGGGCGATGACGTCGCTGCTCACCGGCATCCCGCAGAGCGACATCCGCGCGATTCCCGCCGAGATCGGCGGCGGCTTCGGCGGCAAGACCATCGTCTATCTGGAGCCGCTGGCGACGATGCTCGCCAAGAAATCCGGCCGTCCGGTGAAGATGGTGATGACCCGCGAGGAGGTGATGCGGGCCACGGGGCCGACCTCGGCCTCGACCAGCACGGTGAAGATCGGCGCCACGAAAGACGGTAAGATCGTCGCCGCGCAAGGCACGTTCTATCTGCAGGCCGGCGCGTTTCCGGGCTCGCCGATTCGCGGCGCTGCCGGCTGCTCGTTCTCGCCCTACGACATCCCGCACGTCCTCTCGATCGGTTACGACGTGCTGTCGAACCGCTCGAAGGTCGCGGCCTATCGCGCGCCCGGCGCGCCGATCGGCGCCTTCGCCGTCGAGTGCGTGCTCGATGAGCTCGCCGAGGCGCTGAAGATCGATCCCCTGGCGCTGCGGCTGAAGAACGCGGCGAAAGAGGGGACCAAGGCGTCGCATGGCCCGGTCTATCCGCGCATCGGCTACGTCGAGACGGTGGAAGCGGCCATGAACAGCGAGCACTATAAGGCGCCGCTCGGCAAGCTGCAGGGCCGCGGCGTCGCCTCGGGCTTCTGGTTCAACGCCGGGGGCGAATCCAGCGCGCAGGTCAACATCACCGAGGACGGCAACGTGGTGGTCACCACCGGCCATCCGGATATCGGCGGCTCGCGTGCCGCGATTGCAAACGTCTGCGCCGAACTGCTGGGCATCGATTATCGCCGCGTCTCGGTGATCATCGGCGACACGCAGACCGTCGGCTTCTCCAACCTGACCGGCGGCAGCCGCGTGCTGTTCGCCTCCGCCATGGTGGTGACGCAGGCGACCGAGCAGGTCATCGCAACGCTCTGCAAGCGCGCGGCGAAGATCTGGGAGATCGATCCGGAGGCGGTCACCTGGGAGGAGGGCGCAGCGCGGCCGGCCGGCGCCAACGCCGGCAAATTCCCGCCGCTCACCCTGAAGGAGCTCGCCGACAAGGCGCCGGCGCTGGGCGGGCCGGTGGGCGCCAGCGTCCAGCTCAACACCCAGGGCGCGGAAGGCGGCTTCGGCACGCACGTCTGCGACGTGGAGGTCGACGTCGACCTCGGCATCGTCCGCGTCGTCCGCTACACCGCCGTGCAGGATGTCGGCCGCGCCGTGCATCCGGGTTACGTCGAAGGCCAGCTCCAGGGCGGCGTCGGCCAGGGCATCGGCTGGGCGCTCAGCGAGGAATACATCTACAACAAGGACGGCAAGGTCGATAACCCGGGCTTCCTCGACTACCGCATGCCGGTCTGCTCCGACCTGCCGATGATCGACACCATCCTCGTCGAAGTGCCAAACCCGAAGCACCCGCAAGGCGTCAAAGGCGTCGGCGAAGTGCCGTTGGTCCCGGTGATGGCCGCAGTCGCCAACGCCGTCCACAACGCGCTGGGCAAACGCTTCTACGCCCTGCCGATGTCCCCGCCCAAGGTTCTCGAAGCCCTGGAAGTCGCACAAGCGGCGGAGTGAGGGGGCGCCCAGGGGCGCGCTGCGCGCGTGCCCCGAGCGTCATTGCGAGCGAAGCGAAGCAATCCAGCCGCGCGAAGCGCGCAAAAAGCGCGGCATCCACGTCTGGCTCAGACTGGATTGCTTCGTCGCTCCGCTGCTCGCAATGACGGTCGGGTTGTTCTCTGTGAGCAACCCCCAACCGTCATTGCGAGCGAAGCGAAGCAATCCAGACTGAGGCGGCCGCATGTTCGGCCGCGGCCGTTCTGGATTGCCGCGCCGCTACGCGGCTCGCAATGACGGCGGGGGCCGTCTCAGTGCGCAACCCCCAATCGTCATTGCGAGCGGAGCGAAGCAATCCAGCCGCGCGAAGCGCGCAAAAAAAGCGGCATTCGCGTCCGGCTCAGCCTGGATTGCCGCGTCGCTTTGCTCCTCGCAATGACGCTAAATCAGTGTCTCGTAGAGGTCGTTCCAGTCCGGATTCAAGCTTTCGATCAACGCCAGCTTGCTGGCGCGGCTGCCGGCCTTGATCTGCTTTTCTCGCGTGATCGCGGCGATCATGTCCTCATGCAGCTCGTACCAGACGAGCATCTTGCAGCCGTACTTTGCCGAGAACCCTTTGATCTTTCCCTCGCGGTGCTGGAAGGCCCGCGCCGGCAGGTCAGCCGTAACGCCCGTGTACAGCGTCCCGTTGCGTCGGCTCGCCACGATGTACACGCAGGGTTCTTTCATTGTCGTTCGCAACACATTCAGCGCGTTTGCAAGACTTCGGCAGCTTAGCACACTCCGTCATTGCGAGCGTAGCGAAGCAATCCAGCCGCGCGGAGCGCGCAAAAAAGCGCGGCATCCGCGTTTGGCTCAGCCTGGATTGCCGCGCCGCCATAGGCGAGCGAAGCGACGCCGTTCTCCGAACGGCGATGGCTCGCAATGACGGTGGCGTCCGTCTCCATGCGCAACCCCCACCGTCATTGCGAGCGTAGCGAAGCAATCCAGCCGCGCGAAGCGCGCAAAAAGCGCAGCGTCCGCGTTTGGCTCAGCCTGGATTGCCGCGCCGCTTCGCGGCTCGCAATGACGGTTAGGTTGTTCTCCATGCGCAACCCCCACCGTCATTGCGAGCGTAGCGAAGCAATCCAGCCGCGCGAAGCGCGCAAAAAAAACGCGGCATCCGCGTCCGGTTCAGACTGGATTGCCGCGCCGCCATAGGCGAGCGAAGCGACGCCGTTCTCCGAACGGCTATGGCTCGCAATGACGGCTGGGTAACCGCCTTGCACCGCCACCCACCCCTCCTTGCCACCCCGTGCCTCGGCCACCATATGTGACGCCCGAGGTCCCCCATGCTTGATTTCACCAGCGATACCTTCAACGACAATTCATCCGACGACGTCAGCCGGCCGCAGGCCGCTGATATGCCGCCTTCGAGCGACGCCGCGTTGCTTGATGCCTATTCGCGCGCCGTGATCGATGTCACCGAGCGCGTTGGGCCGGCTGTGGTGCGGGTCGAGACCGGCTCCCGCGGTAATAACGGGCGCGAGCGCGGCGGGCTTGGCTCGGGCATCGTCATCTCGCCCGATGGATTGGTGCTGACCAACAGCCACGTGGTCGGCAAATCGAAGGAGATCCGGCTGCGCAGCAACGAGGGCTTCGTCACCGACGCGCGCATTCTCGGCACCGATCCCGACACCGACCTGGCGCTGCTGCGCGCGGACTCTGTGCGTGACCTCAGCTACGCCTCGCTCGGCAATTCGAAGACGCTGAAGCGCGGCCAGCTCGTGGTCGCGATCGGCAATCCGCTCGGCTTCGAATCGACGGTGACCACCGGCGTCGTGTCGGCGCTCGGCCGCTCGATCCGCGCCGTGAGCGGCCGCATGATCGAAGACGTGATCCAGACCGATGCGGCGCTGAACCCGGGCAATTCCGGCGGGCCGCTGGTGTCGTCCGCAGGGCAGGTGATCGGCATCAACACCGCGATCATCAACGGCGCCCAGGGCATCTGCTTTGCGGTCGCCAGCAACACCGCGCAGTTCGTGCTGTCGGAGATCATCCGCCACGGCTATGTCCGCCGCGCCTATATCGGCGTCGCAGCCCAGACCGCACCGGTCCCGCGCCGGCATGCGGTGACGGCCGGCATCGCCAACAAGCAGGGCGCGCTTCTGATGCAGCTCGAGCCGAACGGCCCGGCGTCACAGGCGGGCCTGTTGCCGGGCGACGTGGTGATCAGCCTCGACGGCGTCGCGGTCAACGGCGTCGACGACCTGATCCGTCTGCTCGACCGCGACCGCATCAACCGCACCCTCGAGCTCGAGATCCTGCGCCTCGGCCGCGTCCGCGCAATGACCATCCACCCGCAGGAGCGCAAGCAGGCGGCGTAAGGCATTGCGGGCGAGGCCCGTAGCCCGCATGAGCGAAGCGACATGCGGGGACGCTCGGTGGAGAGTCAGACCCGGGGTCGCTTCGCTCGCCCGGGCTGCGGTTCTGCGTAGCCCGAAGGGCGGAGCGGGTTCCAAAGCCTTACAGTTTCCACCATACTGCCTTGCTGCGGCCAAAGGGCGGTGACCCTTTTTATGCAGATATCCGCGGAAGGATTCGTAGTTTTTTACCGCGCCAGGCCAACCGTCGGAGCGCCAAAAATGCAGCCCACACCGGCTCAACAGCTTAATCCGCAGGTGAGTCCGCACACTGATCCGCACGACGACATCGTCGCCATCCTGCGCAACGGCACCTCGCGGCCGACGCTCGATCCGTCGGAGCTGCGCGTCGATCGCGCCGATCGCCCGGCTGCGGCCGCGCCCGCGCCGGCAGTTGAGCCGGAGCTGCGCCCGGCGCGGTCGAACGACAATCGCACGCTGAAGGCGCCCGCCGCCGGGCCGCGCCGCGGCAACCGTTTCCTGCGCTTCCTGCTGACCGTGTGCTTCGGCGTTGCCGTGACCGTCGGCTGGCAGTCCTATGGCGAGGCGGCGCGGCGGTGGCTCGTCACCCAGGTGCCGCAGCTCGCTGCGATCCTGCCGGTGGAAACGCCGAGCGAGACCGTGAGCGAACAGGCCGGCACTGCGCCCGCTGAAGCCACAGAAGAGGCGGCCGCGCCTGAACAGGCAGCCGCGGCCACCGATACCGCCGCGGCCGCTCCGCCGGCAGCATCCGCGCCGGCAGAGAGTGCCGCGCCCGTGCAGGCCGCCGCGCCGCCGCCTGACCTGACGCCGGCTATCGAAGGCATGTCGCGCGAGATCGTCTCCCTGCGCGAGACGATCGAGGAGCTGAAGACGAGCCAGCAGCAGATGGGCCGCGAGCTCGCCAAGGCCGTGGAAAAGATCGGCGAGCAGGAGACGCGCCGCAGGACCGCGGCGCCTACGCCCACCCCGCGTCCGGCCGCTCAACCGACGCGCAGCCCGGCGCCGCCACCACCGCCGCCGCAAGCCGTCGCCCGGCCGCAACCGCTGATGCCGCCCCCGCCGTCATCCACCTATTCGCCGGGCCAGCCCTACATCCCCTCATCGCCCCGTCCGCCGGCGACGCTGCCGTAACGCGAAGAGCGTAGCCCGGCTCCGCCGGGGCAACGCGCAGCGACACAGCTCGTCATTGCGAGGCATAGCCGTTCGAAGAACGGCGTCGCTTCGCTCGCCTATGGCGACGCGGCAATCCAGCTCGGCGATTGCCGCGAAACCCACCGCCGTCATTTGCGAGGAGCGAAGCGACGAAGCAATCCAGTACAGCGGTTGCGTCAGGCTCAGACTGGATTGCTTCGCTGCGCTCGCAATGACGGAGGATGCCCAGTCCTCGCCATTCACCTGTGCACGTTGTGAACAGGATGCTCACAGGCAATTCGTTTTTTCCGAAATTATTCTTGCCTTCATTCCTATCCGCAATACGATGCACCCGTCCCGCTCCAACGGAAGGGCGCGTCGCGGTCGTCTTATCGATGCGGAGCGGGATGCGGTGGCCGTTACGATGCCGGGCCTTGGAAAGCGCCGGAGAAATCCGTGTGATGCCTGAGGTGACAAGACGCCGGTACGACGGACGGACGGTCCAAGTGCATGTCCGGGCGACAGTTCGCACGAACCGGGCGAAGCCAGCGAAAGTGGCGAGGCCTGGGGACATGCAGCAAGCCGTGCAAGAACCATCGCGTGCGGAGCGCAGGCGTTGAGCTGCCTCCGTGGCATTTGTTTTTGCCATGTGCTTGCCAAGAGCACATGGCGCCGCAGGCGCGGTGAAACGCCCTTGCGTTCCGCACAGCCCTTTCGGGCAAGGGAAGGCACAAGACGACCGGCAAGCCTCAGGCCGGACAGGAACAGGGGGCGATGAGTCGCGCGTGCTGGGCTGTTTGACAATTGAATAGACACTCCGTCATTGCGAGGAGCAAAGCGACGAAGCAATCCAGTCTGCGGTTGCCGCGACCTCAGACTGGATTGCTTCGCTTCGCTCGCAATGACGGTGCCCACCTCAACTCGGCGGGTTGAACGGCTGCGAGATCTCCACAAACGCGGGCAGCGCCTCGCATCGGGTGGCGTGTGCGGTAAGGGCGGGGAGCCGCTGCTCGCTGAAGGCATCCGGATGTACCTCGCGGATGAAGCGCAGCGCGCAGGCCACCGCAATGTCGGGGTGGCCGATGGTCGTGCCGAACCAGTAGGGCGTCGTCACCGCCGACCGCGCTTTCTCCAGCACATCGAGCACGTCGGCGATCTGCGTGCGGCAGCGCTCGCTCCATTGCTGCGAGGTCTCCTTGTGCAGCGCGCGTTCGTAGAACAGGCTCACCGCCTTGTCGGCGAGGCCGGTGCCGAGCGCGCATATCTTCAGCGCCTTGCGCCGCGGATCGCCGGAGGCGGCGATCATCGCCTTCACCGGGCCGACGCGCTCATCGAGATAGTCGAGAATCGCCGTGCTCTCGATCAGCGCCTCGTCAGTGTCGAGCACCAGCGTCGGCACGCGGCGCAGCGGATTGAAGGGCGCGATCTTGTCGGCGTCGCCGAACGTCGACCACGGCCGGTGCTCGAAGGTGAATCCGTAAAGCGTAAGCGCAATGCCGACACGGCGGACGAACGGTGAGTCATACTGGCCAATCAGGATCATGATGTGCTCCTTGGATCGCTGGCCAGCACCCCGGCAATGGCCTTGCGCCAGCCTTGCAGTTTGCGCGTGCGCGTCGGCTCGCTCATCGCCGGCCGGAAGCGCCGTTCCAGCCGCCAGTTGTCGGCGAAGCGCGCGGGCTCGGGAAACACGCCGGCGCTGAGTCCCGCAAGGTAGGCGGCGCCGAGCGCGGTCGTCTCCTGGATCTCGGGACGATCCACCGGCGCGTCGAGCAGGTCGGCGAGGCGCTGCATGGTCCAGTCCGACGCGGTCATGCCGCCGTCGACGCGCAGCACCGGGCTCGTGGTGCCGCCGTCCGGCCAGTCCGCGCGCATCGCCGCCCACAGGTCGTAGGTCTGGTAGCACACGCTCTCCAGCGCCGCCTTCGCAAGCTCCTTCGGGCCGGTGTTGCGCGTGAGCCCGAACAGTGCGCCGCGCACGTCGGGATTCCAGTAGGGCGCACCGAGGCCGACGAAGGCGGGCACGAGGTAGACGTCCTGGGCGCTGTCGGCGGCTTCCGCGAGCGGTCCGGTCTCCGACGCCTGGCGGATCAGGCCGAGGCCGTCGCGCAGCCACTGCACCGCGGAGCCGGCGACGAAGATCGAGCCTTCGAGCGCGTAGGTGCGCTTTCCGTCGAGCTGATAGGCGACGGTGGTAAGCAGCTTGTTGTTCGAGACGACGGGCTTGGCGCCGGTGTTGAGCAGCGCGAAGCAGCCGGTGCCGTAGGTCGATTTCATCATGCCGGGCGTGAAGCAGGCCTGGCCGATGGTCGCCGCCTGCTGGTCGCCGGCGATGCCGCGGATCGCGATCGATCCGCCGAACAGCCCGGTTTCGCCGAACAGCGCGGCCGAGTCCTTCACTTCCGGCAGCATTACGCGCGGCACGCGCAGGATCTTCAACAGCTCGTCGTCCCAGTCGCCGGTGTGGATGTTGAACAGCAGCGTGCGCGAGGCATTGGTGGCGTCGGTGACGTGCACCTTGCCGCCGGTGAGCCGCCAGACGAGGTACGTGTCGACGGTGCCGAACATCAATTCGCCGCGCTCGGCGCGGGCGCGTGCGCCCGGCACGTGGTCGAGGATCCAGGCGACCTTGGTGCCGGAGAAATACGGATCGATGATCAACCCGCTGCGCGCCGAGATTGCGCCCTCATGGCCGTCCGCCTTCAGCCTTGCGCAGATGTCGGCCGTGCGCCGGTCCTGCCAGACGATGGCGCGGTGCACGGCGGTGCCGGTGGTGCGGTCCCACACCAGCGTCGTCTCGCGCTGGTTGGTGATGCCGATCGCGGCGATGTCGGCGGCGCTCGCCCGGGCCCGGCGCAGCGCCTCGCGGCAGGTGGCGAGCGTCGAGGTCCAGATGTCCTCCGGCTCGTGCTCGACCCAGCCCGATGCCGGGAAGTGCTGCGGAAACTCCTGCTGGGCGACGGCCGCGATCGAGATGTCGTCGCGAAACACGATCGCCCGCGATGACGTGGTGCCCTGATCGATAGCGAGGACGAATGGCATGGACAGATCTCAGCGAACTCACTTGACGTTGATGTGCGAGGCAGGGCCCACGCCGTCATTGCGAGCGAAGCGAAGCAATCCAGTGCTGAGGCTGCTGCAAATGCCGCGCTGGATTGCCGCGCCGCTTCGCGGCTCGCAATGACGGTGATGTCGCAATGACGGGGTCACGCCGCCTGCTGCGCTTCCTTCTTCTCGTCGCGCAGGGCGCGGCGGAGGATCTTGCCGACGTTGGTCTTCGGCAGCTCGGTGCGGAATTCGATGTGCTTCGGCACCTTGTAGTTCGTGAGCTGCGTGCCGGCGAACTTGATGACGTCGTCGGCGGTGAGGTTCGGGTCCTTCTTGACGATGAACGCCTTCACTGCCTCCGTCGATTTCGCATCCGGCACGCCGATCACCGCGCATTCGAGCACGCCCGGGTGGCTTGCGATCACGTCTTCGACTTCGTTCGGATAGACGTTGAAGCCGGAGACGATGATCATGTCCTTCTTGCGATCGACGATCCTGACGAAGCCGTCCGGCGCCATCACGCCGATGTCGCCGGTGCGGAAGAAGCCGTCGGCGGTCGTCACCTGCGCGGTCTCCTCCGGCCGGTTCCAGTAGCCCGCCATCACCTGCGGGCCCTTGGCGCAGATCTCGCCCGGCTGGCCGAGCGGCACTTCCTTGCCGTCGTCGTCGCGGATGGAGATGTAGGTCGAGGGCAGGGGAATGCCGATCGAGCCGGTATATTCGCGCGAGTTGCCCGGATTGCAGGTCAGCACCGGCGAGGTCTCCGACAGGCCGTAGCCTTCGATGATCGGTGCGCCGGTGAGCTTCATCCAGTTCTCGGCGACGGCCTTCTGCACCGCCATGCCGCCGCCGTTCGCGGCAACGAGCTTGGAGAAGTCGATGTCCTTGAATTCGGGGTGCTGCATCAGCGCGTTGTAGAGCGTGTTGACTGCGGGGAAGCTGCCGACCTGGTACTTCTTCAGCTCCTTGATGAACGCCGGGATGTCGCGCGGGTTCGGGATCAAGAGGTTGCAGCCGCCGGCGCGCATCGCCAGCAGGAAGCAGGCGGTGAGCGCGAAGATGTGGTAGAGCGGCAGCGCGCAGACGATCATGATCTGCTCGTCCTTCGGCTTGCCCTCCAGCGCCGGCTGCAGCCACGCATCGTTCTGCAGCACGTTGGCGATGATGTTGCGGTGGAGCAGCGTTGCGCCCTTCGACACGCCGGTGGTGCCGCCGGTGTACTGCAGGAACGCGACGTCGTCGCCGGTCAGCATGGGCTTCTTCAGCGTCATGCCGCGCCCTTGCAAAAGCGCGGTGTTGAACGGCACCGCCTGCGGCAGCGAGAAGGCAGGCACCATCTTCTTGACCCGCCGCACCACGAAATTGACGATCATGCCCTTGAAGCCGAGCAGGTCGCCCATGGTGGCGAGGATGACGTGCTTGATCTGCGTCTTGCCGATCACCTGCTGCAGCGTGGTGGCGAAGTTCTCGACGATGATGATGGCTTCGGCGCCGGAGTCCTTGAGCTGGTGCTCGAGCTCGCGCGGGGTGTAGAGCGGGTTGACGTTGACCACGGTGTAGCCGGCGCGCAGGACGGCTGCCGACGCGACCGGGTTCTGCAGGATGTTCGGCAGCATGATGGCGACGCGCGCGCCTTTCGCCAGGCCCTTGCTCTGCAGGTAGGCGCCGAGCGCGAGAGACATCTCGTCGAGCTCACGGAAGGTGATCGCCTTGTCCATGCAGATGAACGCCTTGCGGTCGGCGTACGTCCTGAAGCTTTCCTCGAGCAGGTCGGGCAGCGACGCATATTGCGTCGGATCGATGTCGGCGGGCACGCCGGCCGGATACTTCTTGAGCCAGATGCGGTCCATACCTTGGGTCATGTGTCTCCCTCTCGAGTCCTGCGCATGATCTGTGGCTCCGATGTTTCGGGACCATGCACGCGTGACGGCCAGGCCCCTTCGTCGACCACCGGCCGGGGCTCGTATGCTTGCTCAGCAGTATCGAGAATGGCGATGAATGTGGCAAGCGGCCTTGCTGCCGCGCCGCACACCGGCAGTGGCGACGCGCCGCCGGCTCAGTTCTTCGCGTCCTTCGCCGCAGGCTTCGGCTTGGCTGCGGCAGGAGCGGCCGCGGCGGCGGGCTTGGCAGCGGCGCTCGCTTTTGCTTCCGCCTTGGCGCCGCCCTTCGCGGCATCCTTGACGGTTTCCTTGGTGCCCTTGGCCTGCACCGGCTTCGGTTCGGCCGGGTTCTTTGCAGCCTGCTTCTGCGCGGCCGGCTTGCTCGGTGTCGCCGACTTGGCCGCAGGCTTAGCGTCCGGCTTGGCGCCCGCAGCATCGGGCTTGACGGCGATCTTCGCGGTGACGCCTTTCTTCTTGCCCTTCTTGGCGGGCGGCGTCTGGCTCGCTTCGTCGGCGGCAACGGCTGCGACCAGCGCTGCGCCCGAACGCTTCGGACCGGTATAGACGACCATCGGCTCGGCGGCGGCCGCCGGCAGCGCCAGCATCTCCGACGGCTTCAGCGAGGCTGACGCCCCGGCCGAGAACAGCGAGAAGTTGCCGTCGCCGTTCTCGCTCGTTCCGTTGGTGCCGGCTGCGATCTCGACGTGATCGTCGTCGGACTGGATGCCCGGCCGCTTGCGTTTCGGCCCGCACATGTCGTCGCGCAGGTTCGGCGGGTCTGCCAGCACCGGCTCCATCGAGGCGAGCGTGCCGTGTGACGGCGTCAGCCATGACAGGCCCGAGGTCTTGCTGAAGCCGCGCTCGAGCAGCTGGGCGGCCTTCGCGGCGCGCACCGGCGAGGACGGCGCACCCAGCACGACGGCGATCATGCGCTTGCCGTTGCGGGTCGCCGAGGCGACGAGGTTGAAGCCGGAGGCGCAGATGAAGCCGGTCTTCATCCCGTCGGCGCCGGGGTAGCGGCCGATCAGGCTGTTGAAATTGCGCGTCACCCGCCGGCCGAACTTGATCGCCGGGATCTGCGCGAAATACTCATACTCAGGCAAATCGCGAATGATGGCGCGCGCAAGCATCGCCATGTCGCGCGCCGAGGTGATCTGAGCGTCGGCCGGCAGTCCGTTCGGATTGACGTAGGTCGTCTGCGTCATGCCGAGCCGCAACGCGGTCCTGTTCATCTCGTCGGCGAACTTCTCGATCGAACCGCCGACGCCCTCGGCGATCACCACCGCCATGTCGTTTGCGGACTTGACCATCATCATCGCCAGCGCGTTTTCCAGCGTGACGGTGGTGCCGGCCTTGAAGCCCATCTTCGACGGAGCCTGCGCGGCGGCGGTCGGCGAGACGGTCAGCAGCGTGTCGAGCTGCATGCGGCCTTCCTTCACCGCCTTCAGCGCCACATACATCGTCATCAGCTTGGTGACGGAAGCAGGATGCCAGGGGTAGGTCGCGTTCTCCTGGTAGATCACCCGTCCCGAATCCGCCTCGACGACGATCAGCGCTTCAGACCGCGCCGGCTGCGCAAGCGCGACGACGGCAGCACAGGCGATGACGGCGAGTGCGACAAAGCGAAACGATGAGAAGCGATGGGATGCTGGCAAGTGATGCACGAGTCCGGTTCCGGTCCTGAAGGCGCATCCACGTAAGATGCCGACCTTCGCGAAAGTTGCTCTTGGTAGTTTGCAAGCGGACGGGCTTTACCGCGAAGTTGTCGTGCATTCTAGCAAAACTAACTTGAGTCGAAAGCTTAAAAGACGATCTATAATTGCCCAATCGCCAAGGATATCGGTCCAATTTGTAGCGCAGTTGTCCCGCTTTGGAGCGCCCCTGGTAGCTATTTGTCCGGTTCCACGCTGGCGAGAGGCATCGCCTCGGCCCGAGCCTGCTCCTGCACCATGAATTGCGCTTTCGCAAGTTCGGCGAAATGGCCGCCGCGCGCGACCAGTTCGTCGAAGGTGCCGCTCTCGATCACCTTGCCGTTGTCGAACACGAGGATGCGCGTGGCATTGCGGATGGTGGAGAGGCGGTGGGCGATGACGAAGGTGGTGCGACCTTTCATCACCTCGTCGAGCGCGGCGTTGACCTTCGCCTCGGTGACCGCGTCGAGCGCGCTGGTCGCCTCGTCGAGGATCAGGATCGGCGGGTCCTTGAGCAGCGCGCGTGCGATCGACAGCCGCTGACGCTCGCCGCCGGACAGCATGCGTCCGCGCTCGCCGGCATTGGTGTCGAACTTCTGCTCGCCGCGCTCGATGAACTCCAGCGCCTGCGAGCGCTCGGCGGCCATCTTCATTTCCGCCTCGGTGGCGTCCGGCTTGCCGACGCGCAGGTTGTCGGCGATCGAACGGTTGAACAGCAGCGCTTCCTGGAACACGACGCCGATGTTCCGTCGCAGCGCCGAGAGTTTCAGCCCGCGCACGTCCATGCCGTCGATCTTGATGACGCCGGACTGCGGATCGAAGGCCCGATGCAACAGCGCGATCGCGGTGGACTTGCCGGCGCCGGTCGGACCGACCAGCGCGATCGTCTGCCCGGGCAGCGCCGTGAAGGAGAGATCCTCCACCGCGGGCCGCTTGCCGTCATAGGAGAACGAGACGTCCTGGAACTCGACGAGGCCGGAGAGGCGGCCAGGGTCGATTGCGTCGGGCCGGTCGCGCACCGCCGGCGTCGCATCGAGCACCTCGTAGAACTGCTTCAGCCGCGGCGCTTCCATGAAGATGGTGTTGACGAAGCTGACCACCTGCTCGAGCTTGGCGATCAGCATGGTCGCGAAGTTCACGAACATCACGATCTCGCCGATGGTGGCGAGACCCTGCCCGTGCAGCAATACGCCGACGACGAAGATCGACAGGATGGTGATGGTCGTCGACGTGCGTGTCATTACGGCGACGAGAGCCCACCAGGACAGCACCGGCATCTGCGCGGACAGCAGCCTGCTGGCGAGCTTGCGCAGGTCCTGCACCTCGGCGTCGACACGCACGAAGCTCTGCACCAGCGCGACGTTGCCGAGCGCGTCGGACGCGCGCGCGGCGAGATCGGAATAATGCTCCTCGACCTCGTTCTGCATGCCATAGGTCTTGCGCACGACGATGGTCGTCAGCACGGTGAAGACGATGCACAGGACGAACAGCAGGATCGCGAGCCGCCAGTTCAGATAGAGCGACAGCGGCAACAGCACGATCAGCGAGACGATCGAGGCCAGGTGCTCACGGAAGAAGCTGAGCCAGATGCCCCAGAGCGCATCGGTGCCCTGCAGCATCACCTTCATCAGCCGGCCGGAATGCACGCCGGTGTGAAAGGTCAAAGGCAGTTGCAGGATGTGGTCGAAATAGTTCGTCAGCACCGCCTGGCGCTGCCGGTGCGCGAGCCGGTCGGCCTGCAGCGCGACGATGGCGTTGCAGGCGATGGTGAAGAGGCCGAAGCCGACCCAGGCCCCCAGCAGCGGCCAGATCGAGGGCGGTATCGCCCGCGTGCCGGCCGCCTGGCCGTTGGTAAGGGCGTCGATGATCCAGCCGAACAGCACCGGTTCTGCGAACTGCGCGATCGCGAGCAGCACGTTGGCAAGCGCGAGGAACCAGCCGAGCCGGGCTTCCGATCCGAGCGATTTGAGGACGCGGGCATAGAGATGGAAAAGCGCCATTCGTCACACAGGTGGGCGGCGTCCAGTGGCGGCGCGCGCGTCTTGCGGTATCAACGTCACTCGATCTTACGCGATGTCGCCGGGGGAAGGAAAGCGCCGTTGAAAACGTCCTGTGCCGCGGGCCGGTTGCGAAACTTGTAGTCAACCGCGATCTGTTCCAGCGAAGCGTCGAAACGCTCGGCGGTCATGTCGCCGATACCGTCGCGCCGGACTTCGGGGGTGACGATGTTGTCATGCAGGATCGCACGAACGCGCTCCTGCTCGAGTTCGCGCGAGCCGCCGTCCATCTGCGCCAGGACATCCTCGGTCGCGTGCACCGGATCCTTGACCGCGAACCTTACGCCGTTGATCACCGCGCGAATGAAGCGCGATACGGCGTCGGGGTTGGCGGCCGCGAATGCGGGGTTGACGACCAGCGCCCGTCCGTAGGAGCGGTCGCCGAAATCGGTGAAGCGGATGACCAGAAGATCCGAGCGAGGCACGCCCCGGTCGCGCACATTGATCGCCGAGGCGTAGGACATGCCGCTGACGGCATCGACCTGTCCCGCCGACAGCATCGGCTCACGCACCGCCGCGCCGATCTTCTCCAGCTTGACCTTGCTGGCGTCGAGCCCGACGCGCTTCGCAAGGGAGGGCCACATCCGGATCGCCAGATCGCCCTCCGCGACGCCGATCGTCTTGCCTTGCAGGTCGGTCACGCTGTCGACGCCGCGGCTGCGGCGGGCGATGATCGCGTAGCCGTTCTCGTTGTGCATGATGAAGACCGCTTTCAGCGGTGTGCCATTGGCGCCGTCGCGATAGCGGATCAGCTCGTTGAAATCGGCGAGCGCGATGTCGGCTTCGCCCTTGGCGAGCTTGGCGAGGGCCTCGGCCGATCCGTTCACCGCCGTCGTCGCCACGTCGAGATCCTCGGCCCGATAAAGCCCGCGGTGCATGGCGACCGCGAACGGCACCGCGGCGCCGTCGATGCGCCGGTCGAGCGTGAAGCGGATCGCCGTCGCAGCATCGGCCGGGGTGGAAAACGCCCCGAGAAGCGCAAGTGTACTCAGGGCTGCGAATAACAGGAAAAATGACCGGACGGCGGGTTGAACACGCATGATACGCACTTCGATCGAGGGAGCGCCGACTCACGATGAGCCTGTGAATCCGTCGGATAAAAACACAGGATCGTCCGCAGCGCGACCTCGAATCTGTCGATGTTTCTGATGATGTTTGCGTGACGCTCGCGCGGGCTGTCCACAACGGACGAAACGTCGCAGAATGGAACATTGCTGTTCAAGTTGCATTCACATTGCGCGGGCCATGATGACTTCAATGCGGCGGGTTCATGTCCCGGACGAGCGCTGCCGCGCGGGATCAGCACAGATGTTGTTTCGTCGTCCAAACCTTGCTGCCTCGCCTTCGGCGAGAGCGCGTCTCATGTTGCTGGCGTCGATTGCGGCGCTGGTCGTGACGTCCTTCGACGCTCAGGCGCTGCCTGCTCTGCGGGCTTCGTCCGGCCAGCAAGTGACTCCGGCTGACGCCGTGGAGTTCGGCGCACGCAAGCGAACGCGTGCAAGGCGCGGCGATGCGGCGGCGGGTGCCGCCATGATGGGTCTGATGATCGGCGCAGTCGGCGGCGTCATTGCCGCCCAGCAGCGCCGCGAGGCCTACGAAAATTATCACCGGCGCGCCTACGGCTATCGCTACGGCTACCAGCGGCCGTACGTGCCCCGCCACCAGCCAGGCGCCTACCGAAACTACAATCCGAACTGGCCCGATCGTTACCAGCGTATCGATCCGCAGAACCCGAACACGACCAATTACGGTCCGCCGCGGATCGGCTGGTAGTGACGCACGCTGCACGCTGCTGTGAGACTTCTTTGAGAGCCGAGGTGTCGGGGTCTTCCATTTTCCTTCACTTGGCGTGTGCAATTGGCACCACGACGTTAACACGTGCGCCACGGCATTCCGTTAGTCTGGTCGCATGAGTGATTCGGTTGAGCGCCTCTACAAGGCGATCGTCGCAGCAAAGGAGCTGGACCCCGGCGTCTCACGGACCGCGCGGCTGCTTCGCCGTGGCCAGGCCAAGATGGCCAAGAAGCTCGCCGAAGAGGCCATCGAAGTCGTCATCGATGCCGTGCAGGGTGATGCGCAGGCTGTCGTGCGGGAAAGCGCCGACCTGATCTACAATCTCGCCGTCGTCTGGGCCGCCGCGGGCGTGCATCCGCAGGACATCTGGGCCGAGATGGACCGGCGCGAGCGCCTGCTCGGCATCGCCGAGAAGCTGCCGAAATCCCATGCAACCGAGAGAGCCCAGCCGGCGGCGAAAGCGGTCGTCGGGGTCGGAAAGTCCGCCGCCATGGCGGTGCGCCGCCCGGTGATCGCGCTGGAGGCGCGCCGCTCGCCGAAACGGCGCTGACGCTGCCCGCAGGCGCGGCGTACGCTGAATTATCGGGATTTCCGGCCGTTTCACAGGCTTGTCATTGTTCCCGGATTCCCTGAGGTTTCGTGACGGCGGCTGCCGCGAATGCAAATGGCGGCACGAGAAGGGCGACACTGTCATCATTCATCTGCTAGTACGCCATGCTTTCGACGTTTGGGCGGGGGATTGCCACAGGCGATCGTAGCGATGTGAAAGCACCGTCCTCGCCCTCACGTCACCGACAGCGCGAATTCTTTAGGAGCCGGCCGCCTCATGCTGAGACGAATGTACGACTGGTGTGTTGCGTCGGCCGACAAGCCCTACGCAGTCTGGACGCTTGGCATCGTCTCCTTCGCCGAAAGCTCGTTCTTCCCGGTGCCGCCCGACGTGATGCTGATCCCGATGTCGCTGGCCAAGCCGCAACGGGCGTGGTTCTTCGCGCTGGTCTGCACGGTCACCTCGGTTGCAGGCGGCGTGCTCGGCTACGCGATCGGCGCGCTGCTCTATGACTCGATCGGCGGCTGGATCATCCAGCTCTACGGCTATGGCGACAAGGTCGAGCAATTCCGTGCAGCCTACGCCGAATACGGTGCATGGATCATTCTCCTGAAGGGCTTCACGCCGATCCCCTACAAGCTCGTGACCATCACTTCGGGCTTCGCCGGCTACAGCCTGCCGCTCTTCATCCTGTTCTCCGTCATCACCCGCGGCGCGCGCTTCTATCTGCTGGCGTTCCTGTTGAATCGCTACGGCCCGAGCGCGCGGAAGATCATCGAGGAGCGTCTGGGCTTCTGGGTGACGATCGGCGCGATCGGCCTCGCGCTGGGCTTCGTGATTGCCTACTGGGTGTTCTGAGCTGCCGCTCAGATTGCCCTTTTGTTGACGCCCTTGAGCGCGTAGGCTGCGCGGATGTCCAGAAGGGTTACGGCGGGACGTCCAGCAAGGCGCCGCGGCGCGGCGTGGCTGGTATTGGTGCTGTTCGGCCTGGTCGCCGCGATCGCGCCGTTGCGCGCGCAGACCTCGCCAGCCCCCGCGCCGGAGCAGCCGCCCGCGACATCGTTTGCCCCGCAATCGCCATCGACGCCTTCCTCCGCTCCGCCAGCGTCCAGCCGCCCGGGCCTGATCGACAAGCTCGGCGAGTGGTTTCGCGACTCCGCCGACGGCGTGTCCTCGGGCCTCAAGGGGACACAGCAGCGCATTTTCGACATCAACAAAGGCGCACTCGACACGTTGACGGGCATTCCGACCGCGGGCTTCGCCATGGGACGTTCGCTCTGCCCGCGCGCCGCCAACGGCGCACCCGACTGCTACGCGGCGAGCGAAAAGCTCTGCAAGGAGAGGGGTTATACGGCGGGGCGGAGCCTCGACACCGAGTCGGCCGAGACCTGCAACCCGCGCATCTACATGCCCGGCTATCAGCGCAAGGAAGGCGACTGCCGGATCGACACCTTCGTGACGCGCGCCGCCTGCCAGTAAGCCGGAGCTGGCCTCGGTTGTCCGGCTGGCGATTAGAGATGATGCCTATCATCGTACAATGCGTTCGCCGCATTGGCCTATCGCGAAAACGCGCCGTCCCCGCCGATTGCATCTGGGCCGGGTTCTGGCATCGTGCGCCGCGACCATCCGGCCGGGACGATCAGCCGATCAGGCGAGGCGGCCGCCAAGCTTTGAGGGATTTTTGAGATGCCAATGCCTGCCTTGTTCAAGAACCGGCTGTCGATCCCGGTCATCGGCTCGCCGATGTTCATCGTGTCGGGCCCGGAGCTCGTGATTGCCCAGTGCAAGGCGGGCATCGTCGGTTCGTTTCCGGCGCTGAACGCGCGTCCGCAGTCAATGCTCGACGAGTGGCTCGCCCGCATCAAGGAGGAGCTCGCCGAGCACGACCGCAAGAATCCGGATCGCCTGTCGGCGCCGTTCGCGGTCAACCAGATCGTGCACCGCTCCAACAATCGCCTCGATGCCGATCTTGCCATGTGCGAGAAGTACAAGGTGCCGCTGATCATCACCTCGCTCGGCGCACGCCCCGAACTCAATCAGGCGGTGCACGGCTGGGGCGGGCTCGTCTTCCACGACGTGATCAACCAGACCTTCGCGCACAAGGCCGCCGAGAAGGGCGCTGACGGGCTGATCCTTGTGGCTGCGGGCGCAGGCGGCCACGCCGGCACCGTGTCACCGCTCGCCTTCGTCACCGAAACGCGCGAGTGGTTCAACGGGCCTATCGCGCTGTCGGGCGCCATGGGCAACGGCCGGGCGGTGCGCGCAGCGCGCGTGCTGGGCGCGGACTTCGGTTACATCGGCACCGCCTTCGTCGCGACCCATGAGGCGAACGCTGCGCTGGGTTACAAGGCCATGGTGGTCGAGCACGGTGCCGACGACATCGTCTACTCGAACGCCTTCACCGGCGTGCACGGCAACTACCTGAAGCCGTCGATCAGGAATGCCGGCCTCGATCCCGAGGCGCTGCCGACCTCCGACAAGACGCAGATGAGCTTTGCGACCTCGGCGGACGGCGAGCGCACCAAGCCGAAGGCCTGGAAGGACATCTGGGGCTCGGGCCAGGGCATCGGCAGCGTCAAGGGCATCGTCTCGGTCGAAGAGTTCGTTGCGCGGCTGCGCAAGGAATACTTCGAGGCGAGCGATCCCGCCTTCGACGGCTGGACCGCAAACGCAAGGGCGGCGTGAGCGTCGACCCGTAACGAGCCCGTATGAAGCGCAGTCGGTTCGCCGACCGACTGCGCGGCTGAGCACGGAAGACCGAATGACCGACATCCCGGCCGGCTTCTCGCAGTCAAAGCGCTCCTCGGGCTACCTCGACCTGATCGGACCGATTTTTGAGGCGGGCGAAGGCGCCGACTATCGCCTCGGGCTGCGGGTCGATGCGCGCCACGTCAACAGCCGCGGCACCTGCCATGGGGCGCTGTTCTCGGCGCTGGCGGACGTCTATCTCGGACGGCTGGCAGCGATGAGCACGACACCTCCGCTCGCGCTGGTCACGGCCCATCTCGGCCTCGATTACATTGCCTCAGCGTCGATCGGCGCCTGGCTGGAGGCGGTGGGGCAGGTCGATCGCGTCGGCAGGACGCTGGCCCATTCCTCGGGGCGGATCTTCGCCGACGGCAAGATCGCGCTTCGCTGCACCGGCGTGTTTCAGGTGACCTCCCGTCCCGTGCCGGGGAGGAATGCTTAAAAGGCGAACGCTTCGCCTCCGCGTCACGCGGCTCCCTTGGAGTCCTTGCGCGTCTGCGCCACCGCGTTGCGCGCCGCGAGCGCCATCAGGCTCACATCATTGGTCAGCGTCACCAGGCGGAAGCCGCGCGCGATGCACTTTGCCGCATCCTCGGCGCCGCCGGTGTGGATGCCGGCGAAGATCTTGCGCTTGGCACATTCGGCGATCACGCGGTCGTAGATCGCAAGGATCTCCGGCTCCTGCCGGTCGAACTTCGGCGCCAGCCCGTAGGACAGGCCGAGGTCTGAAGGTCCGATATAGACACCGGCAATGCCCTCGACATCGAGGATCGGCTCGAGATTCCTGACTGCGCTCTGCGTCTCGATCATCGGAATGCACAGCGTCTCCGCATTTGCGGTCTTCTGGTAGGTCCCCGGCTCGCCGTAGAGGCCGGCGCGCACCGGTCCGTTGCTGCGCGTGCCGCGCGGCGGATATTTGCACGCGGCGACGAAGGCTTCGGCTTCCTCCGGCGTGTTGACCATTGGGCAGATCACGCCCTGCGCGCCTGCATCGAGCACCTTGCCGATGATACCGGGTTCATTCCATGGCACCCGTACCAGAGGCGTTACTGGATGTGGCTGCATTGCTTGGAAGCAGTGCACCATCGACAGATAGTCCTGCACGCCGTGCTGCAGATCGACGGTGACGCTGTCGAACCCGCACTGCGCCATCATCTCGGCCGAAAAGCCCGACGGGATCGCCAGCCAGCCGTTGATGACGGCCTTGCCGGATTGCCAGATGGTCTTGACCTTGTTCGTCATTTGAGCGCCGCCCCTGTTCGTTTGCGCCGATGCCGGATCACCATCGCATTGCCCGCGCGCAAATCCAATGGCCGGCGGACCGCAGGCCACAGCCCTTCTCATCGGCCCTTTCAATCGGCTGCGACATCAATTCCCGAAATCTCCTTGGGCCGCCCGACAGAACCGGCTTAGACTAATTGGCAATCAGCAAGACGGAGTCGACCCGCGCCAACATCACCCGGAGGAAAGCAATGTCCATCAAACTTACGCGGCGCAGCGTTATTCGTACCGGCGCAGCCGCGGCAGCGTTGCCGTTGATCGGCACACCGGCAATTGCGCAAGGCTGGCCGAACAAGCCCATCAGGTTCGTTGTCAGTTATCCGGCGGGCGGAGCCACGGACATCTTCGCGCGCGCCTATGGTGACTATATCTCGAAGCAGATCGGCCAGCCTGTGGTGGTCGAGAACAAGGCCGGCGCGGGTGGCACGGTCGGCGCCGTCGAAGTCAAGCGCTCGCCTGCCGATGGCTACACGCTGCTGTTCACGATCTCGACGACGATGATCATGAACAAGGTGCTCTATAAGAACCTTCCCTATGATCCCGACAAAGACTTCACGCTCATTTCCTACATGCCTGCCGGCAGCCTGCCGACCATCGTCGCGGACAGCACCGGCGTGACGAACCTCAACGAGCTTGCCGAATATGCGCGCAAGAACAAGACCAACATCGGCACCTATGCTGCAGGTTCGTATGCGCATCTCGTCGTCGCCGAACTGAACAAGCATTATGGACTGAATATGGAAGCCGTGCACTATCGTGGTGAGGCGCCGATGTGGGCGGACTTCTTGACGGGATCCCTGCAGGGCGGCTCCGGCGCCTGGTTCGTGGCGCAGAACGTGCTCCAGTCCGGCAAGGGACGCGCGATTGCGGTGTCGCAGAAGCGCATGAGGAAGCTTCCAGGGGTGCAGACGTTCGCCGAGCAGGGTGTGACGTCGGACGTATTCCGGCTGCAGGGTTTCGTCTGCGCCGTCGGCCCGACCGGCATGCCCGACGAAATCGTCAACCGTTACTCCGACCTGTTCGTCGAAGGCGGCAAGAGCGAAAAGGTGCAGCAGCTGCTCGACCAGTTCGGCATCGACGATCCGGCAGTCGGTCGCGCAGGCTTCCAGAAGCTCGTCGCCGAAGAGGGCCCGATCTGGTTGAAGGCCGTATCGAGCCTCGGGCTGACGCCCGAGTAAGCATCGGGCAACAGCCCGTTTCGGCAACGTCATGGCGGTTGGCAGCGCTTTGCCAGCCGCCTTAATTTTTTGTCAGGTGTTACACCCGCGGGAGTTGTCGAGGCGACTTGAACTCTAGGGAGCCAAGACGCTAGTGTCCCGAATCCGAAGTTCGCCGTACTTTGCAGCGAGCTCAGAGCGAACTTCGGATTCGATCAGGATACTAGCAAGTTTATGATTCTAGTGTCGTTTATGGATCAGAAATTCGCACGATGGACTCGCGGCAATGGCGGTGCGAATTTCTGATCCACGACACTGGAGCGTATTCCGTTCAGGTTGAACGGAATACGCTCCAGATTGCTTTTGGTGGTCGCATTTTCTTCCGCAAAGCCGGTATCCACCTTTTCAGGAAAATGCTCTAGGACACGGAAATGTCCCGCCACAGGCGGCATTAACCCTTGGGAGAAGCTGATGTCTTTCGACTTTACCCGTCGCAATTTCCTCGCAACGGGAGCAGCCGCGGCCACGCTGCCCATTCTCGGCACGCAGGCGTCGGCGCAGGCGGGCTGGCCGAACAAGCCGATCAGGGTCATCGCCGGCTATCCGGCGGGTGGTCAGACCGACCTGTTCGCGCGCACTTACGGCGACGTGATTTCGAAGAAGCTCGGTCAGCCGATCGTGGTTGAGAACAAGGCCGGCGCCGGCGGGACAGTTGCTGCGCTCGAGGTGAAGCGCGCTGCTCCCGATGGCTACACGTGGCAATTCACGATCTCGACGACGCTGATCATGAACCGCGTCCTGCTGAAGGACGTGCCTTATGATGCGGACAAGGACTTCATCCTGATTTCGATCATGCCTTCCGGCAGCCTGCCGCTGGTCGCAAGCGCCAAGACGGGCGCGAAGACCCTCAAGGAGTTCATCGACTACTGCAGGAAGACGGAACGGGTCAGCGTCGGCACCTACGCTGCAGGCTCCTATGCGCACATGGCGGTCGCCGAACTCAACAAGCAGTACGGGCTGAAGATCGAGCCGGTGCACTATCGCGGCGAGTCGCCGATGTGGGCCGACGTTGCCGGCCAGACGCTCGATGGTGCGGTCGGCAGCTACGGCGCGGCACAGGCCGTGCTGCAGGGCGGTCGCGGTCAGGCGGTTGCGGTGTCACGCCGCCGCAATCCCCTGCTGCCCGATGTGCCGACCTTCAAGGAGCAAGGAACGACCTCCAAATGCTTCGAGCTCACCGGCTTCCAGAGCTGTTCCGTTCCGGCCGGCACGCCGATCGAGATCGTCAAGCAGATTTCCAACCTTCTGGTGGAAGCCGGCAAGAGCGACAAGGTCCAGGAGATGATGAAGACCTTCGGTGTCGACGAGGCCGCCATGACCTTCGACGAGACGCAGAAGCTCTACAACGACGAGAAGCCGATCTGGCTCGAGCTCGTGAAAAGCCTCGGACTTGAGCCGACTTGATGTCGAATTGAATGAATCGCCTCTCGCCGCTTGCGCATCACATCCAGCCAGGAGGTGACCGCGTGGCCTGATTTGGCGCAGAGGCGATGATTGCAGGAGGAAGCGGCTGAATGTCCGCCGATCAGCCGCTTCCGCCAGGTACGATGTTTGACAGAGGTGGGGCGTCCTGGGACTGCTTGTCGCAGTGCACACATTACGTGGGGCTGGTGTCGTGCCCGGGCGACGATATGATCGAATCCGGTAGACATGAAGGATGGTCGATCATGTCCGACAGTCCGGCATCCGAAGAGCGCCGCAAGGCAACGTTGGGACGCGTCGCGAAAATCAAGGGTGTTCTGAAGGGACGCAGGCAATCCTCCGTCCTGCTGCTGATGATTGTCGTGCTCGCGATCGCGATGATCTATTCGGTCGCCACCGGCATGATGTAGGCCGCATGACGCAGGGTGCGAGCCGGCGCGCACGAATGATCCCCATCGCTCCGACCCTCAAGTGCCGTTCGTACGGGCAAGCCAAGCCTGTTGTTTGCCGTTGACCTGAAAAGGTAGCCGATGCTTTGCTTGTGAACGCGCCGTCGCCGCCGTTCGCATTGCGAACCTGTGCGACGTGACTTTGCGAGGGCCGATCAAGACTGGAGATTACGATGCTCAGGAGAAGGCAGTTTCTGCAACTCGGCGGCGCGATGCTGGCGATGCCCTCGCTCGCACGTGCGCAAGCGCCGAGGGGCCAGATCACACTGATGGCCTATACCGGCATCTTCCAGGACAATTACATGGCGACCGTGGTCGAGCCGTTTCAGAAGGCGTTTCCGGATATCAAGGTCAACTACGCGCCCGGGGGCACATCGGCGGCGATGCTCGGCAACATCCGAGCGCAGAAGGCCGATCCGCAGGTCGACGTCGTGATTATGGACGTGACGACCTCGTCGATCGGCAATGCCGAAGGCCTGTTCGACAAGATCACGCCGACGGAAGCGCCGTCGCTCAACGAGCTTTATTCCGAAGCCCGCGCGGTCGGCGGCGATTTCGGTCCGGCGGTCACCTACGACCATCTGGTGATCATCTACGATACGCAGACGGTGAAACCGCCGCTTGCGAAGCTCGCCGATCTCTGGCGCGAAGATCTCAAGGGCTTTCTGTCGATCTCGGCACCACCCAACATTCAGGGCCTGGCGCTCACCTGCATGGTCGAAAAGATGGAAGGCGGCGACCATCGCTCGTCGATCAACAAGGCGGTGAAGAAGCTGCGCGAGCTGTCACCAGGCGTGAAAACGTTCGAGCCGAACCCGGACGGCGCAACGCTCCTGCTCAACGGCGTCGTCAAGGTGGCGACCGGTTGGAATGCCCGTTCGCAACTTTATCACGACGAGTCGAAAGGACGCATCGGCGTGCTGCTGCCGCCGGAGGGCAGCGTCTTCCAGATCAACACCATCAACCTGACAGCCGGCTCGAAGAACAAGGCGGCCGCCGCAGCGTTCGTGAACTATGCGTTGTCGCAGGCGGCGCAGAAGGCTTTCACCGAACGGCTGTACTACGCGCCGACCAATGCGAAGGCGCAAATCGAGCCAAAGGCGCTGGCACGCACGGCGGCGACGCCGGAGACCCGCGCCCGCATGATTCCTGTCGATTGGATGGAGATCGTCAAAATCCGGGACCAGTGGAATAACCGCTGGCGGCGCGAGATCATCGCGGCGAACTAGGCATGGCCTATCTGGAACTGACCGGACTGGAGAAACGCTACCGCGATGCCGTTGCGGTGGCGGATGTGACGCTCGCCGTCGAGAAGGGGGAATCGGTTGCGCTGCTCGGTCCATCGGGATGCGGCAAGACCACCACCTTGCGCATGCTGGCGGGCCTCGCAGCTCCTGATCGTGGGCGCATCGCCGTCGACGGAACGGATATCACTGACCTCCCGGCGCACCGGCGCAACATGGGCTACGTGTTTCAGTCCTACGCGCTGTTCCCGCACATGAGCGTTGCGAGGAACGTCACCTTCGGCCTCGAGGAGCGTGGCGTGGCAGCGAAGGAGCGCGCTGCACGGGCGGCCGATGCGCTGGAGATGGTTCGCCTGAAGGAGCTTGGGCACCGGCGACCGCGCGAATTGTCCGGCGGTCAGCAGCAACGTGTGGCGTTGGCCCGCGCGCTGGTGATCCGCCCTTCGGTGCTGCTGCTGGACGAGTCGCTGTCGAACCTTGATGCCAAGCTGCGCCAGACCATGCGCCGTGAGATCCGCGACCTGCAGCGCACGCTTGCCATCACCACCCTGTTCGTCACCCACGACCAGGTGGAAGCGCTCGCCATGTGCGACCGCATCGCCGTGATGAACCATGGACGCATCGAGCAGGTCGGCACGCCGGCGGATGTGTATGAGCGCCCGGCCACGCGGTTCGTCGCCGGCTTCGTCGGCAGCGTCAACGTGCTGCCTGCCACGCGTGACGGGCAGGGCGGTCTTGCCGTCTGGGGCATGCCGATCCCCGGCATCGCGTCATTCGCACAGGGGGACGCCGATGTCTTTGTCCGGCCGCAGCGCATGCGCCTTGTCGCGGCCTCGGAGAACGTCGCTCCCGATGTGCCGCGCCTGAAGGGTAAGGTCGCGCAGAGCATCTTCATCGGCGATCAGGTGGAAACGGTCGTGTCAGGCGAAGGCGGGCAAGTGACGGTGCAGAGCCTCTCGGGTGCGCCGACGCCGCAAGCCGGAACGGAGGTTCAGGTGGTCTGGAAGGTGGAGGATACGCTCATCTTTTCACGGGAGGCTTCGTGACCTCCGCGCGCTGGCCGCTGCTTGCAATCCCCGCGGCGCTGCTGCTGGCCGTCATCTATGTGTGGCCAAGCCTCGACCTGTTCCGCACGGCCTTCAACGAGACCGGCGCGACCGGGGCGATGATCGAGGCTTTTTCGCTGAAGGTCTGGCGCGATCTGTTGGCCGACCCGTTCACTTATGAACTGACGGTCAACTCGCTCTGGCTGTCGGTGACCGCGACCTCCATTGCGCTTTGCGTGGCCTATCCGATCGCCCTGTTTCTGTTCCGCACGGACACACGCTTTCGCGGCCTGCTCGCAGTCATGGCGATCATGCCGATGCTCGTCTCAGGCGTCGTGCGCATCTTCGGCTGGCTGACGATCCTCGGCGATCAGGGCATGGTCAATTCCGCCGCGCGCTGGCTTGGGTTGATCTCGACGCCGATGCGGCTGCTGTTCAACTGGACCGGAGTCACCATAGGACTGGCCGAGAGCATCCTGCCCTACATGATCCTGGCCCTGCTTGCGGGCTTCGGCCGGCTCGATCGTGCGCTGGAGGAGGCGGCGCGCAGTCTCGGGGCATCGCCGTTGCGCACCTTCGTGCGCGTGACGTTGCCTTTGAGCCTGCCTGCGATCGTGCTCGCGGCCGGATTAGGTTTTGTGCTCTCCATGTCTGCCTACATCACGCCAAAACTGCTCGGCGGCGGGCGCGTCTTCGTGCTTGCGACGGAGATTTTCGAGCAGGCGACGACCAACGCCAACTGGCCGATGGCATCCGCGATGGCGCTCTACACGTTGGTGTTGATGCTCGCCTTCCTCGGTCTTTCCAGCGTCCTGTCCCGGAGGCTCGCGCAATGAGTGGCGCAGGACGCGTGCTGTCGCTGATTGCCGCCATCAGTTACGCGCTGATTCTCGCGCCGATCGTCGTGGTCGTCGTCATGGCCTTTTCAGCGGACTCGTTCATTCTATTCCCGCCGTCCGGTTTTTCGTTCCGCTGGTTCCAGACGCTGGTCGCAAATGCACCGCTGATGAAGGCGTTGGGGCTGAGCGTGCAGATCGCTCTGGTCGTGACACTGCTGTCGCTGCTGGTCGGCGTGCCTGCCGCGCTGGCGCTGGAAAAGGGCGAGTTTCGCGGAAGGGAGGCGTTGCGTGGCTTTTTCCTGGCGCCGTTGCTGCTGCCGACTCTGATCATTGGCCTCGCCCTGTTGTTGTTCTTCACACCGCTGAGGCTGACGGCCACGCTTCCCGGCATCGCACTTGGCCACATGACCGTGACCGTGCCGTTCATCATCCGCATGATGTCGACCGCGTTCGCCACGCTGCCGGAGAATGTCGAGGCCGCCGCGGCGACGCTCGGCGCACCGCCCTGGCGGGTGGTCTGGCGGGTGACGCTGCCGCTCGCCGCGCCCGGTTTGATTGCCTGTGCGGCGTTGTCGTTTCTGCTGTCCTTCGACGAGACCGTCATCTCGTTGTTTGTTTCCGGCCCGCGCGCATCCACTCTGCCGGTGGAGATGGTGCGGTATGTCGAGGGCCGGACCGATCCGATGATCGCGGCGCTCTCGGTGCTGCTGATCGCCGGCACGCTCGCAATTGTCATCGTTGTCGAACGCCTCGTCGGTGTCAGACGCGCCGTCGGCCAATCTTAAAGAGTCGGTCAGTTCTAAAAATATGGAGGTCCGGATGCCTGACTACATCGTCGAGCCCATGCCGAAGCAGATCGAAGCGTCCGTTCGTGACAGGCTGATGCAGGTCGAAACGGCCACCGTCGGTCACAGCCGTCACTGGGGCTTCATGGACCGGGGCATCCAGCCGCTGCTGAAGCGCCGTCGCATCGCCGGTACGGCTGTGACGCTGGCGATCCCGGGACCGGATTCGACACTGCTGCACCACACGCTCGGCTTGTTGCGGCCGGGCGACATCCTGGTCGTCGACCGCCTCGGCGACGACAGGCATGCCTGCTGGGGCGGCGGGGTCACGATCGCCGCCAAGGCGGCGGGCGCGCTCGGCGGCGTCGTGGACGGGCCCTGCACCGACCTGACCGAGATCGAGGACAGCGATCTGCCGATGTGGTGCCGCGGGATGTCACCGATCACCACGCGCCTCTATAATCTCGGCGGAACGCTGAACGTGCCGGTCTCCTGCGGCGGCGTTACGGTGAAGCCGGGCGACGCCATCCTTGCCGACGAATCCGGTGTGCTCGTGCTTGGCGCGGAGGAAGCGGACGCCGTTGCGATCGCCGCCATCGCCCGGCAGGAGCGTGGCGAGCAAAATCAGGACCGCGTGCGCGCGGGTGAAAAGCTCGGCGATATTTCGGGCGCGACGAAAATGGTGCTGGATGCTCTGGCTGCCGTGAAGGCATAGAGGTGATGGGGCTTTGATCTAACCTCAGGCGTCATGCCCGGGGGACAGGCTTTAGCTGGCATCCAGTATTGCAGAGTGTCTCGAACGCTCTAGGATACTGCATCCCGCCTCCGCGGGGATCACGCGGAGAATTTGGCGCCGCACTGCCCACTCTCACCATGTTCTGACGATCCTCGCCCAAGGAGAATCATATGAAGATCGCGCTTCTGCAGATGAACTCTGTCGCCGATGTCGATGCCAACATCCGCCAGATGAACGATCTGTCCGAAAAAGCGACCGCGCTGGAAAAGCCCGACATGATCGTCACGCCGGAAGTCTGGAACTGGTACGGCGGCAGCAAGGCGGAGAAGTTCGCCAATGCCGATGACCAGCGCGGCGGCAGGTCGTATTCCGCGGCACAGGCGTTGGCAAAGACGCACAAGGTCTGGGTGCATGCCGGCTCACTGACCGAGAAGGCGACGGGCGGCAAGGTGTCGAACGTGACTTACGTCTTCAACCGCGAGGGCAAGGAAGTCGCCCGCTACTGCAAGATCCACATGTTCGACATCACGTCTCCCGACGGTGCGCGCTATGAGGAAAGCGCTGCCGTGCTGCCGGGCCGTGAGATCGTCAGCTACGATTGCGAGGGCATCACGATAGGCTGCGCCATCTGCTATGACCTGCGCTTCCCGGAGCTTTTCCAGGCGCTGGCGCTGCGTGGGGCGCAGGTGATCATGCTGCCGGCCGCGTTCACGCAGCAGACCGGCAAGGACCACTGGGAGGTGCTGCTCCGCGCCCGCGCGATCGAGACCGAGACCTACCTGGTCGCCGCCGCCCAGACCGGTCCGCACAAGGCCGAAGACGGCTCGGTCCGCCTGACCTATGGCCACTCGCTGATCGCCGATCCGTGGGGCCACGTCATCTGCAAGGCATCGGATGGCGTTGGCTTTACCGCCGGGCGGATCGACACCGCCTATATCGAGAAGTGCCGTAAGCAGATTCCCGTGCTGGAGCACAAGGTCCTCGGCGCTCCGGCGATGCCGCGCATGGCAGCGGCGGAGTAGGGCAACCGGACTTGACGGGCGACAGGTACCGAAGCTTCGCCGCGCTCAAGGCATCTGAGCGCGAAGGGATCGATTATCGGATCGTTGTCGTCGACAGACGCGCACCGGTCACCGTGATCGCTCCGCATGGCGGCCGGATTGAGCCGCCGACTTCGAGGCTTGCGCTCGCCATTGCCGGAGAAACCTGCAACGCCTACTGCTTCGAGGGTCTCCAGCCGGATCGCGAGCACCACGATCTTCACATCACCTCCGACAACTTCGACGAGCCAATTGCCTGCGAGCTTGTGGCGCGAAGCGACGTCGTCGTGGCGGTTCACGGCCGGCTGGACCGCGACGATCCTGAAGCCGTGTGGCTCGGCGGTCTCGACGTCGATCTGTGCAATCGAGTGGCCGACGCCTTGAGGCGCGCCGGGTTCGGCACGCTCACCGAGGGGCATATGTTTCCCGGCTCGGGACCACGAAACATCTGCAACTGCGGCCTGCGACGCATGGGCGTGCAGCTGGAATTGCCGCGTGGACTGCGTGACGTCCTCGCGCGTGAAGAGAGCGATTTCGAACGGTTCGTCACGGCTGTCCGGTCTGGCATCGGCCTGATCTAGGGACCACCTCTCAGTCCATCATGTTCGGAACGATCAGGCGCGGCAGGAACAGCGACACCTCGGGCCAGGCGATCAGCGCGGCGAGCACCAGCAGCATCGGCACCAGCATGATCATCGTGTCCTTGAGCGCATAGCGTAGCCGTACGCCGGCGATCGAGCACGCAACCATGAGGCAGAGTCCGTAAGGCGGGGTCACCAGGCCGAAGGCAAGCGATACGATCGAGATGATCGCGAACTGCACGGGATGAAGATTGACTGAACGTGCAAGAGGCTCGAGCACAGTGCCGACGATCACGATCGCAGGAATGGCATCGAGAAAGCAGCCGACGATCAGAAAGCAGAAGGCGATGAAAAAACCCGCCGTAATCGGTCCCATGCCCCACGTCGCGACGTTGGCCAGCAACTCCTGCGGGATCCGGTAATAGGCAAGCAGCCAGCCGAACGCGCTCGCCGTGCCGACGCAGAACAGCGCCACGCCGGCAAGCCGTCCGGTATCGAGCAAGGCCGTGTAGAGCTCGCGTACGCCGGTCTCGCGATAGACGAAGGTCGACAGCGCGATCGAATACAGAACTGCGACGCACGCGGATTCGGTTGCAGTGAACCAGCCGAGCAGAATTCCGCCGACGATGATGAACGGCGTCGTCAACGCCGGCAGCGAGCGCCAGACCGCGCAGCGCATGTCGATCCAGCTCGATTTCGGATAGGTCGGATAGCCGCGCCGCACGGCATAGATATGGACGCTCAGCATTTGCGCGCCCGCGATCAACAGCCCCGGGACAATGCCGGCGAGATACAGGGCACCGATCGACGTCGAGATCAGCCCGCCCCACACGATCATCAGGATCGACGGTGGAATGATGACGGCCAGAACGGCCGACACTGCGGTGATGGCGATCGAGAACGAGAGATCGTAGCCTTCCTTGGTCTGGGCATCGATAAAGATCTTGGACTGGCTTGCCGCATCTGCGGTGGATGAGCCTGATATGCCGGCAAAAAACACGCTCAGCACCACGTTGATCTGCGCGAGCGAGCCCGGCCAATGTCCAACGAGCGAGCGGGACAGGGCCACCAGCCGGTCGGTAATGCCGCCGATGCTCATGAGATTGGCGGTCAGGAGAAAGAACGGCACCGCCAGCAGGATAAACGAGTTGTAGGCGTTGAACGTCTCCTGAGCGAGCGACATCATCGACAGGCGCGGCTCGATCAGAAGGATAGGCACGCAGGCCAGTCCCAATGCGAATGCGACGGGAACACGCAGGATCAGCAATACGACGAGTCCGCCGAACAGAATGGCGGCGGCCTGGCCGGCGGAGAGAACAGCTCCCGTCATCTGGTCGCGCCTCCGAGCAGGACGCGCGTTTCATCGACGATCTGCTCACCGGCAAAGATGATCCATGAGATCCCGGCCACGGGCCAGGCGATGTGAATCATCCACAATGGCAGCTCAGCGAGCTCGGACGTGCGGTTCCAGGCAAAGCGCGTGAACTCGATGCCGGCGAACACGAATATCAGGGCCATCGCGAGCACGCCCAGCCGGGCGACGATGCGCACTGCGGCCTCTGCACGGCGTGACAGGGTGGGCCATACGTCGATCTCGAAATGCTGCGCTTCCCTGACCCCAACCATGGCGCCGATCATGATCGTCCAGACAAACAGAAAGCGCGCCATCTCCTCGGTCCAGATGTAGGACGGAATCAGCGCGGTGTAGCGCGAGATGATCTGCAGGGTGACGGGGAAGATCAGGATCCCGACGCAACAGGCGAGCAGGATCTCCAGCAGCCTGGCATAGCCTGCCGTCAGGCGCCGCCAAAGGGTCGGCACATCGTCAGCCACATCAGTCATGGGCTTAAGCTCTCAGGAATGGAGTTCAAACGAAGCCGCGGCGCGCGGGCTGCGCGCCACGGCCTATTGCATCCACGCTTCAATCAGACCGCTGCATTGATCTTGGCGTAGACGTCCTCGGCGCCGATTTCCTTCGCGTACGCGGCCATCACGGGATCGACGAGCTTCTTCATGGCGTCGCGTTCCTCGAACACGACCCGCTTCAACTTGCCCGCCTTTTCGAGCGTTTCGAGCTTGAGCGTGTCCTCGCTGCTCTCCAACGCGCGACCGAAATCGCCGGCCTCGGCGCCAGCTTTCACGATGGCGTCCTGCAGGCCCTTGTCCAGCGTCTTGAATGTCTTGACCGAGAAGCAGAGCGGCCGGATCGACACGGCGTGCTCAGTGAGCACGAGACTTGGCGCGACTTCGTAGAACTTCATCGCTTCCACACCTGCGGCCTCGTTCTCGCCGGCGCTGATCACGCCGTTGCGAATGGCGTTGTAGACTTCGTTGTAGGCGATTACCGTCGGGCTCATGCCGGCAGCCGCGAAGGTCCGCGACCAGATCGGCGCTCCCTGCACGCGTATCTTCAGGCCCTTGATCTCGGCCAGGTTCTTGAACGGCTTGTTGGAGAAGATGTTGCGAACGCCGCCACCGGCGGAGCCGATCAGCATCACTTCCGCCTTCTGCTCGACCTCGTCCGACACCGGCTTCAGCAGGTTGGCTTTGACGACCTTGTCCATGTGGGCGATGTCGCGGAACACGAACGGGGCATCGATGAAGGGCGCAGCTTTGGCGAACGTGCTCATGTGGGCCGGCGACACGATGCCGTAGTCGACGGCTTTGCCTTGCGACATGTACTCGAAGTACTGTTTCTCGAGGCCGAGGGAGGAGTTCTTGTGCAGGGTGAAGTTGACCGGCTTGCCGTAATACGTCTTCACCAGCTCCTCGAACTTCACCAACGCCTTGGTGAAGGCGTGGTCGTCATTGAACTGCACGGCGCCGTTCAGCGTGACCGGCTGTTGGGCTCTGAGGATCGATGGCATGCCAAGCGCAGCAGCTGCAGCTGACGCGCCAAGTCCGGCGAGGACTGTTCTCCGCTTCATGGGTGTTCCTCCAGTGGTACCCGTCCCTTTGCCGGGATCTTGGGCTTCTGACTGGCGGCAGCGGCGGATGCCTTGCGGCCGCGATCTGGAAGCGTATGCAAAAGGCGGGAGCTTTGGAAGCCAATTCGGACCTGCGATTCAGCAGGCGTACCGACCGCCTGTGCGCCGCCGTCGCAAGCGACGATCCAGGCGACGTATTAATCGGTCTGCGCAGGTCAAAAATCTGCAGACGGGTCGTTTCGCAGCTGCAAAAATTGATGGCGCGAAAGGCTACTTCGCGACTTCCTCCAGCACCCGCTCGGACTGGTTGATGCCGAAGCTCTTGATCAGGATCGCCGGCAGCAATGCGCCGGGAACGACGATGAACAGGACCCAGCCGAGATGGTTTGGTCCGAGCTGGTACAGCGGTCCGAGCGATGTCACGCCGGCCCACGCGCCGAGATGGCCGAGACCGTCGGTCCAGGCAAAGGCGGCCGAGCGGATGCGCGTTGGGAACGCGATTGCGGTGTAGTTGTACATGTTGAACAGGAAGAGCGCCGTGCCGATCCGGCTGAGGCAGATGCCGACGATGAACATGGCCTCGGTCGGATAGAGGTACATGAGAATCCAGGCGGTGGAGAATATGAGCGCCGACACGAACAGTACGGTTTTGCGTTCGACCCGTTCGCCGAGTCGCGCATTGATGAGAAACGCGAAGAAAGTCACGACGGCAGCGCCCGTCAGCAGCCGGAACGCAAACTCCGCGTCGGCGCCATGGTCTACCATGTAGACATACATGAACGCGCCCGAGCCATAGACGATGCCAGGATAAGCGAGCAGCCAGCACACCAGGATCAGGATGCTGCGCCAGCGGTATTCGGGATTGGTAAGAATCTCCAGCAATTGTCCTTTGCCGGCCTTGCCAACGATGCGGGGTGTGGGGTCGGGCGACGGCAGTGCCCCCGCGATTGCTGTGACGCGCCTCTCCAGATCGCTTACGACCCGGTCAGCTTCGTCGTGACGGCCGTGCGTCTCCAGCCAGCGCGGCGATTCAGGCAAGCGCCAGTACAGGATCGGCAACAGCACGAAAGCCTGGATGATCACACCGAGCCAGACGAACTCGCGCCAATATGTCGGCATCATCACGCTCGCGACGCCGGCGATCAGCACGCCGACAATGGCCGTGGAGCCCTGCGCCGTCAGCATCGTCCTGTTGCGCACCGCATGCGACGACATCTCTGACAGATAGACGGCGTGGGTTGCGACGATGCCGCCGACTCCGAGCGTCGACAGTACCGAGAAGATCACCAACGGCACAAAACTGGTGACGAACGCAAATGGCCATAGGCATAACCCGGCAAGCGCCGTCGAGAGCAGGATCGCCGGGCGGCGGCCGTAGCGATCGGCGACGAAGCTCATCAGGTAAGTGCCGAGCAATACGCCGAGCCCGACCTGCAGCGCCTGGATCACCGCATACTGATTGTTGGTGATGGTGCCGAGCGGCCGCCAGACAAAGGGAAAGAGCCGCGCGCCGATGCCGTCGGTGTCGACGACGATGAAGCCCCAGGTGATCTCGACAAGGATCGCGAGCTCCCACTGCACGCGGGTCAGTGGCAGACGATCGATGCGACTTGATATCAGGAAGTCTTTTGCATCCGGATCGGCGGCACGTATCGCTTGGGCCCGACCTTGTACGGTCATTGTTGTCCCCACAGCAGTCGTCTTCTGCGCGGGCGCGAGAGCAACAACGCCAGTGCAGTTATTTGAGTGCGAAACTAAATGCCTGGCGCCTTGTCATGGCAAGCGACGAGGTCGGAGGGCAGCCATGCCGTTCGTCGGGTTTCGAATTCGCTGTTGCTCGCTGCGCGGTGCGTCGCGCGGAGATGGATTCCGGCAGCGATCTGGAGCGCTCGATAAAATTGCATCGTGCTCAATACAGCCTCCTCATCCATAGCGGGGAGGATACTTTCGTGCAGGAGATATGGAGGTCCAGGAAGCCGTATTTGGCCTCTACCATTCAGACCGAACGTATGTGCGCCTTCCCATGGGCTTCGATCAGACCGGTGGCGCGCAGCGGATTCGTGCTGCGTTCGCCACCCTCCGGCAAATCGCCGATCATCGCCAGCAATTGACGGCAATCGCGCTCGATCCGTCGCTCAAGGACATTGGCTACCCCGAGAAGCAGGCCGGAGTGGGAGGACGTTGCGGCCGCAAACCACGGGGATAATGGTGCGGGTCCGAAGCCCGCGGCACGCGCTTCGACCACGAATTTCTGGTCATCGAAGCCATCTGGAAGAGGCACAACCACGGACAATGCTGCGGGGACCGCCGAATCGATCCCAAGTCTTCCAAGCGTCTCCAGGAGGCATCGTCTTCGTTCGCTATAGAGCCGTCGCGTTCGGCGCAAATGTCGCAGATAATGGCCTTCGCGCAGAAATTCCGCGAGCGCGAGCTGGACGGCGGCGTTAGGAGGCGCACCGAGCCATGTTGCGACATCAATTAATCGGCGCGCGAGAGGCAACGGCGCGACCAGAAATCCTATGCCCACCATCGGGCTGATGGTCTTACTGAACGTCCCGACGTGGATGACGCGATCCGCGCCGGCACCCGACGCCAGCGCGTTCACAGACCGGCCCGACAGATGCAATTCTGCGAGGTAGTCATCCTCGATAATCCAGGCACCGGATTCCATGGCCCAGCGGAGAAGCGCGGTACGGCGTTCCGGTGACAGTGTCACACCGCTCGGCGCCTGCTGTCCCGGTGTTACGATGGCGAGCCCGGCTCGCGGCGCCAGCTCGCGACCTTGTCGGACGACGAGCCCTTGGTCATCGACCGGAACTGCGACAGGCTGGACGCCGGCAAGCTCGAGCGCGAGTCGGGTCGCGGGGTAGCCGGGATCTTCCACCCAAGCGTGCCTGCCCGTCGCGCCGATGGCGAGGAGCGCGATCGACAATCCGCCTCGAAACCCGCCGGTCACGATAATCTGTTCTGGCGAGCACTCGATGCCTCGGGCGATGGCGACATGCGACGCGAGGGCAGATCGTAGCTCTATCAAGCCGCGCGAATCTGAGTGGCCCGTCCGTAGGGCCGTGGTTTGCACCGCTTGTCGATACAGGCGCGCCCAGAGGGTGGCGGGGAACGCGTCATGGGCGGGGACGCCCAACTGGAACACGAGCGGCTCATCGGAGCGATACAAAGCATCCGGTGGCAGGAGTCTCTCGGAGACCGACGCGATGGTCGGCACGATGGAAGACGGTAGAGGATCGGCCACGCGGGTTCCGGCTGAACCAGCGGTGACAAGGAGCCGCCGATCAATGAGCTTCTCGTAGGCTGCTTTGACAGTCCCGCGCGCGACGCCGAGTTGAGCGGCCAGATCACGCCACGAAGGTAGCCGGCCTCCGGGAGGAAGGGCGCCCTCGGTGATCGCGACCTCGATGTGGCGCGCGATCTGATCGATGAGCGTCATAGGGCCGACGCGATCAAGCGTCAGCTCGTCCGGCATCCAGGGCGGCGCCACGTGCTCCATGAGCCTAGCCCCGCTCCTTGATGCGAAAGTCGTGGCGCCAGCCGAGATCGGCGACGGCTTTCTCGATCGCTACCGCGCCGCCGGGATCGGCAATGTTGTAGGCGCCAGAGCCACCGTGATCGATGGCAAGAAAGGCAGCATAGGCCGCGGCCTCGACGTGCACCGGAGCTGATCCGGTCGGTTCTGCGGACCACGTGCGTGGACCGTAGAGCTGCCCATACCGCAGCACGATGCCTACGAACTCGCTTTGGTCCAGGACGGCGCTCTCAAGTGGAACGACGCCTTCGCAGACCGAAATCGCGCGAGCACCTCGAGCGTGGATATCCAGCGGGTCAGTCTCGAGAAAGGGCGCGTCCTTCGGCGCATAGGCCCAGGCAATGCTCTGCGCGATCAGTCGCTTCGCGCCGGCTGCGCGGGCGGCGTTGGCGAGATTCGCCGTCCCCTCGCGACGGAGGCGCGCATTGCGCTTCAGCCCCTGCTCGGGTGATTGCGAGTCAATGCCCGCCGCGAGATCGGTGAGCTGGTGAATGACCACATCGGGCGCGGCAGCGACAACGGCCCGCTCCAGCGCATCACAGTCGAACACATCCAGGACGACCGGGTTGACGCCCTGAGCTTCCAGTTTCGACTCGCCCTCGGTCGTCCGCGTCGCGCCGGTGATCGAGTGACCGGCCGCGCGAAGGAGGGGGATAAGCGAACGGCCGATGACGCCAGTTGCCCCAGCCACAAACACTCTTGTTGTCATGCCGTCTTACTCCTTTGCAACTCGGTGCACGCAGCCCGACAGTCGAACTGCCGGTGCATAGGTGGCCGGAGGGCGCTCTCTCAGGACCGTCTTGTCCGAAGTCGGCTGGACCATTGGGACTCTCTCGGCCGCTACTCCGTTTCCGCGTCGTCGCGCGTGCCTGGGCGGGAACGCATCGCCGTGATGCGTGCGCCTTCGCGCGCAGTCTGGCGATCTGCGAACCAGGCGCGCGCCTGCTCAGAGAAACTGGCAGGCATGCCTTTGCCGAGAAGCCCTCTTTGCAGCGAGGCGAGGCTGGTCTTTGCCAGCTCCTCGCGCATGACTCGCTCAGCCCGCAACATCACGGCGTGGATGCCGCAGACGCCCTGGATCGACCATTTAGGCGGCTTGCCCTGGAAAAGAGCACACCGACCTCGGATTTCCTGGCAATCGAAGAGCTGTTTCGGACCCTCGACAGCATCGACCACATCAAGGACGGTGATGTTGTTTGCGGGCCGAGCGAGCCGGTAGCCGCCGCGTATTCCGCCAGTGGCTTCGACAATCCCTGCCTTCTCCAGCTTGGGGAAGATCTTCTTCAGGAAGGTTGGAGAGACGCCCTGGATCTCTGCAAGGTCACGACTGCTCGGCGGCCGCTCAAGCGGACCAGCGATCCAGAGAAGGCAGTGCAAGGCGTACTCGACGCCGGCTCCAATGTAGCTCATAACGGCTACTATATAAGTCACCGTTATAATTCGGCAAGCGCGGAAAGAGCTCCTATGACACGCCGACCATCAATGGAGGCGGGACGGCAGACCTCGGCCTGGCCGCCCGCCACGATGTACGTCGGCACGCAGGTCGCCCAGCAAGCGGCTTTCTCATTGCTCGTAGATGGTCAGCCGCCCGGCATCGTCGGTGTCGACGACAAAGATGGCGAGCAGACTCGCAGGTTCGGTGGCGCTCGCGTTCTCGCTGATGGGGTGATGCGCGCCGCCGGGCGGCTCCGTCCAGTGCTGACCCGCGCGAAACACCTGCGTCTTGCCGTCATTCACCCGGCTTCGGATCGATCCCGAGAGTACGTAGCCCGTGATGAAGGCGGAGCGTGCGTGGGAATGCGCCGGCGACTTGCCGCCGGGTGGATAGCTGACGACAATGCCGATGAGGCTTTTGCCGGGAATGTTCGGAATCGCCTCCTGGAAAGCCGGCGTGATCGTTTGACGTTCCTGCGCTGCTGCCTCGACTGACACGAAGCTAGGCCAAGCCGCCATCGCGGTCAGCGTCGCTGCCAATGCGATCGATCGGATCTTCATGTTACCTCTCCTGTGTTATGGCTGGAGGTGACGACGATCGTCAGCTCTCAGCTGTTCTGCCCCAGGTGCTCTCCGATTATCTTCCCGTGGACGCAGCCACCGTTTCTCGGCAGCTCGATCGCCGCCAGCACGCCGGCGAGTCCGCCGCCGACGATGTCAACGCGCATCTGTTCATCATGATTCCCAACCATCAGAGGCTGACCATCGACGGTTCGATCGTCGCGATGAGCGAGCGGCGAATCTCGGTCGCACGCGCCTTGTCGATGAAGGCGGTGGCCTGCAGAGGCAGGTAATGGACGGTATTGAGCCCGATGCAGCCGAGTGCGGCAGAAAGATAAGGCGTGAGGAAATCCGGCTGGTTGGCTTGATCGCCGGCGAACACACCGCCGGAAGCGATCCCGACAAACACCGGGCGGTCCCGAAGCATCCCGACCTTGCCGGCCGGAGTTGGCTTGATCGTACGACCAACGCGGAGGATCTGATCTATCCACGCCTTCAGGACCGACGGAACCGTGAAGTTGTTCATCGGCGTGCCGATAACGACGACGTCGGAGGCTTCGACCTCCTGAATGAGTTGCTCGGACAGGCGCACCGCGCCACTGGACGCTCCCGCAGCCAGCGCCGCAGGCGACGCCAGGACGGCGGCATAGTCGGACCGGGTATGGGGTATCGGTTCGAGTCCCAGGTCTCGACGACTGATGCCCGGTTCGGGAAGGATCGTGAGAAGCTTCTCGACGATCGCGGCTGAAAGCTGGCGACTGTGCGACTCTGGTCGTGGACTGCAATCGACGTGGAGGATGTTCATGCGACTTTCTCCAGTGGCTTCACAAAGCCAATGACTGCGTCGATCAACCCTTCGCGCTTGTAAAAGCGGCGCGCGTTGGTGTTCGTTGCCGCGGTATCCAGAACCAGGCGACGGCAATACTCATCGACGCCGATAGACGACAGTTCTTTGAGCAGAGCGGCACCAAGCCCTTTGCCTCGCTGACTTTCGGATGTCACAAGATCGTCGACGTAGAGAAAGTGGCCGTGGATGAGATTTTCCATCATCCGGTATCCGGCGAGCGCCAAGACTTGATCACCGTCCCAGGCTGCCAGCACACGATACCCATCGGTGGCCATGCCTGATGCGCGCTCCACCCAGTGAGCGGCGTCCTTGAGCGAAGGTCGCAATTGGGAGATCACCGGAAAGCAAGCGGCCAGCTCGTCCTGACTGTGCGCATGTCGAAGGACAATTCCGGGTGGCGATAGCTTGACCATGACAGTCTCCTCACAGATTTGCATTTGATCTGTGAGGAAGTACCGCCAGTTCGTCGGCGGGGTCAGGACCAGAAAGCTTTATCCGGAGTGGACCAAAGCGTTCTATTCACGTGGCCGGGCGGCCACGATGGTACATTGAAGCGAAGCATTTTTGGTGCTTTCGAATGATACAAACCGGGTTCATCTCCTTGGCGAGGACGTGCCCCGCCAGGATGAGCGGTATCGTTCTGGCAATAGGCACCACACCGAGCGGTCACTCATTAATGGCCACCGCTCAGGGCATGCTGCTGAAAGCCAGTTCGGAGCCGCCGTCGCGATGCGCTCCATCCGTGTTGCCGCATAACTTGGGAGTTGCTTCATGAACATTCGTATCGACTACATCAATGTCGCACCCGCCGGCTACAAGGCGTTGGGCGGTGTCTACGGCTATATCGCGCAATCTGGCCTCGACGAGATTCTGCTCGAGCTCGTCTACCTGCGCGTATCTCAGATCAACGGCTGCGCCTACTGCCTCGATCTTCATACCCGCAGCCTTACCAAGAAGGGCGTCAGGGCGGAGAAGCTGGCACTCGTACAGGTGTGGCGTGAAGCGGGCGCCGTTTTCGACGAGCGGGAGCGTGCAGCCCTGGCCTGGGCGGAGACGGTTACGAGGGTCGCCGAGACGACCATCCCCGACAAGGAGTTTCAGGCCGTTTCGAATGTGTTCGGCGAAAAGGAAATTGTCGACCTGACGATTGCGATCGGCCTGATGAATACCTTCAATCGCATGGCGATCGGTTTCCGCCGACCGCCCGAAGCGACCCTCGCGGCAGCAGCCTGAACCCCCGCGCATGCAGCGCTGGCCACGATGCCAACAGGAGTCGCGAGGGGCGAGGTGCTCGCGGCAACACCGCTTCGTATCTGGCAATCAGCATGGCTCAGGGCGCGCGGCGACGATCGTCCGATGCGCCAGTGTTGCGCCTGCCGAGAATCGAAGGCGCATAGATGGCGGCAACGCAGGTCAGCGCCAGAAACACCAGAGCGATCACCATGGCTACCACCCAGAATCTCGGATCTTCGCGAGACACGAACCAGCCAGCGACGATCGCCGGGACCAGCATAAGCAATCTTGCCAACCAGGCCATGATGATTCTCGCTTCCGGCAACTTATGTGCCGATCCGATTATTCGGATCGCGAAGTATATTACGTAATAGTACTTGCTATCCCGCGCACGGAGGTGCCGAGCGAATGCTCGTGCGGCGGCGAAAGCGGGCAGGCCCCGTCGATGAACGTGACCGTCTCGGCGAGCGGCGCCCGCCCCGTGCGGGTGCAATTCGCCGTGAGGTCCGCGTACCCGATCGACATGCCACAGAAGAGGATGAGGCCATCCGACGGCAGCACGATTTCCGCAACGGTCTTGCGAACCTGCGACCACGCCATTTGCGGGCAACTGTGGAGACCTTCAGCGCGGAGCAGCAGCATGACGGTCTGCAGATACATCCCGACGTCGGCCCATTGCGGGAACCCCAGGTCGCGGTCGATGTAGCAGAACAGAGCGGCCGGCGCACCGAAACCGTCCCAGTTCGCGATGGCGGCCCGTTGGCGCGCCTCCCAGTCCTCGCGCGCAATGCCGAGTGTGCTGTAGCGTTCCTTGCCGAAGGCGGATCGGCGCTCGCGGTACGGAGACTTAAGCTCGGGCGGATACATCACATACTCCCGCTCGTCCCATGGGTCGGCTGTAGCCACGCGCTCAACCGCGCGATGCTTGAGCTCAGCCAGCGGTGCGCCGGTCACCACGTAAATGTTCCAAGGCTGCAGGTTCGATCCGGATGGCGCCCGCGCTGCCGCGGACAGCACGCGCTCGATCACTTCTCTTGAGACGGGTTGGCTGGTGAATCCGCGCACCGCCCGTCGACTTGTGACTGCCTCATAGACGTCCATGAGCGCCTCCAGCGCCCAAGAAGCGGCGCCAATCTGGATTGATTTCCTCGACGCTCTTTCTCGTCTTCATGTTGGTGCTCATCGACGCCGCGTTGGGAAGGACGGCCCATCCAAGCAAGAGAGTGCGGCAAGCGCATCCTCGCGCGTGAAGCTAATTGGGCAATCGGGAGAAACCCTCGAACGCGCAAGCACAACAGCCGAAGGGTGCTGAGGTCAGAGCGGCGTCAGCACGTGGCACAGCCGCAGCAGATCCAAAGCTGTCGACGATATAGCGAGTGGGGAGCCGAATCAGTTGCCGACGCTAGCGCGTGACATCATGCCGGCAACGAATATCGATTTGATCAAGGCCATTTCGAGCATGGATTTGGGCATCGGCATCGTCACCAGCATGATCGCGATGCGCAGCTGCGTCTGTTGGATGCCACTCATCTGTTCGACAGCAACAACACCTCACTACCGTCAGCAACCCAGAGCGCCGTGCGTCGCAACTATGCCCGACGGTGCGAAACTGGGGCAGCTTGCGCACAAAGCGCATGATGACGGGCGCAAATGGAAGGGCGTATTATTGGGCCATCATTCTAGGCCGCGTTCCTCTGGCGGCCCGACATCGTGTCTGGCCCCAACAAAGCGCTCGCTCTCCGGACGAAGAGGCTCGGAGCGTTCCGGGAAAGTGCGCCTGCGATTTCCGGGTTAATGCTGATTTTTTTTGCTTACGTCGTGCTTCAAGCTAACCTGAGCGGCCTGTCCACTCGGCGCGCCGTCAGCGTGTGCAAGCGCACAGCGTCCAATCACAGTCATATCTGTCAACGGAGTTGCGATGTCGACCGCTCGCAATATGCGTCTGCCGTTCCTCGTCGCCATCACCACCGCATCCGATCCCAAGGGTCCGAACGGGCCGCTGATGCTGGAAATCCATCAGTTCGCGCCGCATGCACAGTACGTGGGGTGCAAGGGCGAAGTGAACGCCTGTGATAGCGAGGACTTCGTCAGTGCGGTGCGCGCGGCAAGATCTGCACGCATGGCCTCAGTATGGCTGATCGTAGGACCACAGCGCACTCGCAGTGCCAAACCAATTTTTCCGGCGACCGCGCAAGGCTACGACCGCAATCTGCACAACCGGAAAGGTCCCAGAGCATGAGCACTATCACGACCACCGATGGCGTTGAGATTTATTACAAGGACTGGGGTCCCAAGGACGCACAACCCATCGTCTTTCACCACGGCTGGCCGCTGTCGTCGGACGACTGGGATACGCAGATGCTGTACTTTCTCGGCAACGGCTACCGCGTCATTGCACTCGATCGCCGCGGCCACGGCCGATCGACTCAGGTCGGCGATGGCCACGATATGGATCACTACGCGGCGGATGCGAACGTCGTCATGGAACACTTGGACGTGACGAACGCGGTCCATATCGGTCACTCCACCGGGGGTGGACAGGCCGCGCGCTATGTCGCACGCCATGGGCAACCGCAGGGTCGTGTTGCAAAGTTGGTGCTGATTGGCGCAGTGCCGCCTCTTATGGTCAAGACGCCGGCCAACCCGGGTGGCCTGCCGGTCGAAGTATTCGACGGGTTGCGCAAACAACTCGCTGACAATCGGTCGCAATTCTACATCGATCTTCCGACCGGGCCCTTCTATGGTTTCAACCGCTCGGGGGCAAAGCCGTCACAGCCGATCATCCTGAACTGGTGGCGCCAGGGCATGATGGGCGGCGCAAAGGCGCACTACGACGGGATCAAGGCGTTCTCGGAGACGGACTTTACCGAGGATCTCAAGGTCATCGATGTCCCGACGCTCGCCATGCACGGCGACGACGACCAGATCGTGCCGATTGCCGACTCCGCGTTGCTCTCAATCAAGCTGCTTAAGAATGGCACGTTGAAGGTCTACGAGAATTTCCCTCACGGGATGTGCACCACCCATGCCGACATCGTGAATCCCGATCTGCTTGCTTTCATCAAGGGATGAGGATCAGGGGCTGAGAACCTGTGCTTGGCACGGCGAAGTGCAACCCACAGACTCATGTTTGAGCGGGAGGCATAATGAAGATCATCGTGATTGGTGGTACTGGCCTTATAGGTGCAAAAACGGTCGCGCGGCTGCGCGGGCTTGGCCATGATGCTCTGGCCGCGGCCCCGAATACTGGCGTCAACACAATAACCGGCGAGGGTCTCGAGGCGGCACTGGATGGCGCCGAGGTGGTTATTGATCTTGCCAACTCTCGATCCTTCGAGCCCGCAGCCGCGATGGACTTTTTTTCGGCGCATGAGAAGAACCTCCTTGCGGCAGAAGCACGTGCCGGCAGCAGGCATCACGTCGCGCTCTCCATCGTCGCAATCGACCGGACAGACAATGGCTATTTCCGCGCCAAGGTCGCCCAAGAGAGCCTGATCAAGACCTCCGGCATCCCCTACACCATCGTCCGTTCGACCCAGTTTCTCGAATTCCTCCGCGGCATCGCCGATTCAAGCGCGGATGGAAACATCGTCAGGCTCCCACCCATCCTGTTCCAGCCCATCGCGGCGGACGACGTCGCCGCCATCGTTGCCGATGTGGCACTCGCGGCGCCGCGAAACGGCATCGTCGAGATCGCCGGCCTCGAACGGGCGCCGTTCAACGAAATCGTCGCCCGTTATCTGAAGGCGGTCGGCGACCCGCGCCAGGTCGTGAGCGATCCCGAGGCCCGATATTGGGGCAGCCGAGTTGAAGAGCACTCGCTCGTGCCATTGGGCGAAGCGCGCCTCGGCCGCATCGGTTTCGACGAATGGCTCCGCCACTCACACGCCTAGCCTGTCCGAGTGGGTCGCGGGCAACGAAGGAAAGAGGCGACTATGACGATCAAACTCGTTGCGTTGGTTCTTGCGTGCCTCATGGTCGGCACGGCGGTAGCTCAGGAGCCTAAGGTCACGTCGCTCATGACTAAGGATCTTCCGGAGAATCCCGGCAGGGAAGCTCTGATGATCACAGTCGAGCATGCGCCAGGCGGGTCGAGCGCTATCCACCGACACAATGCACATTCGTTTGTTTACGTGCTGGAGGGCTCCGTCGTGATGCAGTTGAAGGGCGGACAACAAGTGACATTGACGCCGGGACAGTCCTTCTACGAAGGCCCTGACGATGTCCATGTCGTCGACCGGAACGCAAGCGGCACCCAGCCGGCGAAATTCCTAGTGCTCTTGATCAAGGACAAGGGCGCCCCGGCGCTCGTGCCCGCACAGTGACGTTACGGCAACGGCAACAGCAACAGCAACAGCAACAGCAACAGCAACAGGAGGCAAACATGACCTCGGTCAACAGCCCACACCCCTCGGTCAAGCACTGCGCCGACAAGGTGCACGCGAGGTACACTCACGGTAGACCGGAGCACGAGCTGGTCCCGTCGCGCTACGCGCTGCGAGTCGGCGAAATTGACGTGATGGTGGTCAGCGATGGGGTGCTATCGCTGCCAGGCGCGATGCTGGGCCACAACATCGACCCGGCCGTCCGGGCGGCCTGGCTGGAGGAGATGTTCCTGCCTCCGGACGTGCTCGAATGGGCGCTGAACACGGTCGTGGTGCGTAGCGGCGGTCGGACCATACTCATCGACGCTGGGATAGGGGCGGAGTTTCCGGACTTGCCGCGGGCCGGGCAGTGGGCCCGGCGCCTGGAGGCCGCCGACATCGATCCCCTATCGGTGACCGACGTGGTGCTCACACACCTGCACATGGATCACTGTGGCGGACTGCTCGCCGGCGGGGTGAAAGAGCGGCTGCGTCCGGACCTGCGCGTCCACTTGGCGGCGGCCGAGGCCGAGTTCTGGGAGTCGCCCGATTTCTCACACGTCTCCATGCCGCCAGGGTTTCCGGATGCACTTCGGCGGACGGGCAAGCGGTTCTTGAAAGAGTACCACAGCCAGCTGCGGACGTTCGAGAACGAGCACGAAGTGGCGCCGGGCGTGGTCGTCCAACGCACCGGCGGCCACACCCCCGGGCATAGCGTGGTCCGCCTGGCGTCCGGCGGCGACCGGCTGACGTTCGCTGGCGACGCCGTGTTTCAGGTCGGGTTCGAGCACCCTGATTGGTACAACGGCTTCGAACACGATCCCGAGGAGGCGGCCCGCGTCCGGGTCCGTCTTCTGCGGGAGGTGGCGGCGAACCGCGAGTCGCTGTTGGCCACTCACCTGTCGTTTCCGTCCGTCTGTCATGTGGCGGTCGACGGCGACGTGTTTCGTTGGGTACCGGGTCCCTGGGAGTACTGAGCGCTTGCTGCGTTAGAAACAACTGGTCGATCGCTGCCTCGCGCCAGGCTGCTCGTGTCGTGGCCTACTTTGGGTAAAGAGGACCGACGTGCACGCTGGCCGTGATGCCAACGGGGTGTCGCGCGCGCAATGTTTTCGAGGTGCTCGCGGCAACGCAGCTCCGTATCGGGCAATCAGCATGGCTCAGGGCGAGCGGCGACGATCTTCCGACGCGCGCTGCGCATATAGGGCGGCAATGCCGATCAGCGCCAGGAAACACCAAAGCGATCACCATGGCGACCACCGGGAATCTTTTATCCTCGCGAGACACGAACCAGTCGGCGACGACCGCCGGGATCAGAAGAAGCAATCTTGCTAACCAGGCCATGATGTTCTTCGCGTATGTGCCAGGCCGATTATTCGGATTTGGATCACGAAGTGCATTACGTAATAGTACGATAGTGCTTGCTTATCCCGCGCACGGAGGTGTCGAGCTCGTGCGACCGTGATAATTTGAGGTAAATTGCGACGACAGATCTCTAGCGCTCAGGATGGACACCGCGCAGGAATAATTTTACCGCAGTACGGACGGCAATCTCCGCTTCCTCTTCTGTTGGCGGTGGCCGCAATCCCAGTACGACCTGGAGGTGAAGATCGTCTCGAATCATGCCGAGGAAATGCTCAGCAAGTTGCTTGTAGTTCTCGTCATGAATGCCCCACGCCGTTGCCATTCGCTGAAGCACGCTGGCTAATGTCGCGCTCGCCCGGCCCGGGCCGGCTTCGAAGAAGATCTTTGCAAGTTGCGGAAAGCGGATGCCTTCCCCGATGATGGTGCGATAGAGTTGCAGCGCTTCGGGCGACATGATCACGGCGATGTAACGCCGCCCCACTTCACATAGCGTTGCTTCGAGGCTTTCCCGCCGCATGTCCTCGTCGGCCAGCGGCCCCATGGCTCGCCTAGAGATTTCCTCGACGATCGTCGCAAACAACTGTTCCTTGTTGCCGAAATAGCTGTAGATCGTCCGCTTCGATCCCCCGACCTTCGCAATCACGTCGTCGACGCTTGCTCCGGCAAATCCCGACTTGAAGAAAACTTCTGTTGCCGCGCCGAGCAACTGCTCGCGCCGGGCATCCTTCCGTGCGGCTGCACTGGGACGTTCCTCAAGTTCTTTCAAGGTCATACTGCTGTTTTTCCCAGCCCATCACTGCGTCGCGGATCGAGCAGCAGATGGATACCGTACCTCCGCTTGACCTCACATCGATTTGTGAGGTACGGTACGGTACCGTAGCATTATCAAATTGATGCGTAAAGAGAGCAAGTCCATGAAAAGCATCGCGAGACGCTCACTGATCGGAACGAGCGCTGCGCTGCTGATCGCTGTGGCGGCATGGGCAGTGTGGGCATGGCGGGAAAGAGCGGAGACGACCCGTTCGACCGATAACGCTTATGTGCACGGCGATATCACGGCCATCAGTCCCAAAATTTCAGGCTACGTGGCGGACGTCTTGGTTGATGACAACCAGGTAGTCGATGCCGGCTCCGTACTTCTGCGAATAGCTGACGAGGATTATCGCGCGCAGCGCGATCGTGCTGCCGCGACAGTTGCGCAGGTTGCCGCGGCGATCGAGAACCTGCAGCGAAGGCAACAAATGCAGCGCGCCATCATTCGCGAAGCGGAGGCCGCCGCGGAAATGGCCCGGGCCGACGTTGTGTTTTCCGGGCGTCAGCTGGCGAGAACGACGCAGCTTGTTGATTCAGGCGCAACGTCCCGACGAACGCACGACAGTGCGACCGCCGATGCAGAGCGAGCGCGCGCAGCTCTGGCGAGAGGCGAGGCGGCGATAGCGGCCGCGCGGGAGCAGGAGCGCGTTCTTGAATCGGAGACCAGGCAGCTCGAAGCGCGCATGGCAGAGGCGCGCGCGAATCTTCAGCTGGCCGAGATCGCTCTCTCAGAGACCATCATCCGTGCTCCCGTTGCCGGCGTCGTCGGCAATCGGCGCGTGCGCACCGGCGAATACGTGCGGCCCGGCGGCGTCCTGCTGTCGATCGTACCGGTCAAGGGCGTCTGGGTAGTGGCCAACTTCAAGGAAACGCAGATCGCGCGCATGCACGTTGGACAGGCGGCTACGATCACCGTCGACGGCTACTCAGGTGTCGCCATAAGCGGCGTGGTGGACAGCCTCTCGCCCGGAAGCGGCGCGGCGTTCAGCCTGCTACCGCCCGATAATGCAACAGGCAATTTCGTCAGAATCGTGCAACGCGTACCGGTAAAGATCAGGCTTGACGAGAACCATGCGCTTCTGGGACGTCTCGTTCCCGGCATGTCGGTCGAAGTGAGCATCGACCTGCGATCAATAGCGGCGAACCAGCCGCCGCAAACTGCTCCGGATCGCCTTCACCTTTCGCTCTTCCGCACAGCTCGATCGCAATGACCACGTTTGCGGGACATTCCGACGCCGCCGCTCTGGCGTCGCAGGGCTCCACGCGCCGCCCGTGGCTTTTCCTGATGATCCTGACCGTTGCCGCGACGACGGACGCCATCAACAGCACGATTCTCGTCGTTGCGCGCGGGCATGTCATGGGAGGCACCCACGCCACGCCAGACGAGGTCGCGTGGCTCAACATGGCCTATCTTGCAGCGAAACTTACCGCCTTCCCGGCCGCAGTCTGGCTTGACCAACGGATCGCTTCCGGTCGGCTGATCGTCGGTTCGACCGCGATGTTGATGATCAGCTCTGTCGGATGTGCTGCGACGAGCGACCTGACCGCGCTCATTGCCTGGCGCATTATCCAGGGTACTGCCGGAGCGGCACTGCTCGTCAGCAGCCAACTTGTGCTGTTCGACGTATTTCCACGTTGTCGCCAGGGCATTGTCCAAGCCGTCTTTGCCTTCAGTACGATCATGGCTCCGACGACGATTGCTCCGGCGCTGCAAGGCTGGATCGTCGATAACGCGTCGTGGTCGTGGATCTTCGTTGTCAATCTGCCGCTCGGCCTTTGCGGCTTGCTCGTGTGCCGCATCATGCCGATCGAGGATACGACGTTGTCGTCATCTCCGCCTCGCCGGTTCGATTGGATCGGCGTGACTCTTCTTGCAATTGCCATGACGTCCATTGTCTTCGTCACGCAGGAGGGTAGTCGATACAACTGGTTCGACGAGCCGGAGATTGCCGAAGTCAGCCTGCTGGCCGGGCTCGCGATGATTGCATTCCTGGCGTGGCAGGTCGTCAGGCAGAGCCGCGGCGCTCTGATCGATTTCGCCGTCTTCCGCGACCAGCACTTCAGCTTTGGCTTCATCGTCAGCTTCGTCGCCGGGTGCGCGCTGTCCGGCAGCGCCTTCGTTGTGCCAGCCTTTGCGACAAGCGTGCTCGACCTGTCACCGACCTACGCCGGGTTGCTGCTTCTGCCGAGCGGTCTCATGGTCTGTGCCGGTCTTTTGGTGGCAGGGGCGCTGATCCAGTTGAAGGATCTGGACCCAACCAAGACGATTCCCTTCGGCATCATCTGCTTTATGACCGCGATGTGGATGCTTGCCGGATCGAACTCCGAAAGCGGTTTGCCCGACATGGTGCCGGCGCTTCTTCTGCGAGGGCTGGGGCTTGGCCTCCTGTTCGTTTCATTGACGCTGGTGACGCTCGGCGGTCTGGACAGGCGCGTCCTGCCGCAGGGCATCGCGCTGTTCAATATCGGCCGTCAGATTGGCGGGCAGATCGGCATAGCCTGGCTGACCACATATCTTGATCACCAGAACGCGTTGAACCGTACGGTGTTGTCACAATACCTTGCTGTCGGGAATCGCGCGCTGGCAGAACGTCAGGAAGCGCTCGGAAGCTTGCTGGCCGCACGAGGCCATGAGCCGGAAGGTGCTACCCAAGCCGCAACCGCCTTCATCCAGAAGGCATTTGCACAGCAAGTCGCCACACTGTCCTTCAATGAGTGCTTTCTTGCGATTGGGCTTCTTTTCGTGGTGGCGACGCCAATTTTGCTGATCATCAGGTTCGCACTGAACCGCAAGTGATGGTGCCCCTGGCCGGAATCGAACCAGCACTCCTTGCGGAACTCGATTTTGAGTCGAGCGCGTCTACCAGTTCCGCCACAGGGGCATTCGCCTGAGCGTGCGCCGGTCGTCCATTGAACAGGATTTCAGCCGCAGCCCCGCGAAGCGGGCGGACTATAGCGGCAGCCGGCCGCCGGTCAACCCGACTTCGCCGGCAGAGCTTCGCGCGGAAGCCGGAAAGACGCATCGGATGCGTGCTGGCGGCGGCCGGTCCCAACTGTTCGTGATCCGGCACCGCCTCGACAGCGCAAATCGGTCGCGTTACGACGATTTTACGAATTGGAGCACGGCCTTGTTGATGCGGACAGAGGTTGCCGAGACGGGTCCGAACCCCGCTGCGCTGGCGGCGGGCACCATCGCTGCGATCGGGGCGGCAACGCTCGCGGGAGCGTGGTTCTTTGAGTACGGGCTCGACATCAAGCCCTGTCCCATGTGCCTCCAGCAGCGCTATGCTTATTATCTGGTGATCGTGCTCGGTGCGTTGCTGGCCTTCGCAGCGCCTCGCCTGCCGCGGGCGTTCCTGATCGGAGGGCTTGCGATCCTTGCTCTGGCCGCGTTCGCCAACGCGATCTTCGGTGCATTTCACGCCGGCGTCGAGTGGGGCTTCTGGGCGGGGCCCGCCACCTGCAGTGGGCCGGTCACCGATCTCGGCAGCGCCGGAAACCTCTTGCAGCGGCTCGATACGGTCAGGGTGGTCCGTTGCGACGAGGTGCAGTGGCGTTTCCTCGGCCTATCGCTTGCCGGCTACAATTTCCTGATTTCAGGTCTGATGGGCCTGATCGCGCTGTTCGGACTTTCGCGGATGCGCGGGGCGAACGGCTAAAGCGCGATGGCACTTGGTTGAATCACCATCGCGCTTTAGCTTCTGGTTTGAGCATGATCTTTTCGGAAAACCGGTGCCCACTTTTCCGGATCATGCTTTAGATCTCGTTCTCCGGAATCTCGGTCGTCTTCGGTGCCACCGTGCGCACCACGAGTGGCAGGGCGAGCGACACGCTGATGAAGCGGAACAGATGGTGCGCGCCGACGAAGATCGGATCGAGTTGCAGCGTCAGGGCCACTGCCATCATCACGTCCATGGCGCCGGGCGCAAACGCCATCGTCGTGTCCTGAATCGGCACGCCGGCGAGCCAGACGGTGAGCAGCAGGAAGGCTGTGATGACCACGAGTGCAACCGCGAGCGAGCCGATCCCGGCGGCCAGGTAGCGCATGAAGGCGCTGAAGCCGATGGTCGCAAAGCGGGTGCCGACCATCGCGCCGATGCCGACCATGGCGATGTTGACGACCCAGATCGGCAGGCCGCCTCGGACGATGCCGAAAGCGTGCAGCACGCCTGAGCCCAGCATGGCTCCGAACATCCATCCGCCGGGAAACCTCAGCCGGTGGAAGAGGTAACCGATCGCGACGGCGACACCCACCAAAAGTGGCAGCGACGCAGTGTCAGCCACGGCGAGGCGGCTCATGCCCGGACCGGTGATCGACATGCCCGCAAGCGCCAGCCCCATCGGCAAAAAGACGGCCAGCAACACCACGCGCAATGTCTGTACGATCGCGACACCGACCTCGTCGGATTTCGTCTCGAGCGCCATCGCCACAGTCTGGGACAGGGCACCGGGCACCGCGCCGAGAAGGGCAGAAAGCGCGCTCCAGCCGTGAACATAACGCAGATAGAGCATCGAGCCGAGCGTGACGCAGACGGTGCCGAGGCCGAGCATTGTCAGGCTGATCGGATAGGTGGTCATGCCGTGCATCATTTCGGGCGTCGCGGCGGAGCCGAGCGTGATGCCCAATGTCGCGGTCATGATATGCATCAGCGGTTGCGGCACCGACAGCGGCCGGCCGGCAAGCGCGAGAATGGCGACCACCAGCATCGCGCCCGACAGAAATCCTGCCGGCATTCCGAGCCAGTTGAAGATGAAGCCGCCGCAGGCGCCTGCCGCAAGCGCCTCCGCGACGCGCAAGAACGCGGTGCGTCGTTGGCTGGAAACTGAAAGCGAGGCGAGGGGCTGGTGCAAGGCGCCGTTCTTCATCTGTATCTGCGCAGCACCCGGCTCTGCGCGTCGGACCAGCGCAAAATAGGCCTTTGCTGCGCTGCAAGGTAGTCTCACAGACGCATGCAGTTATGCCGCCGAAGTCCTTGTGGCGGCTATTCAATGTGGATGCCCCGCGATCGCCGGTGGTCTGCACGCAAAACAGGCAGTTCGAGGCGCGAATTGCCGCGTATTGCTGACTGCGCAGCCGCCTCGATCCGCAAGGCGACTCGCGCTCAACAGATCCAACCTTGTCGTTCCCGCATCGTCGGTCCCGCGCCTGGCCGGAGCCGGGCAGGTCGTCCAATCGACGGTGCCGGATGGAAGGGCGTCGTCAGGAAGGACGAAGCTCGCGGTTTACGACGACTTGGAAATGCGGACGCTGGAGCAGTCGTCTTCGGACTCGCCTTTTGCGAGCACACCACCACAATGCGAGCAGATCGCCGGGCGACTCGAATCCTCGCAGCGGATCGCAAGGCGCACGCGCGGCGCCTGCGGAAACGCGATCACGTTGCTCTGTCTCACTTGTAGCTTGGTCGCCATAGTTTCCCCTCGTCCAATGCGCGCACCATGTCACCAACGTCGTACTGGTTCGTTCAGCGGAACAGTCGAATTTTAGTTTAACGACGCGACACTCGCGCGTTTAAATCTTGTTGCGTAGAGTTCGTTTTCATCTGGAAGTTGTGAGGGGCGCGCGCATGCGAGTGGAAGACGATCGACTTGTGAGAGGACACGGACGCTTCGCCGACGATCTCAGTCAGCCGAAGCAACTCATCGGCTGTTTCGTGCGCGCGTCGGTCGCGCATGCGAGCATCGCGAGACTCGACGCGGCGCCGGCGAGCGCAGTGCCGGGCGTCGTCAGCGTGCTGACTGGCGCCGATATCGAGGCCGCCGGCGTAACAAGCATCTCGCGGCATCCGCCGCTTGCGGGCCGCGACGGTGCTTCGCTGATCGTGCCGCCACGACCCTCGCTCGCCAGAACGCGCGTCATGCATGTGGGCGAACCGGTCGCTCTGATTGTCGCGGAGACGCTTTCGGCAGCACGCGATGCGGCCGAACTGGTCGAGGTCGAATACGAGCCGTTGGCGCACGTCACGTCAGTCACGGACGCGACCGTAAGCGGTGCGCCGCAACTCTGGCCGCAGGCACCGGGCAACGTGGCGCTGGACTGGTCGATGCCGACCATCGCTGCGGCTGGCGACGGCATCGCTGAAATTTTCGAGAAGGCGACGCATATCGCCCGGGTGAGGACCGTTAATCAAAGGATCTCGGTGTCGTCGATGGAGCCGCGCGGTGCCACGGCCGTCTACGACGCCAGGGCGAGCCGCTACACGCTGCGCGCATGCTCGCAGGGCGCCACGGCGCTGCGGGACCAGCTTGTTGCGGTTCTCGGCCTGACGCGTGAGCAAGTCGACGTCCATACCGACGACGTCGGCGGCGCGTTCGGGATGAAGACATCGGTCTATCCTGAATACGTCGCACTCCTGGTCGCAGCGCGGCTGACCGGGCGGCCGGTGCACTGGATGTCGGACCGGACGGAGGCGTTCCTCACCGACAACCAGGCGAGGGACACGGTCACCAACGCGGAGCTGGCGCTCGATGCCAAAGGCAGGTTCCTTGCGCTCCGCGTGCAGCATCTGGCCGGCATGGGTGCGTATATTGCTGCGGCGGGCGCCAACATCCAGACGATGAACTTCGCCCGGTGTTTTCCTTGCGCCTACGACATTCCGAAGATGTCGATCGACGTTCGCTGCGTCTTTACCAACACGCTGCCCACCGGACCCTACCGCGGCGCCGGTCGTCCCGAAGCGAACTACACCATGGAAAGGCTGGTCGAGGAGGCCGCGCGCGTCAGCGGCATCGATGCGATCGTGCTCCGCCGCCGCAACCTGATCGCGGCCACCGCCATGCCGTTCAAGACGGCGGTCGGCACCGTGTTCGACAGTGGCAACTTCGCGCCGATCCTGCAGGATGCGCTGGCGGCAGGCGGCTATAATGATTTCGGCAAGCGTCGCAAAGCCGCATTGCGGGAAGGCAAGCTGCGGGGCATCGGCGTCTCTTTCTTCCTGGAGCATGCGGGCGCGCTGCCCCGTGAGGGCGCGGCGCTGTCGTTTCCTGGTGATGGCACGATTCTGTTGGGCGTCGGCGTGCATTCGACCGGGCAGGGGCACGCGACCGTTTTTCCGAGGCTCGTTGCCGAACGTCTTGGCATTCCGTCGGCAAAGGTTCGGCTCGACGCGAACCGCAGCCGGGCCGACATTGCCGGACCGGCATCCTCGTCGGTCGGTTCGCGCACGACCATGACCGTCGGCAGCGCCCTGGTCGGCGCGGTCGACAGCATGCTCGAAAAGGGCCGGAAGATCGCTGCCAGCCTGCTGGAGGCCACCGAAACCGATATCGAGTACCGTGACGGCATGTTCGGCATCGTCGGCACCGACCGTCGCCTGTCACTGTTCGACGTCGCGGGCCGTGCGACCGAGCTTGCGAAGGCGAAGACCTTCGACGAAGACCTCGACACGGCAAATGTCATCGACACGCCGCAGACGTTCCCGAACGGCTGCCACGTGGCTGAGGTGGAGGTCGATCCCGAAACCGGCGAGACGAAGATCGTTTCCTACGTGGCTGTCGACGATTGCGGCAACGTGATGGATCATGTGCTCGTCACCGGGCAGATGCACGGCTCGATTGCACAGGGGCTTGGCCAGGTGCTGATGGAAAACCTGGTTTACGATACCGGCGGCCAGCTCATCACGGCGTCCTTCATGGACTATGGCATGCCGCGCGCGACCGACATGCCGCCGATCGTCGACGTCAGCAGGCCGACGCCGGCGACGACTAATCCGCTCGGCGTGAAGGGGGTCGGTGAAGCAGGCACCACCGGCTCGCTCGCGGCCATCGTCCATGCTGTCCAGAACGCCATCGGCGGCGACGCGCATAAGCTCGAGATGCCGCTGACAACGGAAAAGATCTGGCGCGCCTGCCAGGCCCGCGGGGCCTGAGGGTCGCAATAGCGAGGAGGTCACGGTTCTATGGCCGACGGACTCATTCGGTCGTTGTCTTCGAGAGCCGCGTCAGGGCGCCGACGACCTCCTTCAGGCCGCGGTGCAACGGCTTGTCGCGCCGGATCACCAGCGCAAGCGTCCGATGCAGCTTCGGCGTCAGCGATCGGACGACCAGCCCCTTGCGGTGTCTCTCCGACTGCACCGCCATGGCCGGCAGCACGGCACAGCCGAGGCCGGCGCGCACCAGCTCCTTGATGGCCTCGACGCTGCCGAGCGACATCTCCGGCTTCAGGGTGATGCCGCTGCGCCTGAACCATTCGTCGGCGATCCGCCGCGTGTTTCCTCCCGGCTCGAACAGCAGGATCGGCAGGGCGGACAGCGCTTGCGCCGTCAGGCGTGGCGGCAGCTTGATCGAAGCCGGCGCGAGCAGGACGAACTCGTCGTCAAGGATCGGCGTGATTTCCAGCAAGCGGCCTGACGCCGGCAATGTGACGAGCGCGACGTCGATCGTGTTGTCGTCAACGGCTCTGACGACGTCGGCGGTGTTGCCGGTGCTCACCGTGATTTGCAGCGATGGAAACCTCCGGCGCAGCTCTCTGAGCAAAGGCGGCAGCAGATAGATGCAGGCCGTCGCACCGGTGCCGATCCGCACCCGGCCGATGGTGCCGGTCGCATGACGGCTGACCGCTTCGACCGCTCGCGCGGCCAGCCTGTCGAGCTCGCGGGCGTAGCCTGCAAGCTCGGCGCCGGCGCCGGTCGGCTGTGCGCGCCGGCCGATGCGTTCGACGAGCCGGGTCCCGAGCCGATTCTCGAGCTGACGGATCTGCAGGCTGACCGCGGGCTGGGTCAGCGAGAGGCGGTCGGCGGCGGCGGAAAAGCTGCCGAGCTCGATCACGTCGAGAAAAGTCCGCAGATAGTCGAGATTGAGAGTCTTCATGGATAAGAAAATCTCATGCACGGCATAATTTGTAAAACCTTCCTTTATGGGGTGCGCCTGCCATAAGGCCATATCGACGGCGAAACGAAACAGGAAGGCATAAAAAGTGAGGCATGGAATGAGTGAGGCATCGCCGCCTGCGGCCGCTGGACCCGCACAGGCGCGCGCCGGCCTTGTCGTGCGCGACGCCGAAACCGTCGATATGGCCGCGGTACAGAGCATCTACGCGCCGCATGTGCGGCACGGGCTGGCGACGTTCGAGGAAACACCACCATCGGTGGACGAGATGATTGCGCGCCGCGCGGCGGTTCTGGCGCAAGGGCTGCCTTACCTCGTCGGCACGATCGACGGCCGCGTCGTCGGATACTGCTATGCAGGTCCATATCGTGCGCGTCCGGCCTATCGTCATACGATCGAGGATTCGATCTACATAGCCGACGGAATGATCGGACGGGGCGTCGGCACCGCATTGCTGGCGGCCTTGATCGCCCGCTGCGAGCAGGGACCGTGGCGGCAGATGCTGGCGGTGATCGGCAACAGCGAAAATGCAGGGTCGATTGCGCTGCATGCGCGCTTCGGGTTTCAGCCGGTCGGCACCCTGAGGTCGGTGGGTTTCAAGCTCGGCCAATGGGTCGATACGGTGCTGATGCAACGGATGCTCGGTCAGGGCGACGCGACGCGGCCGGAGCAGGGCCGCGAGACTCTTGCCGCGACGCGATGACGAAGGAGCGGCTCTGGATCATCGTGCCGCTCGGCATTACCCAGACCCTGGCCTGGGCTTCGAGTTACTATCTGCCTGCGATCCTCGCCGATCCGATCGCACGCGACCTGGGCATTTCCGAAACCTGGTTCTTCGCGGCGTTCTCGGCTTCGCTCGTGCTGTCCGGTCTGCTCGGCCCACGCATCGGTCGCCAGATCGATCGCGCGGGAGGTCGCCAGGTGCTGTCGGCCTCGAACCTTCTGTTTGCCGGTGGACTGATCCTGCTCGGGGCATCGCAATCCGTGCTGACGATGGCCGCCGCCTGGCTGCTGCTCGGTGCCGGGATGGGATGCGGCCTTTACGATGCGGCCTTTGCCGCGCTGGGACGCATCTATGGGGCTACGGCGCGCGGCGCCATCACCGGCATCACATTGATTGCGGGATTTGCCAGCACGGTCGGCTGGCCGTTGACCGCATGGGGGCTGGACGCCGTCGGCTGGCGCTGGACCTGTTACGGCTGGGCATTGGCGCAGATAGTCATCGGTCTCCCGCTCAATCTGCTGTTTCTTCCGCGCGCCGGGGCAAAACGGCTTGCCGAGCCGGCTGCGATCAAGCCGCGCATTCCCATCGACCGGAACATGGTGCTGTTGTCCTTCGCCTTCGCTGCCGCGTGGACGGTGACGTCAGCGATGGCGGCGCATCTGCCCCGTCTTGTGGAGACGCTCGGCGGAACGCCGACGCAAGCCATCGTCGCAGGCGCGATGATCGGTCCTGCGCAGGTCGCCGCCCGCATCCTGGAAGCCGGCGTGCTGAGCCGATTTCATCCGCTCGTGTCGAACAAGCTCGCATGCCTCGCTCATCCGCTCGGCGCCTGCGTGATCGGGATCTTCGGCGGCGGCGCTGCGGTTGCATTCGCGCTGCTGCATGGCGCCGGCAACGGCATCCTCACCATCGCGCGCGGCACGGTGCCGCTCGCGATCTTCGGGCCTGAGCATTACGGCTATCGGCTCGGTCTGTTGGGGGCGCCGTCGCGCATCTGCCAGGCGCTTGCGCCATTGGGCTTCGGATTTCTGATGGCGTGGATGGGCGGCTATGTGCTCATCGTTTCGTCGACGCTCAGCCTCACAGCGCTTGCTGCGCTGCTGCTGCTGCGCAGATCGGCGACGTGAGTCAAAGAGTGTCCAGATTTCTTGAGCGGCCGCATTTTCGTGCGGAAAGCCGGCATCCACCTTTCCGGAAAAGGCTTTAGTGCAGCCGCGGCTTCTTTTGCATTCGCGTGCGGTCGGTCGACGTCAGCACCACGTTGAAGGTGTCGCCTTCGCGATAGAGCGTGAGCGGCACGTCGACGCCGGCCGGCCCGAGCGTCCAGAATGCCTGGTAGAACTCGCGCTGGGTCGAGACCTTTTCGTCGTTCACCGCGACGATGACATCGCCTTCCTTCAACTCGGCGCGTGCGGCCGGTCCCTTCGGCGACATGCCCGCGACAATCACCTTGTCGTCGGCTTCGGCCGTGAACACACCGAGCCATGGCCGTGCCGGCTTGTTGACGCGGCCGAACTTGCGCAGGTCGCCAAGGACAGGCTTCAGCAGATCGATCGGGATCATCATGTTGAGATGCTCGCTGCGGCCTTCGCTGGCTCGCTCGATCTGCAGCGAGCCGATGCCGATCAATTCGCCGCCGGTTGAGATCAATCCGGTGCCGCCCCAGTTCGGGTGCGCCGGGAAAGTGAAGATCGCCTCGTCCAGCGCATATTCCCAGTAGCCGGCAAACTCCTGCTTGGCGGCGATCCTCGCTGCGAGCGAGCGCGTGCGCCCGCCGACGCCGGCGACCACCACGCGGTCACCGATCTGCGTCGCGTTCGACGAGCCGAGCGCGAGCGGCTCTATGTCGAGGGATCCGAGCGCCTGCACGAGGCCGAGCCCGCTTTCCTGATCGACGCCGAGCGGGTGACCTTCCATGACCCGGCCGTCGCCGAGATGCAGCCAGACGGTTTCGGCCTCGGTGATCAGATAGTTGACGGTCAGCACGAGGCCGTTGTCGATCAGCACACCGTTGCCGCCGCGTTCGGTGCCGAGCGTATTGGCGCTGAACGCATCCTGCGGGACGATCGCGTGCAGGCCGACCACGGCGGATAGCGTGCGATCGAGATCGAAGCCGTAGTCCTGCGCGCGAGGCTGGAACGCGGGCGGCACTTTCCATTCGGTCAGTGATGCCATGCGGGTGTCTCCTGTTTTCGACAGGGACGGGTTCGCAACGAACCCGAGCTCACCCGACAGGATATACGAGAAACGACCCGGAAAGAATTACGGATCCAGTTCGGTGTCCCAATAAAGATAGTCCATCCAACTATCGTGCAGATAGTTGGGCGGGAACAGTCGGCCATTCCGGTGCAGCTGATGCACGGTCGGCTGGTAAGGATGCTGCGTCGGATACATGTGCGCCTGCTGGGGCGTCATGTTGCCTTTGCGCAGGTTGCAGGGCGAGCAGGCGGCGACGACGTTTTCCCAGGTGGTCTGGCCACCCTTCGAGCGCGGGACGATGTGATCGAACGTCAGGTCCGAGTCGTCGCCGCAATACTGGCAGGAAAACTTGTCGCGCAGGAAGACGTTGAACCGCGTGAACGCGGGATGGGTGGTCGGCTTCACGAATGACTTGAGCGAGACCACGCTCGGCAACTGCATCTCGAACGAGGGGCTGCGCACCGCGTGGTCGTAATTGGCGACGATGTTGACGCGATCGAGGAATACCGCCTTGATCGCGTCCTGCCAGGACCAGAGCGATAGTGGATAGTAGCTGAGCGGGCGAAAATCCGCGTTCAGCACCAGCGCTGGAAAGCCACCCTGTGACACGTGCGCGTTCAAGTAACGCTCCAGACTCCCCTCGAGATTCGCAAGCGTCTTTACGTGTACATAGTCTACAAGGAGCGTGACATGCTTGTGAAGAGGCTTCAGGGCAGTCTCTTGGGCAGGAATCTTGGCCTAAAACGGGTGCCGCTGGCGCGAAACTGGCTCCGGTTTCAGGGACACGATCGCGCCTCATCGCACGATTGCGCGATAACTCCGATCCAGCGCCTTCGACCTCGAATCAGCGCTTCTGAGCGGCAAATGCGCGCGCCAGGAACTCGCCGCCGCGCTGCAAGCCGTCCTGATCGATGCCATGGCCGATGCCGTGCGACATGTGGGTTTCGGCTGTGATGCCGAGTGTCTTCAGCCCCTGTGCCGACAATTCGAGGGATTCCGGCGGCACGACCATGTCCATGTCGCCGTGGATCAAAAGGACAGGCGGCTTGCTCACGATTTCGTTTGTCATGGCCGCGAAGTCGGTCTGGTTGGGCGCGGTCAGGCGGCCGGAATAGCCAACGATCGCGAGCGGCGGTGTCGCCCTGCGCAAGCCGACATGCAAGCCGACCATCGTGCCCTGGCTGAAGCCGACCAATGCCAGCGCCGACGGCGGCAGATCGTGCCGACGCAGTTCGTCGTCGAGAAAGCGATGCACGATCGGCGCAGCCGCCGTGACACCCTTCCATCGACCCGACGGATCGGATCGGTCGATCGTGAACCACTGCCGGCCGATCGGCGCCTCCGCGCACGGCTCGGGCGCATCCGGCGAAACGAAGGCAGCGTCCGGCAACCAATGTTGCCAGACACTGCCGATATCGATCAGATCGTTGCCGTCGGCGCCGTAGCCGTGCAGGAACACCACGAGCTGTCTGGCGGTGCCGGAACGGGGCGCGATGCGCGGCCCGTCGAGCAGGGGAAGATCAGCGTGCATCCGTGGCGCGTCCTTTCACAGCCTTCCTGTTGGAAGAAATGATTGCGGCTTTGCGCCTGGCCGGCGCGTTCGTCACGGTACGGCTCGATTGCGCCTTTGCAATCGCCTTCTTTGGCTTCTCCGGCGGCATCGGGTCAAAACCGTTGGCCTTCACCACCTTGTAATAGGCCCAGAACAGATGCGCGGCGGCGCCGCGATACGGTCGCCAGGCCTCGCCGATCACGGCCATCTCCTTGACCGTCGGACGCGACTTCAGTCCGAGTCCGATGCGAATGGCCTCCTGCACAGCGAGATCGCCTGCGGGCCACGCATCGCTGTGGCCGAGACAGAACAGAAGATAGATGTCGGCGGTCCAAGGGCCGATGCCGTGCAGGGCGGTGAGCGTATCGTGTGCCTCGTCGGCGGGCGTATCGGCGAGCTTTGCGAGGTCGAGCCGGCCCGCAGCGATTTCGCGCGCGACGAACTTCAGCGTCTTGATTTTTGCTTCCGACAGGCCGAAGCGGCGCAGCCGGTCCGCACGCGCGGAACGAATATGCTCGTGATGCAGTTCGTCATAGGCGGCAACCATCCGTGCCCAGATGGCAGCGGCGGCGAATGTAGAGAGCTGTTGGCCGCAGATGGTCGAGGCCAATCCGGCGAAGCCCGGCGTGCGCCGTCTGAGCGGTGCGTGCCCGGTCATCTCCATGACCGGCTTCAGCCGCGCGTCGCGCTCGATCAGCACGCGTAGCGCCGCGTCGAGATCCTCCTGGGTGTTGAGGTGGAAAGTCATGGCGTGGTGTCATGTATCATGCGCAGGACTTGACCTGCGCATTCATCGATCTGCAGAAGATTCATTGTCGAGCCTGATGGATTGCCGGGTCAAGCCCGGCGATGAGAGGGTTATGTTGATGTGGTGAGCCACGCGAGTCGCAAGCATGCCAGAAGCGCCACCCGTTTTCCGTTTTGCGCCGTCGCCAAACGGCTACCTCCATCTTGGTCACGCGCTCTCAGCGCTGTTGAATTTCGATGCCGCACGCGCAGGCTCCGGGCGCTTTCTGCTGCGGATCGAAGACATCGACCAAACCCGTTGCCGGCCCGAATACGAACGCGCGATCTACGAAGACCTAGCCTGGCTCGGCATCGTCTGGGAAGAGCCGGTGCGGCGGCAATCGATGTATATGTCCGATTACGGCGAGGCGCTGCGACGGCTGGAACAGGACGGGTTGCTCTATCCGGCCTTCGAAACTCGTGCCGAGATCGCAAGCCTGGTGCGCCGGCGCGAGCAGGTCGCGCCGTGGCCGCGTGATCCGGACGGTGCGCCACTCTATCCGGGCGAGGCGAGGTTACGTCCCGCGGCTGAACGGGATGCAATGATCGCAAGTGGCGCGCCTTATGCGCTGCGGCTGGACATGGCGGCGGCGCAGGCGCGAAGCGGATCGCTGACATGGCGTGAGGACGGCGCAGGACCTGACGGAGAGACCGGCAGGGTTCTCGCCGAGCCGGAGCAATGGGGCGACGTGATCCTCGCGCGCAAGGAGGTGCCGACGAGTTATCACCTTTCGGTTGTGCTCGACGATGCGCTTCAGGGCGTAACACACGTCGTTCGCGGTCAGGACCTGTTTTGGTCGACCAGCGTTCACCGTCTGCTTCAGACCCTCCTGGAGCTGCCGGCGCCGATCTACTGTCACCATCGCCTCGTGCGCGACGACGCCGGTCAGAAGCTTTCTAAATCCACCAAGGCGACGTCGATCAGGGAACTGCGGGCGGCAGGCGTCACCGCCGACGACATTCGCCGCAAAGTTGGGCTACCTCTCGCGTGACTCACGCAAAGGCCTGGGGCAATCTGCCTTCGGGCAGGGATGGGACGATGGTTTCCAAACGGCGCACATCGCGCTCCGGCGCAAGGCCGATCGCGGCGCGGCGCAAGCGGCCGGCGAAAGCGGCTGCGAAATCCGCAGCGAAGGGTGGCGCGCGCCAGCAGCGCGTCGTCGAAACCGTGCTGGCGACGTTCGCTCACGAAGTGCGCACACCGCTGACCGGCATCCTCGCCATCAGCGAACTGCTTGCCACCTCCGAGCTCGGCGAGCGCGAGCGGCGATGGGTCGATACCATCAAGGCGAGTGCCAACCACCTGTCGGCCCTTGCCACGCTGTTCGTCGACGGCGCGCGCAGCCAGACCAGCGCCTTGAGTCTTCGTAAGGAATTGTTCGACCTGCGCTCGCTGACGCGCGCAGCCGGCGACTCGCTTGCCGGTCGCGCCGCCGCGAAGGGTCTGGAGGCCACGGTCGAGTTGGCGAACGACCTGCCGCACCTGGTGATCGGCGATGCCGTGCGGCTGCGCGCGGCCCTCGAGAACCTGGTGGACAACGCCGTGAAGTTCACCACGTCCGGCGACGTGGCGTTCAGGGCCGCAGTGACGGGCGTCTCGAAGGGCCGGGTGACGGTTCGCTTCACCATCGCCGATTCCGGCATCGGCGTATCGGTTGCGGAAATCAAGCGGCTGTTCCGGCCGTTCTCGCAGGCCAACCTCTCGATCGCCCAGCGCTATGGCGGGGCCGGCCTCGGACTGTCCTCGGTGCGCCAGCTCGCACGCGCCATGGGCGGAGACGTCACGGCGTCACCGCGCAAAGGCGGCGGCGCGCTGTTTGCGCTGACCGTGCCGTTCCCGCTCGCGGCAGGCGCCGATGCAGCGGCGGCCGCCGACGGCGAGGATGTCGCGCAGGATGCGGCTTTCATGCTGCGCATCCTGTCGGTGGAGGACAATCCGTTCGGCCGGGTGGTGCTCAACGCGGTCCTGAACGAACTCGGCCACCAGACCGAGTTCATCGGGCTCGGCGAAACTGCGGGCGAGCGCCTCACCCACGGTGCCTTCGATGTCGTGCTGATGGACATGGTGCTGCCAGGCATCAATGGCATCGAGGCGATCCGACGTATCCGCGCGCTGGACGGGCCGCATGGCGGGATCGCCATCATCGGCCTCTCGGGGCGCGACGAAGACGAGACCGCAGCACTCGCAGCCGGCGCCGATGCGTTTATCCTGAAACCTGTTTCTCCGCGCGCGCTGGCGCAGGTGCTTGCGAAGGTCGTGCGTTCGCGCCGCCCCCAGGAAGCCTCGTCTTCATGATAGCGGCGTTGAACTCGCCGCCATAAACGAAGATGGAGGCGATGAAATACAGAAACACCAGCGCGATGATGACCGAGGCGAGACCCGCATAGGTGGTCACGTAATTGTTGGCGAACTCTTCCAGATATTTTCCGAACAGGATGCCGGAGGCGAGCGAGCCGACGATCGTCAGCAGGATGCCGGGCATGATGTCGCGCACGCGACGCGTTCCCGCCGGCAGCCATTTGTGGACGATGAAGAGAGCAACGACCAGTGACAGGATGGCGAGGCTGAGGCGCGCGAAATCGATAAACGGCTCGTTGATTTCCATCGCGATCGGAAAGTAGCGCCGCGCGGTCGCGATCAGAAGCGGCGCGAGCACGATCAGGAACGCGAGCGACAGCAAGACCACCGCGGCGAGCAGGGTGTAGCCGATCGATTCCAGCCGCAGCCAGTACCACCTCCGCATCTCGACCACGCCATAGGCGCGGTTCAACCCCACGCGCAAGCTCTCCACGCCATTCGACGCGAAGTAGATCGCGAGAATGAGGCCGATCGTGAGCACGCCACCCTGCGCCACGGTGAGCACGTTGTGGATTTCGCCCGCGATGGCGTCTGCGACGCGGTCCGGCCAGGTATCCATGATCAGTTCGGCCGCCTGGTCGGCAAGCTCCGCCGAGCCGAAGAAGCCGGCGAGGGCGGTCAGCACGATCAGGAACGGAAACAGCGCCATCAGCGCCGATAGCGCGATATGGCTTGCGATCGCCCAGCCGTCATCGACCAGGAACATGTCCAGCGCATGTATCGAAACGCGATAGATGTAGCGGACGTATTTCACTTGATCGGTCTAGTGCCCGGTTTTCGAAGTTCGTGATACATCGCGGCACCCTCCGACACGAACTTCGAAAACTAAGAGGGCACTAGCAAAGATATGATGCTAGTGCCGCTTTTCGATTTGAAATTCCTAGTACGAGCCTGCCGCAGGTGGTGCAGGAATTTCAAATCGGCGGCACTAGCGCACTTGTGTCCGACGGCGCGTTGCATTGTCACACAGGCCCTGCGATGGGGAAAGATGGGGGTACGGCACAGGTCCGCGGTCTGCTCATGGCGAGCCCCCCGCTGGCGGTGTTAGATAGCAAAGGGCAATATGGGCGTGTTCAATGGCTGGTTTTCTAAGTAACTTTCTGGTGCCGGTCGCGATCGCTGCGGTCGCGGTGGTGCTGCTGCTCGGGCTGCTCAACATGATGCGTGGCGGCTCGCCGGACACCTCGCAGCGGCTGATGCGCTTGCGCGTGCTGTTGCAGTTCGTGGCCATCGTCATCGCGATGGCGGCCTTGTGGGCGATGTCACGTGGCTAGTGCGGTGAATTTGAAATTCCTGCCAACCGCGGCAATCTCATCGCAGGAATTTCAAATTCAAAACCGCACTAGAATCATAAAGTTGCTAGCGCTCCGGAGGTTTCCGAAGTTCGCATTTAGAGTGTGCGGCGAAGTGATGCGAACTTCGGAAAAGGAGCACTAGCCCGATGGATAGACCGGAGGTCTGATCATGGTGGTGCTGAATCGCATTTACACTCGCACCGGTGACGACGGCACGACCGCGCTCGGCACCGGCGAGCGCCGGCCGAAATACGATCTTCGCGTTTCATCATATGGAACTGTCGACGAGACCAACGCGATGATCGGCGTTGCGCGACTGCACGTCGATCCGGCGTCGCGCCTCGCGGCCATGCTTGCAGCGATCCAGAACGACCTGTTCGATGTCGGTGCGGATCTCGCGACGCCCGAGCGGCCCGGTAAGGCCGAACGGTTGCGGGTCGTGCAGAGCCAGGTCGAACGGCTCGAGCGCGACATCGACGAGCTCAATGCGAAGCTCGCGCCGCTCACTTCGTTCGTGTTGCCCGGCGGTCATGCCGGGGCGGCGTATCTGCATGTCGCCCGCACGGTCTGCCGCCGCGCCGAGCGGCTAATGGCCGAATTGACCGCCCGCGCCGATGAGCAGGTCAACCCGGCAGCGCTTAAGTATATGAACCGCTTGTCCGACTTTCTGTTCGTCGCGGCCCGATGCATGAACGACGACGGCCGGGCGGACGTGCTCTGGGTGCCAGGTCAGAATCGTTAAAGGCTGGAACCGGCTAAACCCTTCGAAAAACGCTCCTTCCTGCGTTGACCCGGTCAGGCCGGGCCAGTAGGTTCCGCGGCCATCTGCCATCATACCTTTGACCTAGACGAAAGGGGACCGATGAAGGTTCTTGTGCCAGTGAAGCGGGTCGTTGATTTCAACGTGAAGATCCGCGTGAAGAGTGACGGGTCGGGCGTCGAACTCGCCAACGTCAAGATGTCGATGAACCCGTTTGACGAAATCGCGGTCGAGGAAGCGCTTCGCTTGAAGGAAGCCGGCAAGGCGACCGAGGTGGTCTGCGTGTCGATCGGCCCGCAGCAGTGCACGGAAACCATTCGCACCGGTCTCGCCATGGGCGCCGACCGCGGCATCCTTGTGAAGGCCGAGGGAAGCGTCGAGCCGCTCGCGGTCGCGAAGATCCTGAAGGCGGTCGCCGATGAGGAGAAGCCGGGTCTCATTATCCTTGGCAAGCAGGCGATCGACGACGATTCCAACCAGACCGGCCAGATGCTGGCCGCGCTGCTGGGCTGGTCGCAGGCAACCTTCGCCTCCAAGGTCGTGATCGACGGCACGGACTTCACCGTGACGCGCGAAGTCGACGGCGGTCTGCAGACCGTGAAGCTGAAGGGACCGGCGATCGTCACCACCGACCTTCGCCTGAACGAGCCGCGCTATGCGAGCCTGCCGAACATCATGAAGGCGAAGAAGAAGCCGATCGGCGAGAAGACTGCCGCCGACTACGGCGTCGATCTCACGCCGCGGCAGGAGATCGTCAAGACCACCGAGCCGCCGGGCCGCAAGGCTGGCGTCAAGGTAAAGGATGTCGCCGAACTGGTGTCGAAGCTGAAGAATGAGGCCGGGGTTATCTGATGGCTACGCTGCTCATTGCCGAACATGACAACGCGTCGATCAAGGACGCGACAAACAAGGCCCTGACGGCGGCCGCAGCGCTCGGCGCCGACGTCGACGTGCTGGTCGCCGGCCAGAACGCCAAGGGCGCGGCCGAGGCCGCAGCGAAGCTCAGCGGCGTGAAGAAGGTGCTGCTCGCCGACAACGCGCTCTATGCGCATGACCTTGCCGAGCCGCTTGCGGCGCTCGTCGTCTCGCTCGCCGACAAGTATGATGCGATCGTCGCGCCTGCGACGTCCCGCTACAAGAACGTGATGCCGCGCGTCGCCGCGCTGCTCGACGTGATGCAGGTGTCGGAAGTGATCAAGATCGTCTCGCCGGACACGTTCGAGCGGCCGATCTATGCCGGCAACGCGATCCAGACGGTGAAGTCGAACGACAAGAAGAAGGTCATCACCGTCCGGACCTCGACCTTCCAGGCCGCCGGCAACGACGGCAGTGCACAGGTCGAGGACGTGGCGGCAGTAGCCGATCCGGGCCTGTCGACCTTCGTCGGCGAGGAAGTCGCCAAGAGCGATCGCCCCGAGCTCACCTCGGCGAAGATCATCGTCTCCGGCGGCCGCGCGATGCAAAGCCGCGAGAACTTCACGAAGTATATCGAGCCGCTGGCCGACAAGCTCGGTGCAGGTGTCGGTGCCTCGCGCGCCGCGGTCGATGCCGGCTATGCGCCGAACGACTGGCAGGTCGGCCAGACCGGCAAGGTGGTGGCGCCGGAGTTGTACATCGCCGTCGGCATTTCCGGGGCGATCCAGCATCTCGCCGGCATGAAGGACTCCAAGGTGATCGTCGCCATCAACAAGGACGAAGAGGCGCCGATCTTCCAGGTTGCAGATTACGGCCTGGTCGCCGACCTGTACCAGGCAGTGCCTGAATTGACGGCAGAACTGGCGAAAGCCGGCAAGTAGGCCGGAGCAGAAGGTCGCACCGGGCGGATGACAGGCTTCCGCCCGGTGTTATGATCAGGACAGGGGCCGGGGACAGCCGCCTGACCTGTGACAATGAACGGATGGCCATGAACATCAAGAAAGTCGGGGTGATCGGCGCGGGCCAGATGGGCAATGGCATCGCGCATGTTGCGGCATTGGCCGGCTACCATGTGCTGTTGAACGACGTCGCCGAGGACCGCATCAAGTCGGCGCTGGCGACCATCGACGGTAACCTGAAGCGCCTGGTCTCGAAGAGCGCGCTGACCGACGATGTTCGCAAAGCTGCGCTCAGCCGTATCAAGCCGGCCACCGCGCTTGATGGACTTGCCGATTGCGACATTGTCATCGAGAGCGCGTCGGAGAAGGAAGAGATCAAGCGCAAGATCTTTCACGATCTCTGCGCGGTGCTGAAGCAGGATGCGATCGTCGCATCCAACACCTCGTCGATTTCCATTACCCGGCTTGCGGCTGCGACGGACCGTCCTGAACGGTTCATCGGCATTCATTTCATGAATCCGGTGCCGCGCATGGAGCTCGTCGAGATCATTCGCGGCATCGCCACCGAGGATGCGACGTTCGAGACCTCGAAGGATTTCGTCACCAAGCTCGGCAAGCAGATCGCGGTTTCGGAGGATTTCCCGGCCTTTATCGTCAATCGGATCCTGCTGCCGATGATCAATGAGGCGATCTACACGCTCTATGAAGGCGTCGGTAATGTCGAGGCGATCGACGCGGCGATGAAGCTCGGCGCACACCACCCGATGGGGCCGCTTGAGCTCGCCGACTTCATCGGTCTCGATACCTGCCTTGCCATCATGCAGGTGCTGCACGAAGGTCTCGCGGATTCGAAATACCGGCCGTGTCCGCTGCTGGTGAAATACGTCGAGGCTGGATGGCTCGGCCGCAAGTCGCAGCGCGGCTTCTATGACTACCGTGGCGAGACCCCGGTCCCAACGCGCTGAATTTTATTAACGTCTATCGATTAGTCTCCGCCGCTACGGAGGCGCATATGGACGTTGCAGCTTTAGCCGCCAGCTTCTTGACGATGCAGGCGGCCGCCACGCAGCAGGCGGTGGCGACGAGGGTGATGAAGATGAACCTGGACGCCGAGGCAGCGGTGGTACAAACGCTGCTGCAGCCTCAGTCATCATCCGCAAATCTCGCCGCCGGTGTCGGCGGCAACCTCGACATCGCGGTGTAAGCACCATTCGATCGGTGTAAAACTGGGCATCGGGAGGTTCCGATGCAGGCCAGCCGTTCGATCCTCGTTCGCATCTCCGGCCGTGTGCAGGGTGTAGGCTATCGCGACTGGACGCAGCGCAAGGCCGCAGCGCTCGGCCTTTCCGGTTGGGTGCGTAACCTTGCAAGCGGTGAGGTGGAAGGGCTGTTCAGCGGCTCAGCCGATGCGGTTGAAGCAATGCTGGCCGCCTGTCGCCGTGGGCCGCAACTCGCGCGCGTCGACGATGTGACGGTCATCGAGCCGGCCGAGCAGGCGAGCGGGCCCTTCGCCGTCCGCTACGACCGCTGAAATGGCCGTCACGCGACGGCATGAAATGCTTCCTTAGCAATCAGCGCGTAGCTTCAGGCGCCGATCAATGTGGCTAGCGAGGCGCGCGTGCTCTCTGCCGACAACACTCCGGCGGTCCCTGCGAGGTCTGGTGGGGCCCGCAAGCGCCCGGCGCGGGCCAACACATCGATCGAAGAGCAGGAGATCCGCGCAGCCGTCGAGGCCTGGGGCCGCAAGCGCTTCGGCGACGTGCGCGTCATTCACGAGTTCGCCCTTGGCGAACGGCGGATCGACATGGTTCTGGTCGGCCGGGACGACATTATCGGAGTCGAGATCAAGGGCCCCCGCGACAGCCTGAGCGACGGCCGTCTGACCGGCCAGCTGCGCGAATTCAATTTCTATCTGCCCGAAGTCTGGCTCGCAGTGGCGCCGCGATGGCTCAGGCACGCCGACGTGCGGCACCAGCGCAATCTGCTGCTGCCGACCGTCACGGGAATAGAGATCGTCAAGGACAAGCGCGACGGCAGGTTCAGGCCGGAGCGCGACGAATTCTTCTGCAGCCGGCTGATCGAGCTGCTTTGGGTCGAAGAGGCGGCGCGCATCGCTCAGCGGACGGACGTCATTCCGGGAGTGACCCTGACACGCGAGCCCACCTGGAAGGTCAAACGAATGCTGGCGCGCATGCTCAGCGGCCATGAGATCGTCAAGCAGGTCTGTATCGAACTGCGGGCGCGGCCGCTGGTCGGGCTCGGCAGCGATCGCGCGATGCGCTGAGCTGCTACCCGACCCGGGAATCCGGCGGCGCCTTCATCCGGACGTGATCAGCCGATTTCGCTCGTCGCCAACCGAAGACGTCAGCCGGGAAACATCTTCATGTAGGGTTCTGCCTCCCGCAGCGTGCGGGCGTAGGATGGCCGTTGCTGCAGCCGTTCGAAATAGGCAGCCAGATGCTGATAGCGGTCGCGGAATGGCAGAACCTTGTCCGCATAGAACAGTGGCGGCGCCGCGGCGCAGTCCGCCAGGGTGAAAGCTTCGCCGCACGCCCAGACCTTCGTCGCCATCTCCTTGTCGATCAGCTTGTAGGCGGTCTCGATCTGCGATTTCGCGTCGACGACCCCCGCGGGATCGTTCTGACCTGCCGGCCGCAGCTTGTCCGTCACGATCTTCTGCATCGGGTTCGAGACGTAGAGGTCGAAGAAGCGGTCGCGCAGACGCACATGCAGTGCCTGCTCGACGTCATCGGGCACGAACACGGTCGGTCCGCCGTAGAACCGCTGAAGGTACTCAATGATGATGCTGGTCTCCGGAATCAGCCGGTTGCGTGCTTCGTCGCGCAGCAAGGGCATCTTGCCGATCGGCCAGAGTTTCAGGTAGTCGGCGCGCCCCGTCTCGCTCATCAGGTCGACGATCTGGCCATCGAACGGGGTATCGTTCTCGTACAGCGCGATCAGCACCTTCTGACAGTACGACGACAGCGGATGGAAATAGAACGTCAACGACATGAGGGCTGATCCCGTTCGACGGTGCGGCCAAAGTAGACATCGGCGGAGCGAAGCTTGTCGCCGGAGAAGCGCAGTGTCTCCATATTGCGAAAGCTGGTCCCGTCGGTCAATTCGACCAGGTAGCGCACGACGACCTCATCGCCTTGCTCGGCAACATATTCGAAGGTGAAATTTCGAATGTTGCCGCTGTTCGCCCAGCAGCGAGCCATGTAAGTCGCCCGATCGATGTAGTCGTCGCGCGGACTCGAAAACACGAAGTCGTCCGCAAGCAAGCTTTCCAGCAGCTTACGGTCCTTTGTTTCGTAGGCGCGATAGCATTGGCGCGCGATCTCGCTCTTGCTCATGGTTCGCTCCGTTCTAGGCCGGTGCGTAGCGCAGCAGCACGGCGCCGACCTTCAGCCCCTTCGCCTCGAGAAGCTTCAGCTTCTGCTGTTCGTCCGCACGCTTGAACAGCGGCGTGCCGGCGCCGAGCAGGACGGGCGCAACGCAGATGCGGAATTCATCGATCAGCTTGTGTGGAATGAGGTGTGACGCAAGCTCGGCGCTGCCGAACAGGTAGATGTCCTTGGCCGACTCGCGCTTCAGCTTCGCGACCGTTTCAGGAACGTCCCGGTCGAAGAGCTGTGTGTTGTTCCAGTCCGACGCCTTCAAGGTGCGCGAGAAAACGTACTTCGGAAGTGCGTTCATGAAATCGGCGACCTCGCCGCTGGCGGTCGGCCAGTGGCCAGCCATCAACTCGTAGGTGACCCGGCCAAACATCAGTGCACCGGCGGCATGACCCTGCTCGAGCGAGAGCTGCTCCAGCTCCTCGCCCCAGACATCCTCGTGCCATGAGATGTCCCGGCCCGGGCCTTCCACATATCCGTCGAGGGTCGTCAGGTTCCACATGATCAGCTTTGCCATCTGTCGTTCCTCCAAAAAACCAGTTGCGTTTTGCAACTAGTTGCCCATTTAAAGAATCCGATGCAGAAATGCAAGCGGTTTTTTGGGACGATTGAGAAAGGACAAGCACATGGACGCCGAACAGCCGCGCTCGAGCTGCGCGATCAACCTCACGCTGGAGGTCCTCGGCGACAAATGGAGCCTTCTGATCATCCGCGACATGATCTTCGGCAACCGCCGGCATTTCCGCGAACTGCTGACGAAGTCAGACGAGCGAATCTCCTCCAATATTCTGGCCGACCGTCTGAAAACCCTGGTCGAGCAGGGCGTGATCACCCGCACCCACGATCCCACCCACAAGCAGAAAGGCATCTACAGCCTGACGGAGCAGGGCATCGAACTGCTGCCGGTGCTGGCGCAAATGTCGGCGTGGGGCGTGAAGTATCTTCCCGTGAGTGAAGAGCTCGGTATTCGGGCGAAACTCCTGGCGGAAGGCGGGCCAAAAATGTGGGCGGAGTTCATGGACGAGTTGAGAGAGACCCATCTCGGTGTGAAGCGCCGCAAGAAAGCCGGCCCGACGGTCGCAGAAAAGCTCCAGAAAGCGTATGAGGACGTGATGGCGAAAAAGACAGCAAGGGGATGAAACAAGCGATGCAGAAGGTTGCTTTCGTTACCGGCGCGGCGCGTGGCATCGGGCTTGCCACCGCAAAGCGCTTCCTCGCCGACGGCTGGCGTGTCGCGCTGCTCGACGTCGACAACGAGACGCTGACCCGGAGCCATGGCGCACTCGCCGCGCCGGAAACGACGCTTGCCCTGCATTGCGACGTCGCGGACGCGGATGCGGTCACTGCCGCCGTCGCCACGGTGGCTGAGCGTTTCGATCGCGTCGATGCGCTGGTGAACAACGCGGGGATTGCGATCTTCAAACCGATCCTGCAGACGACGCTGGCGGACTGGTCGCGCACGCTGGCGGTCAATCTCACCGGGCCATTCATCTGCACCCAAGCCGTGGCGCCGCTGATGCGCGAGCAGGGTGGCGGCAGCGTCGTCAACATCACCTCGATCTCGAGCCTGCGCGCCTCGACGCTGCGAGTGGCCTACGGCACCAGCAAGGCCGGGCTCGCACACCTGACCAAGCAGCAGGCGGTCGAGTTCGCCGCGCTTGGCATCCGCGTCAACGCCGTGGCGCCGGGGCCGGTCGACACCGCGATGGCGAAAGCGGTGCATACGCCCGAGATCCGCGCCGACTATCACGACACGATCCCGCTCAACCGTTACGGTTTGGAGGCCGAACTGGCGGAAGTGGTGTTCTTTTTATGCAGTGAGCGCGCGAGCTACATCACCGGGCAGATGCTGTCGGTTGACGGCGGCTTCGAGGCGACCGGCATTGGCCTGCCGACGATGCGCGCGGAAGGGAAGAACGGGTAGCCCGCCGCCAACGACCGAGCCGTTCGGTCGGAGCTTATCCCCGGCAGAGCGCCCAGATGAACAATCCGGTCGCCGCAAGACAGAGGATGGTGCGGAGGTGGTTCCAGGCGGTCCAGATCCGTAGATACTCGGCCCAGAGTCGTGCGGCTTCGGCCGTCTCGGGGCTTGCGGCGGCGAGGCGGTTGTTGAGCGGGACGTTGAAAATCATCGTCACCAAAGGCGCGCCGAAGAGGTAGCAGAGGCTGCCGGCGAGCAGCGGCAATGACCACGCGTGCCCCAGATTCAACAATGCAGCAATTGCTAGCAACGCCGAAAACGCCGCGGTGCCAAAGAACACTGCGGCGAATACCGGATTGAGGATCCAGATGTTGATCGCCTGCATCGCGGCGATTCCGGTGGCGGGCGACAGTTTTCCGAACGCCGTCATGACGGCGTTCGAGAATACAAAGAACAACCCGGCCATCAAGGCCGAGCCCAGGGCGGAAATGAAGGTCGGCGCGAACAGCCAATTGCTCATCGGCGAGTGACCTGTTTCTGACGCCCGCATCATTCGCTGCGAGCCGTCGTGCAAGCGCTCAGAAACAACAGGATATCAGCTACTTCCGAATTTCCGTGCGGCTTTTTGTTTCTGACGTTCCGATCAATGAGCTTGCAGCAAGAGTGATCCGAGCGTCAGAAACACCGCATTCGCCCGGCCGAGCCAGGCCGCGGAGGCAATAGGGCCTACTTCTTCCGCCGATAGTTCGCCGTCATGAAATGCGTCCACTTCCCGTCGGCGCCTTGCACCCGCGAAGTCATTACCCGGTGATCATCGCTCTTCATCTCGATGATGTCCTGGTACTTCGCCATCGTGCCGTCGCCGGCGAAGCTTGGCCCTTCGCAATCGAGCGTGAGCACTTTTCCCGCCGCGTCAAGCGTGCCTTCATAGAGCCACAGATGGGTCATCATCGAGCCGATGAACGTTCCGACGAAGCGACCCTTCTGCGGGTCGTAGCCGAGCGTGATTCGGGTGAGCGCCGCGCCGCCGCCGGGCATCTCGCCTTCGCCCTCGCCGATCACCCAGAGGCTGCCGATCGGCTTCACCTGCTCAAAGCTCTTGCTCTTCATCGGTGGCTGGTCAGGACCCATGACGCACTCGCCTTCCATGTCCCAGTCGCCGACCATCCGTTGCAGCCAAAGGTGTTCCTTGGTTGGGTCGGGATTCATCATTGTCATCGTCTCCTGTGGGTGAGGGCCGCCGGCCGGCGGCTTTCAGAAACTTTAGTGGTCAGTGCGGCGCGACGAGATCAGCGAGCCGGTCAAGGCTCTGGCGCCATCCCTCGTTCATGCCCTTCAGCATCTCGGTCGCGACCGGCTCGAGCGGAACGGCGCTCGCATGGACAATGATCTTGGTCCTGCCGCCGGCTTCGTGAAAGGTGACGGTGGTCAGCGATTCAAGCAGTGGCGTGCCGTTGCGATCCACCGGAATTGCCCGAAACACCAGGCACTCCGGCTCTGCGACTTCATCGAAGATGCCGGTCATCGGATGCACCGTCCCGTCCGGCGCCTGCATATGGATCAGGATCTTACCGCCGACGCGTACGTCCATCTCGCACACCGGATTGGTGAAGCCGTCCGGTCCCCACCAACGCGCCATCATTTGCGGCTCCGTCCACGCCTTCCATACCAGCGCGCGGGGAGCATCGAACGTGCGCGTCAGGGTCACCTCCACCCGCGGCGCCTTGATGTTGGTCGGTGCGCTCACGTAAGCCTCCGCTAGCTGCTTCCGCGGCGCCTTCATGTCGGCGGGGCCGCGAGGACAATGGAAAGATCGGAAAGTCGGGGAGCGCTTCCTAGCGCCGCAAGGGAATCAACGCGCGTATGGCGGGGTCCCGCAGCCAGAGGCCGGCCCACATGATCACACCGAGGTAGACACCGAACAGGGTGTGACTGAACAGCGGGCTGTCGGCGCGGACATGCACATAGATCGCACCGCCGAAATAGCCGGTCAGCAGGATCGCGCCGAGCACGGCAGTGCTCGGAATCGCATAGAGGATCGCGCCGGCGAGGGTGAGCACGCCCAGCGTCCGCGCCAGATGTGTCGGAATCCCGAGCTGTAACGACGTCTGCGTGACGATCTCGAGCGGGACGAGCTTGATCGCGCCGTCGAACAGCAGGAACAGAACCACCAGACCTGAAAGCACACGCCCGCTCCAGATCGCCGTCGCAGAGACGGAGGGCGCGTCAAATCCAGGCGAAGGAGCGAGCATGGTCATGGTGGTGCCTTTCTTGGTTTGTTGTGCTTTCAGGCGGCGACGGGCCGCGTGGTCACATCGATCATTTCGGCGGCAATGGCGCGTGCATCAGCCAGCGATGGTTGAACGGATCAAGCAGCGCCGCAAAGCGGCCGCCCCAGAACATGTCGGTGGGCTCCATCTCGGTCTTTACTCCGGCCTCGGCGGCGCGCTTGAACGCGGCGTCGAGCTCGGCAGGCGTCTTGAAGTGCAGCGCAACCGCGACCGGAGATGAGTGCGGCGTGGTAGGGCCCATGACCTGACCGTGCTCCGGAAATTCGTCCGAGAGCAGCACGGTGCCGCCGTACATGGAAATCTCCGCGTGCATCAGCCGCTTGCCATCCTCGTAGGGCAGGCGGGCATTCTCCTTCGCGCCAAACGCCTTCTTGTAGAATTCGATCGCCTCGTTGGCGCCCTTGATGGTGAGGTAGGGCGTGATCGGCGGCATGTTGTTCGGTTCGGCCATGGTCTGTCCTTTCTGCGGGGTGAATGCGGTTGCTTACGACATCGTTGTGAGCAGAGCGGCGAGCCGGTCGAACATCTCGCCGGCGCCGTTCTCCATGCCGGCACTGAGATGGGCGTCACGGCTGTCCTGGTTCGGATGCAGGATCACGCTTTGCAGCTTCGTGCGTCCGCGTTGCTCGGTCAGTGTCATCGTCACCAGTGCATCCGGACTGGTGAATGCGGTGGTTTCATAACGTTCCGTATGGACGATGCGTTCCGGCGCGACGATCTCACGGTAGACGCCGGTCATCGTATGATCGACGCCGTCCTGTGTGCGCATGGTGAAGCGGTAGCTTCCTCCGACGCGGAGATCGATGTCGCAAACCGCGAGGCTGACGCTCGCGCAGCCGTACCAGCGGCGCACATGCTCGGCCTTCGTCATGGCGTCCCATACGAGCGCACGCGGAGCGTCGAATGTGCGCGTCAGGACGATCTCGCGATCGGATGGAGTCGTTACCGACAGCGTGAGTTCATTTCTTGCGTCCATGCCTGCTCTCCTTGGGCTTGCTGGCTCTGTTGGCTTTGCGCGGGGCTGTCTCTGCGGTGTTCGCTGACGAGGCGGCCTCCGCCTGTAGGGTGTTGAGGTAATCCTCGAGGCGATCGAGCCGCTCCTCCCAGAATTGGCGGTAGCGATCGAGCCAGTCGTCGACGGTCTTCAATGCCTTGGGCTCGATCCGGCACGGTCGCCACTGGGCCTCGCGGCTGCGCGTGATCAGCCCTGCATTCTCCAGCACTTTCAGATGTTTGGAGATCGCCGGGCCGCTCATGTCGAACGGCTTGGCAAGGTCGCTGACGGTTGTTTCGCCCATTGCCAGCCGCGCGATGATCGCGCGCCGGGTCGGATCGGCGAGGGCAGCAAAAGTGGCGCTCAAGCGGTCGGTCATGCGGAACCAATCGGTTAAATAACCTTTCGGTTAAGTACTAGATCGGGCCGGGGGTGTCAACGGCTTCAATGTCAGCTTAAAAAAATTTTGCGACGACGCTGCTGCGGTGGAGAGGCAATTTCGAGGAGGCGACTCAAGATGAGACGCCGTCACGACGCGACGTCGAGTTCCTCTGCGACATCCGGATGCTGGAGTTGGCGGCGCCACATCGCGGCATAGACACCATCCAGGCTCAACAGTTCTTCATGACGTCCGCGTTCGACGATGACGCCGCCGTCAAGCACGAGGATTTCATCGGCATGCAGCACCGTCGACAGTCGATGCGTGATGATCAGTGTCGCGGCGCCGTCCGACAAGGTACGCAGGCTGCGCTGGATCCTCTGCTCGGTCCTGCTGTCCAGCGCGGACGTCGCTTCATCAAAGATCAGCAGGCTGGCGCGTTTCAGCATCGCGCGTGCAATAGCGATCCGCTGTTTCTGGCCGCCGGAGAGCTTCAATCCGCGTTCGCCGACGACGGTGTCATAGGCTTGCGGTCGTGACATGATGAAGTCGTGGATTTCTGCAAAACGCGCGGCCTCCTCGATCTCCGCTTGACTGGCCTTCGCCCGCGCGATGCCGATGTTGTGAGCGATCGTCTCATTGAACAGCACCGTATCTTGCGGGACGACCGCGATGGTGGAGCGCAAGTCGTTCAACGAAAGGTCTTTGATCGGAACGCCGCCGAGGGATATTCGCCCGCCGCCGGCATCGTAGAAACGAAAGGCAAGGCGGGCGATGGTGGATTTGCCGGATCCGCTTGGACCTACGATCGCAACTGTACGCCCGGACGGCACTACGAAGCTGATGCCTTTCAGGACGTGGTGATCGCGATCGTAGGAGAATTCCACATTGTCGAATCGGAGCTCCTTTTTGCCGACCGGCAGGGAGATCGGATTGACCGGTTCAGTGACGTCGCGCTTCTCGCCGAGCAGCGTCAGCATCCGTTCGACGTTGGTCTGTCCCATCCTGATTTCGCGATAGGCAAGACCGAGAAATTCCAAAGGCACCCACAGTTGCAGTGTATAGGTATTTACAAGAACGAAATCACCGAGCGTCATGACGCCTTGCACATAATAGGTTGCGGCAAGCACCACCGTGACCGCAAGCCAGATGAGCAACCACATGCTTTGCGCCAGGCCGGTCAGAGTACGCAGCAAGTAGAAACGAACAAAGCTGTTCTGCCCCTGGCTGAGTGACTCATTCAGCCGCTGCCGTACGACCGTGTCCGCGCCGAACAGCTTGATCGTCTCGTAGTTGAGGTAGCTGTCGGTCGTCCGCGCATAGGCTTCCTCGAAGGCAAGGTTGCCGGTCCGCTGCAATTCGCGCTGGCGACCGACACCGAAGAGCAGGCTGGTGATGTAGAGCGTGCACATCGTCAGCATGACCAACGCGAACGGCAACGGATAGAATGTCGCGAGGATGGCTCCGATCAGCAGCACGCTGACAGCAAGCGGGAGAATGATGAGCAGAAAGTTGAAGACGATGAAGCGATAACCGAGCAGGCCGTTGAAAATGATCTGCTGCAAACCTCCGGTCCGGCGTTCGAGATGAAAGCGCAATGAAAGTTCATGCACGTGATCGTAGAGCAGCAGGATCAGCCGACGCTGTACGCGTTGCTCGAAGCCGCCATAGGTGACCCAGCGCAGTTCGGCGCAGATCCGGCCAACCGCAACAAGGGCGACATAGCCTGCGATGAGCAGCAGCGGAATGGTCGTATCGGTCGGTGAGGGGCCAGCGGCGAAATGATCGACGATCGTCTTGTAGATGACCGGTGAGAGGGAATTCAGCCCCGCCAGCACGAGCGCCAGCAGCACAGTGCCGATGACGCGCATTCGCAAGGTTGTATCGGTTTGCGACCAGACGAGCGAAAGGAGTGCGAGGATGCTGTGGGCGTTGGCGGGCTGGCGTTCGTGCATTGCGACCGGGCCTCCCGAAACGGAAATGCCGAGTGACCTCGGCGGCCCAGGCGAACGGCCATTCATCAACACGATCGGCTTCAAGACCGTGCGTCAGGCCGCGCTTCCCGATGGTGCTCCATCTTGTGTCGCCAGTAACGCGGCAGCCGGAATTTATCGATTCGTGTCGGCTGCATCAACCGGATCGGTGACCTTAGGCGTGACTGTGCCCCGAGGTCACGGTATCCGACGAAGCTCGCTTATGTTGTTGGTAACGATAGCTAATCTTCACCGCGGCCATGGCTGCGGTGAAAGTCCACCGGATTTCGCCCGAACGGATCAGCAAGGCATCGTCGACGGTGCCCATTCCTTGATCGGTGCGGCTGCGCTTTACGCCGCGACGCTGACCTTGAAGCCGCCGAAGATCATCCGCTTGCCGTCGAACGGCGGGTTCTTCGGGTCCATCATGGTCTCGAGACGGGGGTCCTTCATCACCTTGGCATTCACCCTGTCGCGATCCTTGCGCGACTTGTAGACGATGTAAGAAAAGACCACGGTCTCGCCGGGCTTCAGTTTGACGCTGCGGGGAAACGATGTCCACTTGCCGACCTTGACGTCGTCGGCGATGCATTCGCGCACTTCGAGTGCGCCATATTCCTTCCAGACCTTCGCGGCCTTCTTCGCCATCGTCAGGTAGGCCTTTATCTTCTTCTTCGGGACCGGAACGATAAATCCATCGACGTAAGGCACAATAGTTCTCCTCTTGAGAGCTTCAGGGGGTTGGATCGTCAGCAGCTTTCAGGCCGCCATCGATGTGGATGCGCACGGAATGTGTTTATGCACAATCTGCCAGCCACTCGGGATGCGTCAGGCGGCGGCGGAGGCCTTCGAAAACGGTTCGCGCCAGGCGGCAAGCTCGTTCAGTCGTCCATGCCAGCGTTGAACTTCCGGAAACTCCTTGATCGGAATTTTCGCTAGCTCCGCATAGGGAAGCGTCACCGCGACCGCAAAATCAGCGATCGTCAGTACGTCGCCCAGCAGATACGCGCGCCCGCGCAGGTGCTCGTTCAGGATGTGGCCGTAATGCAGGACGTAACCTGTCGCCTCTTTTGTCGCTGCCTCGTCGGGTGGCCCGAGCGCGAAGATCGGCTTGATGACGTGCTCGAAGTAAAGCGTACCCGCGTGTCGCGTAAAATGCTGTCCATCCCAGCTCAGCCAGCGCAGCACCTCGGTCTGCCGCCGGTCGTTCGGCCAGATATCCGAGCCGGCAGCTTGGGCGAGATAACACATGATCGCGTTGGATTCCCAGATTCTGTTCTCGCCGTCCTGCAGCGCAGGGACCTTGCCGTTCGGATTGATGGCAAGATAGGACGGATTGCGCTGCTCGCCCTTGGTCAGATCGACATGGACGAACTCCACCGGCGCGTTCAGGTATTTCGCCACCGCGCACGCCTTTCGAGGATTCAGAGTCTCGGCGTAGTACAGCTTCATGGCGTCCTCGTCGCTTGTGTCAGGCGAACATCGCTTCGAGCTTGTCGAGCGAACCGGTCCAGCCCCGCGTGTGGCCGGTCTTGGTGGCTTCGTCGAACAGCTGCTCGTGCAGCAGCGTCAGCAAGGTGTGACTACCTTCGGCCTTGATCGTCACTGTCACCTGCGACTCGCGCTCAGGCGTCGTGTGCCAGGCCCAGCTGAACACAAGCTTTTTGTTCGGAACAACTTCGCGGTAGACGCCACCGACCTGATGAAATTCGCCATCGTCTGTCTTGAAGCTCACCTGAAAGCTTCCGCCGGCGCGCACGTCCATCTTGGCCTTGACGGTATCCTGCTCGACCACGGACGGGCCGAACCAGCGCGCTATTTGCTCCGGTTCCGTCCAGGCCTTGTAGACCCGGTCCGGGCTGGCGTTGAGGCGTCGCTGGATGGTGAGACTGGGTTTGACGGCTGCGGGCGCGGCTCGCATGGATCGTCCTCCTCGAGAAATGCAACAAGTTGGTCCAGCTTCTCATTCCAGAAACGTGCGTAACGATTGAGCCAGCCGGCGGCCGCCTGCATGGCAGCCGCATTGAGCTTGCACGTTACGGTGCGGCCGGATTTCGAACGGGTCATCAACCCTGCGTCGGCCAGCACATCGATGTGCTTCATCACCGCCGGCAGCGACATGGCGAACGGTTTCGCAAGCTCGCTGATCGACAGGCCATCCGACGCCTCGAGCCGCGACAGCAGCGCACGCCGGGTCGGATCGGCAAGCGCGGCGAAGGTCCGGTCGAGCGGGTCAGCAGGATAGTAAACCATATGGTTATGTATAAGCGTGAGCACCGCCGCGTCAAGTGGCGCCAAGAATGGGTACGAAGGCGCGGGTGTCAGCGGGCGAGCGCGGTACGAACGAGCTTCAAAGCGTCGTCGCTTGCCCATTCGGCCGGACCTGAGAGCATGCCGATCTCGCAACCGGCCTTGTCGATCAGGATCGATGTGGGCATGCCGAAGGCCTTTCCGACCATCTTAAGATCCTGAAAAACCTTTGCTTTATCGTCGCTGAAGTAGGGCAGGGCGGAGATGCCGACCTCTTTCAGCCAGCTCTTCGGCTTGCCGGTGTCGCGGGTGTCGATATTGACGGCGACCACCTCGAAATCCTTGCCCCCGAGCTTCGCCTGCAGCTCGTCGAGGGCCGGCATTTCCTTGCGGCAGGGGACACACCAGGTGGCCCAAAGATTGAGGAGAACTGTGCGACCGCGCCAGTCGGAAAGTTTCTTTTCAGCGCCCGATGCATCCTTGAATGCGAGGTCTGGAAGCAGAAAGGGCTTCTTTGCCGGCGTGAAGGCTGCGACTTCACCCTTAACAAAGGGCTCGACCTTGCGCGCAAGACTGAAGGTGGGCTTGCACACCTTGTCGCCCGCATTGCGCTTGAGGGTGACGATCCCGTATACCCCGGCCACGACAATCAGGGCGCCGACCGCGATCACGCCGATGCGCCGGAAGGATCTTGTGCCAGGCGCTTTTGGAGTTTCGTCGTTAGCTTTTGGAGTTTCGTCGTTAACTGTCATGGAAGCTGCGGATGGCCTTGTCGGCTTCTTTTGAGGAGTGATTGGGCGCGTCCGGCCCGGCGAGCGGCGAAGGTTTAGCAGGCGAGCGGCAGGCGGCAAGTGAGCGAGATATCATGAGCAACAAGATGTGGGGCGGCCGGTTCGAGGCTGGTCCCGATGCGATCATGGAAGCGATCAACGTCTCGATCGACGTCGATCGTCACCTCTATGCGCAGGACATTGCCGCATCGAAGGCGCATGCCACGATGCTGGCGGCACAGGGGATCATCGCAGCGGACGATGCAAAAAACATCGCACAGGGTCTAGACACGATTCTGTCAGAAATTGAAGGGGGAACCTTTTCCTTTAAGCGCGCGCTGGAGGACATTCACATGAATGTCGAAAGCCGCCTGTCTGAGCTGATCGGGGCGGGCGCCGGACGCTTGCACACGGCGCGCTCGCGCAACGATCAGGTCGCAACCGACTTCAGGCTATGGGTTCGCGACACCATCGATCTGCTCGACGCCTCGCTTGCGGCCTACCAGCGTGCGCTGGTGGATCGCGCCCTCGAGCACGCCGACACGGTCATGCCCGGCTTTACCCATCTGCAGACCGCTCAACCAGTGACGTTCGGCCATCATCTGCTTGCCTATGTGGAGATGGCGTCGCGCGATCGCGGACGTTTCGCCGATGCGCGCAGGCGTCTGAACGAAAGTCCGCTTGGCGCAGCCGCGCTCGCCGGCACCTCGTTCCCGATCGATCGTGCGGCGACGGCAAAGGCGCTTGGCTTCGACCGGCCGATGGCGAACTCGCTTGACGCCGTGGCTGATCGCGATTTCGTGCTCGAGGCGCTGTCGGCCGCCGCGATCACCTCCGTGCACCTGTCGCGCTTTGCCGAGGAGATTGTGCTCTGGACCTCGCCGCTGGTCGGCCTCGTGAAGCTGTCCGACAAATTCACCACCGGCTCCTCGATCATGCCGCAGAAGCGCAATCCTGATGCTGCCGAGCTCGTCCGCGCGAAGACCGGTCGCATCATCGGCGCGCTGTCGGCGCTGCTGATCGTCATGAAGGGACTGCCGCTGACCTACCAGAAGGATATGCAGGAGGATAAGGAAGGTGCCATGGACGCGTTCGCCGCGCTGTCGCTGGCGATCAATGCGATGACGGGCATGGTGCGCGACCTCGTCGCTGACAAGGCACAGATGGAGAGGGCCGCAGGCGAGGGTTACGCCACCGCGACCGACCTAGCCGACTGGCTGGTGCGGACGCTGAAGATGCCGTTCCGCGAAGCCCATCACGTCACCGGACGGATCGTCGGCAAGGCATCGGAATCAGGTGTCGCCCTCGATCAGTTGCCGCTGGCGGCCATGCAGGCGATCGAGCCTCGAATCACGGCGGACGCGCTTGCCGTGCTGTCGGTCAAAAGCTCGGTCGCCAGCCGTACGAGCTTTGGCGGCACGGCACCGAAAAATGTGCGTGAGCAAGCTGAAAGCTGGCTCAAGCGCCTGCAAAATGACGCGATTTCCGGCTGAAAGCGTCTTCCGTGGCGCCGTCAGGCCTCGCCAATGCCGGGCAGGCTTTGTATGGTGCGGGCGCGAATATCGGAATGGCGACCGCGGTCGCGCTTGGGGACGTTTGGCGTGAATCTGTTTCATCAGTCCAGGAGGTTTGGGTCCGGAAGGCTTGCGTTGATTGGAGCGGCGCTGCTGGCGCTGGCGCTCGGTGGATGCGGCCGTAAAGGCCCGCTCGACCTGCCGCCGCAGGCAGCTGCGCAACCGGCACCGGGCGCGCCGGCGCAAGCGCAGCCGGCGCGAAGCAATCCATTTGGACTTTTTGATCCCGTCGAAGAAGAGCAGCCGAGTGTCCCGCCGTCGCGGAAAGGACGTATCTTTCTCGACAACATTCTCGACTGACGCCACGCCCTTTTTGAACCTGGCATAGCCATGCACCATTTCGACTACCGCGACGGCGAATTGCACGCCGAGGCGGTGAACCTCACCCATATCGCGCGCACGGTGGGCACGCCGTTCTACTGCTATTCGACCGCGACGCTGGAGCGGCATTATCGCGTGTTCGCGGAAGCATTTGCCGATGTGAACGCGATCATCTGCTATGCGATGAAGGCCAACTCCAACCAGTCGGTCCTGAAGACGTTTGCGCGGCTGGGGGCCGGCGCCGACGTCGTCTCCGGCGGAGAGCTGAAGCGCGCACTCGCAGCCGGCATTTCGCCCGACAAGATCCTGTTCTCCGGCGTCGGCAAGACCGCCTCCGAGCTGCGGATGGCGCTCGAAGCGGGAATCCTGTCGATCAACGTCGAATCCGAAAGCGAGCTCGAGCTGCTGTCGCAACTCGCCGCAAATGAGGGGCGGACCGCGCGGATCTCCGTCCGTGTCAATCCCGACGTCGATGCAAAGACCCACGCGAAGATCGCCACCGGCAAATCCGAGAACAAGTTCGGCATTCCGCTGACACGCGCGCGAGAAGTCTATGCCCGCGCAGCCAAGTTGCCGAACATCGTCGTCACCGGCGTCGACATGCATATCGGCAGCCAGATCACCGATCTTGCGCCGCTGGGCGATGCCTTCACTGTGTTGGCCGAGTTCGTGCATGTGCTGCGCGCCGATGGGCACACGATCTCGCATATCGATTTCGGTGGCGGCCTCGGCATCCCCTATCGCGCCGGAGAGGAAGCGCCCCCGGATCCAAGGGCCTACGCCGACGTGGTCAAGCGCGCCGTGAAGGGTCTCGATTGTACGCTGCTGTTCGAGCCCGGGCGCCTGCTGGTCGGCAATGCCGGCATCCTCGTCACACGCGTGCTGTACATGAAGCCCGGCGAGGCAAAGAATTTCGTCGTCATCGACGCGGCCATGAACGATCTGGTGCGGCCGACCCTCTACGAAGCGCATCATGACATTCTGCCGGTGAAGCAGCCGCAGGCCGGGACGCCGACGATCACCGCCGATATCGTCGGACCGGTCTGCGAGAGCGGCGACTACATGGCGAAGAACCGCACGTTGCCGGAGCCGAGAGAAGGTGATCTCCTGGCGATCATGAGCGCCGGCGCCTATGGCGCCGTGCAGTCCGGCACCTACAACACCCGCGCGCTTGCGCCCGAAGTGCTGGTCAAGGACGATCGCTATGCCGTGGTGCGGCCGCGCGTCGAGGTCGAGGATATCATCGCGCTCGACCGCGACGCGCCGTGGCTCGGGAATCAGTAGCCGATAACGACGGGGCTTGAACTTACCGTAACATTCCGCCGTCGATCGGGATGACAGTGCCGGTCACGTAGTCCGAAAGGTCCGTGCACAGGAACTCCACGACTTTCGCGCAGTCTTCCACCGTGCCCTGCCGGCGGAGCGCGATGCGCGCCGCGGGGTCGCGGTTGGCGCCACTGCTGCCGGGGATGACCGTGGTCATGATGCGTCCGGTCGCAATCGAGCCTGGCGCAATGCAGTTTGCCGTGATGCCGAACGGGCCGAGTTCCTGCGCGAGGTAGCGCGTGTAATGGGCGATCGCCGCTTTCGCCGCGCCGTAGTGGGCATAGCCGCCGTCGGCGGACGCGCTCAGGCCCGCGGTCGAGCTGACCGTGACAATCCGACCCGAGCGCTGCTCCTTCATGTGCGGCGCAACCGCGTTGACGAAGTAGATGGTGCCGTAGAGGTTCATGCCGACGACCAGCTGCAGCAGCGCCGGGTCGAGCGTCGAGGCTTTGGTCTCGACCGGCTTGCCGCGCCCGCCGCCCGCGTTGCACACCAGAACGTCGATGCGTCCCCATTTCTTTGCGACGTCGGCGACCATCGCGTTGACCGCTTTCTGGTCGTTGACGTCAAGCTCGTAGCCAAGCGCGCTGCCGCCGCCGGCTTCGATCTCAGCGACGGTGCTGTCGCCCGTCATGTCCTTCGCCTCGATCTCGAACTCCTCGTAGGACTTCAAATTGAGATCGCAGAGCGCAATCTTTGCGCCGAGCGAAGCGAGCCTGCGTGCGTAGGCCCGGCCAAGGCCTCGTGCGCCGCCGGTGACGATGGCGACCTTGCCGTCGAGCTTTCCCATGGTTCCTCCCGTTTCCGTTCTGCTTGTTGCTGAAGCCAATTCTAGCAGCCCGGCCGCAGCTCAAGCTGTGCGGAATCGGAAACGAGAGGTTGCGTCGCGAACAGAGCGACCGTTGCTGGAGCGCTACGCGCTCGGCTCGACATCCAGCTTGGCGACCCAGCCCTTGAGCGCGCTGGTCGGCGCTGGATAGCGTTCCAGGACTTGCGGATCATGACCCGGCACGATGTGCTTCAGCGACGGAGCAAGCGCTTTCAACTTGGCGTAGCCTTTGATCGCATCGTCGGCGTTGTAGGTGATCGGAAACACCTTGTTCTGCTCGAGGTTCTCGTAGAGGTGGCTTGCGTCGGAGGCGAGTACGACGTCGCCGCGCGCCGTTCTCACGCGCACCGCCTGCAGGCCTTTCGAGTGCCCGCCGATGTGATGCACGGTGATGCCCGGCGCGACCTGATCCTCGCCGTCATGATAGGTGACGCGGCCGGCATAAACCTTCCGCACCAGCGCGGTGACGTCATCTGCCTCGAACGCGACCCGCATCTTCTCGTCGCACATGCAGCGGCCGGTGGCGAAATCCATCTCGCAGTCCTGCAGGTGGTAGCGCGCATTCGGAAACGCATCGTAATTGCCCGAATGATCGTAGTGCAGGTGCGTGATGATCACGTCGCCGACCTTGTCCGGCGCGAAACCGGCCGCTTTCAATGCTTCGGCGACCGGCTTCATGATCTGTCGCTCGCGCCTCTTGGCCATCGCCTCGTCGAAGCCCGTGTCGACGACGATCGTCCGGTCCTTGTTGGTGACGACCCAGACGTAGAAATCGAGCGCCTGTGAAGCTTGATGTGGATCACCGCCGATGAAGTTCATGGCCGCGGTGCGCGGGCTATGGTGAGCATACTTGACGGCATAGACTTCGTAGGTATCGGTCATCGCCTGTCCCTCACTTCGAGATTGGTTGTCGTGACTTGCCGCCGACCTGGACGCCTGCGGCCTTCTCGATCGGCTTGATCGCCGAGGTGAAATCGGACTCCGGGCCCATCTCCTTGATCACGGTCTCCCATAGCCGGCCGACCGCTTCGGCAACCTCCATCGACAGCCCCATGGCCTTCATCTCTTCAAGGCAGAGCCGGACGTCCTTGACCATCAGGCCGGTGGCGAAGCCGAAATCGAAGGTGCGCGGCAGGACCGATTTCGGAAACTTGTCGCGGCTCGCCGTGTTCATGCCGGAGCCGGCATTGATGACGTCGATCATCACCGCTGGGTCGAGCCCGGCCTTCACGCCCATCACCACGGCTTCAGACGTCGCGACCATGGCGGTGGCCGACAGATAGTTGTTGGCGAGCTTCATCGTCTGGCCCGCGCCGGGCCTTTCCGAGATGAAGAACACCTTGCCGATCACGTCGAGCGCAGGCTTCACCAGGTTGAAGTCGCTGCGCGGACCCGACGCCATCACCGCCAGCGTGCCTTTCTCCGCGCCCCCGACGCCACCGCTGACCGGGCTGTCGATCTGAACGATGTTCTTCGCCGCCAGCAGGTCGTGGATGCGGATCGCCATTTGCGATCCTGTCGTCGACAGGTCGACCAGCCGTTTGACGCGCTTGCCTTCGATGACGCCGTCCTTGCCGGTTGCGACGTCGAGCGAAATCTGCAGCGATGGCAGGCTTGCCATCACCGTTTCCGTGCGGTCGGCGACATCCTTCGGCGAGGTGGCGGCCTGCGCGCCGAGCGCGACAAGTTTGTCCATTGCCTCGCGGCGGGTGTCATGGACGACGAGTTGGTGCTTCGCCTCGATCAGGCGACGGGCCATCGGCAGGCCCATCTTTCCGAGGCCGATGAATCCGATTTCCATCGTGCGTGTCTCTTTGTTGTTCGGGAGTTACTTCTTGTCGAGTTCGGCGAAGGCTTCGCGCGCGAGGCGGAAGCTGTCCACGGCGGCCGGAACGCCGGCATAGATCGCGACCTGCATCAGCACCTCGCGAATCTCGTCCTTCGTGACGCCGTTGGTTAGCGCCCCCTTAATGTGCAGCTTCAATTCATGCGGACGGTTCAGGATCGCGATCATGGCGATGTTCAGCATGCTGCGGGTCTTGCGCGGCAGTTCCTCGCGACCCCAGACGGCGCCCCAGCAGTACTCGGTGACAAGTTCCTGGAATGGGCGGTTGAAGTCGTCGACATTTTTCAGGGCGTTTTCGACATACTGTTTGCCGAGCACCGCGGTGCGGACCTCTACGCCCTTGTCGAAAGTTTTCTTGTCCATGACGCATCCTCTGGTTTGAACCGGCGTTAAACTACGTTTTCTTGCGCGCGCCGTCACGCATTCGTGAAGCTAAGATGTTGATCGCCGGATGAAAAACGTTCCGATGGTCAGAATTGCCGGTAGGATCGTTGCGTGTTCGAGGCATTCGTGACCGCGCCCTCGGAAGGCAGGTTGCGCCGCGCAAGTCGTGCCTCACTGATGCCGCCGTGATAGGCTTAGGTTTGGCCGAGCGCATGGAGAAGACGTTTGGACAGAAGCAGTCCCGGACCGCACAAGACCCACGCGACCGCCGATCCGCTCGCCCGGCTTCAGCTCGAGCAGGCACTTCGCCGCGCTAAATACGCGATCGCCTGGGAGCGCCTCTGGCCGACGCTCGCCCGGCTGTTGACGGTCATCGGGCTTTTCCTTGTGGCCTCCTGGGTCGGACTGTGGCTGTGGCTGCCGTCGAGCGGCCGCGCGATCGGACTGGCGCTGTTCGTCCTTCTGGCGCTCGCAGCTCTCGCCCCGCTGATTTGGTTCCGCTGGCCCAGCCGCATCGAGGCGCTCACCCGGCTCGATCGCGGAACCGGCATCCGCCATCGGCCTGCAACCACATTGACCGATACGCTGGCGTCGCAGGACCCGGTCGCCCAGACGCTCTGGCGCGTGCAGCGCGAGCGCACCCTCGCGTCGATCCGGAACATCAAGGCAGGTCTGCCGTCGCCACGATTGGCGATCCACGATCCCTGGGCGCTGCGGGCGCTGGTGGTGGTGCTGCTGGTTGCGACGGCAATCGCCGCCGGCGGCGACCGGCGCGCACGCATCGCCGCTGCGTTCGACTGGCAGGGCGTGCTCGCGCCCGCGAACGTGCGGCTCGACGCCTGGGTCGCGCCGCCGGCTTATACCAACAGGCCGCCGATCATTCTGTCCGGCGCCGTCAACGCTCAGAACGCCCAGACTACGCCAAACACCAACACGCTGCAGGTGCCTGCCGGCAGCACGCTGGTTGTCCGTGCCAGCGGCGGAAGGCTCGATGTCCTCACCAGCGGTGGAATCACCGAGGCCGCTGCAGACGACAAGCCGCCACCGGCCGGCACCGAAGAACGCCGCTACACCATCGCGGCCGACGGTGTTGCGCAGGTACGCGCGCCGTCTGGCCTGCCGTCATGGCGGTTTGCCGCCGTGCCCGATCGGGGACCATCTATATCGCTGGCGAAGGATCCGGAGCGGCAGGCGCGGGGTTCGCTGCTGATGTCCTATAAGCTCGAGGACGACTACGGCGTCACGGAAGCGCATGCGACCTTCGCTGCACGCAACAGCGATAGCGCCGCCCAGGCAGCGCGGCCGCTCTTCGCGCCACCCGACTTTCCGCTGGTGCTGCCGAATGCGCGCACGCGCAACGGCGTCGGCCAGACCGTGAAGGACCTGACTGAGCACCCCTACGCCGGCGCCGACCTGAGGTTGACGTTGCGGGCGAAGGACGAGGCCGGCAACGAGGGGACGAGCGCGCCATTCGACATGAGGATGCCGGAGCGGCTGTTCGTCAAGCCGTTGGCGCGTTCGCTGATCGAACAGCGCCGCAACCTTGCGCTTGACGCCAACAAGCGGGACGAGGTGAAGGATGCGCTCGATGCGCTCATGATCGAACCCGAGCAGTTCACGCCCGAGCTCGGCCACTATCTCGGGATGCGCACGATCTACGAGCAACTGACGCACGCGAAGGCCGATGACGATCTCAAGGAGGTCGTCGGCAATCTCTGGGCCCTCGCCGTCACGATCGAGGATGGCAACATCAGCGACGTGGAGCGCGCGTTGCGGGCCGCGCAGGAAGCGTTGCGTCAGGCGCTGGAGCGCGGCGCATCCGACGAGGAGATCAAGAAACTCACCGATCAGTTGCGCGCGGCGCTCGACAATTTCATGCGCCAGCTTGCCGAGCAGTTGCGCAACAATCCGCAGCAGCTGGCGCGCCCGCTCGATCCGAACACGCGCGTGATGCGCCAGGACGATTTGCGCAACATGATCGATCGCATGGAGCGGATGTCCCGCTCGGGCGACAAGGACGCTGCGAAGCAGCTGCTCGACCAGATGCAGCAGATGCTCGAGAACCTGCAGATGGCGCAGCCGGGTCAGGGCGGCGACGATATGGAGCAGGCGCTGAACGAGCTCGGCGACGTGATCCGCAAGCAGCAGCAGTTGCGCGACCGCACCTTCAAGGAAGGCCAGGATTCGCGCCGGCAACGCGGCCAGCGCGGTGGCGAGCAGAACGACAACCAGAACGGCATGGGCGACCTGCAGCAGGATCAGCAGGCCTTGCGCGACCGTTTGCAGTCGCTGCTGGATCAGTTGGGCAAACAAGGCATGCGCGAGCGCGGCCAGGGCCAGAAGGGTGAAAAGGGTCAGCCTGGACAGCAAGGTCAGCAGGGCCAGCAGGGTCAGGGTCAGGGTCAGGGTCAAGGTGAGGATGGCGATTCGCTCGGCGATGCCGATAACGCGATGGGCGACGCCGGCAATCAGCTCGGCGACGGCAATGCTGATGGCGCCGTCGGATCGCAGGGTCGGGCGCTGGAAGCGCTGCGGCGTGGCGCACAGAACCTCGCTCAGCAACTGCAGCAGGGCCAGGGCGATGGCAATCCGAATGATAACGGCCCGTCCAACCAGGTGGGCAGGCAGCAGAACAGCGGTCCCAACGCCGATCCGCTCGGGCGCCCGCTGCGCGGGCGTGAGTTCAGCGACGATTTCTCGGTGAAGATCCCGGGCGAGATCGACGTGCAGCGGGTCCGCCGCATCCTCGAAGAGTTGCGCCGACGCTTCTCCGATCCGGAGCGGCCACAGCTCGAGCTCGATTACCTCGAACGGCTTCTGAAGGACTTCTAGTGTCCCGAATCCGAAGTTCGCTATACTTTGCAGCGAGTTCAGAGCGAACTTCGGATTCGATCAGGACACTAGCAAGTTTATGATTCTAGTGTCGTTTATAGATCAGAAATTCGCACGATGGACTCGCGGCAGCGATGGTGCGAATTTCTGATCTACGACACTAGCCGCGCGATGCCAACGCGTCGGCGACCGCCGTGCGAATATCGGCGACCGCAAAGGGCTTGGTGACGACATCGTGGACGATGACGTCGAGGCCTGAGGCGCGCTCGCGCTGGTCGGCAAAGCCGGTCATCAGCAGAATGGTGAGTTTCGGAAAGTCGCGCTTGGCGGCAAGCGCCAGCGCAATGCCATCCATCACCGGCATCTTGATATCGGTGAGCAGCAGGTCGAAGCCGCCATCTTCCTTGATGAGCACTTCGAGCGCTTCGGCGCCGTCTTCGGCCGTCGTCGTCTCGTGGCCGTCCATGGCAATCGCGCGCGCCACAAGCTGGCGCATGGATTCTTCGTCGTCGGCGATGAGCACTCGGGCCATTACACGCTTCCTGTGGCCAGATCGCGCTTATGGAAGAAGCGGACGATGATTGAATGCGCCTCCGTGGGCGGCGAAGCAAGACGCGACTTGAAGGCGATCTTCTCGCCGGGCCTGATTGCGGCCTGGTCGACCACCGAGTTCCAGGCGTAGATGTCCGCGCCGTTCGCGTCCTGCACGACGAATCGAAGGCGGGGAATCTCGACCGCTTTGCGCGAAGTCGCGGCAATCGCGCCTTCGATGACGTAGACGCGTTGGCCGCTCACCGTTTCGGTGGAGATCTTGACGTCCTCGAACGTCAGGTTGCGCAAGTTTACGCCAAGCCCGGTGGCCTGAAAGAACGCCGCCGTCTGCGGCAGCAGGCGTACCACGTCGTTCCGCCAGATGATAAGCGCGAGCACGAGAGCGGCCATGGCGGCGATCGTTGTCGCCGGGCTGAAGCTCAAGCCTCTTGCCCGGCCCGAGCCGAAAGCAAACTGCCGTAGGCGACCAGCGCGGGTCTGTCCCGGACGTGATGGCGCCGAGTTGGCGTCGCCGCGGTGCCGGCCGGTCCAGTCCGGGGCCGGCGCGCCATCATGAACGAGCGGCGGGCTTTCGATTTGAGGAAGGAGATGATCGACCGAGGGGGGCGGCAGGTCCGAAGCCACAGCAGCCTCATGGGCGCCGGCTCGGTCCCCGTCGACGTGAACGAGAGCATTGGCCCGTCCCAGATCCTGAACCCGCGCGTGCCAGGTCTCGCGGCAGCGGACGCAGCGCACCGTCCGTCCGGCCGCACCGAGCGTGGACGCCTCCACGTCATAGGAAGTTCCACAATTCGGGCAAACGATATTCATGGCCAACTCGCCTTATTGACGCCACCACGTTAACAGCGGTCTGTTAACGAATCGGAAACCATAACGGCCCCAAAACATCTCAAGGGATTGGGGCGAAGGGGTAGCCGGGCCTGGGCGCCTGGATTTCGCATGCGGGAAAACCGGGCAAAGGATTGTCATCCGCGTCGTGTCGAACGGAGCTGACCATGGTCCGTTTCGAGAACGTCGGCTTGCGCTACGGGCTTGGCCCGGAGGTGCTGCGCGACCTGAGTTTTGAGATCGGGGCGCGCTCCTTCCAGTTTCTGACCGGGCCGTCCGGTGCCGGCAAGACGTCGCTGCTTCGCCTGCTGTTTCTTTCCCACCGCCCGACCCGCGGACTGGTCAATCTGTTCGGATTCGAGGTCTCTCGGTTGAACAAGGAGGCGGTGGCGAACCTGCGCAAGCGGATCGGCATCGTGCTGCAGGATTTTCGCCTGCTCGATCATATGACGACCTACGAAAATGTCGCGCTGCCGTTTCGTGTCATGGGTCGCGAGGAGTCAAGCTATCGCCGTGAGGTGATCGATCTGCTGCACTGGGTCGGTCTCGGCCATCGCATGGATGCGCTGCCGCCGATCCTCTCCGGCGGCGAGAAGCAGCGCGCGGCGATCGCCCGCGCAGTGATCGCGCGGCCGAGCCTGCTGCTTGCCGACGAGCCGACCGGCAACGTCGACCCCACGCTGGCGCGGCGACTGCTGCGGCTTTTCATCGAGCTGAACAAATCCGGCACCGCCGTCGTGATCGCCACCCATGATATCACTCTGATGGATCAGTATCCGGCCAAACGCATGGTGCTGCACGAAGGACGGCTGCACGTCTATGAATGAGATGCCGTCGCCAGGGAAACTGCCAGGGCCAGAATCCACTGCTGGCCGACCGTTGCCGCCCACCGCGCGCAACGTGTCTCCAATCGTGCCGCGGTCGACGATCTCCGGCCGCGCGCTGATCGTGGTGGTGGCGATCATGACCTTTCTTGCCTCGATCACCACCGGTGCGGTGCTGCTGGTGCGGGCGTCGGCAGCGGAATGGCAATCCGACATTTCGAGCGAGATGACGATCCAGGTGCGACCCGCACAGGGCCGCGACCTCGAACGGGACGTGCGCGCGGTGGTGGAAGCGCTGCGCGTCACGCCGGGCATTCTCGACGTGCGAGCCTTCTCCGACCAGGAATCCGGCCGTCTGCTCGAGCCGTGGCTCGGCACCGGGCTTTCGTTGAACGATTTGCCGGTGCCGCGCGTGATCGTCGCGCGGGTCGCGCCGGGAGGTGCTGTCGGTATGTCGGATTTGCGCGAGCGGCTTGCGCAGGTGGCGCCGTCGGCATCGGTGGACGATCACCGCGCCTGGATCGAACGCATGCGCACCATGACCAACGCCACCGTGTTCGCAGGGCTGGGCGTCCTTGCCCTCGTCATCATGGCAACGGTCATCTCAGTGTCCTTCGCGACGCGCGGCGCGATGGCCGCGAACCGCCCGATCGTCGAAGTGCTGCATTTCGTCGGCGCCGGCGACCGTTACATCGCCAATCGTTTCCTGCGCCACTTCCTCCGGCTCGGTCTCGAAGGCGGCCTGATCGGTGTTGGCGCGGCGGTGCTCCTGTTCGGTTTTGCCGAATCGATAGGCGGCTGGTTTTCGGGCACGCCCGTAGGCGATCAGTTCGCGGCGCTGCTCGGCACGTTCTCGCTGCGGCCATCGGGCTATCTGGTCCTGGTAGCGCAGGCCATGCTGATCGCCATCATCACCGCGTGGTCATCGCGGCAAACGCTGCTTGCGACTCTGGCCGATGTTGACTGATTTGAATCGATTGCTTGACAATTGCGTCACAGCGGGGCCGGATTCCGCGTTAAAGTTCGATCGAAGGATCGCTCGACGACCGCCATGATATCGGGTCACGCAAACAAGGCCGGACATATCGCGTCGCTGCTGCTAGGCGCGCGCGTGCTGCTGCGTGCGTGCGGTGTCGTTCTCGTGGTCATCCTCGGCGGGTTCATCTGGTTTCTTGCGCAATTGCAGTCTGACGAGGCTCCGCCGAAAAATCCCGCCGACGGCATCGTCGTGCTGACCGGCGGTTCGTCGCGCGTGTCGGATGCCGTCGATCTGCTTGCCAACGGCTATGGCAAACGCCTCTTGATTTCCGGCGTTCACTGGTCGACCGGAACCGGAGAGCTCTCCCGCTCGCTGCGCGACAATGCCTCGTGGCTCGCCTGCTGCGTCGATCTCGATTACTTCGCGTTCGACACCCGCGGCAACGCCACCGAAACCCGGCGGTGGGCGCATGAACGAGGCTTCCGTTCCCTGATCGTTGTGACGTCGAACTACCACATGCCGCGGGCGATCGTGGAACTGTCCCACAGCATGCCGGACGTCGTTCTCATTCCGTTTCCAGTGATCGGTGAGAAGTGGCGCGACGAGCCGTGGTGGGCGAGCGGCGCGGCGGCGCGGCTCTTGGTGACTGAATACGCCAAATTCCTCGCTGCCGGTGTGCGCGTGCACTTTGACGATTGGGTCTTGCCGGAGACCCCGTCTGCACCGCCGATCGAGGTGTCGCGCAAGCGCGCGTCTGCCGGCAACTGACCGGCCCGCCCATGATCTCCATCTTCATGCGCTCGCTCGTTTTCAACGTCGGGTTTTACCTGTCGTTGTTGGTGCATATGGTGGCGGCAATCCCGTCGTTTTTTCTGCCGCGACAGGTGCTGTTCAGCGTGGCGAAGTCGTGGGCGCACAGCATGACGTGGATGCTGCGAGTGTTCTGTAATATCCGCGTCGAGTACCGCGGACTCGACAAGATTCCGCAGGGGCCGCTGCTGGTCGTCGCCAAACATCAGTCGGCCTGGGAGACGGTCGCGCTGCTGCCGCTCTTCCGCGAGCCGCTGTTCATCCTCAAGCGCGAACTCACATGGATCCCGCTGTTTGGCCTCTTCCTCCTGAAGGGGCAAATGATCCCGGTCAATCGCGCCGCGGGCGCCCGCGCGCTGTCGAAGATGACCGCGCTGGCCCGCGAACGGGTGAGGCATGACCGCCAGTTGATCATCTTTCCGGAGGGCACCCGTCGGCCCGTCGGTGCAGAGCCGCGCTACAAGTACGGCGTGGCACAGGTGTATGTCGATTGCGGCGTGCGATGTCTGCCTGTGGCGCTCAATTCCGGCCTGTTCTGGCCGCGGCGGACGTTCCTGCGCTATCCGGGAACGATCATTGTCGAGTTTCTCGATCTGATCCCGCCCGGGCTGTCACGCGACGAATTCCTGGCGCGCGCCAGTGACGTGATCGAGACGGCGACCGCGAAACTTGTTGCGGAAGGACGTCAGGAGCGCGCGCGACTGATCGGCGATCTTGCGCCGCTTGACGAACCTGTCGCCGAGGCCTGATCCGTTAGCGTCGCGTCACGATTTTCGCAGAGCGACGACGAGGCGATGCAGGCCTGGATCCCTGTACCCGTCGCGCTCCAGCGCCTCGACGGTTGAGACCACGTATTCGCTGTTCGGGCCCGACTGCCCATGTCCCTGCCGGATCAGATGCAACTGCGCCTCGAGCGACAGGCGTCCGGCATATTGCACATGGCTGCGGTCGGCGACGTAGGCGAGGGCGCTGACGCGCTCGCGCGCATCGCCGTCGAGCCAGACGCTGCGGATCACTTCACGATAAACGGTCGTCACCTGCTCGCGTTCGCGCAGATAAGCGATCGTCGCCATTCGATGCTCCTCGGAGACGCGAAACGCCACCCCGTTGCAGGCACCGCCGCGGTCCAGCCCCAGGACGAGGCCCGGCTTCTCCGGCGTGCCGCGATGATGGAAGGAGTAGATGCACAGCGCCCGGTGCTCGCCGATCAGCTTGGCCGGCCGCTTTTCGATGAAATCAAAGCCCGGCCGCCACATCAGCGAACCGTACCCGAACACCCAGAGGTCGCCACGTGGAAGGTCCTGTTCAAGCACGGTTTTTGCAGTCATACCAGACGCTTACCAGCCCGATTGCGGCGGTGCAACGATCCGGGACTTGATCGCAATTTCGGCAAACATTGCGCCGACAAGGCGCCTTGCCCATAGAACGAGACTCTCATGCAAGACGATTTACATCCGCCGCGCAGGCGCTCCCGCTGGCCGCTCTTCGTCATGCCCGGCCTCCTGCTCGTTCTTGCGGTCGGCTGGAGCGCGTTTTGGTTCTATGCGTCGTCGCAGGTGAGCACGCAATTCGACCGCTGGCGCACGCGCGAAGCCCAGTCGGGGCGTGTCTATGACTGCGGCAAGCTCACCGTCGGCGGCTATCCGTTTCGCTTCGAAGTGCGGTGTGAGAACGCGAGCGTCAACCTGATCTCGCAGACCGCCAACCGCAGATTTGGCCAGGGGCGGCTGCCGGAGATTCTCGCCGTCGCGCAGATCTATAATCCAAAGTTGTTGATCGCCGAATTCGAAGGCCCGCTCACGGTGACCGAACAGGGTGAGCAGCAATCCCTGACCATCAACTGGAGCAAGGCGCAGAGCAGCGTCTATGGACTTCCGGTGTCGCCGGAGCGCATCGCGCTTGTGGTGGACGAGCCGTCGCTGGAAGCAGCAACGGCGTCAGGACGCACGCCATTGGGACGTGCGAAGCAGTCCGAACTGCATGGCAGGATCGTGGAAGGCTCGGCCAGCGCCAACCCGGTGATCGAGGTCGCCTGGCAACTGATGCAGGCGAGCGCCAACGCGCTGCATCCGGCGTTGAGCGAAGCGTTCGATGCGACTGTCCAGGCGCGGATGAGCGGGCTGAAGGACTTTCGTCCAAAGCCCTGGCCTGAACGCTTCCGCGAGATCCAGGCCGAGAACGGACGGATCGAGATCCTGCAATCGCGGCTGCAGCAGGGGGCCATGGTCGCGGTCGCAACCGGTTCGCTTGGCATTACCCCGCAAGGCATGCTCGACGGCGAGCTGCAAATGGTGGTCGCAGGGCTCGAGAAGATCGTGCCGGCGCTCGGCCTCGACAGGATCCTCGAGCAAGGTGTGCCCCAGGAAACCCTCGATCGGTTGGCGCCCGGCTTGAAGGCCGAACAGGTCGACAAGGCGATGGGCGCGCTCGACCGGCTGATCCCGGGTCTCGGCAACGTGGTACGCCAGCGGGCGCCCGCGGCGCTCGGCGCCGGCGTTGCCATGCTCGGACAGAAGACCACGCTTGAAGGCAAGTCGGCGCAGGCGTTTCCGCTGCGGTTCAGCGACGGCGCGGTGTTTCTCGGACCCATTCGCCTCGGACAGGCGCCGCCGTTGTTCTAGTGCGCCGGTCTCGACGCGTTCGGCGCCGCGCTCGCAAATCCCGTCAGGGCTTATCATCCTCGCCTTTCGGCGGTAAGCCCTGATGCGGGCGGCCGAAGTCGGGACTCGCCGCGTCTTGTCCGATACTCAGAATGCCGCGCCGGATCGCGCGCGTGCGCGAAAAGTGCTCGAACAGCGCATCGCCGTCGCCGCGGCGAATGGCGCGGGTCAGTTTCGAAAGGTCCTCCTGGAATTCGCCCAGCATCTCCAGCACCGCGTCCTTGTTGTTCAGGAACACGTCGCGCCACATGGTCGGATCGGATGCGGCAATGCGGGTGAAGTCACGGAAGCCGCCGGCGGAGAACTTCAGCACTTCCGACTCGGTGACCCCTTCCAGCTCCTCCGCGGTGCCGACGATCGTGTAGGCGATGAGGTGCGGCAGGTGGCTGGTGATGGCGAGGACGAGATCGTGGTGCTCAGCCGTCATCGTTTCGACATTTGCGCCGAGCGCCTGCCAGAAAGCCTTCAGCCGCTCGATGCCGTCCGGCGAAGCCGCCTCGGAAGGTGTGAGAATGCACCAGCGATTGACGAACAGCTCGGCGAAACCGGCGTCGGGACCCGAATGCTCGGTGCCCGCCACCGGATGCGCGGGAATGAAATCGATGGTGTCGGGCAGATGCGCGGCCATGTCCTTCAGAACCGCCGCCTTGACCGAGCCGACATCCGAAACGATCGCACCGCTCTTCAGATGCGAGGCGATGTCCTTCGCGACGGCACCGTAGGCGCCGACCGGCACGCAGGCGATGACGAGGTCGGCGTCCTGCACGGCCTCCGCATTTGTGTCCGTAATCCGATGCGCCAGCCCAAGCTCCTGCGCACGCTGGCGTACGTCGGCCGAACCGTCCGTGGCAACGACCTCACCCGCAAGGCCGAGCGCGATGGTGCCACGTGCGATCGACGAGCCGATCAGTCCGAGACCGATGATCGCAACGCGCGGAAAGAAGGAAGATGCGTTCACCTGCGTGCCCAATACTTCAAGCTGCCAATTCAACTGCCCTGGAAATCGCGCAAAGCCTCGACCACCAGCCGGTTGGCTTCCTCGGTGCCGACCGTGAGACGCAGCGCATGCGGCAGCTTGTAGTTCTTCAGGCCTCGCAGCACGAGGCCGCGCTTGGTGAGGAACGCATCGGCGTCGTCGGCGGTTCGTCTCTTTTCCTGCGGGAAGTGAATCAGGATGAAGTTTGCAACGCTGGGCGTGACCTTCAGCCCGAGCTTGCCGATTTCCTCGGTCAGCCAGCCGCGCCACTGATCATTGTGTGCGCGTGCGTGTTCCAGATAGGCGGTGTCGGCGAGCGAGGCGATCGCCGCCAGCATCGCCGGCGTGGAGACGTTGAACGGTCCGCGGATCCGGTTGATCGCGTCGATGATATGCGCAGGCGCATACATCCAGCCGACCCGGAGCGAAGCAAGGCCGTGGATTTTGGAAAAGGTTCGGCACATCACCGTGTTCTCGGTGGTGGCAACGAGTTCGATGCCCGCCTCGTAGTCATTGCGCGAGACATATTCGGAGTAGGCGGCGTCGATCACCAGCAGGACGTGCGGCGGCAGGCTGCGCTGCAGTCGCTTGATCTCGTCGAACGGGACATAGGTTCCGGTCGGATTGTTCGGATTGGCGATCCAGACGATCTTCGTGCGCGGGGTGACGGCGGCGAGGATCGTATCGACATTTGCGGTGAAATCGGTCTCAGGAACGACAACGCATTTTGCGCCGTTCGCCATCGTCGCGATCGGGTAGACCAGGAAGCAGTGCTCGGTCATGATCGCTTCGTCACCGGCGCCGAGAAAGGCGTGGCCGAGGAAGTTCAGGATTTCGTCGGAGCCCGCGCCGCAGACGATCCGATCCGGATCCAAACCAAAGCTCTTGCCGATCGCTTCACGCAGCACCCGGGAGGAACCTTCCGGATAATCCTCAAGGTGCAGGGCGCACGCCTTGAAGGCTTCGATGGCCTTCGGCGATGGCCCAAGCGGCGTCTCGTTGGCGGACAGCTTGAAGACGCGGGCAACGCCGGGCGCGCTGCTCTTGCCCGGCACGTACGGGGCAATATCGAGAACGCCGGGTCGCGGCACGGGGCGGGACATTGGAAACTCCAACTGGTCGTATGTCGTGTGATCGACTGATCGTGAGGGTAGGCGGTCACGCAACCGGCCGCGCACCCTCTGGCGTGACGGTATAGCGGCGCGCATGGCTGCCGACGAGGGCGGTCGAGCGCACCGAGGCGCCTGCCTTGATCAGCGCCGATTTCAACCTGTCCAGGCCGTCGCGCGCCGTCACCGACGCGAGCAGCGCTGCGCCGTCGAAGGCCGTATCCGGCACCGCTATGATCTCGGCCAGCGGCGAGACAGCGCGCGCGACGTCGGCGCTCCAGCCGGACACGCGGATCGAGAACATCTCGACCTCGGTGACCATCGCGTCGTCGGCGACACGCGATATCACGAACACCGGCAATGCGGCTGGATGATCGGCGCGCTCGAGAAACGGCAGCCGGGCAATGATCTTCGGCGCGTCGGCGGGCTCGAGCGCCGTCCACCACGCCGATCGGCTGTCGGTGGCCGACACCAACGCAAGATCGCCTTTCGATCTAGAGAGCGCTTCCACCGCGGCACCGGCACTGAAATGCGGAACGAACGGCACCGAGAAGCCGAAGTGAAAACGTGCGGAATCGCGCATGGCCGAGTCGCCTGCGGACAGGTCCGCATGCATCGAGAAAGGCGCCTGCACGTAAGTGAAGGTCGATATGATGACGCGCCAGATGCTCTCGACAGTGTCGAGCGGCAACATGCCTTTGTGACGCTCGACGATGCGGCGCATCATGTCGGCTTCGCGCGCAGGCCGGAATGCCGAGCCGACCTCCTGGGTCTTCTTCACCGAAATCAGCCGGTCGATGATCTCGCCGCGCTCCATCAAAAGACCGTGCATCTGCTCGTCGATGCGATCGATCTCCTTGCGCAGGTCCTGTAACGAGGGCGCAGACTGTTGTGGCGCGCCGGCCGGCGATTTCGACATGGGCATGACCTTCAAGAGCGCTCAGCGCCGGCCGCATTGATAGGAAAGACCGGCTGCGAAAGCAAAGAAAACATTGGCGAATTTGGGCGGCCGGACCGCTTTGGTCGCCGCTTGCTTGACGAAAAGGTCGTGCAGGATTAAGACCTTGATCTCGTCGTGGTCATTTGAGCCGGCCGGCTTGCAGCCACGTTAAACAACTTGCTAAACAGGCCGGGGACAAATTGGATCCCGGCCGAACTTCCGTTCAGGCCGGTTTTTTATTGGCCCGACCGGTTGCCTGCGAATTTGGGGTTGCGCCGCAAGGCGCGACCGGTCGAGGAGGCCGAACGAGAATGGTCAATTTGTACCCTGTGCCGAGTCAGAGGGCGGACGTGCAGGAACGCGTACGCGAGGCGGATCATCCATCATCGCATGTGGTGACGTTCGGCGCCGACCAGCCGCTGCAGCTCGATTGTGGAATTGCGTTGTCGCCGTTCCAGATCGCCTACCAGACCTATGGCGAACTCAACGCCGAACGCACCAACGCCATCTTGATCTGCCATGCGTTGACCGGCGATCAGCACGTGGCAAACACGCATCCGGTCACCGGCAAGGGCGGCTGGTGGGACACGCTGGTCGGTCCCGGCCTGCCGATCGACACCGACCGTTACTTCGTCATCTGCTCCAACGTCATTGGCGGCTGCATGGGCTCCAGCGGACCGTTTTCGACGAATCCGCAGACCGGGCAGGTGTGGGGCCTCGACTTTCCGTTCATCACCATTCCCGACATGGTGCGCGCGCAGGCGATGCTGATCGACCACCTCGGCATCGAGACGCTGTTCTGCGTCGCCGGCGGCTCGATGGGCGGCATGCAAGTGCTGCAATGGGCGTCGGCCTACCCGCAGCGCGTATTTTCCGCGCTTCCGGTGGCCTGCTCAACGCGACACTCGGCGCAGAATATCGCTTTCCACGAGGTCGGGCGGCAGGCGGTGATGGCCGATCCCGAGTGGAAGGGCGGACGTTATTTCGCCGAAGGCACGCGTCCGCGGCGCGGGCTCGCTGTCGCGCGGATGGCGGCGCACATCACGTACCTGTCCGACCCAGCCCTGCACCGCAAGTTCGGGCGCAGGCTGCAGGACCGTGAAGTACCGACGTTTTCGTTCGATGCCGACTTCGAGGTCGAGAGCTACCTGCGTCATCAGGGGTCGTCGTTCGTCGAGCGCTTCGATGCCAACAGCTATCTCTACCTGACCCGCGCGATGGACTATCTTGATCTTGCCGCCGACCATGACGGCGTGCTGGCGGAGGCATTCCGCAACACGCGCACGCGCTTTTGCGTGGTGTCGTTCACAAGCGACTGGCTGTTTCCGACGACGGAGTCGCGCGCGATCGTGCATGCCCTCAATGCCGGCGGAGCGCGGGTGTCGTTCGCCGAAATTGAGACCGACAAGGGCCATGACGCATTCCTGCTCGATGTGCCGGAATTCTTCGATATCGTTCGCGCCTTCCTCGACTCGGGTGGTGCGGCGCGCGGCCTGATCCGGAAAGGCTGACCATGGCGATTGCTCACGAATTCGCAGGCACCGAGCCGGCGGCTCATGTGCCGCACACCTATCGCGGCGATCATCTGCTGGTCGCCGGGATGGTCGAGCCCGGCTCGCGGGTTCTGGACGTCGGTTGCGGCGACGGCGATCTCTTGCGCCTGCTGGAAGCCCGTGGCGTTGACGGTCGCGGCATCGAGCTTTCGCGCGAAGGCGTGAACCGTTGCGTGGCAAAGGGCCTCGCCGTCATCCAGGGAGACGCCGACACTGATCTGGCCGATTATCCCGACGACGCGTTCGACTATGTGATCCTGTCGCAGACCTTGCAGGCGACGCGACAGCCGCGTGTGGTCCTCGAGCACATGCTGCGGATCGGGCGGCACGGCATCGTCTCGTTCCCGAATTTCGGCCATTGGCGCATGCGCCTGCAATTGTTGCTGAAAGGCCAGATGCCGCGCACCGAGGGCCTGCCGGCGACCTGGTACGACACGGCGAACATCCATTTCTGCACCATCAAGGATTTCGTCCAGCTCTGCGACGAGGTCGATGCGCGCATGGACCGTGCAGTCGCGCTGAACACCTGGGGCACGCCGCTGCGGTTCAACGCGCCATGGTGGTTCTGGAATTTGTTCGGCGAGCAGGGCGTGTTCCTGCTGAGCCGCGCCGGCAAGGCCCGCTAGCCCGGAACGTGCTCGTGATCGGCGCGGCCGTCGCGGCCAGGCCCGAGAGTGACGGCGTCAGGATCCGGCGAGCGTGAACGCTTCGTTGATGGCGCTCTGGATGCCGCCGCCCATCACCGCGCCGCCGCCAGCGACGCAGATCTCGTCGCCCACCAGCGCGGCGCCGAGGCCGTGCCGCGGAGTGAGCATCGGCGCATACTGCTCCCATGAATCCTTGGCGGGATCGTATGCCTCGTTCTGGCCGAACACCCGATTGGTGCCTTCCCCGCCCATGACGAAGAGCTTGTTGCGGTAGAGCACCGCGCCATGGCCCGAGCGAGCGGTCGGCAGGGGATTGCGCATCTGCCATTTGTCTGTCGACGGGTCATAGGCATGATGCAGGTTCGAATTGGTGTGAAAGGAATCGACGCGTCCTCCCACGACGTGGATGAGATTTCCGACGACGACCGTCCCGGTGTGGTCGCGTGCGGTCGGCATCGGCGCGCGGGCGTCCCACTGGTTGGTCTTGGGATCGTAGACGAGATGCCAGTCGATCGACTTCTTGGTGTCGAACGTATCGCCAATTGCGCCGCCTATGCAGTGCAGTTTGCCGCCAAAGGCAACCACCGCAGCCGAACCGACCGGCCGGGGCAGGAACGCAATCGCCTGCCATGCGTCGACTGACGGATCCCAGACATAGCAAGCCGAATGGGGCTTGCGGTTCTGTTCGAGAAAACCGCCGATGGCGTAGAGCTTGCCGTCGAGAAAAGCCACGCCGATGTGGTTCGCGCCGCGCGGGATGGGCGCGGCCACCGTCCAACGATCGGATGCGGCGTCGTAGACATGGTGATAGGGGCGATCGACCTGCTGCGCGCCATAACCGCCGACAATGTGCATCTTGCCCTCATGGGCCGTGCCCCAGGCCATCTCGCTTCGCGGGAGCGGAAGGTCCGCCTTCGCCATCCAGCGGCCTTGCTGGGCCGCTTTCGGTGCGGGACTGTCGAACACGCTCTGGATGGTCGCGAGCTCGGGGCGCAGAATTCGGCCTGGCTCTGTCAGTTTCTCGTATTGGCCATGGCCGGCGTGGCCGGCATGTTGCGCGAGGGCAGGCGCTGCGCCGAGGAATGCAAACCCGTTGGCGATGACGAAGCGTCGATCGAGACGGAGCATCGTTTTCTCCCGCTTTCGTTTCTCCCGCTTTCTTGCCCTGTCGGCTTTAGACGTCTCCGACGGGCGCGACGGCATCGCCGGCAGCGATCCTGCCGTCGGCAACGACCTCGGCGTAGATGCCGCAGTTCGCATGGCCCAGGTTGCGCATCATGGTGTGCGGCAGGTTGAGATCACGGGCGGCCGTCGCCGGGTCGACATTGATGGCCGCGCAGCGGACGATCGGCTTGGTGACGCTGAGGCGCGCATCGCCGACCGAGAGCGTCTGGCCCACCTTCTCGAGTTCGCTCCAGGCTGGCCAGCCGGTCACGTAGAGATTGGCGCGAAAGCGGAGGGGATCGACCGGTTGGCCGACGATGTCCTCCAGCGCAGCGACGCTGGCAAGGTTGATGATCGAAACCACCTTTTTGGCCACGTCCGAGAAGCTGTGATTGCCACCTGAGAGCACCTTCGGCGGACCTTTCAGCTCGTTCGCACAATAGGCCTTGAAATACGCCTCGATCGTCGCCCGGCCATCGGCGGTCTCGAGGTCGCCGCGCGCAACTTCGGCGCCGCCCTGACGGATGGTCAGCACATGGCTGTCGTCGTCATAGTGCGCATCGAGCGCAGCGAGCCGCTCGTCGCGCATCAGCATCAGAAAGTAAGTTTTCGGAAAATACTTCGGATCGGCCGGGTCGAAACCGCTCGGGCCGTTCTCGATCGCATAGCGCCGGTCGTTCGGCAGCGGCTGGCCCGTGCTCAGCATCACGGTCGGAAGTTGCTCCGGCGTCAGGCCTTTGACCGGGTAACGGTAGATGCTCTGGATGTATGCGCGCATGCTCATACCGCAGCTTTTAAGGATTCCGCGCCGGCGGCGCCAGCAACGAATCATATCATTCGACGACAGTCGTGTGCGCCCGTTTTGCGTCCGATCGCAACGAAAGCCGGCCCGGCCTCTTCAAAATTGTGAGGGCTGATCCCACATCTGCAGCAAGCCGGGCCCGTTCGGGCCGGCGACGACCGCACGAGCTTTGCGTTGGATCAAGGTTTTGCGCGGACACCCCAGTGACGATGCGATCGTCCGTGCCTTCGGGGCGGGATTCGCAGGCCGAGGGAAGGGATAGTTATGAATATCGAAAAGTACACCGAGCGTTCGCGCGGCTTCATCCAGTCTGCGCAGTCGCTGGCGACCCGCGAGGGTCATCAGCAGTTTTCTCCTCTGCACATCCTCAAAGTATTGCTCGACGATCCCGAAGGGCTCGCGGGCGGTCTGATCGACCGCTCGGGCGGCAATTCGCGCGCGATCTTGAAGGCGACCGAGGATGCGCTGGCGAAGATGCCGAAGGTTTCCGGCAGCGGCGCGGGACAGATCTATCTCGCCCCTGCGACCGCGCGTCTGTTCGATGCGGCGGAGCAGGCGGCCGAGAAGGCCGGCGATGGCTTTGTGACGGTTGAGCGGCTATTGCTGGCGCTGGCGTTGGATAAGGATTCCGAGGCCGGCCAGATCCTGACCAAGGGTGGTGTCAGTCCGCAGAATTTGAATGCGGCGATCAATGCGCTGCGCAAGGGCCGCACCGCCGATAGCGCCACCGCCGAGAATGCTTACGACGCATTGAAGAAATACTCCCGCGACCTGACGCAGGCGGCGCGCGACGGCAAGATCGATCCCGTTATCGGCCGTGACGAGGAAATCCGCCGCACGATCCAGGTGCTTTCGCGCCGGACCAAGAACAATCCCGTCCTGATCGGCGAGCCCGGCGTCGGCAAGACCGCCATTGTCGAAGGTCTCGCCCAGCGCATCGTCAATGGCGACGTGCCGGAAAGCCTGAAGGACAAGAAACTGCTCTCGCTCGACATGGGCGCGTTGATCGCCGGAGCCAAGTACCGCGGCGAGTTCGAGGAACGGCTGAAGGCCGTGCTGCAGGAAGTCACCGGCGCGGAGGGCGGCATCATCCTTTTTATCGACGAGATGCACACGCTGATCGGCGCCGGCAAGGCCGACGGCGCCATGGACGCGTCGAACCTCCTGAAGCCGGCACTGGCCCGCGGCGAACTGCACTGTATTGGCGCGACCACGCTCGACGAATACCGCAAGCATGTGGAGAAAGACGCTGCGCTGGCGCGGCGGTTCCAGCCGGTGTTCGTGTCCGAGCCGACCGTCGAGGACACCATCTCGATCCTGCGCGGATTGAAGGACAAGTACGAGCAGCATCACGGCGTACGTATCACCGACAGCGCGTTGGTGGCGGCGACGACGCTGTCGAACCGCTACATCACCGACCGGTTCCTGCCCGACAAGGCCATCGATCTTGTCGACGAGGCGGCCGCGCGGCTGAAAATGCAGGTCGATTCCAAGCCTGAGGAACTAGACTCGACCGACCGCGAGATCGTGCGCCTGCGCATCGAGCAGGAGGCGCTGAGGAAGGAAAGCGACGCCGGCTCGAAGTCGCGCCTGCAGAACCTCGAAAAGGAACTGGTCGATCTGGAGAAGCGATCGGCCGACCTCACCTCGCGTTGGCGTGCGGAGAAGAGCAAGCTTTCCGACGCACAGAAACTGAAAACGGAACTCGACCAGCTGCGGATCGAGCTCGCCAACGCCCAGCGCAAGGGTGAATACCAGCGCGCGGGCGAGCTGGCCTACGGCCGTATTCCGGAGCTCGAGAAGAGGCTCTCCGAGATCGAAGCGAAGGAAGATCAGGGCACGATGGTCGAGGAGGCCGTCACCGCCGATCACGTCGCGCAGGTTGTTTCGCGCTGGACCGGTGTGCCGGTCGACAAGATGCTTGAAGGCGAGAAGGAAAAGCTCCTCAAGATGGAGCATCAACTCGCCAAGCGCGTCATCGGCCAGGCCGAAGCGGTGAAGGCGGTCTCGACCGCCGTTCGTCGTGCACGGGCCGGCCTGCAGGACCCCAATCGTCCGATCGGCTCGTTCATGTTCTTGGGCCCGACGGGCGTCGGCAAGACCGAGCTGACGAAGGCGCTCGCTGAATACCTGTTCGACGACGAGACCGCGCTGATCCGCATGGATATGTCGGAATACATGGAGAAGCATTCCGTTGCGCGGCTGATCGGCGCGCCTCCAGGCTATGTCGGTTATGACGAAGGCGGAGCTCTGACAGAGGCGGTGCGGCGCAGGCCCTATCAGGTCGTGCTGTTCGACGAGATCGAGAAGGCGCATCCTGACGTTTTCAACGTGCTGCTGCAGGTGCTCGATGACGGGCGACTGACAGACGGTCAGGGCCGCACCGTGGATTTTCGCAACACGCTGATCATCATGACGTCGAATCTCGGTGCGGAATTCCTCGTCAACCAGCCCGAAGGCGAGGACACGTTTGCGGTGCGCGATCAGGTCATGGCCGTCGTGCGCGCGAGCTTCCGCCCCGAATTCCTCAACCGGGTGGACGAGATCATCCTGTTCCACCGCCTGCAGAAGAGCGAGATGGGCAAGATCGTCGACATCCAGATGCGACGGCTCGCGAAGCTTCTGGAGGAGCGTAAGATCGTGCTCGACCTGGAGCCGGGCGCGCGCGACTGGCTGGCCGAAAAAGGCTGGGATCCGGCTTACGGAGCTCGTCCGTTGAAGCGCGTGATCCAGCGCAACGTGCAGGATCCGCTCGCGGAAATGATCCTTGCCGGCCAGATCAAGGATGGCGAGCACGTGAAGATCGCGGCCGCCTATGATGGCCTGACGTTCAACGGCAAGATCGCCGCGTCGGCCAACGACGATGCGTTCGAGGGGCCCGGCTCGGTCAAGACTGCGGCGGGCGGCAGGACACGCACCAAGCACTGAGGGTGTTCGAAAGAACCGTAGGGCCACGGCCGCAACCGCGGTCCTGGCCTTACGTGGCCCGTACAGCGATTTCCTTCGAGAGGCCGCTGATTGCGGCAATGTCCAGACTGACGGATGGCGCTCGGCACTCCGAATGCCGCGCGTCTGTCGCTGCTCGCGTCAGCGCGGCACGATGCTGCGCGTGATCGGCGCGTCGGCGGACTGTCCCTGTGCCATGCGTGCGCCGCCGCGGTTGTTCATCATGCTTTCGAGACGGTCGCGCTCTTGTTCGAAGCTTGTGAGCAGCGAGCCTTCGAGCGAGCGTCCGCGCGGCAGGCGTACACGTAACGGATCGACGAATCGTCCGTTCACCAGGATTTCGTAGTGAACATGCGCTCCGGTGGAGAGACCGGTGGAGCCGACATAGCCGATGACCTGGCCCTGGCGCACACGCTTGCCGACTTCGATGCCCTTGGCATAGGCCGACATGTGGCCGTAGGCGGTCTCATATCCGTTCGGATGCTTGATGCGGATGTATTTGCCGTAGCCGCCTTCCCAGCCGACGCGCTCGATGGTGCCGTTGCCGGACGCGAAGATCGGCGAGCCGTAGCCGGTGGCCCAGTCGACGCCGGTATGCATGCGCGAAAAGCCGAGAATCGGATGGCGCCGTGAGCCGAAGCCCGAACGCATCATAGCGTTGCTGACCGGCTTGCGGACGAGGAACTTCTTCGCGCTCTTGCCGGTTTCGTCATAGTAGTCGACGACCGAATCGTCCGGCGTCTGAAAGCGGTAGTACTTCTTGGTCTCGCCGCCGACGGTGAGTGAGGCGAACAGCACTTCGGCTTTTGCGTCCAGGTTCGGTGCTTCGTCGTCGCCAGAGAAGAAGACCTCGAACGAGTCGCCGGCCTGGACCTTGCGCTGGAAGTCCACATCGTAGGAGTAGACGCGGATCATGTCCTCAATGACGTTCGTCGGCACCTTGTTGCGTAGCGCGGTCTCGTAGATGCTCTGATAGAGCCGGACACCGCTGCCGTCGTCCTCGCCATCATCGTCGTCGCCGACTTCCGCTGTGACCGTCGGCGTGTTGAGGCTGGCAACATCGACGTTGACGTATTTGCCGAGATCGGAGAGCGCGACCACGGCCTCGGCCGCGGTATCGTTGGCGACAACGACACGCACAGCTTGCGGCCTGCGACCTGGGCCGGGCGGCATCATCAGCACGCGCAGCTTCTGCCCTTCCTTCAGTCCGCCGTCCCGGCCGCGCGCTCCAAGTTGAGCGACGATGGCCTTGATCTCCTCCGCAGAGGCGCCCTGGTCACGCAGGATCGTCGCAACGCTCTCGCCTTTCTTGACGATGTGAACGCGTTCGTTGGTCGCATGTCCACCGGTCGCCTGCTCCTTGGTCTTTTCGAGCAGCGTCACGTTCTCCGGCACGACGCGCGCCTCAAAGCCGGCATACGGATCAACCTGTCCCTCGGCGGCGTAAGCAAGACGCATATCCGATGGTGAGCCGGCGGAGGCATAGCGCACGCCGCCCGTCGCGTTGCCGTTCCCGCGCCAGTTGGAGGCTTCGCGGACACGCAGCATGACCTCTTCGACGGGGATCGTCGTGGCGATCTTCGCGCGCGGCAGGATCGTACCGAGATCGCGTGTGACGAACGAGACTTCGGCGTCGGGAGCCGCGTCTTCCGAAGCTTGCGATTCTTCTGCCGACGCGGGCAGGGGCGAACCTACATCGGCCAGCAGCCGCTGCGCATTGAATGCGGGAATCTTTGCCGAGAGTTCACTCGTGGTGAGCGACAAATTGCCGGCGATGCGGATGAAAGGGCGCACCCGCATGACGTCGCGATTGCCAACGCGCTCTGCGCGAGAGATGCGAATCACCTGGCGAGCGGCGGTCGCTTCGCTCGGCGGCGGCAGACGATCGGTCTTGCGTGTCGTCGCCTTTTCGTTGGCGCTGAATGCGCCGCGCAAGGCGCCCTCGATGCGCTCTGGCATCGAAGCGAATGTCGTCTCGCCGTCGAGCGCTGTAAAAACGGCGCCGCCGATCAAGGCCGCGCCGCATAGACCTGTGAGGATCGTG